>NZ_CP162778.1:4800000-6136488 GCF_054668565.1 Pseudomonas sp. S1_G07 | reverse complement strand
CGCGGTCGGAAAGTGCAGAGGGGCTCATCGCGGCCGTCTTCAATGCTAAAGTCCATGCCTCGATTTTGCTTTTCCCAAGGAAGCCGTTATGCCGGATGCGACGTCCCTCAGCGCTGGGTTCATGGTGGTTCACGGCAATCGCCTGGACGAACTGCGCAGCTTGGTAGTGAGCTGGATGCGCCGTTATCCCCTGGCGCCCCTGGAAAACGAAATCGCCCTGGTACAAAGCAATGGCATAGCCCAATGGCTCAAACTGGCCCTGGCTGAAGACCCGGAAGATGACGATATGGGTGGCTGCGGTATCGCTGCCGCCATCGACGTGCAACTCCCCGGCAGCTTCATGTGGCAGCTCTATCGCATGGTCCTGGGCCGTGACGAAATCCCCCCCAAATCCCTGCTTGATAAAGCCCCGCTTACCTGGCGGCTGATGCGCCTGCTCCCGGAACTCATCGACCAGCCGCACTTTGAACCGCTGCAGCGCTTTTTGACCCACGACACAGACCTGCGTAAGCGCTACCAATTGGCTGAACGCCTGGCCGACCTGTTCGACCAATACCAGGTGTACCGCGCCGACTGGCTGGAAGACTGGGCTGCCGGTCGCCACCAATTGCGCAATGGTCGTGGCGAATCCAAGCCCCTCAACCCCGCCAATTGTTGGCAAGCCGAGTTATGGCGCGCCTTGCTGTTGGACGTCGGTGAAGAGGGTATGGCCGAAAGTCGTGCTGGCGTACACCAGCGCTTTATCGAACGCATCAATACGCTTGAGCACGCGCCTGCGGGCCTGCCTTCTCGGGTCATCGTCTTCGGGATTTCTTCGCTGCCTGCCCAAGCGCTCGAAGCGCTCGCTGGCCTCGCCCGCTTCAGCCAGGTCCTGCTGTGCGTGCATAACCCTTGTCGCCACCATTGGTCCGACATCGTCGCCGACAAAGACCTACTGCGTAACGAATACAAGCGCCAGGCACGCAAAGTCGGCATGCCAGTCACCATCGACCCCCAAACCCTGCACCAGCACGCACACCCCTTGCTGGCCGCCTGGGGCAAACAAGGCCGCGACTACATCAGCCTGCTGGACAGTTACGACGATCCCAACAGCTACCGCGCAGCCTTTCGCGATGGGCGTATCGACCTGTTCAGCGACAGCGCCCCCACCACAGTGCTCAACCAGCTCCAGGACGACATCCTCGAACTGCGCCCACTCAATGAAACGCGCGAATTATGGCCGGCCGTCGATCTGGGGCGTGACACCTCAATCCGCTTCCACATCGCCCACAGTGCCCAGCGCGAAGTGGAAATTCTTCACGACCAACTGCTCCAGCGCTTCAGCGACGACCCCGCGCTACGCCCTCGGGACATCATCGTCATGGTCCCCGACGTCGACAGCTACGCCCCGCACATCCGGGCGGTGTTCGGCCAGTTGGAAAGAAGTGATCCCCGCTTCATCCCTTTCACCCTGACCGACCAAGGCCAACGCGGCCGCGATCCCCTGCTGATCGCCGTCGAGCACCTGCTCAAACTCCCCGACAGTCGCTTTCCCGTCAGTGAAATTCTTGACCTGCTTGACGTCCCCGCTCTACGCGAACGTTTCGCCATCAAGGAGCGCGACCTGTCCACGCTGCACCGCTGGATCGAAGGTGCCGGTATCCGTTGGGGTCTGAACGCCGAGCAACGTGCCGGGCTTGGTCTACCGGGCGACCTGGAACAAAACAGCTGGCGATTCGGCCTGCGCCGCATGCTCCTGGGCTATGCCGTTGGCACCGGTGCGGCCTGCGAGGGCATTGAACCCTACGATGAGATCGGCGGGCTCGATGCAGCCTTGATCGGCCCGCTGGTCGCTTTGCTCGACGCACTCAACGATGCCCATCAGGCTCTGTCGCAACCCGCGGTTCCCCAGGAGTGGGGCGAGCGCCTGCAACGGCTGATGCAGCTCTTCTTCCTGCCCGCCAGCGAACACGATGACTACCTGTTGGGCCAGCTCGAACAACTTCGGGAAACCTGGCTGGAAACCTGTGAGTCCGTTGGCCTGCAGGATGAGTTACCGCTCACCGTAGTCCGTGAAGCCTGGCTGGCTGGGCTGGACCAAGGGCGCCTGTCCCAACGCTTCCTCGCTGGTGCTGTCAATTTTTGCACCCTGATGCCGATGCGTGCGATCCCGTTCAAGCTCGTCTGCCTGCTCGGTATGAATGACGGCGACTACCCACGCGCCCAGCCGCCCCTGGATTTCGACCTGATGGGCAGCGATTACCGTCCCGGCGACCGTTCGCGGCGTGAGGACGACCGTTATCTGCTACTCGAAGCCCTGCTGTCCGCCCGTGACCAGCTCTATATCAGCTGGGTTGGCCGCAGTATCCGCGACAACAGCGATCGCCCGGCCTCTGTACTGATAGGTCAACTGCGCGACCATATCGCCAGTGGATGGCATAACGTACAAGAACAACCGTTGCTGGAGGCGATGACCCAGGAACACCCGCTCCAACCCTTCAGCGCGCGCTACTTCCACGAAGGCGACCCGCTGTTCAGCTATGCCCGCGAATGGCAATTGCTCCACGAAGCGCCGGATACCATCTCTGACGATGAAGAACTGGCGGACCACCAGCAGGAAGAGCCCCTGAGCCTTGGCCAGTTGCAAGACTTCCTGCGCAACCCGGTCAAACACTTCTTCAGCCAGCGCCTGAAAGTATTCTTCGAAGCCGCCGAGGTGCCCCTGGCCGACGAAGAACCCTTCGTCCTCGACGCGCTGCAGCGCTACAGCCTGAGTGACAGCCTGCTGAACGCCGCATTGACCCAGCCCGATCAACTCGACCAGGCCCTTAATGCCCAAGCCCTGCGTTTGCAAGGCAGTGGCCTGTTGCCCATGGTCGGTTTCGGCGAGTCCCTGCGCAAAGAGCTGATCGAGCCCTTGCCCGATCTGCTGCAACGCTACCAGCACTTGCTGGCTCTTTGGCCAACCCCGCACATGGGGGCCGAACCGATCAGTTTCGAGCACCAAGGCCTTCAGCTGGAAGGCTGGATCAGCGGCCTGCATCGGCGCGCTGATGGTGGATTTCTCAGTGTTACCACCATCCCCAACAGCATCGGTTCGATCAAGACGCGTAAATGGCATCGCCTGATCCGACCATGGGTCAATCACGTGGTGGCCTGTGCCTGCGGCCTGCCATTGAGCACCGGCCTGGTGGCCAGTGACGACACGCTGCTACTGGCGCCGCTGGATAAAACCACCGCCCGGGACATCCTCGGCAACCTGTTAATGGCCTGGCACAGCGGAATGCGAAAACCGCTGCCGGTTGCCGTTAAGACCGCATTCGCCTGGCTCAGCCAAACCGACCCGGTCAAAGCCCACGCCGCAGCGAGTAAAGCCTACGAAGGCGACGGCCTGACCAGCGACGGCGAGCGCCGCGAAACCCCGGCGCTCAGCCGACAATTTCCCGATTACGCGGCGTTATTGGCCAGCGAAGAATTCGAAGGCTGGTGCGAAACCCTGTATCGACCATTGATCAATGCCCCCTGGCGATCACTCATAGGCGAAGAGGCCGGCGCATGAGCAGCACACCCTTGGCCCTGGCGTTCCCGCTAAAAGGCAGTCAACTGATTGAAGCCAGCGCCGGCACCGGCAAGACCTTCACCATCTCCGCCTTGTACCTGCGCCTGGTCCTCGGCCACGGCGACGACGAGTCCGGTTTTGGCCGCGAACTGCTGCCGCCGCAAATCCTGGTGGTAACGTTCACCGATGCCGCCACCAAGGAACTGCGCGAACGCATCCGCATCCGCCTGGCCGAAGCCGCGCGATTTTTCCGCGATGAAATCGACCAGCCAGATGCCTTGATTGCGGATCTGCGCGCGCAATACTCCCCCGAGCAATGGCCTGCCTGTGCCAACCGCCTCGACATCGCCGCCCAGTGGATGGACGAAGCAGCGGTTTCCACGATTCACAGTTGGTGCCAGCGCATGCTGCGCGAACACGCATTCGACAGCGGCAGCCTGTTCACCCAAACCCTGGAAACCGATCACAGCGACCTGCTGGGCGAAGTGCTGCGCGACTACTGGCGGTTGTTCTGCTACCCCCTGCACGACGACGCGCTCAACTGGGTGCGCAGCAACTGGGGCGGCCCCGCCGCGCTGATGCCTCGGGTGCGCGCGCTGTTCGGCAGCGAACGGCCCAACGACGAACATCGCGAGCCGGCCGAGCTGATCAACGCCTGCCTGCAAGAGCGACGTGAAGCCTTGGTCAATATCAAAGCCCCCTGGCAACAATGGGCTGCCGAGTTGCGCGATATCTGCCTGCAGGCCGTGGCCGCCAAAGCGGTGGACGGCCGCAAGATGCAAGCTCGTTACTTCGAACCCTGGTTCGAAAAAATCAGTGCCTGGGCGGCCGACGACACCCAGGAGCAACTGGACATCGGCACCGGCTTCACCCGCCTTTCTCCCGACGGTATGGCCGAAGCCTGGAAGGGCGACCCGCCGCAGCACCCAGGCATCGACGCCATGGCCGGGCTCAAAGCCAGCCTTGACGCGCTGCCAACCCCCGACGCCGCCGTGCTGCAACATGCTGCCGGTTGGGTCGGTAAACGCTTCGAAGAAGAAAAACGCCGACGTGCCGAGATGGGCTTCGACGACATGTTGATCCGTCTCAACGCGGCCCTTCAAGCCGAAGGCGGCGAGCGCCTGGCCAGTGTGATTCGCGAGCAGTTCCCGGTCGCGCTGATCGATGAATTCCAAGACACCGACCCGGTGCAATACAGCATTTTCGACCGCATCTACCGCATCGAAGAAAACCACCTCGACAGTGGCCTGTTCCTGATCGGTGACCCCAAGCAGGCGATCTACGCCTTCCGGGGTGCCGACATCTACACCTACCTGCGTGCGCGCCAGTCCACCACCGGTCGGCACCACACCCTGGGTACCAACTTTCGTTCCAGCCATGCCATGGTCGAAGCGGTGAACCATGTGTTCCAGCGTGCGGAAACGGGCCGCGGCGCGTTTCTGTTCCGTGAACCGAATGGCGACAACCCGGTACCCTTCCATGCGGTGTTATCCCAAGGCCGCAAAGAGGCGCTGCAGGTCGACGGCCAAACGCTGCCGGCGATGAACCTCTGGCACCTGCCCACCGACCAGCCGGTTTCCAACGCCATTTACCGTCAACACCTGGCCGCAGCCTGCGCCACGCAGATCGTCGAGTTGCTCAATGGCGGCCAGCAAGGCCGCGCGGGTTTCCTGCAACCGGATAACAGCTTCAAAGGCGTACTGCCGTCGGACATCGCCATCCTCGTGCGCGACGGTAAGGAAGCCCAGGCCGTGCGCGCCGAGTTGGCTGCCCGCGGCGTGCGCAGCGTGTACCTGTCCGACAAGGACTCAGTCTTCGCCGCCCAGGAAGCCCACGACCTGCTTGCCTGGCTCAAGGCCTGCGCCGAGCCGGACGTGGAGCGCCCGCTGCGTGCGGTCCTGGCCTGCGTCACCTTGAACCTGTCGTTGTCGGAACTGGAGCGGCTGAACCAGGACGAATTGGCGTGGGAAGCCCGTGTGATGCAGTTCCGTGGCTACCGCGCGATCTGGCGCAGCCAAGGTGTGCTGCCGATGCTGCGTCGCCTGCTCCATGATTTCAAACTGCCGCAAACCCTGATCACCCGCAGTGACGGCGAACGTGTGTTGACCAACCTGTTGCACCTCAGCGAGCTGCTGCAGCAAGCCGCGTCGGAACTCGATGGCGAACAGGCATTGATCCGCCATCTGGCCGAACACCTGGCCCTCTCCGGGCAGGCTGGGGAAGAACAGATCCTGCGCCTGGAAAGCGATGAGCAGTTGGTCAAGGTAGTGACCATTCACAAGTCCAAGGGCCTGGAGTACGACCTGGTGTTCCTGCCCTTCATCTGCTCGGCCAAACCGGTGGACGGCAGTCGCCTGCCGCTGCATTACCACGATGAACAAGGCAAGCCCCGCGTCAGCCTGCGCCCGACCGCCGAGTTGATTGCACAGGCCGATGACGAGCGTCTGGCCGAAGACCTGCGGTTGTTCTACGTGGCCCTGACTCGCGCCAAACATGCCTGCTGGCTCGGCGTGGCCGACCTCAAGCGCGGCAACAGTAGCGGCTCGGTATTGCATCTGTCAGCGCTGGGCTATTTGCTCGGCGGCGGGGCTTCGTTGGGGGAATCGGCAGGCCTCGCGCGTTGGTTGCTGGATTTGCAGGGCGGTTGCCCGGCCATCCACTATGCCCAGGTGCCCAACGCCCAAGACATCGTGTTTCACCCGCCACGTAACCAGGCTACGTTGCTCGCGCCGCTGCTGCCCAAGCGCAAGGCCGCCGAAAACTGGTGGATCGCGTCCTACAGCGCCTTGCGCATTGGCGACAGCATGAGTGTCGCCAACCTCGAAGCGCCGGAAAGCCCACAAGCGCAAAAGCTGTTCGATGACGAACGCCTCGACCCTGACGCACCGCGCGAAGTCGCGGCATCCGGCGGTGATATTCACCGTTTCCCACGTGGCCCTCATCCTGGGACTTTCCTTCACGGCCTGCTGGAGTGGGCCGGCGAAGAAGGTTTCAACGTGACACCGCAAGCCATTGAAAAAGCCGTGGGCGCCCGTTGTAACCGCCGCAACTGGGAAGGCTGGATCATCACCCTCAGCGATTGGTTGGGCCACTTGCTGCAAACGCCGCTGCCGGTCGATAACGATCACGTCACCCTGAGCAACCTGCAGCAGTACCAGATCGAGATGGAGTTCTGGTTCGCCAGCCACAAAGTCGACGTGCTCGGCCTCGACAAACTGGTGTGCCAGTACACTCACAACGGCGTCTCCCGCGTGGCCGCCGAACCGGTATTGCTCAACGGCATGTTCAAAGGCTTTATCGACCTGACCTTCGAGTATGGCGGCCGGTATTACGTGGCCGACTACAAATCCAACTGGCTCGGCCCTGACGATTCGGCCTACACCCAGGACGCGATGGAACAGTCGATCCTTGAGCATCGGTACGACCTGCAATACGTACTTTACCTGCTGGCCCTGCATCGCCAACTCAAGGCGCGCCTGCCGGGCTACGACTACGACCGTCACATTGGCGGCGCGTTGTACCTGTTCCTGCGTGGCACTCGGTCGAGCAGCCAAGGTGCGTATTTCACCCGGCCGCCACGGCAACTGATCGAAAGCCTGGACCTGCTCTTCCAGGGCAAGCCCATACCACCCAAGGTTGAGCCCGCCTGGGAACAAGGAGTGCTGTTATGAGCCTGTCGCCGTTACCGCTTGAGGCGTTGGCCCCCCTCCGTCGCGCCACTGACCTGCTGCAACTGCTGGAACGGTGGGTTGACCGGGGATGGCTGCGAGCCTTGGACAAAGCCTTCGTCGGCTTCCTGTACGAGCTCGCTCCACAGGCCGACCCCTTGGTGCTGCTGGCGGCAGCGTTGACCAGCCACCAACTGGGCCACGGCCACGTGTGCCTCGACCTGTTCGAAACCCTCAAGGCGCCGGACTTCGCGCTGTCCTTGCCGCCCGAAGGCGACCTGCAGACCGGCGCCATGCTATTACCGTCGCAGTTGCTTGATGGCCTCGACGGCGCCCACTGGTGCCATGCCCTGGCCGCCAGCCCATTGATCGCCCTGGCGGTGGATGGCAGTGAGTCGGCGCACAGCCGCCCCTTGGTATTGTCGGGCAAACGCCTGTACCTGCGCCGCTACTGGGCCTACGAACGGCGCATCGATAGCGCCCTGCGGCTGCGGCTGGCGACCCGGGAAAGCGTCGCCGCCGACTTGCCCCAACGCCTGAATGGCCTGTTTGATCAGCCGGCGCCCGAGGGTGTGATCGACTGGCAAAAACTCGCCTGTGCCCTGGCCACTCGCGGTGCATTCAGCATCGTCACCGGCGGCCCCGGCACCGGCAAGACCACCACGGTGGTGCGCCTGCTCGCGCTCTTGCAGGCACCGGCCGTGGAGGCCGGCAGCCCGTTGCGCATCCGCCTGGCCGCGCCCACCGGCAAAGCCGCCGCGCGCCTCACCGAGTCCATCAGCCAGCAAGTGTTGTCGCTGAAAGTGCCGGAAAGCGTGAAGGAAAAAATCCCGACCCAGGTCACCACCGTTCACCGCCTGTTGGGCAGTCGCCCGGGCACCCGGCATTTCCGTCATCACCTTGGTAACCCCCTGCCGCTGGATGTGCTGGTGGTGGACGAAGCCTCGATGATCGACCTGGAAATGATGGCCAGCCTGCTGGACGCTTTACCGCCCCATGCGCGATTGGTATTGCTGGGCGACAAAGACCAACTGGCCTCGGTGGAGGCGGGCGCGGTGCTCGGCGACCTGTGCCGTGACGCCGAAGCCGGCTGGTACAGCCCCCACACCCGCCAATGGCTGCAAGCCGTCAGCGGCGAAGACCTCAGCGCCAGCGGCCTGCACGAAGACCTTGACGGTAGCCATCCGCTGGCCCAACAAGTGGTGATGCTGCGCTACTCGCGCCGTTTCGGCGAAGGCAGCGGCATCGGTCAACTGGCGCGTTGGGTCAACCAGCAAAACGCCGAAGAAGCCCGCAAGCTGCTGGCCGCGCGCAGCCACCACGATCTGTTCTGCGTCAGCCTCAAGGGCGAACACGACCACGCCCTGGAGCGTCTGGTGCTGGACGGGCAGGGCGACGGTGCCCAAGGCTATCGCTATTACCTCAATTTGCTGCAGAGTGCGCGTCCCGCCCTCGACACCCCGCGCGACGACATTGCCTGGACTCACTGGGCGCAACAACTGCTGCAGGCGTTTGATGCGTTCCAATTGCTCTGTGCCGTGCGCAAGGGCCCTTGGGGCGTGGAAGGGTTGAACCTGCGCATCACCGCGGCCTTGCGCAAAGTGCGGCTGATCGAGGGGGACGAGCATTGGTACGAAGGTCGTCCGGTGCTGATGACGCGCAACGATTACGGCCTGGGCCTGATGAATGGTGATATCGGCATCGCCTTGAAACTGCCCGAAAGCAACGGCGGCCCCCCGGTACTGCGCGTCGCTTTCCCACGCAACGATGGCCAGGGCGGCGTACGTTTTGTACTGCCCAGCCGCCTGAATGATGTGGAAACCGTGTACGCCATGACCGTGCACAAATCCCAGGGCTCGGAATTCACCCATACCGCGCTGATCCTGCCGGATGCCTTGAATCCCGTGCTGACCAAAGAACTGATCTACACCGGCATCACCCGTGCCAAACGCTGGTTCAGCCTGATCGAACCGCGTGGCGGCGTGTTTGAAGAGGCCGTGCGGCGCAAGGTCAAGCGCTTGAGTGGGTTGATGCTGGAGCTGGGTCAGGAGTCAGAAATATCCGACGCTGTGCTATCGTTGCGGCATCACCCTGAAAACACCTGAGAGTATCGCTGCATGAACGTGGCCGAGCGTAGTTTGAGCGGGAGACGCCTGCTGCTGCTGGCGGTTCTATGCCTGCTGGTGCCCC
Organism: Pseudomonas sp. S1_G07; assembly: GCF_054668565.1. Lineage (NCBI taxonomy): Bacteria > Pseudomonadati > Pseudomonadota > Gammaproteobacteria > Pseudomonadales > Pseudomonadaceae > Pseudomonas > Pseudomonas sp. S1_G07. The sequence continues at coordinate 6,127,092 of NZ_CP162778.1, read as the reverse complement.
GCGTATTTGCCGAGGCTCCGGGCCCGGCTGACCAGCGCGCGCAGGCGGTCACCCAAGTGGTACTCGGTATCCTCAGCTATGCCCGCTGGCCCGTAGAGCCTGTGCAACTGCGCCTGTGCATCATCGGCCCGACCCAATACACCGACGACTTGATCAAAGGCACCACCCAGGCCACCGGTCGTCCGGTGGTGGTGCAACGTCTGCTGGCCGACCATCCCGATATCGTCAATGCCTGCGACGCCGTGTATATCGGCAAGCTCAGCAATGACGAGCGCAGCCAGCTTTTCGCCTCGTTGATCGGCCACCCGGTGCTCAGCATCAGCGAAGGTGGCGACCAGTGCACCGTGGGCAGCCTGTTCTGCCTGCGGGTGGACGACGAGCAAGTGTCGTTCGAGGTCAACCTCGACTCGGTGGCGCGCAGCGGCGTGCGCATTCATCCCAGCGTGTTGCAACTGTCCCGTCGTCGAGCGCCCGCGTTATGACCGCGCAGACAATGCGACCGACCCTGCGCTCCGTTATCGGCCGCGGGCACCTGATCCTGGCGCTGGTGGCGGTGACACTGGCCAGTGTGTCGCTGACCCTGCTCGGCGTGCTGGCGCTGCGAGTCTACGCCGAGCACAACCTGCACCTGATCGCCCGCTCCATCAGCTATACGGTGGAAGCGGCAGTGGTGTTCAACGACCGCGCCGCGGCCACCGAGGCCCTCAGTCTCATTGCGTCCACGGAAGAAGTGGCCCAGGCCGAAGTGTTCGACGCCAACGGCAAGTTGCTGGCGCAATGGATACGCCCGGAAACCGGCATGCTGTCCCGGCTTGAACTGGAATTGGCACAGAGCCTGCTCGAACAGCCCATCAGCCAACCGATTCTCCACCAGGGCCGCCCCATCGGCAGCATCCACCTGACCGGCCACGGCGGCAGCCTGCTGCGCTTTCTGCTCAGCGGCCTGGCCGGAATTCTGATCTGCACCGCCCTCAGCGCCTGGGTCGCCCTGCACTTGGCGCGACGGCTGTTGCGCGGTATTACCGAGCCGCTGCAGCGCCTCGCCGCCGTCGCCCACGGTGCCCGTAGCGAGCGTGACTTCGACCGCCGTGTGCCGCCGGCGCGGATCGCCGAACTCGACAGCCTGGGCAGCGACTTCAATGCCTTGCTCGGTGAGATGGAAGCCTGGCAAAGCCACCTGCAAAGCGAAAACGAAACCCTGGCCCACAAGGCCAACCACGACAGCTTGACCGGCTTGCCCAACCGCGCGTTCTTCGAAGGCCGGCTGATCCGAGCCCTGCGCGGCGCGGCCAAGGTCGATGAGCGGGTGGCGGTGCTGTTCCTCGACAGCGACCGCTTCAAAGACATCAACGACAACTTTGGCCACGCCGCGGGCGACGCCGTGCTGGTGGCCGTCGCCAACCGCGTGCGCGCGCAACTGCGTGACGATGACCTGGTGGCGCGCCTGGGCGGTGATGAGTTCGCCATCCTGCTGGCGCCGCTGCACACGGTAGAAGACGCTCAACGCATCGTCGACAAAATCATCGCCAGCATGGACATGCCGATTGCCGTGCCGGGCAATACCCAGGTGTTGACCTCCCTCAGCATCGGCATCGCCATCTATCCCGATCACGGCGCCACACCCGGCGCCCTACTCAACGCCGCTGATGCGGCGATGTACCAGGCCAAACGGGGTACCCAGGGTGGCCAGCAAACGGCGGAGTCGGAGCACTCTGTCGTCAACGTTCAACACAGGAGTTGATCCCTTGTTTTCGACCGCACGCATTTTATTCATCTCGTTGCTCGTAGCATTCCTCGCCCTCGGCGGCTGCCAGACCGCTCCCCCCAAGGGCCTCACCCCGGCGCAGATCGCGGTCCTCAAGCAGCAAGGCTTCAAGCTGACTGACGAAGGCTGGGCATTCGGCCTGTCGGGCAAAGTGCTGTTCGGCAGCGACGTCGAAACCCTCAACCCACCCAGCACCGAGATCGTTCAACGCATTGGCAAGGCCCTGCTGGGCGTCGGTATCCAACGCGTGCGCATCGACGGCCACGCGGACGCCTCGGGTAAAGAGGCCTACAACCAGCAACTGTCCATGCGCCGCGCGAAAAGCGTGGCCACGGTGCTGACCGGCGTGGGCATGAAAGAAGAAAACGTCCAACTGCGCGGCTTGGGCAGCAGCTACCCGGTGGCCTCCAATGACACCGTCGAAGGGCGTACCGAGAATCGGCGGGTGTCGATCGTGGTGATAGCGGACTGAGCGAATGCATCCAGCCTCAATCTGAAATGCAATCAAACGGTGGGAGCGGGCTTGCCCGCGATAGCGGTTGTTCAGCCAAGAATGTATAGACTGCCCCCACCGTATTCGCGAGCAAGCCCGCTCCCACAATTAAACCGCGTTCGCTTAGTTCCTTGATGTCATCGCCTGCGTCAAGTCATCCACCACGGCCTTGCCCATCTCACACAGGTAATGCGCAGCCCATGCGTATTGCTCGCCTCGTACATCCATGGCGGCTTCCATTGCGAGTTTCTTGGAGTAAAAAAGCAGGGTGGAGGCATGCTCCAGGGCTTCCTCGATTGGCATGCCGGCATTGACGCGGAACAAGGGTTTTTGATTTTCGCCATAGTCGCCGAAGGTGACGATGCCGAGGGTGATGATGGAGGAAAGCGGTGGATCGGGGACGATCTTGGACATGGTTTTTCCTTAGGTTAATAAGTAGAAACCGCCACGGCACGTCGCTAAACATGGAGAGGTGGCAGCTGCACGCAGGTTAGCGAACCGGTAACCTAGGGAACCCGGTAGACCCAAAGGTCTCCCGCGCACAGCCGCCATAACACGATAAGGCCGGCAAAAACTGCCGGCCAAAAGAGTTGAGGAAGTCGTACCTACGTTTCTCGGGTCGCTAAACCCAGTCGCCGTTATGCAGCGACCCGAGGAGGCTAGACACTCAAATCCTATGGCGCAATAGGGTGGAGATTCTCTAGGAAACGTCCTGCAATTTAAAGGGAATCGTCGCAGTTAGTGCTTTCATCCTTCAACCATGAGTTCTTCTTTCGACTCGGAGCATGCCCTCTCAGAACGCATTATCCGGTGAGCAAGCGAGGGGTTCTCTGAATGAAACCGGAGAGTTATTGCAAACAGCCGAAAATGAGTGAAGTGGAATTTTTCCTATTTGAGGCGTTAAAGTGCCATTAGTCGGTTCCATATTGACATCATTCGTGTCTCTCGCGAACACTCACCAATAACCCTCGTGTCAATAAGGATATTAACAATGAAAAAGCGCTCATTTTTGGTGCCTCTAGCAACCTTGGCAGCTGCTTTAGCTACAGAGCAGGTTTCAGCTCTGACCTCTAACGACGTTGTCGCTCCCGGCTCGGAAGAAAAAAACACATTTCAAGCTCAGGCTCAAAGCGAGCATCTTTCTGTTCGTGGTGGCAGTGATTTGTTCGCCTTCATTCTCAAGCGCGGAGACCAGGGGCAACTGATGGCCTACCACAGTTCTCATAGCTCCCATGCTTCACATAGCTCGCATAGCTCCCACTACTCGGGGCGATAATGGCTTTTTTTCAAAGTGTTATCTTCGATGAGCAGCTTTACGACGCACAGGTTTTACAGAAGGCGGCTTATCGATCACTCAATTCCCTGACAGTTGAAATCACTACTGGGAAAGGGGAGCTTTGTTGCGCTTTGTCGTCAAATATTGGTGTGGATGAGCCGGCCTTTCTTCTTGCTATCCAAGAGTTTAAGAAAGATGTGCTCGACTATCAGTTACGCCACCAATTGGCGGTTGAGACGCAGCCTATCAAAAATTTAATACTCGGATTGGCTTTTTCAAAAACCGGTTTGATTAGTGAGTAAATTCCAAAAACTCGAGTTTTACGCGCAACTACATTCGTATGAGTTGCTTCCATTTAAATTTGATCGTCTGAATGACGATGAGTACGTCATTACCAGTATGGCTGGAGAGTTTCATGTCATACCGGTGCCGATGCTTGAACCAATTATCCGCAAGACACTACCGTTCTCATCACCGCTGTTTGCTACGCTTCGATCAAAGCAGTTCATTCGCTTTGCAAATGAACAGGCGCCACTTCAGCTTCTAGCGCTGAAGGTGCGAACGCGGCTGTCTAGGTTGGCTGAGTTCACCAATCTGCATATTTTTGTGGTGACACTTCGGTGTGACCATAGCTGTCCGTATTGCCAGGTATCGAGAAGGTCGGAGAGCAAAGGCGAATTCGACATGACCACAGCGATGGCCGACAAGTCGCTTGATTTTGTCTTCAGATCACCCAATCCAGCTATCAAAATTGAATTTCAGGGTGGAGAGCCGCTGCTAAATTTTGAGATGGTGAGGTATGTTGTTCTTGAGGCAAATAAACGTAACCAGCAGGAAGGGCGTGACTTACAGTTCGTTATTGCCACTACGCTTTCACTTCTGACTGATGATGTGCTCGACTTTTGTAGTCAGCATAATATTGTGCTTTCGTCTTCACTCGACGGTCCAATGGACTTACACAATGCGAATCGCCCAAGACCAGGTAGAGATAGTCACCAGCGTTTTGAGGCTGGACTGAAGAAGGCCCGCGCTGCACTTGGTTATGACCAAGTTTCAGCTTTGATGACAACCACAGATAAGAGCTTGCCAAAAGCCCGTGAAATCATTGATGAATATTTACGCTTGGGTTTTGATAGCATCTTCTTACGCACGCTTTCCCCTTATGGCTTTGCGATAAAAACCAGAAAGTTTATGTCGTACGACACTGAGCGCTGGCTTGAATTTTATAAGGAAGGTCTTGAGTACATCATTGAGCTGAATAAGTCTGGAATAAGATTTGTAGAGCAATATTCTGCACTCGTACTTACGAAAATGCTGACTTCAGGTGACCCTGGATTTGTCGATTTGATGAATCCTGCTGGTGCAGGTATCGCTGCCATTGTGTTCAACTACGATGGAGCTGTCTACGCATCAGATGAAAGTCGTATGCTTGCGGAAATGGGTGATCATGCATTCCGTTTGGGCAATATTCTTGAGAGTTCATATGAAGAGATCATTCTTTCTGATCCGTTACTTGATGCGCTTGAAAATTCATTTACTTTAAGTGCTCCAATGTGTTCGGACTGTGCATTTGAACCATATTGCGGTGCTGAACCTGTATATCATCACGCGATCCACGGGGACGTATTAGGAAGAAAACCCGAATCTTCTTTTTGCAAACGGAATATGGCGATCTTCAAGCACCTCATTGAACTTATGAGAAATGATGAGAACACAAAACAGATTTTCATGGGGTGGGCCAACCGATGCTGAAGCTTGGCGGGAAGATCAACCGCATCCACGCGGTTGACGTTTACAAGACCCTAAATCTGTTGAAAATTTCGACCAGTCATAGCCTCCCTGCAATTTTAAGAAGGGAGATGGCCTACTTAGTTTCCAATGAGCATATTCCCCAAGGGTTCGCTCAATATTTACTATTAGAGCGATATAAGCACTTTGCTGAAGTTCTTCCTTCAGGCTCTGGCTACTCAATCTTGCCGAATGACTACAGTTATCTTGGTGATGGTGACATTGTCCGTCTATCGACGGATCGTCAGAGTATTAGCGTATTGTTTCGAGCATCGTCTCCTCACAATAGCATTCTGATCACTGAGCAATGTAACCATTACTGTCTGATGTGCTCACAACCTCCTAAAGATGTTGATGACTCGTGGATACTTGATGAGATCGAAAACCTTATCCCGCTCATTCCAAAAGATACTCGAGAGCTAGGTTTTACTGGAGGGGAGCCAACGACAAACCAAGAACGCTTCCTTAAAATCATCGGATTGACAAAAAGCTATCTACCGAGAACCGCAATCCACATCCTCTCGAACGGTCGCAGCTTTAAAGATAGATATTTCGCAGAAAAGTATGCGCAGCTTAACCTGCCAGATTCGATGATTGGTATTCCCCTCTATTCTGACGATCCGACGTTGCATGACTACATTGTGCAAGCCCGAGGTGCGTTCGACGAAACAATTCAGGGTATTCTTAACCTGAAACGTTTGGGGCAGAAGGTTGAGATCCGAGTTGTCATTCACAAGCTGTCGGTGCAACGCCTTCAAGAACTTTGTGAGTTTATAGCTCGCAATCTGCTATTTGTTGACCATGTAGCGCTGATGGGGCTCGAGATGATGGGTTTCACTAGGGCTAATCTTGATGAGCTTTGGATTGATCCAGTCGAATACAAAGACGTCCTTAGTCGATCGGTAAATACTATGGCTAAGTATGGAATGAATATATCGGTTTATAATCATCAGCTGTGCTTAGTTAATTCAGATGTTCAACCTTATTACCGAAAGTCGATCAGCGACTGGAAAAACGAATACGCACCGGAGTGTACAAAATGCACTCAGCAGCGAGAGTGTGGAGGTTTTTTTGCGTCAGGCGTTAAGTTTGGCTATAGCAAGCACCTAGTACCGTTCTAAAACCCGTAAACCCGTAAACCTGTGAGCACCACGACATCGTTGAAGCTACGCATTAGCTTGATCTGTCGTGGCACTTGTTTGAGTTGGTCGTGAGCGATTTTTTCGAACCCTTTAATCCGCAAACTTTATCTCCCGCGTCTCCCCCATCAACAACCCCTGATTCTGCTCCGTCACCTCCCTGATGTAGTCCCACAACAACGTAATCCGCTTCAACTTCCTCAGATCCTCCCGGCAATACATCCAGAACTGCCGCGTAATCGCAATCTGCTCCCCAAGCACGGGCAGCAAGCGCGGGTCCTGCGCTGCCAGAAAACACGGCAGTATCGCCATCGAGCGCCCTTGCTGCGCCGCCACGTACTGCGCGATCACGCTGGTACTGCGCAAACTCGCGCTGGCGCCAGGCACCACGTTCGCCAGGTAAAGCAGCTCCGAACTGAATGCCAAATCATCCACATAGCTGATAAACGGATGCTCGGCCAAATCCGTCGGGCGGTGGATCGGCGGGTGTTGGTCGAGGTAGTCCTGGGTCGCGTACAACTGCAGTTTGTAGTCGCACAGTTTGCAGCACACGTAGGGCCCGTGTTCCGGGCGTTCCAGGGCGATGACGATGTCGGCTTCGCGCTTGGACAGGCTGATGAAGTGGGGCAGGGGCAGGATGTCCACCGAGATCGCCGGGTAGGTGTCGACGAAGTGGCTCAACTGCGGGGTGACGAAAAAGCTGCCAAAGCCTTCGGTGCAGCCCATGCGTACATGGCCGGACAGCGCCACGCCGGAACCGGAGACTTGTTCGCAGGCCATGTGCAGGGTGCTTTCGATGGACTCGGCGTAGCCCAGCAAACGCTGGCCTTCGGGGGTGAGCACAAAGCCGTTGGTCCGGGATTTTTCGAACAGCAACGTGCCGAGTGACACTTCCAGTGAACTGATGCGCCGCGACACGGTGGTGTAGTCCACCGCCAGGCGCTTGGCGGCGACGCTGGCCTTGCGGGTGCGGGCCACTTCGAGGAAAAACTTCAGGTCATCCCAGTTCAGGGAGCCCAGGGATGTGATGTTTTTTTGCATATTGAACCGGCTTTTATGTGCGTTCTTATTAGAGATTTGCACATCTATACTCCAAAAACAGTCCGAACGCCTCATTCTTCAAGGCGATTCAACGCCTTGGTTCTCTGCATAACGACAAGATCCTGGAGACCACATGAACGCATCTGCCGATATTTCCGTGCAACAGGTCAAATTGCTGATCAACGGTGAGTGGGTCGAGTCCAAGACCACCGAATGGCAAGACATCGTCAACCCCGCCACCCAGCAGGTGCTGGCCAAAGTCCCGTTCGCCACGGCCGATGAAGTCAACGCCGCCATCGACGCCGCCCATCGTGCCTTCCAGACCTGGAAGCTGACGCCCATCGGCGCGCGCATGCGCATCATGCTCAAGCTGCAAGCCTTGATCCGCGAACATTCCAAACGCATTGCCGTCGTCCTCAGCAACGAGCAGGGCAAGACCATCGCCGATGCCGAGGGCGATATTTTCCGTGGCCTGGAAGTGGTCGAGCACGCCTGCTCCATTGGCACATTGCAGATGGGCGAGTTCGCCGAGAACGTTGCCGGGGGCGTGGATACCTACACCCTGCGCCAGCCCATCGGCGTGTGCGCCGGCATCACGCCGTTCAACTTTCCGGCGATGATTCCGCTGTGGATGTTCCCGATGGCCATCGCCTGCGGTAACACCTTCGTCCTCAAACCGTCCGAGCAGGACCCGCTGTCGACCATGCTGCTGGTGGAGCTGGCGCTGGAAGCCGGTGTGCCGGCTGGTGTGCTCAACGTCGTTCACGGCGGCAAGGAGGTGGTGGATGCGCTGTGCACCCATAAAGACATCAAGGCGGTGTCCTTTGTCGGTTCGACTGCTGTCGGTACTCACGTCTACGACCTGGCCGGCAAACACGGCAAGCGCGTGCAGTCGATGATGGGCGCCAAGAACCACGCCGTGGTCCTGCCCGATGCCAACCGCGAACACACCCTCAATGCCCTGGTCGGTGCCGGTTTCGGCGCGGCGGGCCAGCGCTGCATGGCCACCTCGGTGGTGGTGCTGGTGGGCGCGTCCAAGCAATGGCTGCCGGACCTCAAGGCGCTGGCGCAGAAGCTCAAGGTCAATGCCGGCAGCGAGGCCGGTACCGATGTGGGCCCGGTGATTTCCAAGCGCGCCAAGGCACGTATCCTGGAACTGATCGAAAGCGGCGTGAAAGAAGGCGCCAAGCTGGAGCTGGACGGCCGTGACATCCAGGTGCCGGGCTTCGAGCACGGCAACTTCGTCGGGCCGACCCTGTTCTCCGGCGTGACCACTGACATGCAGATCTACACCCAGGAAATCTTCGGCCCGGTGCTGGTGGTGCTGGAAGTCGATACCCTCGATGAGGCGATCGCAGTGGTCAACGCCAACCCATTCGGTAATGGCACTGGCCTGTTTACCCAGAGCGGTGCGGCGGCGCGTAAATTCCAGAGCGAGATCGACGTAGGCCAGGTCGGTATCAACATTCCGATCCCGGTGCCGGTACCGTTCTTCAGCTTCACCGGCTCCCGTGGCTCCAAGCTCGGCGACCTGGGCCCATACGGCAAGCAAGTGGTGCAGTTCTACACCCAGACCAAAACCGTCACCAGCCGCTGGTTCGACGACGACACGGTCAACGATGGCGTCAACACCACCATCAACCTGCGCTGATTCCGGGAGACGACCATGAAGATTGCATTTATCGGCTTGGGCAACATGGGCGCGCCCATGGCCCGTAACCTGATCAAGGCTGGCCACGCGCTGAACCTGTTTGACCTGAACCAGGCGGTGCTCAAGGAACTCGCCGAACTGGGCGGCAGTATCAGCGGCTCGCCGCGCGATGCGGCCCAGGGCGCTGAGCTGGTGATTACCATGTTGCCGGCCGCCGCCCATGTGCGCAGCGTGTGGCTCGGTGACGACGGTGTCCTGGCTGGCATCGGCAAGGGCGTGCCCGCGGTGGATTGCAGCACCATCGACCCGCAGACCGCCCGCGATGTAGCCGCAGCAGCAGCCCAGCACGGTGTGGTGATGGCTGACGCGCCGGTGTCCGGTGGTACTGGCGGAGCACAAGCCGGGACGCTGACCTTCATGGTCGGCGCTTCCCCGGAACTGTTCGCCACCCTGCAACCAGTGCTGGCGCAGATGGGCCGCAACATCGTGCACTGCGGTGACGTCGGTACCGGGCAGATCGCCAAGATCTGCAACAACCTGCTGCTGGGTATCAGCATGGTTGGGGTCAGCGAAGCCATGGCTCTGGGCGACGCGCTGGGTATCGATACCCAAGTGCTGGCCGGCATTATCAACAGCTCCACTGGGCGCTGCTGGAGTTCCGACACCTACAACCCATGGCCAGGCGTGATCGAAACCGCGCCATCAGCACGCGGCTACACCGGTGGTTTCGGCGCCGACCTGATGCTCAAGGATCTGGGCCTGGCCACCGAAGCTGCACGCCAGGCTAAGCAGCCGGTGATTCTGGGCGCCGTGGCGCAGCAGTTGTATCAATCGATGAGTCAGCGTGGGGAAGGGGGCAAGGACTTCTCGGCGATCATCAACAGCTATCGCAAGCCCAAATAATCTTGTAATGGGCAGGCTTACTGTGGCGAGCGGGCTTGCCCCGCGTTGGGCTGCGCAGCAGCCCTGATCCAGACGCCGCGATCTTCCAGCAAGATCGCGGCGTTTTCCTTTAGGGCTGCTGCGCAGCCCAACGCGGGGCAAGCCCGCTCGCCACGAAGTAGTTCACGGTAGACGTGAGTCAGGCAAACACAAAATACTTACGCACAGTCTCGACCACTTCCCACGTGCCCTTCATCCCTGGTTCCACCACAAAGATATCCCCAGCCCGCAGGTGGATCGGCGCCATCCCTTCAGGGGTGATGATGCAGTAGCCTTCCTGGAAGTGGCAGTATTCCCACTTCACGTAGTCCACGTACCACTTGCCCGGTGTGCATATCCAGGTGCCCATGATCTTGCTGCCGTCTTCGCTGGTGTAGGCATTGAGGTTGACGGTGTGCGGGTCGCCTTCGAGCTTTTCCCATTTGCAGGCATCCAGGACCGGCAGGGGGTGGGTGTCGCGCAGTACGGTAATGGGCTTGGACATGATGGCTCCGAGGCAGGAAATGGAAAGATGCACCCTAAGGCCTTGAGCGCTGTGCCAGTGGTCTGAACTCGACATTGGGATGCCCAGAAGCGCAGCACCATGCGATCTCTCAGGCACAGTGCCGTCCCACACTGGATCTTCATCGGCTGATCGACTGTCATCAAACGAAATTTCAAAGCGTGAATCAGCCCTTTCCTCGCAGTAAGTGCGAAAGAAATCACTCTCGACGCAGGAATTCGCAAGAAAATTCACGGCTGGCCCTCGTATCATTCTCCTCAGTAACCGCGAGAGCCTTCAAATGAACCCAATAAAAACATGGTGGGATATCAGCCCGCCGTTGAGTACGGCGACCCCGACATGGCCGGGGGATACGCCGTTCCAGGAAGAGCGCGTGTGGCAGTTCGGCCCGGAATGCCCGGTGAATGTCGGGCGCATTACCTTGTCGCCGCACACCGGCGCCCATGTGGATGCGCCGCTGCACTACAGCGCCGACGGCGCGCCGATCGGCGAGGTGTCGTTGGATGTGTACATGGGCCCGTGCCGGGTGCTGCATTGCCTGGGCAGTGGCGCGCTGGTGCAGCCGCACCAGCTGGAAGGCCGTGTGGATAACGTGCCGGAGCGGGTGCTGCTACGCACTTATTCACAGGCGCCGCTGACCGAATGGGATTCAAACTTCACCGCTATCGCCCCGCAAACCATCGAGTTGCTCGCCAGCCTGGGCGTACGCCTGATCGGTATCGACACGCCGTCCCTGGACCCGCAAGAGTCAAAGACCATGGATGCCCACAACGCCGTGGCGCGCCATGGCATGGCGATTCTCGAAGGCATCGTGCTCGACGACGTGGCCGAAGGCGACTACGAACTGATCGCCTTGCCGCTGCGCTTCGCCAACCTGGATGCCAGCCCCGTACGCGCCATTCTCCGCCCACTCAAGGAGCCCACGCGATGAGCCAATGTCCCTTCTCTGCCGACTACCAGCCCCCGGAAGAATGGCATAACGCCGAACTGAATTTTTCCGAGTCGATGAGCTACGGCGACTACCTGGACCTGGGCAAAGTGCTCAGCGCCCAGCACCCGCTGTCGCCGGACCACAACGAGATGCTCTTTATCATCCAGCACCAGACCTCGGAGCTGTGGATGAAACTGATGCTCCACGAACTCAAGGCCGCCCGCGAACACGTGCGTCAGGGCGAACTGCCGCCGGCCTTCAAGATGCTGGCGCGAGTGTCGCGCATCTTTGATCAACTGGTGCACGCCTGGGCGGTGCTGGCGACCATGACGCCCTCGGAGTACAAGGCGATCCGCCCGTTTCTGGGCCAATCGTCGGGGTTCCAGTCGTTCCAGTACCGCGAGATCGAATTTATCCTTGGCAATAAAAGCCCGGCGCTGCTGCGACCCCATGCCCATCGCCCGGAGCTGTTGCAGGAGCTGCAGGTGGCGATTGCCACGCCATCGCTGTATGACGAGGCGATCAACCTGATGGCCAAGGCCGGTTTGGCGATTGACCCGCAGCGCGCCGAACGCGATCCGACGGCGGCGACGGTACACGATGCTTCCGTGGAGGCGGCGTGGCGCGAGGTATACCGCGACCCGAGCCGCTATTGGGACCTGTATCAGTTGGCCGAGAAGTTTATCGATCTGGAAGATTCCTTCCGGCAGTGGCGCTTTCGGCATGTGACCACGGTGGAGCGGATTATCGGCTTCCAGCCGGGCACAGGCGGCACCGAAGGCGTGGGGTACCTGCGCAAGATGCTCGACACCGTATTGTTCCCCGAACTGTGGCGAGTGCGCTCTACGCTGTAAACAAAAAGCCCCGGATCACCGGGGCTTTTCATTTGCAATGCAATCGGATGTGGGAGCGAGCAAGCCCGCTCCCACAGGCGGTTACTGCGTTACCGCAACTTTCGTGTTTCTGCTGCGCAACCGATACGCAACGTAGATCACCCCCACCCACACCGGCATCGCATATACCGACTCACGAATACCCGGAATCGCCAGCATCACGCTGATGATCATCAGCATGAACGCCAGGCACAGGTAGTTGCTGAACGGGAACCAGAAGGTCTTGAACGACGGCGTCACGCCTTGCTCGTCCATGGCCTTGCGGAACTTGATGTGGGTGATGCTGATCAGCGCCCAGTTGATCATCAGCGACGCAACCACCAGCGCAAACAGCAATTCCAGGGCACTCTTGGGCGCCACGTAGTTGACCACCACGCACAGCATCGTCACCAGTGCCGAGATCGCCAGGGCACGCAGGGGTACGCCCTGCTTGTTGAGCTTCATCAGCGCCTTCGGCGCGTCGCCTTGTTCGGCCAGGCCGAACAGCATGCGGCTGTTGCAGTACACGCCGCTGTTGTACACCGACAGCGCTGCGGTCAGCACCACGAAGTTGAGGATGTGCGCGGCGGTGTCGTTACCGATCAGCGAGAAGATCTGCACGAACGGGCTGCCGCTGTAGGCATCGCCCGACGCGCCGAGGGTTTGCAACAGTTGATCCCATGGGTACAGCGACAGCAGCACGGTCAGTGCGCCGACATAGAAAATCAGGATGCGGTACACCACCTGGTTGATCGCTTTCGGGATGACTTTACGTGGCTCATTGGCTTCGGCGGCGGTGATGCCCACCAGCTCCAGGCCACCGAACGAGAACATGATGAACGCCATGGACATCAGCAGCCCCATGCCGCCATTGGGGAAGAACCCGCCGTGGCTCCACAGGTTGCTGATGGACGCTTGCGGGCCGCCGGTGCCGCTGAACAGCAGGTAGCAACCGAGCACGATCATGCCGACAATCGCCACCACCTTGATGATCGCGAACCAGAACTCGGTCTCACCGAAGAACTTCACGTTCAGGGTGTTGATCAGGTTCACCGCCATAAAGAACACCAGCGCGCTGACCCAGGTCGGGATTTCCGGCCACCAGAACTGAATGTACTTGCCCACTGCCGTCAGTTCGGCCATGCCTACCAGCACATACAGCACCCAGTAGTTCCAGCCGGCCAGGAAGCCTGCGTAACCGCCCCAGTATTTGTGTGCGAAGTGGCTGAAGGAGCCGGCCACCGGCTCTTCGACGATCATCTCGCCGAGCTGGCGCATGATCAGGAACGCGATAAAACCGGCAATCGCGTAGCCCAGGATCATCGATGGCCCCGCCGATTTGAGTACGCCGGCCGAGCCGAGGAACAGCCCCGTGCCAATGGCTCCTCCCAAGGCAATCAGCTGAATATGCCGGTTCTTCAAACCACGCTTGAGGCCCACCGGGTTAACCATGTCATCCGCCATTAACATTCCCTTCTACTTGTTTTTCTTGAGGGTGAATGCAGCCGCATCAGCCCCTCAGAAGTGCTGAGGAGTCAGATATTACTCTGGGTGAACTTTTCGTAATACAACTGGACGCCAACAAGTGCCTGATCCGCGAGCCATTGTTGGATGGATTCGACCATTGGAGGGGGGCCGCACACGTACATATCTGCCGATGTGTCCCGTAGTTCGGCCAGGTCGAAATGCTGGGTGAGGTAGCCGCGCTTGCCGGGCCACTCCGGTGAGGCGTCGCTCAGCACTTCGGTATAGCGAAAACCTGGAATTGCCGATGCGTAGGCCGCGATGCGTGCCGCTTCGCATAAATCCTCGGCACTGCGTACACCGTAGTAGAGATGCACAGGCTGGTCGCAGCCCGTGGCGACCAGTTCATCGAGCATGCCCAGCAACGCTGACAACCCGGTACCGCCCGCGACCAGCACCAGCGGTTGGGTGACATGCCGCAGGTAGAACGCACCCAACGGCGCCTCCATCAGCACCTCATCGCCGACCTGGCAGCGTTCGCGCAGGTAGTTGCTCATCACCCCATCAGGTAGCAAGCGAATCAGAAACTGCAATTGATTGCCCGGTCGATTGGCGAAGGAATAGGAACGCCAATTCTGCGTACCGGGCACCGAAAGGCGGGCGTATTGGCCCGCAAGAAAATCCAGTGTCGTCTCCAATTGTAAAGTCAGGATCGCCGTGCTCGCTGAAACCAACTGCACACCGCTCACCGTGCCACGCACCAGCACCGGGCCCGGCGCATTGCACAGGCTCGAGTCAAAATCGAAATAGAACGTCGCGTCGGACTTCACCCGCGTCTGGCAACTGAGCATTTTGCGTTGTTGCAGGTCGAGGCTGGAGAGCGCTTCGTCGTCCACATAATCCTGGGTGTAATCGCCGGATTCGCAACGGCCCTGACAGGTACCGCACACGCCTTCGCGGCAGTCCAACGGGATCTTGATGCCGTTGCGCAGTGCTGCGTCCAGCAGGATTTCATTGGCGCCCACCGGGAAAAACAGGGTCTTGCCGTCGGCAAAACTGAAGGCCACTTTGTGATTCATGTATGGTTCTCCGCATATTGATTACGTGCGCACAGCCTGTGGCGAGCGGGCTTGCCCTAATGGCCGTTCAGTTAAGGCTCTTTGTAGGAGCGAGCTTGCTCGCGAAGAACTCAGGGCCACCGCGCTTATCGAGAATGAACGCGTTGCCTGGGCGTTTTTCGCGAGCAAGAACTAGGCGTCCCCCTCGCTCCTACAGTGAATCACTTTCGCTTAACTGAACGGCCATTAGGGCGAGCCCGCGTTGGGCTGCGAAGCAGCCCCAATAAAGTCACTGCATTTCTTCAGTCAAAGCGCAGTGTTTGGACCGGGGCCGCTGCGCGCCCCAACGCGGGGCAAGCCCGCTCGCCACAACAAGCCCGCTCACTACAACAGGGCTGCTCGTCACAAAGGCACGTTTAGAGGTGATAGAAATCCAGCACTGAGTTAATGGTGTCGTTGAGCAACAACGCATGCTTACGGGTGATCAACCAGCTGTCGCCATCGGGCTTGAGGGTGTAAGTGGCCTGCCCGTAAAACTGTTCCGAAGTCGCCAGGCGATAGAACAGCGTGTGCCAGTTCAGTTTCACCTCCAACGTGCCGTCGGCCTGCTCGGCAATGCGCACGTTGTTGATCAGGTGCAAGGTGCGCGGCATCGGCGTGGCTGACGCCGCTTTGCCGGTGCGCAGGCGGAATACGCGGTCTTCCAGGCCGGAACGGTTGGCGTAGTAGATCAACGACATCTCGCGTTTCGGGTCGCGGGTGTAGACGTGTTCCGAGTCCCACTGCGGCAGGTGGAACTCGCTGTGCGGATCGAACAGTTGCACATAGGCGTCCCAGTCCTGGGCGTCGCACAGCTCGGATTTACGGTAGAAGAACTGTTCGATCTGGTACTGCAATTGGGCATTCATCATTTCACCTCCCGCAATTTCAGGGCTTGTCCATCCAGCCCTTTGAGCAGGAAGCGCTGCCAGTTGCTGTGCTGGTTGACGTACAAGCCTTCGTGGGTGAATTCGGTGCCGGTCATGGCCGGTTGGATGCCGATGGCTTCGCTGTTGGGCGTCGGCCCGGTCTGCCAGCGATGGCTACCACGCGAGATGTCGCTCCAACGCTCCAGGCGCCCCTGGAAACCGCGCTGGGCCTCGCGGAATTCCACCAGGTCATCCGGTGTGCCCATGCCCGATACGTTGAAGAAGTCTTCGAACTGGCGAATACGGTTTTCGCGGTCGGCGTCGGACTCGTTCTTCACCCCCAGGCACTGGCTGATGATCTCGGTCTTGTTCCACGCCACCGGACGGATGATGCGCAGTTGCGAGCTGATCTGGTCGAGGAAGAACAGGCTCGGGTAAATGTTCAGGTTGCGCAGGCGGTGCATCATCCACTCGGCTTTCGGTTGGCCGTGTTCTGCCACCAGGCGCGGCATGATGGTGCTGTAGCCGGAGCGTACGCTGGGGTTGGGCATGTCGCTGAAGAGCAGGCTATGGCCGTTGTTGAAGGCGAACCAGCCGTCATCGGTATTTGCATCACCTGCGCCGAGTTTGCTGTAGTCCAGGGTGGTGCCGGTGCCGGTGCCGTTTTCGGTATTGACCTGTTGGCGATGCTGCACCGTGGCCACGTAGTTGTAGTGCACGGTGCTCACGTGATAACCGTCCAGGCCGTTTTCGTTTTGCAGCTTCCAGTTGCCGTCATAGGTGTAGGCAGACTTGCCCGGCAGCACTTCCAGCTCGCCACTGGCGGACTGGGCGACCATCATGTCGAAAAACACTTTGGCGTCGCCGAGGAAGTCTTCCAGGCTGTCGGTGCCGTTCACGTCCAGGCTGATAAACACAAAGCCCTTGTAGCTTTCGATGCGCGCCTTTTTCAGGCCGCGCGTGGCTTTGTCGAACCCTTCCGGGTATTCCCCCGGCGCCTTGACCTTCACCAGCCGGCCATCGCTCTTGTAGCACCAGGCGTGGAACGGGCAGGTAAACGTCGATTGGTTACCCTTGACGACCCGGGTGAGGGTGGTGCCGCGATGCTGGCAGGCATTGATCAGCGCATTGAGCTGGCCTTCGCCATCGCGGGTGATGATCAGCGGCTGGCGCCCGGCGCGCATTGTCACGAAGTCGTGGTTATTCGCCAGTTCGCTTTCGTGGCAGGCATAGATCCAGTTCTTCTCGAAGATCAATTCCATCTCCAGCTCAAACAACTCTGGCTCGGTGAACATGTCGCGGGCGATGCGGAACACCTCATCGGCCGGGCGAAAATCCAGGCAGCTTTCGATAAAGCTCTTCCATTGCTCAACGCTTTTTGCACCACTCATGGGAGGCACCTTTTTGATAGGGCTAATCGGGTGGTTTATTAGAGGCAGCGGGGCCGCGCGCGGGCTATCCGTTAATTGGGGGAAGATGGGCCGAAAAGTTGTGCAGCAAATACCCAATACGGTGCGGCGAGGCCACGTCATGCGCTACTGTCTTAACAGGCAAAAGGGGCCAAACCCTGTGGTTTATCCACATAGTCGCCCCTTGCTATCCACCCAGTGGCGATACCGCTGGCGTGGCGTAGAACTTGCTGCCCAATAACAACGACGCGCCGCCAGAGCGCGCAACCGCCTAACCGCCGTGGGTGCACCCTGATGAGTAGCCAGACACGCGATATCCATATTCAACGCTTTGACCTCGAAGGCGCCTGCAGCTGGATGTCGGGCATCTGCGGGCCGCACCGCCTGGCGACTTCCACACCCGAGCGCCTGCGCTTCCATCACAACGCCAATGTGTTCAAGTCCCGCGCCACGACCTTGGGTGTGATCGAATACGGCACCGACGTGACCATCGACATCGAAGACGCCGAACACTTCAGCAGCTACAGCCTCAGCCTGCCACTGGTGGGCGAGCAGGAACTGAGCAAGAACGGGGAGCGCCTGAGCTCCAACCGCGACCAGGGCGTGATCATCTCGCCCCACGAGCACCAGTTGCTGGCGATTTCCGGTGACTGTCGCAAGCTGCAAGTGGTGATCACGCGGGCGGCGATGAGTGAGTCGCTGGAAGGTTTGCTGCAACGGCCGATCGAGGCGCCACTGCGCTTTGAACCGGTGATGGACGCGGTGGACGGTGCCCCGGCCTCGTGGTGGCGCATGGCGCGTTACTTTATCGCCGAGCTGGAGCGCAGCAGTGAGTTGTATGAGCAGGCGGCATTTACCCGTGACCTGGAAAGCTCACTGATCAAGGGCCTGATCCTGGCCCAGCCGAACAATTATTCCGAAGAACTGCGCGACGTACTCGGCGTGAAACTGCCGCATTACTTGATTCGTGCGCGCCAGTACCTTCACGACAACGCGCGTGAAGCGGTGCACCTGGAAGACCTGGAAGCGGCGGCCGGGGTGTCGCGCTTCAAGTTGTTCGATGCCTTTCGCAAATACTTCGCCCTGTCGCCCATGGCCTACCTGAAAAAACATCGGCTGGGCGCTGTGCGCCAGGAAATCCTCGAACACGGCTCAACGCGCACCATCTCTGAAATTGCCCTGGGTTGGGGCTTTACCCACCTGGGACGATTTTCGGCGGAGTACCGGAAATTGTTCGATGAGTCGCCAAGCCAGACATTGCAACGTAACCGCCTGCGCATTACCTGAACATGCTGAAGATCAAAATGCAGAAGCTGGCTTGTGTCGTGTCGGGGCTGTCTCAGATCAGCTCTTCCACCAACTGCAGGCAATGACTCAGCCCCGGCGACTGATCATTCACCCGCCGGCTCAGGATAATCGGCGAGGTCGCGGTGGTTTCCACAACCGGCGTGTAGCCAATGTCCGCCCGATGCAACACCTGCACCGAGGCCGGTACCAGCGTCGCGCCCATCCCGGCGCCGACCAGGCCGATGGCGGTCTGCAGTTCGTTGGTCCACTGCGCCACCTTGATGCTCAAACCGTGGGCGTCGAACAGCGCGATCACATGGTCGGCATAGCTGGGGCGCGGGTTGCCGGGGTAGAGCACGAACGGCTCGGCGGCCAGTTGGGCGAGGGTGGCGGGGGCGGCCAGCAGGGGATGGCCGGTGGGCAGTACCGCCACCAGCCGATCCTCCACCAGCACGCGCTGGACGATGGCCGGGTCGTCGATGCGAATACGCCCGAACCCTACATCGATGCGTCCGGCCTTGAGCGCTTCGACCTGCTGCAAGGTGGTCATCTCCGACAGGCCCAACTCCAGCTCCAGCGCATCGTGGGTGCGCAGCCGCCGGATCAGTTCCGGCAGAATGCCGTACAGGGTTGAGGGCGCAAAGCCGATGCCCAGCCAGGTCTTCTCGCCCTGGCCGATGCGCCGCGTGCTGTCGCACACCTTGTTCAACTGTTCGAGCAGCACATTGGCGTGCTCATAGAAAAACCGACCTGCCTCGGTCAGCCGCAGCGGCCGGCCACGTTCCAGCAGAATCACCCCCAGCTCATCCTCCAATTGCTGGATCTGCCGGCTCAGTGGTGGCTGGGCGATGTGCAGGCGTTCGGCGGCGCGGGTGAAGTTGAGGGTTTCGCCCAGCGCCTGGAAATAGCGCAGATGACGCAGTTCCATAACGGCTCCTTTCATACCTTGGGGGTATTGTTCAAGACTAATTCTATATTGGAACCCAGGAAAAATGCGGAACAGAATCAGCTAAAACCAATAAAGAACCCAACGGGTATTGCCATGCCGATTTGCGCCATCGAGTCGATCGAGACCATCATCGTCGACCTCCCCACCATCCGCCCGCACAAGCTGGCCATGCACACGATGCAAAACCAGACCCTGGTGATCATCCGCGTGCGTTGTGCCGACGGCATTGAAGGCATCGGTGAGTCCACCACGATCGGCGGCCTGAGCTACGGCAACGAGAGCCCCGACAGCATCAAGGTCAACATCGACCGCCACTTCGCTGCGCTGTTGGTCGGCCAGGACGCCAGCAATGTCAACGCCGCCATGTTGCGCCTGGAACGCAGCATTCGCGGCAATACCTTTGCCAAATCCGGGATCGAAAGCGCCTTGCTGGATGCGCAGGGCAAACGCCTGGGCCTGCCGGTCAGCGAACTGCTGGGTGGCCGCGTGCGCGATGCGCTGCCGGTGGCCTGGACCTTGGCCAGCGGTAACACGGCCCAGGACATTGCCGAAGCCGAGAAGATGCTCGACCTGCGCCGCCACCGCATCTTCAAACTGAAGATCGGCGCCGGAGAAGTCAGCCGCGACCTGGCCCATGTGATCGCGATCAAAAAGGCCCTCGGCGAGCGTGCCAGCGTGCGGGTCGATGTCAACCAGGCGTGGGATGAAGCCGTGGCCCTGCGCGCATGCAAGGTACTGGGCGACAACGGTATCGACCTGATCGAACAGCCAATCTCGCGCAACAACCGTGGCGGCATGGCGCGGTTGAACCTGTCGAGCCCGGCGCCGATCATGGCCGATGAATCCATCGAGTGTGTCGAAGACGCCTTCAACCTGGCCCGCGAAGGCGCGGCCTCGGTGTTCGCCCTCAAGATCGCCAAGAACGGCGGCCCGCGTGCGGTGTTGCGTACGGCGGCGATTGCCGAAGCCGCCGGCATCGGCCTGTACGGCGGCACCATGCTTGAGGGCGGCATCGGCACGCTGGCCTCGGCCCATGCGTTTCTTACCTTGAACACGCTGGCCTGGGACACCGAACTGTTCGGGCCGCTGCTGCTCACCGAAGACATCCTCACCGAGCCGCCGCTGTACCGTGATTTCCAGCTGCATGTCTCCACCGCGCCGGGCCTGGGCCTGGCTATCGATGAAGAGCGTCTGGCGTTCTTCCGTCGTGATAAACCCTAAGAGGCGCCTGCTATGTTGTTCCACGTAAAAATGACCGTGAACCTGCCCGTCGACATGAACCCCGAGCGCGCCGCAGGCCTCAAGGCCGAGGAGAAAGCCTTGGCGCAACGCCTGCAGCAAGAGGGCAAATGGCGCCACCTGTGGCGCATCGCCGGGCTGTACGCTAACTACAGCGTGTTCGATGTCGACAGCGTGCAGGAACTGCACGATCTGTTGATGCAACTGCCGCTTTACCCCTACATGGCCATCGAAGTGAATGCGCTGTGCCGGCACCCTTCGTCGATCCATGCGGACGACCGTTAAGCCTGTTTTGCACCTGATAACTACAAGATGAGGATTGCACCATGTCCATCCGACTGTCCCATACTGCCCACGCCCAACAGTTTCTCGAAGAAGCCAGCGGCAATCTCAACGATGGCGGTAACCCGCGCACCAAGGCATTGATCTATCGGATCCTGCGCGACACCGTGAACATCATCGAAGACCTGGAAGTGACCCCGGAAGAGTTCTGGAAGGCGGTCAACTACCTCAATGAGCTGGGCAAAAACCAGGAGGCCGGGCTGCTCGCCGCCGGGCTGGGGCTGGAGCATTACCTGGACATGCTGATGGACGCCGCCGATGAAGAGGCCGGCAAAACCGGCGGCACACCGCGCACCATCGAAGGCCCGCTGTATGTGGCTGGCGCGCCGCTCTCCCAGTACGAGGCGCGCTTGGATGACGGGACGGACGCAGCGGTGCCGCTGTTCATGCGCGGGCAAGTGCGCGATACCGATGGCAAACCATTGGCCGGGGCGATTGTCGATGTGTGGCAGGCCAACACCGGCGGTACCTATTCCTGGTTTGATACCACGCAATCGGAGTTCAACCTGCGTCGCCGTATCGAGACCGATGCCCAGGGCAACTACCGTTTCCGTAGCATCGTACCGTCGGGCTACGGCTGCCCGCCGACCGGACCGACCCAGCAACTGCTCGACCAATTGGGGCGTCACGGGCAACGGCCGGCGCATATCCACTTCTTCATCTCGGCGCCGGGGTATCGGCACCTGACCACGCAGATCAACCTGTCGGACGACCCGTACCTGCATGATGACTTTGCCTACGCCACGCGCGATGAGTTGATCGCCCAGATCCGCTTCAGCGACGACCAGCAACTGGCGCGGGAGTTTGGCGTGGAAGGACGCTTTGCGCAGATCGATTTTGACTTTGAGTTGCAGGCGGCCGCTGCGCCGGTGGAGCAAAAGCGCATGCAACGCGTGCGTGCCCTCGAGGACTGATCGACGCGGTCAAAATGTGGGGAGCTGGCTTGCCTGCGATGGCGGCCGCCCATGTACCCCTCGCTCCTACAAACGTTACCGGTCAGTGCCCATGCCGAGCGGGGGCACGTGGGCAAGCCCGCTCGCCACAGAGGTCGCGTTTGCTGCGCGACAGCGCTATGTCGAAGAGGGAGTGGGGCCTCCCACATGCACCTCTTTGCACCCTTGAATCAGGGGGTGGCTGCTTATTTGCGCAGCACCAGATCAAGCACCTCATCCCGATCCTTGATTTTCTGCAACACAATCTCCGAACGTATATCCATCACCCCCGCCGTGCGGTTCAGGTGGTTCACGATAAAGTCCGAAAAGTGCTTGAGGTTGCGCGCCTGTACCCGCAGCACATAGTTGCTGGCGCCGGTGATCACATAGGCACTGGCCACCTCCGGCCAGCCTTGGACCTTCTTGATAAATGTCTCGTGCCAATCCTCCACATCCTGGCGCAACGACAGGTGGACGATGGCTTCCAGCTCGATCCCCAATTGCTCGGCATTCAATACCGCGCGATAACCGCTGATGATTCCCTCGCTCTCGAGCAGGCGTAAACGGCGCAGGCACGCGGAGGGCGACAGCGCGACTTTTTCCGCCAGTTCCTGGTTGCTGATACGGCCATCCTGTTGCAGAAAATGCAGGAGGCGCAGGTCGGTGGCGTCAAGCATCATGGTTAGAATAAATCCGCGTGTTTTCAGGTTAAATTCGAATTTCCTACAGCTTAATTAGCCTGTTGCCTGCCACTTTGCACGAAAATTCTGTAAATCTTCGTTCATTATTTGCTCCATCCTCACCTGAAAAAACAGGACTGCCCATGATTGATCGAAGCCACTGCCAAGCCCTGGATGCCCAAGACCCGCTGGCGCCTTTGCGTCATCAGTTCGCGTTGCCCGCGGGGGTGATCTACCTCGACGGCAACTCCCTCGGCGCCCGCCCGGTGGCAGCGCTGGCGCGGGCGCAACAGGTGATTGCCGAGGAGTGGGGCAATGGCTTGATTCGCAGCTGGAACAGCGCCGGCTGGGCGCAGTTGTCCCAGCGCCTGGGTAACCGCCTGGCACCGCTGATCGGCGCGCGCGATGGCGAAGTGGTGATCACCGATACCACCTCGATCAACCTGTTCAAGGTGCTCAGCGCCGCGCTGAGCGTACAGCGTCAACGCCAGCCGCAGCGCAAAGTGATCGTCAGCGAAGCCAGCAACTTCCCCACCGACCTGTATATCGCCGAAGGCCTCGCCGAGCTGCTCCAGCAGGGCTATTGCCTGCGTCTGGTAAACAGCCCCGATGAGTTGCCCCAGGCCATCGACCAGGACGTGGCGGTGGTGATGCTCACCCACGTCAACTACAAGACCGGCTACCTGTACGACATGCCAGCGATCACAGCCTTGAGCCATGAATGTGGCGCGCTGAGCCTCTGGGACCTGGCGCACTCGGCGGGCGCGGTGCCCATCGACCTGCACAAGGCCGGGGCCGATTATGCGATTGGCTGCACCTATAAATACCTCAACGGCGGCCCTGGCTCTCAGGCATTCGCCTGGGTCAATCCTGCGCTGGTGGACCTGGTGCGTCAGCCGCTGTCGGGCTGGTTCGGGCACACCCGGCCGTTTGCCATGGAGGCCAACTATGCGCCGAGCACCGGCATCGCCCGTTACCTGTGCGGTACCCAGCCGATCACCTCGCTGGCCATGGTGGAATGTGGCCTGGAGATCTTTGAACAGACCGACATGGCCAGCCTGCGCAACAAGTCCCTGGCGCTGACCGACCTGTTTATCGCGCTGGTTGAAACCCGCTGCGCCGCCCACGGCCTGGTGCTGATCACCCCGCGCGAACACGCCCGGCGCGGCAGCCATGTGAGCTTCGAACACCCTGAAGGTTATGCGGTGATCCAGGCCTTGATCGCCCGAGGCGTGATCGGTGATTACCGTGAGCCGCGCATCATGCGTTTTGGTTTTACACCGCTGTATACGAGCTTTGCCGAGGTGTGGGACGCCGTGGAAATCCTTGGTGAGATTCTTGATGAAAACACCTGGGACCAGCCGCAATTCAAAGTCCGTCACAGCGTCACTTAAGGGCAACACAAAACAAATGTGTATGGCCTGCCTGCGATGACGGTGGTGAATGCAGCGACGCTATCGCAGGCAAGCCAGCTCCCACAGGGTTCAGTGTCAGCAGTAAACATCACAATAATAAAGGAGCATTCCACGTGACCACGCCAGACAACGGCTTTGCCGAGATCACCCATCGCGAACTGGGCCTGCGGCGCCAGCTCACTTGCGGCCAGATGAGCATGATCGCCATCGGTGGCGCCATCGGCACCGGGCTATTCATGGGCAGCGCTTATGCCATCGGTTACGCCGGGCCCAGCGTGCTGGTGAGCTACGCCATCGGGGCGTTGATCACGTTGCTGCTGATGGGCTGCCTGGCGGAGATGACGGTGGCCCACTCCACCTCCGGCTCGTTTGGCGCGTATGCCGAGTTCTACATCAGCCCGCTGGCGGGGTTCCTGGTGCGCTATGCCTACTGGGCGGCGATTGTGCTGGCAGTGGGCGCCGAGGTCACGGCGGTGGCGATGTACATGAAGTACTGGTTCGCCAACGTGCCGGAGTGGGTATGGATCGTGTCGTTTTCCAGCGTGCTGATCCTGCTCAATGCCATCAGCGTGAAGACCTTCGGCAACTTCGAATACTGGTTTTCCACCATCAAGATCAGCGCCATCGTCGGCTTTATCCTCCTGGCGGTGTATGTGGTGTTCGGTTCGGGCAACCCGGAGTACGGTGTGCGCAACTACACGGCCCACGACGGTTTTTTCCCCCATGGCCTGAGCGGCATGTGGATCGCGGTGATCGTATCGATCTTCAGCTACCTGAGCGTGGAAATGATCGCCGTGGCTGCCGGAGAAGCCGCCGATCCGGAGCAGGCGGTGAAGAAGGCCTTTCGCGCGACCATCGTGCGTCTGGTGGTGTTTTACCTGCTGACCCTGGCGCTGATGCTGGCCATCGTGCCGTGGAACCAGGCCGGCCAGACCCAGAGCCCGTTCGTGACGGTGATGCAGACCATTGGCATTCCCGGTGCCACCGGGGTGATGAACTTCGTAATCCTGATCGCCGCGCTGTCGGCGATGAACAGCCAGCTCTACATCACCACGCGCATGATGTTCAGCCTGTCCCGCGCAGGGTTTGCGCCCAAGTCCATGGGCGCATTGAGCAAGAACGGCGTTCCGCTGAATGCGCTGTTGCTGTCCAGCTCGGGCATTGCCCTGGCGACCTTGCTGAACGTGGTGTACCCGCAAAGCTCGTTTACCCTGATGATGGCGATCTCGATGTTTGGCGCGATCTTCACCTGGTTCATGATCTTTCTCACGCACCTGTTCTTCCGCCGTTATCGCCAACGTCATGGCGGGGCGAAGTTGTCTTTCGAGCTGCGCCTGTTTCCCTACAGCACATTGCTGGGCCTGGTGCTGATGGGCGCGGTGATGCTCACCACGTATTTCACCGAGGCATTCAAGATGACCTTGGTGTTTGGCGTACCGTTCCTGCTGATTCTGTCGGCGGTGTATTACGGGTTTTTCCGCAAGGGCAGGGCCAAGGCGTCGAACAAGGCCTTGGCATAACCTGGCAGGTGCTCGAACGAGCGTGCGCATAGCAGCAGGTGTCGACAGGCCCAGTCTTCCCGCAACGGCTGGGCCGTGAAGCGATGTTCCAACGGCCAGCGGTCCAATGCGGCCTGGGGCACGATACCCAGGCCAGCCCCTCGGGCGACCATGCGCATCACGCCGTCAAAGCCCTCGGCGCGGATGCGTGTCTGCAAGCGGAAACCCGCGTGCAACGCCTGCTCTTCCAGGTACACCGCCAACGCGCTGTGGGCGGCCAGGCCGACATAGTCGTGTTGCAGGCTGTCGATAAAACTCACTGTACGGCCCGCCAAGGGGTGACCCAGGGGCACGATCAGCACCAGCGGGTCATGGCAAAACGCTAGGGTCTGTAAACCATGGGTGTCCACTGCGTCGGAAATGATCCCCAGGTCGGCCGTGCCCTGGCGCAGCGCCTGGGTGATGCGCAGGCTGGGCAACTCCTGCAGGTCGATCTCGAGGTTGGGGTGTTCGCGCAGAAAGTCCGCCAACCGTTCGGGCAGGTATTCGCTGAGGGCGGTGGTGTTGCACAACAGGCGCACCTGGCCTTTTACACCCTTGGCGTATTCCGCCAGGTCCTGTTGCAGGTGGTCGGCCTGTTGCAGCAGCAGGCGAGCGTGGCGGGCCAGTGCCGTGCCTGCGGGGGTAGGTGTGACGCCTCGGCGGCCGCGTTCAAGCAACGCGATACCCAGGGACGCTTCCATCGCGCGGATGCGTGCACTGGCGGCGGCCAGGGATAAATGGCTGCGGCCGGCGCCGGCGGTGATATTGCCGGTGTCGAGGGTATGCAGGTAGAGGCGCAGGTCGATCAGGTCAAAGTGCATGGCTGGGGTCCTCAGCCTCACATAAAACAAGAGGCTGCCTCAGTATATGGCGAATTTCCAGCCCCGCTCAAAAACCGCACAATCGCCCCATGAATACCTTCCTCAGCTTTTACCAAAACCTCGGCTTCGCCTTGACCCTGCTGGTGATGGGCACCTTTCTGCTGGCGGGTACCGTCAAAGGCGTGATCGGCCTGGGCTTGCCCACCGTGGCCATGGGCCTGCTCGGCCTGGCTATGTTGCCGGCGCAGGCTGCGGCGTTGCTGATCATCCCGTCGATGGTCACCAACCTGTGGCAATTGGCGTTTGGCGGTCATTTGGGGGCGTTGCTCAAGAGGCTGTGGCCGATGCTGCTGTTGATTTTCCTCGGCACCGGGCTTGGCACCGTGTGGCTGGGCATGGACGGCGGGCAGTGGGTGGTGCGTGCGCTGGGCGGGGCATTGCTGGTGTATGCGCTGAGCGGGTTGTTATTGCCCACGTTCCACGTAAAGCCTGAAACCGAGCGCTGGCTGGGCCCGCTGTGTGGGCTGGTCACGGGTGTGATCACTGCGGCGACCGGGGTGTTTGTGATTCCGGCGGTGCCCTACCTGCAAGCGCTGGGGTTGCATCGCGATCAGTTGGTGCAGGCCCTCGGGCTGTCGTTCAGCGTGTCGACGCTGGCGCTGGCGGCAGGGTTGGCCTGGCGCGGCAACTTGGGCGCCGGGGCGTTCAGTGCCTCGCTGCTGGCACTGGTGCCGGCGCTGTCAGGCATGTGGCTGGGCCAACGGCTACGCCGGCGCATCAGCGCGGTGCTATTCAAGCGGGTTTTCTTCGTCGGCATGGCACTGTTGGGCAGCCATCTGCTGATCGCTGGTTAACAATAGCGTTCTATTCGTGCTTTCTGGTCAAATGTATTTTGCGGCTTTGTGGCTTATTCCAGAGGGCCGTTGCCGATAGCCTGCGTTCAGACATTTTCAACCTTCTGGATGCACTCTCATGAAAAAAGTACTCCTGC
This sequence comes from Pseudomonas sp. S1_G07, assembly GCF_054668565.1. Classification (NCBI taxonomy): domain Bacteria; kingdom Pseudomonadati; phylum Pseudomonadota; class Gammaproteobacteria; order Pseudomonadales; family Pseudomonadaceae; genus Pseudomonas; species Pseudomonas sp. S1_G07. Next base: position 6,099,656 of record NZ_CP162778.1, on the reverse strand, counting down.
TCAACGGCGGCAAAAAATTCGCCCACTCCGACGGCCGCTACAACACCACCCTGCATGACGCTGCCCTGGCCTTGCTGGACCGTGGTGGCATCGACGTTAAAGTCACGCATATCGACGAAGGCTACGACGTGGCCGAAGAAGTGGCCAAATTCCTCTGGGCCGATGTGATCATCTACCAGATGCCCGGCTGGTGGATGGGCGCGCCGTGGATCGTCAAGAAGTACATCGACGAAGTCTTCACCGAAGGCCACGGCAGCCTGTATGCCAGTGACGGTCGCACCCGTTCCGATGCCTCGCAGAAATACGGCAGTGGCGGCCTGATCCACGGCAAGCAGTACATGCTCTCGCTGACCTGGAACGCGCCGCAGCAGGCCTTCGACGACCCGAGCGATTTCTTCGAAGCCAAGGGGGTGGACGCGGTGTACTTCCCGTTCCACAAGGCCAACGAATTCCTCGGCATGACCGCCCTGCCGACTTTCCTCTGTGTGGACGTGATGAAGCGCCCAGCCATCGAGTCTGACGTGGCGCGTTACGAGCAGCACCTGGCGCAGGTCTTCAACCTCTCGGTGTAAGCTGCGCTGAACCGATAGAGAGGACAGCCCGTGAAAGCCCGATCCGATGAGCTACAGATCTTCGTCAGCGTCATCGAGTGTGGCTCGATCTCGGCGGCGGCGGAGCAGGTCGGGCAGACGCCGTCGGCGGTCAGCCGCACCTTGTCGCGCCTGGAAGCCAAGCTCGACACCACGCTGATCAACCGCACCACGCGGCGCATGGACCTGACCGAGGAGGGCAAGTACTTCTTCGAGCAGGCCAAGCTGATCCTGGCGCAGATGGATGAGTTGGAAGAACGCTTGTCTTCACGCCAGAAGAACCCCGCCGGACGCCTGCGGATCAACGCTGCCGTGCCGTTCATGCTGCATGGGATCGTGCCGTACATCGCTGAGTTTCGCAGCCTCTACCCGGATATCCAGCTGGAGCTGAACAGTGATGACTTGATCATCGACCTGTTGGAGCAGAGCACCGATATCGCCATCCGCATCGGTGTTTTGGCCGACTCCACCCTGCACGCGCGTTCCCTCGGGTGTACCCCGCTGCACATCCTTGCCAGCCCCGATTACCTCAGGCAGTACGGCGCGCCGCAGACCGTCGCCGAACTGGCGGATCACACGCTGCTCGGCTTCACCCAGACCGAAACCCTCAACCATTGGCCGCTGCGTCATGTGGAAGGCGACCGCTGGCGGATCGAACCGGGCATTGCCGCGTCCAGCGGTGAAACCCTGCGCCAGTTGGCACTGGAAGGGCAGGGTATTTGCTGCCTGTCGAACTTCATGACCAGCGCCGACATCGACGCCGGGCGCCTGGTGCCGGTGCTGGAGGCGTTCAACAGTGGTTACCGCCAGCCGATCCATGCGGTGTTCTACCGCAACTCGCAATTGGCCTTGCGTATTCAGTGCTTCCTCGACTTTATCCAGGCCAAGCTGGCGCGGTATGCCTGCTGATGCTGGAGACCGAGGTGTTGCCATCGCGGGCAAGCCCGCTCCTACAGGGGATGTTCGTTGCTTTAGCATTGCGTTCGCTTAACTGATCGGCAGTGGGGCAAGCCACAGATCAAAATGTGGGAGCGGGCTTGCTCGCGAAGAGGGCCGCTGGGTTCATCTGTTGTTACACATTACTGGCCCCACCGACCGCAATTCCGTACCATCCCCAGGCTAATCCCCCGCAACTCCCTGGTACCCCATGAAGCTCACCCGTCTGCGCGCCGATGCCCTGGCCGGCCTCACCACGTCTTTCGCGCTGCTGCCCGAATGCATCGCTTTTGCCCTGGTCGCCCACCTCAACCCACTGATGGGCCTTTACGGTGCCTTTATCATCTGCACCCTCACCGCGTTGTTCGGCGGTCGGCCGGGCATGGTTTCCGGGGCCGCCGGCTCGATGGCGGTAGTGATCGTCGCGTTGGTGGTGCAACACGGCGTGGAATATTTGCTCGCCACGGTGCTGCTGGGCGGGCTGATCATGGTCGCCTTCGGCCTGCTGCGCCTGGGCAAGCTGGTGCGCATGGTGCCGCACCCGGTGATGCTCGGGTTCGTCAATGGCCTGGCGATCATCATTGCTCTGGCGCAGTTGGAGCATTTCAAACGCGGTGAAACCTGGCTCAGCGGTACGCCGCTGTACGTGATGACCGGGCTGGTGGCCGCGACCATGGCCATCGTCTATCTGCTGCCGCGCATCACCCGCGCCGTGCCGCCGGCCTTGGTGGCGATCCTCGGCGTGGGCCTGGCGGTGTATCTGCTTGGCCTGCCGACCCGTACCCTCGGCGACATGGCCCACATCGCCGGCGGCCTGCCAACGTTCGCGTTGCCGCAGATTCCCTGGACCCTGGAAACCCTCGGCATCATCGCCCCCTATGCGTTCCTGATGGCAATGGTGGGCCTGCTGGAAACCCTGCTGACCCTCAACCTTACCGACGAAATCACCGAGACCCGTGGCTACCCCGACCGCGAAAGCGTGGCCTTGGGCGCGGCCAATATGGTCTCGGGCCTGTTCGGTGGCATGGGCGGTTGCGCGATGATCGGGCAGACCGTGATCAACCTCAGCTCCGGTGGGCGCGGGCGTTTCTCCGGGGTGTTTGCCGGAGTGATGATTCTGTTGTTCATTCTGTTTCTGTCGCCGCTGATCGAGCGGATCCCGCTGGCGGCGCTGGTGGGGGTGATGTTCGTGGTGTCCCAGCAGACGTTTGCCTGGGCCTCGTTGCGGGTGCTCAACAAGGTGCCGCTCAACGATGTGCTGGTGATCATTGCGGTGACGGTGATCACGGTGTTCACCGACCTGGCCACGGCGGTGCTCTGCGGTATCGTGATCGCGGCGCTCAACTTTGCCTGGCAACAGGCTCGCGAGCTGTACGCCGACGAGCATCTGGAGGCCGACGGCAGCAAGCTCTACCGCCTGCACGGCACGTTGTTCTTTGCCTCGACCACACCGTTTCTGAACCAGTTCGACCCGGCGAACGACCCGGCCCAGGTGACGCTGGATTGCCGCCACCTGAGCTTTGTCGACTACTCGGCGATTGCCGCGCTGATGACCTTGCGCGAACGCTACACCAAGGCCGGCAAACATCTGCGCGTGCTGCACTTGTCGGAGCGCTGCAAAAAGTTGCTCAAGCGCGCGCGGGTGCATCACGAGTAACGGGTCAAGGTCCGACCAGGTTTTCCAGTTCCTGGGCACGCGCCTGGGTCATGTCCAGCATGCAACCGGTGCCGTTGACCTGATCAATGGTGCCGCCGGTGGCTGAGCCGATAAACCCGCAATTGGCATCGCGGTATTTTATCCACAGGCGCTGCACGTCTTGCAGCTCCTGCTTGCGGTTGCCTTCCTGAGCCTCGAGGGCGGTCTTGTAGGCTTTGTTCAAGCGTGCGTCCTGCACCTTGGCTTCCTTGACGTTGCAACCGACCATGTCGGCGGTCGTGTCGGCGCCATCCAAGCATTTTTTCAACGTTGGGTTGTCGTCTGCGGCGGCCATACCGCACATGGCGAGAAGCAGGGCGCCAGCGGCGAGTGTCGTGCGAATCATGGTCGATGTTCCTGGGTTTAAAGGGATGTGCATTCTATGACTCAACGCGGTTCATTGAGTTTCCAGCCTTTTCTGACCGTCATGTAAGAACACCCCCCGAATTTTCATGCACGGCTGTTGCGCATATCCCGACGCGACAGCGCTTATCCGTGGACGAAAATTACTTTCATAAAAATTGAAAACTCTTCTCGGAGATGATTTATGAGTTTCACAACAGATTTGACGTGACCCTTTCTCGAGGAGTACCGCATGGCCGCATCACCGGGCTTCGGGCTATTGGCATATGCTGCCATCGCCATCATTGCTTTGATCGTGCTGATCGCACGTTACCGACTCAACCCGTTTATCGTCATCACTCTGGTCTCCATTGGCCTGGCGCTGATGGCCGGGATGCCGGCGGACACCATCATGGGGTCCTACGAAGCGGGTGTGGGCAAAACCCTGGGGCATATCGCCCTGGTAGTGGCGCTGGGCACCATGCTCGGCAAGATGATGGCCGAGTCCGGTGGCGCCGAGCAGGTGGCGCGTACCTTGATCAACCGTTTCGGCGAGCGCAATGCCCACTGGGCCATGGTGTGTATCGCCTTCCTGGTGGGGCTGCCGCTGTTTTTCGAAGTCGGGTTTGTGTTGCTGGTGCCGATCGCCTTTACCGTGGCCCGGCGTGTGGGCGTATCGATCCTGATGGTCGGCCTGCCGATGGTCGCCGGTTTGTCGGTGGTGCATGCGCTGGTACCGCCGCACCCGGCGGCGATGATGGCGGTGCTGGCATATAACGCGTCGGTGGGGCAGACCGTGCTGTATGCGATCCTGATCGGTATTCCTACGGCGATCATTGCCGGCCCGGTCTACGCCAAGTTCATCGTGCCGCGCATTCACCTGCCGGCGGAAAACCCGCTGGAACGTCAATTTATCGAACGCGAACCGCGCAGCCGTCTGCCAAGCTTTGCGCTGACCATGGGCACTATCCTGTTGCCGGTGGTGCTGATGATGATCGGCGGCTGGGCCAACGTGATCTCCACGCCGGGCACAGGGTTTAACCAGTTCCTGCTATTTATCGGCAACTCGGTGATCGCGCTGTTGGTGGCGACCCTGGTGAGTTTCTGGACCTTGGGCCTGGCCCAGGGCTTCAACCGCGAATCGATCCTCAGGTTCACCAATGAATGCCTGGCACCGACCGCCAGTATCACGTTGCTGGTGGGCGCGGGGGGCGGGTTGAACCGCATCCTGGTGGACGCCGGAGTGACCAACGAGATTCTCGGCCTGGCCCATGCGTTCCATTTGTCGCCGCTGGTGATGGGCTGGTTGTTTGCCGCGTTGATGCGCATCGCCACCGGCTCGGCCACTGTGGCCATGACCACCGCGTCCGGCGTGGTGGCGCCCGTTGCTCTGGGCCTGGGTTATCCACACCCGGAATTGCTGGTGTTGGCCACCGGCGCCGGCTCGGTGATCTTTTCCCACGTGAATGACGGCGGCTTCTGGCTGATCAAGGAATACTTCAATATGACGGTGATCCAGACCTTCAAAACCTGGACCGTATTGGAAACGCTGATTTCGGTGGTGGCCTTCGGTCTTACCTATGGTCTGTCCTGCATCCTGTAACCCGGAGCCTCCATGGACATCCTCTACCAGATCCGCGCCCGCCAGGCTTCTTTCAGCGCTGGTGAAGGGCGTATCGCCCGGTTGATACTCGATGATGTGGGCTTTGCTGCGTCGGCCAGCCTGGAGGCGTTGTCGCAGCGGGCCGAGGTGAGCACGGCGACCTTGTCGCGCTTTGCCCGCAGCGTCGGGTGCCGGGACCTGCGCGACTTGCGCCTGCAATTGGCCCAGGCCAGTGGTGTCGGCAGCCGCTTCCTGGACCCTGCCGGTTTACCGGAGCAGTCGGCCTTCCACCGGCAGATTCTCGGCGATATCGAGGCGACGTTGCGTCAGCACTTGTCGGGCTTTAACCAGGCGAGTTTTGTCGATGCGGTCAGTCTGTTGGGCAAGGCGCGGATGATCCACGCATTCGGCCTGGGCGGCCCGTCGAGCGTGTGCAGCGATGAATTGCAGGTGCGTCTGGTACGCCTGGGCTACCCGATCGCCGCTTGCCACGACCCGGTGATGATGCGTGTCACCGCCGCGACATTGGGCCCTGAGCATGCGCTGATTGTCTGCTCGCTCACCGGTCTCACCCCCGAGTTGCTGGACGTGGTGGAACTGGCGCGCAACTACGACGCGCGCATCATCGCCATCACCCTGGCCGACTCACCCCTGGCGCGGTTGGCGGATGTGCTGTTGCCGCTGCAACCGGCCGAAACCAGTTTTATCTACAAACCCACGGCGGCGCGCTACGGCCTGCTGCTGGCCATCGACCTGCTCGCCACCGAACTGGCGCTGGCCCTGCCGGACGACAACCAGGAGCGCCTGCGCCGGATCAAACTGGCCCTGGACGATTATCGCGGCGGCCCCGATAGCCTGCCGCTCGGAGATTGATATGAAGTACGACACGCTGATTCGCCAGGCGCTGATCATTGATGGCACCGACACGCCGGGTTACGTCGCCGACGTGGGGCTGCGCGATGGGCGTATCCAGAGGATCGGCGATCTGTCTGCGGCAGCGGCCGAGCATGAGATCGACGCAGCCGGCCGCGTGTTGGCGCCGGGCTTTATCGATGTGCACACCCACGATGACACCGTGGTGATCCGCCACCCCCAGATGCTGCCCAAACTCAGCCAGGGCGTGACCACGGTGATCGTCGGTAACTGCGGCATCAGCGCTTCGCCGGTCAGCCTGCGCGGTGATCCGCCGGACCCGATGAACCTGCTGGGTACGCGTGAGGCGTTCAGCTACCCGCGCTTCAGCGATTACCGCCGGGCCGTGGAAAACGCCCACCCCGCGCTCAACGTGGCGGCGCTGATCGGCCACACGGCGCTGCGCAGTAACCATATGGATGACCTGCACCGCACGGCCACAGCGGATGAAATCGCGGCCATGCGGGTGCAGTTGAAAGACAGTCTCGAAGCCGGTGCCTTGGGGTTATCCACAGGCCTGGCCTACGCCAGTGCGTTCAATGCCGAAACCGATGAAGTGCTGCAGCTCAGTGAAGAACTGACGGCGTACGGCGCGGTGTACACCACCCATTTGCGCAGCGAATTCGAACCGGTGCTGGAGGCGATGGACGAGGCGTTTTCGATCGGCCGGCACGCCAGGGTGCCGGTGATTATTTCCCACCTCAAGTGCGCGGGGGCGGGTAATTGGGGGCGCAGCCCGCAGTTGTTGGCGGCGCTGGAGCGGGCGGCGAAAACCCACCCGGTGGGTTGTGATTGCTATCCCTATGCGGCCAGTTCTTCGACGTTGGACCTCAAGCAGGTGACCGACGCGTTTCGCATCACGATCACCTGGTCGACGCCGCACCCGCACATGGGCGGGCGTGACCTGCAGGACATTGCTGCCGAATGGGACGTTTCCCTGATGGACGCCGCGCGCCGCCTGCAACCGGCGGGGGCGGTGTATTACGGCATGGATGAGGCGGATGTGCGGCGTATTCTGGCGCACCCGTTGTCGATGGTCGGTTCGGATGGGTTGCCCGAAGACCCATTCCCGCATCCGCGTTTGTGGGGCGCTTTTCCGCGGGTGCTGGGGCATTTCAGCCGGGATGTCGGGCTGTTCCCGCTGCACACGGCGGTGCACAAGATGACCGGTCTGTCGGCCGCGCGTTTCGGTCTGGCCGAGCGTGGCGAAATTCGTGAAGGGCATTGGGCGGATCTGGTGTTGTTTGACCCGTTGCGGGTGCGCGATGTGGCGGACTTCAAGGAACCTCAGCGCGCGGCCGAGGGGATTGAGCAGGTGTGGGTCAACGGCGTGCTGAGCTACAGCGACGGGCAGGCCAACGGTCGGCGGCCGGGGCGCTTTCTGGCGCGCAACGGCGATTTGCGTCGGGGTTTTTCCTGTTTATAGTGGGCAGTCTCACACACGGAGCGGTCGCCATGCACTTAGGAAAAGTCACCCCCATCCTGCGAATTTTCGACGAGGCCAAGGCATTGGAGTTCTACGTCGATTTTCTCGGGTTCAAGGTCGATTGGCAGCACCGCTTCGAGGAAAATTTCCCGCTGTATCTGCAAGTGTCATTGGGCGAGTGCGTGCTGCATTTGTCCGAGCACCATGGCGATGCTTCGCCGGGGGCGGCGGTGCGGATTCAGGCGCAAGGGGTGGACGCTTACCAGCAGCAGTTGCTGGGCAAGGATTACCGGTATGCCAAGCCTGGGGTTGAGCAAACGCCGTGGGGCTCACGGGAGATGAGCATCAAGGACCCGTTTGGCAATCGCGTGGTGTTTGTCGAGGAAGGCGAGGGTTGAACGCCAAATCGCAGGCCATAAAAAACCGCCCTTGGTAGAGGGCGGTTTTTTTTTGCAATCCCAGTGTGTGGTTGGGGTTGCGATCTCACAGGAAGCTGACCGGCGGGTGAGTACTACCGCCGGTCATAGCATCTCGCAAGACCAGAGCACGACCTACACCCTGAAGTGGCTGACCATCTGCTGCAGCTGGCTGCCCAGGCGTGCCAGTTCCACACTCGACTTGGCGGTCTCGTCACTGGCCGTGGCGGTCTGTTCGGACACATCACGCACATTGACGATGCTGCGGCTGATCTCTTCGGCCACGGCGCTTTGCTGTTCGGCGGCGGCGGCGATCTGCTGGTTCATCGACTGGATGTTCGACACCGTGCGGGTGATGTTTTCCAGGGATACACCGGCCTTGCGCGTCAGCTCAACGCTGCTGTCGGTGAGGCTGCGGCTGTTGTTCATCACGTTGGCCACTTGCTGGGTGCCGTTTTGCAAACCGGCGACCAGGCCTTCGATCTCTTCGGTGGATTTCTGCGTGCGTTGAGCCAGGCCACGCACTTCGTCGGCCACCACGGCAAACCCACGCCCGGCTTCACCGGCACGCGCCGCTTCAATCGCCGCGTTCAGCGCCAGCAGGTTGGTCTGCTCGGCCACGGCCTTGATCACGTCCATCACGCTGCCGATCTTGTTGCTCTCCTGCTGCAGGTGGCTCATCGCATCGGTGGAGCGCGCCACTTCGGCGGCCAGGCGTTCGATCTGGGCAATGGCTTCGGCCACCACTTTGTCGCCGGCTCGGGCCTGGCCATCGGCATCGGCAGCGGCGAGCGACGCCTGCTCGGCGTTGCGCGCTACTTCCTGCACAGTGGCGGTCATTTCATGCATTGCGGTGGCGACTTGATCGGTCTCGATCTTCTGGCTGTTCACGCCGGCGCTGGTCTGCTCGGTCACGGCAGACAGCTCTTCGGCGGCGCTGGCGATCTGGGTCACGCCGTCCCGGATACCGCTGATCAATTCACGCAAGGTGCTGCCCATGCGCTGGATGCCTTGTTGCAGCACGCCCAGTTCATCGCGGCGGGTGACCTGGATGGTGTGGCTCAGGTCGCCGGAGGCAATGCGTTCAACCACGGCCAGGGTTTCCTGGATCGGGCGGGTGATCTGGCGGGTAATCACCAGGGCGGCGATGATGCCAACCAGCAGGGCCAGCAACGTGCTGATCAGCTGCAGGCTGCGGGCCTGGGCGCTTTCGGCGTCGCGGCGGCTGAGCTGGATCTCGTAGAGTTTGTCGCTGATGGTGACGATATCCGCGCCTTGGGTGGTCATTTCGGCGCGGGCGGCGACGATGTTGGCGTTGGCCGCTTTGTAGTTCTGCACTGCGGTGCGGTAGGCGCCAAGGGCGGTCTCCAGTGCGCTCAGCGCAGTTTGCTGGCTGGCGCCGAAGGCGGCGCTGAGGTCTTTCAAACCGCTGATGGCTTTTTCAATCTGTGCGGCGGCGCGGGCTTCGGTGTCCGGGTTGACGTTGCCGGTATAGCCGCGCACCTCGTAGCGGGCCAGTTGGAACTGCATCTTGGCGTCGGCCACGGCCTGGAACTGGGCAAGGTGCTCTGAACTGTCAGGCATTTGCTTCACGTTGCTTTCCAGCGCGTCGATTTGCGCGTTGGCGATATCGGCCTTCTCACCCATCACCTGGCGAGAGGCGCTGCCGTTACGGTAAGCCTCGCGCATTTTGTTCAGGGACTGTTGGTAAGCGGTGATGACCGCTTTCTGCTCGTTGAGCAGCTTGACGTTTTCCGGGCTCTTGAAGCTGTCCAGCAATTTCTGTTGCTGGGCGACAAAGGCGTCCAGGCTGGTTTGTACGCTCTGCGCCACGGTTTCATCGCCGTTGGCCAACATGTATTGCAGGCGCACGATGCGCAGTTTGGTCAACGAAGCATTGAGCTGGGTAATGTCGCTCATCCAGTTGCTGCGGTCGATCAAGCCGCCCAGGCTGGTCCAGCCGGTGAGGGCCAGGATCGAGGTGAGGACGAGTACCAGGCCGAAGCCCAGGCCCAGTTTGAGGTTGACGCTGATGTTACCGAACCAGCTGTTCATCGAGTGCTCCGCAAAAGTGATGTCTGTCTGCTGGACGGTGTTGTTGTTGGACCCAGCTAAGGTGTGTAGGGCTGTATCGGCAGGCGATGCGAGATCTGAAACGGTTTTTTGCATAGGCGTTACAGCGTGCGTGAGCGCCATTGCCCAGGTTCCTGTCGAACAAGGGCAATGGGCTGCGGTTACGGTGCCGGAGTCAGTTGTATGACGTTTCTGAGTGCCTGGATCAGGCTGTCCTGCGTCAGGAACCGCTGGTCTTTCAGCGCCTCCCAACGGTCGATGAAGAAGTGCCCCGCGTCATCGATCTGGATGGGCGTGGAGACAATCTGGCCGCTGTTGGATTTGTGCAGCAGGTTCGTCTGTTCAGGGGTAGGGCGTTCAATCAGGAAATGGCCGATGTCCTTCAGGCGTGAGCGGTCCACGGGTACGAACGGCTCCGGGGTTTTTATGCGCTCGAACCCCACGTTCAGCACGAAATCGCTGCGTAGGGCTCGCCATTTGGTTTCGCTGAAAACCTGCCAGGCCCCCGGTTCAAATCCTTTTGCCAGGCGGGTGGCGGTGTCGCGTATGTGCAGGCTGAGGACGCCTTGCATGGGCGCCAGGCCCGGAATGCCCAGGTAGGTGTCCGTATGGGCGCTGCCCATGAACGCCACCCACTTGTGCGCCCCGTGTGCGGCCTGGTCGGCCTGGATAGCGTGGGAGGCGAAGTAGCTGAACATCGAGTTGCGCAAGACGTCGGGATCCAGGAGCGACTGTGACGCCCCCTGAGCCCTTTGAGGTTGTAGCTTGCGGCGCAGTCGATGGCTTGAACGCGGATCCCGTGTTTGTTGGCTGCTTGCAGGATATTGGTATAGGTGTAGGGGCCTTGGTAGTGGACGGTCTTGCCATCGTAAAAGCGCATGTGCCCGAAATCCTGGCGTTGGAGAAAGGCTTTCAGGCTGTCGGGCATTGTTGCTGTCTGGTTGAAGAGGTTGAGTTCGAGTTGGTGCAAGTCCGTTTGCAGATGTTCGACATACAGGGTTTGTACGCCCTGTTTTTTCAGGTCCGCCATGTGCTCGATGAGAAACTTCTTGGCCGACTCCGAGGCATGAGCTTCGCCGATCACCAGGCCTGGGGCATAGGTGTAGGCCGCTTGGATAAAATCTCGTTCTGTGCGCAGCAGGGCCGTATCGGGCAGCGTAGCTTTGGCGGGAGGCACGTAGCTGCTGAAATACTCTTCGGCGGCGCTGTAGAGGCGGCGCCGCGTTTGGGTAAAGGCGCTGAAGGGCTCTTGCAGTTCCGGCAGCGCCGGTGCGTAGGTCGAGTCCAGGCCCCTGTGCGTCATCTGCAGCTCGCGCAGAGGCTCCCTGAAAGCTGGCGCGACATCGAATGTGTTGAAGTGAGTCGGCTCGGGCAACGCCGCAGTGCTGGGGACCAGAGGCGGCGGCAGTGCAGCGGCAGGCGCGGGGGGCTGGTATGAGGTTTTCAGGGTCAGCCTGAAATCCACTGGATCGCTCCAGAGGCCCACTGCCGAATCGGTGTTGACGTCGTCGATACGCAGGCCGATTGCCGTGTGCAAATCGGCCAGCCCGGGTATCTGCTCAGAGGTGCGCACCCGGCTGTGTTCAGCCAGGGCCACCCAGCGTGTTCTCGGCTGCTCGGCCAGGTCGGCGTTGATTGCTTTATGCGAGTAGAAATTGCGCAAACCATTGGCGCGCGGTGGCCACTTGGCGTTTTCGATGATGTGGAAGGCATGGTTCATGTCATACGACGTTGCGGCATCCAGGGCCTTGAGTTCAATGCCGTGCCTGCGCGCCGCTTTCATCAGGTTCAGGTAGGACGGCGAAGCCCCGTCGCCCAGGCCGAAGGTGCGGTCCACGCGGCCCAGGTGTTTTTCGATATGCCGGGAGGAGCCCTTGGTGTTGAGCTTTAGCAGCTTGAGGCGGAACACGTCGTTAGGCAGGTGTTCGATGTAGAGGCGCTTGACGCCCTGCCTGGCCAGTTGCGCCATGTTGTCGATCAGAAACTGCTTGCTGGCGATCGACTCGCTCACTTCGCCGATCACCAGCCCGTCGCTGTGCTTGAACAGTGACTCGAGGATCTGCGGGTGAGCCGCGTCGCTGGCCAGTGGCGGGCGTGAAGGGCGCGGGGCGGCGGGCGTTGGCACGGAGAAAAATGCTTCGGCGTCCCGGCTCAGGGTATCGACCTGCTTGAGGTAGGCCTGGTGAATCGGCGCCATATGTTCACGGTGTTTATCGATGAAGTACATGGGGGGAAACACCGGGTCATCCGTGATCAGCGACCGCCTGAAGTCGGGCGCGAGCAGTCGTTCCACATCTCGCCAGTGTTGTGCATCGATCTCGTAAGCCTTGAGTGCATTGGCGCCGTCGGGCAGTTTTTCATATTTTGGGGCGCCGCCTGCGACCCCGGAGCGCTGCCAGCGACCGTCGGTGGTTTTTTCCACCAGGCGCGCCGTTGATCGCAACTGACCGCTGGCGGCGTCTGGGCGAAACAGCAGGTAACGGCCCAAGGGATCCGGGGCAGTGGGCGCCCAGTACCACTCACTGCGGAACAGCACGGGCTGCATGTTTTCTGGCGACGGCTGCGGGGTTTGCAGGGTGCGGGTATGTGCGATGGCCTGGGCATCGGGTGTGCCGTGCAGGCTTGGGCGTACGCGGATGCCAGACATCCTGATCGAGCCGAGGGCGGGACGCAGGTCGGTAAACAAGGCACCGCCGGCGTTGAACAGGTAACCGAGCAAATGCTGGAGGGCGGCATCGTTGTGGCCCTGATGGTAAGCCTCCAGAGCCAACATGGCGTCCTTGAAGGCCAGCAGCAGGCCGGTGCCCAGGCTCAGGATGGGAAAGGGGGCGGTCGCAATCGCGGCCACCCATTCAACACAGCTCCACACGATGTTCGTGATCATCTGGGTACGCTGCGGGGTGGTGGCAAGGACATCATCTATCTTGCGTTGCAGTTTCAGGTTGTACAGTTCGTGCCGTAAGTCCTTAAGCGGCGTGACACGTGCAAGGCTGTCGTAACGAGGTGGGCTGGGGGTGGTTCGATTGATGTGCTCGGGCAGTTGCTCGCGGGCAGTTTTCAGGAATTGCCCGACGCGCGTACGCGATTGGATGGGCGCTCGCTCGGTCAGGTAGCCGACCATGCCGTCGATCTTTTTCAGGGTGTGGTTGAACAGCCGTGCTTCGCGAAAGGCGATGTGATCGGGGGCATTGGGGGTGTAGAGCAACACCGGATCGTCGCCATGGCTGAACAGGAAAGTATCGATGATCCAGTCACCGTCTATCCTCAGGCGATGAATCGGGTACCGGGCGCGAACGGCGGCCGATGTGTCGCCCATGCTTTGAATGCTGGCGTCAAGCCAAGCCAGGTCGATGCTGCTGATATGGCCTTTGAGCTGGCATTCCAGAGCGGCATTGCGCATCTGCAATTGCGTGATTGCCAGGGTCGCATCGCGGCGTTTTGCATAGCCTGGGCTGTTGGCGTTTTGCAGCTTGCTGCGCACTTCGTTGATATAGCGTTGGCCGATCCAGGTACCCCGCACCGAGGCAGCGACCTTTTGCGCGGTCAACGGGCTGAGGTCGACGCCCTCGGGACCTTTGAACGTGGCGGACTGTGAGAATGCCTCGTTCAGAAAACCGATGCTGTCGTCATACCCGTCGCGGTACAACGTGGTGTAGTTGACCGGTGGCGGGGTCGCCGTCCCCACGTGCCTTGGGTAGTAGGCCCACACTTCATTCGGGTCCACATCGTTTTGTTGGCGGCCGAGCAGACCGTTGAGCGCGGTTTTCGCGTGTTGGTGCAGATACGCCTCGAATGTCGCAAAGGCATGCTCCGATTGCGGGTCGGCATTGTAGGTGCGCAATGCGCCTTCGGCGTCATCGGCCAGTGTCAGCAGCTTGCGGCGATGGGCGGCGCTGGTGGAAGTAAACCAGGAGGGTGTGCTGGAGCGTTGGTCATCCACTTGGGTGGCGAGGAAGTGTTCGGCCATGCTGGTGAGGCAATCGGCGTGGTTGCAGGGGCTGTCGAATTTGACTTCCTTGTACTCCTGCTCGTGGGGTTTGAAGCTCAGGCCCATCAGGGTTTTTGCCATGGCCAGGCGAAACCGCAGGGCCACGCGTTCGAGCAGGTAGTCGGTCATGGTGTGCCTGCCGGGAGGTGCGCCGTTATCCCGGCTCCAGCCCAGCACGTGGGTCTGGCAGGCGATCTCGCTGTCGAACGCCATGAATTGTTCCGCCCTGGGCGCTGATGGGGTGCACAGCAGCAGGCGCATTGGCCTGCCGTTGGCATCCACTTGGCGCAACACCCAGAGGTCCTGGAGCTGGGCATCGTGCAGGGACAGGGTTGATGCGCTCAGGCGTGGGTCGCTGCCTTCACGCAGTTGCTGGATCAATTGGTAGTCCGCCTCGGTGATGTGGTTTTGCAGCAGGGCGGCATAGGCCAGGCAGTTGATGCGCCGATCCAGCATGTGCCGGATGGCGCCCTTGAGTCCCGGTTTACTGTGAATGCCCTGTTGGACCTGGGGGAACGCCAGGCGCGGTTGCACGGTGTTGAGCAACTGCACGAGATAGCTGGGTGTGAGCTCTGCGTAGTGCTCGGGCATCGGCTTGTCTGCATAGCTGAGGGTGGTCCTTTGCAGAAAGTCCGAGCCCGGTTGCTCATCAGTGCTGTGCAGGCCGCGCAGGGCCAGTTCGGTCAGGGATTTTTTATGTTCGTAGTCGCCAACGCCCTGTACGTGACGCTGTGCGGTGACCCACAGTTGATCGGGATTGAAATCCTGGATATCCAGATCGAGGTCGAGCTGTTCGATCAATTGATAGCGGGCCAGCGCCTGCGGTGAGGCAGCGGGGCCAAAAAACTCGTTCAGTGCCTGGCGTGCCTGGTTGTACTGCTGGATGTGTTCGGCCAGCCGTGTCTGCTGGGTGGCATTGGCGCTGCGATACCAGCCCGGTGCGCTGTAGCGCAGGCTGCGTTCCAGCAAGGCTTGGGCATGCAGTGCAAGGCGTTGGTCGTAGGTGGGCAGCGCGGCGGCAATGGCCTGGTCCAACTGTTGATAGAGCCGTTTGCCGCTGTGTTCGGGGTTGTCGATCAGGCTCAGCGCCCGCTCGATGTCCAGGCTGCGTTTGTTTATACGAGCGTTATAGAGGTGTTCAAACAGCGGCTCGCCGTTGATTTTTTCAAGCGCCAGGGGCCAGATGCCGGCTGCGCTGAGCCCGTGGTAGCGCTGTGGCAGGCAGTCGATGAAGGCCTGGCGTCGAGCGGTACTGTGCAGCGATTGCTGCAGCCAAGTGTCGAGTTCGCTCAGGGAGTCAAAGGCTTCCAGGCCGCGCGAGGGTAGAAACAACAGGATGGGCCCAACCTTCACATCGCCGCTCAGGTCTTCGACCACAGGCGTGGCCTGCGCGGTGAGCACAAAGGCCCCGGCGACCTCGACGGGTAAATCCTGGTAGGTGAACGTCAGTGCATACAGACCGGGTCGTGCCTCTGGGCCCAGGCTTATTTTTTCAAGCGTTTTGATCCATTCCGGGTGCAGCAACCGATCCTTGATGCGCAGCCTGGCCTCTTGCTTCAGGGCCGTGACGCCGGCTTCGAATGTGAGGTAGGACTTGCGGCTCTTGTTCTCGATCTGGTGGCGCAGATCGAGTTCATTGAGTTTTGTGACCAGCTCGGCGTTCAATTCGCTGAGCAGCGCCTGGCCCTGCTCGTTATCCAGGTGGCTGTCTTCGACGGACTGATACAGCAGACGAGCGCTGTGCAGCAGTGCTTGATTGCTGGTCTTGAGGACCTGGTTCAGGCGCTCCAACTCGATGAGCTCTTCAGCTTTGCTCTGCGCCGCGATAGGGGTGCCTTCCAGCAGGTAATCGCTGATCAGCCCCAGGTTGTTGCGTATCTCCTCGAAAGTGGGAGGGTGGTCCAGCGGGGTGGCGGTCATGTCTAAAACTCCATAATGCAGGGAGCTTTAGCTTGTTGCCTCACGTTACGGGCTCGGTGGTAGATACATAATGGCCCGCGAGGGGGCTCATCATGGGCTGGCCTTGTGTGCTAGTCTGCGGGCCCTTTTAGTTCTGGGCTGTACGAAAAAACCTGCTCTCGTGACGGTTTTCAGTGTTGCCCTACAGCGGAGCCTCTTCATGTCCGAAGTTAATCTGTCCACCGACGAAACCCGCGTCAGCTACGGTATCGGCCGTCAGTTGGGCGACCAACTGCGTGACAACCCGCCGCCTGGTGTGAGCCTGGACGCGATCCTGGCTGGCCTGACCGACGCGTTTGCCGGCAAGCCAAGCCGCGTTGACCAAGAGCAAATGGCCGCCAGCTTCAAGGTGATCCGTGAAGTCATGCAAGCCGAAGCCGCAGCCAAGGCTGAAGCAGCCGTCGGTGCGGGCCTGGCGTTCCTGGCTGAAAACGCCAAGCGTGATGGCATCACCACCCTGGCTTCCGGCCTGCAATTTGAAGTGCTGACTCAAGGTGACGGCGCCAAGCCGACCCGTGAAGATCAAGTGCGTACCCACTACCACGGCACCCTGATCGACGGCACTGTATTCGACAGCTCCTACGAGCGTGGCCAGCCTGCTGAATTCCCGGTCGGCGGCGTGATCGCCGGTTGGACCGAAGCCCTGCAACTGATGAATGCCGGCAGCAAATGGCGCCTGTACGTGCCGAGCGAACTGGCTTACGGCGCCCAAGGCGTTGGCAGCATCCCGCCGCACAGCGTTCTGGTGTTCGACGTCGAGCTGCTCGACGTTCTGTAAGACCTGCTGGCTACCCGTGGGAACGAGTCCGCTCGTTCCCACAGGGGGTTGCCGGGTTTTTCATGGATGGAACTTGCCATTGAGTTCCGTCGTCGGGCGCAACGCTCGGGCATAGCAGAACAGAAACAGGTTGCGCACCACCTCTTTCAGCACACCGGGTTCACTTGAACTCAGGCCAATGACGTCCAGGTCGCCCTGGTCCTGCAGTTCATTCAGCGCTTCTTCTTCCAGTACCGCACAGACTTCGCCGGTTTCCCGATGCAGGATCCGCAGGTAAGGGTGTGGGCGATCCAGCCAGGCATCTATCAAATAAGTCATGGGTTGCATCTCCTTGATGGGTTTCAATGAGAATAATTCTTATTAGTAGAATAGCAAGTGCCTATTGGCAGTTTCGTGTTTTTTCTGAATGGGCAGTGAGGGGGATCAAGGGGGAGGGCAAAACGCCATCCCGCGGCGGGCGCGGGATGGATGCAGCAGATTCAGACCTTGCGCACGAACTCGGACTTGAGTTTCATCGGGCCGATACCGTCGATCTTGCAGTCGATATCGTGGTCGCCGTCACATAGACGGATGTTCTTGACCTTGGTACCGACTTTCACGACCAGGGACGTACCCTTGACCTTGAGGTCCTTGATCACAGTGATGGTGTCGCCGTCCTGCAGGACATTGCCCACAGAGTCTTTCTTCACGGATTCATCGCTGGCCACTTCGGCCTCGCCACTGGCGGACCACTCATGGGCGCATTCCGGGCAGATCAGCTGGGCGCCGTCTTCGTAGGTGTATTCGGAATTGCATTTCGGGCAGGGTGGCAACGTGCTCACTAAGGCTCCTTGACAGTCAGGATGGCTAGAAGTCGCACATTGTATAGGGTTTTAGCGGCGAAGTGGCTAACCCTGCAGGAGCGAGCTTGCTCGCGAAGAACTCAAATGCACCGCGTCACATCAGAATGAGCACGTTATCGTTGGCGTTGTTCGCGAGCAAGCTTGCTCCTGCAGTGAGGGGGTCAGTGGGTACGCGCGACCGCAAACTCGCTCAGCTCGACCAGGGCATCCCGGTATTCGCTGGCTGGAAGGGCTTCCAGGCACGTGATTGCACGGGCCACGTAATCACGTGCCAGCTGCGCGGTGTAATCCAGTGAACCGGAGGCTTCCACGGCAGCGCGGATGCTTTCCAGGTCTTCGATGCCGCCTTTCTGGATCGCCTTGCGCACCAGGGCAGCCTGTTCCGGCGTGCCTTCGCGCATGGTGTAGATCAGCGGCAAGGTCGGCTTGCCCTCGGCCAGGTCGTCACCGACGTTCTTGCCCAGGGTCTCGGCGTCGCCGCGGTAATCGAGCAGGTCATCGACCAACTGGAACGCCACGCCCAGATGATCACCGAAGGTGCGCAGGGCTTCGGCCTGCTCGGCGGTGGCGCCACACAGCGCGGCGGCACTGTGGGTGGAGGCTTCGAAGAGCATCGCGGTCTTGCCGCGAATCACTTCCATATAAGTTTCTTCGGTGGTGCTGGCGTCGCGTACCTTGGACAGTTGCAACACTTCGCCTTCGGCGATGATGCGCGTGGCCTGGGAAAGAATCTTCATCACCGGCATCGAGCCCAGCTCGACCATCATTTCGAACGAGCGCGAGTACAGGAAGTCGCCGACCAATACGCTGGGGGCGTTGCCCCACATCGCGTTGGCCGTCTCGCGACCACGGCGCATGCCGGACATGTCGACCACGTCGTCATGCAGCAGGGTGGCGGTGTGCAGGAATTCGATGGTGGCGGCCAGCAGGCGCAGGTCATCGCCTTCGCGGCCCAGGGCCTTGCCACACAGCAACACTAATAAAGGACGCAGGCGTTTACCGCCCGCCGACGTAATGTAGTCACCAATTTTGGAGACCAGCGGCACTTTAGACGTCAGCTGCTGCTTGATGATGCCGTCGACGGCGCTAAAATCGTCCGCGACCGCGCGGTAGAAAGCTTGGGGTTGCATCAGCGACAGTCGCTCCAGAAGGGTTGCGCGGCATGCTAGGACCCAGGCCCCCAGGTGTCAAGGCGCGATGGACGGCCACTTGCAACGCGTCAAAGCCTTGCGTACAATCGCGCACCCTGAACTTCCTGGGCAGCACCTGCCTTACGCAATTGCATTCGGGACGTCCATCCCATGCAGCCATGCCAGCCAATACCTCTTCTTATAAAGCGCTGGGTGAGCAGGATTATCGGAGAAATACCATGTCGTACGCAGTAATTGTTACTGGTGGCAAGCAATACAAGGTCGCCCCAGGTGAATACCTGAAGATCGAAAAACTGGAAATCGCTACCGGCGAATCCGTGACTTTTGATCGCGTTCTGTTGGTCGCCAATGGCGATGACGTGAACATCGGCGCTCCAGTCGTTGCTGGCGCTACCGTTGTGGCTGAAGTGATCTCCCAAGGTCGTCACGATAAAGTCCGCATCATCAAGTTCCGTCGTCGTAAGCACCACATGAAGCGTATGGGCCACCGCCAGTGGTACACCGAGATCAAAATCACCGGTATTCAGGCTTAATTTCAGCCTAATTCCTCACTAGGAGAATTGACTCATGGCACACAAAAAAGCTGGTGGTAGTACCCGTAACGGTCGCGACTCAGAAGCCAAACGCCTTGGCGTTAAGATGTATGGCGGCCAGAAAATCATTCCGGGCAACATCATCGTGCGTCAGCGCGGCACCCAATTCCACGCCGGTTACGGTGTAGGCATGGGTAAAGATCACACCCTCTTCGCGAAAATCGAAGGCGTGATCAAGTTTGAAGTAAAAGGCGCGTTCAACCGCCGTTACGTGAGCGTTGTCGCAGCTTAATTGCGAGATCGCTGGAAAAGCCCTGTCTTGCGACGGGGCTTTTTCGTTTATGGAGTGAGTCTCTTGCAAAGCTGTTTGTAATGGGCGAGAGCAGCAGGATACGCGGTCGCTGTTTGAGGTCGCTGCGCTCATTTTTGCAAGAGTCTTATGTCTTGGTTTTTTAAGCTCGTCCGTGCGGCGAGAGGCGTTTTGTTATGAAGTTCGTTGATGAAGTTTCCATCCGAGTAAAAGCAGGCGACGGCGGTAACGGTTGCATGAGTTTCCGTCGCGAAAAATTCATCGAAAACGGGGGCCCGAACGGCGGTGACGGCGGTGACGGCGGTTCCATCTACATGATGGCCGACGAAAACCTCAACACCCTGGTCGACTACCGTTACACCCGGCACTTCGATGCCGAGCGTGGCTCCAACGGCGGCAGCACCGACTGCACCGGTAAAAAAGGCGAAGACCTGGTACTGCGCGTACCGGTCGGCACCACGATCATCGACTCTGCGACCCAGGAAGTGATCGGCGACCTGACCAAGGCCGGCCAGAAGCTGATGGTTGTGCAGGGCGGCTGGCACGGTCTGGGTAACACCCGATTCAAGTCCAGTACCAACCGTGCTCCACGCCAGACCACGCCAGGCAAGCCGGGCGAGCAGCGTGACCTCAAGCTGGAAATGAAAGTACTCGCGGACGTGGGCCTGCTGGGCCTGCCGAACGCCGGCAAGAGCACCTTCATCCGCTCGGTCTCGGCCGCCAAGCCGAAAGTCGCCGACTACCCGTTCACCACCCTGGTCCCGAACCTGGGCGTGGTCAGCGTTGACCGCTGGAAAAGCTTCGTGATCGCCGACATTCCCGGCCTGATCGAAGGCGCTTCCGATGGTGCCGGCCTGGGGATTCGCTTCCTCAAGCACTTGTCCCGTACCCGTTTGCTGCTGCACCTCGTCGACATGGCGCCACTGGATGAAACCAGCGCGGCGGATGCCGCTGAAGTGATCGTCAGCGAACTGACCAAGTTCAGCCCGGCCCTGGCTGAGCGTGATCGTTGGTTGGTGCTGAACAAGTGCGACCAGATCCTCGAAGAAGAACACGAGGAGCGCGTCAAGGAAATCGTCGACCGCCTGGAGTGGACCGGCCCGGTGTATGTGATCTCGGCCATCGCCAAAGAAGGCACCGAGCGCCTGACCCGCGACATCATGCGCTACCTGGAAGACCGCGCCGACCGCCTGGCGGCCGACCCGGTCTACAAGGCTGAACTGGCCGAGCTCGACCAGCAGATCGAAGACGAAGCCCGCGCCCAGCTGCAAGCCCTGGACGACCAGCGTGCCCTGCGCCGCAGCGGCGTGAAGTCGGTCCATGACATCGGTGACGACGATTGGGACGAGGAAGACGTGGATGATGAAGACGGTCCGGAAATCATTTACGTGCGCGACTGATTCGTTGCAGTAAACTTAAGCGCCGCTCAATTGAGCGGCGTTTTGGTATCTGGGTATTACGTAGTCACGAATAACGTTATGGGCGGCGCTGGGTCGCGCGGCCCTCACTCTAAGGTTGAAGATGATGCGGAGCAAAGTGACAGGTGCGCAGCGCTGGGTCGTGAAGATCGGAAGTGCGCTGCTGACGGCGGATGGCAAAGGTCTGGATCGCGCAGCCATGAGTGTCTGGGTTGAGCAGATGGTGGCCTTGCATGCAGCGGGCGTGGAATTGGTGCTGGTATCGTCCGGGGCGGTTGCCGCCGGGATGAGCCGCCTCGGCTGGACCGCGCGACCCAGCGCGATGCACGAACTGCAAGCCGCCGCCGCCATTGGCCAGATGGGCCTGGTGCAAGCCTGGGAATCCAGCTTCGCCGAGCACGGCCGGCACACGGCGCAGATCCTGCTGACCCACGACGACCTGTCCGACCGCAAGCGCTACCTCAATGCGCGCAGCACCTTGCGCGCCCTGGTGGAGCTCAAGGTGATCCCGGTGATCAACGAGAACGACACGGTGGTCACCGACGAAATCCGTTTTGGCGACAACGACACACTGGCTGCGCTGGTAGCCAACCTGGTGGAGGCCGACCTGCTGGTGATCCTCACCGACCGCGACGGCATGTTCGACGCCGACCCGCGTAACAACCCCAATGCCCAGTTGATCTACGAAGCGCGCGCCGACGACCCTGCGCTGGATGCCGTGGCCGGTAGCGTCGGCGGTGCCCTGGGGCGTGGTGGTATGCAGACCAAGCTGCGCGCTGCGCGCCTGGCCGCGCGTTCTGGCGCCCATACCATCATCGTTGGCGGGCGCCTGGAGCGTGTGCTGGACCGCCTCAAGGCAGGCGAGCGCATCGGTACGCTGCTGTCGCCGGAACGCGGCATGCTCGCGGCACGTAAGCAATGGCTGGCCGGGCACTTGCAGACCCGTGGCACCCTGGTGCTGGACGATGGTGCAGTATCGGCACTGTCCCAGGGCAACAAGAGCCTGCTGCCGGTGGGCGTCAAGCTGGTGCAGGGCAGTTTCCGCCGTGGCGAGATGGTGGTGTGCGTCGCGCCTGATGGGCGCGAGATCGCCCGTGGCCTGGCCAACTACAGTGCGCTGGAAGCGCAGAAAATAATTGGACAATCGTCTGACGCGATTGTCGGACTCTTGGGTTACATGGCCGAACCGGAACTGGTTCACCGCGACAACCTGATCCTGGTTTAACCATAGGAAGTACACGATGCGCGTGATGACGGGATTGCTCGGCCTGCTGTTGGCCCTGCCGCTGTTGGCCTCGGCCGAAGAGATTGGCCAAGTGTCGACGGTGTTCAAGTTTGTCGGCCCCAACGACCGGATCGTGGTCGAAGCGTTTGACGACCCCAAGGTCGACGGCGTGACCTGCTACCTTTCGCGCGCCAAGACCGGCGGCGTGAAAGGCGGGCTGGGTTTGGCCGAAGACCGCGCCGAAGCCTCGATTGCCTGCCGCCAGGTGGGCCCGATCCGCTTCAAGGGCGAGCTCAAGGATGGTGATGAAGTGTTCAAGGAGCGCACTTCGCTGGTGTTCAAGACCATGCAGGTGGTGCGCTTCCTCGACAAGAAGCGCAATACCCTGGTCTATCTGGTCTACAGCGACCGCCTGATCGAAGGCAGCCCGCAGAATGCCGTGACGGCAATTCCGATTTTGCCGTGGCCGACTGCTCAGTAACCGCAGGCGAGTTTTGTCATCGGCGTCTATGATTGCAGGCTTGCGGGTTGTAATCTCGAAACGCCGCAATGCAAAGAACATGGGATATCTGGAGTTCGTCATGAGTGCTTTCCACGACCTGAAACTCAAAACTTTAGACGGACAAGAGCTGCCGCTGGCGCCCTACAAGGGGCAAGTTGTGCTGGTGGTCAACGTGGCTTCCAAATGTGGCTTGACCCCGCAATACGCGGCGTTGGAAACGCTCTATGAAACGTACAAAGGGCAAGGGTTTACCGTGCTTGGCCTGCCGTGCAACCAGTTTGCCGGCCAGGAGCCCGGGACCGAAGAAGAGATTCGCGAGTTCTGCAGCCTGAACTATGGGGTGACCTTTCTCCTGGGCGGCAAGCTCGATGTGAACGGCCCCGATCGTCACCAGCTGTATCGCTTGCTGGCGGGGGAGGGCGCCGAGTTTCCCGGGGACATCACCTGGAATTTCGAGAAATTCCTGCTGGGTAAAGACGGTCGTGTGCTTGCGCGCTTCTCGCCGCGTACGGCGCCAGACGATCCGGCCGTCGTCCAAGCCATCGAAAAAGCCCTGAGCTGACCCCACCCCTGTAGGCGCGAGCAAGCTCGCTCCTACAGGGTGGCGGCATTTCTAAGCCTTAATCACCCAGATCAATAGTGCTACTCAGTGCGGTGCGCTCGCCATATTATCCATGTCATAAAATTCGTCTCCTGTGGAGTGCCCCATGCCTGTCCAAGCCTTGTTCAAACCATTCCAGCTCGGCGCACTGCAACTGTCGACCCGCGTGGTCATGGCGCCGATGACCCGCTCGTTTTCCCCAGGCGGCGTGCCCGACTCCAACGTCATCGAGTACTACCGCCGCCGCGCGGCTGCCGGTGTGGGACTGATCATCACCGAAGGTACTGTGGTCGATCACCAGGCCTCCAACGGTTACCCGAATGTCCCGCATTTTTACGGTGAGGCTGCGCTGGCCGGCTGGAAGAAAGTGGTCGAGGCCGTGCATGCCGAAGGCGGCAAGATCGTCCCTCAGCTCTGGCATGTGGGCAGTGTGCGGCGGGCCGGCACCGAGCCTGACGCCAGCGTGCCAGGCTACGGTCCGATGGAAAAACTCAAGGACGGTAATGTGGTCGTCCACGCCATGACCGTCCAGGACATCCAGGACGTGATCAACGCCTTTGCCCAGGCCGCCCAGGACGCCCAGCGTATCGGCATGGATGGTGTGGAGATCCACGGTGCCCACGGCTACCTGATCGACCAGTTCTTCTGGGAAGGTACCAACCAGCGCACCGACGAGTACGGCGGCAGCCTGGCCAACCGTTCACGCTTTGCCATCGAGTTGATCCAGGCCACCCGCGCGGCCGTTGGTCCGGACTTCCCGATCATCTTCCGTTTCTCCCAGTGGAAGCAGCAGGATTACACCGCGCGCCTGGTGAAGACCCCCGAAGCGCTGGGTGAATTCCTCAAGCCGTTGTCCGACGCTGGCGTGGATATTTTCCACTGCTCTACACGTCGTTTCTGGGAGCCGGAATTCGAAGGTTCCGACCTCAACCTGGCCGGCTGGACGCGTCAGCTCACCGGCAAGCCAACCATTACCGTCGGCAGCGTCGGCCTGGATGGCGAGTTCCTGCAGTTCATGGTCAATACCGACAAGGTCGCGCAGCCGGCCAGCCTGGAGAAGTTGCTGGAGCGCCTGAACAACGACGAGTTCGACCTGGTTGCCGTGGGCCGCGCGCTGCTCGTCGACCCGGACTGGGCCGTAAAGGTGCGTGAAGGCCGCGAGGGTGACATCCTGCCGTTCAGTCGTGAGGCGTTGACGACTTTGGTTTAAGTGGGGCCAGGACGGGCACTGGGTGCTCGTCCTCGCATACCCCGCGCAACTGGCGCTCGAACTGCTCGACAATCGCCGGCCAACCCTGGCGACTGGCATGCTGGCGCGCATTGAGCCGGGCCCGGCGCAGGTTCTCGCGCTCTTCCAGCAGCCAGATGGCCGCATCGCAAAACGCGCCTTCATCCCCTGGCATCGCCAACGCACCGCTATAACCGTGGCGGATGTGCTGGGTGGCGGCTGCCTGGTCGTAAGCCACCACGCCAAGGCCTGAGGCCATGGCTTCCAGTACCACGTTGCCAAAGGTTTCGGTCAGGCTGGGGAAGAGAAACAGGTCTCCCGACGCGTAGTGACGTGCCAGTTCTTCGCCTCGCTGAGTGCCGCAGAACACCGCTTCGGGCAGGTCGCGTTCCAGCTGTTGGCGTTGCGGGCCATCGCCGACGATGATCAGCTTCAGTCGCCGCTGTGGACACGTGTCCCGTAGTGCGTCAAAGCATCGTTTGAGCAGCCCGAGGTTTTTCTCTTGGGCCAGGCGCCCGACGTGCAGCACGGCAATATCGTCGTTGTCCAAGCCCCAGCGTTCACGCAGGGCATTGTCACGCTTGACCGGGTGAAACAGCTGGCTGTCGACCCCGCGCGACAACATCCCCAGACGCTCGAAATGCCGACGCTCCAGCTCCAGGCGTTGGCTGGCGCTGGGCACCAGGGTCAAGCTTGAGCGGTTATGAAACCAACGCAGGTAGTGCGTGACCACGCGGCTCAACAGGCTCAAGCCGTATTGATTGGAGTACTGCTGGAAATTGGTATGGAAACCGCTGACCACGCTGATCCCCAGGCGCCGTGCCGCACGCAGCGCCGACAGCCCCAATGGCCCCTCGGTGGCGATATACAGCACGTCCGGGCGCTGGCGCGTCCAGCGCCGCAACAGCTTGTGCATTGACGACTGGCCCCACTGCAGCCCCGGATAACCGGGCAACGGCCAGCCACGGCAGAGCAGCAACCCGTCGTCACTGCGGCGGCTCTGGTCGGCGCCCTGGCGCGGGCGTACCAGCTCGACCTGATGGCCGCGCGCGCGCAAACCGTCACACAGGCGGCCAAGGGTATTGGCCACCCCGTTGATCTCTGGCGGGAAGGTTTCGGTGATCAGAGTGATGTGAAGCGAAGCTGTCGTCATGACCCACAGTGTCACCGTGGGCCATGTCGTCATTGTGTCATGCAGATGATGGATTTATGACTTGATCGTCTTTGGCGCCGCCATCGCTTCGGCCCCTTGCTCCCGCACCCAGAACAACGTCGCCCCGGCTACCGCCGCTGGCATCATCAGCAGGTTGACCACCGGCACCAGCAGCACCAGGTAGACGATGCCGCCGAAGCTCATGCTCTGCCAGCGTTTCTGGCGCAGCCAGGCGAGCATTTCGTTCCAGCCCAGCTTGTGGTTGTCGGCCGGGTAGTCGATGTACTGGATCGCCATCATCCATACGCCGAACAGCAGCCACAGTGGCGCGGCGATCAGGTTGACCACCGGAATGAACGACAGGATAAACAGACCGATGGCCCGCGGCAGGAAGTAACCCAGCTTGCGCATTTCCCGCGCCAGGGTGCGCGGTACCATGGCGATCAACTCGCCCCAACTGAACGGTGGGAAGTCATCGGTGCCGCGCACGACCACCTCGACCTTCTCGGCGAGAAAGCCGTTGAAGGGCGCTGCGATGATATTGGCGAGCATGGTAAAGGTGAAAAACACCATCAGCACTACCAGCACCACAAACAACGGCCATAGCAGGTAATTCAGAAAGCTCAGCCAACCGGGCAGCGTCGGCATCAAATGGTCGACCCACAGGCTGAACTGATGGCCGGCGAAGTAGATCAGGCCGACGAACAGCACCAGGTTGATCGCCAGCGGCAACAGCACGAACAGGCGCAGGCCGGGGCTCAACACCAGTTTGAGGCCTTCACGCAGGTACTGCGGGCCGGAAAGGACAGGGGCGGGCATGGAGAACTCCGAGCAGGATGACAAACGCGCCGACCTTACCGGCTTTGCATTCAAGGCGAAAGCGTGGCTGCTATGGCGACATCAGCAGTAACAAAGGTGTTGATCAGCAGAGCTGACTGCATAGAGACCACCTATGAGCTGGATTGTTATTCCGTATTTCCTTAATCTTGCCCCCCTCTATACGCTGCACCCATTATTTTTCAGGATCTGCGAGTTAAAGCCTTCCCCAAGTGCTTCGCGGTCCTTTTTTATTCCAGCCGCCTTGTAGTCCGGGCGGTCGATAGGAGTGAGTCATGTCTGATACCCGTCATTCGCGAGTGATTATTCTCGGTTCCGGCCCCGCCGGTTACAGCGCTGCGGTCTACGCTGCCCGAGCCAACCTCAAGCCGCTGCTGATCACCGGCATGCAGGCGGGCGGTCAGTTGACCACCACCACAGAAGTCGACAACTGGCCGGGCGACGTCCACGGCCTGACCGGCCCGGTGCTGATGGAGCGCATGAAAGAACACGCCGAGCGCTTCGAGACCGAAATCGTCTTTGACCACATCAACAAAGTCGACTTCTCCAAGAAGCCTTACAGCCTGACCGGCGACAGCGGCGTGTACACCTGTGACGCGCTGATCATCGCCACCGGTGCCAGCGCCCGCTACCTGGGCCTGCCGTCGGAAGAGGCGTTCATGGGCAAGGGCGTTTCGGCCTGCGCCACCTGCGACGGGTTCTTCTACCGCAACAAGCCGGTCGCCGTCGTCGGTGGCGGCAACACTGCCGTGGAAGAGGCGTTGTACCTGGCCAACATCGCCAGCACCGTGACCCTGGTTCACCGCCGCGAGACGTTCCGCGCCGAGAAGATCCTGATCGACAAGCTGCACGCCCGTGTTGCTGAAGGCAAGATCATCCTCAAGCTCAACGCCACCCTGGACGAAGTGCTGGGCGACAACATGGGCGTGACCGGTGCCCGTCTGAAGAACAATGACGGCAGCTTCGATGAACTGAAAGTCGACGGCGTGTTCATCGCCATCGGTCACACCCCGAACACCTCGTTGTTTGAAGGCGTGCTGGAAGCCAAAGACGGCTACCTGGTGGTGCAGGGCGGCCGTGAAGGCAACGCCACCGCCACCAATATCGAGGGTATCTTTGCCGCCGGCGACGTGGCCGACCACGTGTACCGCCAGGCCATCACCTCGGCCGGCGCCGGTTGCATGGCGGCCCTGGACGCCGAGCGCTACCTCGACGGCTTGAAGGACGCTGCCTTCTAAAGTGTTGAAGTAAAAAAACCGGCTGCGAGGCCGGTTTTTTATGTCTGCAATTTAAGTGTGGGAGGGATGCTTGACTCAGGATTTGCGGGTCAGGGGTTGTGCCGCAAATTTCACACCTGCCAACCCATGGGTAATCAATGCCCTAATATTGCCATGGTCACTGCCCTCCGGCGTGGCCACCACCGAACGGTAATGCTCACCAAACGCCAGCAGCGCTTGCTGATCGCTCAAGCCTTCCAGCAGCGCCAATCCCAGGGTCTTGCACGAACCTTCGTTCTGCCCGGCAGCGTTTTCCACGCCGCCGTTGGTGAAGGCTTGAGGCTGGTAGTCGTAGCCGGCAGCGACAAAGGCCAAGGTATCGGCAAACGCGTGTGTGCCGCTGTTGAGGCTGACGCGCAGGGTATTCAAATCAGTCATGATTTCTGGAGCCTTACTAACTGTTATGTGAGTTTTATCTTTCATAAATCAATCAGTTATCTGATGCAATTTTTTTGCGATTTTTTAACGACCGAAGGATGAATCGCCCCGGAGGTTCCAGCACTTCTTTTGCCGCCTGACCGGTGCACTGGTAGGGAAAAGCACGTCGGTCGGCCGAAAACGGGCGATGCCACAGGCGGCGGCGATGCGCTGGCGTTGCAGGCCCCGGGCAAGCGCTTGCTTGAAACTGCTTTCGCTTTGAGGCAACCCCAGTATGTAGGCGACGCCTGCCTGGAAATCGCCTCCATGGGCTTGCCACCACACAGTGATGGACTGCGGGTCGGGCCAGGGCAGGTTCTCATCGGGGTCCATGACGACATTGGAGTCTTCGGCGTCGTCGTTCGGGCCAGCATCGAAATCCGGCAGCTGCTGCAGTTCCAGATTGAGCAGCGCCAGGTCTACGCCGGTCATCAGGCTGAAGGCTTCGCCGGCGACGCGGGCATAAGGCAGGTCGCTCATCTGTTGGATCAGCCACGGCACGCCGACGGGATCGCCCAGCAGCCCAATGGCCTGGATGCCGATGCGGCGCTGCTCAGGGTTCTGTATCAACCGGTGTGTCCACGCGATGCTGTACTCACGTTGTTGCCAGGCCAGCAGGACGCAGAGCGCACGGTACTGGAACTCACCCGGTTGCTCGGCGAAGGGTTGCAGTGGCTCCAGGGCATGTTCATCGCCCGTCTGTGCGGTGGCCCAATTGACCCAGAAGCGCGTCGCTGCATCTGGATGCAGACGGTGGGCACGAATGGCCGGCATCAGGTCATGCCGACGCAGCTCGCCGGCCGTGCGGGCGGCACGTGCCAGCACACAGGGGTCGGCTTGCGAAAGCTCCGTAAGCAGCGCAGCGCCGGGATCGTGGCGATGCATACCGCAAGCGGCAAGGCCGAGGCGGCGGAACAGGGGCTTGGGGGAGGCGAGCATGCGGTCGATCCAGGGCGATACCCACTCCCAGTCGAGCCACCCCAGGGCCATCAGATAACCTCGCTCCGTTTCCACAGCGTTTCTCACGTGTTCGCTGAGTTGCGCCAACCCGTTCGTATTGTGTGCCTGGAAGGCCAGGACCACGCTGGCGAATACCTCGCCAACCGTGTGTGGGCCGAGTTGGGCCAGCAAGGTTTCCAGGCCGGCGGGGCCGGCGATACGCAGGCCATCGAGATGAGCGTCGATACGGTCTTCCAGTTTGCCGAGGTCGTCCAGGTCGTAATGTGGCGCGCGCAATGCGTAGTCACGCAGGACAGCTAGGAAGCTGGCTTCTTCAGCATGCAGGTCAAGGACGACGGGAAGCGTGTTCATCAGTCGTCGCTCCTGATGCAAGGGCAGGGCAGGAGCGTTGGGTTAGTCAATTCGCAGGCACCGCGTCCAGGTCGAACCATCGAACTGCATGACATCCTTGGGCCCGATGGACCACATGATCCCGTCGGCCGCGCTCAGGTGATAACAGGTCAGTGGAACGTCGTCGCCGAAGTCGACGGGCTTGAGCTTGCCGTCCTCGAGCCGGTAGACGAAATGGGTGGACGACACATAAAGCTGCCCATCGAAAACCTCCATGCCCCAGAGGTCTTCCTCGGTGCTTTCATGTTCGATCATTTCCCATTGGTCATGGCGCCCCCGAAGCAAGGTGCCGAGTTGGCCGCAGGCATAGACGAAGCCGTCCGGCGCGCAGCGAACCTTGTAGAGCGCCAGGTTGGTCGGGCTGTTCTGTTGGGTGAAGAGGGCACCGTCGTATTGCCAGATTTCGCCTTCCCAACCGACGGTATAGATTTCCTGTTCGCTGAAGCCATCGATGGATTCGAAGCTGGTGTCGGTGATCGGGGTGTCACCGACCTGGGCGCTCTGGTCGATGCATC
Source organism: Pseudomonas sp. S1_G07 (assembly GCF_054668565.1). Lineage (NCBI taxonomy): Bacteria > Pseudomonadati > Pseudomonadota > Gammaproteobacteria > Pseudomonadales > Pseudomonadaceae > Pseudomonas > Pseudomonas sp. S1_G07. Next base: position 6,069,578 of record NZ_CP162778.1, on the reverse strand, counting down.
GCCACTGGTCTTCGTCTTCGCGAACATAGGCCTGCCGGCAGGTGCCTACGGCATAAGCTCGACCTTTGGCGATGCCACGGATTTCACGCAGAGGGCCGCGTTTTTTGGGGTCTACGCCGCAGGTGGCAATAGGTGTCTCTTCCTTTATCACGCCGCCGCCACTGGCCCGGATCGACCCATCGATGCCCAGCACCAGATAACGTTCTGCCGGCACATGGCAGACCGTTCCGGAGCAGGCAAGCCATGGCACAGTGCCGGCGCCCCAGGTTCCACGATCCAGAGAGATCAGAATCGAATCTGTGTAACCTTCGCTAATAGCGGCATCGTGTGTGGCGATCAAATAGCTGAGGTCTGAGTAACGAACGGCTCCAGTAGCGATGCTGAGTCCGCTGAACCGTGGATCTCGGGTATCCATGTTGGCCTCCAAATGTGGATAAATTAACGATTAGATTCGCTAGCGAGCATCTCGGCAGCAGCCTTGCTGCGCTGATGTGGATCACTGGTCATCGACACACTGGCATTGATCGGCTTTTCCTTGCCAGGATCCTTTGCTTTGTCGTGATATTTGTTCAACTGAGCTTCCAGACATTCCTGACTGCAGTCGGAGTCCGGAAATGTTTTCTTCGCCGCCTTGGCCCCAGTCTGCGTAGCCTTGGCCCTTGGCCACTCCCCCTTTGCATCGGCCTCATGCAAGGCCACCACCCCACGCCGTGTATGCATCTGGCCGTGGGTCGCGGTGGTCTGATTGGGCCCCTCTGCACACATCACCGGAGCTCTGTCGGTCTTGTATTTGCTCCAGCCGGCTTTGGTGGGGTGCTTGCTTCTGGGTTGGCCGGGAAAGGCCGGCCCGTCGGTAAAGGATGCCGAATCGATCAGATGGTCACCGGTTTGTCCGGGGCAGCATCTGTTGGGTTTGAACGGCGCGAGAAAACAGCGCATCGCTTTTTGGCAAGGATCGCTGTTGATGGTCCTGGCCAGGGCCGAATACTCGCCCTGGACTTCGGCATGTTTGCCCAGATAGGCCGCATTATCCTTAAACCCGGCGCCTGCCGCGTCTTTAGCGGCTTTCCTGGCGTTGGTCGCAGCCTGTAGCTTGCTGATATCCGGGCAGATCATTTTCTGCTTGAGGTCCCCGCAAGCGTCTTTCGCCCGGCCTCGTTCGCCCTCGCATTGGGCCAAATCCTTGGCCAGTGCCATTCTGTCCGTGTAGGTCCAGGGCATGGTGTTGCCCGGTTGGGACGCGTGATTGTGGGTGGTCAGGTCCATGTGTCGGACAACGTTCTTCCCTTCGTATTTCACGTCCATCGACCAGGAGGTGAAATACACCTTGCCCTTGATCTTGCTGGTGACGACGCCCTTTTTGGGAGCGTTCCCAGCCTCATCCCCATAGCTGGTCTTGAAGTAGCTCTGGTCCTTGAGCATGATTTCCTTACCACTGATCTTCACCGTCCGACTGCCCTTGGTCGTGTCCTTGGCCATGCCGGTATTGGGGTAGGGGATGGGCACACCCAGCGGGGTGGGCGGGGCCACGGGCGGGGTGAAGCAGACATCCGGAAAGCAGGCGATCGACTTGCCGTCGGCCGATTTGCAGGACACTTCCATATTGTTGGCAAATACTTGGTTGGCCATCAGGCAGCCCTCACGGTCTGGTAGCTGAGCAGCGCGACGGCGCGTTGGCCGGCGTCGTTGCCCAGGTGGCAAAAAATATTCGGCCCTTCGCCGTAGCCCTTATGGCTGGCGGCCAACGCCACGGCGAGCATCGCCGGGCCGATGGCGGCGCCGACTTCGCCGATGCAGTCGGCGGGGTGCCAGAGATGGAAGAACTCCTTGCGTACCCGCAGGTTGCGGCTCAGGGCCAGGGAAGCTTCCTTGAAGTAATACTGTTCGCCGGAAATATCCGTCAGGCGATAATCCATCTGCTCCAACCCGCAACCGGCTTCGCTCAGGGCCGCGCGGACGGCCTGGGTCAGGCCTTCGGCACGTAGCGGAATGTCTTCTGATTCCACCGTAGCCTGTTCCGTGCCGAACCCCAGGCCGATGCAGGCCAATTGCGGCTTTTCACTGGCAACGGGGGCGGCCAGCACCACGGCTGCAGCCCCTTCGCCGGGGATAAAACCGTTGGAGTTCTGACGGGTGAGCAGGCGTTCGCGTTGTTCGAAGGCGGCCAGCGTTGGTCCGTTCAGGAAGGAGTCGACGCCGGCAATCAGCACGTGGCGATGGCCGCCCTGGTAGATCAGCGTGCGTGCATCAAGCAGGGCTACGGCGGCACTGACCCGGCCCTGGGCGATGATGCTGGAGGCTGGATGAAAGCGCAGGCCCAGTTCGTCTTCGATGGCGTGCAGCAGCCCTTTATCGAGACCCGCGAGGCGGCCGGGGCGCTCGAGTTCCGCCAGCCCCAGCAGCAGCGGGGTCTTTTCCGGATCGACATTGGGGGTGCTGTGCAGGGCCTCGGCAATGGCTCGGGCGGCCATCTTGATCAGCTTGGTGCGGCCGCGCCAGGGCTGTTCCAACGGCACGCTGGCAGCAATGAGCCATTCACCGTCGTGATCGATAAAACGGGTTTCCTGGAAGTTGTCGATGGCACAGCGGATCGCCGCGCAACTGGCCGGTGCGCTGAGGCCGACAGCGCTGACCATGCCGGAGCCGATAATGCTCAGAACACGCATCAGTGCGTTTCCTCCGGGGCGCGCCTGGCGTTTACCAGGGCGCGCAGCGACGGGTAGTAATCTTTACCCAGTTCTCGGGCGCGCCACCAGCCGGTGGACAGGGTGCCGACCAGCACTTGGGCAATTTCGAACATGTTACGCCGTAGCGGACGGGAGATACGCCAGGTCAACTGCACCTGGCGAGCGTCTGTGTCGATCAGCAGGGTGTCGATCACCGCTGACACCGTTTCATGGCCACCTTTTTTCAGGAAGAAGGTCACCGGCACCTCCATTTCAGGGATGCGAAAGCCTGCATGCTCCTGAGCGGTGAGGTTTAGCAGTCGCACTTCCTCGCCGCCGCGCAGGTAATCGACCTGCTGGTCCTCAGGGGCGGCCTGAAAGTAGCGGGTGTCGAAGTCCGCTGGCAGAAACGGAAAGCAGTCGGCCTTCCAGGCATCGTCGTAGGTACCGGCGAAGCGGGCGCGTTGCGGCCAGCTACGACCGATGGGGCCGAGGGCCATAGGGCGGAAGTCGCCACTGGGGTTGTCGATCGGTTTGCCCACTTCCTCGGTGTTAGGCATTGGCCTTCCCACGATGCAGGCGTTATCAAGGCCGCGCGGGTACCAGCCACAACCGCTTGGGTTGTCCAGGTAACCGTCACGCATGTCGGGGGCGTTCACCATAGGATGAGAGCCACCATAGGCCTGGGCATAGGAAATGCTCTGTTCGGTAAAAGGTTGCGGCGAGCCGGGAGATATACCCAGTAGTCCCAACTGCCAGTGCCGCGGGCCAAGGACGGAAAAAGCCTTGCTCACCCGACCCACGCGAATACCCGCGGTCAACTGCGTCACGGGCCGCCCGCCGGGCGCATAGGCCTTGCCACACACCAGCACATCGCAGAAGGGCTTGACCGGGGCGAAGTCCATTTCCTGCAGCGGGGCGCTGATGCCCGGCTCGCCGAGGAAGGTGTCGGCCATCAGTAGCGGTTGCTGGCTGTCAGCGAGGGTCAAGGCGCGGCCGTCCAGCGCCAGGTTGAAGGTGCCTTTGGCCACCACCACCAGGGATTCGCGCCCATCGCGCCCCATGCCCAAGGTATAGGCAGTCATCAGCTTGCTGGCATTGAGCAATTCCATTGCACGACTACCTGTCTAGTTGATTTGCACCGAGCCACCCTTGATACGGTTGACTCCGCTGGAGCGGCTGGACAGGTAGGCGCCCTGGATGATCACTTTGCCGGCGCGGGTCAGCGTGATGCTGGCTTTGCCGCAACGCAGCACGATCTCGCGCTCGGCGCTCAACTCCAGGCACTGCTCATCCAACTGCACGCAGGCGACGGAAGCAGGTGCGGCCTGTGCGCCAAGCAGAAGGCCGATCACCAGAGGGCGGATCGGGTCGCCGTCTTCGAACATGAGTGCCACCGGGCTGCCGATATCCGCCGGGCTTAGCCGCGCGGTGCAACGCGCGACGATGCCGCCGCTGTTCGGGCAACCGGGGTAGGTGACCGTGGGCGCACCGGCATGCGGCAGTTCAAGCAGGGTGCCGATGACGACCCCGTCGATGCGGGCCTGGGTGGGGAGCGGGTACTGAACCGTCATATACATACCTCCATGTCCTAGTTCTGCAGGATCTTCTGCCCTTTGATCACCACGTTCTTGTTGGCCTTGATGTTGATGGCGCCGGAACCGTCGATGATGATGTTCTTGCCGCGAATCGTGATGGAGCCGTCCTTCTTCATGGTGATGCTGGACGCGCCCGTGGTCAGGGTAATGGAGTCGCCGGCGGTAAGGGAAAAGTGCTTGCCAACGTCCAGGCTGTCGTTCTGCTTGATGCTTGTGGTTCGGTTCCGGTCAACGTTACGGGATTCGTTCTGGCCGATCTGGGTACTCTGGTTGCCGTTGATCTCGATCCCTTCGTTGCCGTTGACCGTTTCGTTACGGTTGCCCGTGATGTCGATGGTCTCGTTGCCGCCTACATCTTCGGTGCGGTTGCTGACGATGGTGATCTTTTCGTTGGCGCCGACCTTTTCTGTGCGGTTTGCTCCGATGGTGATGCTTTCGTTGCTGCCCACGTGCTCGGTGCGATTGACACCGATGGTGATTTTCTCGTTATTGCCCACATCCTCGGTACGGTTCACGCCGATGGAGATGGTTTCGTTGTTGTCCACCGTCTCTGTGCGGTCGTGTTTGACGTGTACGGTTTCATCGTTGTCGATGGTTTTGCTGCGGTCATGACCGACCCAGTGGGTCTCGTCGTTCTCTACCTCGATGTCCTGGTTCTTCTCTGCGTGGATAAACAGTTGCTCCGCGCCTTTTTTGTCCTCCATACGGATTTCATTGAAGTTGGCGGGTGAGCCGTCTTTGCTTGAACGGCTTTTCACTCCGCTCTGGGTGGCATTGGCCGGCAGCTTGTAGGGCACCGTCTGTTCGGCGTTGTAGACACGACCGGTGATGATCGGTCGATCCGGATCGCCTTCGAGGAAGCTGACGATCACTTCCTGACCGATCCGCGGGATCTGCATGGCTCCCCAGTTCTTGCCGGCCCAGGCCTGGGATACGCGAATCCAGCAGGAGCTGTTTTCGTTGGACTGGTCATGGCGGTCCCAGTGGAAGTGCACCTTGACCCGGCCATACTGGTCGGTCCAGATCTCCTCGCCACTGGGGCCAACCACCACGGCGGTCTGCGGCCCGCGGACGATGGTCATGGGGGTCAAGGGTAGGGGACGGAAGGCCTGGCCGGCATCCATGCAGTCCAGCTCACTGATGAACTGCTCGGCCAGTTCCAAGTGCCCGCTTTCATAGAGTTCCTGGCGGAGCTGATAGCGTGCGGCCACCACCAGGTATTCGCGGTTCTGGTCCTCACGGTTGTAGCCAGTCAGTCTGAACAAATGGCCGGAGCCCAGGCCGCGGGCGCAGCCGCGCAACTGCACGCGCTCGAACTGGCTATGAATGGCTTCGATGCGGGTACGCGCGTAGTGCTCGCCATCGTCACTCTGTACGTATTCACCGGGATAGTCGTAGAGGGGGTAGTCGCCGTTGCTGTGGTTGCGCGGCACACTGGAGCGCACATCAAGGCTGGCACGGGGGCGCTGGAAGTCATAGTCGTTCAGCGCCAGCGAACCGGATTGTACTTCCCGCGCCAGTTGCCAATCGTAGAAATGATCGCGTTCGCGCATTTGCCGATCGGGGGGATAAAAAGGCACCGAGGCGTAGTCTGCCGCTGTGGAATGAGCACCATAGGCATCGGCCAACACCAGTACGTGACGCGTCTTTTCATGGCGAAAGTAGTAATAGATGCCTTCCTGCTCCATCAACCGGCTGACGAAGTCGAAGCTGGTTTCGCGGTACTGCACGCAATATTCCCACTCGTGATAGCTGCCGCTCAGGCTGTCTTCGAAGTCGGAGAAACCGAGGTCGCGAAATACTTGCTTGATGATATCCGGCACGGTCTTATTCTGGAAAATCCGGCAATCCGAGGTGCGCGTGAGTAGCCAGAACCAGGGCCGCAGGCTGACGCGGTAGCCCGCGAACTGGCCATGGCCGGTCAGCTGTCGGCAACTGCCGACAATGCCGTGAAAGTAGCGATGGCCACCCTCGAACAGTTCCAGCGTGAGGCCCATCGGCTTACCCAGCAACTGGTCGAACTTGATCGCCTGATCTTCGGAAGTGAGGTCCAATTCGTAGTGAAACAAACGCCCCAGCTCTTCACTGCCTGCCATGCTCTGCAGCAAGAGGGCATCGCCGCCGAGTGGGCTGTCAACCTGCACCCAACGGGTATTTTGCGTTATTGCCATAAATTGCCTTCCAAGGTGGCATAGCACCTAGAGTTGTAGCGCATCTGGCCGCAGAATCAATGCTCGGTTGCGATTCAAAGTCAAAGGTGGGACGAGGCTGAGGGAACCGCGCCTCAGGATAGGATCGCGCATAAACATTTCTAACTGACGCTTGGCAAGCGCCTAGTCATGAGGTTTTCCTTTGGCGAACGCTGCCTGTTGCTCGGCGCTGGCTTCTTGCTGGTATCGGGCTTTCCACTCGGCGTACGGCATGCCGTACACCACTTCACGGGCGTCATCGAGGCTGACGTCGATCTGGCGTTCATCGGCCTCGGCCTTGTACCACTTGGACAAGCAGTTACGGCAGAAACCGGCGAGGTTCATCAGGTCGATGTTCTGCACATCCTTGCGGCTGTCCAGGTGCGCCACCAGCCGACGGAAAGCGGCGGCTTCAAGTTCGAGGCGTTGTTGGTCGTTCATATGAAGTCTCTTCGAGACAGCTTCAAGCGGGTCAGCTTCAAGCTGCAAGTTGGAATGGGGTCAGCTTGTCGCTTGTAACTTGTCGCTTGAAACTGAGCGGCTTGCCGCGAGCGTTATCGAAACCGACTCGGCAAAGCGCAGCGCGTGGGGCTTGTCCACTTCGACTTCGGCATACAGCACCGACTCATTGCTCATCACCAGGTCCAGCAGTTCCTGGGTCAGGCGCTCCAGCAGGGCAAAGCGGTTGCCTTCTACATGGGCGATGATTGCCTTGGTGATGGTGCGGTAGTTCAGTGCGTGGTCGATGTCGTTGTCGCGCACGGCCTCCTGGGCGGCATACAGGATGCTCAGGTTGATCAGCACATCCTGCTTGTTGAGAATCTCGTCCTCATTGATGCCGATGTAGGTGCGCAGGCAAAGGTCCTTGACCCGGATACGCGCCATGCCTGGTTGAAGTTGTGGCATTGCTACTTGCTCCGTCCAATCAGTTGCAGGAACTCCATGCGCGTGGTGCTCGACTCGCGGAAGGCGCCGAGCATCACCGAGGTGTTCATGGTTGAATTCTGTTTCTCCACGCCGCGCATCATCATGCACATGTGCTTGGCCTCGATCACCACCGCCACGCCGGCGGCCTGGGTCACGCCCTGGATGGCATCGGCGATCTGCCGCGTGAGGTTTTCCTGGATCTGCAGGCGCCGGGCGAACATGTCGACGATGCGCGCCAGTTTCGAAAGCCCCAGCACCTTGCCGGTCGGAATATAGGCCACATGCGCCTTGCCGATAAAGGGCAGCAGGTGGTGTTCGCACAGCGAATACAGCTCGATGTCCTTGAGAATCACCATCTCGTCATTGTCTGAAGCGAACAGCGCGCCGTTGACGATCTCTTCCAGGTTCTGCTCATAACCATGACACAGGTATTGCATGGCCTTGGCAGCGCGCTTGGGGGTGTCGAGCAGGCCTTCACGCTCCGGGTCTTCACCCAAGCCCTTGAGAATCTCGTGGTAATGGTGGGGCAGGGATAAAGTCATACAACATCCTCACAAACGGCTTACTTGATATGCCGCCCGCCGTTGACGGTCAGGGTGGTACCGGTGACATAGGGGTTGTCCAGCAGGTAGCGCACGCTCTGGTAGATCACTTCGGGCCCGGGTTCGATGCCCAGGGCCGACTTGGCCAGCACCTTGGCGCGGTAGGCCGCGTCGTCGTCCTCGTTGAACATCACCATCGCCGGGGCAATGCCGTTGACCTTGATCAGCGGCGCAAACTGCGCGGCAAACGACAACGTCAGGCTGTCGAGCCCGGCCTTGGTGGCACAGTAGGCGATGTGCTGGCGGCTGCCCTTGCGCACCACATCATCGCTGATATGCACGATATCGGCAGGTGATGAGCGTTGCAGCAAAGGTGAACAATGCAGGTTGATCAGGTAGGGCGCAAGCATGTGCACGTTGAACATGTCGGTAAACGCGCGGCTTTCGTCGCCTGGTATTTCCGCGATCCAGGCCGAGGCGTTGTGGATGATCGCGCGCAGGGTGTGGGTATGGGTCTGCAATTGAGCGATAAACGCCAGTATCCCTGCCTCGCTGGAGAAATCGGCAAACACGCCGATCGCGCCACGCTCGCGCAAGGCCTGCACGCCGGGACGTTCGCTGCGGTAGCTGAAAATCACCGGTTGGCCCTCGTCCAGCAGGCGCTGGGCGCAATGCAGGCCGACACGTTGGCCGGCGCCGGTGATCAGGATCGGGGCGTTCGTAGCAGTCATGGGGAGGCTCGCGTCGCTGGCAGGCGCAAATCATACCAGCGACGGCCTCCCCTGTACTCACGCCGCCGCTTCGGTGCTCTTGCGCGGTGGCGGCACGGGGTGCAGCCAGTTCGCCAACAGGTGAGTCGACAAGGGAATGAACCCATAAACCATCAGGGGGGTTAGCGCCAGGGTACTGACCAGTATGCGAGGCACCAGGTCCAACTGACTGAGCAGCGGGCCCAGGCCAAAATTGAACAGCAGCGACACCGGGAAAAACGCCAGCCATATCGCCACCGCCTGTTTCCAGCGCGGCGGGCGCGCACCCACGGCGCCGAACCAGCCGTCAATGCCGCGTACGCGATGCTCGGACGGGTCGGCAAACAAGTCGCTGCCACGGCTCAGCCAGGCACTGCGGGATGCGGAAAACTCCCAGGCATGCAGGGTGGGTTCATCGGCGAAGCGGAAAATGATCTGGAACTCATCATCGTTGGGCGGCGGCGCCAGCACGCCCGACCCCAGATAACCGGGGAAGTCGGTGGCCAACTGCTCGCCTTCTTGCAGCCAGGCCATGAGTTCTTCGTAGCGACCCTTGGCCACGCGGCGCGCGACCAACAAGGTGACGGGGGAGGTAGACATTGTGTATCTCCAAATATTCGAATGCGCTGAACCGGGTAGGTGGCGCACGGACGACGCTGCGGGGTGATGCAGCGAAGTTGCTCTTTACACAGGAGCAGACAGGCAAGAATTATTCCGGTTCTGCCGTAATACGCCAGCATTATTGGTGCGAAATGTTGAACACTTGAAAAAGACAGATATAAAGGCGTTAAATGGGCGCCCAGTTAACGTTGGCTTTTTGGTCTCCAATGCCCGTAATTACAGCTCCCGTTGATAGTGTTTCGCATCTTGATACGATCGATTCCACTGAGCTTTTTCCGATTCGTGAAGTCTCGAGATTGACAGGCGTCAACCCGGTCACCCTGCGTGCCTGGGAGCGGCGTTACGGCCTGATTCAGCCCGTGCGCACCGAAAGCGGGCACCGTCTCTACTCCAGGGGCGATATTGAGACCGTCAATCGTATCCTCGAGTGGATCGAGCGTGGCGTTGCGGTCAGCAAGGTGGGTAAGATCCTCGCGCGCGACGATCAGCAGGCCGAAGCGATTCGCGCAGCGGAGGGAGATGGGGCCGACGAAGAGCATGTGTCGCAATGGCGCGCGCGCCTGTTGCAGGCTGTCCACGCCTTTGACGACCGTCAGCTGGAAAGCCTGTACGGCCAGATTTTCGCCACCTACCCACTCAATGTGGCATTCCAGGGCATCCTGATGCCGCTCTGGACCGAGCTGTTGCGCCACCAGGAGCATTTTGGCCAGGCCAGCGAATGGCTGTTCTTCGACACCTTCCTGCGCATGCAGACGTTTCAGCGTCTGCAAACCGCAAGCCTGTCGTCTGCGCCTCGGGTCCTGCTCACCGCCATTGCGGGTGAGTGTCGCAAGTTGGAATTGCTGGTCGCAGCGCTGTTCATGAGCCGGGACGACCTGGCCGTGAAGGTGCTGGGCATGGGCCAGCCTTTGGATGAATTGACGCTGGTCTGTGAAAAGATTCGCCCCCAGGCGCTGATCGTCTTCTCCAACCACGCGCACAATCAGGACCTGGCCGGGCGCCTCAATCGCCTGGCATTGACCCTGGATTGTCCCTTGTTCCTGGCCGGTGCCGCCTCGGATTTTGCGCAGAAAGCGTTGGCGGGCTCCGCCGTCGGTTGCCTGGGCAGTGAGGGGCGCCAGATGCAACGCCGCTTGCAGCAATTTCTCAACGGCAGTCTGGATACCTGATATCAGGCATGCATCTGCGGATGCGCCAGGCGGTGCTGATGCAGGATGAACTGGCGCAGGCGCTCGGTTTCATCGGCATCCTCCTGGCTCAGGCGATAAGCAAACAGACCCCGCGCCGTTTCCCGCTCGAACGTGCCGCGCAGCGCGATGCGCTCGTAACCGGAAGGGCTGAACCACAGGGAAAAGCGCTTGGGTGGCTTGATCCGACCTCGAATCTCCACCAGTACGCCCTTGAACGACACTTCATGCACCCAGAGCGCGCCAGGGGTGCCCTTGATGTTTTCCAGTGCCACCGGCATTTCAAGCGCCAGGCGCCACGGACGGATCATCGGCCCGTCCTCGAAGATGCTCGGTACCCCCAGGCGCAGATGCAATGCGTTGAACTCATCCTCCACCAGGCGCAGGGGAAAGGTCAGTTGCTGGTTGTCGAACTGCGCCTGGATGGTCACATGGTCGTGGGCGGCCAGGCGGGTCAGCAAGTCGCGAATCTGGGCACCGCCGTTGACCGTCAGGCTCGATGAAGCGTCCCGCAGGTTGAGTTGCGGGTTGTGCTGCATGTTCTGAATGAAGTCCAGTTCGTCCTGGGTCAGAAGCGTGTCGCGTTGCATTACGGGTGCTCGATGAATGAGGGGGAAGAGCATTAAAGTGCCATTATCCCCCCTAGTGACCACATTATCTAAATATTGTTAGATCCGCTCGTCGCTTTGAGCGCGGCCAGCTCGGCCTTCACCTGCGCCAATTCGCTTTCCAGTTGGGCGACACGCTGCTGGGCCTTGACCTGCAAGGTGACGTCTTTTTGCACACCCACAAAATACGTCTGCCTGTCGGCCTGGTTGTAAACCGTCGAAAGCGACAGCTCGTTCCAGAAATGGCTGCCGTCCTTGCGGTAATTACGCAGGGTCTCCCGGCAGGCACCGCCGCTCTCCAATGCCTCTCGAATTGCCATCAGTGCCGGCTGGTCGCGGTCCCCTGACTGCAGGAAGCGGCAATCCTGGTAGAGGATTTCATCCAGGGTGTAACCGGTCAGGCGTTCGAAGGCCGGGTTGACGTAAATCAGCGGCTTGTCCTTGCCTTCGCGTTCGGCGACCACAATGCCGTCGTTGGAAGCGTTGATCACCATTTGCATCAGCTTGGCGTTAATCATTGAGCGGTCCATGGCTGGTTGTTGAACTGGCAGTTTATGACATGCGTTGAATGTTGCACGGCATGCCCCGAAATATTTGCGTCGCTGTTAATATCCCAGGCTTTCGCTCAACTACAGGATCAGATTGATGAAAGTCGCCATCCTTTCCGGCTCGGTTTACGGCACGGCGGAAGAAGTCGCCCGCCACGCTGAAAAAAAACTCAAGGATGCCGGTTTCGACGCCTGGCACAACCCGCGTGCGACCTTGGCCGACATGCTGGCCTTTGCGCCTGACGCCTTGCTGGCAGTGACTTCCACCACCGGCATGGGTGAACTGCCCGACAACCTGCAACCGCTGTATTCGACGATTCGTGATCAGTTGCCCGCCGCCTGGCGTGGCCTGCCCGGTGCAGTGATTGCCCTGGGCGATGCCAGTTACGGCGATACCTTCTGCGGCGGTGGCGAGCAGATGCGCGAGCTGTTCGGCGAGTTGGGCGTGCGTGAGGTGCTGCCGATGCTGCGCCTGGACGCCAGCGAAAGCGTCACCCCGGAAACCGACGCCGAGCCCTGGCTGGCGGAGTTGATCACTGCACTGCGCGCTTGACTGGATATTCGCGCAACAACGCCAGCCAGGCCTGGGCGGCTTTCGACAGATAGGCGCCCTCGCGCCAGATAAACGCAATGTCCCAGCGCAGGTAGTCGGGCGCCTTCAGTGTGAGGCGTACCACCCCTGGTCGCACCAGCCCTCGGGCGACCACGCTGGGCAACAGCACCACGCCCTGGCCGGCCGCGACCAGCGCGGCGAGAAAATCCGCCTGGCCACTGCGGCCGATTTCCCTCGGGGTAAAACCCAACTGTTGGCACGCCCGCATCAGGCGGTCATTGAGGACGAAACTGCGCTGGTACATCAGGAATGGCGTGTCGGCCAACTCCTCCAGGCGCACGTGTGCGTTGACGGCCAGCGGATGATCCATCGGCAACAGCGCATCCAGCGGCTCGTCGCAGAACGCTTGCCAGGCAAACGCCGGATCGCTGGGTTTCAGGCTGCCACCGACTTCCAGTTCGCCGCTCAGGATCGCCTGCTCGATATGGTGGCTGCCGCCCTCCAGCAATTGGATGGTCACGTTCGGATAGCGCCGGCGGTACTCGGCAAACAGCCCGGCGAACAACGTATCACCCGCCAGTAACGGCAGGCCCAGGCGCAGCTCGCCTCGGGTCAGTTGCTGCAGGTCATCCAGTTCGCTGAGCAGTTCGGTCTGCAGGCGCAGCATCGCTTCGGCGCGTTGCAGCACCACTTCACCCGCGGCCGTCAGGCGGATCTGCGAGGCCATCCGATCGAGCAGGGGCGTGCCGAGGCTGTGCTCCAGTTGCGCGACCTGCTTGCTGACCGCGGACTGACTGATATGCAGGGTTTTCCCGGCTTGGGTGAATCCGCCTCGGTGGATCACTTCGACAAAACTGCGCAGCTGTTTGAATTCCATATGCATGATTCCAGTTTGGAATAGCCAACAGTCTAACAATTCGCTGTGGGGATGGAAGGCGGGCCTCTAAAATGAAGGCTTGCGAGGACCTAACCCTTATGAAACGTCTCATCCGTCTGTTGACTGAACTGCTGGTGTTACTGGCCATCTACCTGCTTGGCTGCCAATTGGCTGTATGGCTGGCGTGGCCGATTCCTGGCGGCGTGGTGGGCCTGGGTTTGCTGTTGGCGAGCTTCGCCAGCGGCCTGGTCAAGCCGGCAACCCTGCAATTGGGCGCCGGGGTGTTGATGGCCGAAATGCTGCTGTTCTTTATTCCCGCCCTGATGAGCCTGCTCGACTACGGTGGCCTGCTGCGCAGTGACGGTTGGCGCATCCTGCTGGTGATCGGTTTCAGTACCTTGGCGGTGATGCTGGTCACGGCCTTCACCGTAGAGTGGGTGTGCCGCTGGAGGTTGCGCCATGAAGCTTGAACTGATGCCGGTGTTCTGGCTGGTACTGACACTGACGGCGTATACCTTCAGCCGCTGGATCTACCGTCGCACCGGGCGTTATCTGTTGTCCCCGTTGATCCTGGTGCCGGCGCTGCTGCTGGCGGTGGCTGTGCCGATGCACACCGCTTATGCCGAATACGCCACCGACACGCATTGGCTGATGTGGGTGCTGGGCCCGGTTACCGTGGCGTTTGCGGTACCGATCTGGCAACAGCGCCGCCTGCTGGCGCGCCACTGGTCGGCGTTGCTGCTGGGCATGGTCGCTGGCAGCGCGGCGTCCATTGCCACCTCGTTCGGCCTGGCCAAGGCGTTAGCCTTGAACAGCGCGGTGACGATGTCCCTGGTGCCGCGCTCCATCACCACGCCATTCGCCATGCCCGTCTCCTCCGACCTCGGTGGCGTGCCGGAGCTGACTGCGGTGTTCGTGATGTTCACCGGTGTGTTCGGCGCCATGCTCGGCGGTGTGTTGCTCAAGTGGTTGCCGCTGCGTACCCCGCTGGCGCGCGGTGCGTTGTTTGGCGTGGGGGCCCACGGCGCCGGCGTCAGCCGGGCCCATGAGGTGGGTGGCGAAGAAGGCTCGGTGGCAGGCTTGGTGATGGTCTTGACCGGTTTGCTCAACCTGTTCGCCGTGCCTTTATTGGCGGCGCTTCTCTGACGCCGGTTACATGAATTTGAACTATCCTCCAGGCTGACTCGCAGGGTCACCAAGCTGGCTGCGAAGGCGACTACTTCCGCCAGGGTGTCTGACTAGACTGGCCCATCACAAAAAAATAATAACAAGTGCGCCAAGGAGGTCGTTGCCGTGAGCCTAACCCCGGTTGTATCGCCACAGAATGTCAAAGACCAGGTCAGCGCGGCCGAGTGGCAAACCCGTGTCGACCTGGCGGCCTGTTATCGCCTGGTGGCTTCGCATGGCTGGGATGACCTGATCTTCACGCATATTTCGGCCAAAGTGCCGGGCGCCGATGCGTTCCTGATCAACCCCTATGGGCTGATGTTCCACGAAGTGACCGCCTCGAACCTGGTCAAGGTTGACCTGGCCGGCCACAAATTGATGGACAGCCCCTATGAGATCAACCCGGCGGGCTACACCATCCACAGCGCCATCCATGAAGTGCGTCACGATGTGAGTTGTGTGTTGCACACCCATACGGCGGCCGGTGTCGCGGTGGCTGCGCAAAAGCAGGGGGTGTTGCCCATCAGCCAGCAATCGTTGTTCGTGCTCTCGAGCCTGGCCTATCACGCCTACGAAGGCGTGGCATTGAACCACGACGAGAAAGCCCGTCTGCAGGCCGATTTGGGCGATAAGAATTTCCTTATGCTGCACAACCACGGCCTGCTGACCTGCGGTGAAAGCATCGCCGACACCTTCCTGATGATGTTCATTTTCCAGCGCGCCTGCGATATCCAGGTGCTGGCGCAAAATGGCGGCACGCCATTGATCAGCATCGAGCCGCAGATTCTTGCCGGTGCCAGGGCGATGGTGGCGGCTGTGACAAAGAGCGCCCAAGGCATGGGCGGTGCACTGGCCTGGCCGGCACTGCTGCGCAAGTTGGACAGTCAGGACCCGGGGTACAAAAGCTGATGCCGCTCTCCGAGATCCCGCTCAGTGCCTGGCGCAAACACGGCCAGAGTTTCGTCTTTCATGGGCGTACCCTGCGTTACTGGGTGGCGGGGCAGGGCGAACCGTTGCTGCTGATCCACGGCTTCCCCACCGCCAGCTGGGACTGGCATTACCTGTGGCAACCGCTGGCCCAGCGCAATCTGGTGATCGCCTGCGACATGCTTGGCTTCGGCGACTCGGCCAAACCTCTGGACCACGGTTATTGCCTGCTGGAACAGGCGGATGTGCAACAGGCCCTGCTCGACCATCTGGGGGTACGGCAACCGGTGCATGTGCTGGCCCACGACTACGGTGACAGCGTCGCCCAGGAACTGCTGGCCCGCCACTATGAAGGCCGCTTCCAGATGGCCAGTTGTGTCTTCCTCAATGGTGGCCTGTTCCCGGAAACCCATCGTTCGGCGCTGATTCAAAAGCTCTTGCTCAGCCCCGTTGGCTGGATGATCGGGCGAGCGTTCGGGCGCAATGCCCTGGCCGACAGCTTCAGCCAGATATTCGGCCCCGACACCCGCCCCAGCGAAAGCGCTCTGGATGACTTCTGGAGCCTGATCGACTGCAATGATGGCCCCCGCATCCTGCACAAACTGATCACCTACATCCCCCAACGCCGGCGTTTGCGTGAGCGTTGGGTGGCGGCGATGCAGCAGGGCGACGTGCCGTTGCGGGTGATCAATGGCGAGGTGGACCCGATCTCCGGCGTGCATATGGTGGAGCGGTATCACCAATTGGTGCCTCACGCCGACACAGTGCTGTTGGCCAATATCGGCCACTACCCGCAGATCGAGGCGCCGGTGCAGGTGCTCAAGCACTATTTGGCGTTCCGGGATCGGATTGTGCAGCCTGTAATGTGGGACAAAGCCCCGGTCCTTGGATCTTCATTGGGCCGTTGACGATCATCCCCCTGCCTTATCGAGCACCATTCAGCCCTGGCCGACTTTATTGTGACCAAAGGCCCCGTGCCTGACACTCGACCCATTCCCATTGTCGCCATTGGAGTTCGGTATGAGTGAGTCAGTGCAGTTTCAGGATAAGGTCGTGATCGTCACCGGTGCCGGCGGCGGCTTGGGCCGCGCCCATGCGCTGCTGTTCGCCAGGCATGGTGCCAAAGTGCTGGTCAACGATCTTGGCGGCTCTACCCAGGGTGAAGGCGCCAATGCCTCGGCGGCTGATCGGGTGGTGGCTGAGATTCGCCAGGCGGGCGGTATCGCCGAAGCCAACCATGACTCTGTCACCTACGGTGACAAGGTTGTGCAGAATGCGCTCGACGCCTTTGGCCGCATTGACGTGGTGGTCAATAACGCCGGCATCCTGCGCGACAAAACCTTCCACAAGATGGACGACAGCGACTGGGACCTGGTTTACCGCGTGCATGTCGAAGGCGCCTACAAAGTCACCCGTGCCGCCTGGCCCCATCTGCGTGAGCAAGGTTATGGCCGGGTGATCTTCACGGCGTCCACCTCGGGTATCTACGGCAATTTCGGCCAGTCCAACTACGGTATGGCCAAGCTCGGCCTGTACGGTTTGACCCGCACCCTGGCGCTGGAAGGGCGCAAGCACAACATCCTGGTCAACGCCATCGCCCCCACCGGCGGCACGCGCATGACCGAAGGGCTGATTCCGCCGCAGGTGTTCGAGCGCCTCAAACCGGAACTGGTCAGCCCGCTGGTGGTGTACCTGGGCAGTGAGGCGTGCGAGGAAACCTCGGGGCTGTTCGAGGTGGGCGGTGGCTGGATCGGCAAGACCCGCTGGGAGCGCAGCCTGGGCGTGGGCTTTGATCCGCAGGCGGGCTTCTCGCCCGAGGACGTGGCGGCACACTGGCAGCAGATCTGCGACTTCGAAGGGGCCGCCCACCCCAAGGATAATATCGAGGCGTTGAAGGAAATGATGGCCAACTTGCAGAAGTACAGCCTGTGATCATTGCCTGAAAGGCTGTGAATCCTACGGGGCGCTGATAGCGCCCCGTTTTATTTCAGGCATAAAAAAGGCCGCTGCATAGGCAGCGGCCGAAGTAAGACGTTGGATTAAGGAGCGACAAATCAACGTCAGTGAACACCGGTAACAGATTGAAAAATGGCCTCAATCCATCTGAATCTGGCTCTTCTTCCTGTTGTGGAAGCGGGCTGTCTGCCCTGAAAGCCCGGTCAGAATAATCGCTTGCAGCAAAATGAGTAATAGCGGTTCAGGACAAGGACTGTTACGCAAACAGCAACGGTCATGCGCCGACCATCCATGCCCCTGATAACCCGCTATCCAGCCGCTGCATGCCCCCGCCCAGACCCAGGCCAGAGCGCCCTGTCATCCTTTCGAGCGACAACACGAATCCCTCCTTGGTGCGCTTATCGCTCCTGATGCGCGGCAGTAGGGTGGGGCCTTCTGTCACTCACCGGGGAAGACGCATGACAAAAACAACAATGCGCGCCATCTTCACGCCACAGGCGCTGGCCGCTGCGGTTGCGTTGGGTTGCTGTGCCCAGGCACAGGCTGTTTCCTTCAACATTGGCGAGATCGAAGGGCAATTCGATTCCTCGTTGTCGGTCGGCTCGAGCTGGGGCATGCGCGATGCCGATAAAAAACTCGTGGGCACCGTCAATGGCGGCACGGGTCAGGCTTCCACGGGGGATGACGGGCGTCTCAACTTCAAGAAGGGCGAGACCTTCTCCAAGATATTCAAGGGCCTTCACGACCTTGAACTGAAATACGGCGATACCGGTGTGTTCGTGCGTGGCAAGTACTGGTACGACTTCGAGCTCAAGGACGAAGACCGCGAGTTCAAACAGATCAGCGACCACAACCGCAAGGAAGGCGCCAAATCCAGCGGTGCGCAGATCCTCGATGCGTTCGTCTACCACAACTACTCCTTGGGTGACCTGCCAGGCACGGTGCGTGCCGGTAAGCAGGTGGTCAGTTGGGGCGAAAGCACCTTCATCGGCAACTCCATCAACAGCATCAACCCTATCGACGTGTCGGCGTTCCGTCGGCCCGGTGCCGAGATCAAGGAAGGCCTGATCCCGGTGAACATGCTGTTCGCCTCCCAGAGCCTGACCAACCAACTGACCGTGGAAGGCTTCTATCAGTTGGAGTGGGACCAGACCGTGCTGGATAACTGCGGCACCTTTTTTGGCAGTGACGTGGCGGCGGATGGCTGCACTGGTAACTACACGGTGGGCAACCCGGCGATTGCGCCGCTGCAACCGATCGCGGCGGCACGCGGCCAAGGCTTTGTGGTGACCCGCGAAGGCGTAGTGGTGCAGCGCGCCGGTGACCGCGATGCGCGGGACTCCGGTCAGTTCGGTGCCGCCTTGCGCTGGCTGGGCGATGACACCGAGTACGGTCTGTACTTCATGAATTACCACAGCCGCACCCCCACCGTGGGCACCATCACCGCCAACACCAATCTGGCGACCATCGGCGGTATCGCCGCTGCCGCCCCGGCGGGCTTCGGTTCGGCCCTGGCCCAGAGCACCATGCTAGGCCGCGGCCAGTACTACCTCGATTACCCGGAAGATATCCGCCTGTTCGGTGCCAGCTTCTCCACCACCTTGCCTACCGGCACGGCGTGGACCGGCGAGATCAGCTACCGCCCGAATGCACCGGTGCAGCTCAATACCACGGACTTGACCCTGGCCCTGATCAACCCGATTGCCGGCAACGCGGCGTCGCCGATCCGTTCCTCCTTCGGTGCCGACAACAAGGGCTACCGCCGCAAGGAAATCACCCAGATCCAAAGCACCATGACCCAGTTCTTCGATCAGGTGCTGGGCGCCGAACGCCTGACCCTGGTGGGCGAGGCCGCCGTGGTCCATGTGGCCGGCCTGGAGGACAAATCCAAACTGCGTTACGGCCGCGACTCGGTGTACGGCGCCTACGGTTTCCAGGGTGACACCGACGGTTTTGTCACCGCCACCTCCTGGGGCTACCGCGCGCGGGCGATCCTGGACTACAACAACGCTATTGCCGGGGTGAACCTCAAGCCCAACCTGTCCTGGTCCCATGACGTGGCCGGCTACGGCCCCAACGGCCTGTTCAACAAAGGCGCCAAGGCCATCAGCGTCGGGGTGGATGCGGACTACCGCAGCACCTACACCGCCAGCCTCAGCTACACCGACTTCTTTGGCGGCGACTACAACACCCTGACCGACCGCGACTTCCTCGCCCTCAGCTTCGGCGTGAACTTCTGATTTGGCTTAAAGAAGGACAAGAACTTATGCGTAAGACAATTGCAGTGTTGGCCCTGAGCCTGTTGGCCGCCCATGTGCTGGCGGCGGTGTCGCCGGACGAGGCGGCCAAGCTGGGCACCACCCTCACGCCGGTCGGCGCCGAAAAAGCCGGCAACGCCGACGGCTCGATACCGGCCTGGACCGGCGGCATTCCGAAAAACGCCGGCGCGGTGGACAGCAAGGGCTTTCTCGCCGACCCGTTCGCCAGCGAAAAGCCGCTGTTCGTGATTACCGCGGCCACCGTTGATAAGTACAAGGACAAACTCTCCGACGGCCAGGTGGCGATGTTCAAGCGCTACCCCGAGACCTACAAGATCCCGGTGTACCCCACTCACCGTACCGTCAACCTGCCGCCGGATATCTACGAGTCGATCAAGCGCAGCGCGCTGAACGTCAAGGCGATCAATGACGGCAACGGCCTGGAAAACTTCACCGGCAACCGTTACTACGCGTTCCCGATCCCAAAGAATGGCGTGGAGGTGCTGTGGAACCACATCACCCGTTACCACGGCGGCAATCTGCGTCGCATCATCACCCAGGCCACGCCGCAGACCAACGGCAGCTACACGCCGATCCGCTTCGAGGAAGAGGTGGCGGTGCCCCAGGCTATCCCGGATATCGACCCGGCCAAGGCGGCCAACGTGTTGAGCTATTTCAAACAGTCGGTCACGGCCCCGGCGCGGTTGGCGGGCAACGTGCTGCTGGTGCACGAAACCCTCGACCAGGTGAAGGAGCCGCGCCTGGCCTGGATCTACAACGCCGGCCAGCGCCGCGTGCGGCGTGCGCCACAAGTGTCCTATGACGGCCCGGGCACCGCGTCCGATGGCCTGCGCACCACCGACAACTTCGATATGTTCTCCGGTGCCCCCGACCGCTACGACTGGAAGCTGGTGGGCAAGAAAGAGATGTACATCCCCTACAACAGCTACAAGCTCGATTCGCCGTCACTCAAGTACGACGACATCATCAAGGCTGGCCATATCAACCAGGACCTGACCCGCTACGAGCTGCACCGCGTGTGGGAGGTGGTCGGTACCGTCAAGCCCGGCGAGCGGCACATCTACGCCAAGCGCCACATGTACATCGACGAAGACAGCTGGCAAGTGGCGCTGGTGGATCACTACGACGGCCGGGGCCAACTGTGGCGTGTCGCCGAAGGCCATGCGCAGTTCTATTACGATCATCAGGTGCCGGCCTACACCGTCGAAACCCTGTACGACCTGATTGCCGGGCGCTATATCGCGCTGGGCATGAAGAACGAGGAGAAAAGCAGCTTCGTATTCGGCTTCGCGGCGAAGGCAGCGGATTACACCCCGGCTGCGTTGAGGGCTGAAGGCGTACGCTGATATTCACTTGAAAGGCAATCAAACTGTAGGAGCTGGCTTGCCTGCGATAGCGGTGTATCAGTAACACATGAGCTGGCTGACCCCCCGCTATCGCAGGCAAGCCAGCTCCTACATTGACCGTGTTTGAGAATTGATGCCGGAGCCCGTCGGGCTCCCGGCTTTTTTATGCCCGCCAATCACCCCGCTGAATACTTCTTCAACAACCGCCCGCCACGGGACTAGGGTAGCTGTCAGGTTGCATAACAATAAGAACGCAGGATGCAGCAATGACCGCCATGACACGCTGCCTGGACCGCCCCGGATTCATGCCTCGGCTGTCCGCCCATCATCTGCTGCGCCCGCGCCTGGCCGAACCTTTGTTGGCGGCGCAGGCACGGGTCAAGTTGCTGTGCGCGCCCGGCGGCAGTGGCAAGAGTGCATTGCTCGCCGAGTGCGCATTGCAGGCGCCCAAGGGGTGCCAGGTGTACTGGCTGCCGCTCAATGGCGTGACCCTCAGCCCGCTCGATCTGTGCCAACGCCTGGCGCAAACCCTGGGTTTGCCGTTTACCGATGAAGCCACGCTGCTGCTGGATCTGAGCCGCTGGCAGAGCTCGGCGTGGTTGTTCCTCGATGATTTTTGCCGCCTGCCGGCTGCCGACACCGACGCTTTGCTCGACCGCCTGCTCGCCGCCACCAGCCCGGCGTTGACCTGGTGGTTGGCTGCGCGGCGTCGCCCGGCCTGCAACTGGCCGCGCCTGCTGCTTGACGATGAGCTGCTGGAGTGTGGCGCCGAACTGGCGTTCAGCCCTGGAGAAATCCAGGCGCTGCTCGACCCGGCAGCCGGGCAGACGGTCGACGGCGTGTTGCAGTTCAGCGCCGGCTGGTGCGCCGGTGTGCGTATCGCCTTGCTGGGCGACGGTCATCCCGAAAAGACATTGCTCGACTATCTGCAACACGAACTCTTCAGCACGCTACCGCCCGAACTGGCCGAAGCCTGGTGCGTGCTGGCCCATCTGCCGCGTTTTAACATTAGCCTGTGCGAGCACTTGTTCGGTGCTGGCGATGGCGATCAGTACCTGCGGGATCTGCAGGCCTTCGGTGCGTTTATCCAGGCGTGGGAAGACACCGAGTGGCTGCAGGTTTTCCCGCCTCTGGCGCAACTGATGCGCGACGCCCCCTGGCCAGCCAAACGCTCGTGGCACCGCCGTGCCTGCCAATGGTTCTGCGCCGAGCAGGACTGGCAGGCCGCTTTCGAACAGGCGCTGCTGGCTGAAGAATATGAAGTGGCGGTGAGCCTGTTGCAGCACTTCAGTTTCGAAGACCTGTTCCGCCAGCACAACGCGGTGTTGCTGTTGCGTCTGCATGAACAGCATGGCGATGAATTGATGTTGGGCTCGGCGCAATTGGTGGGGCTGGTCACGGCGGCGCTGTTGTTTGCCGGGCGCTTCGAGCAGGCGGCGGTGTGCATCGACCAGCTCTCGCGCTTCACCCCGCAACCCACGGCGGCGCAACAGCGTTATCTGCTGGCGCGCTGGCAGGCGCAGTGGGGCTGGTTGCTGCACTTGGGCGGGGATGCCGAGGGGGCCCGCGTGCATTTTCTCGAGGCACTGCAAGCCTTGCCCGACAGCGCCTGGACCTCGCGCCTGATGTGCCTGTCGGGGCTTACCCAGCAGGCCCTGCTGCGCGGTGAACTGGATGTGGCCCAGGGCCTGAACCGCGAAGCGCTGTGCCTGGCCCGCGCCCATGGCTCGTTGCTGCTGGAGGCGTTGCTGGAACTGGACCATGCGCAGTTGCTGGAGCAGCGCGGCGCCCCTTACCGCGCGCAGAGCCTGCTGGAGCAGGTGCAGGCGATGTTACTCAAGCAGCGGCTCAAGGCCGGGCCATTGCTGGGGCGTATCGCCCTGCGGCGCGGGCACCTCGCGTTGCGCCAGGGGCAGGATGCCATCGCCGCCGAATGTTTCGAGGCTGGCTTGAAGATGTGCCTGCACAGCCAGGACAAACG
This sequence comes from Pseudomonas sp. S1_G07, assembly GCF_054668565.1. Lineage (NCBI taxonomy): Bacteria > Pseudomonadati > Pseudomonadota > Gammaproteobacteria > Pseudomonadales > Pseudomonadaceae > Pseudomonas > Pseudomonas sp. S1_G07. The sequence continues at coordinate 6,046,857 of NZ_CP162778.1, read as the reverse complement.
CGTGCTATACGGGTTTCTTGGCCTGGCGTTGCTGGCGGCCAACCAGGGCGACTATGCCCAGGCCTTTGTCCACCTGCGCGAGGCCGAGCGGCTGATGCAACAGCGCCAGGTGCCGGACACCGTGTATCGCGCGGTGCTGCTGTTGGTCAGTGGGCATTTCTGGTTGCAGCAGGGGCGCGCCGAATTGACCGTGCAGGCAGTGCGGCGCGTGCTCCGCCATTTTCGCGGGCCCCAGGCCAAGCAAGCGCCGCCGGCCACCCTGGAACTGATCCCGCGTCTTGAATACCTGCTGGTGTTGGCGGAGGTGAAGCTGGGCTGCGCCGAGGAACCCGTGGCACGGCTCAGTGCGCTGCTGGAAGCCACTCACCAGCGCGGCATGCTCTGCCTGGAAACCGAACTGCAGTTGGTGCTGGGTGAAGTCGCCTGGCAAGTGGGCGACGCCGCTTTGGCGCGCCGCTCGCTGCAAACCGGGCTGGCGTTGGCGGAGCGTTGCCAACTGCAACAAGCGGTTCGAGAACTGCGTTTGCGTTCGCCGGGGCTGCTGAGCGCGCTGGGCATGGAGCCCCAGGCGTCGACCTCGTGCGTGGTGGAAAACCCCTTGAGCCAGCGTGAACTGGAGGTGTTGCAGCTGATCGCCCTGGGCAGCTCCAACCTGGAAATCGCCGACCGGCTGTTTATCTCCCTGCACACCGTCAAGACCCACGCACGGCGTATCCACAGCAAGCTCGGCGTGGAACGGCGCACCCAGGCTGTCGCCAAGGCCAAGACGCTGGGGTTGATGGTTTAGCGAAAGGCTTGGCGGTAGTCGCCGGGCGTGGCACCCACGGCCTGGCGGAAGCGATGAGTGAAGTGGCTGGCGCTGGAGAAACCGCACAGCAAGGCTATCTCGCCCAGGGGCAAGGCGCCGCTGCGCAGCAGGTGTTGCGCGCGGGTGAGGCGACGCGCGAGCAGGTACTGATGGGGCGGCAGGCCGAAGCTTTGGCGGAACATGCGGGCGAAGTGATATTCCGACAGCGCGCACATCCCGGCCAGTTGCCCGAGGCTGATCGGGTCTTGCAGGTGCTGCTCGATGTAGTCCACCAACAGCCGGCGCTGGTACGCCGCGAGCCCGCCTTTCAAGCGCAGGCCCTCACGGGCGCCCACTTGGCTGAGCAGGGTGTGGCTGAGCAGTTCATGGGCCAGGCTGCTGGTCAGCAGGCGTTCGGCGGGTTCGTGCCAGTTGAGGGCGATCAGTTGGTGAAAGCGCCGAGCCTGGCTTGCGTCTTCGAGGAAGGTGCTTTCGCGCAACGCCAGCGCACGCGGTTCGCGGTCGAACAGGGTGATGCAGCCAAGGGCAAATTGCTCCGGGCTGAAATACACATGGGCCAGGCGAATGTCGCCGTTGATCACCCACGCCGACTGGTGCTCGGCCGGCAGGATGCATAATTTGTCGGGGCCGCCCTTGGTGCCCGGCTGGTCACGCCGAAACGTACCGGTGCCGCCGCCGATGTAGCAGGACAAGGTGTGATGGCCGGGCGCCTGGTAATCCTGGGCGTCGTGATGGTTGCTCCACAAGGCCGCAGACAAGCCGTCACCGAGCTCGGCGCAGGCTTCCAGGCGGGCGTGGGGCGAGCGATTAAGGGCTTGAAAGACTTGCAGGGATTCCAGCTCTGGCATGGTGAGTACTCTCCGACGCCTTGCATCCTACTCCGGGCTGCTGGCGCTGTGATCCCGTCGCCCGACAAAAGCGCAAGAATGTGCAAGCGCCTTCCCATGGATGAAGACGACACTGTGGCTCAATCGACGGAGCCCGCCATGAACCTATTCCTGTATTTACTCACCGTGCTGATCTGGGGCACCACCTGGATCGCGCTCAAGTGGCAACTGGGCGTGGTGGCGATTCCCGTGTCCATCGTCTACCGCTTCGCCCTGGCGGCGCTGGTGCTGTTTGTGGTGCTGCTGCTCAGCCGCAAGCTGCAGGTGATGAACCGGCGCGGGCACTTGATTTGCCTGGCCCAGGGGCTGTGCCTGTTCTGCGTCAACTTCATGTGTTTCCTCACGGCCAGCCAGTGGATCCCCAGCGGCCTGGTGGCGGTGGTGTTTTCCACGGCCACGCTGTGGAACGCACTGAATGCCCGGGTGTTTTTCGGCCAGCGCGTGGCACGTAACGTGTTGCTGGGCGGCGGCCTTGGCCTGGCGGGCCTGGGCCTGCTGTTCTGGCCGGAACTGGTGGGCCATACCGCCAGCCCGCAGACCTTGCTCGGGCTGGGCTTGGCGTTGCTGGGGACGATGTGTTTCTCGGCGGGCAATATGCTCTCGAGCCTGCAACAGAAGGCCGGACTCAAACCCCTGACCACCAACGCCTGGGGCATGGCCTATGGCGCTGCGATGCTGGCGACGTATTGCGCAGTGCGCGGGATTGCATTCGACATGGACTGGAGCGCGCGGTACATCGGCGCCCTGTGGTACCTGGTGATTCCGGGCTCAGTGATCGGCTTTACCGCTTACCTCACGCTGGTCGGTCGCATGGGCCCGGAGCGGGCGGCGTATTGCACGGTGCTGTTCCCGGTGGTGGCGCTGAACGTGTCGGCATTTGCCGAGGGCTACCAGTGGACCGCGCCGGCGCTGGCGGGGTTGGTGCTGGTGATGTTGGGGAATGTGTTGGTGTTTCGTAAGCCTAAGGTTGTGAGCCCGGTTTTCAAGGCGAAGGCAGTCTAGTGTGAGAGCAGGCAAGTCAGCTCCCACAGTTGATCGAGGTATTTGGGTTATTTGAGACCCAGGCGCTTGGCCATTCGCCCCAGGTTGGCGCGGTCCAGCCCCAGTTCGCGGGCGGCGCTGGCCCAGTTGTGTTGATGGCGTTCCAGGCAGGCGCTGATGATTTGGCGCTGGTAGTGCTCGGTGGCCTGGCGCAGGTCGTTGGTGATCGGCGCGACCTGGGTGGGTTCCTCAAGCAGCGGCGCGCTGACATCCGGCAAATCCAGGTCCTGGGCACTCAGGCTGAGGATCTTCGGACGCTCGCGACAGTTACCCAGGGCCTTGAGCGCGCTGCGTCCGATCAAATGCTCCAGCTCCCGCACGTTGCCCGGCCAGTTGTAGGCCAGCAGCGCCGCCTGGGCATCGGCGGTCAGGCGCAGGCTGCCCAGGCCCATGCGCGAGCGGTTCTGTTCGAGGAAGAAGCCCGCCAGCAGCAGCACATCGCGCCCGCGTTCGCGCAGGGCCGGCACTTGCAGCGGGTACACGCTCAAACGGTGGTAGAAGTCGGCGCGGTAGCGGCCGTTGCGCACCTCAAAGGCCAGGTCGCGGTTGGTGGCGGCGATCAGGCGCACGTCCACCTGATGCTCCTTGTCCGAGCCCAGGCGCTGCAACTGGCCGCTTTGCAGGACCCGCAGCAGCTTGGCCTGCACGGTCAGCGACAGTTCGCCCACTTCGTCGAGGAACAAGGTGCCGCCGTTGGCCAGCTCGAACTTGCCCCTGCGCTCATTCAGCGCGCCGGTAAACGCGCCGCGCACATGCCCGAACAGCTCGCTTTCCACCAGGGTTTCCGGCAGGGCGGCACAGTTGAGGCTGATCAGAGGCTTATCCGCGCGGGACGACGCAGCGTGGATCGCCTGCGCCACCAGCTCCTTACCCACGCCGGTTTCGCCAGTGATCAGCACCGTCAGGTCGCTGCCACCCACCAGGTTGATCTCTTCGACCAGGCGTTTGTGGGTCTTGCTCTGGCCGATCATTTCCTTGTGCTGCTGGCCGCTGGCCTGGCGGTAGATCTCGGCGCGCTGGTGTTCGTCTTCGGCGCGCAGGGCCAGGCGTTCGATGCGTTCGGCCACGTTGACGGTGGCGGCGGCGAGGCTGGCGAAGGCTTGCAGGGCCTCCAGTTCGACCCGTTCGAAGCGCTCGGTGTCGAGGGCGTCCAGAGTCAGCAGGCCCCAGGGTTGGTCATCGACGAACAGCGGGCAGCCCATGCAGTCGTGCACTTCCAGATGCCCGTGCAGGCCATCGACCAGACCGTCGTAGGGGTCGGGCAATGGGCTGTCGCTGTCGAAGCGGGTCGGGCCTGGGCCGCTCAGCAGTATGGCGAAGCGCGGGTGTTCGCTGACCTTGAAGCGCCGGCCCAACGTGTCGGTGCTCAAACCATCCACCGCCAGCGGCACCAGCGATTCTCCATCCAGGCGCAACAGCGCAGCCGCATCGCAGGGCAGCAGGGTGCGCATGGCTTGCAACAAGCGGCGGTAGCGTTCGCCTTCGGGCAGGTCGCGGGACAGGTCGGCGACCAGAGGCAGCAGGGTAGTGAGCAGCGATTGCGCAGTCATAATGACTCCTTGTAGTCCTTGTGACTATAAGGTGTAGGAAGTCATATCGACTACAGTAAATTCAACTGACTGAAAAATAACGAGTTATTAGTTGGCACGAATACTGAGTAGGTAAAGGCAATTCGTAAAGAAGCCCAGGAGGCTCCCCATGCTGAGTGCCCAAGACCGTGCCATCGTCAAATCCACCGTGCCCTTGCTGGAAAGCGGCGGCGAGGCGCTGATCACCCATTTTTACCGCATGATGCTGTCTGAATACCCCGAGGTTCGCCCGCTGTTCAACCAGGCCCACCAGGCCAGCGGCGATCAGCCCCGTGCCTTGGCCAATGGTGTATTGATGTATGCGCGGCACATCGACCAGCTCGACCAATTGGGCGACCTGGTGGCGAAGATTATCAACAAGCACGTGGCCTTGCAGATCCTGCCGGAGCACTACCCGATCGTGGGTGCCTGCCTGTTACGGGCGATTTCGCAAGTGCTGGGCAGCGAGATTGCCACCCCAGAGGTGATGAACGCCTGGGGCGCGGCTTATGGCCAGTTGGCGGATATCCTGATCGGCGCCGAAGCCGCCATTTATGAAGAGAAAGCCCAGGCACCGGGTGGCTGGCGCGGCGCGCGGGCGTTTACCGTGGTCAAGCGCGTGGAAGAGAGTGCCGAGATCACCTCCTTTTATTTCGCCGCGGTGGACAACGGGCCGATTCTCGCTGCCGCGCCCGGCCAATACATCGGTATGAAGCTGGTGCTGGACGGTGAAGAAGTGCGCCGCAACTATTCCTTGTCGGCGTTGAGCGATGCCGGCCAGTACCGCATCAGCGTCAAGCGCGAAGCCGGTGGGCGGGTGTCCAACTATTTGCATGATCAGTTGCAGGTGGGTGCGACGATTGACCTGTTCCCGCCGTCGGGCGAGTTCACGCTGGTGGCCAGTGATAAGCCTCTGGTGCTGATCAGTGGTGGCGTGGGCATCACGCCCACCCTGCCGATGCTGGAAGCGGCGCTGGCCACTCAGCGTCCGGTGCACTTTATCCACTGCGCGCGCAATGGCGGGGTGCATGCGTTTCGTGACTGGGTAGACGGCCTGGCGGCCAAGCACCCACAGCTCAAGCGCTTTTATTGCTATGCCGAGGACGACGGCGTGAGCCCGGCGGCGGATACAGTCGGCCTGCTGAGCCAGGAGCAACTGGCTGCGTGGTTGCCGCAGCAGCGCGACATCGACGCCTACTTCCTTGGCCCCAAAGGCTTCATGGCTGCCATCAAACGCCACCTCAAGGCGCTGGGCGTACCTGAGAAACAAAGCCGCTACGAATTCTTCGGCCCGGCGGCTGCTTTGGAGTAAGTCCTTTGGGGGAGTAGGAAGCAGCAAGCTGCAAGCGACAAGTAAAACCCGGATCGAAGCCCGCTTTTACTACTTGCAGCTTGAAGCTTGCAGCTATCCCCAATTAATCCCCCGTTAACCCCCCTCTGTTTAAACCACTCTCTGTGTGTAAACTTGCGGCCATAGGCACAACCAAACAAAGGGATACGGGGATGAGTGACGAAATGCGTTTAGGCAGGGAGCGGCGCTTTCTGGTGTTGCTGGGCATCATCTGCCTGGCGTTGATCGGCGGCGCGTTGTACATGCAGGTGGTACTGGGCGAGGCGCCATGCCCGCTGTGCATCCTGCAACGCTACGCCTTGCTGTTGATTGCGATCTTCGCCTTCATCGGCGCGGCCATGCGCACCAAGGGCGCAATCACCTTCTTCGAAGGCCTGGTGGTGCTCAGTGCCCTCGGCGGGGTGGCGGCGGCGGGGCACCATGTGTACACCCAGTTCTTCCCACAGGTCAGTTGCGGCGTCGATGTGCTGCAACCGATTGTCGACGACCTGCCCCTGGCCAAGATCTTCCCCCTGGGTTTCCAGGTCGACGGCTTTTGCAGCACCCCATACCCGCCGATACTCGGCCTGTCCCTGGCGCAATGGGCGCTGGTGGCGTTTGTGTTGACGGTGATCCTGGTACCCCTGGGCATCTATCGCAACCGCCGCCGCCACGCCTGAGCGGTTCACGGAAACGCCCCGGTCCTTCTGGAGGGAAGGCCGGGGCGTTTTTGTTTGTAGGGTTTTGTGAACAGAGCGTGACGCCGGACAATTTCAGGTGCGCGCAGCGTGCGACATGTTGTCACACGGAAGCTGTCGCAGGAGGTTTCTGACTCGCCAAACCGCCGCTTAAATTTGCATCGGGCGGCCAAATTGTGCTGTCAGTTCGTGGTGTGCGCGATGCCTTGGATCTCGTGCCGTTCAAGGCTTTAGGTGATGTCCCAATGCCTTGTTTTATGGGGACTTGGATACGATTGGCAGGCCCTTACTGCAGGTAAGGCCTGTGGCGGTTTGCCCTATAACACGGTAATTTTTGTGGTTTTTGTTGAGAATCGAACGCGATAAGATCGCGAACCTTTACAAAATTGGTGAAGGATTATTGCTGTAATCGATAAAAATTATTTCTTTATAAGACATGGTTTATACATCGCCAGCTAACTACAATCGCCCGCACTGAATGTCCGGTGCTGTTCAATCTTTGAGCATTGGAGCGGTCGAGGGGCAGATGGATGGCTCTGTGCGACCCCTGGTTCCGGCAGCCTTTCAACTATCCGCACCAAATGGAATTGGTCTGTAACAAGGCCTTTAACCACGAAGTCGAATAAGAACTCACCGCAGGTCCGTGAAACGTAGCGTTATGGCGTGACGGGCAGGCTCTTATTCAATCGAAGAGAAATGCCAACCCTTGGCAGGGTGAAGTGTTGGCGATCAAAACCCAACTGCATTGCGCAAGCTGCTTTAGAGGTCGTGAGATGAGTAAAAACAGGTACCCCCGATTACTAGGCTTTTTGCCGCTGCTTGGCATGATGTTAATGCTGGGAGGCTGCAAGTGGACCTTGCTCGACCCAAAAGGACAGGTCGGTCTGGATGAACGAAACCTGATCATCACCGCCACCCTGCTGATGCTGCTGGTCGTGGTCCCTGTGATCATCATGACCTTCGCCTTCGCCTGGAAATACCGCGCGTCGAACACCAGCGCTACCTACGCGCCGAAGTGGTCGCACTCCACCAAGATCGAAATCGCGGTGTGGCTGGTCCCGATCCTCATCATCATTGCCCTGGGTTATGTGACCTACAAGTCGACCCACGCGCTCGACCCGTACCGTCCGCTGGAATCCGACGCCAAGCCGATCAACATCGAAGTGGTCGCGCTGGATTGGAAGTGGCTGTTCATCTACCCGGACCTGGGTATCGCCACGGTGAACCAGATCCGCTTCCCGGAGCACACCCCGCTTAACTTCAAGATCACCTCCGATGCCGTGATGAACTCGTTCTTCATCCCTGCGCTGGGCGGCCAGATCTACGCGATGGCAGGTATGCAGACCAAGCTGCACCTGATCGCCAACCAGAAAGCTGAAATGGAAGGCATCTCCGCCAACTATAGCGGCGCTGGCTTCACCGGCATGAAATTCAAAGCGATCTCGACGAGCCAGGAAGAATTTGACGCCTGGGTAGCCGAAGTCAAGGCCGCACCTAAACAGCTTGATCAAGCTGAATACGACGCCCTGACCAAACCGAGCCAGAACAACCCTGTCGCCCTGTACTCCGCGTATGAGCCGAACCTGTTTCAGAAAATCGTCGACAAGTACGAAGGCATGAAACCAGGCAAGCCGGTCAAGCACGAGAAGAAAGAAGTGGCCGCGGTTGAAGGTTCTGACACGGGCGCGCATTCAACTGCTGGGGCAGAGGAGTAAACGATGTTTGGTAAATTAAGTTGGGATGCGGTCCCGTTCCACGAGCCGATTGTGATGATTACCATCGCCATGATCGCGCTGGGTGGTCTGGCACTGTTTGCAGGTATCACCTACTTCAAGAAGTGGACCTACCTGTGGACCGAGTGGCTGACGTCGGTCGACCACAAGAAAATCGGCGTGATGTACATCATCGTGGCCATGGTCATGCTGCTGCGCGGTTTTGCCGACGCCATCATGATGCGTACCCAGTTGGCCATGGCCACCGAAGGTTCGCCGGGCTACCTGCCGCCTGAACACTATGACCAGATCTTCACCGCCCACGGTGTGATCATGATCATCTTCATGGCGATGCCTTTCTTCACCGGCCTGATGAACCTTGCAGTGCCGCTGCAGATCGGCGCGCGTGACGTTGCCTACCCGTTCCTGAACTCCCTGAGCTTCTGGCTGCTGGTGTCCGGTGTGGTGCTGATCAACGTGTCCCTGGGCGTCGGCGAATTCGCCAAGACCGGTTGGGTTGCGTATCCGCCATTGTCGGGCATCCAGTACAGCCCTGGCGTGGGGGTGGACTACTACATCTGGGCGCTACAGTTATCAGGGCTCGGGACGACGCTGACGGGGGTCAACTTCCTGGCCACCGTGCTGAAAATGCGCGCCCCAGGCATGAAACTGATGGACATGCCGATCTTCACCTGGACCTGCACCTGGGCCAACGTGCTGATCGTGGCTTCGTTCCCGATCCTCGCCGCTACCATGGCGCTGCTGTCGCTTGACCGTTACCTGGATTTCCACATTTTCACCAACGAACTTGGTGGTAATCCAATGATGTACGTGAACCTGTTCTGGGCATGGGGTCACCCTGAGGTGTACATCCTGATCCTGCCAGCGTTCGGTATCTTCTCCGAAGTGATCTCGACCTTTACCGGCAAGCGCCTGTTCGGTCACCACTCGATGGTCTACGCCTCCGGCGCGATCTCCGTACTGGGCTTCATGGTGTGGCTGCACCACTTCTTCACCATGGGTTCGGGGGCCAGCGTCAACGCCTTCTTCGGCCTGGCGACGATGCTGATTTCCATCCCGACGGGGGTGAAGCTGTTCAACTGGCTGTTCACCATCTATCACGGTCGTCTGCGTATGACCAGCCAGGTGCTGTGGACCCTGGGCTTCATGGTGACCTTCGCCATCGGCGGCATGACCGGCGTACTGCTGGCCATCCCGGGTGCTGACTTCGTGCTGCACAACAGCCTGTTCGTGATCGCTCACTTCCACAACGTGATCATCGGCGGCGCGGTATTCGGTTACATCGCAGGCTTCAGCTTCTACTTCCCGAAAGCGTTCGGCTTCAAGCTGCACGAAGGTTGGGGCAAGGCTGCATTCTGGTTCTGGATCTCGGGCTTCTTCGTCGCGTTCATGCCGCTCTACGCACTGGGCTTCATGGGCATGACCCGTCGTCTGAATGCCACCACCAACCCTGAGTGGGTGCCGTACCTGTACGTCGCCATGTTCGGTGCAGTGATGATCGCGGTGGGTATCGCCTGCCAACTGATCCAGCTGTATGTCAGCGTGCGTGATCGCAAGCAGAACATGTGCGAATCCGGCGACCCATGGAATGGCCACACCCTGGAATGGTCGACCTCTTCGCCACCGCCGTTCTACAACTTCGCCGTGATCCCGACTGCGAACACCATCGATGCGTTCACCGAAGCCAAGGAAGACGGTACTGCGTACCAGAAGCCTAAGCACTACGAACCGATCCACATGCCAAGCAACACCGCCACTGGCGTGGTGATGGGTGCGCTGTTGACCGTGTTCGGTTTCGCGATGATCTGGCACATCTGGTGGCTGGCAATCGTGAGCCTGGTAGGCACCATCGGTTACTTCATCATCCACGCTGCACGTGATGATCAAGGCTACATGGTGCCGGTCGAGACGATCGAGCGCATCGAAGCCGAGCAGCACGCTCGCCTGGTAGCCGAGAAGAAAATCCCGGCCAACCGTGTAGAAACCTCGTTGGAACAGGCTTAAACCATGTCGAACTTAGTGACCAATGCTGGACACGCCCATGTCGATGACCATGGGCACGATGACCATCACCACGACTCGGGGCCAATGACCGTCTTCGGTTTCTGGCTCTACCTGATGACCGACTGCATCTTGTTTGCGTCGATCTTCGCGGTGTACGCGGTACTGGTAAACAACGTAGCGGGTGGCCCGTCGGGCCACGACATCTTCGAACTGCCTTACGTGCTCGGCGAAACCGCCTTGCTGTTGTTCAGTTCGATCACCTACGGCTTCGCCATGTTGGCCTTCTACAAGGGCAACAAGAAGGGCGTGCTGAGCTGGCTGGGCCTGACCTTCCTGTTCGGCCTGGGCTTCATCGGCATGGAGATCAACGAGTTCCACCTGCTGATCTCCGAAGGCTACGGCCCGCACCGTTCGGGCTTCCTGTCGGCGTTCTTCACGCTGGTCGGCACCCACGGTCTGCACGTATCTGCTGGCCTGCTGTGGATGGCGGTGATGATGTATCAGGTCAATAAACACGGCCTGACCAACACCAACAAGACCCGCCTGAGCTGCCTGAGCCTGTTCTGGCACTTCCTGGACGTGGTCTGGATCTGCGTATTCACCGTCGTTTACTTGATGGGGACTCTGTAATGGCTAATGCACACTCCCATGACAGCCACGATGCAAGCCACGGCAGCGTAAAGTCTTACGCGATCGGCTTCATCCTGTCGGTCATCCTGACCCTGATCCCGTTCGGCCTGGTGATGTACCCCACCTTGCCGAAGTCGATCACCTTGATGATCGTTCTGGCGTTCGCAGTGATCCAGGTGCTGGTTCACCTGGTGTACTTCCTGCACCTGGACCGTTCCGAGGCCCAGCGCGAGAACGTGATTGCGTTCGTGTTCGCAGGCCTGGTGATCGTTCTGCTGGTTGGTCTGTCGCTGTGGATCATGTTCAGCATCCACACCTACATGATGGCGAAGTGAGGTAAGACCCGATGTCGCTTAAGCACTTTATCCAAATCACCAAACCGGGGATCATTTTCGGTAACGTGCTTTCTGTGGCGGGCGGTTTCTTCCTGGCCTCCAAGGGACATGTCGATCTGGCCATCTTCCTGGCTGCGATGATCGGTACGTCCCTGGTGGTTGCTTCCGGTTGTGTCTTCAACAACTGCATCGACCGTGACATCGACGTCAAGATGGAGCGCACCAAGAATCGCGTGCTGGTCCAGGGCCTGATCTCCCTGAAGCTGGCACTGATCTATGCGACCGTGTTGGGTGTTGCCGGTGTAGCCCTGTTGTACAAGGTGGCCAACCCGTTGGCGGCGCTGTTTGCCGTGATCGGCTTTGTCATCTACGTCGGCCTTTACAGCCTGTACCTCAAGCGCAAGTCGGTGCACGGCACGCTGGTGGGCAGTCTGTCGGGGGCGATGCCGCCGGTGATTGGTTATGTGGCTGTGACCAATAGCTTCGACATGGCCGCGCTGACGCTGCTGGTGATGTTCAGCCTGTGGCAGATGCCGCATTCCTACGCCATCGCGATTTTCCGCTTCAATGACTACCTGGCTGCGTCGATTCCGGTATTGCCGGTCAAACGTGGCATTCAGGTGGCCAAGAAACACATCCTGCTCTACATCCTGGCCTTCCTCGTGGCGACCTTGATGTTGACCTTCAGTGGCTACGCCGGCATGAGCTACCTCGCCGTCGCGGCGGCCATGGGCATGTACTGGTTGTACATGGCCTGGACCGGCTACAAGGCGGTGGACGACACCGTCTGGGCGCGCAAGCTGTTCGTGTTCTCGATTTTCACCATCACCGCGCTCAGCGTGATGATGTCCCTGGATTTCCAAGTGCCGAAAGAGCTGTTGCTGACCTACGCACCCTGAATGGTCCGAGCCATAAAAAGCCCCGCCTTCGCAAGAAGCGCGGGGTTTTTTATGGCATGCCCTTTAAACTATTGCCCAATTCTACGAATGCAGGAAGCCATGCAATGAGTAAAAAAGCCGTTATGGTGTTCAGTGGCGGGCAGGACTCAACGACCTGTCTGATCCAGGCACTGCCGCTGTACGACGAAGTGCACTGCATAACGTTCGACTATGGTCAGCGCCATGTCGCGGAAATCGAAGTGGCCCGCCAGCTTGCCAAGCAACTGGGGGCCACCGTTCACAAAGTGATGGATGTATCCCTGCTCAACGAGCTGGCCATCAGCAGCCTGACCCGCGACAACATCCCGGTACCCACCGTGAACAGCTCAGGCGAAAGCCTGCCGAGCACCTTCGTGCCTGGGCGCAACATCCTGTTTCTGACCCTGGCGGCGATTTATGCGTACCAGGTCAAGGCCGAGACGGTCATCACCGGCGTCTGCGAAACCGACTTCTCCGGCTACCCCGATTGCCGCGATGAGTTCGTCAAGGCGTTGAACCAGGCGCTCAAGCTGGGCATGGAATATGACGTGCGCCTGGACACCCCGTTGATGTGGCTGAACAAGGCCGAGACCTGGGCATTGGCCGACTACCACCACCAACTGGAGCTGGTTCGCCAGCAGACGCTGACGTGCTACAACGGCGTCATCGGCACTGGTTGTGGTGAATGCGATGCGTGCAACCTGCGCGCACGGGGCTTGAATGACTACCTGCAGAACAAGTCCGACGTCATGCACAGCTTGAAGCACAAGTTGCAGTTGAAATAACGCAGATCCTTGTAGGAGCACGCTCGCTAGGCCGGTATGCGCCTGGGCTTGGCGCTCGGCCATCCGGCGCTGCCGGGGCGGCTGGCGCAAGCCTGGAGGACACCGTCTGCCCACTGTCGACTCCTTCTCGGAAGCACTGGACAAGGTCGGCAGGGCGTGTTTCATTCTTGTCCTTTATTCGGGAAATTTCCTATGGTGCAGGTCGACTCGATGAGATGCTTCAGGATTGAAGCGCTTCTGTCACATCGTTAGTCTCCCCCGTTGTCACTCATCAGGGACGATATTCATGCGAAGCGATAATCAAGCCAATAACAACACGCCCATGCAACCTACCGACGTTCACCAATTGCTCGATGTCGAGCTGAGCCGACGTGGTCTCGGGCACTTCGAGGTCTACCAGTGTGGGCCGACGCTGGATGAGGCGGAAATCATCACCAATTACCCCGATGCGTTGGACCGCGGTGATTTCGCGGATGACTTTTACCAACGCGGTCAATTGCTGTCTTTGTCCAAGCGCCGCATAAAACCGTTTTTCTGGAGCGATGAAAACATCCTTGCGCCTGCAGCAGAAGCGGTCCCGGTGCCGGGGCCTTGTGCGCCCGTTGGCGAGGGCGCCAGTTTTATCGTGCATGGTAACCGTGGTTTTTACTCCATCCTCAACCTGTGCAGCTTCGGCGAACACCAACAGTTTCGCGAAAGAGTGCTGGCGAACAAAAGTGAACTGCAGATGCTGCTGGTCTCGGTCTACGACGAGGCACTGGAAAGCGATGTAGCCATGCTGCCCCCAGTTCTACGGGAAACCGTGCTCACGCCTCGGGAAACGGAGGTGTTGTCCTGGACCAGCCTGGGCAAGACATATAACGAAATAGCGCTCGTGGTCTCAATGAGCCCGCGCACCGTCAAGTTCCATATGAAGAATATCTTCAGCAAGTTGGATGTCACCAACGGAAAAGCCGCCATTCGCAAAGCTTTGCAGTTGGGCTACATCCGCGAACAGGCCTGATCCGCAGGCACTCCTTTGTCCAATGCGAACGCCCGCCGGTGAATTTTCACCGGCGGGCGTTCGCATGTGCGCGTGATTTGGCGCTACCTGTCTAAAAGGGCAGCTTGTTCGCTATCAAGCGGTGCTTTAGTTTTTTTGCAGTTGAGTTTGTGCAGAACATTTCCTGGCGCTGGACGACATGGTTTCTCCACGGATCTCTGAAACCGCCACTCAATACTGAAAAGGGACATTCTTATGAAGCAGTACGTTGCATTGGTGGATGTCTACTCAAGCGGTAATTTCCTGCCGCAGTATTTCCGGGATGCCGGCTTCAGCCTGATCCATGTACAGAGTACCCCCGAGTTGATGCCGAGCATGCTCGGGCCGAACCTGTCGGAGTTTGAGCAAAATTTGGCGCTCAACGACAACGCCGAAGAGCTCGTGCGACGCTTGCGTGAATTCAACGTGGTTGCCGTCATTGCCGGCCAGGAGCCTGGCGTGCCATTTGCCGACTACTTGAGTGAACAGTTGCAATTGTCCACCTCCAACGGCAGCGCAGGCTCACGCGCTCGCCGCGACAAGTTTGAGATGAGCAGCAAGGTCGCCGCCGCAGGCCTGTTAACGGCACGCCAGCTCAAATCGGCGGACCCCGCCGAACTGCTGGCCTGGGTAGAGTCCGGCCAAGTGTTTCCCTGCGTGATCAAACCGCTGAGCTCGGCTTCGACCGACGGGGTTTCGATCTGCCACAACGCCGAAGACGTCAAGCGTGCTTGTGAGGAAGTGGTGTCCAACCTGGATATCTTCGGCCTGGCCAATACCGAGATTCTTTGCCAGTCCTACCTCAAAGGCCCGGAGTACATCGTCGATACCGTCAGCCGTGATGGGCAGGCCTACGTCTGTGGGATCTGGCGCTACGTGAAGCGCGAAATCAGCGGCGGTAAGAATATCTACGACCGCGACGTGCTGATTGCCTCGGACAGTGCCGAGGCTAACGTGCTGGTGGACTATATCGTGCAGGTGCTCAAAGCGTTGGGTATCAATAACGGTCCGGCCCATTCGGAAGTGATCCTCACCGAAGCCGGCCCCGCGCTGGTGGAAGTCGGTGCTCGCTTGAACGGCAACATGGAACCCAAATTCCATGACATCAGCCTGGGCGGCAACCAGGCACAGCTTACTTACCTCGCGTACTGCGACGGTGAGGCGTTCAAGGCAAACTACGCTGGCAAGCGCTACCACAAGCTCAAGGAAGCCTGCGTCATCAACACCGACACCACGCTGCAAGGTGAGGTTACCGGCTTCAATGAAGAGGCCATCCAGCTGATCGAAGGGTTGCCCTCTGTGCATAAGCTGAGCGTCAAATACAAGGCCGGCAAACTGATGAAAAGGACCGTGGACCTGCTCAGCCGCCCGCTGCGGGTATTCCTGGTATCGGAGAGCCAGCGCGATATCGACCAGGATTACGAGCTGATCCGCCAGTACAAAGACAACGTCTACGTGATCCGCTGATGATGGGCACTTATCGCGCGTTGCGCGGGCTCAGCGCTCGCTTGCAGTTGCTGTTCCTGATCACCCTGGTGTTCCGCATGGGCACCATGGCGTTCCCTTTCTATGCGGCGTACCTGATTCATCAGCATGCCGTATCGGCAGGCACCGCAGGTTTGCTGGTGGGCGTTTATGGCGCGGGTGCGTTGTTTGTGGACTTGATCATCGGTGGGGTGATCAAGCGGTGTTCCGCCAACCGGGTGATCCTCGGTTCGTTGTTGCTCAACGCGTTGCTGCTGCTGATCATCCCATCGGTGGATAACACCGTGGTGCTGTTTGTGCTGTCGTTTCTGTGGGGGGGCTGTTACGAGGCATTCACTCCCGCGACGTTCTCCGAAACAGTCAGCCACAGCAGTAGTGAGTCGCGCAAAGTGGCGTTTTCTTGCAACCGCCTGGCGATCAACATCGGCATGGCGATCGGGCCACTGCTGGGCAGTCTGATTTTCCTGAGTAACGCCGACGCGGTGTTCTACATCAACGCGGCGTTGTCCCTGGTGGCCTTCGTCGCGTGCCTGCGTTTCGGGCGTGCGGTGCCGGCGACGGAAGGGGCTGCGGTCGTCAGCAAGGGCAATGGTTTGCCGGAGAGCGCATTGCACGAGCGCTCGCGCTTGCTGGTAATTTTGCTGGCGGCATTGCCGGTGCACATCGCCTATGCGCTGCCGCCGACTTTTCTGTCGGCCTACATCATCAACTACACCGAATTGCCGGCGTACTACGTCGGTATCATCTTTTTCATCAATGCACTGTTGGTGATTCTATTCGAAGTGCCGATCAACCAGCGGATGTCGCACCTGTCGAGCAGCCGGTCGCTGGTGGCCGGTTTCCTGGTGGCGGGCGTGGGGTTCTTCCTGATGGGCTTCAGCCATATCGGTGTGTTGTTACTGGTGGCTACGGTGCTCTGGAGCCTGGGGGAGATGATCGTGTTTCCCGGCATCACCCACTACGTCAGCAGTATCTCAAGCCGTCACACCGTGGATCGCAACCTCGGCTATTACTCGGCGGGAGTCAATATCGGCGTGATGATTACGCCGTCGCTGGCGTTCATGCTGGTGTCACAGCCATCCCTGCCATCGCCGTGGCTGCTGGCGGGTACGGTATTGGTGCTGTTCGCGGTGGCGGTGGGGGTAATGAAAGGATCGACTGTTTTGTGGAACAAGGAAGTGTGAAGTGACGGCCAGTTCCGCGAATGGGGGGCGGGCACTGCCGCCCATACCCCTTTGCTGCTCAAGGACCTGGGCGTCACACACTTCGTGCGCGCCTCAGTGAGTCGGCAAATCGCCCTCGCCCAGGTTGAACAGGCTCTGGTGACCCTGCGTAGTCTTTAGCACCCGGTACTTACTGGACGGCGATGGTGTAGCCGTCAAAGGCGCTTTGCTGTTGCAGCGCGGTCACGATGCTCTTGCGCGTGACCGGCTGCTCCATGCCGCTGTTGTCGACGAAGGTTTCACTCTCCAGTTCCGCCTCGCTGCCTTCACCCACAAAGGTAAAGCCGAGGAACTCCAGCGCTTCGCGGTCCACATTGAGCTTGGAACGTGGCGTGCGTAGCGGCAGGCTGACGCTGATGCCATCCTTGCTGATCACAAACACTTCGGCTTCTTTCTTGGCGCGTGCGGCCTTGCCCTTGCCGGCGCTTGGGTTGCTGATGGCCTGGTGGGTCTGGTTCAGCACCTTGAGGGCCAGGCCGTAGACCAGTTCCTGGAACTGTGGGTCGTCCTTGAAGCTGGACAGGATGCGGCTGATCGAGAATTTGCTGCTCAGGTCTTCCAGGGCGATGTTGTCGGCGGCTTCGGCGTCCTTGAGTTGCTTGAGCTGGCCCATCAGGTCGTAGGCCGTGTCGTCGTCGAAAGCGTCGTGGGCCTGGCGGATGGCGATGCGCAGTTCGCGGATCTGATCGCTTTCTTTCGAGGTGTGGAACGCGTCCAGTACCATCTCGCTGATGGTCTTGGCGGCCGGCACATGCTGTGAAAGATTGATGGCGTTTTCGTATTCAGCTTTGGCGCGCAAGGTGACTACGGATTCTTCGGCGGATTTATCAGTGTAGGAATCGGACATTAACATTTCACTACTTCAGTAAGCGGAACAAAAAAGCGTCGGGCATTTTCAGGGGGAGGGGGTTCAGGTCAAGGCAGCACAATACCCTTATCCTGGCGCAATGCGTTCAGCGCCCGTAGCCGCGCTGATGGCGCTAAACCAAGCGCTTGAGACACGCTTGCAGGATATCCAAGCCTTCCTCCAGCACCGCAGGCTCAATGGTCAGCGGTGCCAACAAGCGAATGATGTGCCGTGACTTGCCGCTGGGCATCAGCAGCAGGCCGGCGTCCCGCGCCAGGCCCAGCAACTGGGCCAGTTGTTTTGGCGCGGGCGTGCCGTCAGCGGTGGCCAGTTCGATGCCGCGCATGGCGCCTACACCCGTCAGGCGGCCCAGATAGGGGGAAAGCCGCTGCGCGCGCCAGGCTTCATAGCGGCCGACAATCGCGGCTTCCTGCCGCGATCCCCACGCCTGTAAATGTTCATCCGTCATCACGTCCAGAGTGGCCAGCGCTGCTGCGCAGGCAATGGGGTTGCCGGAGTACGTACCGCCCAGCCCGCCTTTGGGCAGGTTATCCATCAAGGCCTTGCGCCCGGCCACCGCCCCCAGCGGCACACCGCCGGCGATGCTTTTACCGAGCAGGATCAAGTCCGGCTCGATGCCCAGGCGCGAGAATGCGAAGCGCTGACCGGTGCGGCCAAACCCTGACTGGATCTCGTCGGCGATCAGCAGGATGTTGTGCGCATCGCAGAAGCGCCGCAGGGCTTGGGCGAACTCGATATCCAGCGCGAGGAAGCCGCCTTCGCCCTGTACCGGCTCGATGATGAAACAGGCCACGTCGTTCACGTCGATTTCCACGCTGAACAGGCGCTCCATGGCGTTGAGCGCATCCACGCAGCGCACGCCGTTATCGGCGCTGGGGTAGGGCAGGTGATACACCGGGCCAGGCAGTACGCCGACCTTTTGCTTATAGGGTGCGACCTTGCCATTGAGGTTGAGCGTGGCCAGGGTGCGGCCGTGAAAGGCGCCGTCAAAGGCAATCACGGCCGTGCGGCCGGTGGCGCCGCGCACGATCTTCAAGGCATTTTCCGCCGCCTCCGCACCGCTGTTGGTGAGCATGCCGCTGACGGGGTAGCCCACTGGGATAAACGTGCTCAGGCGATCCATGAACTCGAGATAGGGTGTATGGGGCGCGGCGTTGAACGCATAGTGGGTCAGCTGTGTCGCCTGTTCACGAATCGCCGCCACCACCGCCGGATGGCAATGGCCGAGGTTGAGCACCCCGATGCCGCCGACAAAGTCGATGTAGCGCTTGCCCGAGGTGTCCCAGACTTCGGCGTTCCGGCCATGGCTGAGGCTGATGGGGTGAACGATGGAAATTGACTGGCTGATGGTTTCGCGGCTCATGAATCCGGGGCTCGGCAGGGGTGGGCGTGTTTTTATCTAAGCCGCGTACCGGGCCCTGCCGCAAACGAAATAAAGTCGCCGGGTCATTCCAAATCGGAAGGAGCTGTGGCCAACAGGCTGTGTGTGGCCACGCTCACTGCCGTTAATACCGCCGGTTGCCATCGAAACGCGGTGCGGGTTGCGCGGCGCCGGTGCGCTGACACGGAGTACCTACGCTGACAATCCATCTTTCCCTGCCGCTTTGGCGCGATACAGCGCCTGGTCGGCACGCGCCATCAGGGCGGCGGGGGATTCATCTCTCTGCCGCTCGGCAACGCCCAGGCTCAGGGTCACCTTGACGTTGCTGTGCAGGGTGAGGGTGCGCATCCTGCGGCAGATCGTCTCGGCCAATGCTTTGGCGGCGTCCAGCGAGCTTTCGGGCAGGACCACCATGAACTCGTCGCCGCCCCAGCGCGCCAGCAGGTCACCAGGGCGGATGCAGGTCTCCAGGCATTCCACGACCTGCAGCAGGGTCTGGTCGCCCACGCCGTGACCGTGCTGATCATTGATCGGCTTGAAGTCATCGATGTCCATCGCGATCAGTGCCAGCGGCAGGCGAAAGCGCTGGGCACGGTCGCATTCTGCCAGCAGTACTTTTTCCAGGCGGTAACGATTGGCGATCAGGGTCAGTGCGTCCCGTTCGGCCAGGGAACGGTTTTCCTCCAGCTGCAGTTGCAACTGCTGGTTGACCCGTGACAACTCGCGCGTGCGTTCGGCCACCAGTGCCTCCAGGGAGAGGTTGCGCCGTTCCAGCTGTTCGATGGAGTGTTTGCGCGCGTGAATGTCACGGTGGGCCCCCACCATCCGCGCCACCGAACCGTCGGGGTTGCGTGCAACCACGTAGCCGCGGTCCTCGATCCACAGGTAGCTGCCATCTTTTTTGCGGCAACGGTATTCGGCTTGGTAGTGGGGGGCGCGACGATTGATGTAGTCATCGAACATCGTCATGACGAGGTTGTAGTCGTCGGGATGAATCACGTTTTCCCAGGTGAATATCGTGTTCTCCAGGGAATGGCGGGGATAGCCAAGCATTTCGTACCAGCCTGGGTTGCGGTAGACGAACCCGGTGTTGGCGTTCCAGTCCCAGATCCCGTCGCTGGAGAGCTCGAGGATGGTGTGCAACATATCGGCGTTGAGGTGAGAAAAGTCAGGGTTCAGCGGACTTTCGCCGGGAATATCGTCCATTTTCGCGATCCTTGCGTGGGCCGGCGTTAAGGGCCGGCCAATGTTGACACCGATACTCCGTGGCTGGCGCTACTGTACAACGCGGGCTGGGCGCTTTGAATAGGGCGATGTGTTGTTATTGGTTGGGCGCCATCAACTTCGTGCGTGGCATTCCATTGGCGTTGTGCTGGTAAATCGCTTCTGGCTGGCCCTGATCATTGAAAAACACCTGGCCGATCCCCGCCGAATTCCACAGGCGCTCACCGGCTTCGGCATGTTCGGGGATATGCGGCACCACCTGCATGGTGCGCCGTCGGGTGAACCAGTTGAGGGGCGAGCGTGGCGAGTACAGCCAACGGTTGAGACGGTCGAACCATTCCAGCAGGCGTGGCGGAAATTCATTCTTGATACCGCTGCTGGTGATCTGCCAGATCCTGGGGCCGGCGTTTCGATGGCGGATCAACACTTCATAGACGAACGAGTAGTGCACGTCGCCCGAGAGGATCACGTAGTTACCCGGCGTGCGCGAGTGGCGAAAGATGTTGAGGATCACCTGGGCGGCACCGCGATGGGCCATCCAGTTTTCTGCGTCCACCAGCAAGGGGTGGCCGCACCAGCTGAAAATCTTTTGCACGGTCTCGATCAGCTTCACGCCAAAGATCGGGGCCGGCGAGACGATGATCGCCGAGGGATGGTCGAGCAGTTCCTGTTGCAGTTCGCTCAAGGCTTCCCAATCCAGCAGCCCGGACGGCTGCTTGAGCGTGAATTCGCTGCGCCAGCGGCGAGTGCGGGTGTCAAGCACCACCAAGGCGGGGGTAGTGGGCAGTACGTAGTGCCAGTGCTGGAACTTCAATAGCGCTTCGAGCAATTGATCCTGTGCGGTCGGGTTCAGATGGTTGCTTTGCACCGGGTCCGTGAGTGCCTGGGTTTGACTCAGCAGCGCCTTGAACGCGTTCGGGTTGTTACCCCAGCCCTGGCACAGCAGGTACGCCAGCAGGGCATTGCCGATGATGCGCTTGGAGAACGGATGGCCATAGGCGGTTTCTTCCCATTGGGCGCTGAGGTTCCAATCATCGGTGATGTCGTGATCGTCAAAGATCATCAAGGTGGACAGATGCGCTAGCACCCGCGCGACACCCGGCAGGCCGGTGCGGAATTTATCCATCTGCACCTGCTCGTGGGCATAGCGCGTTGATTCATCGGTGCTCAGTTGCGGTGGCTGCGGGTCGATCAGGTTCCAGGCGGTGGGCGACCATACCAGCAAGTACATCGCCATCACTTCGGCGAACGTCACCAGGTGGTTATCGGCGGTGCTGCTGGTGAAGATCGGCTTTTTTACGCCGCCGAAAAAGCGCTCGCGCAGCGTCTCGTTGCTGTCCAGCGCCGGGAGCAGGTCGGCCCGATGGTAGTAGCTGGCGCGATGCCCGTAGAGGCTGGCGCTGTCATCCACCACCGCGCCTTCCAGGTACTCGTCGAACAGACCCAGGCGTGCAATCAGCACATGGATCGCCCGCAACATCGGCCCGGCCACGTCGTCGGCGTACACCTGGTCGCCGCTCATCATCAGTAACGCTGGGCGTTCGGCCGGGGTGGCGGCGTCGGCCAGCAAGCGATCGACGCAGAGCAAGCCTTCGTCGGCACGGTGGTGAGGTTTGCGGCATGAGCCATGTACCAGCTGATGGAGACGACTGTGCAGCACAAAATTCGGCTGTTGCGCATTGGCATACAGCAGGTGCGGAGCCCATTGGGCAATGCCGGCGCCATCGATCAGCAGGTCATAACTGATGACCACATCCTGCGGCAGCGCCTCGCCCAACCCGACGTCAATCAGATGGATAAAAGCCCGCTGCCCCACCGGTACCACCTGGCACTGGCCCTGGTTCAGCGGGATATCCAGGTGTCGCTCGGCAAATTGCAGCCTCAGCGTCAAGACCAGCACTTGGCTGCCCACCAGCCACAGCACCAGGCGCTGGGGTTCCAGGCGCCGCAGCAGGGGGCCGGCGAGTACGGCGGGCAAGGTGTCGGGATGTGGCATGCAGGAAATGGCTCCGGTAAGGCGGTGCCGGCAACCTTAGCGCAGGGGATGTCAGTGTTTTGTTAAGGCGTTGGCGATTGGCGTGCAGAAATGTGTCAGCGTTTTTTCCACCGTTTCCTGACCGCAGAAAAACCACGGATCGCATCAGATACGCGAATCTTCGTTCACCCTCGGTACCGTAAAGCGGAACTCACTGCCACGCCCCACTTCGCTCTCGGCAACAATCCTGCCACCGTGGGCCTGGACGATGCCCTGGGTGATATACAACCCCAAGCCACTGCCGGTGGGGTTGTTTTCAGTCTGCGTCCAATAGCGGTCAAATACATAGGGCAATTGCTCCGGCGCAATGCCTTCACCGGAGTCGCGCACCGAAAACACGATTTCTTCGCCATTGCTCATGGCGCTGATACCAATGCTGCCTTGGCGCGGAGTGAACTTGATGGCGTTGCCGATCAGGTTCGACAGAACCTGGAACAGGCGTTCGGGGTCGCCGTTGATCTGCAGGCCGGGCTCAGCGTTGAACGACAGGTCAATGCCTTTTTCCATGGCCAGCGGTGTCAGCAGGGAATACGCTTCCTCGAACATCTGGCTCACATCCAGCGCCACCGGTTTGACCACATAGCGTCCGGCCTCGATTTTCGAAGTGTCGAGCAGGTCTTCCAGCAGCACATTCATACGCCCGGCGGCCTGTTGCATGGTGTCGATGGCCGAGGAAATGCGCCGTGAGGTGTGTGGGCCGTCGGAGCTGAACGCTTGTTGCATCATGCCGCAGAGCATGGAGATGACGGTCATCGGGTTACGCAAATCGTGGGACACCACCGCCACCAGGTCATCACGTGCGCGCACGGCTTGTTGTTCGCGCAGCACCTGGCGGGACAAGTCATTTTCCAGGGCGGAACGGCGCAGATCATTGGCGGCAAACAGATCTCCATGGCTCCACTTGGTGGAGATGCCGGCCATTTCCTCTTTCCAGATTTCAAACGAGGTGCGTGGGCAAAGACGCAGACCTGCGTCGGAGTTCTCCAGTGCCAGCGGTTTTCTCGGGTCGCCGCTCCAGTTGATGTTTGCCTTCACTTCCGGGCGGAACCACAGCACGCCGTTGTCCACGGGCTTTGGCAGACTCATGGCCAAGACACCGCTGGCCACCTGCTGAAACTCAGTGGCGGGCGGGTAGACCGACGCCAGGTTGTGGCTGGAAAACACCGGCTCGCCGCTCTCTTGCAGCCATTTGTGCAGCGCACGGATCTGCTCCGGTTCCGGGCAGTTGCCGTAGCGGTGCAAGTGTTTGTCTTCGATGATCGCCACGCCGCCGGACAAGGTGAGGTCCATCAGCAATTGCGGTTGCTGGGCCAGGCCGTCAAACACGTTGTCCGCCGCGGCCTTCATCGCCTGGTCCAGCCGGGCCAGGGTCTCGACTTTTTCTTCACGCTGAAGGCTCAGGTCCAGGGCTTCCATGGCACTGATCTGCAAGGACAGTACCTGACCGATGGTCTGGCACGCGGTGCGTAAATCGTTCGGCACCAACAACGGCTCACGGTTGCCGCAACTGATCAAACCCCACAGCTTGTCGCCATTCATCAGGGAAATGCTCATGGACGACAGCACGCCCATGTTCTGCATGTACTGGCAGTGAATCGGCGACACGCTGCGCAGCGTGGCGAAGCTCAGGTCCAGCGGCTCGCCGGTGTCCGGGCGCAACGTGGGCAACAGTGGCACCGGCTCGTAGGCCGCGTTCGGGATAATGCGCAGCCAGTTGGTGCGGTACAGCTCTCGAGCCTGCTCGGGAATGTCGGACGCGGGGAAGAACAGCCCGTTGAACAATTCCATGGAGGGCGCCGAGGCTTCGGCAATCACCTGGCCGTGGCCTTCTTCTTCGAAGCGGTAGATCAGCACCCGGTCGTAGCCGGTCATGGCCTGGATTTCATTCACGCTGATTTCGTACAACGCTTGCAGGGTTTTCGCCGACTGCAAACGTTGCAGCATCTTGCCCAGGTCGCTGGTGCGAGCATTCAGTGCGCGCGGCTGGAAGTTCTCCAGCAAGGGTTCGAACTCCAGCACCAGCACGCCTTGGTGTCGATGCAGCAGGCCGTCGAACTTGGCGCCGTTGAAGGTCACGTGCAATGGCGGCGCGTCGATGAAGTGGTCGTGCTCGAGCATGCTTTGCACCGCAGCGACAGGCTCGGCGCCCAGCAATGTCTGCAGTGGCTGGCCCAGCAGCGCCTCGGGCGCGTGGTTGAACTGCGTGCCGACGTTGGCGCTGACCTGGATGATCCGCAGGTCAGGCTCGGACAGCGTCAGCAACACACCATGAGGTTGGATCGCCCCCGGAAAACGAATGGGTTCGTTGGCGCAGTTGGCAAGCAGCTCTTCAAAATCTTCGGGTTTCATAGCAGTACCTCCTGGCTGTCGAGCCATTGCTCAAAGCAGCGGAATGTCGAACGTGCAGCCATCACCGCGCGCTGTCTGGCGTCGGCGTCGAGCGTCTGGTTGTGCAAGTAGTCGAGAAAGTCTTTCCAGCGCCGACCGGTCTCGGCACCGTAGACGTTGAGAAACGCACCGCCGTTGCTGGCGTCCAGGCCCAGGCGCCGGGCCATTTCCCGGCGTAAAACCTGGCCGCCCAGCGTCGCGCCTTCCAGTACATAAAGGGCGCCGAGGCAGGCGGCTGGGGTATCGAATGACGGCAGTTCGGCACAGCGCGGCAGGGCGCGGATTGCGTCGTCATTCAGGCCCAAGGCGTGAAGATCGTCCAACAGTGTCGGCGTTTTCATCCGCGGTGCCAGGTCTAAACCAGCGGGGATCAGCCCGCAGTCGTACAATGCCGCTTCTATTGGGCCGTAAAACCCGTAGTACGCCTGGAGCAGGCGCTGGTATCCGTCTGAATCCAGGCATTCGGAGAAAAACGGCAGGCGCTTTTCCAGCGCCACATGCAACAGGGCCGTACCAGTGCGCAACGCTTCCAGCAATGAGGGCGCACCAACGTCATGGGCCTGTGAATGCATTCGATAAGCTCGAGCTATGGGCCTGCCGGCCATGAATGACGCAAGAAAATGGGCGACGATTCTACACAACTCATGGCCGTTGACTGTACGCACAAGACGAAAAGCCTGACCGACGGATCAGAAAAGTCGCTCCCTGCTCATTAATGACCGTAGCGGCTACCTTGAAGTTCGGTTCAAGTAATATCGCGGCAATATCAATGCATGGACAGCCCCTGTCAGGTCAGCGCCGATTGCACGCACTCAAGCAGATGCTCAGTACTCCACGGCTTGGGCAAAAAACGCACCGACCCACCCAATTGCGCCGCCATCTTGGTATTACCGGACGTCAGCACCACCTGCATCTGCGGCCAACGATGGGCCACCACCCGGCTCAGGTCATAACCATTGAGTAAACCCGGCATCTGAATATCACTGACAATCAGGTCCACCGGCTCATCGCCCCGTTCCAGGTAAATCATGCCTTCATCCGCCGAAGGGAACGAGGTGACCACCGCGCCGAAATCTTCCAGTACATCCACCATTAACGAGCGAATGATCTCGTCGTCTTCCAGCACCAAAATCGATGGCTGAGCCATGATCCTTACTCCACCATCAGGGTTCAGTAAGGTGGAGTGGGGCGCGGCTGGATAGGTTCGATTGAATATGTCTTAAACGATGGGTGGTCATTCAAAGTGTCTAGGTTGCGTATTTGCCGGGTGGTGCGGCACGATGCCCGCGCCACGCGTTGAACGCGAACTCGTAAAGGATTGCTATGTTTAGCCGTAACGCCCTCGTTCCTGAACTCATCGTAACCACGCTCGCCACCAGCTTGGGTTTCTGGGTGGACCAGTTGGGGTTCGCCATCGCCTACCAGCGCCCCGAAGAAGGTTTTGCCTACCTCGACCTGCATGGTGCACAAATCATGTTGGAGCAGTACGACCCCGACGCAGGTCAGTGGCTGACTGCGCCGCTTGCTCCACCGTTCGGACGTGGCATCAACCTGCAAATCGACGTATCGGCCGTATCGCCTATCCTGCGGCGCCTGGCAGTACTGGGTTGGCCGTTGTTCCGTGACGTTGAAGATGCCTGGTACCGAGCGGGAGAAGTCGAGACGGGGCAGCGCCAGTTCATCGTGCAAGACCCCGACGGTTACTTGGTGCGCCTGGTTGAGCGGCTGGGGGAGCGGCCATTGAAACAGGCATAATGGCGCCGACCGTTGCCGCTGAAACACCTGACGTGGAGTGCCCATGAAGTACCGTGCCGTGATGACCCTTGCCCTGATTTTCAACACCGCCCCGTCTCTCGCGGCAGGCGATGCCGAGGCCGGCGGCAAGCTCTTTACCAAGACCTGCGGTGGCTGCCATAGCGTAGGCGAAGGCGCACGCGGTGGGTTTGGCCCGCAACTTAACGGCATCATTGGCCGGCCTGCCGGCACCACCACTGACTATCAGTACTCCGATGCGATGAAAAACTCCGGTGTGGTCTGGACCCGGGACAAACTCGCTGCTTATATCGAGGCACCGAAAAAAGTGGTGAGCGGTACGCGGATGATCTTCTGGGGCATCAGTGATCAGGAGACGATTGAAAATATTCTGGCGTACCTCGGGACTTTTCAAGAGGCGCAATAAAACGTCCGGTTCGTTCAAGCACCGTCAGGAACGAACGTCGGCTGAGATTTGCAGGGAATACCAATCTGTAGCGATGGGTCTCCCTCATACGGTTTACCTTGGTCGGTGATGCGGTAGAACACCTCGTGCAGGTATTGCTTGCCGTCTTGTTCAAAGCAACGGAAGGACGCGTTGTCAGGAAATGCCTTTTTGAGTTGGTCGAACGTCACGCTGTCGCCCACCCAACCTTCAAACATACTCTCGTTGTATCGGACGACGTGCCTGAGTTTGAAGATGTCGTTGAAGTATTCCTCTTTAGTTTTGCCCGAACAGGTACCGTGCTTTTCCCATTCGTGCTTGAACATGCCTTCCGGTTCAGGGGTGACTAACTTGGCGATCGCGGGGTTGCCTGCGATTTCTTTGAGGTCGCTGGAGCTGATCTCACATGCTGTCCCCTGCTCACAGCTGCAAAAGGCTGGATGACGATTGGTTTTCTCTTGAGTGCTATGGTTGTATGGCCAGATACCGTGGGTAAGAAAACGTGCGGGAGGCGAAGTACAACCCGTTGTCTTGGGTTTCAGCTTGCAGAAGCTGGGTTGCCACGTAACGGAGTAAACCCAATATTCGCCTTTATTGGCCGGGGTGATTTCCTCGTTGTTGTCCAGCGCCTGAACGGCGTTACATTCCAGGATCAGGACAATGGCTGCCAGAGTGCTTGCTGAGAACTTCATGAATTATTTCCTGTCGTTGAGGAGCAGGTTTGATAAGGCCATGTCGAGAGCGTCTGCTCAGTTCTGCGCGAAGTCTACTGTCAGAACTAACAGGTAGCCCGACAGCTCCGTGAGCGTTTGTGCAGTGTATAAATGGGTCCAGTCCTTACGCCCAATCACCTCGATAAGGACATCTGCCGTGAAGCGAGTCACGCTTCGGGCCAGTAACGAGTACGTTCAGCTTGGGCTCCGCCAACATCCCACTGACCATAGCCCCTGTGGCAGCAGCGGCCTACTCCAGTACGGCTGTTCGCAAGGTCAATTACCCCACGCCAGCGGGCAAGGTATCGCCACCGATCTTGCGCAAGGCCACGGTGCCCCGAGCATCCACCTCGCGTCCGCACAACAGGCTGAAGTGGCCGTACTCCTTGATCAGTTCCAGCGGTACGTAACCGTCTGTGTAATGATTGAGACCATCGGGCAGTTGGCAGGGTTTGATGAAGGTGCAGCCTGGAGGTTTGTCGAACGTGGGCGTTGGGGCGGGCAATGGAGTGAACAAATCGATAGGCGGCAAATAGGGCACGCGCGATGGTTGCGGGGTCAGGATTCGTCGTTTGAGTTGTTCTTCTTCGGTGATGGGGTACGCGCGTTCAGACATGACGGGCTCACTTCCTTGTGCGGGGGAGTGAGCCTACGAGAAGGGGCGGGGCGCGGGAATTGGTATTGTTCGGTGGGGCGCGTGGGAAAAGTAGACAGAAACCGCTCCCACATTTTGATCCGGTGTATATCCGCAGATCAGGTCAGCAGGTGCTTGGAAATCAGCCGGGAGATTTCAACAATCGAGGTTTTGCCAGTGAATTCAAATTTCACTTTGCCCAGCGACGAAAAGTAAATCTCCAGTTCCGAGTCCAAGTCAAACGTGCCGGACGTTTCCACCGAGTACGCGACGATGTTTTTGTACGGTAGTGAGGTGAAGTCTTTCTTGCTGCCGGTAAGGCCTTGCACGTTCACCGCGATGATGCGCTTGGTGGTGAAGACCACGCCGTCGCGCATGGCTTTGTAGGCGTCGATGACTTCTTCACCATCCAGCAGCAGGGCGGCGACGCGTTCGGCGTATTCGTTGTTTTGTTTTAGTTTGAAGAAGCCTTTGTTGTTGAAGTCGATCATTTTCCGGTCCTTATGATAGGTCAATGAGGGGGCTGTGATTATGACGCCCATCGCGGGCAAGCTCGCTCCCCAGGGGCACGCGTCACTGGATAGCTTTGAGGTAGTCCTTGAGTGCGTCGAGCGGTAGGGTGAGTTCCTCCAGCGTAGAGGCTTTATGCAGGTCATTCGTCAATCGCCGCAATTCCCGACCCAGCACCGTGTCAGCTCCACCCAACGCATCCAGCGCCTGCACCAGGCACTCATTCGTTTTGAGTTGAATCGCCGGCAAATCTGCTTGCCTCACCAATAACCCAAACACCTCCCGCTCATATCCATCCATCACCAGGTCATCACGCAAAACCGGGCTGCCGCCATCGGTCTCGTGCACCAGTTTCAGTGCAAAGAGTGCAACCGCCTCCAGCGTCAATTCCATGGTCTCGTATCCTCAGGTTTTTGGGCGGAAGTTGAGGAGGGCGATGATCACTGTTCTGTGGTGGAAAAAAAAGCCTGGGCATCAGCGCTGGCGTTGTCGAGCAGCTCCAATATGGCCCGAGTAGAAGGATGGCGCGGGGCGGGGGCATGAGCCTCTTCTGCGGAGCTTGCGCCTTTACTATATAGAGGCGGCATTGAGGTATTCATAAAGAACAAAGAATATTCAGTTAGGGGTTGACCCGGTAATTTAATCCTGTAGTATTCGCCTCCCGCTGACGAGAGATCGGAAGCGCAAGTGGTTGAAGTTGTTGAAGAATTCTTCGAAAGCTTCTGAAAATAACCGCTTGACAGCAAATGAGGGTGCTGTAGAATGCGCGCCTCGGTTGAGACGAAAGCTCTTAACCAACCGCTCTTTAACAACTGAATCAAGCAATTCGTGTGGGTGCTTGTGGGGTCAGACTGATAGTCAACAAGATTATCAGCATCACAAGTTACTCCGCGAGAAATCAAAGAATAACCAACGATTGCTGAGCCAAGTTTAGGGTTTCTTAAAAACCCAAAGATGTTTGAACTGAAGAGTTTGATCATGGCTCAGATTGAACGCTGGCGGCAGGCCTAACACATGCAAGTCGAGCGGTAGAGAGAAGCTTGCTTCTCTTGAGAGCGGCGGACGGGTGAGTAATGCCTAGGAATCTGCCTGGTAGTGGGGGATAACGTTCGGAAACGGACGCTAATACCGCATACGTCCTACGGGAGAAAGCAGGGGACCTTCGGGCCTTGCGCTATCAGATGAGCCTAGGTCGGATTAGCTAGTTGGTGGGGTAATGGCTCACCAAGGCGACGATCCGTAACTGGTCTGAGAGGATGATCAGTCACACTGGAACTGAGACACGGTCCAGACTCCTACGGGAGGCAGCAGTGGGGAATATTGGACAATGGGCGAAAGCCTGATCCAGCCATGCCGCGTGTGTGAAGAAGGTCTTCGGATTGTAAAGCACTTTAAGTTGGGAGGAAGGGCCATTACCTAATACGTGGTGGTTTTGACGTTACCGACAGAATAAGCACCGGCTAACTCTGTGCCAGCAGCCGCGGTAATACAGAGGGTGCAAGCGTTAATCGGAATTACTGGGCGTAAAGCGCGCGTAGGTGGTTTGTTAAGTTGGATGTGAAATCCCCGGGCTCAACCTGGGAACTGCATTCAAAACTGACTGACTAGAGTATGGTAGAGGGTGGTGGAATTTCCTGTGTAGCGGTGAAATGCGTAGATATAGGAAGGAACACCAGTGGCGAAGGCGACCACCTGGACTGATACTGACACTGAGGTGCGAAAGCGTGGGGAGCAAACAGGATTAGATACCCTGGTAGTCCACGCCGTAAACGATGTCAACTAGCCGTTGGGAGCCTTGAGCTCTTAGTGGCGCAGCTAACGCATTAAGTTGACCGCCTGGGGAGTACGGCCGCAAGGTTAAAACTCAAATGAATTGACGGGGGCCCGCACAAGCGGTGGAGCATGTGGTTTAATTCGAAGCAACGCGAAGAACCTTACCAGGCCTTGACATCCAATGAACTTTCTAGAGATAGATTGGTGCCTTCGGGAACATTGAGACAGGTGCTGCATGGCTGTCGTCAGCTCGTGTCGTGAGATGTTGGGTTAAGTCCCGTAACGAGCGCAACCCTTGTCCTTAGTTACCAGCACGTAATGGTGGGCACTCTAAGGAGACTGCCGGTGACAAACCGGAGGAAGGTGGGGATGACGTCAAGTCATCATGGCCCTTACGGCCTGGGCTACACACGTGCTACAATGGTCGGTACAGAGGGTTGCCAAGCCGCGAGGTGGAGCTAATCCCATAAAACCGATCGTAGTCCGGATCGCAGTCTGCAACTCGACTGCGTGAAGTCGGAATCGCTAGTAATCGCGAATCAGAATGTCGCGGTGAATACGTTCCCGGGCCTTGTACACACCGCCCGTCACACCATGGGAGTGGGTTGCACCAGAAGTAGCTAGTCTAACCTTCGGGAGGACGGTTACCACGGTGTGATTCATGACTGGGGTGAAGTCGTAACAAGGTAGCCGTAGGGGAACCTGCGGCTGGATCACCTCCTTAATCGACGACATCAGCTGCTCCATAAGTTCCCACACGAATTGCTTGATTCATTGAAGAAGACGATAGAAGCAGCTTTAAGCTCCAAGCTGATAGCTCCAAGCTAACAGTTACGCGCTCGAAATTGGGTCTGTAGCTCAGTTGGTTAGAGCGCACCCCTGATAAGGGTGAGGTCGGCAGTTCGAATCTGCCCAGACCCACCAATTTTGTTATGGGGCCATAGCTCAGCTGGGAGAGCGCCTGCCTTGCACGCAGGAGGTCAACGGTTCGATCCCGTTTGGCTCCACCATTAACTGCTTTTACTTGTTAGAGTTTAGAAATGAATATTCCGGCGTGAATATTGATTTCTAGTCTTTGATTAGATCGTTCTTTAAAAATTTGGGTATGTGATAGAAAGATAGACTGGACGTTACTTTCACTGGTAACGGCTCAGGCTAAGGTAAAATTTGTGAGTATCTCTTAATTGAGTATTATCGAATTTTCGGCGAATGTCGTCTTCACAGTATAACCAGATTGCTTGGGGTTATATGGTCAAGTGAAGAAGCGCATACGGTGGATGCCTTGGCAGTCAGAGGCGATGAAAGACGTGGTAGCCTGCGAAAAGCTTCGGGGAGTCGGCAAACAGACTTTGATCCGGAGATGTCTGAATGGGGGAACCCAGCCATCATAAGATGGTTATCTTGTACTGAATACATAGGTGCAAGAGGCGAACCAGGGGAACTGAAACATCTAAGTACCCTGAGGAAAAGAAATCAACCGAGATTCCCTTAGTAGTGGCGAGCGAACGGGGACTAGCCCTTAAGTGGCTTTGAGATTAGCGGAACGCTCTGGAAAGTGCGGCCATAGTGGGTGATAGCCCTGTACGCGAAAATCTCTTAGTCATGAAATCGAGTAGGACGGAGCACGAGAAACTTTGTCTGAATATGGGGGGACCATCCTCCAAGGCTAAATACTACTGACTGACCGATAGTGAACTAGTACCGTGAGGGAAAGGCGAAAAGAACCCCGGAGAGGGGAGTGAAATAGATCCTGAAACCGTATGCGTACAAGCAGTGGGAGCCCACTTTGTTGGGTGACTGCGTACCTTTTGTATAATGGGTCAGCGACTTATTTTCAGTGGCGAGCTTAACCGAATAGGGGAGGCGTAGCGAAAGCGAGTCTTAATAGGGCGTCTAGTCGCTGGGAATAGACCCGAAACCGGGCGATCTATCCATGGGCAGGTTGAAGGTTGGGTAACACTAACTGGAGGACCGAACCGACTACCGTTGAAAAGTTAGCGGATGACCTGTGGATCGGAGTGAAAGGCTAATCAAGCTCGGAGATAGCTGGTTCTCCTCGAAAGCTATTTAGGTAGCGCCTCATGTATCACTGTAGGGGGTAGAGCACTGTTTCGGCTAGGGGGTCATCCCGACTTACCAAACCGATGCAAACTCCGAATACCTACAAGTGCCGAGCATGGGAGACACACGGCGGGTGCTAACGTCCGTCGTGAAAAGGGAAACAACCCAGACCGTCAGCTAAGGTCCCAAAGTTATGGTTAAGTGGGAAACGATGTGGGAAGGCTTAGACAGCTAGGAGGTTGGCTTAGAAGCAGCCACCCTTTAAAGAAAGCGTAATAGCTCACTAGTCGAGTCGGCCTGCGCGGAAGATGTAACGGGGCTCAAACCATACACCGAAGCTACGGGTATCACGTAAGTGATGCGGTAGAGGAGCGTTCTGTAAGCCTGTGAAGGTGAGTTGAGAAGCTTGCTGGAGGTATCAGAAGTGCGAATGCTGACATGAGTAACGACAATGGGTGTGAAAAACACCCACGCCGAAAGACCAAGGTTTCCTGCGCAACGTTAATCGACGCAGGGTTAGTCGGTCCCTAAGGCGAGGCTGAAAAGCGTAGTCGATGGAAAACAGGTTAATATTCCTGTACTTCTGGTTATTGCGATGGAGGGACGGAGAAGGCTAGGCCAGCTTGGCGTTGGTTGTCCAAGTTTAAGGTGGTAGGCTGAGATCTTAGGTAAATCCGGGATCTTAAGGCCGAGAGCTGATGACGAGTCATCTTTTAGATGACGAAGTGGTTGATGCCATGCTTCCAAGAAAAGCTTCTAAGCTTCAGGTAACCAGGAACCGTACCCCAAACCGACACAGGTGGTTGGGTAGAGAATACCAAGGCGCTTGAGAGAACTCGGGTGAAGGAACTAGGCAAAATGGCACCGTAACTTCGGGAGAAGGTGCGCCGGTGAGGGTGAAGGACTTGCTCCGTAAGCTCATGCCGGTCGAAGATACCAGGCCGCTGCGACTGTTTATTAAAAACACAGCACTCTGCAAACACGAAAGTGGACGTATAGGGTGTGACGCCTGCCCGGTGCCGGAAGGTTAATTGATGGGGTTAGCTAACGCGAAGCTCTTGATCGAAGCCCCGGTAAACGGCGGCCGTAACTATAACGGTCCTAAGGTAGCGAAATTCCTTGTCGGGTAAGTTCCGACCTGCACGAATGGCGTAACGATGGCGGCGCTGTCTCCACCCGAGACTCAGTGAAATTGAAATCGCTGTGAAGATGCAGTGTATCCGCGGCTAGACGGAAAGACCCCGTGAACCTTTACTATAGCTTTGCACTGGACTTTGAATTTGCTTGTGTAGGATAGGTGGGAGGCTTTGAAGCGTGGACGCCAGTTCGCGTGGAGCCAACCTTGAAATACCACCCTGGCAACTTTGAGGTTCTAACTCAGGTCCGTTATCCGGATCGAGGACAGTGTATGGTGGGTAGTTTGACTGGGGCGGTCTCCTCCTAAAGAGTAACGGAGGAGTACGAAGGTGCGCTCAGACCGGTCGGAAATCGGTCGTAGAGTATAAAGGCAAAAGCGCGCTTGACTGCGAGACAGACACGTCGAGCAGGTACGAAAGTAGGTCTTAGTGATCCGGTGGTTCTGTATGGAAGGGCCATCGCTCAACGGATAAAAGGTACTCCGGGGATAACAGGCTGATACCGCCCAAGAGTTCATATCGACGGCGGTGTTTGGCACCTCGATGTCGGCTCATCACATCCTGGGGCTGAAGCCGGTCCCAAGGGTATGGCTGTTCGCCATTTAAAGTGGTACGCGAGCTGGGTTTAGAACGTCGTGAGACAGTTCGGTCCCTATCTGCCGTGGACGTTTGAGATTTGAGAGGGGCTGCTCCTAGTACGAGAGGACCGGAGTGGACGAACCTCTGGTGTTCCGGTTGTCACGCCAGTGGCATTGCCGGGTAGCTATGTTCGGAATAGATAACCGCTGAAAGCATCTAAGCGGGAAACTAGCCTCAAGATGAGATCTCACTGGAACCTTGAGTTCCCTGAAGGGCCGTCGAAGACTACGACGTTGATAGGTTGGGTGTGTAAGCGCTGTGAGGCGTTGAGCTAACCAATACTAATTGCCCGTGAGGCTTGACCATATAACACCCAAGCAATTTGCTTGCTTCAAGCCGAAAGGCAAAAGAGCACCAGATTGCGGTGTGTGAAGACGACATGAACCGAAAGTTCGACGCTCACAAAACACCGAAAGCTGTCACATACCCAATTTGCTGAAGCGCGGCCAGCTGGCCACGATTCGGTACCCGAATTTCTTGACGACCATAGAGCATTGGAACCACCTGATCCCATCCCGAACTCAGTAGTGAAACGATGCATCGCCGATGGTAGTGTGGGGTTTCCCCATGTGAGAGTAGGTCATCGTCAAGATTAAATTCCGAAACCCCTGTTTGCTAACGCAGACAGGGGTTTTGTTTTGGACGCTCGAAAAAAGTCTATGACTGTTTTTCAGTGAGCTCACGAACTTTTCCACTGTACGTACCGGGGATGTTGCCAGCCAGGAACGTGCTCTGCCTGAAGCAATCGCATCCAGGATGCTGGCTTGTCAGCGCGAAGCGATATTGCTAGTGTCGATTTATGACTAACTATTGCCTCTCCCCAGCCGCCACCACTACCGCCAAAAGCGGAGCGTGCGAGGTGTTGTGAGCTATAGCATACGAACTTCAAAGGCCCGCCAGCGATGGACAGGGCCTTTTTTATGTCCGTGTCGCAGGCTCACACGCAAGGAGATGCACCCATGTACGCCCTGTTGATACTCGATATCCAAGTCGGGCTTGTGCACGGCCCGGAAAAACCATGGCGCTGCGTAGAGTTGTTGGACACTGTGAATACCCTGATGAGCAAGGCGCGCAGCGCGGGGGCTCCGATTTTTCTCGCGCGCCACAACGGGCCCGTTGGATCTCCTATCGAGCCAGGCAGCCCGTTGACGATGATTGCGCAGGAGTTGAAGCTCTTGGGGGGAGAGGTAGTATTCGACAAATCGCGGCCCAACGCTTTCGAAATGTCCGGTCTGGCAGGCAATTTGCGCGCTCGCGGGGCCACTGGCGTGGTAATCACTGGGATGAAAACTCAATATTGCGTCGACAGCACTTGCCGTGTTGCCCGTGACCTTGGCTTCGATGCAGTGCTTATCGCAGAAGGTCACACCTGTTCAGACACTCCAGTTATGAGCGCTAAGGATATCATCGCTCATCACAACGCAACGCTTGCTGGGCCGTTCTGTCAGCTAATTCACGCTGACCAGTGGAGCTTCTAGCAGGGCATGATGCTGAATGATCCAAAAGAGTATGCCTGGCAAGAGGCTGCGAGAGGTTTTCGCGCTCCTAAGCCCTGTGTGGCCTATAAGGGGGCTCACAGGCTTACAGCGCAAAAAAGGTACCTGTTTGTCTGGACTCGTCTTCGAGTGGGCTTCTGGCGCCCTGGGGGATGTCGCTCAGCTGGTGAGGGCGCTCAAGCGCTCACTGAGGTGTCTTCTGAGCGCAAGCGTCTGACTTTTTTACAGGCGAAAAAAAAGACCTTGAATTTCAAGGTCTTTTTTTAAGATGGTGCCCCGAGGGAGACTCGAACTCCCACTCCTTTCGAAAACGGATTTTGAATCCGCCGCGTCTACCAATTCCGCCATCAGGGCTCAATGGCGGCGAAGTATAGAGATGAGATTACCGTTGGTCAATCACGTTTCATGGTCAATTTTGACTATTTCCGCTAGACTTCCCGGCCCTGCTAGACGAACCCCATCATGCGCGTTGCTGACTTTACTTTTGAGCTCCCTGATTCGCTGATCGCTCGCCACCCTTTGGCCGAGCGTCGCGCCAGCCGACTGCTGACCCTGGACGGGGTGAGCGGTGCCCTTGCACACCGTCAATTCACTGATTTGCTTGAGCATTTGCACCCAGGCGATTTGATGGTTTTCAACAATACCCGTGTGATTCCGGCACGTTTGTTCGGCCAGAAAGCTTCCGGCGGCAAGTTGGAAATTCTGGTTGAGCGAGTGCTGGACAGCCATCGCGTGCTGGCCCATGTGCGCTCCAGCAAGTCGCCTAAACCGGGTTCGAGCATTCTCATCGATGGCGGTGGCGAAGCCGAGATGGTGGCGCGCCATGATGCGTTGTTCGAGCTCAAGTTTGTCGAAGAGGTTTTGCCTCTGTTGGATCGCGTCGGCCATATGCCGTTGCCTCCCTATATTGATCGCCCCGACGAAGATGCGGACCGTGAGCGCTATCAGACGGTTTATTCCCAGCGCCTCGGTGCGGTTGCCGCGCCAACGGCAGGGTTGCACTTCGACCAGCCACTGCTGGATGCGATCGCCGCCAAGGGCGTCGAGACCGCGTATGTGACCCTGCACGTGGGGGCCGGCACGTTTCAGCCGGTGCGTGTGGACAACATCGAAGACCACCACATGCACAGCGAATGGCTGGAAGTCACCCAGCAGGTCGTGGACGCTGTAGAAGCATGCAAGGCGCGCGGCGGGCGGGTGGTGGCGGTGGGCACTACGAGTGTGCGCTCCCTTGAAAGTGCAGCTCGTGACGGCGTACTCAAGCCGTTCAGTGGTGACACCGATATCTTTATTTTCCCTGGCCGGCCATTCCATGTGGTCGATTGCCTGGTGACCAACTTCCATTTGCCCGAGTCCACCCTGTTGATGTTGGTGTCGGCATTTGCCGGTTATCCGCAGACGATGGCCGCTTACCAAGCAGCCATCGACAATGGATACCGTTTTTTCAGCTACGGTGATGCGATGTTTATCACCCGCAATCCGGCGCCGCGCGGCCCAGAGGAAACCTTATGAGTCGTATGTCGTTTGAACTGCTGGCCACCGATGGCAAGGCCCGTCGTGGTCGCCTGACCTTCCCGCGTGGCACCGTCGAGACGCCGGCGTTCATGCCAGTGGGCACCTACGGCACCGTAAAGGGCATGCTGCCGCGCGACATCGTCGCCACTGGCGCCGAGATCATCCTCGGCAACACCTTTCACCTGTGGCTGCGCCCGGGCACGGAAGTGATCAAGAAACATGGTGACCTGCATGACTTCATGAAGTGGCAAGGCCCGATCCTCACCGATTCCGGGGGATTCCAGGTGTTCAGCCTGGGTGCCATGCGCAAGATCAAGGAAGAGGGCGTGACCTTTGCCTCGCCGGTGGACGGCTCCAAAGTATTCATGGGGCCGGAAGAGTCCATGCAGGTGCAGCGTGACCTGGGCTCCGACATCGTGATGATTTTTGACGAATGCACACCGTACCCGGCGGACGAAGATGTCGCGCGAGTTTCCATGGAGTTGTCGCTGCGTTGGGCTCAGCGCTCGAAGAACGC
Source organism: Pseudomonas sp. S1_G07 (assembly GCF_054668565.1). Lineage (NCBI taxonomy): Bacteria > Pseudomonadati > Pseudomonadota > Gammaproteobacteria > Pseudomonadales > Pseudomonadaceae > Pseudomonas > Pseudomonas sp. S1_G07. The sequence continues at coordinate 6,009,305 of NZ_CP162778.1, read as the reverse complement.
CCATGGTGACAACACCGCTGCCCTGTTCGGGATTGTGCAGGGCGGCATGCATGAAAGCCTGCGCAAACGCTCGTTGGAAGGTCTCGACAAAATCGGCTTCGACGGCCTGGCCATCGGCGGCTTGTCGGTCGGCGAGCCCAAGCACGAAATGATCAAGGTGCTCGATTACCTGCCGGGCCTGATGCCTGCTGACAAACCTCGTTACCTTATGGGCGTTGGCAAACCGGAAGATCTCGTAGAGGGTGTGCGCCGCGGTGTGGACATGTTCGATTGCGTGATGCCAACCCGTAATGCCCGCAATGGGCATCTGTTCATTGATACAGGCGTGCTGAAGATCCGTAACGCGTTCCATCGCCATGATGATTCGCCGCTGGATCCCACCTGTGATTGCTACACCTGCCAGAACTTCTCCCGTGCTTATCTGCACCATCTGGACAAGTGTGGGGAAATGCTGGGTAGCATGTTGAATACCATCCACAATTTGCGTCACTACCAAGTCCTGATGGCTGGTTTGCGCGAGGCTATTCAACAGGGTACATTGGCCGCCTTCGTCGATGCCTTCTATGCCAAGCGCGGGCTCCCTGTGCCGCCCTTGGACTGAGTTTCCCGACCCTAAGATTCACTATTTGCAACTGGAGTGCTAAATGAGCTTTTTTATCTCTAACGCGATGGCTGACGCCGCTGCGCCTGCTGCTGCCGGCCCTATGGGTGGTGGTTTCGAGTGGATTTTCCTGGTCGGCTTCCTGGTCATCTTCTACCTGATGATCTGGCGTCCACAGGCCAAGCGTGCCAAAGAGCAGAAAAACCTGCTGGGCAGCCTGCAGAAAGGTGATGAAGTTGTCACCACTGGCGGTATTGCCGGCAAGATCACCAAGGTTTCCGATGCTTTCGTGGTTCTGGAAGTCTCCGACACCGTAGAAATGAAGTTCCAGAAGGGCGCCATCGCCGCTACGCTGCCTAAAGGCACGCTCAAAGCGATCTAAGTTCCAACCTTTACCAATCGACGGGGCGCGCAAGGCGCCCCGCGTTATAAGCGGGCGGCGTGATGCTGAACAAATACCCTCTGTGGAAATACGTACTGATCCTGGCGGTGCTGGCGATCGGTTTTATTTATTCCGCTCCCAATCTCTATCCTGATGACCCTGCGATCCAGATATCTGGCGCCAGCACTTCGCTGCAGGTCACCCAGGCTGACCTGGAGCGCGCGAGCAAAGCGCTGACCGATGCGGGTATCCAGGTTAAAGCGGCAACGTTGGCGGCTGGTGCGAAGGGCGGGTTGTTGCGCCTGACCAAGCAAGAAGACCAATTGCCGGCAAAAGATGTCGTGCGCAAGGTCATGGGTGACGACTACGTCGTTGCGCTGAACCTGGCACAGACCACGCCGCAGTGGTTGCGCAGCATTGGCGCGCACCCGATGAAGCTGGGTCTGGACTTGTCCGGTGGCGTGCACTTCCTGCTGGAAGTCGACATGGATAAAGCCCTCGACGCACGCCTGAAAGTCTACGAAGGCGACGTGAAGAGCCTGCTGCGCAAAGAGAAGTTGCGTTATCGCAGCCTGCCGCAACTCAACGGTGCCATCCAGCTGGGCTTCGCTGACGAAGCTTCCCGCGAGCAGGCCCGTGCGCTGATCCGCAAGAACTTCAACGATTTCGACATCGTACCGGCCGACCTGAATGGTCAGGCGGTACTGCGTCTGGCGATGAGCCCGGCGAAGATCGCGGAAATCCGCGAATACTCCATCAAGCAGAACTTGACCACGGTGCGTAACCGCGTCAACGAGCTGGGTGTGGCTGAGCCGATTGTGCAGCGTCAGGGTGCCAACCGTATCGTGGTTGAGTTGCCTGGTGTGCAGGACACCGCTGAAGCCAAGCGTATCCTGGGTAAAACCGCCAACCTGGAATTCCGTCTCGCGGCTGAGCCGGGTGCTTCCCGCGCCACTTCCGAGGAATTCGAGTTCCGTGAAGGCAATCGTCCTCCGGCGTTGATCGAGCGTGGCTTGATTATCACGGGTGACCAGGTGACCGACGCCAAGGCTGGTTTTGGCGAGCACGGCACCCCTGAAGTGAACATCCGCCTGGATGGCCACGGCGGCGAACTGATGAGCCGCGCCACGCGCAGCAACGTTGGTCGCAGCATGGCGGTAATCTTCATCGAGCAGCGCCCTGTTACCACTTACACCAAGCAGGTCATCAACGGCGTCGAGAAAGACGTGCCGGTGCAGACCTTCAAGGAAGAGAAGAAGATCATCAGCCTGGCGACCATTCAGTCGCCGCTGGGTGCGCAATTCCGCATCACTGGCCTGAACGGCCAGGGCGAATCCTCCGAGCTGGCACTGCTGTTGCGTGCTGGTGGCCTGGCAGCGCCGATGTACTTCGCTGAAGAGCGTACCATTGGCCCGAGCCTGGGCGCCGACAACATCACCAAGGGCGTGGATGCCGCGCTGTGGGGCATGCTGTTCGTGTCCCTGTTCATCATCGCCATCTACCGCTTCTTCGGCATCATTGCCACCGTGGCCCTGGCGGGCAACATGGTGATGCTGCTGGCCCTGATGTCGCTGCTGGGGGCAACGCTGACCCTGCCGGGTATCGCCGGTATCGTGCTCACCATGGGTATGGCGGTGGACGCCAACGTCCTGATCTTCTCGCGGATTCGTGAAGAGATCGCCGCCGGCATGACTGTACAGCGTGCAATCAACGAAGGCTTCGGCCGGGCATTTACCGCGATTCTCGACTCCAACCTGACCACTTTGCTGGTCGGCGGGATTCTCTTTGCCATGGGCACCGGCCCGGTCAAAGGTTTTGCGGTGACCATGTCCCTCGGTATCTTTACCTCGATGTTCACGGCCATCATGGTGACCCGCGCAATGGTCAACCTGATCTTTGGCGGACGTGACTTCAAGAAGTTGTGGATTTAAGGGGCTGCCATGTTACGTACAATCAACTTCATGGGCGTTCGCAACATTGCGTTCGGCATCACCGTGCTCCTTACCGTTCTGGCGTTGTTCAGCTGGTTCCATAAGGGCCTGAACTACGGTCTGGACTTCACCGGCGGCACGCTCATCGAGCTGACCTACGAGAAGCCGGCCGACGTTACCCTGGTGCGCAATGAGCTGGTCAAGGCTGGCTATCACGAAGCCATCGTACAGAGCTTTGGCGCCACCACTGACCTGCTGGTGCGTATGCCTGGCGAAGACCCGCAGTTGGGGCACCAGGTAGCCGAGGCCTTGCAGAAGGTCGGCGGCGACAACCCGGCATCGGTCAAGCGCGTCGAGTTCGTGGGCCCGCAAGTGGGTGAGGAACTGCGCGACCAGGGTGGCCTCGGCATGCTGATGGCTTTGGCCGGCATCATGATCTACCTGGCATTCCGCTTTCAGTGGAAGTTCGGCGTGGGGGCGATTGTCTCGCTGATCCACGACGTGGTCGTGACGGTGGGGATCCTGTCCTACTTCCAGGTTACCTTCGACCTGACCGTGCTGGCCGCGGTGCTGGCGATCATTGGTTACTCCCTCAACGACACCATCGTGGTATTCGACCGGGTTCGTGAGAACTTCCGTGTACTGCGCAAGGCGACGTTGATCGAGAATATCAACATCTCCACCACTCAGACCCTGCTGCGGACCATGGCGACCTCGATCTCCACCTTGCTGGCGATCGCCGCACTGATGATCTTCGGTGGCGACAACTTGTGGGGCTTCTCCCTGGCGCTGTTTATCGGCGTCCTGGCGGGTACTTACTCGTCGATCTACATCGCCAACGTGGTGCTGATCTGGCTGAACCTTAACAGTGAGGATTTGATCCCTCCGGCCAGCACTGACAAGGAGGTCGACGACCGTCCTTGATGGCTGGTTGTTATCTGCTGTTACAAGAAAGGCACGAGTATTGAACTCGTGCCTTTTTTTATGCTCCAAGGCTGGGTATAGCGCGGATCGTTCGGTCCGTTTGTGATGGTCAGGAGGTTCAACGTGAACAAGTCGTTACTGGTTGGTGCGGTATTGGGTGCTGTCGGTGTGACTGCCGGGGGTGCTGTTGCCACCTACAGCCTGGTAAAAAGCGGCCCTGAGTATGCGCAAGTACTGGCGGTGCAGCCGGTAAAAACCCAGATCAAGACCCCTCGCGAAGTCTGCAAGGACGTCGCTGTAACCCGGCAAAGGCCGGTAGAGGATCAGCATCAGATCGTCGGTACTGTGGTGGGTGCCTTGGCCGGTGGCCTGCTGGGCAACCAGATTGGCGGCGGTAACGGTAAGAAGTTGGCCACCGTGGCCGGTGCGGTCGGCGGTGGTTACGCCGGCAACAAGGTTCAGGAGGGTATGCAGAACCGTGATACCTACACCACCACCCAGACTCGCTGCAATACCGTCAACGACATCAGCGACAAGGTAGTCGGCTACGATGTGCGTTACACCCTGGATGGCAAAGAAGGTTCGGTGCGCATGGATCGTGACCCAGGCGGCCAGATCCCGGTCGACAAGGACGGGCGTTTGGTTCTCGGCCAGAACCAGCAGTAACCAGTTCTTCAGGCATAAAAAAAGCACCCCTTGCAGACTGTGTGAAAACCTAGCAATCTGCGCAGCGCTAAAAGAAAATGCTCCGTATCGAAAGATACGGAGCATTTTTCGTTATGGCTTACATTCAAGGAGAGTCCCGTAGCCAGACCAGTCTTTTCCCGGTCTCGCTGGAGGAACTGATCCCCGAGGATCACCTCGTTCGCGTCATCGACCTCTACGTCGCCAAGCTGGATCTGGTGCAACTGGGCTTCGATAAAGCGCTGTCCAAAAGCACCGGTCGCCCTGCTTATGATCCTGCCGATCAGCTAAAACTCTATCTCTACGGTTATTTCCAGCGGATTCGCTCATCGCGGCGCCTTGAAGCCGAGTGTCAGCGCAACATCGAAGTGATGTGGCTGATCAATCGACTCAAACCCGATTTCAAAACCATCGCCGACTTTCGAAAAAACAACAAACTCGCTTTTGTGGAAAGCGGAAATGGCCTTGGCGGTGAACGCTTATAACCTCAAGCGAGCAATTAGCGTGCTGGGAGCCCGCCAGCTGATGGCGCTGATGGACTGAAAGGCCTTTTTTCGTCTATTGCCCGCACAAAAACAAACGCCCCGAACAAGTCGGGGCGTTTGTTGGGCAGGCCTTCAGTGCGTTTTCACACAGTCTGATTGGGGTGCTTTTTTGTGCTCGCTCGCTTAGCGCTTCAGCGAAGCCGGCAGGTGCGGCTGAATCGCCGTCAGTACCGCCTTGAAGCATTTGGTGTTGCCAGCCACTACATGGCCTTTTTCCAGGAAGTCGTGACCGCCGGTGAAATCGCTCACCAGGCCGCCGGCCTCTTGGATCAGCAGGGCACCCGCTGCCATGTCCCACTCGGACAGGCCCGACTCCCAGAATGCGTCGAAGCGACCGGCAGCCACGTAGGCCAGGTCCAGGCTGGCAGCGCCTGCGCGACGGATACCGGCGGTCTGGCCAACCAGCGCGCGGAACATGCCCAGGTAGTTGTCCAGGTTGTCCATCTGGTCGTCACGGAACGGAAAGCCGGTACCCAGCAGGGCGCCGTCCAGGCTGGTGCGGCCGCTGACACGTAAGCGACGGCCATTGAGCTGAGCGCCACGGCCGCGGCTGGCGGTGAATTCTTCCTGGCGAACCGGGTCGAGAACGACAGCGTGTTCCAGGCGGCCACGGTATTTGCAGGCAATGCTCACGGCAAAGTGTGGGATGCCACGCAGGAAGTTGGTGGTGCCATCCAGTGGGTCGATGATCCACAGGTAGTCTTCGCCTTCGCCGCTGCCTTTGTGCAAGCCGGTTTCTTCACCGAGAATGCCGTGGGTAGGGTAGGCCTTGCGCAGCGCGTCGATGATTTTCTGTTCGGCGGCACGATCTACCTCGGAGACATAATCCTTGGCGTCTTTTTCGTCGACCTTGATGGTATCCAGGCGCTCGATGGAGCGGAAGATCAATTCACTGGCGCTGCGGGCGGCGCGCAGCGCGATATTCAGCATGGGCTGCATGGATGTGTCACCTAAGGTTGTTAAAGAAAGCCGAGCATTCTAGCAGAAACTTTCTTCAGGTGAAGGACGACGTTCGCTTTCATGGCATAACCTTAGGCTGTTCTGTAAGATTTGCTCCCCTTTCCCGTGTCCGAGAGCGCCTCCCTTGCTGCAAAACATTCGTGTCGTCTTGGTCAATACCAGTCATCCCGGCAATATCGGTGGGGTGGCGCGAGCCATGAAAAACATGGGGCTGACGCGCCTGGTGCTGGTCGAGCCGCGCGTGTTCCCGCACCACGAGGCTGATGCTCGCGCATCCGGCGCCAATGACCTGCTTGAAAAAGCCCAGGTCGTCGCCACGTTGGAGGATGCCCTGGTCGGCTGCAACCTGGTGCTTGGTACCAGCGCTCGTGATCGTCGTATCCCCTGGCCGCTGCTGGATCCGCGCGAGTGCGGCAGTAAAGTCGTGGAAGAGGCCGCTGGTGGCGCTGAAATCGCCTTGGTATTCGGTCGCGAAGATTCCGGTCTGACCAATGAAGAGCTGCAGCGATGTCACTACCACGTGCACATTCCATCAGACCCTGAATTCAGCTCGCTGAACCTTGGGGCGGCGGTGCAGGTGTTGACTTATGAAGTGCGCATGGCTTGGCTGGCTGCTGCAGGCCAGCCAAGCAAAATGGAGAAGGAAGAAGTTGCTTCGACCAAGAGTGGCGAGCTGGCCACAATGGACGAATTGGAGCGATTCTATGAGCACTTGGAGCAAACCCTGGTAGCCATTGAATTCCTCGATCCGGAAAAACCACGGCACTTGATGGCGCGCCTGCGTCGGTTGTACGGACGCAGCTCGGTCAGTCGAGCAGAAATGAATATATTGCGTGGCATCCTCACGGAAACCCAGAAAGCGGCCCGTGGCGAGCTTCTTAAGCGGAAGGATTAAAAATGTTCGAGCGTTTGCGAGAAGATATCCAGAGTGTTTTCCACCGTGATCCGGCGGCGCGCAACGCCTTTGAGGTGTTGACCTGCTACCCGGGCATGCACGCGATCTGGATCCATCGCCTGTCCGGCGCGCTGTGGGGGATGGGTTGGAAATGGCTGGCGCGGCTGGTGTCGAACTTCGGCCGCTGGTTGACCGGGATCGAGATTCATCCGGGGGCCAAGGTTGGGCGGCGCTTCTTCATTGACCATGGCATGGGGATCGTCATTGGCGAGACCGCCGAAATCGGTGATGACGTAACCCTGTACCAGGGCGTGACTTTGGGCGGTACCAGTTGGAACAAGGGCAAGCGTCACCCGACCCTGGAAGATGGCGTGGTGGTCGGGGCGGGCGCCAAAGTGCTCGGGCCCTTCACCGTGGGGGCTGGCGCCAAAGTGGGTTCCAATGCCGTGGTGACCAAGGCCGTTCCGCCTGGTGCGACCGTGGTGGGTATCCCTGGCCGGATCATCGTCAAGCCTGAGGTCGGCAATGAGCAGGAAGCCAAGCGCAAGGCCATGGCCGAGAAGATCGGCTTCGACGCCTACGGCGTCAGCGAAGACATGCCCGACCCGGTCGCCCGTGCCATCGGCCAGTTGCTCGACCACCTGCAGGCCGTGGATGGCAAGCTGGACGGTATGTGCGGTGCGCTGAAAGAGCTGGGCAGCAGTTACTGTGCCAAGGACCTGCCTGAGCTGCGCGAAGAAGACTTCGCCGAGATCAAGGACGAAGCCTCTGCGACTAAAGCTGGCTGAATGCGCTCCCCCTGTGGGAGCAGGCAAGCCAGCTTCCACAGGTGATATCCATAGGTCGTGCAATTGTCGCTCGGCCCTGTTCCCGCTGTTCGATTCCGCCCCGTCCTGCTATGATTCGCGCGCCCTTTTTGCGGGTAATCCTGACTAAAGTACTAGGTCTTATAGTTGACTTAAATACTCGGGAATCGCATACTTGCTCCCATTCTGAAACACCTTGGTACTTGTCCATGAGACTGACTACAAAAGGCCGATACGCGGTAACCGCCATGCTTGACCTGGCTTTGCACGCGCAAACTGGGCCGGTGTCCCTGGCCGATATCTCCGAGCGCCAAGGCATTTCCCTGTCCTACCTTGAGCAGCTGTTCGCCAAATTGCGCCGTAGCAATCTGGTTTCCAGCGTGCGTGGGCCAGGAGGTGGCTATCAGCTTTCGCGCGATATGCAGGGCATTCAGGTGGCCCAGGTGATCGATGCTGTCAACGAATCCGTCGATGCCACCAAATGCCAGGGTTTGGGTGACTGCCATGCCGGCGACACCTGCCTGACCCACCACTTGTGGTGTGACTTGAGCCTGCAGATCCATGAGTTTTTGAGTGGTATCAGCTTGGCTGATCTTGTAACTCGCCGTGAAGTACAAGAAGTAGCCCAGCGTCAGGACCAGCGCCGTTGCAACACCAAGGCGCCGCGTCTGGACAAGATTGAAGCGTCTGCCGTCGAGTGACAGCCGAAGAGCTAACGGCACGCCAGCCAGCCTGATTTAGGAGAAAGTCCATGAAATTGCCGATTTACCTTGATTACTCAGCGACCACCCCGGTTGATCCGCGTGTCGCGCAAAAGATGAGCGAATGCCTGCTGGTTGACGGAAACTTCGGCAATCCAGCCTCCCGTTCCCACGTATTTGGCTGGAAAGCCGAGGAAGCGGTCGAGAACGCTCGTCGCCAGGTCGCCGACCTGGTTGGCGCGGACCCGCGCGAAATCGTCTGGACCTCCGGTGCCACCGAGTCCGACAACCTGGCAATCAAGGGGGCCGCGCATTTCTACGCGACCAAGGGCAAGCACCTGATCACCACCAAGATCGAGCACAAGGCTGTCCTCGATACCATGCGCCAACTTGAGCGTGAAGGTTTCGAAGTCACCTACCTTGAGCCGACCACCGACGGTATCGTCACCCCGGCCATGATCGAAGCGGCGATGCGTGAAGACACCATCCTGGTTTCCGTGATCCACGTGAACAACGAAATCGGCACCATCAACGACATCGCGGCCATCGGCGAGCTGACCCGTTCCAAAGGGGTGCTGCTGCACGTCGATGCCGCCCAGTCCACCGGCAAGGTCGACATCGACCTGTCCAAGCTGAAAGTCGACCTGATGTCGTTCTCGGCCCACAAGACCTATGGCCCTAAAGGTATCGGTGCCCTGTACGTGAGCCGTAAGCCTCGTGTGCGCATCGAAGCCACCATGCACGGCGGCGGTCACGAGCGCGGCATGCGTTCGGGCACCCTGGCGACTCACCAGATCGTCGGCATGGGCGAAGCCTTCCGTGTAGCCAAGGAAGACATGGCTGCCGAAAACGTGCGTATCAAGGCCCTGAGCGACCGCTTCTTCAAGCAGGTCGAGAACCTTGAAGAGCTGTACATCAACGGCAGCATGACTGCTCGTGTACCGCACAACCTGAATTTGAGCTTCAACTACGTCGAAGGCGAGTCGCTGATCATGGCGCTCAAGGACCTGGCGGTTTCGTCCGGTTCGGCCTGCACCTCGGCTTCTCTTGAGCCGTCCTACGTCCTGCGTGCCCTGGGCCGCAACGATGAACTGGCGCACAGCTCGATCCGCTTTACGTTCGGCCGCTTCACCACCGAAGAACAAGTCGACTACGCCGCGCAGAAAGTCTGCGAAGCCGTCAACAAGCTCCGCGTTCTGTCGCCGCTGTGGGACATGTACAAGGACGGTGTCGACATTTCCAAGATCGAGTGGGCGGCACACTAACTATAGAAGCCGCCACCCAAGCTCTGTAGGAACGTGGCGGAAAACGCAGGCGTTTTTACAGGGTTCCAGAGCGGCCCTGATGAGTGAGGATTCAGTACCATGGCTTACAGCGAAAAGGTCATCGACCACTACGAAAACCCGCGCAACGTCGGCAAGATGGACGCGGAAGATCCTGATGTCGGCACCGGTATGGTCGGCGCCCCGGCGTGCGGCGATGTCATGCGCCTGCAGATCAAGGTCAACGAGGCTGGCGTTATCGAAGACGCCAAGTTCAAGACCTACGGCTGCGGTTCGGCCATCGCCTCCAGCTCCCTGGCGACCGAATGGATGAAAGGCAAGACCCTGGATGAAGCTGTCACTATCAGCAACACCCAGTTGGCCGAAGAGCTGGCCCTGCCGCCAGTGAAAATCCACTGCTCCGTACTCGCTGAAGACGCCATCAAGGCGGCTGTTCGCGACTACAAGCAGAAGAAAGGCTTGAACTAAGCATTTGGCGACGAGTAAGGAGTCAACGATGGCTATCAGCATGACAGAAGCGGCTGCGCGGCACGTGCGACGCTCCCTGGATGGGCGCGGTAAAGGTGAGGGGATTCGTCTGGGTGTTCGCACCACGGGCTGCTCCGGCCTTGCCTACGTGCTGGAGTTTGTCGACGAGGTGGTTGCGGAAGACCAGGTGTTCGAAAGTCACGGCGAGAAAGTGATCATCGACCCCAAGAGCCTCACGTACCTGGACGGCACCGAACTCGATTTCGTCAAGGAAGGGTTGAACGAAGGCTTCAAGTTCAACAACCCCAACGTTCGCGGTGAATGTGGCTGCGGCGAAAGCTTCAACATCTGAGGCTATTGTGGGTACTCCTTGTCATTTCGCTTTATTCGAGCTGCAGCCGGGTTTTCGGCTGGATCTCGAGCAGCTTGCCACGCGCTACCGTGAATTGGCGCGTAGCGTGCATCCAGACCGCTTTGCTGACGCTTCCGAGCGTGAGCAGCGCTTGGCGCTGGAGCAATCGGCCAGCCTCAACGAGGCCTATCAGACGCTTAAAAGCCCCGCGAAGCGCGCGCGTTACCTGCTCGCGATGAACGGTGGCGAGCTGCCATTGGAAGTGACGGTGCATGATCCGGACTTCCTGATGCAGCAGATGCAATGGCGCGAAGAACTCGAAGACTTGCAGGACGAAGCCGATGTGGCCGGTGTCGCGGTCTTCAAGCGTCGTCTGAAAACGGCCCAGGATGAGCTCAACGAAAGCTTCGCAGCCTGTTGGGATGACGCGGCGCAACGCGAGCAGGCTGAACGCCTGATGCGGCGCATGCAGTTCCTCGACAAGCTCACCTACGAAGTGCGCCAGCTAGAAGAGCGCCTCGACGATTAACCCAGTGCTGCCCGTGATGCACGCCTGATAGACAGATAAGACCTGATTACCATGGCTCTACTGCAAATCGCCGAACCCGGCCAAAGCCCACAACCGCACCAGCGTCGCCTGGCGGTGGGGATTGACCTGGGCACCACCAATTCCCTGGTTGCTGCCTTGCGCAGCGGCCTGTCCGAGCCGCTGCCTGACGCCGATGGCCAGGTGATCCTGCCGTCCGCCGTGCGTTATCACCCCGACCGCACCGAAGTGGGCGAGTCGGCCAAGCTGGCGGCGTCTACCGATCCTTTGAACACCGTGCTGTCGGTCAAGCGCTTGATGGGGCGTGGCCTTTCCGACGTCAAGCAATTGGGCGACCAACTGCCATACCGCTTTGTCGGCGGTGAATCCCATATGCCGTTCATCGACACTGTCCAGGGCCCGAAAAGCCCGGTGGAAGTGTCGGCTGACATCCTCAAGGTGTTGCGCCAGCGTGCGGAAACCACCTTGGGTGGCGAACTGGTCGGTGCAGTGATCACGGTCCCGGCGTATTTCGATGATGCGCAGCGCCAAGCCACCAAGGACGCGGCCAAGCTCGCCGGCCTGAACGTGCTGCGCCTGCTCAACGAGCCGACCGCGGCTGCGGTGGCTTACGGCCTGGACCAGCATGCCGAAGGCCTGGTTGCCATTTACGACCTGGGTGGCGGGACTTTTGATATTTCCATCCTGCGCCTGACCGGCGGTGTATTCGAAGTGCTGGCCACCGGCGGGGATAGCGCCTTGGGCGGCGATGACTTCGATCACGCCATCGCGGGGTGGATCATCGCCAATGCCGGCTTGTCGGCGGATCTGGACCCAGGTGCGCAGCGTAATCTGCTGCAAACCGCCTGCGCCGCCAAAGAAGCGCTGACTGAGGCTGCATCCGTTGAGGTGTCCTACGGCAACTGGTCGGCCCAACTGACCCGCGAAGCCTTCGATGCGTTGATCGAGCCGATGGTCGCCCGCAGCCTCAAGGCGTGCCGACGCGCCGTGCGTGATTCCGGCATCGAGTTGGACGATGTGGGTGCCGTGGTCATGGTGGGAGGATCCACCCGCGTTCCTCGCGTTCGTGAAGCCGTCGCCGAAGCCTTCGGTCGTCAGCCATTGACTGAGATCGATCCGGATCAAGTGGTCGCCATCGGCGCCGCCATCCAGGCCGATACCCTGGCCGGCAACAAGCGCGACGGTGGCGAACTGCTGCTGCTTGACGTGATTCCGCTTTCCCTGGGCCTGGAAACCATGGGGGGCTTGATGGAAAAGGTGATTCCGCGCAACACCACCATTCCCGTCGCTCGCGCCCAGGACTTCACCACTTACAAAGATGGCCAGACGGCCATGATGATTCATGTGCTGCAAGGCGAGCGTGAGCTGATCAGCGACTGCCGCTCCCTGGCACGCTTTGAGTTGCGCGGCATCCCGGCCATGGTCGCGGGTGCGGCGAAGATTCGCGTAACCTTCCAGGTCGACGCCGACGGCCTGCTCAGCGTCGCAGCGCGCGAGTTGGGCTCAGGCGTTGAGGCCAGCATTCAGGTCAAGCCGTCCTACGGCCTGACTGACGGCGAAATTGCCAAGATGCTCAAGGATTCGTTCCAGTACGCCGGTGACGACAAGGTCGCCCGCGTACTGCGTGAGCAGCAAGTCGATGCACAGCGCCTGCTTGAAGCGGTGCAGGGCGCGCTTGAGGTGGACGGAGATCGTCTGCTGGATGCCGAGGAGCGCCTGGTCATAGACCTGCAGATGCAGGAGCTGGCCGAATTGATGAAAAGCACCGATGGTTATGCCATCGAGCAACAGACCAAGCGCCTTTCACAAGTAACCGATGCCTTTGCCGCCCGTCGTATGAACCAGACGGTGAAAGCCGCCCTGGCGGGACGCAACCTGAATGAAATTGAGGAATAACTGATGCCGCAGGTCATTTTTCTGCCACACCCCGAGCATTGCCCGGACGGTATGGTCGTGGAGGCTGAGACCGGCAAGTCCCTTCTCGACGTCGCCCATGACAACCACATCGAGATCGAGAGTGCGTGTGGTGGTGTCAATGCCTGCACCACCTGTCACTGCATTATCCGCGAAGGTTTCGATAGCCTCAAAGAGGCCGATGAGCTGGAAGAGGACTATCTTGATTGGGCATGGGGCCTGGAACCGACTTCGCGCCTGAGCTGTCAGGCAAAAGTGGGTACAGAAGACCTTACCGTCGAAATTCCGAAGTATTCGCTCAACCATGCGGCCGAAGCGCCGCACTGATTCAAGGAAGTGTCATGAGTCTTAAATGGGTTGATGTGCAAGAGATCGCTATTCTGCTGGCCGACGGCCATCCGGGTATGGATCCCTATTCGGTGAACTTTGTAGCTTTGCGTGACATGGTCATGGCCTTGCCAGGGTTTGAAGACGAGCGGGATCGCGGCGGTGAAAAGGTTCTTGAAGCTATCCAGACTGCCTGGAAAGAAGAACAGGACTGAAGCCTCCCTCACGCAGTTAGGCAATACCCAAGAACCCGCGTATAATTCGCGGGTTTAATTTTTCGTAAATTACCGTTTCTGGAGTTACACCATGGCTGTTCAACGTACTTTCTCCATCATCAAGCCTGACGCTGTTGCAAAAAACGTCATCGGCGAGATCACCACTCGTTTCGAAAAAGCCGGCCTGAAGGTTGTAGCTTCGAAACTCAAGCAACTGTCCAAGGCTGAAGCTGAAGGCTTCTACGCTGAGCACAGCGCCCGTGGTTTCTTCGGCGACCTGGTTGCCTTCATGATCTCCGGTCCTGTTGTTGTTCAGGTGCTGGAAGGCGAGAACGCTATCGCTCTGAACCGTGAGCTGATGGGCGCTACCAACCCTAAAGAAGCCGCTGCCGGCACCATCCGTGCTGACTTCGCTGATTCCATCGACGCCAACGCTGTACACGGTTCGGACTCCGAAGCCGCTGCTGCTCGCGAAATCTCGTACTTCTTCGCCGCTACTGAAGTAACCACTCGCTAAGCATCGGCTTAAAGAGTGAGGGTGAATCCATGACGACATCGACTGTAAAAACCAACCTGCTGGGTCTGACTCAGCAGGAAATGGAAAAATTCTTCGACTCAATCGGGGAGAAGCGTTTCCGTGCCGGTCAGGTAATGAAATGGATTCACCACTTTGGCGTCGATGATTTCGACGCCATGACCAACGTCAGCAAGGCCCTGCGCGACAAGCTCAAGGCGATTGCCGAGGTGCGTGGTCCCGAGGTTGTCAGCGAGGACATCTCCAGCGACGGCACCCGTAAATGGGTGGTGCGCGTGGCGTCCGGCAGCTGCGTCGAGACCGTGTACATTCCCCAGGGCAAGCGCGGCACTTTGTGCGTTTCGTCCCAGGCAGGCTGTGCCCTGGACTGCAGTTTCTGCTCCACCGGCAAGCAAGGCTTCAATAGCAACCTCACCGCTGCCGAAGTGATCGGCCAGGTGTGGATTGCCAACAAATCCTTTGGCAGCGTCCCGGCAACCGTCGACCGTGCCATCACCAACGTGGTGATGATGGGCATGGGTGAGCCGCTGCTGAATTTCGACAACGTAATCGCAGCCATGCACCTGATGATGGACGACCTGGGCTACGGCATCTCCAAGCGCCGTGTGACTCTGTCGACCTCCGGCGTGGTACCGATGATCGATGAGCTGGCCAAGCACATCGACGTCTCCCTGGCGTTGTCGCTGCACGCACCCAATGATGCATTGCGTAACCAATTGGTGCCGATCAACAAGAAGTATCCGCTTAAGATGCTGCTCGAATCCTGCCAGCGTTATATGGCGACCTTGGGTGAGAAGCGCGTGCTGACCATTGAGTACACCCTGCTCAAGGACATCAACGACAAGGTCGAACACGCCGTCGAGATGATCGAGTTGCTCAAGAACACCCCATGCAAGATCAACCTGATCCCGTTCAACCCGTTTCCTCATTCTGGCTACGAGCGGCCGAGCAACAATGCCATCCGCCGCTTCCAGGATCTACTGCATCAGGCAGGCTACAACGTGACGGTGCGCACCACCCGTGGTGAAGACATCGACGCGGCCTGCGGCCAATTGGTAGGACAGGTGCTGGATCGCACCCGCCGCAGCGAACGTTATATTGCCGTGCGTGAGTTGAGTGCCGCCGACGATATGCCGCAAAACGCTGCGAATCGAACCTGAGAGAGGATCTCTATGCCCTTGCGCCTTGCGCTGCTGCTGTTGGTTGCCGGTCTTGCGGCCGGTTGTGTTTCATCGGGCCATGACAGCCCTTTGCAAACCGGCAAGGGCCGTGACGAAGCGCGAGTGGCTTATGTGCAACTGGGCTTGGGCTACCTGCGCCAGGGCATGAGCGAGCAGGCCAAGGTCCCGTTGAAAAAGGCCCTTGAGCTGGACGGCGACGCCGCAGACGCCAATGGCGCACTGGCCCTGGTGTTTCAGGCCCAGGCCGAGCCTGAGCTGGCTGAGCAGTATTTCCATAAGGCCCTGGCCACTCGCCCTGCGGACCCGCGGCTGCTGAACAATTACGGCAGCTTCCTGTTCGAGCAGAAACGTTATGACCAGGCTTCCCGTTATTTCCAGCAAGCCAGCGCCGATACTCTCTACCCGGAGCGTTCGCGGGTGTTCGAGAACCTTGGGGTCACCTCGATGCGCCTCGGCCAGCGCGACAGCGCGCGCCGGCAACTGGAAAAGGCCCTGCACCTGAACAGTCGTCAGCCGCGTGCCTTGCTCGAAATGGCTGAGTTGTCTTACGAAGACAGGCATTATGTGCCAGCACGTGACTATTACGAGCGTTTTAGCCTGCTCAGCGGGCAAAATGCACGTAGTCTATTGCTCGGTGTGCGCCTGGCGACGGTTCATGAAGAACACGACACGGCCGCACGTTTTGGCCAGCAACTCGAACGACTCTATCCCGGTACCCCGGAATATCAGCAATACCTGTCGGAGCAATGATGAAAGCGGCGCACCCGGAAGTTGTAGCAGCTAATCGCGTAAACCCAGGCGACACCTTGCGCCAGGCCCGCGAAAGCCATGGTTGGTCGCTGGCGGAAGTGGCCCTCAAGCTCAATTTGACCACCACGTCCTTGGGCAACCTGGAAGCCGGCGCGTTCGATAAGCTGCCTGGGCATACTTTTGCCCGCGGCTATATCCGCGCCTACGCCAAGTTGCTGGGCATTGATCAGGCGATCCTGGTCCAGGAATTCGACCAGTTCACCGGCACCGACTCCCAGGGCAGCAATGTCCATGGCCTGGGTCGTATCGAAGAGCCTGTGCGTGTTTCCCATACCATTTTGCGAATTGTCAGCCTGTTGCTGCTGATCGCCGTGATCGGCGGTGGTTTTCTCTGGTGGCAAGACCAGACCTCACAGCGCTCCAGGGACCTGACCAGCAACGCCATGGAGCACGTCGAAGTCGAAAGCGCCGACGGCACCACCCAGATTCATCCGCTCGATGAGCCCGAGGACCAGGCGGTTGTCGAAAGCCAGGCTGCACCGCAAGTACCGGCAGCCGAGCCGCCAGCCGCGCAAACAACTCCGGAGGCCGCCGTTGTAGCACCCGCTCCAGCGACGCCGGTCGCGCCGACGCACACCCCGGCCGCACCTGCCCAGGCTCCGGCGACCACCGCTCCAGCCGCCCCGGCTACGCCAGCGATTTCACCACCCACCACGCCAGCGTTGATCGCCGGTGATGGGCGCGTACAGATCACTTTCGTTGCTGATTGCTGGACACAGCTCACCGACGGTAGCGGCAAAGTGCTATTTAGCGGCCTGAAGCGTAAGGGCGAAGCACTTGACCAGGCTGGCAAGCCTCCTCTGACGCTGCGTCTGGGCTTTGCCCGTGGCGCGCAAGTGGCTTATAACGGCCAGCCTGTGGACGTGGCGCCGTTCACCAGTGGCGAGACTGCTCGCATCAAGTTGGGACAATAGTCATGCACGGCGAATCTCCAATCAAACGTCGCGTATCGCGCAAGATCTGGGTCGGCTCGGTGCCGGTGGGCGGCGATGCCCCCATCGCGGTGCAGAGCATGACCAACAGCGACACCAACGACGTGGCCGCCACCGTTGCCCAGATCAACCGTCTGGAAGCGGCCGGCGTTGATATCGTTCGAGTGTCCGTTCCAGACATGGATGCCGCCGAAGCCTTCGGTCGCATCAAACAACTGGTCAAGGTACCACTGGTCGCCGATATTCACTTCGACTACAAGATCGCGTTACGCGTGGCCGAGCTGGGTGTGGACTGCCTGCGCATCAACCCGGGCAATATCGGGCGTGAGGACCGCGTGCGCGCGGTGGTGGACGCTGCGCGTGATCGTGGGATCCCGATCCGCATCGGCGTCAACGCCGGCTCCCTCGAAAAAGACCTGCAAAAGAAATACGGCGAGCCTACCCCTGCGGCACTGGTTGAGTCGGCTCTGCGCCACGTCGAGCACCTTGAACGCCTCAATTTCCAGGACTTCAAGGTCAGCGTAAAGGCCTCCGACGTGTTCATGGCCGTAGAAGCCTACCGCCTGCTGGCCAAGGAAATCGTGCAGCCGCTGCACCTGGGTATCACTGAAGCGGGCGGTTTGCGCTCAGGCACAGTGAAATCTGCGGTGGGTCTCGGTATGCTGCTCGCCGAAGGGATTGGCGATACTATCCGCATCTCCCTCGCGGCAGATCCGGTAGAGGAAGTGAAAGTCGGCTACGACATTCTCAAATCCCTGCGTTTGCGTTCCCGTGGCATCAATTTCATCGCCTGCCCGAGTTGCTCGCGGCAGAACTTCGATGTGGTGAAAACCATGAACGACCTGGAGTTGCGCCTCGAAGACCTGCTGGTGCCGTTGGATGTCGCGGTGATCGGCTGTGTAGTCAATGGGCCGGGCGAAGCCAAGGAAGCCCATGTGGGGTTGACCGGCGGTACCCCGAACCTGATTTACATCGACGGTAAGCCGTCGCAGAAGTTAACGAATGACAATCTGGTGGATGAGTTGGAAAAGCTGATCCGCGAGAAAGCAGCCGAAAAGGTTGCGGCTGACGCAGCGCTGATCGCGCGCGGCTAAGAACGAATTTAAGGATTTGATGTGAGCAAGTCTCTGCAAGCCATTCGTGGCATGAACGACATCCTGCCCGAGCAGACGCCGTTGTGGCGTTACGTAGAGGGCACTGTCGCGCGTCTGCTGGATAACTACGGTTACAAGCAGATCCGCATGCCGATCGTCGAGTTCACCGAGCTGTTCAAGCGCTCCATCGGTGAAGTGACCGACATTGTCGAAAAAGAGATGTACACCTTTGAAGACCGCAACGGCGACTCCCTGACCCTGCGTCCGGAAGGCACCGCCGCGTGCGTGCGCGCCGTGCTTGAGCATGGGCTCACCGGTGGCGGCCAACCGCAGAAACTGTGGTACATCGGCCCGATGTTCCGCCACGAGCGCCCACAGAAAGGCCGTTATCGCCAGTTTCACCAGATCGGCCTGGAAGTCTTCAACCTCGATGGCCCGGACATCGACGCCGAGCTGATCGTGCTGACCTGGCGCCTGTGGGGCATGCTGGGTATCCGCGACGCGGTCAAGCTTGAACTCAACAGCCTGGGCACCAGCGAATCCCGGGGGCGCTACCGCGAAGCCCTGGTGCAATTCCTGTCGGCCCACCTGGACAAGTTGGACGAAGACAGCCAGCGTCGTCTGAAAACCAACCCGTTGCGCGTGCTGGATACCAAGAACGCCGACACCCAGGCCGTGCTGGTTGATGCACCGAAGATGGCCGACTACCTGGACGACGAATCGCGTACGCACTTCGAGGGCCTCAAGGCTCGCCTGGAGGCGGCCGGTATTCCCTATGTGATCAACCCGAAGCTGGTTCGTGGCCTCGATTACTACAGCAAGACCGTGTTCGAGTGGGTCACCGACAAGCTCGGCGCCCAGGGCACCGTGTGCGCCGGTGGCCGTTACGACGGCCTGGTCGAGCAGATGGGCGGCAAGCCGACCACGGGCGTAGGCTTTGCCATGGGCATCGAGCGACTGATCCTGATGCTCGAGACCCTGGAGCAGATCCCGGAAGAAATTTCCCGTCAGGTGGACGTATACCTGTGCGCCTTTGGCGAGGCCGCCGAACTGGCTGCCCTGGCCCTGAGCGAGCAGGTACGCGACCAACTGCCGAACCTGCGCCTGCAGGTCAATGCCGGTGCCGGCAGCTTCAAGAGCCAGTTCAAGAAGGCCGACAAGAGCGGCGCGCTGTATGCTCTGATCCTCGGCGATGACGAACTGGCGCAGCAAGTGATAGGTTTCAAACCCCTGCGTGGCCAGGGCGAGCAACAGAACATTGCCTTTGATGCGCTCGCTGCGCACTTGGCCACCTGCATCGTGCAGGGTTGAAGCTGTCGAACAGCCGAATTTAGCGATTAAGGAGTATTGGGGTGTCGAGTACTGATGATGAGCAGTTGGCCGATTTCAAGGACTGGTGGCAGCGTAACGGCAAGCCCCTGGTCACCGGCGGTCTGCTGGCTTTAGTGGTGGTGTTCGGCTGGCAAGCCTGGCACAAGTATCAGGCCAACCAGTCCCAGGGCGCCTCGATCCTCTATCAGCAATTGCTGGAAACCAGCCTGACGCCGGACGGCAAGCCCGATGCCGCCAAGGTTGCGTACCTGGCCGGAGAACTGAAAAAAGAGTTTGGCGGTAGCACCTACGCCCAGTACGGCAACCTGTTCGTCGCGAAAGTCGCGGTCGATTCCGGCAAGCTGGACGAGGCCTCGGCCGAACTTAAAGCCATCGTCGACAAACCGGCCAACCCGACCCTGGGTGAAATCGCACGTCAACGCCTGGCCCAGGTACTGGCGGCACAGAGTAAGGCTGACGAAGCACTCAAACTGCTCGACGGCGATGCGGACAAGGCATTTGTAGCCACTCGCGAAGAGCTCAAGGGCGACCTTCTGGTCCAATTGGGTCGTACCGACGAAGCCAATGCTGCGTATAAAAAAGCCAAGGCGGCGCTGTCTGATGAAGCGGCGGTCGGTGGCTTACAAATCAAGCTGGACGACTTGGCCAAAGGGGATGCGTGACGTGATCCGTTGGAAACATGCAGCATTGCTGGCTCTGGCCGTTCTGGCCGCGGGTTGCAGCAGCAACAGTAAAAAAGAACTGCCTCCAGCCGAGCTGACCAGCTTCAAGGAAGAAGTGGTCCTGCAAAAGCAGTGGAGCCGCTCCATCGGTGATGGCCAGGGTGAAACCTACAACATGTTGGTACCGGCAATCGACGGTGACAACATTGTGGCTGCTGACGTGACCGGCGTAGTGGTCTCCATGGATCGCATGAACGGCGATGTGAAGTGGAAGAAAGACCTCGAGTTGCCTGTATCCGGCGCCGTAGGCGTGGGTTACGGCATGGTCATGCTCGGTACGCTCAAGGGCGAAGTCGTGGCCCTGGATTCCAGCACCGGTGAAGAGAAATGGCGCGCTCGCGTGACCAGTGAAGTCCTCGCACCGCCTGCCACCAACGGCGATATCGTCGTGGTGCAAACCCAGGACGACCGCGTGATCGGCCTCGACGCCAGCACCGGCGAACAGCGCTGGTTGTACGACAGCACTCCGGCGGTGTTGACCCTGCGCGGTACCAGTGGTCCGGTTGTGACCAACAATCTGGCCGTTGCAGGCCTGTCGACCGGTAAAGTGGTGGCCCTGGACACCAGGAACGGCGTACCGGTCTGGGAAACCCGTGTGGCTATCCCGCAAGGTCGTTCCGAGCTGGATCGCGTAGTCGATATCGATGGTGGCTTGCTGCTGTCGGGTGAAACCCTCTACGTCGCCACTTACCAGGGCCGTGTTGCCGCACTCGACCTGCAGAGCGGCCGTGTCAACTGGCAGCGTGATGCTTCCAGCTACGCCGGTGTCGCCCAAGGGTTTGGCAGCGTCTACGTGAGCCTGGCGTCCGGCACCGTTGAAAGTGTCGATGAGCGTTCCACCACTGCACTGTGGAGCAACGACTCTCTGGCTCGCCGTCAACTGTCGGCTCCGGAAGTGTTCTCCAGCTATGTAGCAGTCGGCGACTTCGAAGGCTACCTGCACCTGCTGAGCCAGGTGGACGGCCGCTTTGTCGGTCGCGAGCGCATCGACAGCGACGGCCTGCGTGCACGTCCGCTGGTGGTGGGTAACATGCTTTATGTGTATGGCAACAGCGGCAAGCTGGAAGCCCTGACCATCAAGTAAAAGTTTGACTATGCTTGGGGTCATCCCCAGGCGGCCCTGCTTCATTGCTTAATGTAGGAGCGAGCTTGCTCGCGAAGGACGTCAACGCTAACGCGGGTTTCTGGATGAACGCGGCGTCCTTGGGTTTTTCGCGAGCAAGCTCGCTCCTGCAAGAATCAGTGTCGGGCAGGGTATGTGGCATTCAAATGCCGCCCCGAGCACCAGCCGCTGCCCCGCAGCGGCTTTTGTATTTTCTGAAATAACGAAGTGGAGAGCCGCATGGTTCCCGTAATCGCCCTGGTGGGCCGACCTAACGTCGGCAAGTCCACCTTGTTCAACCGCCTGACCAGGACTCGCGACGCCATCGTCGGCGACTTGTCCGGTCTGACCCGTGATCGCCAATACGGTGAGGCAAAGTGGCAAGGGCGCTCCTACATTATTGTCGACACCGGTGGTATCTCCGGTGACGAGCATGGCATGGACGAAAAGATGGCCGAGCAGTCGCTGCTGGCCATTGAAGAAGCCGATGTCGTGTTGTTTCTGGTGGACGCCCGTGCGGGCTACACCGCTGCCGACCAGATGATTGGCGAGCACCTGCGCAAGCGCAACAAGCGTTCCTATCTGGTCGCCAACAAGATCGACAACATCGATCCTGAGCAGGCTCGCGCCGAGTTCAGCCCGATGGGCCTGGGCGACGCGATCCCGGTCGCTGGTGCCCACGGTCGCGGCATCACCCAGATGCTGGAAATCGCCCTGCGCGACTTCCCTAAGGATGACGTCGAGGAAGAGGAAGGCGAAGAAGAGATCGTTGCCGAAGGTGAGGAAGCCAAGCGCATTCCTGGCCCGAGCGAAAAAGACGGTATCAAGATCGCCATCATCGGCCGCCCGAACGTCGGCAAGTCGACCCTGGTCAACCGCATGCTCGGTGAAGACCGCGTCATCGTCTACGACCAGCCCGGCACCACTCGCGACAGTATCTACATCCCGTTCGAGCGTAACGACGAGAAGTACACGCTGATCGACACCGCCGGTGTGCGCAAGCGCGGCAAGATCCACGAGGAAGTTGAAAAGTTCTCCGTGGTGAAAACCCTGCAAGCCATTAAAGACGCCAACGTGGTGATCTTCGTGATGGACGCCCGCGAGGGTGTGGTGGACCACGACCTCAACCTGCTGGGCTTTGCCCTGGAAGCCGGTCGGGCACTGGTGATCGCGATCAACAAGTGGGACGGCATGACGCCGAGCGAGCGCGATTTCGTCAAGATCGAGTTGCAGCGTCGGCTGTTCTTCGTCGAGTTCGCCGATATCCACTTCATCTCGGCATTGCACGGTACCGGTGTCGGTAACCTCTATGCATCGGTGCAGAACTCGTTCAAGTCTGCCGTGACCCGCTGGCCGACCAATCGCCTGACCCAGATCCTCGAAGACGCCGTCGGCGAGCACGCACCGCCGATGGTCAACAACCGCCGGATCAAACTGCGTTACGCCCACTTGGGGGGTGCCAACCCGCCGATTATCGTGATCCACGGTAACCAGATCGAGAAGGTGCCCAAGTCCTACGTGCGTTACCTGGAAAACACCTACCGCCGTGTCTTGAAACTGGTCGGTACGCCGATCCGTATCGAGTTCAAGGGTGGCGAGAACCCGTACGAAGGCAACAAGAACACGCTGACTGACCGTCAGGTGAACAAGAAGCGTCGTTTGATGACTCACCACAAGAAGGCCGACAAGAAGCGCCGCGATAAGAAATAACGGCAGCTTTGAGTTGCAAGCTACAAGCTGCAAGAGAGGGCTCCTTTGGAGCCCTTTTTGTGCCTGGCGGTTTGCCCCTTGACCCGCTTGTTGCTTGCAGCTTACAACTTGCAGCTCACCCGAAGGGGGGCTCCCATGATCACCAGCAAGCTGCCGAATGTCGGCACGACCATCTTCACGACCATGTCACAACTCGCTGCCGAAACCGGCGCGCTCAACCTGTCCCAGGGCTTTCCCGATTTCAATGGCCCGAAGGCTTTGCTCGATGCCGTGGGCAAGCACGTTGCCAGCGGGCATAACCAGTACTCACCGATGACCGGCCTGCCAGCCCTGCGGCAGCAAGTGGCGGCCAAGATCGCTCGCAGCTACGGCGCCTCGGTCAACCCGGACAGTGAAGTGACCATCACCCCCGGCGCCACTGCCGCGATCTTTTGCGCGATCCAGGCGGTGATTCGCAATGGCGATGAAGTCATCGTGTTCGACCCCTGCTATGACAGCTACGAGCCTTCGGTGGAACTGGCCGGTGGCCGTTGCGTGCATGTGCAACTGAGCCTTGATGGCTTTGCCCTCGACTTCGAGAAAATCCAGGCCGCGCTGTCGCCCCGTACGCGCATGATCATCCTCAACACCCCGCACAACCCCACCGGTGCGCTGATCAGCCGCGCCGAGCTGGACCTTTTGGCGGCATTGATCCGTGACCGCGATATCTACCTGGTCAGCGACGAGGTCTACGAGCACCTGGTCTTCGACGGCGTGCCCCACGTCAGCGTGTTGGCTCACGAAGAGCTGTACCAGCGTGCCTTCGTGGTCAGCTCCTTTGGCAAGACCTATCACGTCACCGGCTGGAAAACCGGCTACGTGGTTGCGCCGCCGGCCCTCACGGCTGAGCTGCGCAAGGTGCACCAGTACGTCAATTTCTGCGGCGTCACGCCGTTGCAGTTCGCCCTGGCGGACTTCATGGCCGAACACCCGGAGCACGTCGACGAACTGCCGGGGTTTTACCAGCGCAAGCGCGACCTGTTCTGTGACCTGCTGGCGCCGTCGCGTTTCAGTTTCACTCGGGTCACCGGAACCTACTTCCAGCTGGTGGATTACTCCAGGATTCGCCCGGACCTGGATGACGTCTCCATGTCACTGTGGATGACCCGCGAACACGGGGTGGCCACCATCCCCGTCTCGGTGTTCTACCAGCACCCACCCCAAGGCCAGCGCCTGGTGCGCCTGTGCTTTGCCAAGCGCGAGGAGACGCTGCAACAAGCAGCTGAAAAACTATGCGTGATCTGACTGCACTGCCGAACCTGCATATTGCCCTGGTCCAGACCACACTGGCCTGGCACGACCGCCAGGCCAATCTTGATCACTTCGACCTGCTGCTGGAGCAAGCCAGGGGCGTCGACCTGATCGTGTTGCCGGAGATGTTCACCACCGGTTTCTCCATGGAGTCGCAGGCTCTCGCCGAGCCGGAAAACGGCCCCACCCATCATTGGCTCCAAGCCCAGGCGGCGAAGTACAACGCGGTGATCACCGGCAGTGTGATCATCCAGGCCGCCGATGGCAGCCACCGCAACCGCCTGCTGTGGGCGCGGCCGGATGGCGAGGTATTGCACTACGACAAGCGCCACCTGTTCCGCATGGCGGGCGAGCATGATCACTACACCCCCGGCGAGCGCCAGGTGCAGTTCGAGTTGAAGGGGTGGCGTATCCGCCCGCTGATTTGCTACGACCTGCGCTTCCCGGTGTGGAGCCGGGATGCCCAGGACACCGACCTGCTGCTGTACACCGCTAACTGGCCGGGGGCTCGGCGTCAGCATTGGAACCGTTTGCTGCCGGCAAGGGCCATTGAGAACCTGTGTTACGTAGCGGCGGTGAACCGCGTGGGTACGGATGGCAAGGGCTTTGCGTACACCGGTGACAGCCAGGTGCTGGACTTCCAGGGTGAGACCTTGCTGAGCGCAGGGGAGGCGGATGGCGTGTTCCAGGTGTGCCTGGAGGCGGCTGAACTGGCGGCGTATCGCACCCGGTTCCCGGCGAACCTGGATGCCGATAGTTTTCAGTTCGTCTGACAGGCCGCTATCGCGGGCAAGCCCTTGGAATGCGGTCACCATGAGGAGCCCGGCTTGCCCGCGATGAGGCCCTCACAAAAAACACAAATCTGATGCCCAACAAAAAGGCCCCTGGATTCTCATCCAGGGGCCTTTTGCATTGCGGCGATAAAACTTAAGCCGCTTTCGCTTCCAACTGGCTCAACGAGCGGTTCAGCGCACTGAACAGTGCCTTGAAGCTGGCGGTGGTGATGTTTTCATCAATGCCCACGCCATGTACCGGACGCTCGCCGTTTACTCGCAGCTCGATGTAGGCCGCTGCCTTGGCGTTGGTGCCCGCGCCGATGGCGTGTTCGTTGTAGTCCATGATCTCGACCGCCACCGGCAGGCCGGCCACCAGGGCTTCCAGCGCGCCGTTGCCTTTGCCTTTCCAGTGCAGGTTGGTTTCGCCCTGGCCCTTGCCCGAGACTTCCACCTCGACAAAGCTGTTGCCGTTTTCTTCCTGCAGGCGATGGCTGACCAGCGCGTACGGGGTATTGGCCTGCAAGTACTCACGTTGCAGCAAGGCGTAGATCTGCGGTGCGGTCATCTCCAGGCCCACGCGGTCGGTTTCGGCCTGCACCACCTGGCTGAATTCGATCTGCATGCGGCGCGGCAGGCTGATGTCGTATTCCTGCTCCAGCAGGTAGGCGATACCGCCTTTGCCCGACTGGCTGTTCACGCGGATCACCGCCTCGTAGCTGCGGCCGATATCGGCTGGGTCGATCGGCAAGTACGGCACTTCCCACAGCGCATCGTCCTTCTGCTGGGCGAAGCCCTTGCGGATGGCGTCCTGGTGGGAGCCGGAGAACGCGGTGTGGACCAGGTCGCCCACATACGGGTGACGTGGGTGCACCTGGATCTGGTTGCACTCCTCGACGACTTTGCGCACGCCGTCGATGTCGGAGAAGTCCAGCTGCGGGTCGAGGCCCTGGGTGTACATGTTCAATGCCACGGTGACCAGGTCGACGTTACCGGTACGCTCGCCGTTGCCGAACAGGCAGCCTTCGACACGGTCGGCGCCGGCCATCAGGCCCAGCTCGGTGGCGGCCACGCCAGTGCCACGGTCGTTATGGGTGTGCAGGCTGATGATCACGCTGTCACGACGGTTGATATGGCGACCGAACCATTCGATCTGGTCGGCGTAGATGTTCGGCGTGGCGCATTCCACGGTGGCTGGCAGGTTGAGGATCACCTTGTGCTCAGGCGTCGGGTTCCACACCTCGATCACCGCATCACAGACTTCCTTGGCGAATTCCAGCTCGGTGGCGCTGAAGGTCTCTGGCGAATATTCGAAGGTCCACTGGGTTTCCGGCTGCTGCGCGGCGTATTTGACGAACAGCTTGGCGGCGTTGACCGCGATGGCCTTGATCCCGTCCTTGTCCTGGTTGAACACAATGCGGCGGAACGACGGCGAGGTGGCGTTGTACAGGTGCACGATGGCTTTTTTCGCGCCGCGCAGGGATTCGAACGTGCGTGCGATCAAGTCTTCACGGCCCTGGGTCAGCACCTGGATGGTGGTGTCCTCGGGGATGTGGTTGTCTTCGATCAGCGTGCGCACGAAGTCGAAGTCGGTTTGCGAAGCGGCTGGGAACGAGGCTTCGATTTCCTTCACGCCGACAGCGACCAGCGTCTTCCAGAAGCGCAGTTTTTTCGCTGCATCCATTGGCTCGATCAGCGACTGGTTGCCATCACGCAGGTCGGAGCTGCACCAGATCGGCGCGGTGGTGATGGTCTTCGATGGCCAGGTGCGATCCGGGATGTCGATGGTCGGGAACGCACGGTATTTCGAAGACGGGTCTTTGAGCATGCTCATCGGGAAATCCTTTGTTTAGGGGCCGAGAAAAGGCGGCCTGCCGTATAACTATTTTTGGGGATAAAGCTTGGAGACGAGGCAGATCGATTCAGCCTGGCAGTCGTGCGCTGACGAGGCACAGGCTGCGGTGCTGGCGGAGCTGAATGAGGGTATGAGAGGTTTTCATAAGCTCAACCCTAACCGCCGGGGTGAAAGATGGCAAGCAGTCGCTAAAAATTGAGAGAAGTTCTTTTATTTGCGTATGAAGCGGGATTTTATGGCTGAGAACTTTGAATCGGCTAGATTAAATTGCGTGCCCGTAATCGGGCGCGCAATCGCGTGATCAAGGCTGGAAGGCACCGATGAAAATCGCTGGGTCGACCCGCGCATCGTTGAGGCTGACATTCCAGTGCATATGCGGCCCGGTCGCACGGCCAGTCGCGCCCACCTTGCCCACCACCGCACCGCGCACCAGTTGCTGGCCGACCTTCACATCGATCTTCGACATATGGCAGAACATGCTGATAAAACCCTGGCCGTGGTCGACGAACACGGTGTTGCCATTGAAGAAGTAGTTGCCGACCAGGATCACCTTGCCATTTGCCGGCGTCTTGATCGGCGTTCCGGCCGGCACGGCGAAGTCCAGCCCCGAATGCGGGTTGCGCTCTTCGCCGTTGAAGAAGCGGCGCACGCCGAACTTGCTCGACAGCGGCCCGTTAACCGGTCTGTCCAGCACCAGGTTGCTCGGCAGGGTAGGGCTGAAGCTGCGGTAAGCCTTGATCTGCACGGCCAACTCGGCCTCGATGCGCTTGAGTTGGGCGGGGGCAGGGTTGACCTGGCTTTTGTTCTTCAGGGTGATGCGCTGTTCGGGGTACTTCTTGTAGCCCACGATAAACGGCAGGCTGCGTCCGCCGCTGCTGATGCGTTCGTTCCCCGGCTTGACTGTCAGCGGGATGCCGACAATCGCCAACCAGTTGTCCTGTTCCCTGACCACCAGCACCGGCTTGCCTTGATAGGTGGCTTTCGGGGCAGTGGCCGAGGGCCCGAGTTCGACCACGGCCACGCCGCCCGGCACCGGTTTGTTCAGGGTGCGGGTGATGTAGCTATCGGCGTGGGCATTAAAGGCAAGGCACAGCAGCATCAGCAAGCTAAAGAGACGTGGCATCAATCAATCCAGTAACGAAAGGGTGACGGGTGTCAGGTGGTTGTCTTCCACCCGCACTTGCAGTTGGCCTTCACCGAGGCGCGCGGTCAGGCGTTGGCCGGTGTGGGTTTGCGCGGCGTTGCGAATGGCCTGGCCACGCTCATCCAGCAGGATGCTGTAGCCACGGCCCAGGGTCGCCAGCGGGCTCACCACCTGTAACGTCTGCACCTGGCTTTGCAGTTGCAGGCGACGGGACTTGAGGCCTTCGCGCATGGCGCGGGGCAGGCGTTCGGCGAGGCTGTCCAGGCGCTGACGCAGCAGGGCCAGTTGGCGACCAGGGTGCTGGCCGGCGAGGCGGGTTTCCAGACGGATCAAGCGTTCGCGCCGGGTATTGAGGCTGCGCTCGAAGGCCCGACGCAGGCGCATGTCCAGGTCATCCAGGCGCTGGGCCTGCTGGCGCAAGCGTTCGCCGGGGTGGCGCAGGCGCCGCGCCATCCCTTCCAGGCGCAGACGGTCGTGGGCCAGGCGGTTGCGCATCAGCATCACCAGGCGGCGATGCAGGTTTTCCACCTGACGCACCAGATGGCCGGCGTCTGGTGCCAGCAATTCAGCGGCGGCAGACGGAGTCGGGGCCCGCACGTCCGCCACAAAGTCGCTGATGGACACATCGGTTTCATGCCCGACGGCGCTGACGATTGGCGTGATGCAGGCATCCACTGCGCGTGCCACGGCTTCTTCGTTGAAGCACCAGAGGTCTTCCAGGGAGCCACCGCCACGGGCCAGGATCAGCGCGTCAAAGCCGCGGGCGTCGGCGAGTTTAAGTGCTCGCACAATCTGCGGGATCGCTTCGCGGCCTTGCACGGCGGTCGGGATCAATGTCAGTTCGATGTTCGGCGCCCGGCGGCGGAACACGCTGATGATGTCGCGGATCACCGCGCCGGTGGGCGAGCTGATAATGCCAATGCGTCGAGGGTGAGCCGGCAGGGGCACCTTGCGCTCGGCACTGAACAAGCCTTCGGCGCTGAGCTTTTCCTTCAAGGCATCGAAGGCCAGGCGCAGCGCGCCATCGCCGGCCGGCTCCACGGTGTCGAGGATCAACTGGTAGTCGCCACGGCCCTCGAACAGCGAGACCTTGCCACGTACCTTCACCGCCAGGCCGTCCTTCAGTGCCTGGCGCACCCGCGCGGCGTTGTTGCGAAACAACGCGCACCGCACCTGGGCGCCGCTGTCCTTGAGGGTGAAATACACGTGGCCGGAGGCCGGGCGGGCGAGGTTGGAGATCTCGCCTTCGACCCAGATATTGGTGAACACGTCTTCCAGCAACACCCGCGCACGGCCGTTGAGCTGGCTGACAGTCAGGACTTCGCGGTCCAGGCCCAGGCGGGCGAAGGGGTCTTTAATCATGGTGAGGGATCTTTAATCATGGGCGGCAGTTTATAGGCATTCGCAGGTCGATCACCACGGCCTTGTGCGTCTGAGCGGCTGCACTATGATGACTGACGCCGATGATCCGGGATGCCTGCATGAACGCAATCGAACTGTTGAACCACTGGTCGTTCGCTGGAAGTGACTGGTTGGTGATCGGGCTGGGCGTGGCGGTGGCGTACATCGTGTTTGGTATCGCCGGCTTTGGCACGGCCCTGGTCGCGGGGCCGGTCCTGATCCTGTTCATGCCATTGTCGAAGATCATCCCGTTGCTGGTCCTGCTGGATTTCGTCGCGGCCTTTGGCGGCCTGCTGCAAACGCGGCGTGATGTGAACCGCGCCGAGCTGTTGCGACTGCTGCCATGCATGGCCATTGGTTGCACACTCGGCGTGGTGTTTTTGCTCAATCTGCATTCGGACCTGTTGCTGCTGCTGATGGGCCTGTTCATCAGCGCCTACGCGATCTACAGCCTGGCGGTGAAGGCGCGACCCACTCAGTTGGCGGCGGGCTGGTCAGTTCCCATGGGCACGGTCGGTGGCTTGTTTGGGGCGTTGTTCGGCAGCGGCGGTTTTTTGTATGCGATCTACCTGAACAGCCGTCTGCCCAAGGACGCGGCACGGGCCACCCAGAGCGCGCTGATCAGTTGCAGCACGGTGGTGCGCCTGAGTCTGTTCCTGATTGCCGGGGTATATGCTGATTTGCCGCTGTTGATGTTGGCGCTGTGCCTGCTGCCAGCGATGGCCGTGGGCTTGTGGTGCGGGCGCCGGCTGACGATGCGCATGTCCCGCGAGGCGTTTGTGCGGTTGGTGACATGGCTGGTGTTGGCCAGCGGCATTGCGTTGATCGGGCGGTATTTGAGTACTTGACCTGTGTGAGGCAGGGATTAAGCTGCCAGCCTTCAGGGCCTCTTCGCGAGCAAGCCCGCTCCCACAGTTGACCGCATTTATCCTGCAGGATCGCGGTCGAATGTGGGAGCGGGGTTGCTCGCGAAGGCGCCTGACGGCACACCGCAGGACTCCCAGGCCCCATGAATTCCCAAAGCATCCTTGTACCGAAAATCTCCACCTTGCCCGTCCACGAACCCCGCGCACGGGCGATCGTGCGCTGGCTGGTGCGCAAGAACATCATCAAGGAAGAGCTGACCACCTGCGGCCGCACCGGCAACCGCATGGCCTATGCCCTGGCCGACGGCGCCCGGGCCGTAGTGCTGTTCCCCGAGGCCTTGCCGTTCAACGAGCCGGTCAATGGCCTGGAGATCATCTACAAGCGCTGCATCTACACCCCGGCCAAGGGCTTTCTCGAAGAAGCCGGCTGCCCGGAGTGCCTCAAGGAAGTCGGTGAAGCGCTGTTCGAAAGCCTGGAAGACTGGATGCCCGGCCACACCGACAATTTCACCTGCCCGCTGTGTGGGCATGAAGATGACATCAACGGCTTCCTGTTCCTGCAGGAATGCGGGTTTTCCAACCTGGGGTTCATCTTCAACAACTGGGCGGAGGCGGGGTTCAAGCAGAGCTTTATCGACGAATTTGCCGATTGGCTGGACCAGAAGATCGCTTGGATCAAAGTCGAACTGTAGGCGCGAGCTTGCTCGCGAAAATCGTCAACGATAACGCGGGCTGTCTGGTATTAAAGCGGTGCCCTGGCGTTCTTCGCGAGCAAGCTCGCTCCTACGGAAAGGCAGCGGGTTTTCTCCATCTATCAGTATTACCAAGTTTGTCAGAGTTTTACGTTGAGACCCGGAGGGTGCATGTATATAATGGCGCGCTTCCATTTTCCCGCTCGGGAGCCCCCGCGATGCTGCGTATCAGCCAAGAAGCTCTGACATTCGACGACATTCTCCTAGTGCCCGGTTATTCCGAGGTGCTTCCTAACGAAGTCAGTCTCAAGACCCGCCTAACCCGTGGCATCGAGCTGAATATCCCCCTGGTTTCCGCCGCCATGGACACCGTTACCGAAGCCCGCCTGGCCATTGCCATGGCGCAGGAAGGCGGTATCGGTATCATCCACAAGAACATGACCATCGAGCAGCAAGCTGCCGAAGTGCGCAAGGTCAAGCGTTACGAAGCCGGTGTGGTGAAGGATCCGATCACCATCGAAGCTGACGCGACCGTGCGTGACCTGTTCGAACTGACCCGCCTGCACAACATCTCCGGTGTGCCCGTGCTGCACGATGGCGACCTGGTCGGCATCGTCACTTCCCGTGACGTGCGTTTCGAAAACCGTCTTGAAGTCACCGTCCGCGACGTGATGACGCCTAAAGAGCGCCTGGTCACGGTCAAGGAAGGCGCCGACAAGAACGATGTGCGCGAACTGCTGCACAAGCACCGCATCGAGCGCGTGCTGATCGTCGATGACAAATTCGCCCTCAAGGGCATGATGACCGTCAACGACATCGAAAAAGCCAAGGCTTACCCACTGGCCAGCAAGGATGACCAAGGTCGTCTGCGTGTTGGCGCTGCCGTCGGTACCGGTAAAGACACCGGCGACCGCGTTGCCGCGCTGGTTGCCGCCGGTGTGGACGTGGTGGTGGTCGACACTGCCCACGGCCACTCCAAAGGCGTGATCGACCGCGTACGCTGGGTCAAGCAGAACTTCCCTGACGTGCAGGTGATCGGCGGCAACATCGCCACCGGCGCCGCCGCCAAGGCCCTGGCCGAAGCCGGCGCCGATGCGGTCAAGGTCGGTATCGGCCCAGGCTCGATCTGCACCACGCGCATCGTTGCCGGTGTGGGCGTGCCGCAAATCAGCGCCATCGCCAACGTCGCCGAGGCCCTCGAAGGCACCGGTGTTCCGTTGATCGCCGACGGTGGCATCCGTTTCTCCGGTGACCTGTCCAAGGCCATCGTTGCCGGTGCTTCCTGCGTGATGATGGGCTCGATGTTCGCCGGTACCGAAGAGGCGCCGGGCGAGATCGAACTGTTCCAGGGCCGTTCGTACAAGGCTTACCGTGGCATGGGTTCGCTGGGCGCCATGTCCCAGGCGCAAGGCTCGTCCGACCGTTACTTCCAGGACTCCTCGGCAGGCGCCGAGAAGCTGGTACCGGAAGGCATCGAAGGCCGAGTGCCGTACAAGGGCACCCTGAGCGCTATCATCCACCAACTGATGGGCGGCCTGCGTTCCTCGATGGGCTACACCGGCAGCGCCAACATCGAAGAAATGCGCACCAAGCCGGAGTTCGTACGGATCACCGGCGCCGGCATGGCTGAATCCCATGTCCACGACGTGCAGATCACCAAGGAAGCGCCAAACTATCGGGTCGGCTGACGCCGACAGCTATGAGCCACAAGTTATAAGCTGCAAGCGGGGCTGCGTTGAAGCAGCTTCCGCGCAGCCCCCGATTACTTGCAGCTTGCAGCTTGAAGCTTGCAACTGCTCTTCAGAGTCTCTCCCATGGCCCTCGACATTCACGCCCACCGCATCCTGATCCTCGATTTCGGTTCCCAGTACACCCAACTGATCGCTCGTCGCGTGCGTGAAATCGGCGTGTACTGCGAACTGCATCCGTTCGACATGGACGACGAAGCGATCCGCGAATTCGCCCCTAAAGGCGTCATCCTCGCTGGCGGCCCCGAGTCCGTGCACGAAGCCGACAGCCCGCGCTGCCCGCAAGCCGTATTCGACCTTGGCGTGCCCGTCTTCGGGATCTGCTACGGCATGCAGACCATGGCCGAACAACTGGGCGGCAAGGTTGAAGGTTCCGAACTGCGTGAATTCGGCTACGCCCGTGTCGACGTGGTCGGCAAGAGCCGCCTGCTGGACGGCATCGAAGACCACATCGACGCCGACGGCCTGTTCGGCCTCGACGTGTGGATGAGCCACGGTGACAAGGTCACCAAAATGCCGGAAGACTTCCACATCCTGGCCAGCACCCCGAGCTGCCCGATCGCCGGCATGTTCAATGACGCGCGCGGTTACTACGGCGTGCAGTTCCACCCGGAAGTGACCCACACCAAGCAAGGTGGCCGCATCCTGTCGCGCTTCATCCTCGACATCTGCGGGTGTGAAGCCCTGTGGACCCCCTCGAAAATCGCTGAAGACGCCATCGCCAACGTGCGCGCCCAGGTCGGCACCGACAACGTGTTGCTCGGCCTGTCCGGCGGCGTTGACTCCTCCGTGGTTGCCGCGCTGCTGCACAAGGCCATCGGCGACCAGCTGACCTGCGTGTTCGTCGACAACGGCTTGCTGCGCCTGCACGAAGGTGAGCAAGTGATGGCCATGTTCGCCGAGAACATGGGCGTCAAGGTGATCCGCGCCAATGCCGAGGAGCAGTTCCTCAACAACCTGGCCGGCGAGTCCGACCCGGAGAAAAAGCGCAAGATCATCGGCCGCACCTTCATCGACGTCTTCGATGCCCAGTCCAGCAAACTGGACAACATCAAGTACCTCGCCCAGGGCACCATCTACCCCGACGTGATCGAGTCGGCCGGCGCCAAGAGCGGCAAGGCCCACGTGATCAAGTCCCACCACAACGTGGGTGGCCTGCCGGAGGAAATGAACCTCAAGCTGGTAGAGCCGCTGCGCGAACTGTTCAAGGACGAAGTCCGCCGTCTGGGCCTGGAGCTGGGCCTGCCGTACGACATGGTCTACCGCCACCCATTCCCGGGCCCGGGCCTGGGCGTGCGCATCCTCGGTGAAGTGAAGAAGGAATACGCCGACCTGCTGCGTCGCGCCGACCACATCTTCATCGAAGAACTGCGCAAGGCCGACTGGTACCACAAGGTCAGCCAGGCCTTCGTGGTGTTCCAACCGGTGAAGTCGGTGGGCGTGGTCGGTGATGGCCGTCGTTACGCCTGGGTTGTGGCCCTGCGTGCCGTAGAGACCATCGACTTCATGACAGCTCGCTGGGCGCACCTGCCGTACGAACTGCTGGAAACTGTCAGCGGCCGCATCATCAATGAAATCGAAGGTATCTCGCGCGTGACGTATGACGTGTCGAGCAAGCCGCCGGCGACGATTGAGTGGGAATGATTGGACGTCCGGCATTGTCCGGAGCCGACTAGCAAGAAATGCCCTGGAGCCCGCGTAATTGCGGGCTTTTGGCTTTTTGGGTCTGGCAAATTCTGGCAGCTTTGTGCATCGCCAAGCACCGTGTTTATTTGGCACGGTACGGGACATTGACTGAGCCAAATGTCATGCTCGGCGTGTTGCGCACTGGCGTGGCGCTGATGCCAATCGGCAAGCGGCATACGACGCTGTCGAAGGCTCGGTGTATCTTGCCTCTCAGTGTGCTACCGTGTGAGCAGAAATTGATCAAGTCGTTTGGGGTACTTAAGTCATGAACCACAAGCTGAATACTTATGGCGTATCCATAGTAGAGAGGCCTAAAGTTAAAGCCATCAAGAAGCTGGATTTGGGTGGCGACTTGGGTAAGCAGATCGTTTATTCAGAAACCAAGCTCGTTCTCAGGACTCACAAGAAGACCTTTCAGAAGTTGGCTGATATGTAATGGAATTGATCTTCTTTCCATTTGAACGTGTTATTGAGATAAACACTCAGATCTTGACTACCGAGCCCGGCATGAAGGGGCAGGTAAATATTCCGCTTTTACAAGGCGCACTGGCTCGAATCGACAACGCGATTGCCTATAATGGCCTTGACGATGTATTTGAAATTGCCGCCAAGTACACTGCCAGTATCGCGCAAGGCCACGCACTGCCCGATGCTAACAAGCGCACCGGGCTTGCAGTCGGCTTGGAGTACCTTTCGCTCAATGATTATGAAGTCACTCTAGATAATGATCTGATAGCGGATGCCGTTAGGGATTTGGTTATCGGCGACATCAACGAGCATGATTTCGCTGATATTCTTTACTCCTGCTTCATTGCTTCTCAAAATCAGATTTAACACTGGGTAGGCCGGTCAAATTCACTGGCTCGATTAGCCTTAGCCATGATTGGGCAATAGCAGAGTTTTCCCGGCTGATCCGTCATGTGCAGTTGAACTGCTGGCTGAAGTTGTACGTGATGGCTGTGCAGATTATTGTCCGCGCGTGCTAGTCAGTTATTACTGACTGGCACTTTTTTTTTGATAGAAAACTCCGAAACAAGAGTTGTCGTTTCAATAAACGGCAAGGCTGCCGTAGGCGTCAAAGAAACTGCGATCGAATCAAATCCGTATCGAACGGCGTTATCCCTTGATCAGGCGCAAACACCGCCTGTGCCTGCAGCAGTGAAGCCACTCGCTCTCCCCGTGCTCGAGCATGTAAATCGAACAGCGTCTCCAGATCCGGCCTTGGTGTATGTATCAACGCTCGCAGCATCAATGATACCCCGCCGAGGTTGTTCTGGACGTTGTTCCACCACGGAGATGAAGTGAGTCCCAGGTCGGCCCAAATCATGCGGCGTTCCTGTAAGTCCATCACGAATGGCAGACAGATCCCGGTGTCGGATGCAATATCGACACGGTCGAACACTGAGCGCGGTTCGAATACTTCACCCGATGCCACGTCGACGCGAGCCATCCAGCC
This sequence comes from Pseudomonas sp. S1_G07, assembly GCF_054668565.1. Taxonomy (NCBI): domain Bacteria; kingdom Pseudomonadati; phylum Pseudomonadota; class Gammaproteobacteria; order Pseudomonadales; family Pseudomonadaceae; genus Pseudomonas; species Pseudomonas sp. S1_G07. The sequence continues at coordinate 5,973,441 of NZ_CP162778.1, read as the reverse complement.
AGCGAAGCATTCTGGAAGATCGCAGTACGGTTGCTCGGTGTACGAGTTGATAGACGTGACAACATAGCGGACACCCTTCTCGACGAGGGCATCGAGGTCGAGATCGATGAACTCCGAAGCCCCTTCGGGCGCGTCGACGATGTCGCCACTGTGGTAGCCGCCGAAATCCTTCAGGTTGTAATACGCGACCGTTTGTTTGAACACGAAGTTGGCGTCGAAAAATGCTGCGGACAAGTCGATGTCCGTGCGGTCACGGCCGTTCTTCCACCAGAGGAACAGGCGAATAAAACGTGTGTCAGGCAGTGGCAATCGACTGCCTCGCACCAGCGTACGTAGCGACTTCGATGAGGCTCGCTGCGCCAATGGTACCCTGTATTCGCGTAATGCTGGGTCGATGAAACAGCTACCTAGTGGCGGTAGCGACGCAAAACGCGCTACGAGAGCTTCCTCGCAGATTCTGCTTGCACGAGCCAGCACGTCGGGTGCGAGCGGTTCGCGTCGATCCTTGATGCCATAGATTTTGGCAAATGCACCTTTCGGTGTGAAGGCCCGCAGGGGGAGGGGACGCGGAGCACGTAAGTGGGCCAGCAGCTGCAGTAGAACAGGCGAGGACACTTGGGGCGCAACCGCCTCAAACGCGTCGAGAACCGACTCTGGTTCTGTCGTGCGCCGCAGGGTCACGTCCAACCGTCGTGCGAACTCACCAGGACGGCTCTGTAGCAGGGGCGTAAGCGTGGCAATGTGACGCTGGGCAAGCAATGTTTCGACACGTGATCCAAATGAGGCTGGCGCGTCGTTGCGCCGTGCTGCCGTGATGGCGGCTAGCGCTCGTGGGAACTTATCGGCGTAGTCGCCCGGATGCAGTACTTCAGCCAGGCGTTTCCATCGCTCGGCATGTCGCATTACGTCTTCTGCTGCGTGGGGTATGTGGTCGAGCAGGCGCAACAACAGGCGGCGTGTCGAGCGTTTCATTGCGGTGAAACGTGTCGAAGCCGTCGTCAGTGATACGTCTCCTCCATTCAGCGCGACCGCGAGCCGTAGCACGTCAGTCGCCGTTTCGACATTTCGCTCCAGGAATGTGTCCACTCGTGCATCGCCGGCCACATGCAGGATAAGTGCGCCGCCAACCAGTGCGCGGATCTCCCGGAACGGGACGGTCTCAGGCAGCAGACGGAACACATCGCTTTTGTACTCTCGGATAAACCAGGCGACATCGGCAGTTTCCTCTTCGGAGAGCGAGGTGCGCGATGAAACGAGCGACTCGAGCAGTGACTCGAACTCAGAGATGCTTCCCGGCTCGATAACGCGGGATATGAAGTTGCCTTCAAGCATCGCGGGTCGAGAGTCTGCAGTCGTTGGTAAACGCCGAAGCGTGAGGTAGTGCACGACGGCGTTGAGGTATAACTGCGCCTCTGAGGCTGCTAGAACCTGCTCTGGAAAGTCAGGATAAAATGGTCGGTGGTATACATGAGCGCCAGTTTCCCGCCGAAGGACTCCGACAATCTCGCGTAGCCAGTGCTTGAGTTCCGTCGCTGACAGCAAGCCGATTTGCTCAATCAAAGGCTCTGAAAGTACACATCGGAACGCCGTGACTTCCCGGACTGCCGACGCGACCTGAGCGCGCGTGGCACCGCCAGTGCCTATCGGGACGTGAACTTTACTACGGCGACGCAGGAACAGCGCCTGATTCATGCTTGATTTTCTCCCTGGGCCGTCGTCGTGGATGAGCAGCATTGTTCTACTGATGTAAAAACGCCTGCAAGCAGCAGGCGCAGTGTGGAGAGCGAAACCCCTAGGTCATAGGAGGTTAGAAGGAAGGTGTTCCATAGCCACGAAGGCATTCTACGAAGGGTGTATCTGTTTGTCAGGTCACCGCTTATCTAAACGGTAACAAGCTGCTTCGCCAGAAGAAGAGGGGCCGCTTCGCGACCCAGCGGGAGCAAGCTCCCTCGCCACAGGGTTGCTTTGCGCCCTGACGGCCGATGAATTGGCCTAGTGACGACAGACACCGTCGAGGGATGCTCAGACGATCCAGCGATTTCACGGAAATATCAGGAATTTGATCAGCGACGGGGCTACACCATCGATTAAGGGGGGCGGCTCTCAGGCCGTTTGCCCCTTCACCCAGCGCGCACATCTCACCGCCGCGCAATATCCGAAAAGTAAAACTTATCCAACGTATGCCGCGACTCGGTGTACTCGAACTGCCGCCCATCCTGCAAAAACGTCTGGTTGCTCACCACGATCACATGGCTTTGCCCCTCAAGGTCCAGGTTTGCCTGGTCGTCCTTGCTGCGGGGCAGGGCTTCGATGGTGCGTTGGGCGTAGCTGATGTTCAGTTGCAAGGTCTGTTCGATAAACGCGTAGATCGACTGTTCGGCAATCGTCTGGTCCAGGCCGGGGATCAGGTCGGCAACGAAGTGGTTGATGTCGAGGATCACCCGTTTGCCGCCGATGCGCCGTACCCGTTTGATGCGGGTGATCAGGGCGCCGGGTTCGGCTTCGATGTGTTGCAGCAGTGCGCCTTCCAGCGGGAACTGAGTGAACTCGACGACTTCGGTGTGTACGTCATCGCCCAGGTCGGCGTGGGTTTCGTGGAAGCTGACGATGCCGCCCAATTGGAACTCAATCGGGTTTGGCGACAACACGAAAGTGCCCTTGCCATGGATTTTTTGCGCAAAACCACGCTCCTGCAACTGCTCGATGGCCCGACGCACGGTGCCGCGGCTGGCCTGGTAGCTGTCCATCAGTTCGGTTTCGGAGGGAAGGCGCGTGCCGCGTTGCAGGCGTTCAGTGGTGATGCTGGCAAGCAGATCCGTATAGATCTGGTTGTATTTACTCATGGGGATGGCTCTGTGCCCGGCTTTTATGAAGGTGAACGGCGCGTTCAGGCAGGAACCTTAGTGGTGCTGCTCGGGTTTGTCCATTAGCCCCGCGGATATTGGCGCGCACCCGAAACAAACAATTTTGTAACTCGTACAGACGAGTTGTTGCTTTAACTCGTACAGACGAGTACGTTTGCCCTCGGCGTGCTGCCAATGACTGCCCCCCAATAAAAAAAATCAAAGTGGAAACCAAGCATGAGCCACGACTATTCGACTATCGCCCGCGAGATTCTTGAGAACCTCGGGGGCCGCGACAACCTTGAGCAAGCAGCCCACTGCGTGACTCGCCTGCGCCTGGCGCTCAAGGACCCGAGCCTGGTCAATAACAGTGCGCTGAACCAGGTCGATCTGGTCAAGGGCTCGTTCTTCACCGGTGGCTTGTTCCAGGTGGTGATCGGCCCCGGCGAAGTGGAAAAGGTCTACGCGGCCCTGCGCGAACAGACCGGCCTTGCCGCCGCCACCATTGCCGACGTGAAGAAGAAGGGGGCCGACAAAACCAACCCCATGCAGCGTCTGGTGCGGGTGTTCTCCGATGTGTTCATGCCGATCCTGCCCGCGCTGATCATTGCCGGCCTGCTCATGGGGATCAATAACCTGATGGGCGCCAAGGGCATGTTCATCGAGGGCAAGACGCTGCTGGAGGCCTATCCGAACCTGGATGGCCTGTGGAGCCTGATCAACCTGATGGCCAACACCTCATTTGTGTTCCTGCCGGCGCTGGTGGGCTGGTCGGCGGCCAAGCGTTTCGGCGGCAGTGAAATCCTCGGCATCGTGCTCGGCCTGATGCTGGTGCACCCCGACCTGCTCAATGCCTGGAACTACGGCAAGGCGGTAGCCGGGCTCGACGGCCAGAGCCTGCCGTACTTCGATATTTTCGGCTGGTTCAAGATCGAAAAGGTCGGCTACCAGGGGCAGATTCTGCCGATCCTGATGGCGGCCTATGTGATGAGCGTGATTGAAAAATGGCTGCGGGCGCGGGTGCCCAACGCGATTCAACTGCTGGTCGTGCCGATCACCACCATCGTCGTCACCGGTGTGCTGGCGCTGGCCATCATCGGCCCGGTCACCCGTCACCTCGGCATCCTGATCACCGAAGGCGTGGTCACCTTGTTTGACCTGGCGCCCATGGTCGGCGGGGCGATTTTCGGCCTGCTGTATGCACCGCTGGTGATCACCGGCATGCACCACATGTTCCTCGCGGTGGACCTGCAGCTTATTTCTACCCAGGGCGGCACCTTTATCTGGCCGATGATCGTCATGTCCAACCTGGCCCAGGGCAGCGCCGCGCTCGCGGTGTTCTACACCACCCGCAATGCGCGGGACAAAAGCATGGCGTCGACCTCGGCGATTTCGGCGTACTTCGGCATCACTGAGCCGGCGATGTTCGGGGTGAACCTGCGCTTCAAGTTTCCGTTTTATGCCGCCTTGGTCGGCTCGGCGCTGGGCAGCATTTTCCTGTCGCTGAACAAGGTGCAGGCCTCGGCCATCGGCGTGGGTGGCCTGCCTGGGTTTATCTCGATCGTGCCGAGCGCCATTCCGATGTTTGTGATTGGGATGGTCATCGCGATTGTCGTGCCGTTCGTTCTGACCTGTGCGTTGAGCATGAAGATTGTTCGGCCCGGGTATCGCGTCGCCTGATCGATCGCTTTCGCGAGCAAGCCCGACTCCCACATTGCTGGGTGAACACATTCAAGTGTAGGAGCTGGCTTGCCTGCGATGAGGCCCTCAACGCCAGCACACAATTCAATTGAAGGAACCCGGCATGCAAAACTGGCAACACTCGGTGATCTACCAGATCTACCCCAAAAGCTTCCACAGCCACGCGGGTAACGCCACCGGTGACCTGCTGGGTATCGTGGACAAACTCGACTACCTCAAATGGCTGGGCGTGGACTGCTTGTGGATCACCCCGTTCCTGCGCTCGCCGCAGCGCGACAATGGCTACGACATCAGCGACTACTACGCCATCGACCCCAGTTACGGGACCATGGCCGACTGCGACCTGCTGATCAGCGAAGCGGCCAGGCGCGGCATCAAGCTGATGCTCGATATCGTGGTCAACCATACCTCCGTCGAGCACGAGTGGTTCCAGCAGGCGCGCAGCAGCCTCGACAACCCGTACCGCGACTTCTACATCTGGCGCGACCAGCCGAACAACTGGGAATCCAAGTTCGGCGGTTCGGCCTGGGAATACGAGGCACAAACCGGCCAGTACTTCCTGCACCTGTTCGACCACACCCAGGCCGACCTCAATTGGGACAACCCCAAGGTGCGCGCCGAGGTGTTCAAGCTGATGCGCTTCTGGCGTGACAAGGGTGTAGGCGGTTTCCGCCTGGACGTGATCAACCTGATCTCCAAACCCGCCGATTTTCCCGAAGACAACAGCGACGGCCGCCGCTTCTACACCGATGGCCCCCATGTGCATGAGTACCTGCAGGAGATGCACCGCGAAGTCTTCGCCGGGCATGAGCTGATCAACGTTGGCGAGATGTCGTCCACCAGCCTCGAACACTGCATTCGCTACTCCAATCCTGCGTCGAAAGAGCTGTCGATGACCTTCAACTTTCACCACCTGAAAGTGGATTACCCGAACCTGCAAAAGTGGGTGAAGGCCGACTTCGATTTCCTGCAACTCAAGCGGATTTTCTCTGACTGGCAACTGGGCATGCAGGCCGGTGGCGGCTGGAATGCGTTGTTCTGGTGTAACCACGACCAGCCGCGCGTGGTCTCGCGGTTTGGCGACGACGGTGAATACCGCGTGGCCTCGGCCAAGATGCTTGCCACGGCCTTGCACTTTCTCCAGGGCACACCGTTTGTGTACCAGGGCGAAGAGTTGGGCATGACCAATCCGGGGTTCGACACGATCGAGCAGTACCGTGATGTGGAGACCCTGAACATCTTTCGTCTCAAGCGCGACGCGGGAGAGTCCGAGGCGTCGAGCATGGCGGCGATCATGCAGAAGTCGCGGGACAACGGGCGCACGCCGATGCAGTGGAGCGCGCAGCCCAACGCCGGTTTCAGCAGCGGCGAGCCATGGATCGGCATTGCGGCCAACGCGGCGCACATCAACGTCGACAGCCAACGCGATGACCCGGACTCGGTGTTGCATCACTACCGCGCACTGATCGCCCTGCGGCGTCACGAACCGCTGATCCAGGAAGGCGTTTACCGCGAACTGCTGCAGGGCCATCCCCAGGTCTGGGCCTACCTGCGCGAAGGCCACGGCGAACGCCTGCTGGTGCTGAACAACTTCTACGGTCTGCCCTGCGAAATCCAATTGCCCGACAGCGTCATCGGCACGGCGAGCGAGCAACGCCTGCTGATCAGCAACTACCCCGACTGCCCGTTGCGCACCGCGACGGTGGTGCTGCGCCCGTACGAATCTTTTGTGCTGCACCTGATCGGTTGATTCACCCCGTGCAGGAGCGAGCGTGCTCGCGAAAAACGCCAACGATAACGCGCTCATCCAGATTGAACGCGGCGTTCTTCGGTTCTTCGCGAGCAAGCTCGCTCCTGCAGGGAATTGTGTCGTGCAAGGAAAGTAATAAAACAATAAAAACAGACGGAGTGTTCATGAAAACAACAATAAAGCTGAGCGTTGTTGCGTCCTGCCTGAGCCTGCCATTCGGTGCTCAGGCCCTGGAATTTGCCGGCTATTTGCGTAGCGGCGCGGGAACATCCACAGGCAGTGGCCCGCAGCAATGTTTCCAATTGCCGGGGGCGCAGACCAAATACCGGTTGGGCAATGAATGCGAGCAATACGGCGAACTGGAATTGCGCCAGGACCTGTTGACCCTCGACGACGGCTCGGTACTCAGCGTCGACGCCATGGCGTCGCTCTACAACCAGTACGACCGTGAGCTGAAGTTCCAGGGCGAGAACAACGGCTCGGCCCGCATGCCGCAGATGTACGCACAATGGTCGAACCTGCCCAGCCTCAATGGCGGCTCGCTGTGGGCCGGACGGCGTTACTACAAACGTAACGACATCCATATTTCCGATTTCTACTACTGGAACCAGAGCGCCACCGGCGGCGGTATCGAGGACGTGCTGATCGGCGACCTCAAGTACAGCTATGCCCTCTCGCGCAAGGACAACCTGTACCAGAAGGCATACGCCACTCGTCACGATTTCAACGTCGCGGGCTTCAAGACCAACCCCGGCGGTGAGCTGGAGCTGGGTTTGAGCTATATCGAAAAGGCCGGTGGCCGCGATACCAACAGCGGCTGGGCCCTCACGGCGCAGCATGTGCAAAAACCCTTTCTGGGCGGCAAGAACAAATTCGCCCTGCAGTACGGCGAAGGCCCCGGCACCGGCCTGGGTTACACCGGCAACACGACCCTGGATAACAGCAGCAAAAGTTATCGCGCCGTCGAGTTCTTCGACTGGCAAATCACCTCGCGCTTCGGCGGGCAGATCGAAGCGGTGTACCAGAAAGACATTCGCCCCGGCAGCCAGGACCAGACCTGGATGTCCATCGGCGTGCGCCCGGCCTATGCCATCAGTGAGCAGTTCAAACTGGTCACCGAGCTCGGCCATGATCAGGTCGATGCCACGGGCGGCACGCGCAAGCTGAGCAAATTCACCTTCGCCCCGACCTGGTCGCCCAAAGGCCCGGATTTCTGGGCGCGCCCGGAGGTGCGGTTGTACTACACCTATGCCACCTGGAACGAAGCAGCCAAACGTGCGGCGAATGAACTGGCGGCGGGATCGGCATTGTCCGACACCGGCTCCTACGGCACCGCGCGGCACGGGTCGAATGTGGGTGTGCAGGTTGAATACTGGTGGAAGTAAGCGTGTGGGTGTACGCGGACTAATGTGGGAACGGGCTTGCTCGCGAATGCGGTGTATCAGGCGACAACGGTATTGACTGCCCCACGGCCTTCGCGAGCAAGCCCGCTCCCTCAGTTGATCTTCGTCGTCCCAGGATCTGCATCTACCCCATGATTTTTACAGAACAAAACAGCAGGTGACCTCATGACCCCATCGAAACCCCTGGAACTGCTGGCGCCCCTGTCCGGGGTGCTGCTGGCACTGGATCAGGTGCCTGACCCGGTATTCGCCAGTCGCATGATCGGCGACGGCCTGTGCATCGACCCCACCTCGCAGACCCTGTGTGCGCCGTTGGCCGGGGTGGTCAGCAACATCCAGGACACCGGGCATGCGGTGAGCATCACCGACGACAACGGTGTGCAGGTGCTGATGCATATCGGCCTGGACACCGTGAACCTGGCGGGCAAGGGCTTCACCCGATTGGTCGAGGAGGGCCAGCGGGTAGACGTCGGGCAAGCGCTGATCGAATTCGATGCCGACTACGTGGCGCTCAATGCCCGTAGCTTGCTGACGTTGATGCTGGTGGTCAGTGGCGAGCCGTTCAGCCTGTTGGCAGAAGGGTTTGTCGATATCGGCCAGCCGTTGTTACGGGTACACCCAGGCGAGGCGGTTGAGGCGGCGGACGAGGAGGAGGGCGATGCGCTGTTCTCCAAGCCGCTGATCCTGCCGAACGCCAACGGGCTGCACGCGCGGCCGGCGGCGGTGTTCGCCCAGGCGGCCAAGGGCTTCAACGCGAGTATTTACCTGCACAAGCAAACCCGGAGCGCCAATGCTAAATCCCTGGTGGCGATCATGGCGCTGCAAACCATGCAGGGTGACACCCTGCAAGTGAGCGCGGCAGGAGAGGAGGCCGAGGTGGCGATCAAGGCCTTGGTGCAATTGCTGGCCCAAGGCTGTGGCGAAACGATCGCAGCGCCGGTTGAGGTCGTTGAGGCAGTCGCGCCGGTGTCATCGGCAACCGTGTTGCGGGGCGTGTGTGCATCGCCGGGTTCGGCATTTGGCCAGGTCGTTCAAGTGACCGAGCCTGAGCTGGCGATCACTGAACACGGCGCGAATGAAGCGACCGAACGGGCCGCTTTGCAGGGCGCCCTCATGGCTGCATCCAAAGCGCTGCAGGCCCTGCAAGACGAGGCAGCCGGCGCTGCCCAGGCGGACATTTTCCGTGCTCATCAGGAACTGCTTGAAGACCCGACCTTGTTGGAGCAAGCCCACGCGTTGCTGGCTGAGGGCAAGAGCGCCGCATTTGCCTGGAACCGCGCCACGGTGGCCACGGCTACCTTGTTCCAGGATTCAGGCAATGCCCTGCTGGCCGAGCGCGCGGCCGACCTGGCGGACGTCAGCCAGCGCGTGCTGAAAGGTCTGCTCGGCGTTCAGGACAGCGCCTGGGACTTGCCGGAGCGCGCGATCCTGATCGCCGAGCAACTGACGCCTTCGCAGACGGCCAGCCTGGATACACGCAAAGTGCTGGGTTTTGTCACCGTCGGCGGCGGCGCGACCAGCCACGTCGCGATCCTCGCCCGTGCCTTGGGCCTGCCGGCCATTTGCGGAGTCTCGACCCATGTGCTGGCGTTGGCCAATGGCACACAGGTCCTGCTCGACGCCGACAAAGGCGAGCTGCACCTGGACCCGGACCTGGCCGAGGTCGAGCAATTGGACGCCGCGCGCAAACAGCACCTGCTGCGCCATCAGCGCGACGTGGCGCAGGCTTCATTGCCTGCTGTTACCGGCGATGGCCATCATCTGGAAGTCACCGCCAACGTTGCCTCGTTGCAGGAGGTGGAGCAATCCCTGACGCTGGGCGGCGAAGGCGTCGGCTTGCTACGTTCGGAGTTCCTCTATCTCGACCGCAACCGCGCGCCGAGCCCCGAAGAACAGGCCGGTACCTACAGTGCCATCGCTCGCGCCTTGGGCGCTGAGCGCAAGCTGGTGGTGCGCACCCTGGACGTCGGTGGCGACAAACCCTTGGCCTATGTGCCAATGGACGCCGAGACCAACCCGTTCCTCGGCTTGCGTGGCATCCGCCTGTGCCTGGAGCGCCCGACGCTGTTGCGCGAACAGTTCCGCGCGATCCTGGCCAGTGCCGGTTTTGCGCGGCTGCATATCATGTTGCCGATGATCAGCCTGCTGTCGGAGCTGCACCAGGCGCGCAAGATCCTTGAAGAGGAAGCGCTCGCGCTGGGGCTCACCGAGCTGCCGAAGCTGGGCATCATGGTTGAAGTACCGTCCGCGGCGCTGATGGCGGATGTCTTCGCGCCCCATGTGGACTTTTTCTCCATCGGCACCAATGACCTGACCCAATACACCCTGGCCATGGACCGCGACCACCCAAGGCTGGCCAGCCAGGCGGACAGCTTTCACCCGGCGGTGCTGCGTCTGATCGCCACCACGGTCAAGGCCGCCCATGCCCATGGCAAGTGGGTGGGGGTGTGCGGGGCGCTGGCGTCCGAAGCCCTGGCGGTACCGGTACTGATCGGGCTGGGAGTGGATGAGTTGTCTGTCAGCGTGCCACTGATCCCCACCATCAAGGCCACCGTGCGCGAGCTGGACCTGGCCGGCTGCCAGATCATCGCCCACCAGGTGCTGGGCCTGGAAGAAGCCGTCCAGGTACGCGAGGCGTTGCGCTTGTACCACGCGGCCACCGTCGAACCCTCATCTGTGCTGGAGAATTGAGTATGTTGGATAAATTCAAGCAGGCGTTCTGGAAGGCCCTGACGCCGGATTTGATTGCCGAAACAGTCGCAGCGCCGACGCAGAGCCTGGTGTCGGTCGATGTGCTGAACGCACTGGGCGGCGCGGACAATCTCACGTCGCAACAGCGTGTGGCGCTGACGCGGGTGCGTGTGCAATTGCAGGATGCGGGGCGGTTGGATGAGGCGGCGTTGCAGGCGGCGGGCGTGCCGGCGGTGATGGTGTTGGCGGGTGGGGTGGTCCATCTGCTCATTGGTCTCTAAGCCACGTAGAGATCGACATGTGGGAAGGTGCTTGCGCCGATGGCGGTGGGTCAGCTGGCATTGGGGGCTACTGATCCATCGCCATCGCAGGCAAGCCACACACCTGGTGTTGTGGTGTATCAGATCACTGTATTTACAGTTGCGGATTTACAGTTGCGGGCTGTCTTCCGGCGGCTTGGTCTTGTTCACACCCGGCACATGCAAATTGCCTTCGACCACCTGGTTGCCTTCCAGCTGCGGCTGGGTCACCCAGGTAAGGATGTCGTAGTAGCGCCGGATGTTCGCCACGAAGTGCACCGGCTCGCCGCCGCGGGCGTAGCCGTAGCGGGTCTTGCTGTACCACTGCTTCTGCGACAGGCGTGGCAGCATCTTCTTCACGTCCAGCCACTTGTTCGGGTTCAGGCCTTCCTTCCTGGCCAGAATGCGTGCGTCCTCCAGGTGGCCGCTGCCGACGTTATAAGCGGCCAGGGCAAACCAGGTGCGGTCCGGCTCGGCAATGCCGTCATCGAGCTCATCCTTGATCTTGGCCAGGTACTTGGCGCCGCCCATGATGCTCTGCTTGGCATCCAGGCGGTTGGACACGCCCATGGCCTGGGCGGTGTTCTGGGTCAGCATCATCAGGCCGCGCACGCCGGTCTTGGAGGTGACCGCCGGTTGCCAGAGTGATTCCTGATAGCCGATGGCGGCCAACAGGCGCCAGTCGACTTTTTCTTCCTTGGCGTAGGCCTTGAAGTGTTTCTCGTATTTGGGCAGGCGCTGCTGCAAGTGCTGGGCGAAGGTGTAGGCGCCCATATAGCCGAGGACATCGACGTGCCCGTAGTAGCGATCCTTCAGGCGTTGCAAGGTGCCGTTCTTGCCGACCTTGTCCAGGAAGCTGTTGACCTCGTTGAGCAGGCTGTTGTCTTCGCCAGCGGCCACGGCCCAGCTTTGGTTGCTGGCGTTGCCGAGGTCGAACGCCACGCGCACGTTGGGGAAGTACACCTGGTTCATCGCCACTTCGTTGGAGTCCACCAGGGTCAGGTCGATTTGCCCCTCGTCCACCATGCGCAACAGGTCGACGACTTCAACTGCGTCGGACTCTTCGTATTCGATTGCAGGATTCTGCTTTTTCAGCTCGGCCAGCTGCTCGGCGTGGGTGCTGCCCTTGAGCACCATGATCTTCTTGCCCACCAGGTCCGCCGCGTTGGTCGGGCGCGACTGGCCGTTGCGGTAGATGACCTGCGGGGTGACTTCAAGATAAGGGTGGGAGAAACGTACCTGCTGGCGACGCTGTTCGCTGCTGACCAGGCCGGCGGCGGCGAGGACCGGGCCATTGGGCTTGCCCAGTTGGCCAAACAGGTCGTCGAGGTTGTCGGCGGTCTCGATCTCGAGCTTTACGCCCAGGTCGTCGGCAAAACGCTTGACCAGCTCGTATTCGAAGCCGGTTTCGCCGTTGCGGTCCTGGAAATACGTGGCCGGGCTGTTTCGGGTAATCACCCGCAATACGCCATCCTCCTTGATTCGCTCGAGCGTGCTGGGTTTATCAACACAGGCGCTGAGCATCAGGAAGAGTCCGGTTGCGAGGAGCCATCTGGCGCATCGCGGGCGCAAAGCAGTTGGGAAGAACATCTGCGCAGTATACGCAAACGGCCCACGGCGCCATATCTCGACAGCGGCGCACTTGTCTGCTAGCGCCGGCCAAACTGTGCTGCAGCCCGCAGAAACGTGGCTTGGCGCATGAATGTGACGGTTAAAATAACTGCGCGCAATGCCTTGGATAACGCCGCGATGGCGTGCAATCGGGGTCAACTGACGTTCGGCAGCGGCCAGCGGTGCCGTTTCGGGTGCCGTTGGCGATGGTTTACGCTAGAATGCACGGCCTCAAAGCACACCCCTTCCCGAGGCTGTCCCGAAGATGTTGATCCTGCGCGGCGCTCCTGCCCTTTCTGCCTTTCGCCACAGCAAACTCCTTGAACAACTGAGCCAGAAGGTTCCAGCGGTTACAGGCCTGTATGCTGAATTTGCTCACTTCGCCGACGTGAGCGGCGTCTTGACCGCCGACGAACAGCAAGTGCTGGCGCGCCTTCTGAAGTACGGCCCAAGCGTTCCCGTTCAAGAGCCGACCGGCCGCTTGTTCCTGGTTCTGCCTCGGTTCGGCACCATCTCGCCCTGGTCGAGCAAGGCCAGCGATATCGCCCGCAACTGTGGCCTTTCGAGCATCCAGCGCCTGGAGCGCGGCATTGCCTTCTACGTCGCCGGCCAGTTCAGCGATGCCGAGGCCGAGCTGATCGCCAGCAGCCTGCACGACCGCATGACCCAGATCATCGTCAGCCAGCTGGAGCAGGCCGCCGGCCTGTTCAGCCATGCCGAGCCCCGGCCGCTGACCGCGGTCGACGTGCTCGGCGGTGGCCGCGCCGCCCTCGAGAAGGCCAACACCGAACTGGGCCTGGCCCTGGCCGAAGACGAGATCGACTACCTGGTCAACGCCTTCAACGGCTTGAAGCGCAACCCCCACGACATCGAACTGATGATGTTCGCCCAGGCCAACTCCGAGCATTGCCGTCACAAGATCTTCAACGCCAGTTGGGACATCGACGGCGAAAACCAGGAAAAAAGCCTGTTCGGCATGATCAAGAACACCTACGTGATGCACAGCGAAGGCGTTCTGTCGGCTTATAAGGACAACGCCTCGGTCATCGTCGGCTCTGTTGCCGGCCGTTTCTTCCCGGACCCTGAAACCCGCCAGTACGGCGCGGTGCAGGAGCCGGTGCATATCCTGATGAAAGTCGAGACCCACAACCACCCGACCGCGATTGCCCCGTTCCCGGGCGCCGCCACCGGTTCCGGCGGCGAGATCCGCGACGAAGGGGCTACCGGCCGTGGCGCCAAGCCCAAGGCGGGCCTCACTGGCTTTACCGTGTCCAACCTGCAGATTCCGGGCTTCGAGCAGCCCTGGGAAGTGCCGTACGGCAAGCCTGAGCGCATCGTCACCGCACTCGACATCATGATCGAAGGCCCGCTGGGCGGCGCCGCGTTCAACAACGAATTCGGGCGTCCGGCCCTGACCGGCTACTTCCGCACCTTCGAACAATCCATCACCACCCCCCACGGTGATGAAGTGCGCGGTTACCACAAGCCGATCATGTTGGCCGGCGGCATGGGCAACATCCGTGAAGAACACGTCAAGAAGGGCGAGATCCTGGTCGGCTCCAAGCTGATCGTACTCGGCGGCCCGGCGATGTTGATCGGCCTGGGCGGCGGCGCGGCTTCCTCCATGGCTACCGGTACCAGCTCGGCCGACCTGGACTTCGCTTCGGTACAGCGCGAAAACCCGGAGATGGAACGCCGCTGCCAGGAAGTCATCGACCGTTGCTGGCAGTTGGGTGACAAGAACCCGATCAGCTTCATCCACGACGTCGGCGCCGGTGGTTTGTCCAACGCCTTCCCGGAACTGGTCAACGATGGCGACCGTGGTGGCCGTTTCGAACTGCGCAATATTCCAAACGACGAGCCGGGCATGGCCCCGCACGAAATCTGGAGCAACGAATCCCAGGAACGTTACGTATTGGCCGTCGGCCCTGAAGACTTCGCGCGCTTCCAGGCCATCTGCGAACGCGAGCGTTGCCCGTTTGCCGTCGTCGGTGAAGCCACCGCCGAGCCGCAACTGACCGTGACCGACAGCCACTTCGGCAACAACCCGGTCGACATGCCACTGGAAGTGCTGCTGGGCAAGGCCCCGCGCATGCACCGTTCGGCCGTGCGTGAAACCGAGTTGGGTGATGATTTCGACCCAAGCACCCTGGATCTGGCTGACAGCATCGAGCGCGTTCTGCATCACCCGGCCGTGGCGAGCAAAAGTTTCCTGATCACCATCGGCGACCGCACCATCACCGGCCTGGTGGCCCGTGACCAAATGGTCGGCCCGTGGCAGGTGCCGGTGGCCGACGTTGCCGTCACCGCCACCAGTTTCGACGTGTACACCGGTGAAGCCATGGCCATGGGCGAACGCACCCCGCTGGCCCTGCTGGACGCCCCGGCATCGGGGCGCATGGCCATCGGTGAAACCCTCACCAACATCGCCGCGTCGCGCATTGGCAAGCTGTCCGACATCAAATTGTCGGCCAACTGGATGTCCGCTGCCGGTCACCCGGGTGAAGACGCGCGTCTGTACGACACCGTCAAGGCGGTCGGCATGGAGCTGTGCCCGGAACTGGGCATTACCATTCCGGTGGGCAAGGACTCCATGTCCATGGCCACCCGCTGGAACGATGAGGGCGTGGACAAAAGCGTCACTTCGCCGCTGTCGCTGATTGTCACCGGCTTCGCGCCGGTCACCGACATCCGCCAGACCCTCACCCCGCAACTGCGCATGGACAAGGGCACCACCGACCTGATCCTGATCGACCTGGGCCGTGGCCAGAACCGCATGGGCGCCTCGATCCTGGCGCAGACCCATGGCAAGCTCGGCAAGCAGGCACCGGATGTCGACGACGCCGAAGACCTCAAGGCCTTCTTCGCCGTGATCCAGGGCCTCAACGCCGATGGTCACCTGCTGGCCTACCACGACCGTTCCGACGGTGGTTTGCTGACCAGCGTTGTCGAGATGGCATTTGCCGGTCACTGCGGCCTGAACATCGTGCTCGACAGCGTTGCCGAGGACGCCGGCGAGATCAACGGCATCCTGTTCAACGAAGAGTTGGGTGCGGTGATCCAGGTGCGCCAGGACGCTACCCCGGACGTCCTCGCACAGTTCAGCGCCGCCGGCCTGGACGACTGCGTGGCCGTGATCGGCCAACCGATCAACAACGGTGAAATCAATATCTCGTTCAATGGCGACACCGTGTTTGCCGGCCAGCGCCGTCTGTTGCAACGCCAGTGGGCCGAGACCAGCTACCAGATCCAACGCCTGCGTGACAACGCCGACTGCGCCGAGCAGGAATTCGACGCGATCCTGGAAGAAGATAATCCGGGCCTGAGCACCACGCTCAGCTTCGACGTCAACCAGGATATCGCCGCGCCGTACATCAAGAAGGGCATCCGGCCACAGGTTGCCGTGCTGCGTGAGCAGGGCGTCAACGGCCAGGTGGAAATGGCGGCGGCGTTCGACCGTGCCGGCTTCAATGCGATCGACGTGCACATGAGCGATATCCTCGCTGGTCGTGTTGACCTTAATGAGTTCAAAGGCCTCGTAGCCTGCGGTGGTTTCTCCTACGGCGACGTGCTGGGTGCCGGTGAAGGCTGGGCCAAGTCGGCGCTGTTCAACAGCCGTGCCCGCGACGCGTTCCAGGGCTTCTTCGAACGCAGCGACAGCTTCACCCTGGGTGTGTGCAACGGTTGTCAGATGATGTCCAACCTCCACGAGTTGATCCCGGGCAGCGAGTTCTGGCCGCATTTTGTGCGTAACCGTTCCGAGCAGTTCGAAGCCCGCGTGGCCATGGTGCAGGTGCAGGAGTCCAACTCGATCTTCCTGCAAGGCATGGCCGGTTCGCGCATGCCGATCGCCATCGCCCACGGTGAAGGCCATGCCGAATTCAGCAGCGAAGAAGCCTTGCTTGAAGCCGACCTGTCCGGCACCGTGGCCCTGCGCTTCGTCGACAACCACGGCAAGGTCACCGAGGCTTACCCGGCCAACCCGAACGGCTCGCCGCGCGGTATCACTGGCCTTACCAGCCGCGACGGTCGCGTCACCATCATGATGCCGCACCCGGAGCGGGTATTCCGCGCCGTGCAGAACTCGTGGCGCCCGGAAGAGTGGAACGAGGACGGCGCGTGGATGCGCATGTTCCGTAACGCTCGGGTGTGGGTGAACTAAGCCATGTACAAGCTCGCCTTCTTTGTGCCCGACAGCCATGTGGAGACGGTGAAAACCGCCGTCCTCGCAGCCGGCGGCGGGCGCATCGGCAACTACGACAGCTGCGTCTGGCAAGTGCTGGGGCAGGGCCAATTCCGCGCGTTGGACGGCAGTACGCCGTTTATCGGGCAGGTGGGCCAGGTTGAAGTGGTTGAAGAATGGAAGGTTGAGCTGGTGGTGGCGGATGAGTTGATCGTGGCTGTTGTGGCTGCGTTGAAGCTGAGCCATCCGTATGAAACACCGGCATATGAGGTGTGGCAGTTGGCGGATTTTTGATTCGTTGATTGCGTAAACAAGAAACCCGCTGGTCCAGTTTGGTCAGCGGGTTTTTTGTTGTTTGCAAGGGCCTATTCGCGAGCAAGCCCGCTCCCACATTTGACCGAGTTCCACTTTTGGAATGCAGTCAAATGTGGGAGCGGGCTTGCTCGCGAAGGCGCCGGGACAGGCGCCTCAGATCTTTCCCACAGGCCTTTCAGGTTGTCCCTCGGAACCCGTCCTCCTAGCCTTCCTGCTTTGAATCTTCTCTGCGGTGGAAAGTTATGAGTCTGACGATCAAAACTGATAGGCGGCTATTGCTGGCTGTGATGTATCGCATCACAATCACCCCGTGATTGTTAGCTGGAAACATAAAGGCATTCGTGTTTTTTATGAGACTGGCTCTACGAAAGGGATCAATGCGAACCATGCAAACCGCCTGCGCCGTGTCTTGCTGATTTTAAACAGCGCGAGTCACTGGAGTGATCTGGAACTGCCAGGTTGGCGCTTCCATCGCTTGAAGGGGGACCTTGTCGACTATTGGTCGGTGAGCATCAGTGGTAACTGGCGCATCATTTTTCGCATGTTTGACGATCAAGTCGAGCTGGTCGACTATCTCGATTACCACTGAGAAGGGCTCTGTTTATGGGTATGCACAATCCTCCTCACCCTGGGGAAATACTGCTTGAGGATGTCATTCCCAGCCTGGGAATGACGATCACTGAAGTTGCTCGACGCCTGGGTTTCGCGAGGGAAACCTTTTCGAGAATTCTTCATGGACATGCCCCCGTCAGTCCTGATCTGGCGGTACGGCTTGAGCGTGCAGGCATCAGCAAAGCACAGATGTGGCTCTCCATGCAGAGCAGCTATGACCTGTGGCAGGCAGAGCATCGAGAGCAGCCTGTGATTGAACGATTTGCTCGGGTTGAGTGAGTCTTTGCCGAGGGACGATAGAGGTACAGGGCGATCAACGAGCCCGGCTTAGGCCGCAATGCCGTTCAGTTAAGGCTTTTTGTAGGAGCGAGGGGGGACGCCTAGTTCTTGCTCGCGAAGAACTCAGGGCCACCGCGCTTATCGAGAATGAACGCGTTGCCTGGGCGTTTTTCGCGAGCAAGAACTAGGCGTCCGCCCGCTCCCACAGTTGACCGCATTACCAAGTCGGACACCGATCAAAATGCGGGATCGGGCAAGCTCGCGGAGCCCTTTCGTCTGTTTTCGGCACGCCCCTGTGAACTCTGACAGTTACGACCATTTATTGACGCTGGTTTACTGGGGACACATTGAATACGAGGAAAGACATCATGGCGACTTCGATTGAGAAGGTTCTAAATTCTGCCGGTGGAGAAATCCCCGACAACGGCAGCACGCAGCGCAAAGAACTGACGTTTATCGGTACGGCAGGTTCTGCCGGTATTCTTCAAATCAAGGACGGCCAGCAGGGCCTGGTACTTGGGAGTAGCGAAGTTCAAGCTGACGCCAGCTATGAAGTCACCGTGACGGGGTTGGCGGCAAAGACATACGCGTTCGTAGCCGAGGTTCGAGGCAGTAATGCTCCTTCGAATATATGGACGGTTACGATCACTCAATGAGCGCTGAATGGTTATGGTCCGTCAGACGTTGATCGGGAGAGCGTCAGTTTAATGAGATGGTCCCCCCCAACACCCTGTGAGGGCTACGCTTTCACGGGGTGTTTTGTTTTGGCAGGCCATCATCATCAGCGAGTCAGCACTGATCGGTATCGATCTCGGCAAACTCGTATGGCAGAAATGGGGTGACTGGGATGACCATGGATTTTTGTGGGTGCGATCAAGTTGCACCGTTTATCGGAGGTCCCGCGAAACCTGTCAGGTTTGACAGTAGACGTAACACCGGCAGGCAGTTGGAATGAGCGTTCACTCGGTGCTCAAGAAGGAGCAGAAATCATGGATGGTGAATTAACGATAGATGTCGCTGTAACGACAAGCGGCGTCGAAATTCCAGATGGCGGCAGTACTTCTGAATCCGCCCTGACTTTTAAAGGGCGTTCGTCGGCTGCGATCAACACCCGATTGTTCTTGGACGATGAGCTTCAATCCCCAGACTTTTTCCCCGCGAATGGTGTTTGGGAATTCCTGGTTACAGGAATAGCAAAAGGCGAACACGAAGTTATTCTTCGCCAGGTAAAAAATCCCCCTCCTGATCTCATCTCCAATACATTCAAATTCACAGTGATTTGAGGCAGCTGATGATTTAGACCACCGCTCCCACGCTCCCACGCTCGTGCGTGAGAGCGGCCGGTCCGATCAGGTGTTGATCGGGCGCGTCAACCACGGCTCCAGTGCTTTACCTAATGGCGAAGCCTTCTCACCAATGAGCAAGTGCCAGACACCGCTTTCGAGTCGGGTTACACCCTGGCAACCAAGCGCCGTGAGCTGAGCCTCGGACACCACCGAATCATCCCCCAACTTCACCCGCAAGCGGGTCATCGCCACCGCTTCCAGCTGGCGCACATTCGCCCGGCCACCCAAGGCCTTCAGCCATTGCTCGGCTTCCTGCAGATTCACCGCCACCGGCTTATCCACAGGCGCAACTGCCACAGGCGCAGCAGCAACAAACCCTGGCATCGCCAACCGAATTTCGTCAGCAATGCTGTCCGCCATCGGCCCGACCACCACCTGCAAACTCCCGCCATTACCCGGCCGCACGACCGCCATGGCGCCCAGCGCTTTGAGCTCGGCATCCACGGCCTTGTTACGATCCACCATGTCCAAGCGCAGGCGCGTGGTGCAGGCACCGACGCTGAGCAAATTGTCCGCACCGCCCAAGGCCCGGATATATGCCGTGGCGCGCACGTTATCGCTCATCACTTCGGCCGGCACCACCTGGATGTCTTCGCGGCCTGGCGTCTTCAGGTTGAAGCGGCGAATGCAGTAGCTGAACACCGTGTAGTAGATCACCGCGTAGGCCAGGCCCACCGGCACCACCAGCCAGCCGTTGGTGGATTTGCCCCAGCCCAGCACCATGTCGATAAAGCCACCGGAGAAGGTAAAACCCAGGTGGATATTCAGCATATTGGTCACCGCCATCGACAGGCCGGTGAGCAGTGCATGCAGCAAGTAGAGGAACGGCGCGAGGAACATGAAGGCGAATTCAATCGGCTCGGTCACGCCAGTGAGGAACGAGGTCAGCGCCATCGACAGGAAAATCCCGCCCATCACCTTGCGCCGCTCTGGCAGCGCATTGCGATACATCGCCAGACAGGCGGCAGGCAAGCCGAACAGCATCACCGGGAACATGCCGGTCATGAACTGGCCGCCCTTCGGATCGCCGGCGAAGTAACGGGTCAGGTCGCCCGTCACGACGGCACCGGTCACCGGATCGGTAAACGTGCCGAACACAAACCACGCCATGTTGTTGAGGATATGGTGCAGGCCGGTGACGATCAGCAGGCGGTTGAACACACCGAACACGAACGCGCCCAAGCTGCCGCTTTCCATCAGCAGCACACCGAAACTGTTGATGCCGTGCTGGATCGGCGGCCAGATCAGGCCAAAGATCACGCCCAGGCCCACCGCGCTGAACCCGGTGACAATCGGCACAAACCGTCGCCCACCAAAGAACGCCAGGTACTCCGGCAGCTTGATGTCCTTGAAGCGGTTGTACAGCGCGCCCGCCATCAGCCCGCTGGCGATACCGGCGAGCATGCCCATGTTGATGGTGGTATCCATCACCTTGAGCGTGGAGATCATCACCAGGTAACCAATGGCGCCGGCCAACCCCGCCGTGCCGTTATTGTCGCGGGCAAAACCCACGGCAATACCGATGGCGAAGATCAGCGCCAGGTTGGCGAAGATCGCTTGCCCGGCATCGTGCATCACCGCGATGTTGAGCAGGTCGGTGTCGCCCAGGCGCAGCAACAGGCCGGCGATCGGCAGGATCGCAATCGGCAGCATCAGCGCGCGGCCCAGGCGTTGCAGGCCCTCGATAAAGTGTTGGTACATGGCGTGTCTCCTTTTTTCTTGTTGTTGTCAGCTCAGCGGCCAGTGGTGTTGACAGGCTTGGCGAACCGCCTTGGCGCTGCTCAGGTCGAGCAGGCTTTGGCTCAGTTGCCGGCATTGCGCCGCGTCCAGATGGCGGACGCGGTCCTTGATTTCGCCGATCTGCGGTGGGCTCACCGACAGCTCGCGTACCCCCAGGCCAAGCAGCACCGGGGTTGCCAGTGGGTCGGAGGCGAGGGCGCCGCACACACCGACCCAACGTCCGTGCTTGGCAGCCCCCGCGCAGGTCTGGGCGATCAGCCGCAGCAAGGCCGGGTGCAGGGCATCCACCCGCGCGGCGAGGCCGGCGTGGTCGCGGTCCATGGCCAGGGTGTACTGGGACAGGTCATTGGTGCCGATGGACAGGAAATCCGCATGCTCGGCCAGTTGCTCGGCCATCAGCGCGGCGGCGGGCACTTCGATCATCACGCCCAGTTCGGGGCGCTGGGTCAGCTTCAGTTCGGCGCACAATTCATCCAGGCGCTGGCGAATCTGCAGCAGTTCATCCACCTCGCTGACCATAGGTAACAGAATGCGGCAGCGTGCCAAGGGGCTGACGTGCAGCAGGGCGCGCAGTTGCTGATCGAGCAGTTCCGGGCGTACCTGGGCCATGCGAATGCCACGCAGGCCCAGCACCGGGTTGGCCTCGACGGGCAGCGGCAGGTAATCGAGCTGCTTGTCGCCGCCCACGTCGATGGTGCGGATGATCACCGACTTGTCGCCCATGGCATCCAGCACGGCTTGGTAGGCCTGGCGCTGTTCCTGTTCATCCGGCGCGGTACGGCGGTCGACGAAGAGGAATTCGGTGCGCAGCAGGCCGACGCCATCGGCGCCGTTTTCAAACGCCACGTGGGCCTCGGCGCTGGAGGCGACATTCGCAGCGACTTCGACACAGACACCATCGCTGGTGTGCGCGGGTTGTTGGGCGTAGGCCTGCTGCTGCTGGCGGCGCAATTTCTGGGCGTCACGTATCTGGTGCACTTCGGCGTGGCGCGCCTCGCTGGGCGCCAGCTCCAGGCGACCGTTGGCGGCGTCCAATACCACCCGTTGACCTTGCGGCACCTCGAGTACTTCTGCACCGAGGGCGACCACGCATGGCAAGCCCTTGCCTCGGGCCAGAATGGCCACATGGGAGGTGGCGCCGCCTTCGGCCATGCAGAGGCCGACGGCCTGTTGCGCGCTCAATTGCAGCAAATCCGACGGGGTCAATTCGTGCGCACTCACAATCGAACCCGCCGGCAATTCGACGTGCCAGGCCTCGCCCAACAAGGCACGCAACACGCGTTGTTGCAGGTCGCGCAGGTCGTTGGCGCGTTCGGCGAACAGCGGTTTGCCCAGGGCCAGCAGCACCGCGCACTGGGCCTCGATTGCATCGCGCCAGGCATGGGTGGCGGCGCTGCCGTGTTCGATGGCGCCTGTGGCGGCATCGAGCAGGGCAGGGTCTTCCAGCAGCGCCAGGTGGGCGGCGAAGATTTCTTCTTCTTCGAGGTTGTGGCGCTGGCGAGCGTGCTCCAGGGTGCTGCGGATTTCGTCGCGCACCTGCTCCAGGGCGGTGTCCAGACGTCGCAGTTGCTCGTCGCTGTCGTGGTTGCCGGTGTCTGTCGGCAGCTCGATGCCGGCCAGGCGGAACAACGGCCCGCATACCAGGCCGGGGGCTGCGCACACGCCTTGCAATACACCGACTTCAGTATTCGCCAGGCGTGGCATCACCACGGCTGGCGCGTGATGCTCTTCGCTTATCGCCACCGACAACGCGGCAATCAACGCCTGCAACGCCGCCTCGCAATCTTTGCCACGGCAACTGACGCGCACCTCGTCGCCTTCGCCAATTCCCAGCCCCATCAAGCCAATCAGGCTGTCGCAGGGCGCCGATTTATTCGCGTAATGCAAGCGTGCCTGGCTGCTGAAACCCAGCGCCGTCTTGCGGATCAGCGCCGCAGGACGAGCATGCAGACCACCCCGATGGGTAATGCGCACACTGGCGCTGGCTTCAGCGGTCGAGTTATCCACAGCGGGTTCAGCGACGGTTGTTGCGCGAGCGAGTACGCGCATCAGCGGCTCGCCAACCTTGACCGTCTTCAGCGCCAGAGGCTCAAGGTCGAAGCGTTCGCCATTGGTGAGGATGATCGGGCTGACCAGGCTCTTGCACTGCCGCGCAATGCGATCCAGGTCAAAGCGTACCAGCGCCTGGCCTTGAGTCACCCGCGCGCCGTGCTTGACCAGCAGCGTAAAACCTTCGCCGTTCAGCTCCACCGTGTCGATGCCCACATGCATCAGTAATTCGGCGCCGTTGTCGGCGCGGATCGTCAGCGCATGCGCGGTGCGGGCGACATGGATGATCATCCCGTCACAGGGGGCGTGCAGGCAGTCATTCAGCGGGTCAATGGCGATGCCGTCGCCCATGGCGTGGCTGGCGAACACGTCGTCGGGGACGTTGCCCAGGGCCAGCACGGGACCGCTGAGGGGCGCGCTGAGAATCAGTTCTTTATTGTTGTTGGACATGGGCACGGTACTCATCAGGAAAACGCGGCACGCCACTCAGTGGGTGCGGGTCACTTTGCTCAGGTGGCGCGGCTGGTCCGGGTTCATGCCCCGGGCTTCGGCTAAGCCGGCGGCCATCACGTAGAAACTCTGGATTGCCAGGATCGGGTCCAGGCTCGGGTGTTCGGCGCGGCTCAGGGTAAGGTCGCGTTCGGCGATATCGTCCGGCGCGGCCAGCAACACGCGAGCGCCGCGTTGGCGCATATCGGCGGCCAGGCTCAACAGGCCGGCTTGCTCGGCCCCGCGTGGGGCGAACACCAGCAGCGGATAGTGCTCATCGATCAAGGCCATCGGCCCGTGGCGCACCTCGGCGCTGCTGAAGGCTTCGGCCTGGATCGCCGAGGTTTCCTTGAGCTTGAGCGCGGCTTCCTGGGCGATGGCAAAACCGGCGCCACGGCCGATCACCATCAAGCGCTGGCTGTCGCGCAGGGCGTCGATGGCCTGGCGCCAATCCTGCTTGGCGGCGCCGCGCAGGCCCTCGGGCAGCGCCTGGCAGGCTTGCAGCAAGTCGGCTTCCTGGTTCCAGTGGCCGACCAACAGGGCGCTGGCGCTGAGGGTGGCGATAAAACTTTTGGTGGCGGCCACGCTGAGCTCCGGCCCGGCGCTCAGCGGCACGTGGCATTCACACGCGGCTTCCAGGGGGGAGTCTTCGGCATTGACCAGCGAGATGCTCAAGGCACCTCGTTTGCGCAGCAGGCGCAGGCTGTCGACCAGGTCCGGGCTTTGGCCTGACTGGGAGAAACCCAAGGCTACCTGGCCGCTGACTTTCAACGGTGCTTGCAGCAAGGTCACCACCGACATCGGCAACGACGCGACTGGAATCCCCACGTGCTGCATGGCCAGGTAGGCGAAGTAGCTGGCGGCGTGATCCGAACTGCCACGGGCAATGGTCATCGCCACTTGCGGCGGCTGGCGGCGCAGACGGTCGGCGATTTCTTCCAGTATCGGGTTCAGGCGCTGCAATTGGGCGGCGACGGCGTCACCGGAGGCCAGGGCCTCTTCAAGCATTGTTGAAGTCAATGGTGTCTCCTTCGACCATTACGTCGGTCAGGTGCAGGGAGCGGTCCAGGCGCACGCAGTCGGCAAAACTGCCGGGTTGCAGGCGGCCGCGTTCTTCCAGGCCCAGGTAGTCCGCAGGAAATTGCGACAGGCGTTGTGAGGCTTCGCTGATGGGCAGGCCGATCTTCACCAGGTTGCGCAGGGCCTGGTCCATGGTCAGGGTGCTGCCGGCCAGGGTGCCGTCGGCCAGGCGCACGCCGCCCAGGCATTTGGTCACGGTATGGCTGCCCAGCTTGTATTCGCCATCGGGCATGCCGGCGGCGGCGGTGGAATCGGTGACGCAGTACAGGCACGGGATCGCCCGCAGGGCCACGCGCATTGCGCCGGGGTGTACGTGGAGTAAGTCGGGGATCAATTCGGCATATTTCGCATGGGCCAAGGCGGCACCGACGATGCCGGGTTCGCGGTGATGCAGCGGGCTCATGGCGTTGTACAAGTGGGTGAAGCTGGTAGCGCCGGCAGCGAGGGCGGCGACGCCTTCCTCGTAGCTGCCCAGGGTGTGGCCGATCTGCATGCGTACACCGCGTTCGCTGAGGGCGCGGATCAACGCATCATGGCCGGCGATTTCCGGGGCGATGGTAATCACCCGGATCGGCGCCAGGCGCAGGTAGGCTTCGACTTCCGCCATCAGCGCGGTGTGGGCGAAGTTGGGTTGGGCGCCGAGTTTGCCCGGGTTGATGTAGGGGCCTTCCAGGTGTACGCCGAGTACCCGGGCGCTGCCGGCCGGGCGCTGCTCGCAGAAGGTGCCGAGCTGGCCGAGTACGCTGGAGATCTCGTCCACCGGCGCGGTCATGGTGGTGGCGAGCAACGAGGTGGTGCCAAAGCGCACGTGGGTGCGGGTGATGGTCTCGAAGGCACTGGCGCCTTCCATGATGTCCTTGCCGCCACCGCCGTGCACATGCAGGTCGATAAAGCCCGGCAGCAGGTAGGGCAGGTCGTTTTGCGCCGGGTCGCAGGGTGTGCCTTCGACGGCAATCACCTTGCCGTGTTCGTGCACCAGGTGGCCGCGAATCCAGCCGTGGGGCGTGAGGATGTTGTCTTCGGACATGGGCAGTTCTCTAGGGCCGCCATTGAGCGGCAAAGGTTCAGCGGCGCAGCTCGGCGACGAAGTCGTAGTAGTCGTTGCGGCAGTAGGTATCGGTGATTTCAATCGGGGTGTTATCGGCGGTGTAGCCCACGCGGGTCATCAGCAGCATGGCGGTGCCCGGCGCAATGCCCACCAGGGCGGCGAATTCGTCCGAGGCGTTGATCGCCTGGATATGCTGCAGGGCGCGCACGATGGGTTTACCGATGCGGTCGAGGTGCTCGTACAGCGAGTTGCCGATGGTTTGCGGCTGCGGCAGCACGGAGGCTGGCATGGTGGTCATTTCAATCGCCATCACGGTGTCATCGGCTTTGCGCAAACGCTTGAGGCGCGCGACTTTGTCGGTGGGGGACAACGCCAGGCGGATCAGCTCTTCGTGGGTCGGCTGGGTGATATCGCGTTCCAGCCACTGGGAACTGGGCACGAACCCTTTGAGTCGCAGCATCTCGCTGAACCCCGAGAGGCGTGACAGCGGTTGTTCCAGGCGCGGCGTGATAAACGTGCCGGAGCCTTGGCTGCGGCGGATCAGGCCTTGGGCGAACAACACTTCCAGCGCTTTACGGGCCGTGACCCGGGAAATGCTCAGTTGTTCGCTGAGTACGCGCTCCGACGGCAGCGCCTGTTCGGATTTCCACTCGCCGGCATGGATGGCGGCTTCCAGCTTGCGGGCCAATTGCAGGTACAGCGGCGTGGATTGTTTGTCGTCGGGGCGCAGGGCCAGAATGGGGTTCATCTGTCAGGTTTCCGATGCGTTATTAGAGTGTTGTCGCCCGGTAGTGGTCGGAAATTAATACCACTTAAATACCATGTCAATGCGGCAAAAACGGTGCAGATGGCTATTTAAAGGCCCTATAACGGGGCGCGGTATCAAGTGGTATTAGAGAGGTCTTTAGTGCGCGCAGAACGGCGCAGCCCGCGCGCTGAACTGGTATTCACCGGCGGGTGTTGTCGGGGGCAGGGAAAATAGTCGAACTTTTTTACGAACGGTCGCCGCTTACGGCCGAATCTCGATCAGGGTGCCGTCCTTGACCAGGTTCCAGACCTCGCGCATGTCGACATTGCGCATGCCGATGCAGCCGTCGGTCCAGTCCAGGGTGTGGAACCACTGCTCCGGGTACTCTTCGGTGTCGGGCGTGCCGTGGATCATGATCATGCTGCCGGGGTTCACGCCTTGGCGACGGGCGCGGGCGGAATCGCTGATATTGGGGTAGGAAATGTGCATGGACAGGTTGTAGCGGTCGCTGGTTTTGCGCCAGTCGATCCAATACAAGCCTTCCGGTGTGCGGCGGTCGCCTTCGAACAGCTTGGTGCCTTTGGGGTTCTTGCCCAGTGAGATGCGATAGGTCTTCAGAGGCTTGCCGTCGTTGATCAACTGCAGTTGGTGGGCAGACTTGAGCACCAGGACTTTCTCGACAGTTTTGCCGCCCAGGGTTTCCAGGGTAGAGGCTGAGGAAAACGTGGCAAACGACAGGCAGAGCACAGCAAGCAACCAACGCATTAAAACGATTTCCCTTTGGCGACGAATGGCCGGATTGTTATTGGGCGGGCTTGGACAGCGGCGGCACGGCTTCGCTGCGTACCGGGAACGCCTGTTGGCGACGGTCAGCGAAAAAGTATTCTAAGGTACGCCCGACCGTGCGGAAAGCCAGCTCGGACCAAGGGATGTCGGCTTCATCGAACAGCTGTACTTCAAGGCTTTCGGGGCCGGCGGCGAAGTCCAGGTCGATCAGCTCGGCGCGATAGAAAATATGCACCTGGCTGATGTGCGGCACGTCGATCAGGGTATAGATGCTCAGGTTGCGTACGCGCGCGCAGGCTTCTTCCAGGGTTTCGCGCATGGCCGCCTGCTCCACCGTCTCGCCGTTCTCCATGAAGCCCGCCGGCAGCGTCCAGTAACCCAGGCGCGGCTCGATGGCGCGGCGGCACAGCAGCACTTTGTCACCCCACACCGGCACGGTACCAGCGACGATATTGGGGTTCTGATAGTGGATGGTCGAGCAGTGATCACATACAAAACGCTGGCGTGCGTCGCCTTCGGGAATGCGTTGGGTGACCGGTTTACCGCACTGGCTGCAGAAGTTCATGCTGGGGTTCCTGGAAAGTGCTTCTATCTTGGCGTGGCGGGCAGGGCGCTGCAAGTTGTCGTTTAGCGACAGCTCAACGGTTTGGGCTTGGGCGCCCGCACGCTTTGGTGCATGATGCAAGGTAG
Organism: Pseudomonas sp. S1_G07; assembly: GCF_054668565.1. Taxonomy (NCBI): domain Bacteria; kingdom Pseudomonadati; phylum Pseudomonadota; class Gammaproteobacteria; order Pseudomonadales; family Pseudomonadaceae; genus Pseudomonas; species Pseudomonas sp. S1_G07. The sequence continues at coordinate 5,945,778 of NZ_CP162778.1, read as the reverse complement.
CCAACAGACCGAGATGACTCATGCTGGACGAGCTACTTCGCCGGGTAAGCAACCATACCCCCAACCTGCTTGAAACCGACGGGCGTTTCCCCGAGGCCGCGGTGCTGTTGCCGATTACCCGCAGCGACGAACCTGAGCTGATCCTGACCCTGCGCGCCAGCGGCCTGTCGACCCACGGTGGCGAAGTGGCATTTCCTGGCGGGCGCCGCGACCCCGAAGACCCGGACCTGGTCTTCACCGCCTTACGTGAAGCCGAAGAGGAAATCGGCCTGCCACCGGGGTTGGTCGAGGTCATCGGCCCGTTGAGTCCGCTGATCTCCCTGCACGGCATTCGCGTTACACCCTATGTGGGGGTCATTCCCGATTACGTCGAGTACCTGGCCAACGATGCCGAAATCGCCGCTGTCTTCAGCGTGCCCCTGGATTTTTTCCGCCAGGACCCGCGCGAACATACCCATCGCATCGATTACCAGGGCCGCAGTTGGTACGTGCCCAGCTATCGCTTTGGTGAATATAAAATCTGGGGGCTGACGGCGATCATGATCGTTGAGCTGATCAACCTGCTGTATGACGACGCCAAGATCAGCCTGCATCAGCCACCCAAGAGCTTCATCAATATCTAGCCATCGTTTGAATGGCCAGCCGTGAGGACACACCATGAAATACCGCCTGGGCGACGCCCGCGTCGAGACGCATCCACACAGCTGGGTGGCGCCCAATGCCACGCTGGTGGGCAAGGTCAAGCTGGAGGAGGGCGCCAACGTCTGGTTCAACGCGGTGTTGCGTGGCGACAACGAACTGATCCTGATCGGCAGGAACAGCAATGTTCAGGACGGCAGCGTGATGCACACCGACATGGGTTACCCGCTGACCCTGGGCACGGGCGTGACCATCGGCCATAACGCCATGCTGCACGGCTGCACCGTGGATGATTACAGCCTGATCGGTATCAACGCGGTGATCCTCAACGGCGCGAAAATCGGCAAGCACTGCATCATCGGCGCCAATTCGCTGATCGGCGAAGGCAAGGAAATTCCCGATGGTTCCCTGGTGATGGGCTCGCCGGGCAAGGTGGTGCGTGAGCTGACCGAAGCACAGAAGAAAATGCTCGAGGCCAGCGCCGCGCACTATGTGCATAACGCCCAGCGGTATGCGCGCGACCTGGCCGAGCAGGAAGAATGAAGCCGATTGAGCGTCCCGTTGCTTCGCCGTGCGTAAGCATTTGTGCGCTGGATGATGACGATATCTGCACCGGCTGCCAGCGCACCGTGGAGGAAATCACCCGTTGGAGCCGCATGGACAACGCCGAGCGCCGGGCGGTGTTGGGGTTGTGCCATGAGCGGGCGGTGGCGAGTGGGTTGGTGTTTATGGCTTCGGGGAAATCCGGCGCCTGAACCACCGCTTTCGCGAGCAAGCCCGCTCCCACATTTGAATGCGTTTATCCTGTAGGAACGCGGTCAAAATGTGGGAGCGAGCTTGCTCGCGAAGGGCCCTCCCAGACGACATATCTCCAAATGTGAAGTACCCTGCGCCCCTTGTTCACAGGTCCATCCCCCATGCTCTTCCTGATCGCCTATATCAGCAGCGTCGTGCTGATCAACTTCGCCTTCTCCACCGCCCCGCACCTGGACGTGATCTGGTCTGCCTGGGGTGGCCTGGTGTTTATCCTGCGCGACATGGTGCAAACCCGCTTCGGCCACGGGGCAATCATCGCCATGCTGGCGGCGCTGGTGCTGTCGTACCTCACCTCCGACCCGTCCATTGCCCTGGCCAGCGCCACCGCGTTCGCGGTGTCCGAATGCATTGACTGGCTGGTGTTCAGCATCACCAGGCGCCCGCTGCATGATCGCCTGTGGATCAGCTCGGCACTGAGCATTCCCCTCGACACCTTCATCTTCTTCGGCCTGATCGGTGCGCTCACACCGGCGGTGGTGGGCACCGCCCTGGCCTCGAAATTTGCCGGGGTTACCGCAGTGTGGCTGATCATGGCCTGGCGCCTGCGCAAACGGGCCGTCGTCAACTGAGGCCAATTTTTACAGTTCATGTAAAATGCCGGGCTTTCTCCCCATGATCCGCTCCCCTGAGGACCTGAGATGACCCGAATCGGAACTCCATTGTCGCCAACCGCGACCCGCGTTTTGCTGTGTGGCTGCGGTGAGCTGGGCAAGGAAGTGGTAATCGAACTGCAGCGCCTGGGCGTTGAAGTGATTGCCGTGGATCGCTACGCCAACGCGCCGGCCATGCAGGTGGCGCATCGCAGCCACGTGATCAACATGCTCGACGGTGCCGCCCTGCGTGCGGTGATCGAAGCCGAGAAGCCGCACTTCATCGTGCCGGAAATCGAAGCCATCGCTACTGCAACGCTGTTGGAGCTGGAGGCCGAAGGCTTCACCGTGATCCCGACCGCGCGTGCCACCTCGCTGACCATGAACCGCGAAGGCATCCGTCGCCTGGCCGCCGAAGAGCTGGACCTGCCGACCTCGCCGTACCACTTCGCTGACACCTTCGAAGACTACAGCAAGGCCGTGCAGGATCTGGGCTTCCCTTGCGTAGTCAAGCCGGTGATGAGCTCCTCGGGCAAGGGCCAGAGCCTGCTGCGCAACGCCGATGACGTGCAGAACGCCTGGGACTACGCCCAGGAAGGCGGGCGTGCCGGCAAAGGCCGGGTGATCATCGAAGGTTTTATCGACTTCGACTACGAAATTACCCTGCTGACCGTGCGCCATATCGGCGGCACCACCTTCTGCGCACCGGTCGGTCATCGTCAGGAGAAGGGTGACTACCAGGAATCCTGGCAGCCACAAGCCATGAGCCCGGTTGCCCTGGCAGAATCCGAGCGTGTGGCCAAAGCCGTCACCGAGGCCTTGGGTGGTCGTGGTCTGTTTGGCGTAGAGTTGTTCATCAAGGGCGACCAGGTCTGGTTCAGCGAAGTGTCGCCGCGCCCGCACGACACCGGTTTGGTCACCCTGATTTCCCAGGACCTGTCGCAGTTCGCCCTGCACGCCCGCGCCATCCTCGGCTTGCCAATCCCGCTGATTCGTCAGTTCGGGCCTTCGGCGTCGGCGGTGATCCTGGTGGAAGGGCAGTCCACCCAAACGGCGTTCGCCAACCTCGGCGCTGCGCTGAGCGAGCCGGACACGGCGTTGCGTCTGTTCGGTAAGCCAGAAGTGAATGGCCAGCGCCGCATGGGTGTGGCGTTGGCGCGGGACGAGTCGATTGAAGCGGCGCGGGCCAAGGCCACCCGTGCTTCCAAGTCGGTCGTCATAGAACTGTAACCCCAACCTGTAGGAGCGAGCTTGCTCGCGAAGATAGTCAACGATAACGCGCGCATTCTGGATGCACGCGTTGTTCTTGAGTTTTTCGCGAGCAAGCTCGCTCCTACAGGGGGTTGGGCTTTCAGGCGACCTTGTTCAGGTCGTTATCCCGCGTCTCTTTCAGGCACAGCACGGCAATCAAGCTGAGCAGCGCTGCCGCCGACACATACCCGCCGACATAACTCAGGCCACCCATCGCCACCAGTTTGGTCGCGAAGAATGGAGCCGCCGAAGCGCCGACGATGCCACCCAGGTTATATGCCGCCGACGCGCCGGTATAACGCACGCGGGTCGGGAACAGTTCCGGCAACAATGCACCCATCGGCGCAAAGGTCACCCCCATCAGGAACAGCTCCAGCGCCAGGAACAATGCCACGGCCCAGGTCGAACCGTGGGTCAGCAGCGGCTCCATGGTGAAACCCGACAGGATGGCGAGCATCGCGCCGACGATCAGCACCGGTTTGCGCCCGTAGCGATCGCTGGCCAAGGCCGCTAACGGTGTGGCCAGCCCCATGAACAGCACCGCAAAGCACAGCAGGGCAAGGAAGGTCTCGCGGCTGTAGCCCAGGGTCGATACGCCGTAACTCAGGGAAAACGCCGTGGTGATGTAGAACAGCGCATAGCACACCACCATCGACGCGGCACCCAGCAGCACGGGCAGCCAATGCTGGCTGAACAACTCCACCAACGGCACTTTCACCGGCGCTTCTTTGGCCACGGCATTGGCGAACACCGGGGTTTCGTGCAATTTCAGCCGCGCATATAGACCGACCATCACCAATGCCGCACTGAGGATGAACGGGATACGCCAGCCCCAGCTGCGGAACTGCTCGTCGTTCAGGCTCATGGCCAGGATCAGGAACAAGCCGTTGGCCGCCAGGAACCCAATCGATGGGCCCAGTTGCGGGAACATGCCGAACCAGGCGCGTTTGCCTTTGGGCGCATTCTCGGTGGCCAGCAACGCCGCGCCACCCCATTCTCCGCCCAGGCCAAGGCCCTGGCCGAAACGCAGCACGCACAACAGGATCGGCGCCCAGGCCCCAATGCTGTCATAACCGGGGAGCAAGCCGATCAAGGTGGTGCACACGCCCATCAGCAGCAGCGAGGCCACCAGCGTCGACTTGCGGCCGATGCGGTCGCCAAAGTGGCCGAACAGCGCCGAGCCCAGCGGCCGGGCGATAAAGGCGATACCGAAGGTCAGGAACGACGCCAGCATCTGTGCAGTACCGGAGGTCTGCGGGAAGAACACCGGGCCGATCACCAGGGCCGCAGCGGTGGCGTAGATATAGAAATCGTAGAACTCGATGGCCGTGCCGACGATGCTCGCGGTGGCTACCCGTGCGGTCGAGTTGGTCGGCGCGGCGCTTGCCGTCTCGTTATAGGTGGTGCTCATTGAGGTATCCCTGACGGTCATTGCGCGTTTGGACGCGGATTATTATTGGTCGAACACCCATGGATCAGGGGTGTACACGGGGCCGCTCGGGATGGGAGCGAGCACCGGTCAGACACGATAGGCGGTGCCTGGACGCGTTTGGTGCGGGTAGCACGCGGTCGGGCGGGGCTCTGGTAAGCCGCCCCGATTATAGGAAGGGGTTTGCAGAACCAACAAGCGGATTAACCGGCCGCCGGCATCCGGCTGGTGTGCCAGATCAGCACCTTGCTGACCCGGTTGTCCTCGGTCTCGAGTATTTCCAGGCGATAGCGGCCGATCTTCAGGCACACCGCGCAGTCGGGAATGGTTTCCAGTGCTTCGGTGACCAGGCCGTTGAGGGTCTTGGGGCCGTCGCTGGGCAGGTGCCAGCTCAGGCTCTTGTTCAATTCGCGGATCGAGGCGGCGCCGTCAATGATGTAGCGACCGTCCGGCTGTGCTTCGATAAGCGGGTTGTCGGTGTTCTGCTCGTTTTCGAATTCGCCGACGATTTCTTCGAGGATGTCTTCCAGGGTGACGATGCCCAGTACTTCGCCGTATTCATCCACCACCATGCCCATGCGTCGCTGCTGTTTGTGAAAGTTCAGCAGTTGCAGTTGCAGGGGCGTGCTTTCCGGTACGAAGTAGGGTTCGTAGGAGGCCTCGAGCAAGGCTTCCTTGGTCAGGCTGGCATCCGGCAGCAGATGCTGGACCAGCCGCGTGTTCAGCACGGCCTCGACCTGGTTGATATCACTGTGGAACACCGGCAGGCGCGTGTGCTGGGAGGCGCGCAGTTGCTCGATGATCGCGTCGATCGAGTCGTCCAGGTTGATGCCATCCACTTCGCTGCGCGGCACCAGGATGTCATTCACCGTGATGTTGTCCAGGGCGTGGATGCCAGGCATGCCGGGTGTGCGGTTGTCGTCGACGTCGCGGTCGGTTTCGTCGTCATGCTCGGGCAGCGGCTCGTCGCTTTTTTTCACCACGCCGGGCTTGCGTGCAAACGGGCGCAATAACAGCAGGCTGATGCCATTGAGCAGCCAGGCCAGGGGATAAAGGATTTTCAGCGGCACGCCTAGCAACGTATTGCCAAAGCCGAGTACCGCCTGCGGATAGCGGGTGGCCAGGGCGCGGGGCAGGTAGTCGGCCAGCACCAGCAGCACGGCGCAGGAAATCAGCCAGCCTAGCCAGGGGCCGTTCTGCGCCCAGGCATAGATCGCCAGCAAGGTACAAAGAATCACCACGGCGGCGCGACACAGGCTGTTGCACAGGATCAGGCTGTTGCGCGGGAAGTTCAGGCGGGAAGCGGCCTTGTCGCCTTGGCGCGTTCCGGGGCGCAGGGCCAGCAGGTGTTGCTGGGCAGCTTCGATAGCGGTAAACAGCCCGGCCCATAACACCAGCAAGGCGATTACGGCGAGCATCGGCCCAAGGGGCAAGTTGTCCATGATCGTTGCCCGTCAGATATGCAGGATGTATTCGCGAACCAGCTTGCTGCCGAAATAGGCCAGCATCAGCAGGCAGAAACCGGCCAGGGTCCAGCGGATTGCCTTGTGGCCGCGCCAGCCGAGGCGATTGCGGCCCCAGAGCAGCACGCTGAACACGATCCAGGCCAGGCATGCCAGCAGGGTTTTGTGCACCAGGTGCTGGGCAAACAGGTTTTCGACGAACAGCCAGCCGGAGATCAGCGACAGCGAAAGCAGCGTCCAGCCTGCCCATAGAAAGCCGAACAGCAGGCTTTCCATGGTTTGCAGCGGCGGGAAGTTCTTGATCAGGCCGGAAGGGTGCTTGTGTTTGAGCTGGTGGTCCTGCACCAGCAGGAGCAGGGCCTGGAACACCGCGATGGTGAACATGCCGTAGGCCAGGATCGACAGCAGGATATGGGCAAGGATGCCCGGCTCTTCATCGATCACCTGCACCGTGCCGGTGGGGGCGAATTGCGCCAGCAGCACCGTGAGCATACCCAGCGGGAACAGCAGTACCAGAAGGTTTTCCACCGGGATGCGCGTGCAGGCGATCAGCGTCAGGGCGATCACGGCGGCCGCGATCAGGCTGGCGGCGCTGAAAAAATCCAGGCCCAGGCCGACCGGCGTCATCAGGTGGGTGAACAGGCTTGCCGCGTGGGCCAGCAGGGCGAGTACGCCAAGGCCTGCCAGCAGGCGTTTGTCTGCCTTGGCGCATTGGGCCAGGCGGGTGCCCTGGTAGAGGGTCGCAGCGGCATACAAGAGGGCGGCGGCGAGACTGGGTAGCAAGCTGGGTGGCAAAGGGAGCATAAATCCTGATAGGCAAGCCCGAAAGGCGCTGAGTTTGGCACACACCAGCGTCGCACGAAAGACTCCCGGGCCAGACAGCGGGTGTGCATGGGCGCAGTCTTCGCTATAATCCGCGACCTGCCCACGCCGCAGGCTCGCCGAGCGCTGTTTTTAATAGCGATTTACCACAGCCTGGGCCGTCATTACCTCGGTCTACCAATGCATTTCGATGAATAGGGCCTGAAAGGATCGCGCATGTTTGAAAACTTGACTGACCGTCTCTCGCAGACGCTGCGCCACGTTACCGGCAAGGCCAAGCTGACCGAGGACAATATTAAAGACACCCTGCGCGAAGTGCGCATGGCGTTGCTGGAAGCCGACGTGGCCTTGCCCGTGGTCAAGGACTTCGTCAATTCGGTCAAGGAGCGTGCGGTCGGCACTGAAGTGTCCCGCAGCCTGACCCCGGGCCAGGCCTTCGTGAAGGTTGTCCAGGCCGAACTCGAAAGCCTGATGGGCGCGGCCAACGAAGATTTGAACCTCAGCGCCGTGCCGCCGGCCGTCGTACTGATGGCCGGTCTGCAGGGGGCGGGTAAAACCACCACCGCCGGCAAGCTGGCGCGCTTCCTTAAAGAGCGCAAGAAGAAGTCCGTGATGGTGGTGTCTGCCGACGTCTATCGTCCGGCGGCGATCAAGCAGCTGGAAATGCTCGCGGGCGAAGTGGGCGTAACCTTCTTCCCGTCGGATCTGAGCCAGAAGCCGGTCGACATCGCCAACGCCGCTATTAAAGAAGCAAGGCTCAAGTTCATCGACGTGGTCATCGTCGACACCGCCGGTCGCCTGCACATCGATGAAGAGATGATGGGCGAGATCAAGGCGTTGCATGCCGCGATCAACCCGGTCGAGACGCTGTTCGTGGTCGATGCCATGACCGGCCAGGATGCGGCCAACACCGCCAAGGCCTTTGGTGATGCACTGCCGCTGACCGGTGTGATCCTCACCAAGGTCGACGGCGACGCCCGTGGCGGTGCCGCGCTGTCGGTGCGTGCCATCACCGGCAAGCCGATCAAGTTCATCGGTATGGGCGAGAAGAGCGACGCGCTCGAACCGTTCCACCCTGAGCGTATCGCCTCGCGTATCCTCGGCATGGGCGACGTGCTCAGCCTGATCGAACAGGCCGAAGCGACGCTCGACAAGGACAAGGCCGATAAGCTCGCCAAGAAGCTGAAGAAGGGCAAGGGCTTCGACCTCGAAGACTTCCGCGACCAGCTGCAACAGATGAAGAACATGGGCGGTCTCGGCGGCCTGATGGACAAGCTGCCGAACATCGGCGGTGTGAACCTGGCGCAGATGGGCAATGCCCAGGGTGCGGCAGAGAAACAGTTCAAGCAGATGGAAGCCATCATCAATTCCATGACCCCGGCCGAGCGCCGCGACCCTGAGCTGATCAGCGGTTCGCGCAAGCGTCGGATCGCCATGGGGTCCGGTACCCAGGTGCAGGACATCGGTCGCTTGATCAAGCAACACAAGCAGATGCAGAAGATGATGAAGAAATTCTCCGCCAAGGGCGGAATGGCCAAGATGATGCGCGGCATGGGCGGTATGTTGCCCGGCGGCGGCATGCCGAAGATGTAAAGAATTCGAGCGCAAGTTCGCTTGCGCTCCGACCCACAGGGATGTGGGATCTCCAGCAAACCCGCCGTTGGCGGGGGCTGACCTGCCGTTTTAACCGACGGCTCTATAGCAGATCTGAGTGGCACGCGGTCAGGCGCCAGAAAAAGACATTTGCAAAAGTCCGGATATTCCTTAGAATATGCGGCCTTTCGGGCACCTATGCCCGCTGTGCATTTAGATTTGCAGCACCGACTACAGGAACGATGTTCACATGCTAACAATCCGTCTTGCCCTTGGCGGCTCCAAAAAGCGCCCGTTTTACCACTTGACCGTAACCGACAGCCGCAACCCGCGCGACGGTTCGCACAAGGAACAGGTTGGTTTCTTCAACCCTGTTGCTCGTGGTCAAGAAGTTCGTCTGTCCGTGAACCAAGAGCGCGTAGCCTACTGGCTGAGCGTTGGTGCACAGCCATCCGAGCGCGTTGCAAAACTGTTGAAGGACTCGGCTAAGGCCGCAGCCTGAGCAATATGAACGCGACGCCAGCGGTTGCTGATGATTTGATCGTTATCGGCAAGATTTACTCTGTTCATGGCGTTCGCGGCGAAGTGAAGGTGTATTCCTTTACGGATCCGACTGAAAACCTGTTGCAGTACAAGACCTGGACGCTCAAGCGCGAAGGGAGTGTGAAACAGGTCGAGCTGGTCAGTGGACGCGGGAGCGATAAGTTCCTGGTCGCAAAGCTCAAGGGTCTCGATGATCGTGAAGAAGCGCGTCTTCTGGCCGGTTATGAGATCTGCGTGCCGCGTAACCTGTTCCCTGAATTGACCGACGGCGAGTACTACTGGTACCAGCTGGAAGGTCTGAAGGTTATCGATCAACTCGGGCAATTGTTCGGGAAAATCGATCATCTTCTGGAAACCGGCGCCAATGATGTCATGGTGGTCAAGCCTTGCGCTGGCAGCCTGGATGATCGCGAACGCCTGTTGCCCTATACCGAGCAATGCGTGTTGGCCGTCGACCTGGTCGCGGGTGAGATGAAGGTGGAATGGGACGCGGACTTCTAAGCGTGGCTAATTTGCGCATTGAAGTGATCAGTTTGTTTCCCGAGATGTTTTCCGCCATCGGCGAGTACGGCATCACCAGTCGGGCGGTGAAACAGGGGCTGTTGCAGCTCACCTGTTGGAACCCGCGAGACTACACGACGGATCGACATCACACTGTAGACGATCGCCCATTTGGCGGTGGTCCGGGCATGGTGATGAAGATCAAGCCCCTGGAAGACGCGTTGGCCCAGGCCAAGGTCGCCGCCGGGGAGAAGGCGAAGGTGATTTACCTGTCCCCTCAAGGCCGTCAGCTGAAACAGGCGGCGGTACGCGAACTGGTGAATGAGGAAGCACTGATCCTGATTGCCGGTCGCTATGAAGGCATTGACGAGCGTTTTATTGAAGCTCATGTCGATGAAGAGTGGTCGATTGGGGACTATGTCCTGTCTGGCGGCGAGCTGCCGGCGATGGTCCTGATAGATGCGGTTACACGACTGCTGCCTGGAGCTTTAGGGCATGCGGACTCCGCGGAGGAAGATTCCTTCACGGATGGTTTGCTGGATTGCCCGCACTACACCCGTCCGGAGGTGTATGCGGATCAGCGTGTTCCCGACGTATTGCTAAGTGGCAATCACGCACACATCCGGCGTTGGCGTTTACAGCAGTCCCTTGGTCGGACCTATGAACGACGCGCCGATCTTCTGGAAAGCCGCTCGCTTTCTGGAGAAGAGAAGAAGCTGCTCGAGGAATACATCCTCGCGCGGGACGATAGTTAACAACGTATCGATGGTAGGTCCATTGACTTACCTTAGGAGCACAGCATGACTAACAAAATCATCCTTGCACTCGAAGCAGAGCAGATGACCAAAGAGATCCCTACCTTTGCCCCGGGCGACACCATTGTCGTTCAGGTGAAAGTGAAGGAAGGCGACCGTTCGCGTCTGCAAGCGTTCGAAGGCGTGGTAATCGCCAAGCGTAACCGTGGTGTGAACAGTGCTTTCACTGTTCGTAAAATCTCCAACGGTGTTGGCGTAGAGCGTACTTTCCAGACCTACAGCCCGCAAATCGACAGCATGGCCGTCAAGCGTCGCGGTGACGTACGTAAAGCCAAGCTGTACTACCTGCGTGACCTGTCCGGTAAAGCAGCTCGCATCAAGGAAAAACTGGCTTAAGTCCAGCTTCCCGATGCAGAAAAAAGCAGCCTGCGGGCTGCTTTTTTGTGCCCGCGATTTGAGGTCCGAGATAGGATCTACCTGAATCCCACACTTTCCTGTTCGAGCGCCTATGCCCGCCATCGACCATCCTTTGATCGACCTCTTCCTCGACGCCCTATGGCTGGAAAAAGGCCTCTCGGACAACACCCGTCAGGCCTACCGCAGCGATCTGGCGCTTTTCAACGGCTGGCTGCAGGAGAAAAACCTTGAACTGATCAATGCCGGCCGCGAGCTGATCCTCGATCACCTGGCCTGGCGCCTGGAACACAACTACAAACCACGCTCCACCGCGCGATTCCTCTCGGGTGTGCGTGGGTTTTATCGCTATTTGCTGCGTGAGAAACTGATCGCCCTCGACCCCACCCTGCAAATCGATATGCCGCAACTCGGCAGACCATTGCCAAAGTCCCTGTCGGAAGCCGACGTCGATGCCTTGCTTGCCGCCCCCGACCTCAGCGAAGCCATCGGCCAGCGCGACCGCGCCATGCTGGAAGTGTTGTACGCCTGCGGCCTGCGGGTCACCGAGCTGATCAGCCTGACCCTGGAGCAAGTCAATCTGCGCCAGGGCGTGCTGCGGGTGATGGGCAAGGGCAGCAAGGAGCGGCTGGTGCCGATGGGGGAGGAGGCGATTGTGTGGGTCGAGCGCTACATGCGCGATGCGCGTAGCGAGTTGCTCGGCGGGCGCCCCAGTGACGTGCTGTTTCCCAGCCAGCGTGGCGAGCAGATGACCCGCCAGACGTTCTGGCATCGCATCAAGCACCAGGCCAAGGTTGCGGGGATCGGGAAGAGTTTGTCGCCCCATACTTTGCGCCATGCATTCGCCACGCATTTGCTCAATCACGGCGCGGATTTGCGCGTGGTGCAAATGCTGCTCGGCCACAGCGACTTATCCACAACCCAGATATACACCCATGTAGCGCGCGCACGTTTGCAGGATATGCACGCCAAGCACCACCCGCGAGGCTGAAAACCGCCAATTTATCCGGCTGCGGGCTGCCCTGCGGCCCAACTGTGGTAGGCTTTGCCGGTTAGCAAAGGGGATGGGCGGGCTCGTGATTGCAGCCCGTGTTTTCAGACCGGTGTTCAGCCCCCCGTCCCTGCATCTGCCTTCAGGAGTTCCCATGCGCTTGACCCAGATTATTGCCGCCGCAGCCATTGCGTTGGTTTCCACCTTTGCCGTCGCCGATGACGCCGCCGAGCAGACCATTCGCAAGAGCCTGGCCAACCTGCAGCTCGACACCCCGATCGAGAGCATCAGCGCAAGCCCCATGGCCGGCCTGTACGAAGTCAAGCTCAAGGGCAGCCGCGTGCTGTACGCCAGTGCCGACGGCCAGTACATCGTTCAGGGCTACCTGTTCCAGTTGAAGGATGGCAAGCCGGTCAACCTGACCGAGAAAGCCGAGCGCCTGGGCGTGTCCAAGCTGATCAACGGTATCCCGGTGGCCGAGACCGTGGTTTACCCGGCCATCGGCGAGACCAAGACCCATATCACCGTGTTCACCGACACCACCTGCCCGTACTGCCACAAGCTGCACGCCGAAGTGCCGGCGTTGAACAAGCTGGGCGTGGAAGTGCGCTACGTAGCGTTCCCGCGCCAGGGCCTGGGCTCGCCGGGTGATGAGCAGTTGCAGGCGGTATGGTGCTCGGCCGACAAGAAAGCCGCGATGGACAAGATGGTCGACGGCAAGGAAATCAAGGCCGCCAAGTGCGCCAACCCGGTTTCCAAGCAGTTCGCGTTGGGCCAGTCGATTGGCGTGAACGGTACGCCGGCCATCGTTTTGGCGGACGGCCAAGTGATTCCGGGCTATCAGCCGGCACCGCAAGTTGCCAAACTGGCGCTGGGTGCCAAGTAAGCATTAATCGTCGAGCCTTTGACGATCATGACCCGCCGAACCGTCGGCGGGTCATTAATTGAGAGCCGCGGTTGTGCGGCAGTTTTCCACGGCCGACCTCGCGTCGGCCGTTTCATGGGGAGTTCTTCAGTGAAACCGGTCAAAGTAGGCATCTGTGGATTAGGGACCGTCGGTGGCGGCACCTTCAACGTACTTCAGCGTAATGCTGAAGAAATTTCCCGCCGTGCAGGGCGCGAAATTGAAGTGGCACAAATTGCCACGCGTTCGCCAAAGCCTCAGTTCCAAACGACCGGTATTGCGATGACCAACGATGTCTTCGCCGTGGCCACCAACCCGGAGATCGATATCGTCATCGAGCTGGTGGGCGGCTACACCGTGGCCCGCGAGCTGGTGCTCAAGGCCATCGACAACGGCAAGCACGTGGTCACCGCCAACAAGGCGCTGATCGCCGTGCACGGCAACGAGATTTTCGCCAAGGCCCGCGAGAAGGGCGTGATCGTCGCGTTCGAAGCCGCGGTGGCTGGCGGTATCCCGGTGATCAAGGCGATCCGTGAAGGCTTGTCCGCCAACCGTATCAACTGGGTGGCCGGCATCATCAACGGCACCGGTAACTTCATCCTCACCGAAATGCGCGAGAAGGGCCGCACCTTCGAAGACGTGCTGGCCGAAGCCCAGGCCCTGGGGTACGCCGAAGCCGACCCGACCTTTGACGTGGAAGGTATCGACGCCGCGCACAAGCTGACCATCCTGGCGTCCATCGCCTTTGGTATTCCGCTGCAGTTCGATAAGGCCTACACCGAAGGCATCACCAAGCTGACCACCGCCGACGTCAACTATGCCGAAGCCCTGGGCTATCGCATCAAGCACCTCGGTGTCGCGCGTAGCACTCCGGCCGGTATCGAGTTGCGTGTGCACCCGACGCTGATCCCGGCCGACCGCCTGATCGCCAACGTCAACGGTGTGATGAACGCGGTGATGGTCAACGGTGATGCAGCCGGTTCCACCCTGTTCTACGGCGCCGGCGCCGGCATGGAGCCGACCGCGTCATCGGTGATCGCCGACCTGGTGGACGTGGTTCGCGCCATGACCAGCGACCCGGAAAACCGTGTGCCGCACCTGGCCTTCCAGCCGGATTCGCTGTCGGCCCACCCGATTCTGCCCATCGAAGCGTGTGAAAGTGCCTACTACCTGCGCATCCAGGCCAAGGATCATCCAGGCGTGTTGGCCCAGGTGGCCAGCATCCTGTCGGAGCGCGGCATCAACATCGAGTCGATCATGCAGAAGGAAGTCGAGGAGCAGAATGGCCAGGTGCCGATGATCCTGCTGACTCACCGCGTGCTCGAACAGCGTATCAACGATGCCATCGAGGCTCTCGAAGCGCTCCAGGGCGTAGTTGGGCCGGTCGTCCGGATTCGCGTCGAACATCTCAATTAATTCAGCTGCAAGTGCCAAGCTACAAGCTGCAAGTAAAAGCCGAACCGCTTCAACTTGCAGCTTGCAGCTTGAAGCTTGAAGCCCAAACCGAAGGTTTGCCCCTATGCGCTATATCAGCACCCGCGGCCAGGCACCGGCCCTGAATTTCGAAGACGTGTTGCTGGCAGGCCTTGCCACCGACGGCGGCCTGTACGTGCCGGAAAACCTGCCACGCTTCACCCAGGAAGAAATCGCGTCCTGGGCCGGCTTGCCGTATCACGAGCTGGCATTCCGAGTGATGCGCCCGTTCGTCAGCGGCAGTATTCCGGATGCGGACTTCAAAAAGATCCTGGAAGAAACCTACGGCGTGTTTTCCCACAGCGCCATTGCCCCGTTGCGTCAACTGAACGGCAACGAATGGGTGCTGGAGCTGTTCCACGGCCCGACCCTGGCCTTCAAGGACTTTGCCCTGCAACTGCTGGGTCGCCTGCTGGACTACGTGCTGGAGAAGCGCGGCGAGCGCGTGGTGATCATGGGCGCCACTTCCGGTGATACCGGTTCGGCGGCCATCGAAGGCTGCAAGCACTGCGAGAACGTCGACATCTTCATCCTGCACCCGCACCAGCGCGTGTCGGAAGTGCAGCGTCGCCAGATGACCACCATTTTTGGCGAGAACATCCACAACATCGCCATCGAAGGCAACTTCGATGACTGCCAGGAAATGGTCAAGAACAGCTTCGCCGACCAGAGCTTCCTCAACGGCACGCGCCTGGTGGCGGTGAACTCGATCAACTGGGCGCGGATCATGGCCCAGATCGTCTACTACTTCCACGCTGCGCTGCAGTTGGGTGGGCCGGCGCGTTCGGTGTCGTTCTCGGTGCCGACCGGCAACTTCGGCGATATCTTCGCCGGTTACCTGGCGCGCAACATGGGCCTGCCGATCAACCAGTTGATCGTCGCCACCAACCGCAACGACATCCTGCACCGCTTCATGAGCGGCAACGGGTACATCAAGGAAACCCTGCACGCCACACTGTCGCCGTCCATGGACATCATGGTGTCGTCGAACTTCGAGCGCCTGCTGTTCGACATGCACGGTCGCAATGGTGCGGCGATTGCCGAACTGATGAACAGCTTCAAGAGCGGTGGTGGTTTCAGCGTGGAGCAGGAGCGCTGGACCGAAACCCGCAAGCTGTTCGACTCCCTGGCCGTGGATGATGCGCAAACCTGCGAAACCATCGCCGAAGTCTATGCCCAGACCGGCGAGCTGCTCGACCCGCACACCGCCATTGGTGTGAAGGCCGCCCGCGAATGCCGTCGCAGCCTGGATATTCCAATGGTGATCCTCGGTACCGCGCACCCGGTCAAGTTCCCGGACGCGGTGGAGAAGGCGGGTGTGGGCAAGGCCTTGGAGCTGCCGGTGCATCTGGCCGACCTGTTCGAGCGTGAAGAGCGTTGCACGGTGTTGGCCAATGATCTGAAGGCGGTGCAGGCGTTTGTCAGCCAGCATGGCAATCGGGGTAAGCCGTTGTAAGGCAAATCGCGAAGATAAAAACGCCGCTTTCCCTTCCTTGGGTCAGCGGCGTTTTCGTTTCTGGCAGGCCCTGTCTCGCGTTACGAGAATAGTTTCTGCGCGACCACTATTACAGTGCCCACAGCGGCATAGAAGCCTGTCGCGATACCCACTGGGTACCAGAACGTCTCACAGGTTATCTTCAGCGATTCTGCGTAGAGTTTGTTTTGCTCGGCATTCATCCGGGATATCTCGGCATTCATCCGGGATACCTCGGCAAAAATACGTGATACCTCTGCGTGCATTTTGTCTGTCGACGTCTGCTGCTGTTCATTGTGTTCCGCCATCGCTATTTATCCTTCGCAATATGGGCCTTTTGACATGCGCTTGTATCTGCATCGCAGCGCGACCAGCGCGTATCGAGTATAGGATTCAGCCTCAGCCTCGGCGCCCCGGCAATCCCCAAAACAGCAGCCTGTTGCGTAAGCATTTATGTGCCGCCGTTTTTTGCCTGTCATGTTGCAAGCGCATGCTGGAGACGTCATCCCCTGGCAACCCCGCAAAAACGAAAAAGCGAACTTTCCTACGTCACAACCAGTCACTTAGGAGAGATGCAGCTCCCGTTTACAAGAATGTTTGCGAACTATTGAGTGGTGATCGAGATGGAAAGTATCAGCCTATTGCTCGAAGAGGCACTGAGCCCTTATCAGGTGACGTTGACCACCGCTGGTGTGCAGGACGAGTGCCTGGTGACCGTTAAGAACCCTGCCGGCGCTATCGTGGTCGAACGCGAAGTCGACCGCGCGCAACTGATGGATAAGCGTGTCCTGGTGGATCTGGTGGACTGCCTGCTACGCGACATCAAAATTGCTGAAGGACGCCTGGAGCCCTCCGTCATCGCGGCCCTGCGCAACGCCGCACAGACCCGCGACGCCGCCCGCCCATGAAGAATTGTTTATCGATGGAAACTTCCTACGGCATGGCCGGTCAGATTTCGTAACAGCAAGAGCAAACATTGTGCTCCGGTGTTTGTGCCTTGTTGTACGGGTCTTTTTGTAGGCCACGGTTAACCCTGAAGTGTCTCCCCACGCTTCGGGGTTTCTTTTTGCCCGCGATTTGTCAGGGCTGGGGCGAGTCCTGGAAGAAACTCGGGTTATCCCGCAGGTACTGCTCGCGCATGAGCGGGTCGAGCCAGGTGGCATAGGACTGCTGCACCTGCTCCTGGGGGATGTCGGGCAGCAGCCGGTTGATCCGCTCAATGACCTGATGCCCCTGGGGCGTATTCGAGCAGCCGATGTACGTGCGCTGGTAAGGCGAGGTGCCTCGGATAGGGTAGAAGCTCAGATCGTCAGCCGCGATCCCCTGTTGCATCGCGTGGTAGCGGATCTCCGGCCAATAACCCAGCACCGCCTCCAGCCGTCCCAGGCGCTGCATCTGCAACAGGCTGCCCAGGGCATCGTTGCCGTAATGCAGCGCCAGCTTATGCGCGTCGGCCTGTTTCAGCCGCTCGTCGATAACGGCGCCATAGCTGCGTTCCGCAATCGCGCCCACCCGCGTTTTCTGGGCATTGAGAAAGGCTTGCAGGTCGAACTGGCCATCGACGATAAACGCCGCCATTGCCTCCTGCTGGCTGCGCCGTATCGTGATGCCATTGCTGACCACCACAAACGCCTTGTCGGAAAACACCACGTACCTGGCGCGCTCCGCCGTCCACAACAGCGATGGATCGCAGGTGAGCGTAGGCTCGCGCAACATCTGCATACCGCGTGCGCGATTGACGTGCAGCACCTGGTGTCGATATTCCGACAAACGCTCGATCAATATCGGCAGCAACTGGTCAAGCGCGCCCTGGCCTTTGCCCGGCCCTTCGAAAATGGTCAGCGGCGGCAAGTCGCGCAGTAACCAGATCACCGTGTCCTCGGCATGCGCAAACGCGGGCCAGCCACCGAACATCACGGCGACGAGGCCCAACTGAAGGGACCAGCGTTTGTACCGAGGGGGCATCAGATCGCGCCTTCCTCGCGCAAGCGGGCAATGGCGTTGGCGTCGTATCCCAACTCACCCAGTACCACGCTGTTATGTTCGCCCAACTGTGGCCCGACCCACTCGCAGCTGCCGGGGGTATCCGACAGCTTGGGCACGATGCCGGGCATCTTGAAGTCCTTGCCGCCTGGCAACTGCGCCTTGAGGAACATCTCTCGCGCCAGGAATTGCGGGTCGCCGAGCATGTCTTCGGCGCTGTAGATCCGGCTGGCGGGCACTTCGGCCTTGTGCAGTTGCGTCATCACCTCGTCGAGCGACAGCGAGTTCACCCAGCGATCAATCACCCCGTACAGCTCATCGCGGCGGCTATCACGGCCATCATTACTGGCCAGCGTCGGATCGTTCGCCAGGTCCTCGCGACCGATGGCGCTCATGAAGCGCTTGAAGATCGCATCGCCATTGGCGCCGATCTGCACATGCTTGCCGTCCGCACTGGTGTGGATCGACGATGGCGTAATACCAGGCATGATGTTGCCGGTGCGCTCGCGAATAAACCCGAACACGTCGAATTCGGGAATCATGCTTTCCATCATGGCGAAGATGGCTTCATACAGCGCCACATCCACCACCTGGCCCATGCCGCCGTTGACCTCGCGATGACGCAGTGCCATCAGTGCACCGATCACCGCCCACAAGGCCGCGATGGAGTCGCCGATGGAAATGCCGGTGCGCACTGGCGGGCGATCCTCGAAACCGGTGATATAGCGCAGCCCGCCCATGGATTCGCCCACCGCGCCAAAACCCGGCTGGTCTTTCATCGGCCCGGTCTGGCCGAAGCCCGAGAGGCGCACCATGACCAATTTCGGGTTGAGGGCGTGCAAGGTTTCCCAGCTCAGGCCGAGTTTCTCCAGCACGCCGGGGCGGAAGTTTTCGATGAGGATGTCGGCGTCGGCCAGCAGTTGCTTGAGAATGGCCAGGCCGTCCGGGTGCTTGAGGTTCAACGTCAGCGACTTTTTGTTGCGCGCCTGCACGAACCACCACAGCGAGGTGCCTTCATACAGCTTGCGCCATTTGCGCAGCGGGTCGCCGCCATCCGGGGATTCGACCTTGATCACCTCGGCGCCGAATTCGGCACAGATGCGGGAAGCGAAAGGGCCGGCGATCAAGGTGCCGAGTTCGATGACTTTCAGGCCGGCAAGCGGTTTGGCATTAAACGACATGAGGATCCTTTCAGGCGCAGAACAGGTGTGTGATGCCTTTTAACATAGGCGAGCCGGCCAGGGATAAGCATGATGCAGCGCAGGATTCGTTGAATGACCTCGCCATCGGTTAGACTGGCCGCCTTTCCCTGTCTCTAGAAGCCCGTTCATGGCCCAGCCGTCCACGACCTACAAATTCGAACTCAACCTCACCGACCTTGACCGTTCGGTGTACGAGAGCGTCAAACAGACCATCGCCCGCCACCCTTCGGAAACCGAAGAGCGCATGACCGTGCGCCTGCTGGCCTACGCCCTCTTTTACAACGAGCAATTGGCGTTCGGGCGTGGCCTGTCAGATGTGGACGAACCTGCCCTGTGGGAAAAAAGCCTGGATGATCGGGTTCTACACTGGATCGAAGTCGGCCAGCCCGATGCCGACCGCCTGACCTGGTGCTCGCGTCGTACCGAGCGCACCAGCCTGCTGGCCTACGGCAGCCTGCGCGTCTGGGAAGGCAAGGTGGTGCCAGTGGCCAATAACCTGAAAAACGTGCATATCGCCGCCGTACCGCAGGAAATTCTCGAGGTTTTGGCCAAGGATATGCCAAGGGTGATCAAGTGGGATGTAATGATCAGCGAAGGCACGATCTTCGTCACTGATGATCGCGGCCAGCATGAAGTGCAGCTGCAATGGTTGGTTGGCGAACGCGGATGACCTCCTGCAGGAGCGAGCTTGCTCGCGAAAAACCTGACAGCGCCGCGTACATCCAGACCACCCGTGTCATCATTCACGACCTTCGCGAGCAAGCTCGCTCCTACAGTTATTGAAGAGAAGTCACCACCAGTCCATGCGTATCGATCCCCGCCCGTTGCCCGCTGTCCTGCCGTTTCTCGGTGAATTGCCACCGTTGTTGACCCGTCTTTACGCCGCACGCGGGGTGCAATCGGAAGCCGAGCTGGATAAAAGCCTGGCGCGGTTGATTCCCTATCAGCAGCTCAAGGGCATCGACGCGGCGGTGGACCTGTTGGTGACGGCCCTGGAACAGCGCCAGCGCATCCTGATCGTTGGCGACTTCGACGCCGATGGCGCCACGGCCAGCACCGTGGGCACCCTGGGCCTGCGTCTGCTCGGTGCGGCCCATGTCGACTACCTGGTGCCCAACCGTTTCGAATACGGCTACGGCCTGACCCCGGAAATTGTTGCCGTTGCCCTGCAGCGTGAGCCGCAATTGCTGATCACCGTGGATAACGGGATCTCCAGTGTGGAGGGCGTGGCAGCCGCGAAAGCGGCGGGGCTGAAGGTGCTGGTCACCGACCACCACTTGCCCGGTGATGCATTGCCGGCGGCCGACGCCATCGTCAATCCGAACCAACCCGGTTGCGAGTTCCCCAGCAAGGCGCTGGCCGGCGTGGGCGTGATCTTCTACGTATTGATGGCCCTGCGTGCGCGCCTGCGCGAGCTGGGCTGGTATGCGAACACGCCGCAGCCGAATATCGGCGACCTGCTTGACCTGGTCGCCCTGGGCAGCGTTGCCGACGTGGTGCCCCTGGACGCCAATAACCGCATCCTGGTGCACCAGGGCCTGGAGCGCATTCGCGCCGGGCGCGCACGGCCGGGGATCAAGGCGATCCTCGAAGTGGCCAAGCGCGATGCCGCGCGCATCACGTCCACCGACCTGGGCTTCATCCTCGGGCCACGGCTCAATGCCGCCGGGCGCCTGGATGATATGAGCCTGGGCATCGAATGCCTGCTCACCACCGATGTTGCGGCTGCACGGGAAATGGCCGCGCAACTGGACGGCATGAACCAGGACCGTAAATCTATCGAGCAAGGCATGCAGCGCGAGGCCCTGGCCCAGCTCAAGGACCTGCCGGTGGAATCGATGCCATACGGCTTGTGCCTGTTCGATCCGCAATGGCACCAGGGCGTGATCGGCATTCTGGCCTCGCGCATGAAAGAACGTTATTTCCGCCCCACCATCGCCTTCGCCGATGCCGGTGATGGTCTGCTCAAGGGCTCGGGGCGCTCTGTGCCGGGCTTTCACATCCGTGATGCCCTGGCGGTGGTTGCCAGCCAGCATCCTCACCTGATCGCCAAGTACGGCGGCCACGCCATGGCGGCGGGGTTGACGTTAGCCGAGGCGAATTTCCCCTTGTTTGCCGAAGCGTTCGATGCCGAAGTGCGTCGGCAACTGCGCGAAGAAGACCTCACCGGTCGGCTGCTGTCCGATGGCACCCTGGCGGTGGAAGAGTTTCACCTGGAACTGGCTCGCGCCCTGCGTCATGCCGGCCCGTGGGGGCAGCATTTTCCCGAGCCGTTGTTTCACGGGGTATTTCAGTTGGTGGAGCAGCGTGTGGTTGGGGAGCGGCACCTCAAAGTGGTGCTCAAGAGTGAATGCGGCTCTGTGAAGCTCGATGGCATTGCGTTTGGGGTGGACCGCGAAGTCTGGCCGAACCCGACAGTGCGTTGGGTGGAATTGGCCTACAAGCTGGACGTGAACGAGTTTCGCGGGAATGAAACAGTGCAGTTGATGATTGCGCATATCGAGCCGCGCTAGATTTTACTGACACCGCAAAGCAAATGTGGGAGCGGGCTTGCTCGCGAATACGGAGTATCAGTCAATGCTGCTGTGACTGACCACCGCTTTCGCGAGCAAGCCCGCTCCCACATTGGGTTTTGCGTAACGCCTGGGATTACTCGGCCTTGGCCTGGTGCTTGACGATGATATCCACCAGGCGCTTGGCCAGCGCCGGGTAGTTTTCGTCGAAGTGATGCCCACCTGGCAGCTTCACCGCTTCGCCTACGGCAGTCTTGTCGGTGCAACCGCTCTCGTCGACTTCTTCGGCACCGTAGATGCACACCACCTTCTCAGGCGGCAGCTTGGCCATTTCCGGGCCGGTGGCGGCTTCTTTGCCGGCGTTGCCCAGCCAGCCTTCCACTTCGATTTCAAAGCTGCCGGTGCGCGCGAACGCGAGCAGGATAATCGCGTCGACCCGTTGCTGTTCGTTTTCCGGCAGGCGGTTGTAGATGGCCGGCAGTACGTCGGCGCCGAACGAATAACCGGTCAGCACGAAGCGCTTGGTGCCCCACTTCTGCCGATAGTGCTGCATCAGTTCGGCGAGGTCTTTGGCGCTTTGTTCCGAGGTCTTGTGCTGCCAGTAATAGCGCAGGGTGTCGATGCCGACCACCGGGTAGCCGATCTTGGCCATTTCACCCGCCACATCGCGGTCCAGGTCACGCCAGCCTCCGTCTCCGGAGAGGAACAGCGTGACGGTGTCCTTGGCCTCGCCAGCCGGTACTTCCACCACCGGAATCGCCAGCCCGCCGTTGTCCGAACCGACCAGTTGCTTGCGCAGTTCGTTGTTCAACACTTGCGGGTAGTGAATGTCGTAGTCGCTGATGCTGGTGGTGGCGCGCGGCGTGTCGCGGACAAAGCTGGCGCTCTCATCGTCGGGGTTGTCGTTCCAGGCCACCAGCCAGTTGCCGTGGGCGGCGGTTTTTGGCAGCGGGTCCTTGCAGCCTTCCTGCACCAGGGTGAAACCCACGGAAATGGCATTGGCCTTGTCGTCGTTCTGGGCGGCCAGCCAGCGCCAGGCGAGTGCTGCGCCAGGGCCGATGCCGCTGACCAGGGTCGCCGGGCCCTTGAGCTGCCCCAGAGCGCTTTGCAGCGCCTGTTCCTGCAACTTGCAGTCATCTTTTGGCAGGATCACCTGGACGATCTGCGCCTTGCCACCCTGGCTCAGGGTGATCAGTTGGCTGTCGGTCAGGGTTTCGTCGGCCATCACCGCCACGGCGACGCGGGCTTTCGGGGTGCCTGCCGGGGTGACACGGGTCATCACCGAACCATCGGCCTGGGGCAGTTGCTCCAGAACCGGCTGCGGGGCAGGGCGGTTCCAGAACCAGAAGCCGCCACCCAGGACCAGGGCGAGCAGCACTACGAAGGCCAATACATACCGCCAGGAGCGTCGAATCATCAGCGTTTCACCAATCCAGTCAAGCCGCCCGCAATCAGGGCGGCGGTATCGGCCAGTGCCACCAGCGGATCAAGTCCTGCGGGCACGGCCATGTAACGGGGTTCCCAGTCAGGCTGGAACTTGTCTTTGAAGCGGCGCAAGCCTTGGAAGTTATACAGTTGCTCGCCGCGACGGAACACCATCGAGCCCAGACGCTGGGTCAGTGGTGCGCCACGTCGCGGTTGCAGGCCCGACAACGGCACCATGCCGAGGCTGAAGCGGGCGTAGCCGTGACTCTTATAGTATTGAATCAGGCCGACCATCATGAACTCCATGGTCAGCTTGGGCGCGTCCGGGTGGGCGCGCATCAGGTCGAGGCTGGCCAGGTCGTGGTTGTAGGTCTCGAGCAGGTTGGCGAAGGCCACCGGGCGTCCTTCGAAGCGAATGATCGCGATACGAAAGTGCTTGAGGTAGTCGTCGCTGAAGCGTCCCAGGGAAAAGCCCTTTTCGCGCACATTCTTACCGGTCAGCCAGGCGTCCGAGATAACTTTTAATTCATCCATCGGCGCCGTGCCCGGCTCGCAGATCTCCAGGGACAGGCCATCGCGGGTGCCGCGGTTCCAGGTGTAGCGCAAGTCCTTCATCTCTTTGCCCTTGGCTTCCAGGTCAAAGCGTTTCAGGTCGACGCGGGCTTCTTCGCCCAGCTTGATCGCGGTGAGGCCGATGTCCATGTAGTACGGCAGGTTCTCCGCCCGCACCTGGTAGAACACCGGGCGCGCATGGTGGATGTCGCACAGGTCGCGGAACTGCCAGATCATCTCGGCCCGTGGCTGGGTCGGGCCGATCGGGTCATACAACGCCACCAGGCTGCGGCCACGACGGGCATACATCAGGAAGGCTTCGTCGTTGGGGTGGAACAGCAGCGCCTTGTCGCCGGTCAGCGCCAGGCCGCCGTCGGGCTGGGACGAGGCCATGAGGATCTTGGAGGCACGCTCCAGCTCATCCGCGGTCGGCAGGTGGATCACCGGGCGCGCGGTGCGCAGCAACCAGGTCAGCGAAACGACCACCAGCAGCACGGCGGCGCCGAGCAGTGAGCGCAGGCCGCGCGGGGCGTTGGCGTCGAGGGTGAACTGCCACCACAGCTGATGGCTGTAAGGCACGTCTTGATAGGCAAACAGCAGCAACCAGATCGAGGCCCCCAGCACGCAGACGCTGGCCACCAGGTACAACGGCGAAAACGGCAGCTCGGTCAAGCGGCTGGCGCGGTAGAACGAGCGGCGGAAGATCGCCAGCAGCACCGCGGTCATGGTCATCAGGCTGGCTTCTTCCCAGTCGAAACCCTTGAGCAGCGAGAGCACGGCGCCCACCAGCAACAGCACCATGGTCAGCATCCAGGCGGCCGACAAGCGTCGGCGCAGGCCCTGGGCCAAGAGCAGGCACAGCACGCCGATCAGGCTGGCGCCAAAGTGCGAAGCGTCAATCAGGCGGTGGGGAATCAGGAAGCCGATGTTTTCCAGGCGTGAGTCGATTTCTGGCGTGGCGCCGGAAAACAGCAGGACCACGCCGGACAAAAAAACCAATACGGCCAGCACCGGCGCGGCCAAACCCGAGGCCACCCGCAGGCTTTGTTGGGTCTGGAACAGGCGCTGGGCCTCGTTGACCAGCAGGAACACGCAGGCGATCAGCAGCGGCAGCACCACATAAATCATGCGGTACAGCAGCAGGGCGGCGGCCAGCGGTGCGGCGCCGAGCTTGTCGGCGAAGGCCGCCAGCAGGATCGCCTCGAACACCCCCACGCCACCCGGTACATGGCTGAGCACGCCAGCGGCCAGGGCCAGCAGATACACCAGCAGGAAAGGGCCGAAGGGAGGCGCTTCCGGCAGCAGCATATAAAGGACGGTGGCGGCGGCGGCGACGTCCAATGCGGTAATGACCAATTGCAGGAACGTCAGGCGCCGGCCAGGCAGGCGCAGGGTACGGCGGCCGATCCTGACCAGCAGGTTGTCCGGATACGGTTGTTCCGGCAGGCGTCGACGATAAATGCCGATGCACAGCATGGTCGACAGCAACAGCACGGCACCGGCAATGCCGCCGAGCACACTTTGCGGTAAATGCAGATAGGTCGATGCAGCCGGCAAGTTGCTCAGCGTGGCCAATGCGGCCAGGGGTGGCAGCGCGCAGCCCAGGGCCAGGCTGGCGAACACCGTCATATGGGCCACTTCCGACGCCCCGACGCCATGGCGTGCATATAGCCGGTAACGCACCGAGCCCCCCGAGAGCATCGACAGGCCAATGGCATTGCCGATGGCAAACGCGGTAAAGCCGCCGAGGGACAGGGTCTTGGCGGGCAGTTTCACCCCGGCATAGCGCGCGCCGGAAAACTCGTAGCCCAACAGGATGATGAAGCCTGCGACGGCGGCGGCGAAGGCGCCGAGCAGGGCTGGCTTGGGCACTTCCAGGATCGAGTCGTGGAGCGCATAGAGATCCAGCTCCAGCAGCAAGTGCCGGCAGGCGATCAGGGCAATGGCGAACAGCAACAACGTAACGGCCAACCCGATGGGTTGCCGGTATTTGCTCAACAGATCCAGCCAGCGTAAGCGGGCAGGAGCGATCGGTTGTTCTGCTGTGACGGTGTCTTGTGGTTCAGACGAGTTGGCGCGCATCAATCACCTCGTGGATTGTGCGCGACAGGATGGAGGTATCCAGCCAAGTTACCAATCCCTATGGACAAAATAATTACAAATATTAACGCGGATCACCGGGGACGGCGACTGCGGCCATTGGTCGTAGAGGCGTAAGCAAGGCATGCGATGAAATGGACTCTACAAACCGTGTACGGTTTCATGAAAGATGCCATGCCATTGTTTCAGAAGAACTTTTTCACCAGATACAAAAAAGGCCACTCTTTCGAGTAGCCTTTCTTGATGTTTGGTTGCGGGAGCCGGATTTGAACCGACGACCTTCGGGTTATGAGCCCGACGAGCTACCAGACTGCTCCATCCCGCGTCTGTGGGCGGCATTCTACAGCCCAACGGCGGTGTGTCAACCGTTAATGGGCCGATGGGTCAAATAAGTGTGAAATGAGCGGTGGCGGTCGACTGCGAAAGGTAAGTGCGCGATGGGTAAAGATTTTTTGTCTTACAATTTTCGTACAAGCACAAATCAGGCGCGCACAAAAAAGGCCACTCTTTCGAGTAGCCTTTCTTGATGTTTGGTTGCGGGAGCCGGATTTGAACCGACGACCTTCGGGTTATGAGCCCGACGAGCTACCAGACTGCTCCATCCCGCGTCTGTGTGTCGGCATTCTACAGAGGAACGCGGGTGTGTCAACCTGTGAATCGAAGAAAAGCGCTTGTGGTTCAATCGGTTAGCTCTCCAAGCACAGCCATTTGAGTCGTGCGGGCCAGTAGGGCCAAGGGTTTCAGCTCTATTGGGGCGTTAATTTCGATTGGGAAAATAAATTCATCTGGGAAATATCCTACCGCTGAGGCGGAAGATTCAAACTACTGGTGCTATATACAGGGGTGAGTGCG
Source organism: Pseudomonas sp. S1_G07 (assembly GCF_054668565.1). Lineage (NCBI taxonomy): Bacteria > Pseudomonadati > Pseudomonadota > Gammaproteobacteria > Pseudomonadales > Pseudomonadaceae > Pseudomonas > Pseudomonas sp. S1_G07. The sequence continues at coordinate 5,919,493 of NZ_CP162778.1, read as the reverse complement.
ATACTGACTACCCGTTGAATTACCCCTCTTTATATGACCCAGCGCAAAATCATCCACGTCGACTGTGATTGCTTCTACGCCGCCATCGAGATGCGCGATGACCCGAGCCTGGCGCAAAAACCGTTGGCGGTCGGAGGCTCGGCTGACAGGCGCGGGGTGATCGCCACCTGCAACTACGAAGCGCGGGCCTATGGAGTGCGCTCGGCGATGTCGTCGCGCCATGCCTTGAAGCTGTGCCCGGACCTGACCATCGTCAAGCCGCGCATGGAGGCTTATAAGGAAGCGTCGAAGGAAATCCAGACAATCTTTCGTGACTACACCGACCTGATCGAGCCGCTGTCGCTGGATGAGGCTTACCTGGATGTCTCCGACAGTCCACATTTTGGCGGCAGCGCCACGCGTATTGCCCAGGATATTCGCCGCCGGGTCTCCAATCAGCTGCATATCACCGTGTCCGCCGGCGTGGCGCCGAACAAATTCCTCGCCAAGATCGCCAGCGACTGGAAAAAGCCCAATGGCCTGTTTGTCATTACCCCGGACCAGGTCGAAGACTTTGTCTCCCAATTGCGGGTAAACAAGTTGCACGGTGTGGGCAAGGTGACGGCAGACAAGCTGGCGCGCCTGGGCATTGAAGACTGCCTGCAACTGCGCGAGTGGAACAAGCTGGCGCTGGTGCGCGAATTCGGCAGTTTTGGTGAGCGGCTCTGGAGCCTGGCCCGTGGGATCGATGACCGCGTGGTGCAGAACGACAGCCGTCGTCAATCGATCAGTGTGGAAAACACCTACGACGTGGACCTGCCCGACCTTTCAAGTTGCCTGGCAAAACTCCCGGAACTGATGGAGACCCTGGCCGGGCGCATGGCGCGCATCGACAGCAGTTACCGGGCGGGCAAGCCGTTCGTGAAGGTCAAGTTTCATGACTTTACCCAGACCACGTTGGAGCAGGCGGGGGCAGGGCGCGATCTGGAGAGTTATCAACAGCTGCTGACGCAGGCGTTTAACCGGGGAGGGAAACCGGTGCGGTTGTTGGGGATTGGCGTGCGGTTACTGGACCTCAGTAGCGGCAATGAACAGCTCGAGCTCTGCTGGTAGTCACCGCCAACCAACTGTGGGAGCGGGCTTGCCCGCTCCCACAGTTAGATCTGCGCCTGTCCTGAGGTCCTAGCGAGCCCCTGGATCCGCCACCAGCCGCCCGGCATCCTTGGTCAGTGCCTGCAGAAACTCCTGCTGCAACTCCGGATCATTGCGTGTCAGTTCGATCAGGCTCTGTTCCAGTTCGCTGGCTTCTTCTTCCAGGCCCAGCTCCGACAGACGCTTGACCCGGTGCACCCACTGGTTGACTTCATCGTCTTCCAGATCGTCGTAGATCAGGCCGTGGGCTTCCAGCAACTTGCCACGCAAGGTATTGCTGATTGCCAGGGTCGAGTCCGAATGCACATCGTCCTGGCCATCTTCCACGCTGATCTTCAGGGTCGTGACGTGGTTCAGGTCTTGCTCGGCAAACGGGCTGTCCAACAGGTTCAGGCGCAGGACGCCGTTGCGGTCGGTGGTCAGTTCATGGGTCTGCTTGCCCGCAGTCACCTGTACCGGGCGTTCGCTCCAGGGCAGGCTCGAATACTCCACGCGCTTGTCACGCTGGACTTCATCGATACCCGCCAGGTTCTGTTGCGCACGGCCATGGGATTGGACGTTCATGAGCGGGTTGAGGCCGTCCACGCCGTAGGTCAGCCAGTCGTGGGTCATACTGGTGGGCAAGTTGCCGAGGGCGAAGATATTCGCCACGTTGGCACCGGCTCCCGCCACCAAGGCGACCGCGCCCAGGGGCACTTCATACACTTCCCGCCAGGGCTGGTAGGGCGTGTAGCGGTCGTAACGACGGGTGACTTCGAATTCGGTGACCTCAAAGGTCTTTTGTTCATGAATGCGAACCCTGCGTTGCGGCAGCTCGAGTACCTTGGGCTCGCCTACATCGATCTGCAGGCTGTGATCGAGCAATTTGCGCTCGACCCGCTCCTCGTGCTCACTGCGTTGCGACATCTGATTGGCGCAGCCGCTGACCAGCAGGGCGCCGCACAAGGCGGCGCCCCCCAGGGCTCTGGTGTTTCGCTTGAACATGACTTCTCTTGATCTGGTTTTCAGCGACGAATACGCGCCTGGAGGAAAGACAGCACGTCAGCCACCGGCAACGGTTGGGCTTCGGCTTCGGTCCGGCTCTTGTATTCCAGATTGCCATCGGCCAGGCCACGGTCACTGACCACGATCCGGTGCGGGATGCCAATCAGTTCCATGTCGGCGAACTTGATGCCCGGGCTGGTTTTCTTGTCCCGGTCATCGAGCAGCACTTCAAAACCGGCGGCCGTCAGTTCGGCATACAGTTTGTCGGTGGCTTCGCGTACTTGCTCGGTTTCATAACGAAGCGGTACCAGGGCGACCTGGAACGGCGCCAGTGCGTCGCTCCAGATGATGCCTTTCTCGTCGTTGTTCTGCTCGATCGCAGCCGCCACCACGCGCGATACGCCGATGCCATAGCAACCCATTTCCAGGGTGATCGGCTTGCCGTTCTCGCCCAGCACTTCGCACTTCATCGCCTTGCTGTACTTGTTGCCCAGCTGGAAGATATGCCCGACTTCGATGCCGCGCTTGATTTCCAGGGTGCCCTTGCCATCCGGGCTCGGGTCGCCGGCCACCACGTTGCGCAGGTCGGCGACGGTCGGAACCGGCAGGTCGCGTTCCCAGTTCACGCCAAAGTAGTGTTTGTCGTCGATGTTCGCGCCGATACCGAAATCGCTCATCAGTTCGACCGAGCGGTCGATGATGATCGGCAGCGGCAGGTTCAGCGGGCCGAGGGAGCCGGCACCGGCGCCAATGGCGTCGCGCAGTTCGGCATCGGAGGCCATGACCAGTGGGCTGGCCACGCCAGGCTGCTGGGCCGCCTTGATTTCGTTGAGCTCATGGTCGCCACGGATCACCAGGGCGATCAGCTTGCCTTCTTCCTCGGCATGCACGATCAGGGTCTTGATGGTCTTTTCAATCGGCAGATTGAATTTTTCCACCAGGGCCGCGATGGTCTTGGTATCCGGGGTGTCCACCAGGCGCAGTTCTTCAGCCGGGGCTGGGCGCGAGGTTTCACGCGGCACGGCTTCGGCTTTCTCGATGTTCGCCGCGTAGTCGGAACCGTTGCTGAAGACGATATCGTCTTCGCCGGATTCGGCCAGCACGTGGAATTCGTGGGAGCCGGCGCCGCCGATGGAACCGTTGTCCGCTTCAACCGGGCGGAATTTCAGGCCCAGGCGCGTGAACACGTTGCAGTAGGCCTGGTGCATGCGGTCGTAGGTGACCTGCAAGGACGCCTGGTCGGCGTGGAACGAATAGGAGTCCTTCATGATGAACTCGCGGCCACGCATCAAACCGAAGCGGGGGCGGATTTCATCACGGAATTTGGTCTGGATCTGATACAGGTTCAGCGGCAGCTGTTTGTAGCTGCTCAGCTCATTGCGCATCAGGTCGGTGATCACTTCTTCGTGGGTCGGGCCGGCGCAGAAATCGCGGCCGTGACGATCCTTGAAGCGCAGCAACTCAGGCCCGTACTCTTCCCAGCGCCCGGATTCCTGCCACAGCTCAGCCGGTTGAGTGCTCGGCATCAACACTTCCAAAGAGCCGGCGGCGTTCATCTCTTCACGAACGATGGCCTCGACCTTGCGCATCACCTTCAAGCCCATGGGCAGCCAGGTGTACAGGCCGGAGGCCAGTTTGCGGATCATGCCGGCGCGCAGCATCAGCTGGTGGCTGACCACCACGGCGTCGGAAGGCGTTTCTTTTTGTGTGGCGAGCAAATATTGACTGGTACGCATGGTAGGCCGTTGTCGGTTGCTTGGACTTGAAATGACTTGGGATTGTACGGGCGCAAACTGTCGCCGTACAGGCATCAGGCTGCAGAGCTGCTTGCAGGAGCGAGCTTGCTCGCGAAGATTGTCAACGATGACGCGGGAAACCGGGATGAACGCGGTGTCTGTGACTGCTTCGCGAGCAAGCTCGCTCCTACAGGCGAGGCTCTGTCAGTCCTCTGCCGGCGGATTCAAGCGAATCCGCCGATTCTCTTGATACCAGTGCAGCGCAATCAGCAGCAATGTCGGTACACCCAGCATGCAGGTGATCAGGAAGAAGTTGTGATAGCCGAACTTCTCCACCATTACCCCCGAATACCCGCCGATCAGACGCGGCAGCAACAGCATGATCGAGCTGAGCAGGGCATATTGGGTGGCGGAGAACTTCAGGTTGGTCAGGCTCGACAGGTAGGCCACAAAGGCCGAGGTGGCCAGGCCCGAGCTGAAGTTGTCCAGGGAGATGGTGAAGATCAGCATCTGCAGGTCGGGGCCCCTGTCGGCGAGCATCACGAACAGCAGGTTGGTGCCGGCCGACGCCACGCCGCCGATAAACAGGATCGGCAGGATGCCGAAGCGCACGATCAGCAGGCCGCCCATGCCGGCGCCGACCAGGGTCATGATCAGGCCGAAGATCTTGCTGACCCCGGCAATCTGGTCCTTGGTAAAGCCCTGGTCGATATAGAACACGTTGGCCATCACGCCCATGACCGTGTCGGACATGCGATAGGTGGCGATCAGCCCCAGCAGCAGCAGCGCCTGCCAGCGGTAGCGCAGGATAAAGTCGTTGACCGGCGTCAGCACCGGCGCCAGGCCCCGGCGGCCCATGGCCGAAAGGCACAGGGCCGTGAGGGTGACATAGAGGATGGCGCGCAGGAACGCGCGGTCTTCCATCAGCAGGTCCCACAGGCTGACGCCCTGGAACAGCACGCTGGCGAAGTCGGTGTTGTACAGCTGGGTAAACATCGCCGGTACCGACACCAGCAGCACGATCAGCACAAACACCGACATCAGTTGGTGCATGAAGCTGTAGCGCCCGGCCTGCAACTGGGTGCGCAGCGGCACGTTGGGTTCGCGCATGAACAAGGTGGTCAGCAGCGCCGGGATCATCAGCACGCCGAACAGCACATAGGTGCCGGTCCACGCCGAGTGTTTATAGTTGAACCCGGTGGAGCCGAAGCCTTCGGCAAAGAACAGCGCACCGGCCGTGGCGAGCAGGGCGGCGATGCGATAGCCCGACATATAGCTGGCGGCCAATGCGGCCTGGCGGCTGTCGTCGGCGATTTCCAGGCGGTAGGCGTCCACCGCGATGTCCTGGGTGGCGGAAGCGAAGGCCACGACAACGGCAATGGCGATCAGCCAGGACAAGTGTTTCTGCGGGTCGCAGAAGCCCATGCCGATCAATCCGAGGATCACCAGCGACTGGGCAAGGACCAGCCAGGAACGACGACGTCCGAGTTTGCCGAGCAGCGGCAGGCGCCATTGGTCGAGCAAGGGCGACCACACCCATTTGAAGGCATAGGCCAGGCCGATCAGGCTGGCATAGCCGATGGTCTCGCGGGCCACACCGGCCTCACGCAGCCACACCGAAAGCGTCGAGAACACCAACATGTAAGGCAGGCCGGCGGCAAAGCCGAGCAACAGCAGCACTAACGTCGAGGGGCTGGCATAGGCAGCGAGCGCGGCGCGCCAGGTTTTACGGGGCATGGGCTGGAGTCTGCCTCAGGTTTGCGGAAACAAAGCGCGCACTCTAACCGCTGTGCTCTACCGGGCGCCAGCCATGACGCTGAATATCCACGCGATTGTTGCGCACCGTGACGCCCTCATCGCGCAAGCGCGCGCGTTGTTCGTCGCCCGAGGCGCTGCCCACCGGCAGGCTTATCCGACCACCGGCACCCAGCACGCGGTGCCAGGGCAAGCGCGTGTCGCCCGGCAGTTGGCTGAGTGTGCGCCCGACCCAGCGCGCCGCGCGCCCCAGCCCGGCCAACTGCGCCAACTCCCCGTAACTCACCACACACCCTTCGGGGACTTGTGCCAAGGTCAGGTACAGCGCAGCGCGGCGCACCTCGGCGGGGCTTTGCGGGGTTTCGGCTGGCTGAGTCACTGTGGGCTTTCCATTGAAAACGTCTGTCTGTTTGTAAGAAACGTCTGTAAACATGCTGATGAGAATTGAACTCAATATAAATCCTTGAGTCAGTCCTAGCTATCTAACACGATAATCGCCCTTTTTCGCCAATCTTGAGCTCCCTATCCGCTTATGTTGTCCAGAACCCTGCTGTGCCTTGCTGTTTTAACCGCCTCAACGCCCTTGCTCGCAGACACCGTGTGGTTGAAGAACGGTGACCGCCTGACCGGCAAGATCAAGGTCTTCGACGGCGGCAAGCTATTGATCCAGACCGACTACGCGGGTGCGATCCCGGTGGACTGGAAGCAGGTCAAGACCCTCGAAAGCGACCAGGAGCTGCTGGTCAAGCAGGATGCCTACAGCGGCGAGAAGGCCAAATCCCTCCAGGCGGCGGATGATGGCAAAGTGGTGCTGGCCAACGGCGAGGCGCCCAAGACCGTCGATCTGGCGAGCATCCAGCAGATCATCAAGCCCAAGCCGGTGATCGAAGACCTGGTGTGGAAGGGCAATGTCGACATGGCGCTGGACTACAAGCGCGGCGAGAAAGACACCAACGACTACGACATCGACTTCAAGACCACCGCGCGCCATGGCCAGTGGCGCCATACCGGCCAGGGCGAATACAACCGCGAGTTCCAGGACGACGTGACCACCACCGACAACTGGGCCCTGGAATATGACCTGGACCGGTTCATCACCGAGCATTGGTTCTGGCAGGGGCGCCTGACCTACAAGCGTGACAAGGTCGAAGACCTGGCGCGCCAGCGCACTGTCGGTACCGGCCCGGGCTACCAGTTCTGGGACGACGAACTCGGGGCCTTCTCCCTCGGCTCGCTGGTCAACCGCACCGACTATGAATATGCCAATGGCGGCAAGGACAACTTCTATTCCCTGGCCATGAAGTGGAACTACAACCGCTACCTGGTGGGCAAGACCGTCGAGTTCTTCACCAACGGCGAATTGGGCAAACCTATTGATGCACCCGCCGATTATTCCCTGGATGCGGAAATAGGCCTGCGTTACAAGGTTACCGAGTGGGCCTCCCTCAACCTCAAGGCCGAGCGCGACGTGATCAGCGGCGATTCGGAAAGCAGCCTGAGCAAGACCCGTTACACCGCGGGCTTTGGCGTGGCCTGGTAAGCGAGTCCCTGGCAACCGGCGCGCGGATTGATTACCTTGTGTTGAGATCCATTCCCATAGATTGTGGGCGGTTGAATATCCGAGGAGTCATACGTTGAGCGCACAGGTTGCCAAGAACGCCCGAGAGCTGTTGCTCAAGGAATACCGTGGGGTCCTCTCCACATTGTCCAAGGCCATGCCCGGTTTTCCTTTCGGCTCGGTCGCGCCGTACTGCCTCGACGAGCACGGCCGCCCGCTGATCCTGATCAGTCGGATTGCCCAGCACACCCACAACCTGCAGAAAGACCCCAAGTGCTCGCTGCTGGTGGGTGAGCGCGAGGCCGACGATGTGCAGGCCGTGGGGCGCCTGACTTACCTGGCCGAAGCCGAGAAACTGGAGGAGGACGCGGCCATCGAAGTGGCGGCCGAGCGTTATTACCGCTACTTCCCCGATTCCGCCAATTACCACAAGGCCCACGATTTCGACTTCTGGGTGCTCAAGCCGGTACGTCACCGTTATATAGGCGGGTTCGGTGCGATTCACTGGGTCGACCAACTGACCCTGGCCAACCCGTTCGCCGGCAAGGTGGAGCGCGGCATGATCGAGCATATGAACCGCGACCACACCCAGGCCATCGCGCATTACGTCGAGTTGGCGGGGCTGCCCAGCGTTGAACCTGCGCAACTGGCCGGCATCGACAGCGAAGGCATGCACCTGCGTATTGGCCAATCCCTCCACTGGCTACCCTTTGCCGAGCCTTGCAACACGCCGACACAAGTGCGTGAAGCCTTGGTTTCATTGGCTCATGCTGCGGCCTGGCCGAAAAAAGAATCGGCTTCAGCTTGAATTCAGGCAGGGGCGGCGTCATCTAGTGTGTACTGGCAAGGCATTCTTGCGTTGAGGAAACATTTGATGCGCCCTTTTTTATTGCTCTTTCTGCTGTTCCCGGTGTTGGAGCTGTTCGTATTCGTTCAAGTCAGTGGGGCGATCGGGTTTTTCCCGGCGCTGCTGCTGATCATTCTCGGCTCGATGCTCGGCGTTCTGGTGCTGCGCGTCGCCGGCCTGGCCACGGCGTTGCGGGCCCGTGAAAGCCTGAACCGTGGTGAGTTGCCGGCCCAGACCATGCTCGAAGGCCTGATGATGGCCCTGGCGGGCGGCCTGCTGATCCTGCCGGGCTTCATCAGCGACGTGGTGGGCCTGGTGATGCTGCTGCCGTTCACCCGCAAGGTGCTGGCCGGCAAGATGCGGCAGCGTGCCGAAGAGGCGGCGATTCGCCAGCGCGCGTTCGCCGACGACCTGCAACCCCGTGGCGGCCCGGCTCCACGCCAGCCGCTGGGGCGTGAGGGCGATGTGATCGAAGGCGAGTTCGAGCACCGCGACAGCAAATAACCGCTTCACTGGCACGGCACCCTCGGGTGCCGTGCTGCATTTACCCGGCCACCGACACAAAAAATTTCATCCTCGGCCCCTTGTAATACGCTTGTACGCCCTTATGTAACGGTCACCGCAAGGTTTCTGGTGGTGACACTAGACAGACTTCCGCGACTCGCCCAGCGAGCCGCGACCGGCACCGCCGGAATTTAACCCGCCGGAATTGATACCGGCCGATGAAAAACACAATTAGGAGAGATCGACAATGAGCAAGCTTCGTCCTCTGCACGACCGCGTCGTCATCCGTCGCAGCGAAGAAGAAAAGAAAACCGCTGGCGGGATCGTTCTGCCAGGTTCGGCTGCTGAAAAAGCCAACCACGGTGTGATCGTCGCTGCGGGCCCGGGCAAGACCCTGGAAAACGGTGAAGTGCGCGCGCTGGCCGTGAAAGTGGGTGACAAGGTTGTTTTCGGCCCTTACTCCGGCAGCAACACTGTGAAAGTCGACGGCGAAGACCTGCTGGTAATGGCTGAGAACGAAATTCTCGCTGTACTGGAAGGCTGATTTCCCGCTCATTTTCCCGCTACTACAAAGTATTTAAGGAATATCGATCATGGCTGCTAAAGAAGTTAAATTCGGCGATTCCGCCCGTAAGAAAATGCTCACCGGTGTCAACATCCTGGCTGACGCGGTAAAAGCGACCCTGGGCCCGAAAGGCCGTAACGTGATCATCGAGAAGAGCTTCGGCGCTCCGACCATCACCAAGGATGGCGTTTCCGTAGCCAAGGAAATCGAACTGGAAGACCGCTTCGAAAACATGGGCGCGCAGCTGGTCAAAGACGTTGCCTCCCGTGCCAACGATGACGCAGGCGACGGCACCACCACCGCTACCGTTCTGGCTCAGTCGATCGTCAACGAAGGCCTGAAGGCCGTTGCTGCCGGCATGAACCCGATGGACCTCAAGCGCGGCATCGACAAGGCGACCATCGCTGTTGTGGCTGAGCTGAAAAACCTGTCCAAGCCATGCGCCGACACCAAGGCAATCGCTCAGGTAGGCACCATCTCCGCCAACTCCGACAGCTCCATCGGCGACATCATTGCCGAAGCCATGGAAAAAGTCGGTAAAGAAGGCGTGATCACCGTTGAAGAAGGCACTGGCCTGGAAAACGAACTGTCGGTTGTAGAAGGCATGCAGTTCGACCGTGGCTACCTGTCCCCATACTTCGTCAACAAGCCAGAAACCATGGTTGCCGAGCTGGAAAGCCCGCTGATCCTGCTGGTCGACAAAAAGATCTCCAACATCCGTGAAATGCTGCCAGTACTGGAAGCCGTGGCTAAAGCCGGCCGTCCACTGCTGATCGTTTCCGAAGACGTCGAAGGCGAAGCCCTGGCGACGCTGGTTGTGAACAACATGCGCGGCATCGTTAAAGTCGCCGCCGTCAAGGCGCCAGGCTTTGGCGACCGTCGCAAGGCCATGCTGCAGGACATCGCCGTATTGACCGGCGGTACCGTGATCTCCGAAGAGATCGGCCTGAGCCTGGAAAGCGCCACCCTGGAAAACCTGGGTAGCGCCAAGCGCGTGACCATCTCCAAGGAAAACACCATCATCGTTGACGGTGCTGGTGTTGACGGCGACATCCAGGCGCGTATCAACCAGATCCGTGCCCAGGTTGCCGAAACGTCCTCGGACTACGACCGTGAAAAACTGCAAGAGCGTCTGGCCAAGCTGTCCGGCGGCGTTGCAGTAATCAAGGTTGGCGCTGGTTCCGAAGTTGAAATGAAAGAGAAGAAAGCCCGCGTTGAAGACGCCCTGCACGCAACCCGCGCAGCCGTCGAAGAAGGCGTGGTACCTGGCGGTGGCGTTGCGCTGATCCGTGCTCTGGAAGCCTTGGTCAACCTCAAAGGCGACAATGCTGACCAGAACGTCGGTATCGCCGTACTGCGTCGCGCCGTTGAGTCTCCACTGCGCCAGATCGCTTCCAACAGCGGCGACGAGCCAAGTGTTGTGGTCAACGAAGTGAAGAACGGCAAAGGTAACTACGGTTACAACGCCGCGACCAGCGAATACGGCGATATGGTCGAAATGGGTATCCTGGACCCAACCAAGGTCACCCGTTCGGCGCTGCAGGCTGCCGCTTCGATTGCCGGTCTGTTGCTGACCACCGAAGTTGCGATTGCTGACAAGCCGAAGGCTGAAGGCTCGGCTGGCGGCGGTATGCCAGACATGGGCGGCATGGGTGGTATGGGCGGCATGATGTAAGCCAGCCCCTCCCGGCTAATGAAAACCCCGCCTGCAGCGATGCAGGCGGGGTTTTTTTGGTGCCTTTTAATACCTAGCCGAAGGTGCGCCGTCGCAGCAGTTTCCTGAACGGCCCCCCGCGAGCCAGCACAAGTTGCGCGTGTGGGTTCAAGGCCGGTGACAGGTGTGCAATGGGCCCCGGTGCAGACGTATCGCCGAGTGGTCGGGGGGCAGGCACAGGAGCGGATTTCTTGAGAGAGGCTGGCGTGGGCCGCCCCCAGTGGCCGGACATCACCACCATGCCCAGCAACTTGAGGGTATTGGCATAGTAGTCATGCGCTTTTATCGGGCGGTGCTGGAGGTTGTCCCAAAGGTTATTGAGCCAGGGCTGATTCTCGGGGCTGACCATGGCGCTTACCCCCAGTGCTGCGATGAACGCCGGGTCATTCTGCTCGTCGTCCAAGGGTGTACCGTCGACCCGGTAGCCGGTGTGGAAGGCACTCGGCTCGTCGTGGGTGCTCGAACGTGCCCAACGATTGAAGGTGGTCAACGTTTGCCTGGCCCTTGGGTCGCCGTACATCAGGTAGTCCAGGCCGATACGCCACGGATAGCGGGCGGCGTTCCAGCTGTAGTCGCCATCGTGTTGGCCCTCGACCTGTTCGGCGCGGGCCGGGGTCAGCGAGGTATCCAGGTGGCTGATGAAGTCCGGTACCAGCGCGGTGCTCGGGCTGTAGCGTTCGGTGAAGGTGTCGATGATCGAGTAGGTCTTGTCGCGAACCGCTTGCCAGCGCTTGTCGCCGGTCACCGCAAAAAAACTGTAGAGGTGCGACGGCATGAAATCCGAACTGCGGGCGGTGTATTCGAGCTCGGTATCGCCATCGGTGCCGACCCAGTCGCCGAGCTTCAGGTGTTGGGTACGCGGATGCACTTCGTATTTCAGGATCGCCGCCAGCACCGCGTCTGCCTGGCGGCGGTAATCGATGCTGCCCTGACTGCCCCAGGTCTGGTCGGCCAGCAGCAGAGCGTAGGCAATATCGAGGTCGCCATCGGTGGCGCTGACGTCACCCCGGAATTGGCCGGTGGCATTGCCGCACCCGGCGACCTGGTTCCAGGCCATCAACCCGGGACTCGATCTGGCCGGATGGTCCTGGAAATAACGCACCATCCCGTCGAAGATCTTGTGTGCATCGGGGTCCTGCCCAGCCATCATCACGCTGAGCAACATCCCGTAGCCATGGGCTTCGGACACGGTGAGGGTGTTGGGGGCCGTGCCGCCGCCCACGGGTTTTTGGTCGGCACTGACCTTGACGAAGTAGCGTCCTCTGCCGCATTCGGCAGACAGGTAAACCGCCTTCCATTCCTCGTAAAACGTTGCCAGTTGCTGATCCATGATGGCTTTGGAGAGGTGGTCAGGCTTGATCGAACCGGGATAGTAAGGCAGTGCCTGGCCCAGTGCTGAAGCTTGGCTGGGCCATAGCGAGCTGGCGGCGATGCACAGCGACAGCATCAGCGCGGGAAAATATGTTTCAGGGGGACGCATGAAGGAACTCTCCAACCGGATCCAAAGGACAGGGACCCAGGGCGGGCGGCCGATCCTGGATCAGGAGGTGAGGTTACGGGGAACGCGACGGGCCCACTGTCACAGGCTGTAACGGGCGCAGTGGCAGGATCAGGGTCAGGCGCGCACCGCCCAGTGGGCTGTGGGCGACGGATAATTCGCCGCAGTGCCATTGGGTTGCGCGTTTGGCCAGCGCCAGGCCGAGGCCGAAGCCGCCGGGCTCATCGCCGCCCATGGCCAGCCGGACAAAGGGTTCGAAGATTTTTTCACGGTTCTCGGCCAGCACTCCGGGGCCATCATCGTCCACATGCAGCACCAGGTGTTGTTGGTCGTGGTAGCCGACGCTGACACACACGTGCTCGCGGGCGTAGGTGATGGCGTTGCTCAACAGGTTACGCACGATCAGGTGCAGCAAGGCCCGGTCACCGATCAGTTGCAGCTCGGCCGGCTCGGTTTCCAGGCTCAGGCGGCGATGATGCCCGTCGAGCAAGGCGAATTCCTGATGCAGCCACTCGCGGACAATGATCGGCTCGGGGTGCAGGTCGGTGGGCGCGCCGGCCATGCGCGCAAAGGCCAGGCTGGCGCGCACCAGGGCTTCCAGTTCTTCCACATCGGTTTGCAAGCGCTCCTGCAGGCGGGTGCGCGTGAGGGCATCTTCGCTTTTGCCGAGCAGCGTCAAGGCAAAGCGCATCCGCGCCAGCGGTGTACGCAATTCATGGGACACCGCCTGGGAGACCTCCCGGTGGCGCTGGCTCATGGCGCTGATGTCTTGCGCATGCTGTTGCAGTGTCTGCAGCAACGCTGCCCACTCCTTGCCGACGGCTGGCAATATCGCATTGGGCGTACGCGCCAGGGTGCCCAGGCAGCTATTGATTGCCGCAAGGTCCGCCTGGCGCTGGCGGCGTGCGCGCAAGCCGATCCAGAGCAATAACAGCACGGGCAGGCCCATCGTAATTGCGGTCAGCCACAGCACCGGAAATTGTCGTAAGTCCCTGGCATCGGCCGTTCCCCACATCGGGCCGAATTGAATCAGCGTGTCACCGTCGAGGGGGAAGTAGGTGGTCTCCTCGTCGATGTCCTGCGCCGGTTGCTGGTGTTGCAGCATGATCAGCGCTTCGGGAGGTAACTCGACGTCATCCAGCGTCACCAGCTTAACCGGGTACTGAAAATGCGCGCGCAGGCTGTCCATGCGTGCTTCTCGCTGGTCGGCGGGCAGGGCCTTGAGCTGTTCCGCCACGAGGTAGCCCGGGCCGGCCATCAAGCGCAAAAAGCTGTATTCGCCGACCGACACCGAGGCGTTTACACACAGCCACAGCAGGTAAAACACCAGGCCCGCCCAGCCAGCGCCGGCCACCACCGCCATCCAGGGCCGCCCACTAGACTGCACTTCGGGCCGCCTGCGGAATTTCGACAAACAGATAACCCTGGGCCGTGATGGTCTGGATGGTCACGGGGCATTCAAGGCTCATCAGTTTTTTGCGCAGACGTGATACGCGCATATCCACAGAACGGTTGAGCCCGTCGTACGCCAGGCCACGCAAGCTCTGCAACAGTTTTTCCCTTGTCAGCAATACGCCGTAATGGCGGGCGAAGATCGCGAGCAGTTCGAATTCGGCCACAGAGAACTGCAATGGCACGTCGTCCAGCCAGGCGAAATGGCTGTCCGGGTCCAGCCGAAAGGCGCCCCAGCGGTAACTGGTGCGGGGTGCCTGGGGATGGCGGCGCAGCAACGAACGAACCCTGGCCAGCAGCAGCAACGGGTCGACAGGCTTGACCACGTAGTCGTCAGCGCCGACGTTGAAACCGGTCAGTTGCTCGGTGTTTTCATCCAGCGCCGTCATCATCAGGATCAACCCGGAGTACTGGTTGCGAATCTGCCGACACAGGGTGAAACCGTCGATGCCGGGCAGCATCACATCCAGAATCAACAGCGCCGGCTGTTCATCGAGAATGCGCTGGGCTGCGCGATCGCCACGGTGCTCCACCGCCACGCTAAACCCTTCGGCACGTAGAAATTCCGCCGTCAGCGCGGCCAGCGGGCGATCGTCTTCAATCAGCAGCAGTGTGTCAGGCATGAAAGGGCGTCGTTGTCGGGGCCAGGGCGCAAGTGTTACGCCCTTGCCTGAGGGGAGGCAAGGGCTTGGGTGAGGCGTTCAGCGCTCGCTGAGGGCGGGTGTCACGTCCTTGGGTGCTTTCCAGCTCAGCAACTGTTGGGTGAAACCGTAGCTGGCCACCTGATAGTAGGTGATGGCGCGCTGGATCAAGGGGTCATCACTGGCGACCCGCAGCTCCTGGCTCTCGCCCAGCGCCTGGTCGTGGCGGCGCAGGCCCTGGCGTGGGCTGAGAATTGCCAGGTCCTTGCCGTCAAACAACCCCAGGTGCTGGTAGTTGCCGACCACGACACGCGGTGGCAGGGGGTTGGCTTGCAACAGGTTGCGGCCAAAGAAGGTCGATTCGTAGCTCAGGTTGATCAGGCCCAGCAACGTGGGCGCAAGGTCGATCTGGCTGGCCAGTTGCGCGTTCTCCTGGGCATCGATCAGCTTGGGCGCATAGATGAACAAGGGAATCTGGTAGTTGGCGATGGGCAGGTCTTCCTGGCCGGCGCTGCCGGCGGTGTGGTCGGCGACGAAGACAAAGATCGTGTTATCGAACCAAGGCTTCTGGCGTGCGGCGTCGAGGAATTGGCCGATGGCGTGATCGGTGTATTTCACCGCGCCGTCGCGGCCAGTGCCGGACTTGATATCGATACGCCCGTCCGGGTAGGTGTAAGGGCGGTGGTTGGAGGTGGTCATCAGTTGCAGCAAAAACGGCTGCTGCCTGGCGTAGTCGGCATCGGCCAGTTTCAGGGTTTGGGCGTAGAGGTCTTCGTCGGCCATGCCCCAGGCGTTTTTAAACGAAATTTGTGATTCGGGCACGCTGCTCTGGTCCACGACGCGATAGCCGTTGCCGCTGAAAAACGCGTTCATGTTGTCGAAGTAGCCGCGCCCGCCATAGACAAACACGCTGTCGTAACCGATGGCGCTGAGCTGTTGCCCGAGGCTGGCGAAGCCGCTTTCCCGGCCAATGCGCTTGACGATCGAGCGCCCCGGCGTCGGCGGGATCGCCAGGGTGATGGCCTCCAGGCCGCGATCGGTGCGGGTGCCGGTGGCGTAGAAATTATTGAAGTACAGGCTTTGTTTACGCAGCGCATCCAGATGAGGCGTGAGATTACGGTCGTTGCCATTGCTGCCCATGTATTTGGCGCTGAAGCTTTCGAGGGTCACCAGCACGATATTGGGTGTGCGCAGCGTGCCTGGGTTTTTGATGGCGCGGCGAATGTCCAGCGGGTCCTTGCCGATAAAACGGGCATTGGGTTCGCTGAGCTCGTTGCGTAATTGCCGGGCCACGACGTCGCTGGGCAGGGTTTTGTAGAACTGCGCATAGTCCAGTTCATTGTTACGGAACGCCGCGAAGAACTGATACGGGCCGTTGCTGGCCAGTTCGTTCTTGTAGGCGTTGCCGCCTTGGGCGCGCGGGCTGTCCTGGCTGATCCATTGCAGGCTGAAGCCCGCGACGACCAGCAGGGCCAGGGCATTCACCAAGCGCCCCCGCCTGGTCGGCAGCGGTGCGTTCATGGCTGCGTTAAACGGCTTGCGCAGCGCCAGGCTCAAGACGATGGCCAACATCGCCAACAGGCTCAGCAGTTTGCCGATCGGGTAGGACTCCAGCAGGTTATTCAGCACCTCATCGGAATACACCAGGTAATCCACGGCGATAAAGTTGAAGCGCACGCCGAACTCGTCCCAGAACAACCACTCGGCGACCGAGGTGAACAGCATGACAAATACACTGACGCTGAGCACCGCTTGCAGAAACCCGCGATGCCACCGCTGACGCCACAGCACGGGCGGGCACAGCAGCAGATACAACCCCAGCGGCAGCGCCGCGTAGGCGAGGAAACCCAGGTCGTAGAGCAGGCCCACGCCAAACACTGGCAGCAGGTTGCCGCCGACTTCGTCCAGGTGAGTGATGAGCAGCACGCTGCGAGTGAGCAGGAAAATAACCAGCCAGGTGCCGGTTACCAGCAGTAGATAGCGCATTGGCGCTGCCTTGAGAAACCCCATGTCCATGTTCCTTATATCAATGGGGGCGATGTTCAGCCTGACGCTGTAGTCAACTTGTGAAGCTATAGTGAAAATCTCGTTGGCCGGTTACTTCGGTTGAAAAGCTTTATCGACAGAACCCTCAGGTCTATCCCTGAGTCACACTTGGCCTTAAGCTGCGCGGGCCAACACGGCCGTTACCGCGTACGGAGACACTGCCCATGCGAATTTTATTGGTTGAAGACAACCGCGATATTCTGGCTAACCTGGCCGATTACCTGGGGCTGAAGGGGTATACCGTTGACTGTGCGCAGGACGGCTTGTCAGGCCTGCACCTGGCCGCTACCGAACATTACGACTTGATCGTGCTCGACATCATGCTGCCTGGCATCGATGGCTACACCCTGTGCAAGCGCCTGCGTGAAGACGCGCGCCGCGACACACCGGTGATCATGCTCACGGCGCGTGACCAGTTGGACGACCGGCTGCAGGGCTTCAAGTCCGGCGCCGATGATTACTTGCTCAAACCGTTCGCCCTGTCGGAGTTGGCTGCGCGCATCGAAGCCGTGCTGCGCCGTGCCCAGGGCGGTGGACGCCGCACCCTGCAGGTCGCTGACCTGAGCTATGACCTCGATACCCTGGAAGTCACCCGTGAAGGGCGCCTGCTCAAACTCAACCCGGTAGGCCTGAAGTTGCTGGCCGTATTGATGCAGAAAAGCCCTCACGTGCTGCGTCGTGAAGTGCTCGAAGAAGCGCTGTGGGGCGACGACTGCCCGGACAGCGACAGCCTGCGCAGCCACGTCCACCAACTGCGCCAAGTGATCGATAAACCCTTCGCCAAGCCGTTGCTGCAAACGGTGCATGGCGTGGGCTATCGCTTGGCCGAGGGGCGTGATGGAGTTTAAGCAAAGCCTCGCTCAACGGATCATCATTGCCTTTGCGCTGATGAGCGCGTTGGTGGCGGGCGCCTTCGCCATGGGCATCATCGCCACCGTGCACCTGGTGGAAGAGAAGCTGATTTCGGCGGGCCTGGGCGGTGACTTGCAACGCCTGCTGCTGATGGACAGCGTCGAGGACTGGAGCCATCGCCCCGAGCCTGACCAGCTGTTTTATTTCAGCGGCGGGCGCGGCGATTTCGCGTTGCCCAAGGACCTGCGACATCTGGAGCCAGGCTTTCACGAAGTGTTCCGCGAGTCGCTGTCCTACCACGCCATGGTCGAAGTGATCGACGGTCGGCGCTATGTGCTGCTGCAGGACCAGAGTGATTTCGAAGAGCGTGAGCGCGTGCTGTTTGCCGTGGTGCTGGTGGGTTTCATACTCAGCCTGGCCCTGGCGGTCTTCCTCGGTTGGGTGTTGGCGCGCAAAGTGATGGCGCCGGTGGTGCGCCTGGCCCGCCAGGTGCGCCATCGTGACCAGTTGCTTGGCCTTGCGCCGCCCCTGGCTCCGGATTACGCCGCGGATGAAGTGGGTGAATTGGCCGTGGCCTTCGACGCCACGTTGGGCCGTCTGCGTCAGGCCCTGTCCCGTGAGCAACTGTTTACCAGCGATGTCAGCCACGAACTGCGCACGCCCTTGATGGTGCTGGCCAGCTCCTGCGAACTGCTGCTGGAAAACCCGGCCATCGACCAGCGCGGGCGTAACCAGGTGCTGCGCATCGCCAGGGCGTGTGAAGAGATGCGCGAGCTGGTGCAAACCTTCCTGATGCTGGCGCGAGCCCAGCATAACGAAGCAGCCATGTCGCCTCAGGTCAGCCTGACCCAGGTGGCCGAAGATCTGCTCGGGATCTGGCGCGAGCCCATCGAGCAAAAAGGCCTGCAGCTGATCTACCAACCGGGCAGCCCACTGGATACCCGTTACAACACCACCTTCCTGCATGCGGTGATGGGCAACTTGCTGCGCAATGCCCTGCATTACACCGAATGCGGCTTTATCCGATTGACCCTGGAACCGACCGGATTCGTGGTGGAAGACAGCGGCGTCGGTATTCCCGAAGAAAAACGCGAAGCGATGTTCGAGCCGTTCGTACGCGGCAGCGAGAAGCGCGGCGAGGGCCTGGGGTTGGGCTTGTCACTGGTGCAGCGCATCTGCGAGAACCAGGGCTGGAGCGTCAGCCTGAGCACCATGGAGCCCAACGGCTGCCGCTTTCATGTCGAGTTGGGTCAGGCCAAGGCCTGACCTTCCCCCTTGCTACTATCCTGCCAAAGATCGCCGTTATTCGGCGAAGATGGCCCCATGCTATTGCTTGTATCTGTAAAGTCTTGAAATGTATGGGGTTGGACAGGACGAGTTTTTCACACTTGGTTGACCTGTTGATCACAGTTCGCTGCCTAAGGTTGTAGGCATCAGTAACTGGAGATCAGTGATGTCTAACCCTATCAAGCTCGAATTTTCCGAAAAATACGACGACGAGCACGCTCGGGAATATTTGCTCAAGCATCAGGACAATCTGGCGCGCCGGTTGTCCCACAAACGTGACGAGCAATTGGCCCGTGGCGCGCTGGCGATGGCCGGTGAGCCTGGCCTGGTGCTGGACCTGCCGTGCGGTGCCGGGCGCTTCTGGCCGCTGCTGGCGGAAAAGCCCAACCGCGTGATCATCGGCGCCGACAATTCGGCCTCGATGTTGAAGGTGGCCACCGTCGCCCAACCGGCGGATGTGGTGAAACGGGTACGGCCTTTGCAGACATCCGCTTTTGATATCGATTTGCCGGATAACTCGGTCGACAGCATTTTCTGCATGCGCCTGTTGCACCATATTGGTGATCCGACCCACCGGTTGGCGATATTGCGGGAGTTTCAGCGGGTTACCCGTGACAGCGTGATCATTTCGCTGTGGGTCGATGGCAATTTCAAAGCGTGGAAGCGCAAGCGCCTTGAAGGGCGGCGTCGCAAGAGCGGTGAGCAGGACGGTTACCAAAACCGCTTCGTGTTACCGGCTGCTACTGTTGAAGCAGAATTTGAAGAAGCTGGTTTTCGTGTTCAGGACTCCCTGGACTTCATACCCCTCTACGCCATGTGGCGAGTGTATGTATTGCGCAAGAGGTAACAGGATGGCAGTTGAGTGCGTAGCAGGCAGTCACGTAGCTCCCGAAGAGCGGTTCGATTACTTCTGGCGCCAGCAAGGCGAATGGGTGGAGGAACCCAATCGCCGACGTGGCGGTGAAAGTGGTGTGCAGCGGGTGATGAGTGCCAATGGCCGTTTGCTCTATAGCAAACGCCAGACCGGGCACATCTACCGCAGTTGGCTGCACCCGTTTGGACGCCCCACCGTGCTGCGCGAGCGCGATGCCCTCAAGGGCCTGCGCCTGCTGGACGTACGTGTACCGGAAATGGTGTTTTGCGAAGCGCGTCGTGACCCCGAGCACCGCTGGAAGGCATTGCTGGTCACTGCGGCCCTCGATGGCTTTGACGAAATAGAAAACTGGTACGCCGCCGGTGGCCGCGAACGCTACGGCGAGCAGGTGCACGAGCGTGTGCTGCAGGAGTTGGCTGCAACCCTTGCACGTATGCACAAGGGCCGCTGGCAGCATGGTTGCCTGTATATCAAGCATATTTTCGTGCGAGTAACGGGCGAGGATGATGCGGCCAAGGTCGAAGTGGCGCTGCTGGATTTTGAAAAGTGTCGCCAGCGCTTGACCGCTTATCGGGCGGCGTCCCATGACATGCGGCAACTGCGTCGCCATTCGTCGTGGAGCGACAGCGACTGGGCAAAACTCAGCTACTTTTACGAGACGGCGTTTGGCAGCGCTATCAAGGGATTAACCAAATGAAGCTAGAAATAGCACGAGGTGTGTTCCTGGTGGGGGCGTTGGGCGTTGCAGCCTTGGCCCTGGCCGCGTGGGAACAGCCTCGCACCCAGGTACTCAGCGCCGTGCAAGGGGATGGGCAATGCCTGTTGCCGCGCGTCGCCAAGACGAGTGCGGCGGTCAAGCCTGACCATCAGTTACTGCTGTTCATGTTTGGCATGTCACAAGCGATGAGGCCGCAAAGTTGAATCGATTGAAACCACCCCGAAAGGGCCTTGCGATGCGAGGCCCTTTTTTTATTCCCGCGGTAAACCCTGTCTAGATCAGGTGCAGGTGGTTGTCCCAGAGACCCGCGGGTAATTCCAAGGGTTTTGCTACCAGGGATTGCTGCCGGCAGTCATAGAAGCGGCAACGCCCCTGGCCCGAGGTGACGACAAAACCGTCCGCTACCGCCCCCACTCCCGCGCAGTCCGGCAGCGGCCCATCCAGGCGCAGTGCGCCGCTGTCCATATCCCAGATAAAGAAGCGGTTGCCCCGTGGTGCAGTCAGCGCAACCAGGCGCAACTGGCTGTGCACCGCGACGCTGGCGGTGTAATGCCCCATCGCCTGCAGTTGCTCGTCCGCCACCGGGAACGCCACGAACGGTTGCCCCGGGCGCTTGATCGCCAGCAACTCGGAGCGCTCCTGGGACGGGCCCATGAACTGCTGCCCGGTCAGGATGGTGCCATCGCTGGCGATCCCCATATGGCGCACGCTGTTCATCTGCTGGCCCAGGGTTTCCTTGCTGATCAAGGTGCCGTCGCGGTGCATCAGCACCAGGCTTGGCTCCATGGCGTTGAGGTTCATCTCCACGCGGCTTTCGGCTTCGGTGCGAATGCCGCCGTTGGCCACTACCAAGGTTTCGCCGTCGGGCATCCACGACACCTGGTGCGGACCGATGCCATGGGTGGCTATCTCGCCGCTGTGCACCAGCCGCTCGCCTTCGAACCGGTACACACCGAGCAGGCCACGGCCGGGGTCGGAGGTGTCGTTCTCGGTGGCGTACAGCCAGTCGCCGCTGTGGTGGATGACCGCGTGGCCATAGAAGTGGCGGTTGGCGGTCGAGGCGAGGGTTTGCAGCAGCGCGCCATCACGCAGGTCGATCAGGTAGCTCTCGGTCCCCGGGCGACGGGCGACAAACAGCGCAATCGGCAGCGTCGGGTGGTGGATGATGTCGTGGCAACGCTGGCCGACCTGGGTGGCGAACACCCGCTGGCCGTCCAGGCGATAGCCGACGGCATAGTGGTTGCCGTCCGCATCATCGCGCGCCGACAGCAGCAGCGGGCCCTTGTCCTTCTGCCTGAACAGCGTCCAGCCGCCCAGCGTGAGTGCGCCAAGCACTGCGCTGCCAATGGCCAAAGCCTGTCGCCTGAGCATCATCAGTCACCGTCGTTGGCGTTAAAGCCCAGTTGGATGCCCAGCGCCTTGGCCAGCTCGCCTTCATGCAGACGGTGGACAACGTTGAGGCTGTCGTAGAGGTCGTTGAGCTGCTGGCGCCCGGCATCATCACCGAGCAATTCGTTGAGCGTGCGCTGGTTGCTGGCGAACAGCTTGAGCGACGCGGCATAGGCGGCGTCGATCTTGTCAGCCAACGGCTTTTGGTCCGACGGCAGCAAACCACGCAGGCCCTTGTTGTCGACGCCGACCCAGACGGTCTGGGCAGCGGCAAGGCTGGCTTCGAGGCTTTGCAGGGAAGACTGGCTACGCCAGGCATCGGCCTGGAACGGCTGCGGGATGCCCTTGGTCTGGCGGCCCATCGGCGTGCCGAGCTTTTTCTTCAGGGTGTCCAGGGCGGTCACCTGCACACGCAGCAGGTCGGCGATGGCTTCGTGGGAATCGGCGTAACGCTGGTTGGGAAACTTGGTCATCTGCGCGAGCATGCCGTCGGTGCTGTTCCAGCTGGCCAGGATCTCTTCGGCCAGGGCCTTCTGGCGCTCGCCGATGGCCACCAGCAGTGGGCAATAACGGGCTTTCTGCGCGTCGTCGGCGATGTCGGTCCTGGCGTCGTAGAGGATGTATTCGTAGGCCGACAGGCCTTGTACCACCACGCTGGACTTGGCCAGTGCGGCGCTATCGATCTGCGGCTGGGCTTCGACCAGTTGCTCGACCTGACGGCCCACCAGGTTCTTTTTGTCCGGCCAGAACTGTACCTGCCACGCACGGTTACCCTCGGCCAGCGGACCGATCAGCAGCGGTTGCAACTCGGCCCAGGCTTTTTGCGCGTGGAGGAAGTCGGCGCGGGCGGTGTCCAGGCTTTCCTTGCCCTGGCAGTAGGCCAGGGCGCTGACGGCCAGTTGGCGGTCGGCTTCGACCCAGCGGCTGTAGGTGGGCAGGATCACTTGCTTGGCGATCGCCGCCGAGGTCACGGCTTGCGGGTCCTGGGGCGAGCAGGCGCCAAGGGCGAGGGCGGCCAGGCTGGTGAACAACAACTTGGGACGGAACATGTCGAGCTCCCTTTTGTAAGTGGGGCGAAGCTTATAAAGCATTCAGGAACGCCAGCAACGCAGCGCGCTGCTCGGCATTAAAGGACAGCACATGCTGCTGCGCCGCTTGTGCTTCGCCGCCGTGCCAGAGCACGGCCTCCAGCAGGTTGCGGGCGCGGCCGTCATGCAGGAACTGGGTGTGGCCACTCACGGTTTGGGTCAGGCCGATGCCCCACAACGGCGCGGTGCGCCAGTCGCGGCCACCGGCCTTGAATTCGCTGCGGTTGTCGGCCAGGCCGTCGCCCATGTCATGCAACAGCAGGTCGCTGTAGGGACGGATCACCTGGTTGGCCAGTTCCGGTTCGGCGGCATTGGCCACCGTGGTGAACGACGGCTTGTGACAACCCTGGCAACCGGCCTGGTAGAACAGGTTCTTCCCGGCCAGCACTTGCGGGCTATTGACGTCGCGGCGTACCGGCACGGCAAGGTTGCGGGTATAGAACAGCACCAGGCGCAGGATGTTATCGCTGACTTCCGGTTCGCCCTCGGGGCCATTGCCGTTGGGCGCCTGTTTGCAGGAAGCTTGCGCCTCGGTGCAGTCATCGAACGGCCTCAGTGACGTGGTGAGGCCCATGTCACCAGAAAACGCGTGAACATTTTGTTGATTGAGGTTGGGCTGCCCGGCTTTCCAACCGAAACGCCCGAGCACGGTTTTTTGCCTGGCATCATCCCAGACCCAGTTCGCGCGGCCGATGAGGGCTTCTTTGTCGGCGCTTTTGGGCTCGGTATTGCGCAGGATGTCGGCGTCGCTGACGGCTTCGAGCAGACCCAGGCCAATCATCGGCGGCGCGATGCGCGCGGAGAAGCGGGTATGCGGGTGCATCGGGCCGTAGCTGAGCTGGGTGATCTTGAGGTCCGGCTTGCGCAACTCGACGACGGTGCCGTCCTTGAAGGTGACGTTGACCGGCGTGTAGTCGACTCGCACCTTGCCTTCCGGTGCCACACCCGGCACGGCCATGTCCTGCAATTGCCCGCCGTAGACCGGTTCGGGCACTACGCCGAGCTGTTCGATGAGCTTGGCGTAGGGCGGTGCATCCGGGATCGACAGGCGTACCAGCATGGACACCGCGTTGGCTGCGTCGGGCTGCGGTGGGTGGCCACGGCCGTCCTTGATATGGCAGTTCTGGCAGGCGTTGGTGTTGAACAATGGGCCGAGGCCATCGCGCGCGGTGGTGGTGGACGGCGCGATCACCCAGGGGCTGCGAAAGAAGCTGTTGCCGACGCTGAAATCCAGGCGGCGCGTGGGCGACAGGTTGGCCGATGGCAGGGAAAACGCGTTCTGGTCGCGCTTGTTCACCGTCGCCGCGCCACCCGCCTGGGCTTCGCCCGGCTCGGCCTGGGTGAAACGTGGGGCGTCATCACACGCGACCAGGCTCAAGGCCAGCAACACTGCGCACAGGCGAAAAGGCAAACGGAACATCGAGTTTCCCGGACGAAGGCTGAAAATAAGGGGGCAAAGTCTAACAGGGCGGGGCGGATTGAATAAGAGCAATTATCGTTTGGTGGCAACCCGTTTTATTCCAGCTAGAATAACCGCACATTTTTCTCTGGAGGTGGCCAATGCAGGCTCTCGACGCTTTGCTCAACCGGGTTTCCGTACCACGTTTGCTGGAGCCGGCCCCGACCCAGGAGCAGCGCGATGTGCTGTTTGCTGCGGCCATGCGTGCGCCGGACCACGGCCAACTGCGTCCGTGGCGTTTCCTCACCGTGGAAGGCGCCGCCCGTGAGCAGATGGGCACGCTGCTGGCCCAGGCCCTGCGCCTGCAAGATGCCGACGCGCCGCAGGCCGCTGTCGACAAAGCCCTGAACGGCCCGTTGCGCGCCCCGCTGGTGGTGGTGGTGATCGCCCGTTTGCAGGAACACTTCAAAGTGCCTAAGTCCGAACAGCGGCTGGCGGCTGCCTGTGCGGCCCATGGCATTCTACTGGCGGCCTACGCCCAGGGGATTGGCGCGGTGTGGCGCACTGGCGAATTGTGCTACTCGGCCCATGTCGCTCAAGGCCTGGGGCTGACGGCGGATGAGGAAGTGATTGGCTTGCTCTACCTGGGCACGCCACAGAACCCGCCGCGTACCGCGCCGAAGGAAGACCTGAAGGCTTTTGTCCGCGCCTGGCCCGGCCTCTGAACCCCGCGGTCCTCCTCAGTGAATCCGCCGGCTTAAACCTTGAACTGATCCATCAACTTCATCTGCTGGCTGGCCAGCGCGTTGAGCTGGCTGCTGATGGCCGCCGACTCGGTGGCCTGGCCGGTGAGGGTTTCGGTCACGGTGCGGATCGCCGAGACGTTGCGATTGACCTCTTCGGCCACCGCGCTCTGCTGTTCGGCGGCGCTGGCGATTTGCAGGTTCATGTCGCTGATCACCGTGACGGCATCACTGATCTTGCCCAGGGCCTGCGCCGCCTGATGGATCTGCCCGGCATTGCTTTGGGCCTGGCTCTGGCTTGAATGCATGGTCGCCACCACGCCACGGGTACCGCTCTGGATGCGTTCGATCACCTGGCGGATTTCTTCCACGGAATCCTGGGTGCGCTTGGCCAGGTTGCGTACTTCGTCGGCCACCACCGCAAACCCTCGGCCGCTTTCCCCAGCGCGTGCGGCTTCGATCGCGGCGTTGAGCGCCAGCAGGTTGGTCTGCTCGGCGATGCTGCGAATCACCTCCAGGACTGACCCGATCTGCTCGCTGTTGACCGCGAGAGTCTCCACTTCGCTCACGGCCTTGCTGACGGCTTCGGCGAGGGTGGTGATGTCGCGGGTGCTTTGCTCGATGATCGACATGCCTTCACGCGCCGACTGATCGGCGCCACGTGCCGCGTTGGCGGCGTTGGAGGCGCTGTTGGCCACATCGTGGGCGGTGGCGCTCATTTCGTTGGAAGCCGTGGCCACCTGATCGATTTCGCGGAACTGCACCTGCATGCCTTCGCTGGTCTGGCGGGCAATCGCCGATGACTGATCAGCCGTGCCCCGCGCTTCGCTGATGCTTTGCTTGATCTGTGCGATGGTCGGTTGCAGCTTGTCGAGGAAGCGGTTGAACCATGTCACCAGTTCGCCCAATTCGTCTTTCTTGGCGTAAGCCAGGCGTTGGGTGAGGTCGCCGTCGCCGCTGGCAATGTCCTTGAGCATGGCGGCCACGCTGTTGATCGGGCGGGTGACGCCGGTAGCGGTCAGCCAGATCAGCAGCAACCCCAGCAAGCCGGCGGCGGTTGCGACCAGCAAGGCTTTGAGCGTGCCTGCCGCGTGAGCCTCATCGAGTACGCTCTGCAGCTTGACGGAGTCGGCCAGCATCACGGCTTTTGGCAGCTTGACCACCACGCCCCAGGATTTGGCGTCGGCAATCGGCTTGACCGGGAAAACGGCGCTAATGGTGTCGCCCTGTTCACGGATCATGCGGTTATCGGTGGCCAGCAGTTGTACGATTTCCTTGCCTTCGGCGCCGAGGGTGTCGACCAGGTTCTTGCCGATCTTGGCCGGCTCGCCGCTGTAGGCGGCAATCAGGCCGGTGCTGGAGAGAATCTCCAGGTGCGCCGCGCCTTTGAACAGGTCTTTTTGTGCCGCGTCGGTGGTTGCTTGCAGGGCGGTGAGGGCGATGTCGACACCGACCACGCCGATCATTTTGCCGTCCACGATCAGTGGCTGGGCGATGGTGGTCATCAGCACGGATTTGCCGGCTACCGTATCTTCATACGGGTCCAGCAGGCACGTATTGCGGGTGTCCCGTGGGCAGGTGTACCAGATGTTGTAGGGCGTACCGTTGAGGGTGAGGGTCGTCTTGTTCAGGTCGTCCTCGACCATCACCGTGTTCAAGCTCTCGCCGCCAACGCGGCTCCAATAGCTGGCAAAGCGCCCTTTATCGTTGGAGAAGTGCGCTTTGTCGTCGACGAATTCGCTGTCCTTGCCATCCAGGGCGTTGGGCTCGAACGTCAGCCAGAAACCCAGCACTTTGCTGTTGCGGTCGAACGCGGTTTTCAGGCTTTGGTTGAGTTCTTCGCGCAACGCGCCGGCTTCCAGGCTTCGCTTGCTGGCCGTGACGCGCAGGTCCTTGACCCGGTCGGCCAGGGCGGTCACCGCTATCAGGCTGTCGCCGAAGGTTTTCTGCAAATGCGCGGCCTGTTCGCCGGCCTTGGCTTGCAGCAGCTGCTCCACGCTGGCGCTGAGCATTCGTGAGCTGGAATCACTGACCAATTGATCGTTCTGGCTGGTGTTGTACATGTTGATGCCGACCACCAGTGCAATCACCCCCAACAGGCAGAGACCTGACAGCAATACGATTTTCAAGCGGATAGAGAGGGTGTCGAACATAGGTTCACTCACGAGTGGGCTTGTTGGTCGGCAAGCAGCAGAGCCAATTCCATTCAGCACCTTGTCTGAAACATCGGCGTCATAAATCAATTCATGAGTGAGAGGTGATGAGCGGTTGGAACAATCCGGACGCGCCGTTATACGGGCTGTGCAAGCTTCTCGGGGCGCGACCAGATCCACAGGTTGCCCAGGCCCATCCCGGCAATGGCCAGGTAAATGGGCCAACCGTGGTCAAGCAGCACCAGCATCAGGATCGCGCACACCAGCATGCTCACCGTGGCGCTGACCTTGGCCCGGCGCGCAATGATCCTGCCGTTGCGCCAGTTGAACAGGATCGGCCCGAACAGCCGGTGGTTTTCCAGCCAGGCGCTGAGGCGTGGCGAGCTTTTGGTGGCGGCCCAGGCGGCCAGCAGGATGAATTCGGTGGTGGGCAAACCCGGCACGACAATCGCCACCAACCCGATGCCCAGGCTGACGTAGGCCAGCAGGCCGAAGAGGAACTGGGAGATTTTTGAGGTGGATTGGGTTTTGCCGGTCATTTAGGTGCGCAAAATAAGATGCAAATAAAGTCAGCTTGAAATGAGATCCAAATGTGGGCGCGGGCTTGCTCGCGAAAGCGCTGTGTCAGTCAACACATTCATCCCTTGACTGCTGCCTTCGAGAGCAAGCCCGCACACATTCCAAATGGCATTCCCATTCAGGCCTCAGGCCAGTTCCGGGGCCGTAGCGTACGCCTGTTCCAGCAACACGGTGAAGCGTACAAACGCGTCGACCGCACCTTTTTCCATGGCGGCTTCTTCTTCGGCGCTTAAGGCCAGTGCGTCGAGGGTACGGGTGAAGGTTTTCCAGCCTTCGGCACGCCCACCGACCGGCTCTGCAAGGTGGCGGGCACCGAAGGTTTCGCTCAGGCCCAGGCCCACCGCGCGCTTGATCAGGAATGCAGCGCCCAGTTTGGAACCTTCGGACACGAACAGCCAGCCCAGGGCTTGGGCCTTGCTCGGGTTGTGCAGCGCGCCGGCGACCGATGCAGGCACCTCGGTGTCCAGGTCGGCGAGGTCGAGTCTGGCGGCGTCGGCACGGCAACGGTCGGCCAGGTCCGGGATGAGCGCTATCAGTTCGGGATCGTTGTAGAGGGCCACCAGCTCCGACTGAAACAGGTACTGCGCCACCACGAAGCGGGCAAAGTTGGCCTGGGTTTCGAACGGTGCGTGGGCTTTGACCAGCGCGTCCAGTGTGGTGTGCGGCGCGTGGGTGATCTGGTTCAGGCGCTGGGAGCGCAGGCTCGGGCGTTCTGCGGTAGGGGAAGCGGTCATGAAAAAAGTCCTTGAAGAGAGTAGCGCCTTGTCGCCCTGAAGAGAGCGGTTATCAACTAGACGAACTAGAAGACGTGGCACAGTAAAAAATCCTCACCTCGCCGATGAAGTTTCGACGAGGGGAGGGGGCGGTGTTTTCAGATATCCCAGATCACATTGATCGCAAAGTTGCGTCCGGGCTGGGTCAGGCGGTCGAGGTTGGCCGGGCCGGTCACAGCGGCTTCGCCGACGCTGTCGTAGCTGCGCACGTCATCCCAGTTCCAATACTGCTTGTCGGTGAGGTTGTAGAGGCCGCCGTTGACGGTCACGTCGGGGGTGACCTTGTAGTAGGCGGTCAGGTCGAGAATGCCGAAGCCCGGGGTTTTGAAGGGGCCGTCGGTGCCGCCGTCGGGTGCGTGGAATGTCGTGCTATCGACGCGATCCTGTTTCTTCACCAGGGTCCAGCTCAGCAGGCCGCCATAGTTGTCCT
This sequence comes from Pseudomonas sp. S1_G07, assembly GCF_054668565.1. Taxonomy (NCBI): domain Bacteria; kingdom Pseudomonadati; phylum Pseudomonadota; class Gammaproteobacteria; order Pseudomonadales; family Pseudomonadaceae; genus Pseudomonas; species Pseudomonas sp. S1_G07. The sequence continues at coordinate 5,890,777 of NZ_CP162778.1, read as the reverse complement.
GGTCGTAGCCCAGGCCGAACACACCCTTGAGTGGGTTGACGCTGTTGAGTGGCTCGCCATTGTCGTCGTTGCGCCCGTAGGCGTAGGCAATCGCACCTTGGGTATACAGGCCTTTCGGTGCGCCGAACGCATCCAGGTTCAGGCGCCCCTTGGCTTCCGCGCCCTTGATGGTGGCGCGCTTGATATTGACCGCCTGGAACTGCTCGACAGTGCCGCCGACAACCGCGTTGTCTTCGTCGATAAAGTTGCGGTACTTGTTATAGAACACCGCGATGTCGAAGGAGCCTGCGTCGAACCTGCCGCGAATCCCGGTTTCGAGACCTTTGCTGGTTTCCGGCTTGAGGTCGGGGTTGGGCGCGACGGTGTAGCCCAGGTTGAGATTTTCGAAGCGTCCATACAATGCCTTGGCGGACGGGGTACGGAAGCCCTCGGCGTATTGGCCGAACCAGGTGTAGTGGTCGGTCAGGGCGTAGGTCAGGCCGAACTTGGGTGTGACGCGGTGCCAGGTTTTGTCCTTGCCATCGACGGTATACGCGCCGGTCGGGTTGACGGTGTTGAGGAACGCCTGGGTCAGCTTGGGTTTGAGCTGGGTATAGTCATAGCGCAGGGCCGGCAGGAAGGTCCATTTGTCCCAGCTGATCTGGTCCTGGGCGAACAGCGAGTAGGTGTTAATGGTCGGGTCGGGGAAGTCACTGGCCTTCTTCACGCTGTCGCTGGCCATCGGGCTGGGGGCGCCGATGGCCGTGCAACCGGAACCCACCGCCAGGCAGGTGGCTGCGCCTTCGCGGGAACCGGTGACTTTCTGCTGCTTGAGCGTGGTGCCGTAGGTCACTTGGTGGTCGGTGGCAGCGAGGCTGAAAGCCTTGTCCAGTTGTGCGTCGAAGACCCACTGTTTTTCCTGGTAAAGCGTGTCGCGGGTGCGCAACACACGTCGGCCGGATTGATAGACCTCTGCCGTGGTCTGGTCGGTCTTGGCGATCTGGTAGTTGAGGCTGGTCTTGAGGCGGTCGGCCATTGGCGACTCGAGGGCCACGCTGTTCTCCAGGCCGAAGCGTTCACGGGTAATGGTGTCGTTGCCCGAGCGGGCTCGATACAAATTGAACCCCCGACCGCCGATGAACGGGCCTCCGACCGCGTTCTTCAGATTAACGTCGCGATCGTCCTTGTACTTCTCGTACGTCAGGCCCAGGCGGTTGTCATCGCCATAGTTCCAGCCGAGTTTCGCCAGGACGTTGGTGGTACGCGCGTCTTCCGGGTTGGCGCCGGTACGGGCCAGGCCGGTGGCGTTGTTGCCGTCGTAGGATTCGGTTTCATGGCCGTTGCGCTGGCTCAGGTGCAGCAAGCCGTCGAAGTCCTGCACACGGCCGGCGAAGGTACCGGAGGTCAGCCAGCTTTCGTCGGCCGAGCTGTAGCCGGTCTTCAGGCGGGCGCCGACATCCTGGCCGGGCTTGATGAGGTCATCCGGGTCGAGGGTGAAGTAGCTCACCGCACCGCCGATGGCGCTGCTGCCATACAGGGCCGAAGCCGGGCCGCGCAGGATCTCCACGCGCTTGACGATTTCCGGGTCGACGTAATTGCGTCGGGTCTTGGCATAGGGACCGTTGAAGAAGTTGTCCGGCACTTCCACGCCATCGACCTGGGTGAGAATGCGGTCGCCATCGATCCCGCGGATGTTGAACCCGGCATTGCCCGCGCGCGTGCCGGCGCCGCCGACCGATACACCAGGCTCGTAGCGCACCAGTTCGCGGATGTTGTTCACGTTCCGGCGGTCGAGTTCTTCGCGTTCGTGCACGCTGACACTGCTCGGTACGCTGTTGACGTCCTGCTCATTACGGGTGGCGCTGATCGTCACCTGTTGCAGGTTGAGGGTGCTGCCCGCTGCGCGCTTTTCCAGGACGATGGTGTTGTTGCCCAGTTTGCGGTAGCTCAGGTGGGTGCCCAGCAACAGTCGGTCGAGGGCTTTCTCTGGCGACAACGCGCCGCGCGCGCCTGGGGACGACACGCCCTGGCCCAACTCGGCGGGCAGGCCCACCTGCCAACCGGTCACGGCGCTGAAGGCGTTGAGTGCCGAGACCAGCGGTTGTTGCTCGATGCTGAAGGTGTAGTGGTCGTGGCTGCGCGGGGCAGGTTCGGCGGCGCTGACGCTCAGCACCGGCGCGCCGGCCAGCAGGATGGCGGCGGTCAGCAAGGACAGGACGGGCGAAAGAGACCGGCGGTTGAAACGAGAGGACATCGAGAGCGCTCCGGGGTACGAATCTTATAGTTGCGAACCGAATCAAATAGGAATCAGTTGCATTGGCTAAGACGAGACGTACCACCGCTGGCTATCGAGTAAAAATTATTCTCATTTAGTTGAGGATGACCAGCGCCGGGTATTCCGAGAGCTTGGCCGAGGTGATGTGTGCCAGGGAGCGCACCACGTCCAGCGGCTGGTCGAGGCGGTAGTTGCCGGTGACCGCGACACTGGCGAGCTGGTCGTTGGTGTTGACGATCCAGCCGGGGTAATAGCGGCGCAGCTCGGCGAGCACTTCGCTCATCGGGCAGTTTTCGAAGACCAGGCGGCCTTGCACCCAGGCCAGGTCCCTGTTGGCATCCAGCTTCACGGGTTGGCCGAAACCCTTGGGGCCGATGCGGATGCTTTCACCGGCGCTCAGGCGCACGCGGGCATCGTTCACGGTGTTGCTCAGGTCGACATCACCGCGTTGCACCCGCACCTGAGCTTCGCCATTGAGGTAGCGCACCGCGAAGGCGGTATCGCGCACGCTGGCGCGCACGGGGCCGGCGTCGATTTCCAGTGGCAGGCCAGGGGAGGGCACGACTTCGAAAAACGCCTCGCCCTGGTACAGGCGGGCGATGCGCCGATGGCCTTGGATGCTGCTGGAAAAGGCCGAATTGGTATTCAGTAACACTTTGGAACCGTCATCCAACTGCAGGCGCTGGCGCTCACCCACCACGGTGAGGTGGTCAGCTTGCAGGCGCACCGGCAGGTTGCTGAAGCTGAGCATGCCAATCAGCAGCACGGCAGCGGTCGCCAAGGGTTTCCAGTGCGGTTTGACCCGGCGCCAGGCGCTGGGCCTGCGCGGCGCGGCCAGGGCGACGGCGGCACTGTGCACCGGCGCGCCACCCCAGGTGGCCTGAGCTTTGACAAAGGCCTGGGCATGGGCGGGGGCGGCGGCCAGCCAGGCTTCAAATTCGGCCTGTTGCCCGGGCTGCGGGCACTGCAGGGCGATCAGCCAATCGAGGGCCTGGTCCATCGCCGGGTCTTGCAGCACCTCATGAGCCAGCTCATGGGGGCGCAGTTTATTCGGAGCCTTCACGGGGTTCCTCGGGTCTTCGCCACGTTTTATAGATATTTCCTACAGCTTGGGTCGACGCTTCTGCGGGTGAAGCTTAAGGCTGATCCAGCCGCTCGGCCACACCTATGCAGATGGCCATGATCAATTTCAGTTCCTTTTGCACGGTGCTCAAGGACACATTCAATTGGTCGGCAATTTCCTGGTAGCTGCAACCGTGCAGACGGCTGAGGATGAATATCTGCTGCTGGCGCGCGCTCAATTGGCCCAGGCTGACGCTCAGGTGCTCCAGCAATTGCTCGGCCTGGGTCGCGTCTTCGGGTGTGCTGATGGGCGCGGCGACGCTTTGCAGGATGTTCAGCGGTACATCTTCCTGCAGTGTCCGGGCCTGAATCCTGCGCGAGCGCAAATGGTCCAGCGCCAGGTTGCGTGCGGTTTGATAGACGAAGGGTTCGAGGTGATCGATTGGCCGCTCGCTGAGGGCCCGGGTGACGCGCAGGTAGGTTTCCTGTAACAGGTCTTCGGCGGTGCTGTGGTTGTTCACCATCCGCTGCAAGGTGCGTAGCAGAATCACCCTTTGGGTGAGAAAGACTTGGTTGAAGCGAGATTGGCTCACAGTGATACCAGACCGATTTTCAGTTAATGATAATGCTTATCATCAACTCAAATGGCAAGTGGCTATTCCCTCGCCTTGCACAAATCAAATGTGTAAGCGGGCTTGCTCGCGAATGCGCTGGGTCAGTTAAAACTGTATTCCCCTGACACAGCGCATTCGCGAGCAAGCCCGCTCCCACACAAACCTGCGCTCAGGCTCGGGTTATTCCGCGTTGCACAGCGCCAGGCAGTTATCGAGCATGCGGTTGGAGAAACCCCACTCGTTGTCGTACCAGGCCAGCACTTTGAGCAGCTTGCCGCTGACCTTGGTGTGGTTGGCATCGAAGATCGACGACAGCGGGTTATGGTTGAAGTCACTGGAAACCAGCGGCAGGGTGTTGTAGCCGAGGATTTTCGAATGCTGGCTGGCATCCTTGAGCAGTGCGTTGACTTCCTCCGCCGTGGCTTCTTTTTTCAGCTGTACGGTGAGGTCCACCAGCGACACGTTGATCACCGGCACGCGCACGGCCATGCCGGTCAACTTGCCGGCCAGTTCCGGCAGCACCAGGCCCACCGCTTCGGCGGCGCCGGTCTTGCTCGGGATCATGTTCTGGGTGGCCGAGCGCGCGCGGTACGGGTCGGTGTGGTAGACGTCGGTCAGATTCTGGTCGTTGGTGTAGGCATGAATGGTCGTCATCAAGCCGCTTTCGATGCCCAGCTCGCGGTGCAGCACCTGGGCAACCGGCGCCAGGCAGTTGGTGGTGCACGAGGCGTTGGAGATGATCTGGTGGGACTGACGCAGAATGTCATGGTTGACGCCGTAGACGACGGTGGCGTCCGCGCCCTTGGCCGGTGCCGAGATGATCACCTTGCGCGCGCCGGCGCTAATATGGGCGGCAGCCTTGTCACGGTCGGTGAACAGGCCGGTGCATTCGAACACCACGTCGATCTTGTGTGCAGCCCACGGCAGGTCGGCCGGGTTGCGAATGGCACTGACGGCAATCCGGTCACCATTGACGGTCAGGCTTTCCTGATCGTGGGCGACCTCTGCTTCGAATGTGCCATGGACGGTGTCGTATTTGAGCAGGTGGGCATTGATCGAGCTGTCGCCCAGATCATTGATGGCGACGATCTGCAAATCCTGGCGATAGCCTTGGGTATACAGTGCGCGCAGGACATTACGGCCGATACGGCCAAAACCATTGATTGCGATACGTAGAGTCATTGGAAAGTGCCTGTCGTCGATTTGTTGTAAGAATTACAAGATTATTCGCATAAAAATAGAAAACAAGCCTTTTTAGTGGCAATATTTTGTTCAATCTACAACGAGTGACCTGAATCAACTGGTCCGATGATCCAAACGACTCTCTGCCATCCCATGAGCTGCGGGCGTTTGATCAGCATAGACACTCAGGTCGCCACATCCGTTAGCCTGGAGTTCTACACATGCATCCCCGCGTTCTTGAGGTCACCGAACGGCTTATTGCCCGCAGCCGCGCCACCCGCGAGGCTTACCTTGCGCTCATTCGCGGCGCTGCCAGCGACGGTCCGATGCGCGGCAAGCTGCAATGCGCCAACTTCGCCCACGGCGTGGCCGGTTGCGGCACCGAAGACAAAAACAGCCTGCGCATGATGAATGCCGCCAACGTGGCAATTGTTTCTTCATATAACGACATGCTCTCGGCGCATCAGCCGTACCAGCATTTTCCTGAACAGATCAAGAACGCCCTGCGCGAAGTCGGCTCGGTCGGCCAGTTCGCCGGCGGCACCCCAGCCATGTGCGACGGCGTGACCCAGGGCGAGCCGGGCATGGAACTGAGCCTGCTCAGCCGTGAAGTGATCGCCATGTCCACGGCGGTCGCGCTGTCCCACAACATGTTCGACGCCGCGCTGATGCTGGGTATCTGCGACAAGATCGTGCCCGGCCTGATGATGGGCGCCCTGCGCTACGGCCACCTGCCGATGATCTTCGTGCCCGGCGGGCCCATGCCGTCGGGCATCTCCAACAAGCAGAAAGCCGATGTGCGCCAGCGCTACGCCGAAGGCAAGGCCAGCCGCGAGGAACTGCTGGAGTCGGAGATGAAGTCCTATCACAGCCCCGGCACCTGCACCTTCTATGGCACCGCCAACACCAACCAGTTGCTGATGGAAGTGATGGGCCTGCACTTGCCGGGCGCCTCGTTCGTCAACCCCTACACGCCACTGCGTGATGCGCTGACCCGCGAAGCCGCGCATCAGGTCACGCGCCTGACCAAGGCCAACGGCAACTTCACGCCGATCGGCGAGATCGTCGACGAGAAATCCATCGTCAACTCCATCGTTGCCCTCAACGCCACCGGCGGTTCCACCAACCACACCCTGCACATGCCGGCCATCGCCATGTCGGCGGGCATCATCCTCACCTGGCAGGACATGGCCGACCTCTCCGAGGTGGTGCCGACCCTGTCCCACGTGTATCCGAACGGCAAGGCCGATATCAACCACTTCCAGGCGGCGGGCGGTATGTCGTTCCTGATCCGCGAACTGCTCGAGGCCGGCCTGCTGCACGAAGACGTCAACACCGTGGCCGGCAAGGGCCTGAGCCGCTATATCCAGGAGCCTTTCCTGGTCGATGGCGAGCTGGTCTGGCGCGACGGGCCCATCGAAAGCCTCGACGAAAACATCCTGCGCCCCGTCGCCCGCGCGTTCTCGCCGGAAGGTGGCTTGCGTGTGATGGAAGGCAACCTCGGCCGTGGCGTGATGAAAGTCTCCGCCGTGGCCCCTGAGCATCAAATCGTCGAAGCCCCGGCGGTGGTGTTCCAGGACCAGCAGGACCTGGCCGATGCGTTCAAGGCCGGCCAGCTGGAAAAAGACTTCGTCGCGGTGATGCGTTTCCAGGGCCCGCGCTCCAACGGTATGCCCGAACTGCACAAGATGACGCCGTTCCTCGGGGTGTTGCAGGACCGCGGTTTCAAAGTGGCGTTGGTGACAGACGGGCGTATGTCCGGCGCCTCGGGTAAGATTCCCGCCGCGATCCACGTCAACCCCGAAGCCCAGAGCGGTGGGCCACTGGCGCGGGTGCGCGATGGCGATATCATTCGCGTGGATGGCGTGACAGGCACCTTGGAGCTTAAGGTGGACGCTGAAGAATTTGCCGCGCGCGCGCCTGCCACGGGCCTGTTGGGCAATAACGTGGGGGCCGGTCGCGAACTGTTTGCATTCATGCGCTTGGCCGCAAGCTCCGCAGAGCAGGGCGCCAGCGCCTTTACCTCTGCCTTGGAGACGCTTAAGTGAAGCTTGCGCTGGTCGGTGACATCGGGGGTACCAACGCCCGTTTTGCGTTGTGGCGAGATTCGGCACTGCATTCGATTCGTGTGCATGCCACGGTGGACTACTCGAGCCCTGAAGAGGCGATCAAGGCCTATCTGCAGGAAGAAGGCCTGGACAACGGCGACATCGGCGCCGTGTGCCTGTCGGTGGCCGGGCCGGTGAGCGGTGATGAATTCAAATTCACCAACAATCACTGGCGCCTGAGCAAGACGGCGTTCTGCAAGACTTTGCAGGTGGACGAACTGCTGCTGGTCAATGACTTCTCGGCCATGGCCCTGGGCATGACCCGCCTCAAGCCCGACGAGTTCCGCGTGGTCTGCGAAGGCACGCCGGAACCTTTGCGCCCGGCAGTGGTGATCGGCCCGGGCACGGGCCTGGGCGTCGGTACCCTGCTGGACCTCGGCGCGGGCCGTTACGCGGCGTTGCCGGGGGAGGGCGGCCATGTCGACCTGCCCCTGAGCAGCCCGCGGGAAGCCCAGCTGTGGCAGCATATTTACAACGAGATCGGCCACGTCAGCGCCGAAAGCGTGTTGAGCGGTGGCGGCCTACCGCGTTTGTACCGGGCAATGTGTGCGGTGGACGGGCACCCCCCGGTCCTGGACACCCCCGAAGCCATTACGGCGGCGGGCCTGGCCGGCGATCCGGTGGCGATGGAAGTGTTGGATCAGTTCAGCATCTGGCTGGGCCGCGTGGCCGGTAACAACGTGCTGACCACCGGTGGGCGCGGTGGCGTGTACATCGTGGGCGGGGTGATACCGAGGTTTGCCGACTTCTTTATCCACAGCGGTTTCGCCAAAAGCTTCAGTGACAAAGGCTGCATGAGCGACTACTTCAAGGGCATTCCGGTGTGGCTGGTGACCGCGCCGTATTCCGGGTTGACCGGGGCGGGTGTGGCGCTCGAGCAGGCTTTTGCAATGTAGGAGCGAGCTTGCTCGCGAAAAACGTCAACGATAACGCAGCGCATCAGGTTATACGCGTCAGGCTCAGGTTTTTCGCGAGCAAGCTCGCTCCTACAGCCATAACAACAAGGAGGACCCCGTGAGCGTAATCAGTAAATCGATTCTCCTCGTCGACGACGACCAGGAAATCCGCGAATTGCTGCAAACCTACCTCAGTCGCGCCGGCTTCCAGGTACGTGGCGTACCGGATGGCGCGGGGTTCCGCCAGGCCATGAACGAGGCGCCGTGCGACCTGGTCATCCTGGACGTGATGTTGCCGGACGAAGACGGCTTCAGCCTCTGCCGCTGGATTCGCCAGCACCCGCGCCAGGCGCAGGTGCCGATCATCATGCTCACCGCCAGTTCCGACGAGGCCGACCGTGTGATCGGCCTGGAGCTGGGCGCCGACGACTACATCGGCAAGCCGTTCAGCCCCCGCGAGTTGCAGGCCCGTATCAAGGCGCTGTTGCGCCGTTGCCAGTTCGGCCAGGAACGCAGCGGTGCTGGTGATGTGCTGGTGTTCGATGAGTGGCGCCTGGATATGATCAGCCACCGTCTGTTCCACGTTGACGGTGAAGAAGTGATCCTTTCCGGAGCCGACTTTGCTCTGCTGAAATTGTTTCTCGACCACCCGCAACAGATTCTCGACCGCGACACCATCGGCAACGCCACCCGTGGCCGCGACCTGATGCCGTTGGACCGTATCGTCGACATGGCCGTCAGCCGCCTGCGCCAACGCCTGCGTGATACCGAGAAACCCCCCAGGCTGATCCGCACCGTGCGTGGCAGCGGTTATCAACTGGCAGCCAGCGTGGTTGCCGGCAATGCCCACTGAACACCTGAGCGAACGCCGTCGGCGCTTGCCGGTACCGCGCTCACTGCTGGGGCGCATGCTGCTGCTGACTTTGCTGGCGGTGCTGTTCGCCCAGGCGCTGTCCAGCGTGATCTGGGTCTCGCAATTGCGCGCCACCCAGCTCGAAGGGCTGGTCACCAGCGCCCGCAGCCTGGCGCATTCGATGACCGCCAGTGTGAGTTATTTCCGTTCGCTGCCGGTGGCCTATCGCCCGTTGGTCCTGGACCAGTTGCGCAGCATGGGCGGCACGCGGTTTGTGGTGACCCTCAATGATCGCCCGCTGGACATGCAGGTCTTGCCCGAAACCCCGCGTAAACAAGCGGTGCTGGTGGCGGTGGATGAAGTGCTGCGCCAGACCCTCGGCGCCGATGTGCATATCTCGGTGGAGTTCGTCAGCGCCGAAGACCTGCGTATTTTCAACGCCGGCCTCAAGCTCGATGAGTTGCCGCGTTCCTGGGCCCATTACGCGCTGACCCTGGAGCCGGTGAACCCGCCGGTGCTGGTCACCCAGATCCAACTCGCCCCCGGCGAATGGCTGTACATCGCCTCGCTGTTGCCCGAGCCCTACACCAGCCTCGAAGAGCAGGGCCTGCCCTCCCAGCAGGTGTGGTTCATCGTGTTGACCAGCGGTTTTCTGCTGTTGTTCATCGGCCTGCTGGTGCACTGGCAGAGCCGGCCGCTCAAGCGCCTGGCGCGGGCGGCGCGGGATATGTCCCTGGGCGCCGATGTGGAGCCGGTGGCCGAAGGCGGCGGCAGCGAAGTGGTGGAAGTGGGACGCGCGTTCAATGCCATGCGCGAGCGCATCAGCCGCTACCTGACCGAGCGCAGCCAGTTATTCAGCGCGATTTCCCACGACCTGCGCACGCCCATCACCCGTCTGCGCCTGCGCGTGGAACTGCTGGAAGACGAGAACCTGCAAGCCAAGTTCGGCCGCGACCTGGATGAACTGGAGTTGCTGGTAAAAGGTGCGCTGCAGTGCGTGAAAGACACCGATATCCACGAGAACATCCAACCGGTCGACCTCAACCATGTGCTCGAGTGCCTGGTGGAGCCTTATGTGGCGCCCAACGGTAACGGTCGCGTCACCCTCGATGGCGCGGCTCTGGCGGCTTACCCCGGCAAACCGCTGGCGCTCAAGCGGTGCATCGGCAACCTGATCGACAACGCCCTCAAGTACGGGCAGAACGCGCATTTGCATATCGAGGATGACGGCGCGGAGTTTGTCCTGCATGTCGATGACGAAGGCCCTGGCGTTCCGGAGCAACGCCTGGAGCAGGTGTTCGAACCGCACTTCCGCCTGGCCGGGCAGCAACAGGGGTATGGCTTGGGCCTGGGCATTGCGCGCAATATTGCCCACAGCCATGGCGGCGAAGTGAGTTTGCAGAATTTGCGTGAGGGTGGGTTGCGGGTGACGCTCCAACTGCCCCGCGGTCTGGACTGAATGCACGCGGGCAAAATGTGTCAGACGCTTTGGCGCAATCTGGCCAGATCCCGCAACGGCGGTGCGCCAAACAACCGGCTGTACTCCCGGCTGAATTGCGAGGGGCTTTCATACCCCACCCGATACCCCGCCGCCGAGGCTTCCAACCCTTCGGCAATCATCAGCCTGCGCGCTTCCTGCAGGCGCAGCTGTTTCTGATACTGCAGCGGGCTCATGGCGGTGATCGCCTTGAAGCGGTGGTGCAAGGTCGAGACGCTGAGGTTCACTTCCTTGGCCAGGTCATCGATGCGCAAAGGCTGCTCGTAGTTGCGGTTGAGCCACTTGATCGCCTGGCTGACCCGATGGCTCTGGCTGTTGGCCACGGCTATTTCATACAAGCGATAACCCTGAGGCCCGCGCAGCAAGCGGTAGAGAATTTCCCGACTGATCAGTGGTGCCAACATGGCGATGTCTTTCGGTGAGTCCAGCAGGCGCGCCAGGCGCAGCACGGCGTCGAGCAATGGCGTATCGATACGGTCGACGTACATCCCGCGTGATGTCGGACGCGACGGCACGCCCATCGGGCCGGCTTCGGCGATCAGCGCGGTGAGCTGCGCCGGGTCGATATTGATACGCACCGACAGGTTGGGATCGTCGGGCGTGGCATCGAGGATACGCCCGGCCACCGGCATCGCCACCGAGAACACCAGGTAATTGAGCGGGTCATAGGCAAAGATTTCGTCGGCCAGGCGCACCTCCTTGCGGCCGCTGGCCAGGATGCACAGGGCGGGCTCGACCAGCACCGGGCTGAAGTCGCGCGGCGTATTGTGGCGGTTCAGGTAGAGCGAGGTGATCGCCGTGCCATAGGAGCCATCTTCCCAGGTATGCCGCTGCACGATACTGGCCAGTTCGGCGCGCTGTTTTTCCATCTCGGCATCGAGGGGGCTGGGCTGATTAGTGGGCGACGGCATGGAGCGTCCTCTGCAGGCTGCTGTGATGGGCTCAGCTTAGTGGCGGCTATTCAAACAGTGTTAGGTCGATTCTGCATAATCCTTGCCTGATCCTGCGGCCTTTCGTTAATCAGGCAAGGCTGGGGCTTGTCATCTCCCTGAAACACGGCGTTGGCGCATGGAATACACCCTGTCGGCCAAACGTCCCTTCTAGGCTTCTCGCAGGATTGTGCAATAAGCCGGCAGGAATTGACTAACCGCGCCCGCATCCGTGCCGTTATCTTTGATCCTGTGGCAACACGCCCCCCACAGTGCTTGCCGAGCATCACTTCTCAACGGGAGAGTCGAACATGTCCACCCCCATTCCCGCGAGCCATATGGCCTTTATCCGCGCCCGCACCGGGTGCAGCACCGAACTCGGTGCACGCTTGAGCAGTTTGATCGAACCGGGCCGCCAGGCTCAGGGTTGCCTGCAATTCTCGTTGCTGCATTCCCAGGTCGACCCTGATGTCTGGTTGATCTCCGGTTTCTGGAGCAGTGAGCAGGCGATGAGCGCCTACTTCGACTCTGCGGCGCTGATGATCTTTACAGAGCTATTGAACGACATGGTGGTTCGTAGCATGGACTTCCAGACCTTCACCGACGCTTCCGCCCACGCCTACGGCGAGTACCTGCAACTCGCCGGTTGACGGGTTAGAATGGCCGACTTTCCATTGGCCAGGACCTGCAACATGGCACGTAAACAATTTTCCCACCACGAAGCCGTTTCCGCCGTTGTACCGGGAGAGGATGGCTATAGCGCTGCCGTTGCCGTCAAGGCACTGGACGGCATGGGCGCCCCGCGGTTCCACAAGATCCTGGATGGGCAGACGTTCAAGACCGCCTCCGATGCCGACGATGCCGCCACCGTGCAGCTGGAGCGGCTTGTGAATGTGGATGAAGAAGGCCAGTTGGCCTGGGAAACTGCGGCAAACTAGGCCACACCACCTGCCCAGGTTTCATTGCACTCCAATCAGCGAGTGGCGCCTGGCCTGTGCATTTTGAACAACGCCTCCGGGCCCAACTGGAAGTAATCCGCCGGGCCGCCGCCACGCAGGATCGGCTCGGCAGCGGCGGTGTCGTAGATGCCGTCCTTGAGCAGCCACTTGGCAATGTGCACCGCGACCACTTCGCCCAGCACCAGCCAGCTCGGCACTAACGCCTTATCGGCGCGTTGCAGCTGGATGATCTGCGTGACCTTGCACTCGAACGACACCGGGCTCTCGCCTACACGCGGCACGCCGACGATCTTCGAGGCCACTGGCGTCAGGCCGGACAATTCGAACTCATTCACGTCCGGCGCGACGGCCGCGCAACTCTGGTTCATTTGCTCGGCCAGCGGGCGGGTGGCCAGATTCCATACAAACTCGCCGGTCTGTTCGATGTTGTTCAGGCTGTCTTTGCGCCCGACACTGGAGAACCCGATGATCGGCGGAATGTAGTTGAACGCATTGAAAAAACTGTAGGGCGCCAGGTTCAGGCGGCCTTCGTGGTCGTGTGATGAAATCCAACCGATCGGCCGTGGGCCCACGATGGCATTGAACGGGTCGTGGGGCAGGCCGTGGCCGTTGGCGGGTTCGTAGAAATGGATATCGTCGGACATGGCCTGTTTCATACTCGGTTCTGGGGTACGCATCATAACCAATGCAGGAGCGGGCTTGCCCGCGAATGCTGAGTGTCAGTCACCACATTCGATAGCTGACAGAATGCATTCGCGAGCAAGCCCGCTCCCACGGTTTTTACCGCGTCAGACAGTTAGTCCGTGGTGATGCGCGAGTGCTTGCGGGTGTCCTTCATGGTCACGTAAACCGCCAGCGAAACCGCGATACACGCGGTCACGTACCAGTAATAACCGGTCTCCATGCCGATGCTCTTGAACCACAGCGCGATGTATTCAGCGGTACCGCCGAAGATCGACACGGTCAGTGCATACGGCAGGCCCACACCCAGGGCGCGGATTTCGGTGGGGAACAGTTCGGCTTTGACCACCGCGTTGATCGAGGTGTAGCCGCTGACGATGATCAGCGCCGCCATGATCAGGAAAAACGCGCCCCACCAGCTCTGGATAGTGTGCAGGGTGGTGAGGATCGGCACGGTGAACAGGGTGCCGAGGATGCCGAAGGCGATCAGTATCGGACGGCGCCCCACCTTGTCCGACAGCCCGCCGACAATCGGTTGCAGGCACATGAACAGGAACAGCGTCGCCGCCGAGATGGTGGTGGAGTCGGAGATGCTCATGCCGACGGTGTTCACCAGGTATTTCTGCATGTAGGTGGTGTAGGTGTAGAAGGCCAGGGTGCCGCCCATGGTCAGGCCGACCACGGTCATCAGTTCCTTGGGATGGCGCATCAAGGTGCGCATCGCGCTTTCCTTGGCTTTTTCTTTTTTGGTGAACGACTCGGTTTCTTCCATGCCGCGACGCAGGTACAGCGCAACCACCGCGCACAGGGCGCCGATGGCGAACGGGATACGCCAGCCCCAGTCGTACAACTGCTCGGTGGTGAGCACTTGTTGCAGCACGATCAGCACCGCCAGCGCGATGAGCTGGCCGGAAATCAAGGTCACATACTGGAAGCTGGAAAAGAAGCCACGACGCTCCTTGGTCGCCATTTCACTCAGGTAGGTGGCCGAGGTGCCGTATTCGCCACCTACCGACAGGCCTTGCAGCAGGCGAGCGAACACCAGCAGGATCGGAGCGCCGACGCCGATGGTTTCATAACCCGGGCTCAGGGCGATGATCAGCGAGCCAAAGCACATCAGCAGTACCGAAGCCATCAGCGCGGCCTTGCGACCTTTGCGGTCCGCGTACAGGCCCATCAGCCAGCCCCCGATCGGGCGCATCAGGAAGCCTACGGCGAAGATCGCGGCGGTGTTGAGCAGTTGCGCGGTGGTGTCGCCTTTGGGGAAGAAGGCTTTGGCGAAGTACAGCGAGAAGGCGGCGTAGACGTACCAGTCGTACCACTCGACCATGTTGCCGACCGAGCCGCTGAAGATCGATTTGATCCGGCTGGTGGTGGTGCGTTCCTGTGCCGGCGCGGCCGCCGACCCCAGAGGCAAAGTGTTGGAGTTATCCATTGAAGGATCCTTCATCTAGTTGTTTTTATGGAGCGGCGCGAACGCTGCCTGCTTCGGCTATAGCAGGAGCTGTGCCAGGCAGATGAAGGCCCGGTCTAGAAGGGGGGCGGTTTTTTTTGAGCGAAAAGTCGCTGACAAATGTGAGGTGGTGAGCGGAAATCCGCTTATGACTGCCGACCTTATCGCAGGCAAGCCAGCTTGTATGGTTAGACTTGTAGGGGGGGGCGCCGGGCTTGCCTATGTGCCCCTGCTCGGCATGGGCGGTCGCCCGCGATGACGGCTTGGCAGGCGCTGCAAAAAACGGCCTAGAGAAACATCTCCCGCACCAACCCATGCCGCTGCATCTTCTCATTGAACGTCCGACGGGGCAGTTGCAGCTCGGCCAGTACGGCCTTGATATCGCCTTTGTGCCGGGTCAGTGCGGCTTTCAGGCAATGGGCCTCAAACGCCTCCTGCTGCGCCGCCAACGATTGCCCGGCCTCGATGCCTTCCGGTTCCGGCTCGCCAAGGCCCAGCACTTGGCGTTCGGCGACGTTGGCCAGTTCACGCACATTGCCTGGCCAGTCGTGACTGAGCAGGCGCCCCAGCGCCGGGCCGCTCAACGGCTCGGCAGGGCGGCCCAGGCGGACGGCGGCTTCTTGGGCAAAGTGTTCGTACAGCAGCGGAATATCCTCACGGCGTTCGCGCAGCGGCGGCAGGCGCAGTTGTGCCACGTTGAGCCGATAGGCCAGGTCTTCGCGAAAACGTCCGGCGCGGGCCTCTTCCAGCAGGTCCGGCTTGGTGGCGGCGATGATGCGCAAGTCCACGCGGATGCTCTGGTTTGAACCCAGCCGCTCCAGCTTCTGCTCCTGCAGCACGCGCAGCAGTTTGACCTGCTGGGCCAGGGGCATGCTTTCGATCTCGTCGAGGAACAGCGTGCCGCCGTGGGCATACTCCAACTTGCCGATGCGCTTGCCCTGGGCGCCGGTGAACGCGCCGCTTTCATGGCCGAACAGCTCGGCTTCAAACAGTTGCTCTGGGATCGCCGCGCAGTTGAGCGCCACGAACGGCTTCTTTGCCCGTGGGCCGAAGTCATGCAGGCAACGGGCGACCAGCTCCTTGCCGCTGCCGGTCTCGCCACGGATCAACACATTGACCGGCAAGCTCGCCAGGTCGAGCACCTGGCGGCGCAGGGTGTGCAAGCTGCGCGACACCCCGAGCAGGCTGGATTCGAGCTGCTCGCGATGATCGGCCTGTTGGTGCAGCCGGCGGTTCTCCAGGATCAGCCCGCGTTTGTCCAGCGCCCGGCGAAGGCTATTGAGCAGGGCGTCGGGGCTGAAGGGTTTTTCCAGAAAGTCGTAGGCGCCGTCACGCATGGCTTCCACCGCCATCGGCACGTCACCGTGCCCGGTGAGCAGGATCACTGGCAAATCGGCATCGCGCCGCTGCACCTCGGCCAACAGCTCCAGGCCGCTGAGCCCAGGCATGCGCACGTCGCTCAAGATCACCCCGGGAAAGTCCTTGGGCAATTGCGCCAGGCAGGCTTCGGCACGGCTGAACAGTTGCACGTCAAACCCCGACAGGCTCAACCACTGCTCCACGGCCGTGCGAATGCTGGTTTCGTCATCGACCACAATCACCGCATTCAACATAGGTCCGACGTCTCCAGCGCGATAGGCAGGGTCAGGGTGAACACCGCGCCGTCGCCCCGGTTACCGGCGCTGAGGCGTCCGCCCAATTCGTGCACGATAGCGTAGGACACCGCCAGCCCCAAGCCGAGGCCGTCACCCACGGGCTTGGTGGTGAAGAACGGGTCGAACACGTTGTTCAGGTGTTCTTCGGCAATGCCGCCGCCGCTGTCGCTGACGCTCAAAAGCCAAAGCTGCTGGTCGGCGTGCAGGCGGATCTCCAGGCGTTTATGCGGTTTGTCGAGCATGGCGTCGAGGGCGTTGCGCAGCAGGTTGATCAGCACCTGCTCCAGGCGGATCGCGTCGCCGCGCACCCAGGCGGGGCGGGTCAGGTCCAGTACGACGCCGATGGCTTCGGCGCGCAGTCGTGCGTCGAGCAGGTGCAGGGATTGGTCGACCACGCTGGCCAGGTCCAACCGTTCGCGCAGGCCGCTGGGGCTTTTGCGCGCGAAAGTCTTGAGGTGGCCGGTGAGCGCGGCCATGCGCGTGAGCATGTCGTCGAGCGGCGTAAGGGCCTTGTAGGCGTCGTCCACGCGACCGTGGTCCAGCAACAGGCGCAGGGTGGCCAGTTGCATACGTTGGGCGGTCAGCGGTTGGTTGATTTCATGGGCCAGGGCGGCCGACATCTGCCCCAGTGCTGCCAGCTTGGCCGATTGCACCAGGCCGTCCTGGGCCGTACGCAGGGCCTGGGTGCGTTCTTCCACCAATTGCTCCAGCTCTTCGCGGCTGCGCTGGCGCAAGCGGGCCAGGCGCCAGCGCTGGCTCAGGAACAGCACCAGGAACACCAGCGCCAGCCAGGAACCAGCGGCGGCCAGGCCGGCATTGCGTTGGTCTTCAAACGGAAACTGCGGTTTGCGCAACAGATGCAGGGTCCAGCCTTCGGCCTTCAACGGCAGGGATTCCCAGATGTAGTTGGCGCTGCCGTCGGGGCCGTTGACGCGCATCAGGTGGCTGTTGTCGTCGAAGCGCTGCAGGCTGCTGGTTTCCAGCGGCAGCAGTTGTTTCTTGTCGTATTGGCGGGTGGCCTTGAGTTCGGCCAGGTCGCTGTCGGTCAACGGTCGCAGGTTGCGATAACGCCAGCCTGGCTGGTTGGCGATAAACACGATGCCGCGCGCGTCACTCACCAACAACAGATCATTACCCTGGGCCCATTCCCGCTCCAGTTCAGGGAATTCCAATTTCACCACCATGGCGCCAAGGAACTGCTGGTGTTCGTCGAGCACTGCGCTGGAGAGAAAGTACCCCGGAATCCCGGTGGTCACGCCTACCGCGTAAAAGCGCCCGGTGCCCTGGATCCTGGTCTGGCTGAAATAGGGCCGAAACGCGTAGTTGTGCCCGACATAGCTGCTCGGCAGCGCCCAGTTGCTGGCGGCCACGGCCAGGCCGGTGCGGTCCATCAGTTCCAGCGTGGAGGATTGCGCGGCACCATTGATACGCTCCAGCTTGCGGTTAAGCAGGTCCTGGGTGGCGGCGTCCAGCGGGCCCTTCAAGGCATTGATCATCTCCGAGTCCAGCGCCAGCACGGCGGGCAGGGCGCGGTAGCGTTCGATCAGGGTGTGCAGGGAGTTGGCATAGAGCGCCAGTTGCTGATTGGCACGGGCCGCATCGTCCACCAGGGCCTGGCGTTCGGCATGGCGGGTCGCCACGGCAGCGGCGAGCAACGCACCGGCGATGATCAATAGGGAGTAAAAGGTCAGGCGCAGGGGGCGAGGAATCGCGATCATACGGATATGAACAGCTGCAATAAGGGGGAGCACCATACCATGCGCGATAAAAAAGGCGACTGGGCCATGGGGCCGCAGTCGCCTTTATCCTTGCAGGGAAAGCGCTTACTGCACTTCTACCGCCAGGCTCTCACTGATCTTTTTCTGCCAGATGGCAGGGCCAGTGATGTGTACGGATTCGCCCTTGCTGTCCACCGCAACGGTGACCGGCATGTCCTTGACGTCGAACTCGTAGATCGCTTCCATGCCCAGCTCGGCGAACGCGACAACGCGTGACTTCTTGATGGCTTGCGCCACCAGGTAAGCGGCGCCGCCCACGGCCATGAGGTACACGGCCTTGTGGTCCTTGATCGCTTCGATGGCGGTCGGGCCGCGCTCGGATTTGCCGATCATGCCCAGAAGGCCGGTTTGCTCAAGGATCTGGCGAGTGAACTTGTCCATCCGCGTTGCGGTGGTCGGGCCTGCCGGGCCAACCACTTCTTCGCGTACCGGATCCACCGGGCCGACGTAGTAGATAAAGCGGCCCTTGAGGTCGACCGGCAGGGTTTCACCCTTGTTCAGCATCTCGACCATGCGCTTGTGCGCCGCGTCGCGACCAGTGAGCATCTTGCCGTTGAGCAACACGGTTTCGCCCGGCTTCCAGCTCTGGACTTCTTCCGGGGTCAGGGTGTCGAGGTTGACGCGACGGGCCGACGGGCCGGCTTCCCAGACGATTTCCGGGTAGGCGTCCAGCGGTGGCGCTTCCAGCGACGCCGGGCCCGAACCGTCGAGCACGAAGTGTGCGTGACGGGTGGCGGCGCAGTTGGGGATCATGCACACCGGCAGGGAGGCGGCGTGGGTCGGGTAGTCCATGATCTTCACGTCGAGCACGGTGGTCAGGCCACCCAGGCCCTGGGCGCCGATGCCCAGTTGGTTGACCTTCTCGAACAGTTCCAGGCGCATCTCTTCGATACGGTTGGACGGGCCGCGTTTCTTCAGCTCGTGGATGTCGATGGATTCCATCAACACTTCCTTGGCCATCACCGCGGCTTTCTCGGCGGTGCCACCGATGCCGATACCGAGCATGCCCGGCGGGCACCAGCCGGCGCCCATGGTCGGAACGGTCTTGAGCACCCAGTCGACGATCGAGTCGGACGGGTTGAGCATGGCCATCTTGGACTTGTTCTCGGAACCACCGCCCTTGGCGGCCACGTCCACTTCCACGGTGTTACCCGGGACGATGGAGTAGTGGATCACGGCGGGGGTGTTGTCCTTGGTGTTCTTGCGCGCACCGGCCGGGTCGGCGAGGATCGAAGCGCGCAGCACGTTTTCCGGCAGATTGTAGGCGCGACGCACGCCTTCGTTGATCATGTCGTCCAGGCCCATGGTGGCGCCATCCCAGCGTACGTCCATGCCGACGCGCACGAACACGGTGACGATACCGGTGTCCTGGCAGATCGGGCGGTGGCCGGTGGCGCACATGCGCGAGTTGATCAGGATCTGCGCCATGGAATCACGGGCGGCCGGCGACTCTTCGCGCAGGTAGGCTTCGTGCATCGCCTGGATGAAGTCAACGGGGTGGTAGTAGGAAATGAATTGCAGGGCGTCGGCAACGCTCTGAATCAGGTCGTCTTGCTTGATCACGGTCATGAGTCGCGCTCCTCTATAAGGGAACATTCAATAAAGGTGGCTTCAGTGGGGTACATCGGTCGGCTGAAGACACCTTTCCAAGGCACGCCAAGTGGTGCAGGCGCGACGCTAAAAAGGCGCGGCAGTATAACCCGGTGCGGTGGCCGATACACCCGACTATGGTCAAACTCTGTCGGGCGTGATTCCCTGTGCGGGCCTTTTCGATTCGAGAGTTTCCATGCCTGAACTGCACGTCGGCGAACGCCATTGGCCGGTAGCCACCGGTAGCAACCTGTTGGACGCCTTGAACCAGGCGGGTGTGGCCGTGCCCTACAGTTGCCGGGCGGGCAGTTGCCATGCCTGCCTGGTGCGTTGCCGGGGTGAGGTGGAGGACAGGCAACCCGATGCCCTCAGCCCGGCACAACGTCTGGATGGCTGGCGCCTGGCGTGCCAGTGCCAGGTGACGGGGGATGTACAGGTCGAAGCATTTGACCCGCTGCGTGACGGTTTGCCGGCCCAGGTGGTGAGCACCGACTGGTTGAGCGCGACGGTACTGTGCCTGCGCCTGCTGCCGGAACGCGGCCTGCGTTATCGCGCCGGGCAACACCTGGTGCTGTGGGCCGGGCCGGTGGCGCGGCCATATTCGTTGGCCAGCTTGCCCGAGGAGGATGGGTTCCTGGAGTTTCATATCGATTGCCGCCAGCCCGGCGCGTTCAGCGCTGCCGCTCGACAGTTGGCTGTCGGCGATCGCCTGCGCCTGGGCGAGTTGCGCGGCGGGGCGCTGCACTACGATCCCGACTGGCAATCGCGGCCGCTCTGGCTGCTGGCCTCCGGTACCGGCCTGGGGCCGTTGTGGGGCGTGTTGCGCGAGGCGCTGCGCCAGGATCACCAGGGGGCTATCCGTGTCATTCACCTGGCCCATGATGCCGACGGCCATTACCTGGCCGAGCCCCTGGCGGAACTGGCCGCCAGCCATCCGAACCTGACGGTGGAACTGTGGACGGCGGCGGGGTTGACCCAGGCATTGGCGCAACTGCGGCTTGTTTCACGGCAAACTCTGGCTTTACTCTGCGGGCACCCCGCCAGCGTCGAGGCCTTTTCCAAGCGCCTGTTCCTGGCCGGGCTGCCGCGCAATCAACTGCTGGCCGATGTGTTCCTGCCCCGTGGTTGAGCGCTGAACCCCACAGCCGCGAGACGCATCATGACCGACGCCATCCTGCTGCAACGCGAGCGCGGGCTGCTGACCCTGCAGCTCAATCGCCCGGACAAGAAAAACGCCCTGACCCGCGCCATGTACACGCAATTGGCCGAGGCGCTGGAGCAGGCCGATGCCGATTCGCAGATCAGCGCGGTGCTGATCCAGGGCAGCAGCGAGTGCTTTACCGCCGGTAATGACATCGGCGACTTTCTCCAGCATCCCCCCAGCGACCTCGACAGTCCGCCGTTTCACTTCATGAACAGCCTGCTCAACTGCCGCAAGCCGGTAGTCGCCGCAGTCGCTGGGGCGGCAGTGGGGATTGGTACAACCCTGCTGCTGCACTGCGACCTGGTGTATGTCAGCCGTGATGCGCGGTTGCGTATGCCGTTCGTCAACCTGGGGCTGTGCCCGGAGTTCGGTTCCAGCCTGATTCTGCCGCGCCTGTTGGGGCATGCGAAGGCGGCCGAATTATTGTTGCTGGGCGAGGGGTTCAGCGGGGAGCAGGCCGCCGCATGGGGGATCGCCAGCGAGGCGTTGGGCAATGGTGAAGCGGCGTTGGCCAAGGCGCGGGAAATTGCTTTGCGCTTTGACAGCCTGGCGCCGGGTGCGGTGCAGGTGACCAAACAATTGATGAAGAGCGTCGACCGCGAGCAGTTGCGGCAGGTGATCGAGGAGGAGGGGGCGTTGTTTGCCCAGCGATTGAGGTCGCCGGAGGCGATTGCGGCGTTGTCGGGGTTTATGTCCAGGCCCTGAAATGCCGATACATCAGCCCGCATTTGAAATGTAAAAAGCCCCGCCATTCACAGGGCGGGGCTTTTGTTTTTCAGCGTGTCACTCAGACCTGAGGGTCGCCCACGTGCAGGATCTTCATGCCGTTGGTGCCACCGGTGGTGTGGTAGCTGTCGCCCTTGGTCAGGATGACCCAGTCGCCTTTCTCCACGACGCCGCGCTTGACCAGTTCGTCGATGGCTTTCTGGCTGACTTCGTTCGGTGCCAGCGAAGCCGGATCGAACGGAATGGTGTACACGCCACGGAACATCGCCGCGCGGGCCTGGGCTTCGCGGTGAGGAGTGAACGCGTAGATCGGCACCGAGGAGCGGATGCGCGACATGATCAACGGTGTGTAGCCACTTTCGGTCAGGGCGATGATCGCTTTGACGCCCGGGAAGTGGTTGGCGGTGTACATGGCCGCCAGGGCGATGCTCTGGTCGCAGCTTTCGAAGACCTTGCCGATGCGGTGGCTGGAGGTCTTGCTGGTCGGGTGCTTTTCGGCGCCGAGGCAGATACGCGCCATGGCCTGTACGGCCTCCAACGGGTACGGGCCTGCGGCACTTTCAGCCGACAGCATCACGGCGTCGGTGTAGTCGAGCACGGCGTTGGCCACGTCGGACACTTCGGCGCGGGTCGGCATCGGGTTCTGGATCATCGACTCCATCATCTGGGTCGCCACGATCACCGCCTTGTTGTGGCGGCGTGCGTGCAGGATGATCTTCTTCTGGATACCGATCAGTTCGGCGTCACCGATTTCCACGCCCAGGTCGCCACGGGCAACCATGACCGCGTCGGACGCCTTGATCAGGCCATCGAGGGTTTCGTCATCGGCCACGGCTTCGGCGCGTTCGATCTTCGCCACCAGCCAGGCGGTGCCGCCGGCTTCGTCGCGCAGCTTACGGGCGTATTCCATGTCGGCGGCGTCGCGTGGGAAGGATACCGCGAGGTAGTCCACTTCCATTTCGGCAGCGAGCTTGATGTCGGCCTTGTCTTTTTCAGTCAGGGCTGGAGCGGTCAGGCCACCGCCGCGACGGTTGATGCCTTTATGATCGGACAGCGGGCCGCCGATGATCACGGTGCAATTGAGTTCAGTCGGCGTGGCGGTGTCGACGCGCATCACGACGCGGCCATCGTCCAGCAGCAACTCGTCACCGACGCCGCAATCCTTGACCAGGTCCGGGTAGTCGATACCCACCACGTCCTGGGTGCCTTCGGTCAGCGGGTGGCTTGTGGAGAAGGTGAACTTGTCACCGATCTTCAGCTCGATACGCTTGTTGGCGAACTTGGCGATACGGATTTTCGGGCCTTGCAGGTCACCCAGCAGTGCGACGAAGCGGCCGTGCTTGGCGGCCAGGTCACGCACCAGCTTGGCGCGAGCCTTGTGCTCGTCCGGGGTGCCGTGGGAGAAGTTCAGACGGGCAACGTCCAAACCAGCCAGAATCAGCTGTTCGAGGACTTCCGGCGAGTTGCTGGCCGGGCCAAGGGTGGCGACGATTTTGGTACGACGGACGGGCATGCACAGACTCCTGAGTTCAAGCGCTGAGGAAGGCTACTATGCTCTTTCGTTGTAGTCATTGTTCGTTTGCACTACTTATCGAACATTGACTTGTTTTGGCTGCGGTTGAAAAGACGAACTGCCTTGAAGATTTTCGACGAGGGGTCGATACACTGCACAAGACTGGAGAACCCTCATGCGAATTCTACTCATTGCTGTACTGGCCGTCAGTGTTGTCGGTTGCACCCGCTGGTCGATGGACCACCATTTGAACAATGCCTACCGCGCCTATGGGGTGGGTGATTGCCAGCGCGTTACCCTGGAGTTGTCCCAGGTCGACCGTGAAAGCCGCACGCGGCGTTATGTGCAGCCGGAAGTCTCGATGCTGCGCGGGCAATGCCTGGAGCGGGAAAAACTGTTCGTCGACGCGGTACAGACTTATCAGTTCATTATCAGTCAGTATCCGTCGAGCGAGTACGCCTACCGAGCCCGTGCAAGGTTGGACACGCTGCAACAACTGGGCCATTACCGCGCCGCGAGCGTTGCTCAACCACGTCCAGCGTCGTTGTAATGATATTCGTCATTTGACAAGTAGCCCGTTGCCGGTCTTGAGCTATTCTTTGAGTGTTCGTTTGTACAAGAATGTACTTGAACGGATGCAAGGCCCGGATTCGGCAGTTGTCTGGTGACAAAACGTAGTCCGTTGTCACACCGAGATCCAGGGAGAGCGAGCGAGGTATGCTTGTTCCGAATCACTGACACGGCCAATTTATGGCCATTGGATGGCGATCTCATCATGTTTACCGACCGACGGATCGAGCGGCATCAGTTACCTTACTTCCTGCAGGTGTTTAACCGCCTCACCGACAAACCCATTGGCTTCCTCGGCAACGTTTCGGAAAACGGGCTGATGTTAATCAGCCAGTTGCCCATGATGGTCGACGTGGATTTCGAGCTGCGCTTGAAGATTCCCGAGGCTGACGGCACCTTTCATGCCGTCGATCTCACCGCGACCTGTTTGTGGAGTCATGAAGACGTCAACCCCCAGCATTACGATTCCGGCTTCAGCGTGCTCCAGGCACCCAAGGAGTACGTGCAATTGATCAATATCTTGCTGCATTACTTCAGCTTCGATCCCCTTCAGGCCCCTGTCTGAAAACAGCGCGTCGTCGACCCGGCTCAGGGGCTGTCACCCATGCCGTGGTCGGGCGCTGATCAGAGTACCCCGGCCTTCTTCCAGCCCAGGTAGCGTGTTACCAGGGCTGCCCCCATTTCCGATGGCAAGGTATCGAGCACTGACAGGCCGTGGGCGCTCAAGCGACCATGCAGTTCATCGCGGGCATTTAGGTAGTCGACGGTTCCACTGTAGGCCAATGCTTCGGGCAGGGTCTGTACAGGTGACTGGCGCAGTTGATCGAGTACCTCCTCGCGCAGACTGGCTACCAGCACACGATGCTGGCGGCTGATGCGCTTGACGGCGGCCAGTAGTGCGTCATCGTCCTCATCCCGCAGGTTGGTCACCATAATCACCAACGCCCGTCGTTTTTGTTGGGCCAGCAGCTCGCTCGCCGCTGCCTGATAGTCGGCGGTTCGCCGGGTGCTGTCGAGGTCGTAGACCGTGTTGAGCAACAGGCTCAACTGGCTGCTGCCCTTGACCGGCGCCAGATAGCGTGGCTGGTCACCGGCGAAGGTGCACAACCCCACGGCATCACCCTGGCGCAAGGCGACATAGCTGAGCAGCAGGCAGGCGTTGAGGGCGTGGTCAAAATGAGACAGCTCGTCATCCTGGCTGCGCATGCGTCGGCCGCAATCGAGCATGAACACGATCTGCTGGTCGCGCTCGTCCTGGTATTCCCGGGCGATGGGCGAACGTTGACGCGCGGTGGCCTTCCAGTCGATCTGCCGCAGGCTGTCGCCTTCACGAAACTCACGTAACTGATGAAACTCCAGCCCCAACCCTCGCCGCTGACGTTGACGCACGCCCAGTTGGCTCAGCCAGTTATCCACACCCAGCAGTTGTGCACCGTACAAGCGGGCGAAATCCGGGTAGACGCGGGTGGCATCGTTGGCCTCGATCAAGCGCCTGCCCGACCACAACCCCAGCGGGCTGGGCAACTGGATTTCGCAGCGGCTGAAAGTGAAATGCCCACGCCGCAAGGGGCGCAGGCGATAGCCCAGTTCGCTGCGTTCACCGGGGCGCAGCGCGATGGACTGGGGCAGGTTTTCCATGCTCAACCCATCCGGGAGGTGATCGAACACCTGCACCGTCAGCGCCTGCGTTCCGTCGTACTCCAGGGCCAGGCGTACTTCACCCCAGCGCCCCAGGGCCAGGCTACCGGGCATCTGTCGTTGCACCCGTGGCGATGGCCGGCGCCGCAGTCGCAGGGCGTCAAGGAGTGCCAGCAGCAAAAGCGCCAGGAGCAAGCCCCACGCCACGGAGTGCAAGGTGTCGGGTACCTTGAACAGCAATGCCGCCGCCCCCAGCAGGATGTTCAGGCCCAGCAGTACGCCAAGCCAGATTAATAACAGACGGGTCGGTTTCATGGGCGGGTCATTGGCGAGGGGCCGGAATCTGATCCAGCAGTTGCTTGAGCACCTGGTCGACCTCCAGCCCGTCGATGTCCAGTTCTGGTGCAATGCGTACCCGATGACGCAGCACCGCCAGGGCGCACCCCTTGATGTCGTCCGGGGTGACGAACGCGCCACCGCGCAGCAACGCCCGCGCGCGGGCGCCACGTACCAGGGCGATGGAGGCGCGCGGGCCGGCCCCCATGGCCAGACCCGGCCAACCGCGGGTGGCTCGCGCCAGGCGCACGGCATAGTCGAGCACGTGTTCATCCAGGGGCAGTTCACTGGCGATCTGCTGCAGTTGCAGCACGTCCTCGGCCTGCAGCACGGTGCGCAGCGGTTGCACATCCAGCATGTCGGCCCTTGATGAGCGCGTGACTTCGCGCACCATATCCAGCTCCTGCGACGCATCGGGGTAGTCCATGCGTACCTTCAGCATGAAACGGTCCAGTTCTGCTTCCGGCAGGGGATAGGTCCCTTCCTGCTCGATGGGGTTCTGCGTGGCCAGCACCATGAACGGCTGACCAATGGGCAGCGCTTCGCCTTCGAGGGTGACCTGGCGTTCCTGCATGGCTTCAAGCAGGGCTGCCTGGGTCTTGGCCGGGGCGCGATTGATTTCGTCGGCCAGCAACAGATGGGTGAATACGGGCCCCTTGCGCAGCTTGAATTGTTCGGTGCGCAGGTCATACACCGCATGGCCGGTGACATCGCTGGGCATCAGGTCCGGAGTGAACTGGATGCGCGCAAATTCGCCCTCAAAGCAGCGTGCCAGTGCGCGCACCAGCAAGGTCTTGCCCAGCCCCGGTACACCTTCGAGCAATACATGACCGCCGGCGATCAGTGCGGTGAGGACATCGTCGATCACCTGGTCCTGGCCAATCACCGCCTTGCGCAGTTCAACGCGCAGGGCCTGGGCCTGCTGGCTGGCGCGTTGCAGGGGTTCGCCGGTTGCGGTGGTGGCGCTGGAAAATTCGCTCATGCGTTCTGGAGCCTTGTTAACAGTTATATTTGTTTTATCTTCCATAAATCAGTCGCTTACCTAATTTAACTGTTTTTTAAATTTTTCCGCGTGCTGGCCGCAGAAGTGAGGCCCGGTCTTGCCGCGCCGATTGGACCCCATTAGGCCCTTAGTAAACTAGATCGCGCTTTTTGTAACGTCATCGCAACAAATAGTGCCGCCAGCCATGTTGAGCGAGCTCATCAACGAAGGTATTCCCGTCATTACGGTCATTCCACCTCTGTGCTCAGTGCCGCAGGTCTGGACTTCAAGCCCGGCTTCCTGACAAAGGAGCGACCCCGATGAGATATCCCACAGGCTGGTATGAGCTTCCAAGTACCCATCAACCAACCCTTGGGCTGCAAAGCCTAGCCCAATAGTTGCGCAGCGATAACCTGCGATGCCCCAACCCTGTTTGCGCAGTTTAAGTTCAATCTCGCCTAGTTTCTCAGGAGGCCAGTGGATATTCTCGCCAACAGCTACGACCTGTAAATGAGAGCGATGCTGGGTGCGTCTCACGTGTTGCCCGTTGCGTCTCAACCCCGAACCGGACGCTGCACTCAAGGTGTAGCCGAGTGCGGGGTAGGCCACGGCGCCAACCACCGCTTCCCCCTCTTTCTGATATGAAATAGCAACGCCCCACAGCGGCGAACCGCTGATGAAGTTTGCGGTTCCGTCAATGGGATCAAGCACCCAGCAATCGCCCGATGCGTGTCCGCCTAACTCCTCGCCCATGACAGACTCACCCGGAAAGCAGGTCTC
Organism: Pseudomonas sp. S1_G07; assembly: GCF_054668565.1. Taxonomy (NCBI): domain Bacteria; kingdom Pseudomonadati; phylum Pseudomonadota; class Gammaproteobacteria; order Pseudomonadales; family Pseudomonadaceae; genus Pseudomonas; species Pseudomonas sp. S1_G07. Next base: position 5,863,516 of record NZ_CP162778.1, on the reverse strand, counting down.
AATTTTATCCCGCAAAAAATGCTCCATTTCGACATCGGCACGGGAAACCAGGTCTTGAGGGTGCTTAGCGGTCACCTCTAGCGTAGCTACTTCATCGAAGAAACTTAGTGCAAGCCGCGTTGCTTGCTCGGCGATAGCCTCTACAGCTACCAAACGTTCGATCCATGCTGTCATGGCAGGCTCCTTGAAATAGGGTCTACCAGAAGGTCAGGGTAATCACTGAGGACTGACTGAGCGCCGTTTTGAAGAAGGTAGCGCGCCCTGGCAGGATCATTGATGGTAGCTACTGCAAACTCCACGCCGCTGTCTTTCAGGCGCAGAAGGTGATCTTCACTCAGAAAAGGATCAACGACGTGCAAGATGCTGCAATCGTATTCATTGAGCAGTGCCGCAGGGTCAGCAGGCGCTAGCAGGCATGCAATTCCCAATGGCACCGTTGGCCATAGTTGCCGGGCGGCTTTCAGAGCGCGCACTGAAAAACTGGAGACGAACAGTTGGTCGTTATCCTCAGGCCATAGTTCACGCAATAGCGGTATGACGGCTTCGGCTGTTTCAATGTCGTCGCCGATAGTAGGTTTTATTTCGACTTGCAGGCCAATCCCCAAGCGAAGGACGCAGGCGATCAGCTCCTCAAACGTGGGTACTTGAATGCCTGCGTATTTGTATGAAAACCAAGACCCGGCGTCCAGCTGACGTATATGCACAAGGTCCTGCAGCACTACGGCGCCGACGCCGTTGCTCGTACGCTCCAAGGTATCGTCGTGAATGACAACGAGTTGCCCATCACGGGTGAGCTTGACGTCAATTTCAACCCACTGCGCGCCCATGGCCGCAGCGAGTTCGATGGCTACCAGTGTGTTTTCGGGAGCATAAGCCGAGGCGCCTCGGTGAGCTATTACTGAACTGCGAACAATGGGTCGCGCTTTAGACATGACTATTTACTTTCGTCTTGGAGGTGAAGGGGGAGGCGCCGATTGCTCGACATGTCGAACAAGCTAACGTCGTCAGGATTTACGTGAATGTGCAGTGAGTCGCCGGGCTTTAGCGCGAGTGGGCCAGGGTGATTGACGAGAATGCGCTCACCGGCCGCCTCGCAGTGCAGCAACCGGTGGCTGCCCAGCTCTTCTACGCTGTGCAATGTGGCCCGAATGCCTTGGTCGGCAATGCGCAATGCCTCGGGACGAATTCCCAGCAGAAGGTCTGCCGGCGCAGGCCCGGCGCTTTGAAGTTTTAGTGAGAGGAACTGGCCATCCGTTAACGCAAGGTCGTTAGCGCCTTGTCGCTTGAGGGGCAGGATGTTCATGGCCGGGGTACCAAGAAGGCGCGCGACCAAGGTTGACTGCGGCGTGCGGTAGAGCGCCTGCGGCGTATCGATTTGCTCCACGTGACCTTTATTCAAAACGATTATGCGATCAGCCAGTGTCATGGCTTCGGTCTGATCGTGGGTCACATACAGGATCGTGGCGCCAGTCTGCTGATGCAGTTTGCGCAACTCGGCACGCATTTCCTGGCGCAGCGCGCTGTCAAGGTTGCACATAGGTTCATCGAACAGCAGCACAGGAGGACGCCGAACCAATGCACGGCCGATTGCCACGCGCTGACGCTGACCACCAGAAAGCTGGGCCGGTTTGCGGTTCAATAACCCGTCGAGCCCCAGAGTGCGCGCGATGTCTTGAACGCGCACCGTGCGCTCATTTTTGGAGATCCCCGCCAAACGAAGACTGTAACCGATGTTATCGGCAACGCTCATGTGCGGGTAAAGCGCGTAGTTCTGGAACACCATTGCGCATTGGCGCAGTGCCGGTGCTAGTCCGGTGACATCCTTGTCACCGATCAATATGCGACCCGAATCGGGCTCTTCCAGCCCGGCGACCAGTCGCAACAGGGTTGACTTACCGCAGCCAGACGGCCCCAGGATTACGTTGAATTGGCCTGCCGGGAACTCCAGATCAAGGTTGCTCAGAATAGGGCTGGCAGAACCGGTATAACTTTTGCGAAGGCCCTGAAGCTTGACTGAAGGCGCTTTGGTCAACGGAATAAATGCAGTCATTTACCGACTCCTACAAGACCTTTAGTGAACCAACGCTGCATCAGCGCTATGACCAAAATAGGCGGTAGTAGGCTGATTACTGCCGCCGCCATGAGTAAATTCCATTCCGGCAACTGCGTGCCGTCAGTCGGAGCGAAGCTGGCCACCCCCAAGACGAGCGTTCGCATCTCTGACCGATTGGTGGCGACCAATGGCCATAGGTAGTCTTTCCAGGCGCCGATAAACACCAGTGTGCCAAGCGCCGCAAAATTAGCCTTTGACAGCGGAATGAGGATGTCTATGAAGAAACGCCAGGGGCCCGCGCCATCCATGCGTGCAGCTTCCACAAGTTCGGGTGGCAAGGTCAGATAGAACTGACGGAACAGGAATGTGCCCGTTGCTGAGGCAATCAGTGGCAGTGCGAGCCCGGGATAACTGTCGAGAAGGTTCAGCGTCGGTACAGGCGCCCAGGTGATCCCAAGGCTCAGTAGAAGCGAGCGAACAGGGCCAAGAACGTCTCCCGCAACCGCGTAGGTCGGGATGATCCTGACCTCGACAGGCAACAAGAGCGAGCCGAGCACGGCAAAAAAGATCACGCTCTTGAATGGGCTCCTGAAATACACCACTGCGAATGCCGTAAGGGCGGATAGGGCAAGCTTGCCGATTACGACCAGGGTCGCCACCAGCAGGCTGTTTTCCATCAAGCGCAGTAGGTCGAGACGCTGGCTGACTTGGGCCAGGTTGTGCAGGAGTTCGCTGCCGGGCAGTATCGGGAGCCCCTGAGTCAGCAACTGGTCATTGGTGACGGTTGCGGCACAGAGGGCCATATAAAGCGGGGCCAGTGCGAAAATCAGTCCCATCGCCAGCAGCGTGTAAGCCAGGGCGTTCAGTAGCCGGTTGCGCTCAACCATGTGTAGTTTCCCGGCGCGCACGCCATGTCATAAAGCGAAATTGACCAATGCTCAGGGCAACGACCAGTAGGAGCATGAGCACCGATAATGTGGATGATCCGGCGAGATCTAATCCGACGAAGCCGTCCTGATAAATCTTGTAAGCGAGTAATTGGGTGGAATCTCCTGGGCCGCCATGGGTCAACGTATCCACGAGCCCGAAGCTGTTTGAGAGACTGTCCAGCAGACCCACGACGAAGACGAACACCAGATAGGGCGCGATGAGTGGCAACTGGATGTCACGAAAGCGCTGCCAGGGCCCGGCGCCATCCAGCGCCGCCGCCGCGAGATAGTCCTCCGGCACCGACTGCAGACTGGCGACGATCATCACCACGTTGAAGGGCACTTGGCACCACGCGTAAGCCACGATCAACAAGGCCATTGCCTGCCACGGTTCGGCGTTGGGAGCCCAACTACCGGGCACCCATTGATTGAGCCAGGCAAATGGCCCGAATTGGGGGCTCGCTATGACCTGGAAGATCACACCCAAGGTTGCGCCAGACACTGCGTAAGGCCATATCAGCAGGTTCCTGGCTATCTTGCGCCCACGCAGCTTCAGTTCCAGGCAAAAGGCCAGGACCAGCGCGATCAAAATCGAAAGCAGCGTTGCGCCAAGGCTGAAAACCAACGTCGCGCGCAAGGCGGCCAAGGTACCTGGGTCACTCAATACCCTTGCAAAGTTATCCAGCCCAGCGAACGTTTCGCCCCCGCCGAAAGGCTGGACGCGATTCAGCGACCACCAGAAGGCTTGGAGTGCGGGCCAATAAAAGAATAAGAGCAATGCCAGCAACTGAGGCAGTGCAAACAGCAAGGCAAGGTAGCGTTGAGGAAAGCGGGCACTCATGCTCATTGTTTTATTTCCACCGAAAAATCAAGGCTGCCTGGCATTTCGGTAGGTCTCTTCGAATGTGGAAAGTAGGACGTTGCCTCTGCCTACGGCTTGTTGCAGGGCGACATTGGCTGTTTCACCGCCGGTCAGCGCGTTGTGCAGTTCTTGGGTCCAAAGCAGGCGTAACAGCGTGATAAACCCTGTGCGCAAAGGAGCACTGCTGTGTCCGCCTGGATCACTTAGAGAATGCAAACCCACCGTGACGGCACTGTCGCGAGGCAACTGCTCGATCACTTCTGTGGCAGGCGTCTGGGTGACAGGGAGATAACCTGTTGCTCGGCTAAATTTGAGTTGTACCGCCGGTTGTCGAAGGTAGGCCAGGAACGCTGCGACAGTGGCGTACGCGTCATCGGACTGGCCGCGCAGCACCCAGAGTGCGGCTCCGCCCGCGACCGTTGGATGGCGATTTTGTCGCGCATACACCGGCAGAGGAGTCACTGTTACGTCTGAATTTTGCCCGGACGCTATCAAGTTTGATGCGCCGGTTGACCCTAGCAGCATCGCGCAATCACCCGACGCAAAAGCAAGTTCTTGGCGCCCGCTGCGCGTGGCGCTTTGGTCTATGACCGAGCCGTCGGCTACCCAACGTGTCAGGTCTTTTACCAACTGCGCGTGGGGGCCTTGGTCGAACACGTAGCGCGCAGCGGTTCCGTTCGCGCCATTGTTTTCGGTAGCGACGGGAACACCCATCACTGCACTGCTCTGTTCGAGCCAGATCCAAGGGTTGAAGTCCGTTACGGTCGGGCAGGTATTCCCGTGCTCGCGCAGCGCTTTCAGCGCCGCCCCGAACGCTTCCCAGGTGGCAGGGGGTTCGTTGATGCCTGCAGCGCGCAGTGGCGCGCGGTGGCTGTAAAGCACCGCAGTCGACAGCGCGAAAGGTTGAGCGGCAAGCGGCCCATCATGGCTGGCGTAGTACCGGCGCACTGCTGGGAGAAACTCATCGCCTTGCGGCTCACCGTGGTCAGACATGACCTGCGCAACCGGCAAGATAGCGCCGCTCAACAGCATCTCGAGGGTAGCCACATCATAAATTTCGACCAGTGCTGGGCTTTTTCCTGACCGGTAGGCTGCGACTGTTTTCTGTAATGTTTGCTCGTAGGTACCTTGGGCAATACAGCGCAGAGGGCGCATGTCCCTGTGACTGGCGTTGAACTCGTCGCAGAGTTGGCGGATGGCCAGCCCTGCTTGCCCACTGTGTCCGTACCAGAACTCCACCGGTTCGGGGTTTGTACTGGCCAAGCCCATGACTGGCGTGAGCAGCAGGGCATAAAGGAGGGAGTGACACACGCGCATTGGTCAGGACCTTAGGTAGATCTCTATATTTAATACACTTTATGTGTAGTATTTATGAACGTCAGTCTCCTGTGAATATTTGATGACTTAGGTAGATAGGGCCCGCTCCGTCTATAGCAATCTTCATGGAGAGTGTTTTAATAAGCTTTTTATTCGGAATCTGCCCTGCAATGACCGATTTAGCCAACTCTGTGCCGCCAGCGCTTTTAACGCTTAATTCCCGCACGGTGCTTGATATCCTGCGACGCCGAGGTCCGATTACACGAGCTGCGCTCTCCGCGGATATGGACTTGGCGCAACAGTCGGTACACCGTCTCATTGAGGACTTGCTTTCACGCGGGTTGGTGAGAAGTGGCGAGCTGGTGAAAAACGGGCGAGGTCAGCCCAGCCCGAGAATTGAACTCAATAATGAGATCGCTTACTCCATCGGGATTTCCATCAACACCGATTCGGCCGTAGTCTGTCTTTCCGATCTGGCATGCACCGTTCATGAGCAGGTGAGCCTGCGCATACCGCCGTTAAGCCGTAACGCTACGCTTGCTTCGCTGGAAAAAACCATTGAGCGGATGCTTCACCGCAATGGCGTCGATCGATCACGGGTCGTCGGTGTCGGCGTTGCTATCGCTGGTTTTTTTGTACCGGGTCGTCAGCTCAATGCGCCGGAACCCCTTCGTGACTGGTGTCTAATCGACTTGGTGCCACTTCTGGAGGCGCGGTTCGAACTGCCGGTCTGGTTGGAAAACAACGCCTCCACTGCTGCAATCGGTGAGAGCTTGCTCGGGGTTGGGGCATGGGCGACAAATTTCGTCTATCTGTCCTTTAACTATGGCTTTGGCGCAGGTGTTGTTATTGACGGCAGGCCCTATTTTGGCAGTCATGGAAATGCAGGGGAGATCATCATCTACGATGAGAAGGAGGCCGCCACTCGGCCTGCACTGCGTTATCTGATCGAAATATTGAGTACGCATGGCGTGGAGATTGACTCGATTGAGGACCTGCGCCAGCGGTTCGATCCCGCATGGCCAGGTGTGAAGCAATGGATTGAGCAAGTGCAGCCTGCGCTGGACAGGGTAGTCAACGCCCTTGCGGGGTTCTTCGACCCGCAAGTCATTGTCTTTGGCGGTCAGCTCCCGACGGCGCTAGGGGAAACTCTCATTGCTAATACACGGTTTTGGGGGTCTTCCCGCTATGGGGCTCCGCCACCACATCCTCAGTTGAGGATGAGTGAAACCAATGGAGATGCCGCCGCGGTGGGAGCGTCGCTGATCCCGCTCAAGGAAAAGTTCTTCCTCTGACAACAACAGGCCAGGCAAATCTGCGGCTGTACCTCGCGCACCGCTTTGGCTGGCCTGACCATTAGCGACGTACTGCGAAAATGAACAGGTTCGCGGCGCAATGTACGTTGCGCCGCGGCTGTTTGTTTTACCAGTGGTACGTAAGGGATGCCTGATAGTTACGCCCGAAGATTGTCCGTCCGTAAGTGACGTCTGACCCCTGGCCGTTCAGCAGGTCCCGACGCGGATTGCCTTCTGTGATGCCGTCTTTGTTGGTGAGGTTGCTGCCGGTCAGTTGCAGATCCACATCATGGGTCAGGTGGGTCAGCAGGCCCATGTCGTAAGTCGTGTATGCAGGCATTTCGGTGACGTTGGAGTAGTCGGTATAGCGCTTGCCGGTGTGGTAAGCCGTCACGGAGAGTTCCATCGGCACGCCCAAGTCGAAATAGAGAGTAGGCTGGATACTCGCCATCAGTTTAGGAATGCGGGGTAGCTGCTTATTGTCGTAGGCCGAGGCGCTGGCCGCGGTCGATCCTGGCGTCGTCAGGCCCGTGACTTTTGGATCTTGCACGGTCACGCTCGCATTCAAGCCGAAGTAGCGGGTGGGGCGCCAATTAAGCGCGTTCTCAAGCCCCAGGGTTTTTGTCGAACCTTGAATCTGCAATGTCGTGATACTGCCTGTACCGTCCACCACCAAGGCGCTTAGGTCCAGGGAGTCGAAAGAACTCCAGTACGCAATGGACGATACGGAGAAACTGTCGCTACCAATGCGCACGCCGGCCTCGGCTTGCTTGACGCCCGTCACATCCTTGTCGCCGGCCCACACGCCGTTTTGCAAGCGAGGCAAGCGCTCGGACTCGGTGTAGCGGCCGAATACCGTAGCGTTAGGGCTGAGTTGGTAAGAGGCTCCGAGTGACCAGGTTTTAGCCACGTCATTGGCGTTGCGCTTGGTGGTTACCGAGGCGCCCGTCAAACCTAGAACTTTGTCATCGGCAAGTGTCGTTGAATCCCCTAGATCTCGGGTGGCGACCGTGTAGTTGCGCCCTTCCTCATAGAGCTTTGTGGCTCGAACACCGGCATCCAGTGCTAACGCATCGGTCAGATGCCACGTGTCGAGCGCGTATGCGGATACGTATGCGCCGTGGGCATCAGCTTTGAGGCGACCGGCACCGTAACGGGTGAATCCATCGTCCGTGACGCGTCCAGTCTGATTCCCGTTAGCGTCGTAGGCTATGACGTCCAAAGCGTCAGGCTGGTTTTTCACCGTGGTCAGGATGTTGCTTTGGGTGCGCGATTGTTTGAAGGAATAAGCATCTATGTAGCCACCGAGTGTCAGGTCATGAGAGCCCCATCCCGTGTCGAAGGTGTGGCTGAAACGACTGTCGTTGACCACGTTATCAAGCTGGCTCTGCACGGAATACCATCCGCTTTCGACTACCAGCCCGCTGCCCGAGCTAGGGTCTACCGGAGAGTTGGTCTGGCCGGCCATTGTATAGCCCAGCCTGGTGGTCCCGGCGAAGGCGGCCTGAGCAGCCGAGAGCCGGCTCGCCAGATAGCCACTGGCCGTTTGAGGGTCACTCCCGGAGAAGAGTGTGTCGTAATTGACTTGCGCATGGGTGTAGCGAGTTCGGTTATTCAGCGTCCACCCTGAATCTCCCAGATCGTAGTCCAGGTGTGCGCCCAACTGATAAGAGCGGGTATGGACACCGTCCGACAAATCACTGGCTTTTCCGGTAATCGAGTCACCGTCAAAACTCTTCAAAGTTCGGTTTTTGAAGCTGTTGGAGAGTAACGTACCGTCACTAGGATTGAGCCAACTAGATAGCGAGCGTGAAGGATTGGAAGGATCCCTCAGCGGTATGGGGTTGTACAGTGCGTTACGGTCGTCAAGGACGCGGGCATCAATGTCCAACCGGCCCTGATCGAGCATTTTGGACAGCGCGATGCGGAACTGGCCGCCCTTGTCTGCGGTGTAGCCCGTTTCACGCATGCCATCACTTTGCCGCGTAAAGCCGCCCACACTGTACAGCCATCCATTGACCAAAGGGCCGGAGGCATAACCGTCGATACGTTTGAGGCCATCGGAGCCTACCGTTGTTCTGATGGCGCCTTCTGGTTTCTCTGTGCCCCAGCGGGAGATGACATTGACCGTACCGCCAGGGGCATTGTTGGCGAAAATGGGAGAAGTGCCGCCAGCCACTGTTTCCAGTCGGTCAGTGGTCATGTCCAACCGGTAAAGGTTATCAATGTTGAAGTAAGACTCCTGAGGCTCGTCGAAGAGCGTCAGCCCATCCTGCTGCAGTTGAACGTTGTACCAGCCGCCATCCGGTAGGCCGCGTACATAGAGGTTTTGACCGCCACCGGTACCGCCAGAGGGCTCGCTCCAGAAACCCGGTACTGATTTGATGGCATCCACTGCGCTGATCGGAGCGTTGCGCTGCAGTTTCTCGCTCGACTGAGTGGTAATTGCATACGGCGCATTAAGCTCGGTTATGCCGCTCGCAGTACCCGTAACCACGACGGTGGACAGTTGCGTTTCACTTTGCTTAACCACATCAACGGATGCCGGGGGCGTCGGCGTGCTCACTTCGCCCTGATCTGCATGAACACTTATTGCGATCGCCAGGGTGGCTAGCATCAGTCCGGTCTTGGCGAGCATCAGGCTGTGATAATTCGTGATGTTACCCATTTACTCGTACACCCATATTAATTAGGCAAAGCGACTTGAAGTGACGTGTCGCCGTTGTGACAGTCAAAAGAGAAAGTTGGTGATCAAGGGCTTTCAGTGATAACGGCCAAGCGTGTAATTCCGGATTTCTGAACATCTGCGAGTACGCGAGCAACAGTTCCGTAATCAGTAGCTGAATCAGCACGCAAGGTAAGAGAGACCTCCGGGTCTTTGTTGTGTAGCGATTGCAGGCTGGCCGGTAGTTGCTCGGGCGTCAGCTTGTTTTCATCAATGTAAACCTGCCCGGCCGCGTCAATGCTGATCGGCACGGGCTTAGTGTCGTCCGGTGGCGCAGTCGCCACCGTTTGCGGGAGGTTTAAAGGTATTGCATTGGACAGCAACGGAGCGGTCACGATAAAAACCACGAGTAATACCAACATCACATCTACGAGCGGCGTGATGTTAATGTCGCTGATGGCGGCATCATCATTACTTGAAATAAAGGCCATATCAGGCAACCCCACTCAAGTTACGCACAGCCCCTTCGCGGTCTGCGTGTTTTAAACGAAAAGCCTGGCGCTGCGCGCGGTTGATAAGCGTCACGGCAAAGGCATCCAAGTCGCAAATCATCAACTTCATGCGACGGCCAAAGAAGTTGTAAGCCAGTACTGCCGGCACGGCGACGGCGATACCAACGCCCGTTGCAATCAGTGCTTCACCGATAGGGGCAGCCACAACGGCGATACTTGCGGACTTGGCGACACTGATGGCTTGCAGGGCATGAATGATGCCGAATACGGTGCCAAACAGGCCAATGAACGGCGCGGTGCTGCCTATCGACGCAAGCACAGTCATTCCACTTTCCAGGCTGCGTCGTTCGTTATGGATCTGTTGCTGCAGACTACGCTCAAGCAGCTCTTGGCGACTCCAGCTTTCAGAGAGTTCATGCCCGCCGCTAAGTGCTTTGGCGGTCACTTCGGCCAGACGGGCCAGTTGTCCGTCGGTTTGACTGCCGCGCAGGGCAGAGTCCAAGTCGTGCGTGGCCACAAACGTTTCGTTGTAGCAATTGTTTTGCTTTCTTAACTTTCTCAGCTGCCATCCTTTTATAAGTAGCGCGGCCCACGTTGCCACTGAAAACAGCAGCAGGATAGCCATCGAGCCTTCATGGATAAGTGTCGAGTAATCGATTGTCATATCAGAGCCTCAAGGAGCAAGTTTGAATGCGAGTGGAACGTTTACCCAACCGTCTACAGGGGTATCTCCCCGCTTGGCCGGAGTGAATGACCATTGCTTGACGGCCGCAATGGCCGCATCGTCAAGTGTTGAAAATCCGCTGGACTTGTCCACCTCGACCTGGTCCGGTCGGCCGCTTGCCTGAACATGGACTCGGAGCACCGTGATGCCTTGTTGATGTCGGCGGGCAGCGGCTGCCGGATAAACCGGAGGCGGATTGTTTAAGTACCCAGCGCGGCCTATCGGAGCTGTAGCCGCCTGGTTGGTATTAGCAGCCGGTGCGCGAGGGGTTGCAGGCGGCTCGCTGGGTTTTACAGCCGTGGGTACAGAGGACGATTCTTTCACCGGAGCCGACTGTGCCTTGGGCTGGGCGGGTTTAGCCCGAGGAACCGGCGGTTTTGTCACGGGTACCGCCGTCGTCGCCTTGACCGCAGGTGGAGGAGGGGCTGGTGCCGGAGGTGGCTGCGTAGGAACCGGCGGCGCGGGCGGTGTCGCGGGAGCGGCAGGTGCTGGCGGTGCCACCATCTGCATCGCAATCGGCATCGGTTTAGTCAGTTCAGGCAACGGCTGTCTGTGTGAACTGCTTTGCGCCCAAAAAAACCTGCGCAATGTACGCTCAGGACCAGCAGTGAGGCCGGTATCACCAAACGCATATCATGGCGGGGTACCTCCACGACGGGCAGAGGCGCGGAGCTGATCTGTTGATCGACGACAAGCGACTGGCACATGGCACGGTCATCACTGCCGTGGTGCGGGTGGCGTCGGGATTGAAGTAACGCGGACATAGCATCACCAGGTAATGGGCAGCAACGGGGCGCGATGCCACCCTAAAAATGTCTGGCGATATTACTACTCGTAATGTGTATTAATTATGACGCTGTCTACGGTTAGCTTTTTTACCAAGTCCAACCAAATATTTATTGGGCGTTTGCCATAAAAGTGTAGCGAAAGCTCCGTTACGCTGCCGCGCTTCCGCACGGTGTGTTCCTCATTCGGTTCACATGAAGTGTATATTCACTCAGGTAGACAAGATTATGGCTCTCAGTCTTCAAGATCGGTGGGTCTGGGATTTTTGGCTCGCGCAGGACGGAAATCAGACTCACCTCTTTTATCTCTGTGCTCCAAAATCGTTGGTTGCCCCAGAACTGCGCCACTGGAATGTCACCATCGGCCACGCCCGCTCCACCAACTTCAGGGATTGGGAAATTCTGCCCGACGTACTATGGCCTGCGAATGCGCCTGCCTGGGATGACTACACGACATGGTCCGGGTCGGTGATCAAATCAGATCAGAACCGCTGGTTGATGTTCTACACTGGCACATCGCGTGCGGAAGACGGGCTCGTGCAGCGTATTGGTCTGGCCGAGTCTGAAGATTTATTCACTTGGACTCGCTATGGTTCCCAAGCGCTACTCAGTGCCGATGCAGACCATTACGAACAACTCGACACGCAGGTCTGGCGCGAGCAGGCGTTCAGGGACCCTTGGGTTTTCCCGGACCCAGACGGCGATGGCTGGCATATGTTTTTTACGGCGCGCGAAACAGTCGGCGCCACGGGGCGGCGAGGGGTTATCGGTCATGCAGTATCGGAAGATCTTTACAGCTGGTCACAACGACCTCCCATTTTTCGATCACATCGATACGGCCACCTCGAAGTACCTCAGCCAATCGAGTATCGGGGCACCTGGTACTGTCTTTTTTGCGTGGCTCATGCAGATATCGACAGTGACTATGCGCATGCGCGGATGGCGGGCACCCAGGGCGGTATCCACTATCTCGTCGCGGATACGGTTTTAGGTCCCTGGCATCTGGTCGACGAAGATTTTCTGGCGCCTGATTCGTCCTATGGTTTGTACGCGGGAAAGCTGGTCATTGACGTCAACGGCGAGCTGTCTCTAATGGCATTCAGAAACCGGAACGCTGAAGGCGTTTTTGTTGGAGAAATTATTGACCCGATTCCTTTGCGTGTGTTGGAGGACGGTCGGCTCATGCTGATGGAGAGTTCCTATCCCGGTTTCTGATATTTTCGGGGAGTTATCGCTATCAACCATAGGGTAGGCAGGATTGCCCAGCAATCACGAAATCCTCAGTAGCCCGCACAAGCTCCATCTAGCGTCTCCTGCAGTGAGCATACCTCCGTTGCTCAGTACCAAGACCTATGAGCTTCTAAAGGTTTGATTTCAATATGGCAGATATCTAATGATTCACCGGTACCACTCCATAGGGCATTCCTGAGGGTTTGCAGGCACGCCACCTGCCGGCTGAAATCGGCGCTGGAAAGCCGTTTTGCCGGGAGTGGGCCGAGGGCCTGGTTGATGACATGAGAGGGTTGGCGCGTAAGGTGTTCAAGCACTCGCCACTGTTCTGCGCTGTCGAGGTGTTCAAAACCCGGATGGCGCCGCCGGGCGGCCCGCAGGATATCGCGCTGTAAGGCGTGCAACAGCGTACCTTGGCCGCTGCGGCGCAGCAGGAAGTCGGCGCTGGCTTTCAAGTGTTCCTGCAACTGCCGGCGAGCCTTGGGCGCCGGCGCCTGGATCGGGCCCTGGCGCATGCCGGCCCGCCAAAGTGCCAGGGCGATCAGCGCGATGAGTGCCACCAACGCCTGGGGGAAATAACGCAACAGCAGGGTAAACAGGTCATCCACGGCGCTGTTGAACAACAAGGTCACGGCAGTCCCCTGGTTCAGGTACCACAGCAGCCAGGCATTGTCGTGTTTGCCGATCGTTGGTGTTTTCCACAGCTCGCTGTCGGTGATGACCGTCACGCGGCCTTGCCCGAGCTCGCGTTGCATCAGGTGGCTCGACCTGGCGCTGTTGGCCGAAAACTGCGCCAGGTGCTTGGGGTCTGTGAGGTTGAAATCGGTGTCGAAGCTGAAATAGGCCGGTGCGGTTTCATTGTCGACATAGAGTTTGGTCAGGTCCGGCGCTTTCTTTTTACGCGCCGGCGCGGGGGCATCAGGCTCGTCACTCAAGGTCTGGTGGATATCCAGGCGATCAAGCAGAAGGTCGCCGCTTTTGCCGGTCTCTTCATCCCACAGCGCCTCGGCCACCAAGAGCAGGTGGCCCCCGGACCGGACCCAGTCCAGCAACTGCCCTACCTGGCGTGGCGACAGGTTGCTGCGTTCGCCCAGCAGCAACAGGCTGTTGCCCTTGGCCGGCAAGGTGGCCAGGCGTTCGAGGCTATTGGCATGTTCCACGGCCAGGCCTTGCTGGCGCAGAAAGTGCTCGGCCGCCAGGTAAGGGTTGGCCAGGGCCTCCGGCGCGGGGCCGAGGTCTACCACCTCTTCATAGGGGATAGCCTTGCTCCACACGTAAACGCCGCCCGCGCCCAGCAGGCACGCCAACAGGAGCCCCAGCCACAATAACGGCCGGTTCACTGGGCGCCTCCCGAACTGAACAGGGCGCGCCAATCGCCGCACAGTTTCTGGCGGGCTGAGGCGGGCGGGAGGTGATGACCATAGGCGAGGTTTTGCCAATGGAGGGTCAATTCATCACTGAAGGCCAGCAGTTGCGGTTGCTGCAAGTGGTGCACGCGTTCAAGCACCTGGCCTTCGGTATCGGCGCTGTTAAGTGGCACATTGAAGTCATGCAATAGTCGGCTCAGCAGGCCACGATAAAGAAGGCCGAGGGCTTCTCGTGGTTGGGTGGGCCACAGCTGTTCGGCGGTACTGGCGATGTCGTCGGGCAAGGTCTCGACACCCAGTTCCAGGCCGAACAATTGCGTCGGTGCCGGTTTGGCGGCGTCGGGTGTGCGTGGCCCGCGCCGGCGGACGAATGTGCGCAGCCACTCACGATAGCGCCACGCCAGCAGGGCCAGGGCCCCGACCAACAGGGCCCATAACAGAACTTCAATGCCCTGGGCGACGTGCTTGAAGGTGCTGCTGTTGAAGTTGTCCAGTAATGCCTGCAGCCACGCCGGAAGCTTGCCGTCACCGTGGGCCTTGTTTTTAACGGCGGGTTTTTCTTCGCCAAAGCGATAGCGGGTGACGGTTTCGGGGTTTTTGAACGGCGGTTTTTCCAGCAGCGATTTGATCGACTGGCTCGCGCCCTGGGTCGTCAGTGGTTTGCCTTCATCTGCCATGGCGGGCGGGTTGAACGGCAGCAGCGTCAGCCCGATCACCAGCGCCAGCAGTGGCGCCAGAGTGCTCAGGCGCTGGCGCAAACGGCGGAATACCAACTCCAGGTCCCAAGCCTCCAAGACAGTACGGCGGTTGAGGTACAGGCTGAAGCCACAGGCGACATAGATGGGCTCCCAAAACACCAGGATCAAGGCGTAGAACGCGTTGCTCAGATGCTCCAGCCACAGCCCTTCGGAACCTGTGGCCAGCGCCAGCCGTTGCCAATCCCACTCCAGTTCCAGTTGCTGCGGAATGAACAGATAAAACAGTGCCATGCAGCCGAACCAGAGGCCGATTTCCAGATGCATCCCGACAAGGGTCAGCCAGCGTGCGGCACCGGCATTGCGCTGCTGCAGCACGCCCAGGCGCTTTTGCCGCGCCTGGCCATCCAGGCCTTCGAGCTGGCTGACCGGCAGCAGAAAGCTGCGGCTGAGACTGAACCGCCGCCAGGTCAGGCTGGCCAGCAGTTGCCTGCTGAGCAGGCGTGGCCACTGACGCACCGCCTGCTTAAGGCCGGGTGTTTCGCCAAACAGGGCCTTGGACAGGATATATAAAGGCAGGCGGTCGAAGGCCGGCTTGAACCACCAGAACAAAAACACGGCCGTGGATGGATAGTTCCACAGCAACGCGGTGAGCAAGGTGAACACCGGCAGGGTTACCAGCGCCCAACTGCCCATCAACAGCAGGCGATGTTCCCGGGCCATTAAGACGCCAAGGTCCATGGCTTCCCAGGCGGTGCGCGGGCGAATCACTACGCTGGCATCACTCAGGCGCATGGCGAGTCCGTCCGGCAAAGGTCAGGTAAGCCGCCACCAGCAGCCACAGAATAGCGCCCACCAGGTATTTGACCCAGGGGGCGACCTGAGTGGTGGAAGACCAATAGGCTTCGATAAACGCGGCGATCAGCAGGAACACCATCACCCCGCAAAGCAATTGCACGCTTTTATGTGCCGCCAGCCGCAACGATTCCCCACGGGTCAGTCGCCCGGGGGCGATCAGCGCCCAGCCCAGTTGCAAGCCCGCGGCACCGGCGAGGGCGATGGAGGTCAATTCGAAGGCACCATGGCCGATGACAAATGACCAGAAGGTCTGCCCGTAGCCGATCTCGGTCAGGTGCCCCGAGACCGCACCGATGATCAGCCCATTGAATATCAGGAAAAACATACTGCCCAGGCCGAACAGCAACCCGGCGGCGAACGTCTGGAAGGCGATGCCGATGTTGTGCATCACGTAGTAGCCGAACATCATCCAGTCTTCGCTGGATGCGCGTTCGGCGGCGCGCCCCAGGCGGCTGGCATCGGGGTCGTACATGCCCTGCATCTCGGCCACCTGCTGGGGGCTGACGATGCTGTAGATCAGGTCGGGAAACAGGTACACCAGCAGGGCAATGCCCAGCAGGCTGCCAAAGAACAACAGGCTGGCGACCAGTACGAACCGCCACTGCTCCCGCACCAGGCGCGGAAAGTCGGCCAGTACGAAACTCAGCACGTTCGCCGCCAATTGGCTGCGATGGCGATACAGCTGTTGGTGGCCGCGCAAGGCCAGCTGTTGCAAAGGGTCCACCAGGTAGCTGCTGTAGCCGCGCTCCTGGGCCAGGGCCAGATGCTGGCACAGGCGCCGGTACTGATGGGGGAAGTCGGCCACGTCAGCCGCCCTGGCCTTGCCTTGCTCCAACTGTTTCAGTTGTTCGGCAAAAGCGTGCCATTGGGGTTGGTAACGACTTTCGAAAAGGCTCTGCTTCATGTTGGCCCCAACAGGCCGCGGGCCACGCCGTTGAGTTGCTCCGTGGCGCGGGCCGGGGAGACTTGAAGGGCAGGCGCGAGGATCGACGCCAGCTCGTGGACCCGCTCGGCGGAGAGTTCCCCCTGGCGCTCCGCGAAGCCCAGGATGGCGCGCTGTTCGCTCAGGTCCAGGGCGAATGGCAGGCGCAACGCCGTGGCCTGTGGCACCTGCGGGCGTGCCAGCGGTTGGTCGCGGTACACCACCAGGGTGCCGGCCGCCAGGTCGCCGAGGCGTTTGAAATGAGGGTGCTGCAGGCAACTGATGGCGCCGAGAAAGTAGCCCAAAGGCAGCATGTCGACAAACCGCAGCAGGTTGCGGATCAGCGAGGCGGACCAGCCGATGGGGGTGCCGTCGTCCTGCACCACGCGCAAGCCCATGACCTGTTTGCCCGGCGAGCAGCCCTGATTGAGCACCTCGAACAGCACCATGTACCACCAGCTGACCAGGAACAGCAGCAGTGCGCCCAGGCCGATACCCACGTTGCCGAGCAAGGCCAGTGGCACCAGCAGGACGCCCATGATCACACCGCGCGCGCCCAGGTCGAAGGCAAAGGCCAGCACGCGTGGCACCAGGCCGGCCGGGCGCAATGGCAGGTCGATCCCCTCCGGGGTCTCGATCTGGTAGCGGGTGTCCAATGGGGCTGATGGCATCGCGATCCTTGGCAGTGCAGAGCGTTTGGGAGACACGGATGCTAGCAGTGTCGGCGATGGAAGCAACCATTCAAGGTTTTGCTGTATGTTTAAACAGTGCTTTTGCTGCTGGCTCCACATGCGGTTCAGCGCCTAGACTTTGTCTATCTTCAGCACAGGAATAGCCCGTGACCTCCATTTTCTGGTACGACTACGAAACCACCGGCATCAACCCGCGCAACGATCGCCCACTCCAGGTAGCCGGAATTCGTACGGACCTCGAACTCAACGAGATGGGCGCGCCCCTCAACCTTTATTGCCAGCCCGGCGACGATATCCTGCCCCATCCCGCCGCGTGTGCGATCACCGGCATCACCCCGGCGATACTTGCGGAAAAAGGTCTGGTCGAGGCCGATTTCATGACGCGGGTGCATGCAGAGCTGGCCGCTGCGGGTACCTGCGGCGCCGGTTACAACACCTTGCGGTTTGACGATGAAATGACGCGCTACAGCCTGTATCGCAATTTTTTCGACCCTTACGCACGGGAGTGGCAGGGTGGTAACAGCCGCTGGGACTTGATCGACGTGGTGCGCACCGCTTACGCCTTGCGCCCGGAAGGCATCGAGTGGCCGCGGCAGGACGGGCGCGTGACGCTCAAGCTCGAGCGCCTGACCGCCGCTAACGGCATTGACCACGGCCAGGCTCATGATGCGTTATCCGATGTGCGCGCCACCATCGCCCTGGCCCGGCTGGTCCGCGAGAAACAGCCCAAGCTTTACGATTGGCTGTTTCAACTGCGCAGCAAACAACGGGTAATGGACCAGGTGCGCCTGTTGCAGCCCATGGTGCACATTTCCGGGCGGTTTTCCGCCGAGCGTCATTACCTGGGCGTTGTATTGCCTTTGGCCTGGCACCCACGCAACCGCAATGCGCTGATTGTCTGTGACCTGGGGCTCGATCCCCAGGGGCTGCTGGACATGGATGCCGACACATTGCGCCAACGCCTTTACACCCGCCGTGATGACCTGGCGGAAGGTGAGCAGCCGGTGCCGCTCAAATTGGTGCATATCAACCGCTGCCCCGTGGTTGCCCCCCTGAATGTGTTGCGCGCCGAAGACCGTGAACGTCTTGGCTTGGATATGGCGATTTATCAGGCACGGGCGCTGCGGCTAACTGACGCACACGAACTTTGGCGCGATAAGTTGGCGGCTATTTACGCCGAGGAAGATTTTGCCCCGAGCGCGGACCCGGAACAGCAGCTTTACGACGGTTTTATCGGCGATCGGGATCGACGTTTATGCGAACAAGTCCGTGCCGCGGAACCCGCGCAACTAGCGCGTCAGCAGTGGCCTTTTGATGACGAGCGTTTGCCGGAACTATTATTTCGCTACCGTGCGCGTAACTTCCCGGAGAGCTTGAGCAGTGAGGAGCGACAACGCTGGAAACTTTTCTGTCAGCAACGTTTGTCAAATTCTGAATGCGGCGCGCCGAATACCCTTGAGGCATTTAACCAGGCACGGCAGGAGTTGGCTGTTAGTGCGACCCCGTTTCAGCAGCAGGTGCTGGAGCAGTGGCAAGAATATGCCCTTTCTTTAGCGGCTCGTGTGAATCTGCAATCAGGTGTTGCGCAATAAACACCCAATAAAAAACGCCAGCAAGCTGGCGTTTTTAATGTGTTGCGTGTCAGGCGCAGGCCTGGCTTAGCCCAGCAGGGTAGCCCAGCCTTCAACCACGTCGCCGCCCCACTTGGCTTTCCACTCTTTCAGTGTTTTGTGGTTGCCACCTTTGGTTTCAATCACTTCGCCGTTGTGCGGGTTCTTGTATTGTTTGACCTTGCGAGCACGCTTGGTGCCGGTAGTTTTCACGGCGCCGCGAGGTGCTTTAACTTTCGACTCCGGATCCAGCAGCGCAATGATGTCACGCAGGGATTTGGAATATTCACCCATGAGGGTGCGCAATTTGCCTTCGAATTCCAGCTCGGTTTTCAGTTTGTCGTCTTGGGACAGG
The DNA here is from genome assembly GCF_054668565.1 of Pseudomonas sp. S1_G07. NCBI lineage: Bacteria > Pseudomonadati > Pseudomonadota > Gammaproteobacteria > Pseudomonadales > Pseudomonadaceae > Pseudomonas > Pseudomonas sp. S1_G07. The sequence continues at coordinate 5,844,645 of NZ_CP162778.1, read as the reverse complement.
TTCTTCAAACGGGCTTGCAGCTCTTTGATAGCTTCTTCGGTGGCGCGGTATTCATTGATCAGGGACATGTGGACTACCTTATGTAGAGCGCGGGTTGACAGGGATAGTGGCCCAATAATAGTCAGGCAGTTTCCTCAAGTAAACATTTAAGGGCGCATTTATGTGAATTACTTTGAATGTTTGTAGCATTCCCATGCGATCGAATTAATTACCCAGACGTGAAGATAGTCTTCCCGGCATTCAGGAAACAGCCTGAGGATGACACGGTAGATTCATATAAGGGTAGTAAAACCATAGGTTGTCAGGGGGCATTACGCTGGTCTCGATCAGAATAAACGTTAACGGATACTGCAGTTTTTCTGCGCAATCGCTAGAATGGCGGCCTTTGCGAAGTTCTGGAGTTTCCCCCTAATGCGCACTTTTCGGCTGGTGATTGCTTGCCCGGACCGGGTCGGCATCGTTGCCAAAGTCAGTAACTTTCTGGCCTCCCACAACGGCTGGATCACCGAGGCGAGTCATCACTCGGACAATCTGAGCGGTTGGTTCTTCATGCGTCATGAAATCCGTGCCGACACGCTGCCCTTTGGTCTGGAGGCCTTCCGCGAGGCGTTCGCGCCGATCGCCGAAGAGTTTTCGATGACCTGGCGCATCACCGACACCGAGCAGAAGAAACGCGTGGTATTGATGGCCAGTCGTGAATCCCATTGCCTTGCAGACTTGCTGCACCGCTGGCACAGCGACGAGCTGGACTGCGAGATTGCCTGTGTGATCTCCAACCATGACGACCTGCGTAGCATGGTCGAATGGCATGGCATCCCTTACTGCCACGTGCCGGTCAATCCACAGGACAAGGAGCCGGCGTTCGCCGAGGTCTCTCGCCTGGTCAAGCAACATGACGCCGATGTGGTGGTGCTGGCGCGCTACATGCAGATCCTGCCGCCGCAGCTGTGCCGCGAGTACGCCGGCAAGGTGATCAACATTCACCACAGTTTCCTGCCGTCGTTTGTCGGCGCCAAGCCGTATCACCAGGCATCCCTGCGTGGCGTGAAGCTGATTGGCGCAACCTGCCACTACGTCACCGAAGAGCTGGATGCCGGTCCGATCATCGAACAGGACGTGGTACGCGTCAGCCATAGCGACAGCATTGAAGACATGGTGCGTTTCGGCCGCGATGTCGAGAAGATGGTGCTGGCCCGTGGCCTGCGTTACCACTTGGAAGACCGCGTGCTGGTGCACGGCAACAAGACCGTCGTGTTCTGAGTCAAGCTTCTTGGTTGAACAAAGAAGGGCCTGGGCGTTAAATCGTTCCAGGCCCTTTTTTATTGTCCGCACGGCAGGACCAGACCATGAACGACCCGCTCGATAAAGCCACGTCCAAGGCGCCCGCTACGCTGGGTGAGGGATGCCTGAGTCGCTATGACCCGCAGGCACTGGGTACGGAGGACGGCACGGATTTTCCCGGCGCTGCCCAGTTGTGGGAACAGTTGCAGAAAACAGTTGAACCGCCCGCTGCGACGGATCCAGACGCTTGAGCACGCGCTGCCAACTCCTTCAGGGCTGGGTTGACAGCCAATCCGCCTTGGTCAGCGGAGTGCGCCCAGCGTTCAGCAGGCGTTGTAAGGTTTGCAGCCAATAACGGCGTGAAAATTCGTGGCGCATGTCCACCGGGTGCAGGCCCAGGCGAATCACGGGGGCTGCCTGCCAACGTTGTTCGCGCTGGTCGCTGATGACTTTGGACACCCCGCGACGCCAGGCACTGCGCGCACTCCAGACCAGGCCCGGGGCCTTGACCGGATTGAAATCGGGCAGCCGATACAAGTGCTGCGGGCCACTGGTGTAGCACAGCGGGAGTTGGCGCAATGCCGCCCGCGTACCTTGGCTCATCAGCCAGGCGGGTGCGACGAAACCCTGCAATGGCCAGCCGTAGCGGTGAAATACCTGCATGCCGTCATGCAGACGGGTCAGGGCCTGGGCCTCTGACAGCGAGTAGAACTCTCCTTCATGGGTATAGAGGCGGCGCATGAACCAGTCTGTTGGGGTGCGCGGTGCCGGTTGATCATCGCAGTGGTAGTAGCCGTGCAGGACGAGTTCGTCGCCCTTGGCCAAGCGGCTGTCCAGCAGGCGCCGAAAATCGCCGTGGGCGGACAGGGCGTCGTGGCGATGGAAGTCCGGCACCACCAGCCAGGTGATCGGCACCCTGCCCAAGGCGTCGACGGCCTCGACAAACGGGCGGTACTCAGCCCAGTTGTGCGGTGCCACATCGTGCAGCACCAGCAATACCGAACGCTCAGGCATGGGAACGCATCGGCTTTTGACTGCCCAGGACGGCGTAGTAATGGCCGAGCAGGCTGTCGACTACCGTATCCCATGCGTAATGGCGCTCTACGTGACGCCGAGCTTGTGCGCCGAGCCGGCGGCTGTCGGCGTTGAACAACTCGCGTACCGCGTCGGCCATTGCCTGTGGGTTGTTGGGCGTGCACAGCAGACCGCAGCGTTCGTCGACAATCTCGTTGAACGCCCCGGCTGCCACGGCGACCACCGGTATGCCGCAGGCCATGGCTTCCAGGATGACCAGGCCAAAGGTTTCCTGGTCCCCGGCATGCAGCAAGACGTCGGCACTGGCCATCAGCCGGGCAACGTGGTGGGCGGGACGAAACCCATCGATAACCGTAACGTTGTCAGGCACGCTGGCCGGCATGCCGGAGCCCACCAGCAACAAGTGGTAGCTGTTGCCCAGGCGCTTCATGCAACGCAGCAGCACCGGCAGGTTTTTCTCCTTGGAGCCGCGCCCGGCAAAGATCAGCAGGCGGGTGTCCTGGCCAATTCCCAGTTCGGCACGCAAGCCCAGGTCGCGCACTTGCGGGGTAAAGGTCTGCAGGTCGACTCCCAGGGGCTGGACGAAGACATTTTTCACCCCGAGCCCCGTGAGTTTGTCGGCCATCACCTGGCTTGGCGCCAGCACCCGGTCAAAATTCCCATAGAGTTTGCTGACGTAGGCTTCAACGTTAGGTGTAAACCACGGCCCCATGCGGTTGCTCACCAGCAACGGTAAATCGGAATGGTAGAAGCCGATGACCGGCACATCCAACTGGCGCCGAGCATCCAGTGCGGCCCAGGCAGTGAGGTAAGGGTCACCTACCTCTATCAGATCGGGCTGTAAGTCGCGCAGGACATTTCGCCACGGGGCCAGGCGCAGGGGGAATCGATAGCCTTTGCCGAAGGGCAGGGCAGGCGCGGGTACGTTGAACACGCCATCCCGTTCGCTCAAGTGCGCGCCGGGTATCAACAGGCTGTGGCGAATGCCGGGCTTGAGCGCCAGGCGACGGTGCTTGGCGTCCAGGTAGGTGCGTACGCCGCCGCTTGCCGGGGCGTAGAACATGGTTATGTCAGCGATATGCACGATGAACCCCCCTCCAATCCATTGCTCTCCATAACGTGGACCTGAGCTAAGGATAGATGTTCGGTTGGTGTTCATCGTGCAAACAGTGCAGGCGCCGTTGTGGCGCCTGTGATGGATCAGATCCGGAAACTGCCCACCAGCTGTTTCAAGCGTGCTGCCTGCTGTTCCAGATCGGCGCAGGCCCGCAAAGTCGATTGCAGGTTTTCTACCCCTTCCTGATTGAGGGTGTTGATTTCCGTGATGTCCATGTTGATCGACTCCACCACCGACGTCTGCTCTTCGGTGGCGGTGGCGACCGACTGGTTCATGCCGTCGATCTCGCCAATGCGCTGGGTCACGCTGTTCAGGCGTTCACCGGCGAGGTTGGCGATTTCCACGCTGTCATGGCTGTGACGCTGGCTCTGGCTCATGGTACTCACCGATTCACGGGCGCCGACCTGCAGCTCCTCGATCATCGTCTGTACCTGTTGGGCCGACTCCTGGGTGCGATGGGCCAGGTTGCGCACTTCATCGGCCACCACGGCAAACCCGCGTCCGGCTTCACCGGCCCGTGCGGCCTCGATGGCGGCGTTCAGCGCCAGCAGGTTGGTTTGCTGGGAAATGCTGGTGATCACTTCGAGAATCTGGCCGATATTCACCGTTTTGCTGTTAAGTGCTTCGATATTGCTGCTGGAGGCGCTGATCATCTCGGACAGTTGGGTCATTGCCTTGATATTACGCTCGACCACTTGCTGGCCATCTTCGGCCAGTTGGCGGGCATCGCTGGCCTGGTTTGAAGCCTGCGCGGCATTGCGCGCGATTTCCTGGGCGGCAGCCCCCAGCTCATTGATCGCGGCGGCGACACTGTTGGTACGGTTGGCCTGTTCGTCGGAATTGACCATCGACGAGTTGGAGGCGCTGACCACCCGCAGTGCGACCTCGTTGACCTGCTCGGTGGCCGAGGACACTTCGCGAATCGACGTATGAATTCGCTCCACGAAGCTGTTGAACGCATTACCCAGGGTGCCGAATTCATCGTGGTTCTGGATAGTCAGGCGGCGCGTCAGGTCGCCCTCGCCGTCGGCGATGTCCTGCATGGCGCGGGTCATGAGGTGCAACGGTTGCAGCAGCACGCGGATCAGCATGCCCAGCAGGGCAATGATGATCACCACGGCAATCACGGTGGCGATCACCGCAGAGGTGCGGAATTTGCTGAGCATTGCGTAGGCTTCGTCTTTATCCACCGATACCCCAGGTACCAGTTCCCCGAGGGCAAGCCTTTGATCGGAGTGAAAGTGACGATGTTGAGTTTGCCGTTGGCTTGGACTTCGCTGAAGTCGCCGCTGATCGTTGGCGTGTGGTTGGGGTAGACATCGGCGAGGGTCTTCATCACCAGGTTTTTGTTCGGGTGCACCAGTACCTTGCCATCAGCGCTGACCAGGAACGCATAGCCCATACCACCGAAGTTCAGTGCGCCGATGTTGTCCACCAGCGTCTGCAGGCTCAGGTCGCCGCCGACCACGCCGATGCTCTGGCTGCCCTTGGTGCTGGGGGTAGCGATGGAAATGATCAATTTGCCGGTGGCGGCATCGATATAGGGCTCGGTCAGGGTCGAGCCGTTGCTGCTCTGGGCACCTTTGTACCAGGGGCGAACGCGGGGGTCGAAGCCGTCCGGCATCTTGGTCTCGGGGCGGATGGTGAACGCGCCCTGGCTGTCGCCCACGTAGGTGGCCATGAACGAGGAGGTCAGGGTCTTCTGGTCCAGCAGGCTGGCAACCACGTTCGGTTCAGGGTTGATGGCGATGTTCTGTGCAGCGTTCTCCACCAGCGCGATACGCCCGGTCAGCCAGGTCTGAATGCTGCTGGCGGTGACGTCGCCCATTTCGTGCAGGTAGCTGTTGAGGTCATCACGGATGGCGTTGCGTTGCAGGTAATCGTTGTAGAGCGTGAACAATGCAAACGCGGCGATGACGACAAGGGAGGCTGCAAGCAGGATTTTATGGCTGAAACGCAGATTTTTATTCATGGCTTGAAGGGTCCGCTAAGGTCTTAATATCCAAAGCGCGTCCTTGTGGAACACGCGAAGGGTAACGTCAAAAAAAGTTTGATATTTCCGTTGGTCCCTGTAGGAACTATCTGGGCGATTTTTAGACTTTATGGGTCTCACATCGAGCTTATCGACCTGGCGACACTAAAGATTAACCATGGGTGACTAAATGCCTGATTCCACGCAACTTCTCATAGGTGCCGGCCTTGATCGCCAGCCCGTCGCCCAGGCCCTGCGCCTGGCCAACCGTCACGGGTTGATTGCCGGCGCTACGGGTACGGGCAAGACCGTCACCTTGCAGCGCCTGGCAGAGGCCTTCAGTGATGCGGGCGTCGCGGTGTTTGCCGCTGATATCAAAGGGGACCTCTGCGGCCTGGGTGCCGCTGCCTTTCCTCAGGGCAAGGTGGCGGAGCGTATCGCCGGCATGCCTTTTCTGAATTACACGGCTCAGGAATATCCAGTCACGTTGTGGGATATCCACGGGCAGTCCGGTCATCCATTGCGCACCACCATCAGCGAAATGGGCCCGTTGTTGCTCGGCAGTTTGCTGGAGCTGACGGACAGCCAGCAGTCGGCCCTCTACGCAGCGTTCAAGGTGGCGGATCGCGAAGGCTTGTTGCTGCTGGACCTCAAGGATCTCAAGGCTTTGCTCAACCATCTGCGTTATCACCCGGAGTTATTGGGTGAGGACGCCGCGCTGATGACCACCGGCTCCAGCCAGGCACTGTTGCGGCGCCTGGCGGTGCTCGAACAACAGGGCGCGCACGCGTTGTTCGGCGAACCGGCCCTGCAGCTCGAAGATCTCCTGCAACCGGCCAGCGATGGGCGCGGGCGCATCCACCTGCTGGATGCCAGCCGACTGGTACACGAGGCGCCGAAGGTGTACGCGACGTTCCTGCTGTGGCTGTTGGCGGAATTGTTCGAACAACTGCCCGAGCGCGGCGATGCGGATAAACCGCTGCTGGCGCTGTTTTTTGACGAGGCGCACCTGTTGTTCGCCGACACCCCCAAGGCCTTGCAGGAGCGGCTGGAGCAAGTGGTGCGGTTGATTCGGTCCAAAGGGGTCGGTGTGTACTTCGTGACTCAGTCGCCTGGCGACTTGCCGGACACGGTACTGGCCCAACTCGGCTTGCGTATCCAGCACGGTCTGCGCGCATTCACCACCAAAGAGCAGAAATCCCTGCGCGCGGTGGCGGATGGTTTCCGGCCAAACCCGGCATTTGATGCCTTGACGGTGCTCACCGAGCTGGGTACGGGTGAGGCGCTGGTGGGGACCTTGCAGGAAAAAGGCACGCCGGAAGTCGTCCAGCGCGTACTGGTGGCGCCGCCGCAATCGCGAATCGGACCGCTCAGCGAGGCAGAACGCACTGCACTGATCGCCCGTTCACCCCTGCTGGGGCGCTATGACAAGCCGATTGATCGGGAGTCCGCTTATGAGGTACTGATCGCCCGTAAGGACTTGAGCCCTGCCGAAAGCGCTGCGCCGGCCGCCGAGGAATCGAGCTTTACCGACAAGGCGGGGGCATTTCTGGGCACGGCGGCAGGCAAGGCGCTGAAATCAGCGATGCAGCAGGCGGCCAATCAGATGGGGCGCCAACTGGTGCGTGGGCTGTTGGGGTCGTTGCTGGGCGGCAGTAAACGCAAGTAGCGGTTCAGGGCTTTGGTCTGGCGTGGGCGGCCAGGCGTTCAAGCGCCGCGCGCAGGCCTGGGTCGCTGATCCCGTCGGCCGTGGCCTGGATGGTCTCGGCCGCCGTCTCTGACAAGTCCATGGTGTGGCCCACCGCGCCTTGTTGTACGGTCGGTGGCTGCACCTTGAATTGGATGCGCGTGAGGCTGGCGAACTCGTCGAATGCCATCAACTGGCGTTGCAGGCGTTTTTGCTGATAGCGTAAGCGGGTCGCCCAGTGGCCATCTGTGACAATTAGCAGCAGGTTGCCTTCACGCCAGGAGGCTACATGACAATGTTCGCGTGCGGCGGGTTGCAGCTGGCTTTCAAGCAGGCGTTGCAAATGGTCCAAGCGTTGCGCATGGCCAAAGATGGCTTTCAACGGCTTGGCTTCGCGAAGCAACACGCTGGGCGCGCGGGCTGTAAGGGGGCGAAATGCCATGATTGGACACCTTAAGTAACAGAGGTGCCATCTTAACAGAAAGCGCCTGCCCGCCCCCGGCCAATGCATTACCGGGCCTTCGCCCATGAAATCAATGGGCTCCATGGGTTGAAGTTCACGCAAAAGCCCTTATTTTAAACACGCCCTCTCACAGCCCCATGCCATCATCGGGGAACAACGCCACTTTCCTCACCCACGATTCCGGGTAGAATGCGCGTTCGCATGCGGCCGTGAGGGCTGCTCGGGCCACTCACGGTGCGCCCTCCATCCCTATGTGTGGAAGAACCTGCCGATATGTTTGCGCCTTTGTTAAAGAAACTTTTTGGAAGCAAGAATGAGCGCGAAGTCAAACGCATGCTCAAGACGGTGCAGCTGGTCAATGCTTTCGAAGAGCAGATGGTTGCCCTTTCGGACGAGCAATTGCGCGCCAAGACCCAAGAGTTCAAGGCCCGCATAGCCAAAGGTGAAACCCTCGACAAGCTGCTCCCCGAAGCCTTTGCGGTTGCCCGTGAAGCCGGTAAGCGTGTCATGGGCATGCGTCACTTCGACGTCCAGTTGATCGGCGGCATGACCTTGCATGAAGGCATGATCGCCGAAATGCGTACCGGTGAAGGCAAGACCCTGGTAGCGACCCTGGGTGTTTACCTCAACGCACTGTCCGGCAAGGGCGTGCACGTTGTGACGGTGAACGACTACCTGGCTCGCCGGGACGCCAACTGGATGCGCCCGCTGTATGAATTCCTTGGCCTGACCGTCGGTGTGGTAACGCCGTTCCAGCCGCCGGAAGAGAAACGCGCCGCCTACGCCGCCGACATCACCTACGGCACCAACAACGAATTCGGTTTCGACTACCTGCGCGACAACATGGCGTTCAGCATGGAAGAAAAATTCCAGCGTGAACTCAACTTTGCCGTGATCGACGAAGTCGACTCCATCCTCATCGACGAAGCCCGTACCCCGCTGATCATCTCCGGCCAGGCCGAAGACAGCTCGCGCCTGTACACCGAGATCAACAAGTTGATCCCGCGCCTGGAGCAGCACATCGAGGAAGTGGAAGGCGTGGTGACCAAAGAAGGTCACTTCTCCATCGACGAGAAGACCCGTCAGGTCGAACTCAACGAAGCCGGCCACCAGTTCGTCGAAGACATGCTGACCCAGATCGGCCTGCTGGCCGAGGGCGAGAGCCTGTACTCGGCACACAACCTGGGCCTGTTGACCCACGTGTATGCCGGCCTGCGTGCCCACAAGCTGTTCCATCGCAACGTCGAATACATCGTGCAGGATGGCCAGGTCGTACTGGTCGATGAACACACCGGCCGTACCATGCCGGGGCGTCGCCTGTCCGAGGGCCTGCACCAGGCCATCGAAGCCAAGGAAATGCTCAACATCCAGGCCGAAAGCCAGACGTTGGCATCCACCACCTTCCAGAACTACTTCCGCCTTTACAGCAAGCTGTCCGGCATGACCGGTACGGCCGACACCGAAGCGTTCGAATTCCATCAGATCTACGGTCTGTCGGTGGTGGTCATCCCGCCGAACAAGCCACTGGCACGTAAGGATTTCAACGACCTGGTGTTCCTGACTGCCGAAGAGAAATACGCGGCAATCATCAACGACATCAAGGACGGCATGGCCCAGGGGCGTCCGATCCTGGTGGGTACCGCCACCATCGAGACGTCCGAGCACGTGTCCAACCTGCTCAACAAGGAAGGCATCGAGCACAAGGTCCTCAACGCCAAGTTCCACGAAAAGGAAGCCGAGATCATTGCCCAGGCAGGTCGCCCAGGCGCGCTGACCATCGCCACCAACATGGCCGGTCGTGGTACCGACATTCTGTTGGGCGGCAACTGGGAAGTGGAAGTGGCTTCGCTGGACAATCCTACCCCCGAGCAGGTCGCACAGATCAAGGCCGACTGGCAGAAACGCCACCAGGCCGTGCTGGAGTCCGGCGGCCTGCAGGTGATCGCTTCCGAGCGTCACGAGTCGCGCCGTATCGACAACCAGCTGCGTGGTCGCGCCGGTCGCCAGGGTGACGCCGGTTCCAGCCGTTTCTACCTGTCCCTGGAAGACAGCCTGATGCGTATCTTCGCCTCTGATCGGGTGAAGAACTTCATGAAGGCCCTGGGGATGCAGTCCGGTGAGGCAATCGAGCACCGCATGGTGACCAACGCCATCGAGAAGGCCCAGCGCAAGGTTGAAGGCCGTAACTTCGACATTCGCAAGCAACTGCTCGAGTTCGACGACGTCAACAACGAACAGCGTAAAGTGATCTATCACATGCGTAACACGTTGCTCGCCGCCGACAACATTGGCGAGACCATCGCCGATTTCCGCCAGGACGTGCTCAACGCCACCGTCAACGCTCACATTCCGCCACAGTCGCTGCCTGAGCAGTGGGATGTTGCCGGCCTGGAAGCGGCCTTGAAGAGCGACTTCGGTGTCGACCTGCCGGTCCAGCAATGGCTCGACGAAGACGACCACCTGTACGAAGAAACCCTGCGCGAAAAACTGATGGCCGAGCTGCTGGCCGCGTACAACGAGAAAGAAGAGCAGGCGAGTGCCGAAGCACTGCGCACCTTCGAGAAGCAAATCGTACTGCGCGTGCTGGACGACCTGTGGAAGGACCACCTGTCGACCATGGACCACCTGCGCCACGGCATCCACCTGCGTGGCTACGCCCAGAAGAACCCGAAGCAGGAGTACAAGCGCGAGTCGTTCACGCTGTTCTCCGAATTGCTGGATTCGATCAAGCGCGATTCGATTCGCGTGCTCTCCCACGTTCAGGTGCGTCGCGAAGACCCGATCGAGGAAGAGGCCCGTCTGCGTCAGGAAGCCGAGGTGCTGGCCGCACGCATGCAGTTCCAGCATGACGAAGCGCCGGGTCTGGACGCGCCTGAAGTCATGGGTGAAGAGGTTGATGTGGTCCTGGCTCAGACGCCAGTGCGCAACGATCAGAAGCTGGGCCGCAACGAGCTGTGCTACTGCGGTTCGGGCAAGAAATTCAAACACTGCCACGGCCAGATCGAATAAGATTTTCGCCCGACGCTGCCACACCCCGCGCCGCGACCGGCTTTTGCCGTCGCGGCGTTTTGCCATTAATTTCACCGTCCATCACGACGGCACAGACATCACCTATTTTTGAGGAGCGCATTCATGGCTGTTGGTCTTGGTCCTTTGCCCACATTGCACCCGGTTGCCGGTTTTGAACTGGGTATCGCTTCGGCCGGTATCAAACGCCCGGGGCGCAAGGATGTGGTGGTGATGCGCTGTGCCGAAGGCTCGACCGTCGCCGGTGTGTTCACCCTCAACGCCTTCTGCGCCGCGCCGGTGATCCTGGCCAAGCAGCGTGTTGCCGGCTCAATCCGTTACCTGCTGACCAACACCGGCAACGCGAACGCCGGCACCGGCGAGCCTGGCCTGGTGGCTGCTGCGCGCACGTGCGCCAAGCTGGCACAGTTGGCCGGCGTGGACGCCAGTCAGGTGCTGCCGTATTCCACCGGTGTGATCGGCGAGCCGCTGCCGGTGGAAAAAATCGAAGGTGCCCTGCAAGCCGCGCTGGATGACCTGTCTGTGGATAATTGGGCGGCCGCCGCTACCGGCATCATGACCACCGACACCCTGCCAAAAGGCGCGAGCCGTCAATTCGTGCATGACGGCGTGACGGTCACCGTGACAGGCATCAGCAAAGGCGCCGGCATGATTCGCCCGAACATGGCTACCATGCTTGGCTATATCGCCACCGATGCCAAAGTCTCCCGCGACGTACTGCACAGCCTGATCCTGGATGGTGCCAACAAATCGTTCAACCGCATCACCATCGATGGCGACACGTCGACCAACGATTGCTGCATGCTGATCGCCACTGGCCAAGCCAATCTGCCGGAAATCACCTCCGCCAACGGCCCATTGTTCGCAGCCCTCAAGCAAGCGGTGTTCGAGGTGTGCATGGACGTGGCCCAGGCCATCGTGCGTGACGGCGAGGGTGCCACCAAGTTCGTTACCGTTGAAGTCAACGGCGGCGGCAATCACCAGGAATGCCTGGATGTCGGCTACACCGTGGCCCACTCGCCGCTGATCAAGACCGCACTGTTCGCCTCCGACCCGAACTGGGGCCGCATCCTCGCTGCCGTTGGCCGTGCCGGTGTGCCGGAGCTGGACGTGAGCAAGATCGACGTATTCCTGGGCGACTTGTGCATCGCCAGCCGTGGCGCCCGCGCCGAAACCTACACCGAAGCCCAGGGCTCGGCGGTGATGCAGCAGGAAGAAATCACCATCCGCATCGAACTGGGGCGCGGCGATTGCAGCGAAACCATCTGGACCACCGACCTGTCCCACGAGTACGTGAAGATCAACGCGGAATACCGTACCTGAAGCCTGGAGGATAAGCGCGGTGAAACGAGTGCATGTAGCAGCAGCGGTGATCCGCGGCGTCGATGGCAGGATCCTGCTTGCGCGTCGCGCCGATACCCAGCATCAGGGCGGCCTCTGGGAGTTTCCTGGCGGCAAGGTAGAGGCCGATGAATCGGTCGCCAGCGCCTTGTCCCGCGAATTGCAGGAAGAGCTGGGTATCCAGGTCACCAAGGCGCGGCCGCTGATCAAGGTGCGGCATGACTACCCGGACAAGCAGGTGTTGTTGGATGTCTGGGAAGTCTCGGCCTTCACCGGCGAGCCCCACGGCGCCGAAGGGCAGCCGCTGGAATGGGTGGCCCCTCGGGACCTGCTCAACTATGAGTTCCCGGCGGCCAACGCGCCTATCGTTGCGGCAGCGCGGTTACCCGCCGACTACCTGATCACCCCTGGCGAGCTGGAAACGCCGACGTTGTTACGCGGTATCCAGAAGGCTGTGGCGGGCGGGATCAAGCTGGTCCAGCTGCGGGCGCCCAACGGCTACGACCCCAAGTACCGCGACCTCGCGGTGGATGCCGTGGGCCTGTGCGCCGGCAAGGCGCAATTGATGCTCAAGGGCCCGTTCGAATGGCTGGGGGATTTTCCGGCGGCCGGCTGGCACATGACCTCGGCCCAACTGCGCAAATATGCGAGCAAGGGCCGACCGTTGCCGAAGGATCGCTGGCTGGCGGCGTCTTGCCACAACGCTGAAGAACTGGCGCTGGCGGAGTTGATGGACGTGGATTTTGTCACGTTGTCGCCGGTGCAGCCGACCCAGACCCATCCGGATGCGCAGCCTTTGGGCTGGGAGCAGGCGGTGGAGTTGATCCGTGGGTTCAGCAAGCCGGTGTTTCTGTTGGGCGGGGTTGGGCCTGCCGAGCGGGAACAGGCCTGGGAAGCCGGGGCTCAAGGTGTGGCGGGCATTCGGGCGTTTTGGCCCGAGGGTTGATGGTGTTCTGAAGGGCCTCTTCGCGAGCAAGCCCGCTCCCCCATTTTGGTCGGTGCCCGATTTGGCAATGCGGTCAAATGTGGGAGCGGGCTTGCTCGCGAAGGCGTCAGATCAGACGCTCAATGATCAATGAGGTTTAGCCGCCGCCTGCCACAGAACCTCAGCCACGCCCTGACGTTTGGCAATCACCCGCGCCGCCACAAACAGCAAATCCGACAACCGATTGATATACGCCAACCCAACCCCTTCCAACGGCTCCACCGCATTCAGGTGCTGACACCGCCGTTCCGCACTGCGCGCCAAACTGCGGCACATATGGGCCTGGGCAATCAATGCTGAACCACCGGGCAGGATGAAGTTCTCCAGTGGTCCGACTTCTTCGTTCCAGTGATCAATTGCGTCTTCCAGCCGATCCACTTCCGCTGCATTCAAGGCCTTGTACACCGGCATCGCCAGCTCACCGCCCAGATCGAACAATCGATGCTGGCAAGGCGTAAGTACCTCAATGACCTCTTTGAGTGCCGGGTGCTGACCGCTTTGCTCCTCAAGGCCGGCCAGCAGCAACCCCAGTTGGCTGTTCAACGTATCGACTTCGCCGATAGCCTCCACGCGCGGGTGGTCCTTGGGCACGCGGCGGCCGTCACCGAGGCCGGTTTCGCCGTTGTCGCCGGTGCGGGTGTAGATTTTCGACAGGCGAAAGCCCATGTCAGTGCTCCAGTTGGGTCAGTTCGTGGGGCGGCAGCTGGCTGCCGGCCAAGGGGAGGCGCAGGGTAAAGCAGGTGCCTTGGCCCAGGGTGGAGTGCACCTCCATCTGGCCTTTGTGGTTGTTGGTGATGATGAAGTACGACACCGACAGCCCAAGCCCGGTGCCCTGGCCGATTTCCTTGGTGGTGAAGAACGGCTCGAAGGTGCGCTTGCGCACGTTTTCGCTCATGCCGATGCCGTTGTCTTCGACCTGGATTTCCGCCCACGGCGGGTTGAGGCGCGTGCGCAGGATGATGCGCCCCGGTTCGCGGTCGTCTTCACGCTGGTGAATGGCCTGGGCGGCGTTCTTCAACAGGTTGAGCAACACTTGTTCCAGCTCGTTGGCGGTGCCGGGGACCGGGCCCAGTTGCGGGTCGAACTGGCGGATGATCGCCTGGCCCTTGAAGTCGAAGCCAATCGCCAGGTCGAAGTCGTTACCGGCGATTTCCACCGCCTGGTCGATCAGCGCCGGCAGGTCGCAAGGCGCCATCTGGCGGTTGCTGCGGCGGCTGAAGCTGAGCATATGGGTGACGATCTTGGCTGCCCGCGCCCCGGCTTGCTGGATGCCGTCGAGCAGTTGCGGCACTTCACGGCTTTGCAGGTAATGGTTGACGGTATCCAGTGAGATACCCACTTGCTCGGCATGCTCCAGGTTCTTGGGCAGGTCGGGGGACAGCCGGCGGCGAATGTTCTGCACGTTGTGCAGGATCGCGCCCAGCGGGTTGTTGATCTCGTGCGCCATGCCGGCGGCGAGGCCACCGACGGAAAGCATTTTTTCCGACTGCACCATCATTTCTTCCAGGGACAGGCGCTGGGTGATGTCATCGATACGGATCACTACGCCACGCCCGGCACCGCCGGTCAGCGGGTAGAAGGTCAGCGCGTAATGTTTGGGCTCATCGTCCTTGATCCAGGTGACGCGCTCGATGCGTTCCACGGTGTGCTGCTCCACCGTGGCCTTGAGCTGTGGCAAGTAAGGCTTGAGCGGTTGGAAGGCGAGGTAGATCGGTTGATTCAGCGCTTCATCCAGGCGTGTGCCGGAAAGCGCGCTGGCCTCCTGGTTCCACTGGGTGACATAGAGCTGTTCGTCCAGGGCGATCAGCGCCGACGGCATCGAGTCGATGATGCTGTTGAGGTAGTTCTGGAAACCGGTGAGTTTTTTCTCGATCTTGCTGCGAACCTGGACTTCCAGCTCCAGCTTGCGGTTGGTGTGGCGTGTTTCTTCGGCCAGCCCTTGTGCCTGGTCGTAGGCGGCCTGGGAGTCGTCCCGTGCGCGCTTGAGCTGCTGCTCGCGGGCTTCGATACGCGACAGCATGGTGTTGAAGGCTTCGGCGAGGCTGCCGATTTCGTCACGGTTGCCACGGCCGGCGCGCAGGGCATAGTTCTCTTCGCGTGTGACCTGGCGCGACAGCTCTTCCAGTTCATGGATCGGCCGGGTGATCAGGCGCTTGATCTGCCGGGCGATGATCAGCCATAGCAGTACGCTGAAAATCAGGATGCCCAGGCTGGCTGTCAGCGTACCGGTGTAGAAGGCCACCGGCAGCTCACTGCTGGCCACCAGCAGCAAATGCCCGGAAGCCTGGCCGGGGCGGGGCAGGGTGATCACCTGGTTGCTGCGAAACTCGGTGATGCGCCAGTCCTCGATATGCCGGTAGTTGTCCGGCAGGTGCAGGCGATCGCCGTGCTGCATCTGCGCCAGGCGGTTGCCTTCGCCGTCATACAGCGCGGCGGCGCGCAACGGCGAATAGCTGGTCAGCTCATTGAGCAGCGCATCGGCCTTGGCGGGGGACTCGAGGGCCTCGGCGGCGAGGGCCGGGTTGGAGACCAGGCGCCCGATGGCCTGCAACGCCTGGGGTGCCATGCTTTCCTGGGAGATCCAGTAGGCGGCGCTGATAAAGGTCAGGTTGGCCACCAGCAATACAGTGGTCAGCAGCACCAGTAGGGCAGCCAGCAGTTTCTGCCCGACCGGTAGGTTTTCTAGACGCTGGCGCAGCTGCATCAGGGTTTTCCC
Source organism: Pseudomonas sp. S1_G07 (assembly GCF_054668565.1). NCBI lineage: Bacteria > Pseudomonadati > Pseudomonadota > Gammaproteobacteria > Pseudomonadales > Pseudomonadaceae > Pseudomonas > Pseudomonas sp. S1_G07. The sequence goes on along the minus strand of NZ_CP162778.1, from coordinate 5,829,021 downwards.
AGGAGATAGACAGGCGGGCAGGGTAGCGCGTGCTTCAGTCGCGGGGCAATCGGCGTGCAATTAACTGCTCAACCAGGCGGATGTGCAGTTGTTGCACATGCGGCAGGTTCAATTGGTGACGAACTGCCGCCTGGCAAGCATAGCCCAGCAAGTAGCTGATTTCAGTGCGACGGGCGTTGGCGACGTCCTGGTACATCGACGAATAGTTGGCGGCCGTGGCGTGGATCACCCGTTCCACTTCGTGCTGAAGATCCTGCGCGGCGGCGGGCTGGCCACAGCAGTGCAGCAGTTCGGCGAGTTCGTCGCACAGGGTCGCCACTTCGCATTGATGGGCTTGCAGTTCGCCGTTGCGGCACTGGTACAGCACTGTCAGCGGGTTGATCGCGCAATTGAGTGCCAGCTTGCGCCACAGGCGCGTAAGAATGTCAGTGCTCCATTCGTGGGGAATGCCGGCGGCGTGCAGGTCGTCCAGCCACACGGGCGGCGTAGGATGGCCCACATCCCCAAGCCAGGTATAGCCGTGCCCGGCGAACACCACGCGCCATTCGCCGTCGCGGAACGCGCCTTCGGTGCTGGAGGCAAAAATGCAGCGTGCCTGGGGCAGTTGCGCGGCCACCGCGTCCTGGCTGCCGAGGCCGTTTTGCAGCAGGATCAGTTCGGCGTCGGGTGCGAGTCGGTGCTGCAGTTGTGCGACGGCGCTCTGGGCATCGTAGGCCTTGCAGGCCACCAGCAGGCGATGAATCGGCTCGGCGCTGTCGGGTATTTCGCCGATTACCGGGTAAGTGTGCGCTACGCCTTGCTCCACCAGGGTCAACCCGGGGGCAGCCTGGTAGCTGGCCAGGCGCGCGGCATCGCGCAGGATCAACCTGACAGGCACGCCGGCCCGCGCCAGGCGAGTGGCCCAGAGTGTGCCCAGGCTGCCAGCGCCGAGAATATGCCAGGTGGTCGACATCAGTGTGTGCTCCGTTGGGTCGCCTGCGGTGAACGGGGCGAAAGAACCGCTATAATGCCCCGGCATTTTAGCTCGGGCGCGCTCCATCTCTACTGAGCTCGCCCCTTATATTGGAGATATGACATGCCTTCGTTCGACGTGGTATCCGAACTGGACAAACACGAAGTCACCAACGCCGTCGAGAACGCCGTCAAGGAACTGGACCGTCGCTATGACTTGAAAGGCAAGGGCAGCTTCGAATTCAAGGAAAAGGAACTGACCGTCAACCTGACCGCTGAAGCCGATTTCCAGCTGGAAGCGATGATCGAGATCCTCAAGCTGGCCCTGGTCAAGCGCAAGATCGACGTGCAGTGCCTTGAGGTCAAGGATGCCTACGCCTCCGGCAAGCTGATGAAGCAGGAGGCCGTGCTCAAGGAAGGCATCGACAAAGAACTGGCAAAGAAGATCGTTGCCCATATTAAGGATGCCAAGCTTAAAGTCCAGGCCGCCATCCAGGGTGAGCAGGTACGGGTTACCGGCAAGAAGCGTGACGACCTGCAAGAGGCCATCGCGGCCCTGCGTGCCAAGACCTTCGACATGCCGCTGCAGTTCAATAACTTCCGCGACTGATGGCACTTTGCGGAACCTGAAGGCGTTTTTGACGTCCCACGCCCCGGAATCCCTCGCCTACACTTGAGCCCTACGGGGCTCATTTGCGTTTTCAGGCAGTCAATAAAGCCGTACATCCGCGAAACAGGAGAAGCTACATGGATTTAAACGCTGAAATGGATCACTTGATCAAGACCTCGCAGTCGTGGATCCCGATGATCATGGAATACGGCAGCCGCGTATTGCTGGCGGTGATCACCCTGGCCATTGGCTGGTGGCTGATCAACGTATTGACCCACCGAGTAGGGCGCCTGCTGGCCCTGCGTAACGCCGACCTGGCGCTGCAGCACTTCATCACCAGCCTGGCCAATATTGCGTTGAAAGTCATGCTGATCGTCAGTGTGGCCTCGATGATCGGCGTGGCAACCACCTCGTTCGTTGCCGCGATTGGTGCCGCAACCCTGGCCATCGGCCTGGCGTTGCAAGGCAGCCTGGCCAACTTCGCCGGTGGCGTGCTGATTCTGCTGTTTCGCCCGTTCCGCATTGGTGACTGGATCGAAGCCCAGGGCACCTCGGGGACCGTCGACAGCATCCAGATCTTCCATACCGTGCTGCGCACCGGCGACAACAAGACCGTGATCGTGCCTAACGGCATCCTGTCCAACGGCATCATCACCAACACCAACCGCCAGCCGACTCGCAAGGTGGTGTTTGACGTCGGGGTGGACTATGAGGCAGATCTGCAGAAGGCTCGTGAAGTGCTGCTGGAGCTGGCGAAAGATCCACGCGTACTGACCGACCCTGCGGCGGTGGCTGTGGTTTCGACTTTGGGCGATAGCTCGATCACCGTTTCCCTGCGCTGCTGGACCAACACCCCCGATTATTGGGATGTGGTGTTCATGCTGAATGAACTGGCGCGTGACCGTTTAAAGGCTGCCGGGATTGATATTCCGTTTCCGCAGCGAGTTATTCGGGTTATGCAGGAAACTTCTACCAAGTAATTAGCAATAGTTCTTGATGGTAAACTTGTCCTAAGGATCAAGTTTCGGGTGATATGGAAAGGATAGTTTGCTAGCTATTTAGTCGGAACGATTAATCTGTCATTCCGTTGTAATAAAAAAACCGCGTACCTGAAGAGGTGCGCGGTTTTTTTTATCTGTATTTAACCGGGGTTGGAACCCGTGGTTATTACAAGATGCTCAGCGGGTATTCGACAATCAGACGGGTGTCATTGTTGTCGGCCGAATAACCACTGTAGGCGCCGTTAGAGCGATACATGGCGAAACGCAGACGGAACGACAGGTCTTTGGCCGGGCCGCTTTGCATGACGTATTTGGACTCGGCGTTCCACTCGTTTTCCTTACCTTCACCCAGACCATTGGTCTTGATGTTGTCGCCTTTGACGTAACGGGTCATGAAGCTCAACCCAGGAACGCCGTAGGACGCCATGTTAAGGTCGTAGCGAGCTTGCCAGGAACGTTCTTCCCGACCTACGAAGTCGGAGATCTGGATGGAGTTGGCAAGGAAGATCGTGCCGTTGCCGTCAACGCCATAGTAGTAACCGTTGTCACCGCTGGAGCGTTGGTGAGCGATGGTGAACTTGTGAGCGCCGATGCTATAGGCGGCCTGCAAGCTCCACACGTTGTTGTCGACCCCGGTGGTACCGTCGCCGATCATGTCGACCAGGTCGCCGCGCTTGTCGCCACGCGTGCGGTACCCGTTAAAGTCGAAATTCAGCGACTGGGTGTCGCTCATCGGCAGGGTGTAGTTCAGGTTGACGTATTGCTTCTTGAAATACTGATCAACGTCCGATGCCGCGAAGGTACCGGTGAAGCTATCGGTGAATGCGTAGGTGGCGCCGAAGATGTTGGCTGCGGTCAGACCTTTGCCGCTGTCGAAACCGTCGGAAACGCCGCCGATGCTGTCGCGACCCATGCCGGTTTGCTTGCTCAGGGCAGTGAAACGCCCTGCGCTCAATTCCAGGCCTTTGATTTCAGTGGAGGTGATCATGGTGCCTGTTGCGATTTCAGGCAGCAGACGGCTATCGTCAGTCGAGAACACAGGGCTGGCGACGGTTTGTTGACCGTATTTCAGAACAGTGTCGGAAAGACGGAACTTGATCGCTGCGCCGCCCTTGGACTGAGTCTTTTCAGGGTTGCCATCACTGTCGTTGGCGAACAGACCGTTACCGCGACGGCCCGAACCGCCATCCAGCTTGGCCGAGCCCATGACGAATGCGTCAAGGCCAACGCCAACGGTGCCTTGCGTGAAGCCGGACTTATATTGGAGCAACTCGCTGATACCGGTGTCCTGACGATAGCCGCTTGTGCCCGAAGAAGGGTTACTTGCGCCGTTCTTGTAATCGCGGTTCATGTATTCCATGCGAGTCTTGGCCGTGAGGCTTTGATCTTCGATGAAACCCTTGGAATCGTCCTGGGAGGACGCCATTGCGAACTGCGAGGTGCCTGCTGAAACAGCCAGGGCGATCATGCTCCACTTCATCACGCGCATCGTGATTTGCTCCTTTGGTTTTCGGAAGAGTACTGCCGTCCCACCTGTATTTTTATCTGGGCGGCTCTTTCTTTTTTGTGTCGGCGCAAAGTTATATCACGCAGACCCTTATTGACGATACTTACCCATCTTTCCTTTCAGCTTCTTTACGAGGCTGTCGTAAATTGCTAGCTCCATGTCGCAAATTCACAGTCCGAATGTCACTGGACTGACAACTTCAATGCTGTTTTCAAACGCCTTTGAGTGTTTGAAGTCTTCCTTGGTGTGCATTGATACGCAGTTGGTTTTTATCGCGAAACACCTGCTTCCGAGCAGATGTCGTTGTCGACGATAGGGGGGTGAATGCAACAAGCGTGCACAAAGCCGGTAACCCAATGTCATTTTTTCGTGAAAAATGTGATGGGCGTGTAAAAACCGCATAAACACGGGCTTTTTACGCCGTTTGGTTTGGGCTTGACGTGCATGTGTTACCCCCTGTTCGTCGGTACGAAAAACCTGTGTCGGTGAAAAACGTTACCGGTCCACCCTTAAGTGGGTAGCGGTGGATCGCTTTGAGGCACAGGTGGGTCATTTTGGTGCATCCCGGTGAAGCCCGAGTTAGCGTAGCTCAAATATCGGCTTGCCTCGAAAGAGTGCAGTTTTTTTTCCGCTTGCCATGGCGCACGGTGCAATGGCCGTGAAGCCTTGCGCGTTCGAAGGTATGCTGGGCCCCTGAACCTGACCAGCTGAATGGAGTGCCCGCAGTGTTCGCCTTAGATCAACGCCTGCAACAAGATACAAGGTATATCGGGGACTTCCCGCTGTGCCGCCTGCTGCTGTCCAAAGACTCGAACTACCCCTGGTTCATCCTGGTTCCGCGCATCAACAATATCAGCGAGGTGTTTCAGCTCGATGACCCAGATCAACAAACGTTGTGGCAGGAGACCACCGCGCTTGCGCAGTTGCTGAACGACGGCCTGGGCGCCGACAAGATGAACATCGGTGCGTTGGGGAATGTTGTCAGCCAATTGCACGTGCATGTGATCGTACGCAAGCGCGATGACGCCGCCTGGCCTGCGCCAGTGTGGGGCAGGCACCCGGCCCGGCCTTACACTGAAGAGCAAGTGGCGGCCATCCGTGCGCGTCTGCGCGAGCTGCTGCCCGCCGACTTCATCTTTGCCCAGGACTGAATCATGGACTTGCAAGATCGCGTTACCGATCTGGAAAGCCGCCTGGCCTTCCAGGACGACACCATCGAGACCCTCAATGACATCCTGGTCACCCAGCAGCGAGCGGTGGAGCGCCTGCAACTGCAGATGACCGCACTGCTCAAGCGCCAGGAAGAAATGGGTGGCCAGTTCGAATCATCTGAAGAAGAAGCGCCGCCGCCTCATTACTGACTGCGCGTGCAATAAAAAACCGCGGCCCAATCAATGCCGGGTCGCGGTTTTTTTTCTGCGAAAGCCGGTATCAGCGACGCGGCAGTGCTGCGATCACGTCTTCGGCTTGCAGGCCCTTGTCACGATTCATCACGGAGAACTCCACGCGCTGGCCTTCCACCAGGACACGATGGCCTTCGCCGCGAATGGCCCGGAAGTGGACGAAGATATCGTCGCCCGAATCGCGGGAAATAAAGCCGAAGCCTTTGGATGTGTTGAACCACTTGACGGTACCGGTATCCCGATTGCTCATGTCGTAGTTTTGCGACGTGGCTGCCGGGGACGAGCGGTAGAAGCTGATAGCCAGGTGAAGAACGATGGCGACCACCGCGATGACCAGGCTGAGCAGGATAGCCGGATGGCCACCGACTTCAGGCATGGGGGCCAGGAGGGTGAGGGTTTGTACGACAACGGTCAGTATCAGCAGCGCGCTGACCAGGTTTTGCAGTTGATGACGCGTGCCTTTGTTCCAGTAAGGGATTACCGGCGCGAGCGTCAGGTTGAGAAGGCCGAACAAGGCCAGGTACAAAGCATCATGTTGTTGCAGGTAGGGCAGGCTTTCAGGCTGCAGGCTCGGGATAAAGGACAGCAGCAAAGCCGCAACGCCCGTTAGCAGGTGGACGATTTTCAACATTTTGATTAACTCACGTTTAGACGGATCACAAGGAAGAGCTGACCGGCACGGTTCGCTTCTGAACAATGGGAGGCGTTGGGCACGTGCGCGGGTATCAGCCTATATCGCTTGCCATGGAGATTAACGGCGGCGACACGCTGCCTATTTAACAGCAAAGGCTGTGCCTACTCAAATCAAGCATTTGCGGGGGTTGCAAGGCCCAGGGCATTTCTACGGCAAACACTTGTCCTAGATAGGTGCGGACGTTTTGAGTCGCGCTCAGGGAATTTTCCTACCTCGCTACTGGGGGTGGCCGCCACGCAGTGGCGATTTGCCGCATCGTCTCTCGGGTGGCTGCGCGCCGCTGGCACTCTTGCTAGAGTGGTCTTGCACCTGGTCAATGAATGCTTGTCAATTGAAGGGGATAAACATGGCAATCGATATCGGTATCAGTGAAGAAGATCGTAAATCTATCGTTGATGGGCTTTCACGACTGCTTTCCGATACCTATGTACTGTATCTGAAGACCCACAATTTCCATTGGAACGTCACGGGCCCCATGTTTCGTACGCTGCACCTGATGTTCGAGGAACAGTACAACGAGCTGGCGCTGGCCGTGGACTCCATTGCCGAGCGTATCCGCGCCCTGGGTTTCCCGGCACCGGGCGCCTATTCGATCTATGCCCGTCTTTCTTCGATCAAGGAGGAAGAAGGCGTGCCCAGCGCGGAAGAGATGATCAAGCAGTTGGTGGCGGGCCAGGAAGCCGTTACGCGTACCGCGCGCGGTATCTTCCCGTTGCTCGACAAGGTCAGCGATGAGCCGACCGCGGACCTGCTGACCCAGCGTATGCAAGTGCATGAAAAAACCGCGTGGATGCTGCGTTCCCTGCTCGAAGATAAGTAAGTATCGAGCCTGAGCGGTGCCGTCCTGGTGCCGCTCGCTTGTTTCTCCGCATTTCCTGGCGTTGTCCTACAACTATCAACTCCGCGTCTTCTGGCTGTTCCCCGTGCTCCTGCTGTTCCATAGGCTGATCGCCCAATGGGAGCAACCCATGGGCTGCTGTTTGGCAATGGAGTGTCAGGTGTATGTCACGCGGAGTGGGTAATGGAGTGATGGAAACCTGTGGTTTTCATAAGTTAAAGGTCGACCCCTTTGCCAAGGGGTTCGACATGGGGCTGGCCAGGCCACTGTCCCGATCAGTCAGGCTCAATGGTTTTTCAACCTGCCTGCGGCTTGAGCAGATCTATTGGAATATCCTCACGGAAATAGCCCGGCTCAACGCCTGTTCAGTCAGCGCATTGCTGTCGTACGTCGATCGGGAAGTGCACTTGCGTTATGGCGGTGTGAAGAACTTCAGCGGGCTGGTGAGGGTGGTGTGTGTGGTTCACCTGTTAAAAGCACGTGTGACCTCGTCACCCCCCGAGTAGTCCGGTGGCCCCCGGGGCCGGCCCGCTGTTGTCCCGGCGGGCGAGGCCCCGGGCAGAAAGCCGGCTGCGCTGCCTCGATTTACCAGATATAATCCCGCGCTTTGCTGCCGTCGGGCCTTCCCCCCTGTGCTCTCTACAGGAGCGGGCGCGGCAGAGTAACGATCTGATCGCCGAGACATCGCCATGCCCATGTACGACTATCAATGTGTTTCCTGTGGTCATCAGTTGGAAGCCATCCAGAAGATCAGCGACGCGCCGCTGGTCGATTGCCCGGCCTGCCAGGCACCCGAGCTCAAGAAAATGTTGTCCATGCCGGGCTTTCGCCTGAGTGGCAGCGGCTGGTACGAGACCGACTTCAAGACCGGCTCGAAGAAGAACCTGGCGGGCGGCGACAAAGCAGACTGAGTTGAACTCTACGCGCAGGCTCCTGCATTATCCGTCCCCTGCTTAACTGTACGGTGACGAGGCAAGCCTCCATCGAATTTCGAATTACGAGAAGTGAAACCACTACCATGATGCGCAGCCACTATTGCGGCCAACTGAACGAGACCCTGGATGGTCAGGAAATTACCCTTTGCGGATGGGTTCACCGTCGCCGCGACCACGGCGGGGTAATCTTCCTCGATATCCGTGATCGTGATGGTCTCGCCCAGGTGGTGTTCGACCCGGACCGCGCCGAGAGCTTCGCCGCCGCCGACCGTGTGCGCAGCGAATACGTCGTGAAGATCACCGGCAAGGTGCGCCTGCGTCCGGCCGGTGCCGTGAACGCGAACATGGCGTCCGGTGCGATTGAAGTGCTGGGCTACGAACTGGAAGTGTTGAACGAGTCGGAAACCCCGCCGTTCCCACTGAACGAATACTCCGACGTGGGCGAAGAAACCCGCCTGCGCTACCGCTTCCTGGACCTGCGTCGCCCGGAAATGGCCGAGAAGCTGCGTCTGCGTTCGCGCATGACCACCAGCATCCGCCGCTTCCTCGACGAAAACGGCTTCCTCGACGTTGAAACGCCGATCCTGACCCGGGCCACCCCGGAAGGCGCGCGTGACTACCTGGTGCCTAGCCGTACCCACGCCGGTTCGTTCTTCGCCTTGCCGCAATCGCCTCAGCTGTTCAAGCAACTGCTGATGGTGGCTGGCTTCGACCGTTACTACCAGATCGCCAAGTGCTTCCGCGACGAAGACCTGCGCGCCGACCGCCAGCCGGAATTCACCCAGATCGACATCGAGACCAGTTTCCTCGATGAAAAAGAGATCATGGGCATCACCGAACAAATGATCCGCAACCTGTTCAAGGAAGTGCTGGACCTGGAATTCGGCGAATTCCCGCACATGACCTTCGAAGAAGCCATGCGCCGCTACGGTTCCGACAAGCCAGACCTGCGCAACCCGCTGGAACTGGTGGATGTGGCCGACCAGCTCAAGGACGTCGACTTCAAGGTGTTCAGCGGCCCGGCCAACGACCCGAAATGCCGCATCGCCGCCCTGCGCGTGCCCGGCGGCGCGAGCATGCCGCGCAAGCAGATCGACGACTACACCAAGTTCGTCGGCATCTACGGTGCCAAGGGCCTGGCGTACATCAAGGTCAACGAGCGCGCCAATGGTGTTGACGGCCTGCAGTCGCCGATCGTGAAGAACATCCCGGAAGCCAACCTGAACGTGATCCTCGATCGCGTGGGCGCGGTCGATGGCGATATCGTGTTCTTCGGTGCTGACAAGGCCAAGATCGTCGGCGAAGCCCTGGGCGCCCTGCGCATCAAGCTTGGCCACGACCTGAACCTGCTGACCTGCGAATGGGCACCGATGTGGGTCGTTGACTTCCCGATGTTCGAAGAAAACGACGACGGCAGCTTCAGCGCCTTGCACCACCCGTTCACCGCGCCGAAGTGCTCCCCGGCGGAGCTGGAAGCCAACCCGGCGGGCGCCTTGTCCCGCGCCTACGACATGGTCCTGAACGGCACCGAGCTGGGTGGCGGTTCGATCCGTATCCACCGTAAAGAGATGCAGCAAGCGGTCTTCCGCCTGTTGGGCATCAACGAAGCGGAACAGGAAGAGAAATTCGGCTTCCTGCTCGATGCCCTCAAATACGGCGCGCCGCCGCACGGTGGCCTGGCCTTCGGCCTGGACCGTCTGGTGATGCTGATGACCGGTGCCCAGTCGATCCGCGAAGTGATCGCCTTCCCGAAAACCCAGAGTGCCGCGGACGTCATGACCCAGGCGCCGGGCGTGGTGGATGCCAAGGCCCTGCGCGAGCTGCATATCCGTCTGCGCGAGACGCCAAAGGCTGAGTAAGGCTGCTGCGTGAAAGCGCTATAGAGTTTTACGCAGTCAAAAAGGCGCATCTTCGGATGCGCCTTTGCGTTTAAAAGAGGGAATTCCCGCCTGGGGCGGGATTGATAAGGTTTCTAGAGAATTTCGGAGTTGTGTTATGGCTGGCCATTCCAAGTGGGCGAACATCAAGCACCGCAAAGAGCGTCAGGATGCCAAGAAAGGCAAGATTTTCACCAAATGGATCCGCGAACTGACCGTTGCCGCCCGCCAGGGCGGAGGGGACCCAGGCTCCAACCCGCGCCTGCGCCTGGCGCTGGACAAGGCCCTCGGTGCGAACATGAGCCGCGACATCATCGACCGCGCTGTGGCCCGTGGTGCCGGCGCAGCCGACACCGACGACATGGTCGAGCTGACCTATGAAGGCTACGGCCCGGGCGGCGTGGCGGTGATGGTCGAGTGCATGACCGATAACCGCAACCGCACGGCAGCCGCTGTGCGCCATGCGTTCAGCAAGTGCGGTGGCAACCTCGGTACCGACGGTTCGGTGGCCTACCTGTTCGAGCGCAAGGGCCAGATATCCTTCGCCCCGGGCACCGATGAAGACGCGCTGATGGAAGCGGCGATGGAAGCCGATGCCGACGACGTGGTGACCAACGAAGACGGCTCCATCGATGTGTTTACCTCGTTCGCCAGCTTCTATGCAGTGCGTAACGCGCTGGAAGCGGCGGGGTTCAAAGGCACCGACGCGGAAATCGTGATGCTGCCGACCACCAGTGCTGAACTGGACCTGGAGGGTGCCCAGAAGGTGCTGAAGATGCTCGATATGCTCGAAGACCTGGATGATGTGCAGAATGTGTATTCGAATGCCGACATCCCCGAAGATGTCGCCGCACAGTTAAGCTGAGGAGCGACATCGATCAAAATGTGGGAGCGGGCTTGCTCGCGAATGCGGTGCATCAGTCGATAAATTCGGTGACTGACACTTAGCTTTCGCGAGCAAGCCCGCTCCCACATTGGATTCTCTCTGTATCAAAAAATGTGTTTACCCAACCCGCAGGCGTTATGACTTTAATCCTAGGTATCGACCCCGGTTCGCGCATCACCGGTTTTGGCGTGGTGCAGCACACCCCACGTGGCTGCGTGTACGTCGCCTCGGGCTGCATCCGCACCGGCGCGGGCGAGCTGGCCGAACGCCTGCAGATTGTCTATCGCGGCGTGCGCGAAGTGATCCAGACTTACGGCCCGGTCACCATGGGCATCGAAAAAGTGTTCATGGCCAAGAATGCCGACTCAGCGTTAAAGCTCGGCCAGGCGCGTGGCGCGGCCATCGTCGCCGGTGCCGAGGAGGGCATGGAGATCGCCGAGTACACCGCGACCCAGGTCAAGCAAGCCGTGGTCGGTACCGGCGCCGCCAATAAAGAGCAGGTGCAGATGATGGTCATGCATATGCTCAAGCTCACCTCAAAACCGCAGATCGACGCCTCCGATGCCCTGGCCATTGCCATTTGCCATGCGCACACCCGTTCCAGCCTGCTGCCTCATGGGCTGGGCACGGCACGTAGTCGTGGCGGGCGCCTGCGTCTCTGATAGCATCGCGCAATTGTTATTCCCGGTCAGGCCCTGATCTGACCTTCCACGCTTTAAGGATCCGAACCGTGATTGGACGCTTGCGCGGCACTCTGGCAGAGAAACAGCCGCCGCACCTGATTCTGGATGTGAATGGGCTGGGCTACGAGCTGGAAGTGCCCATGACCACCCTGTATCGCCTACCGTCGGTCGGCGAGCCGATAACGTTGCACACCCATTTGGTGGTACGCGAAGACGCGCAACTACTCTATGGTTTCATTGGCAAGCGCGACCGGGACTTCTTCCGTGAACTGATTCGCCTCAACGGCGTAGGGCCGAAATTGGCGCTGGCGCTGATGTCGAGCCTGGAAGTGGATGAACTGGTGCGGGCCGTATCGGCCCAGGACACCTCGGCGCTGACCAAGGTGCCGGGGGTGGGCAAGAAAACCGCCGAGCGCCTGCTGGTGGAACTCAAGGACCGCTTCAAAGCCTGGGAAGTGGTACCGAGCATGTTCGCGCTGGTGCCGAACCAGCCGGATATGCCGGCAGGCCAGGTAGCGAGTGCCGAAAGTGACGCGGTGAGCGCGTTGATCTCCCTGGGCTACAAGCCGCAGGAGGCCAGCAAGGCGGTATCGGCCATCAAGGACAAGAACCTGAGCAGTGAAGACATGATCCGCAGAGCCCTGAAGGGAATGATTTAAGTGATTGAAGCTGATCGTCTGATCGCGGCCACCGGCCCGCGCGACCGTGAAGAAGTCCAGGACCGGGCCATTCGCCCGCTGAGCCTGGCCGACTACATCGGCCAGCCCACCGTGCGCGAGCAGATGGAGTTGTTCATCCAGGCCGCGCGCGGACGCAGCGAATCCCTGGACCACACGCTGATCTTCGGCCCGCCGGGGTTGGGCAAAACCACCCTGGCCAACATCATTGCCCAGGAAATGGGGGTGTCGATCAAGTCCACCTCCGGGCCGGTGCTGGAGCGTCCGGGCGATCTGGCGGCATTGCTGACCAACCTCGAACCCCATGACGTGCTGTTCATCGACGAGATCCACCGGCTGTCGCCGATCGTCGAGGAAGTGCTGTACCCGGCGATGGAAGACTTCCAGCTCGACATCATGATCGGCGAAGGTCCGGCGGCTCGCTCGATCAAGCTCGACCTGCCGCCGTTCACCCTGGTGGGCGCGACCACTCGCGCGGGAATGCTGACGAACCCGTTGCGAGACCGTTTCGGCATTGTTCAGCGCCTGGAGTTCTATAGCACCGCAGACCTGGCGACCATTGTCAGCCGGTCGGCAGGCATTCTCGGTTTGCCGCTGGACCCGCAAGGCGCCTTTGAAATCGCGCGCCGCGCCCGGGGCACCCCTCGAATAGCCAACCGTTTGTTGCGCCGTGTGCGGGATTTTGCCGAAGTGCGCGCCAAGGGGCACATCACCAAGGCCGTCGCTGATCTGGCGTTGAACCTGCTGGACGTGGACGAGCACGGCTTCGATCATCAGGACCGGCGTCTGCTGTTGACCATGATCGAGAAGTTCGACGGTGGCCCGGTGGGCGTGGACAGCCTGGCGGCGGCCATCAGTGAGGAGCGTCATACCATCGAGGATGTGCTTGAACCGTACCTGATCCAGCAGGGCTACATCATGCGTACGCCCAGAGGCCGAGTGGTGACGCGCCATGCCTATCTGCACTTCGGATTAAATATTCCGTCACGATTGGGTGAGATGCCCGTGGTAGACGAATTTCTCGATGCAGTGGACGATTAAAAAACCGACGTGGGTCGATTTATTCAAGGTTTGTGCTGTCCCAGTGTCTGGCGTCGTCATTCAGTGATTGTAAATGTTCTGCGAGAATGCAAAAACAGTTGCCCGGCCGGATTGGCAACCTCAGGAGTAAGCACTAGAGTATGCGCGCGAAAAACGGGGATCAGTCGTTCGCACATCGTTGTCGCGTTTATTACGAGGACACCGATGCCGGCGGCATCGTGTATTACGTCAATTACCTCAAGTTCATGGAGCGGGCTCGAACCGAGCGGCTACGGGAGCTGGGCTTTGCCCAGTCCACGCTTGCGGGAGAGGACCTGTTATTCGTCGTGCACTCCAGCGAGGCGCGTTACCACGCGCCGGCGCGACTGGACGACGAGTTGCTGGTCAGCGCTGAAGTAATCGAATTGAACCGTGCCAGCCTGCGTTTCAAGCAGCAGGTCAGGCGGGCAACGGATGCAACGCTGCTCTGTGAGGGGCAGTTCCTGGTGGCGTGTGTACGCACCAACAGTTTGAAACCTCGGGCCATTCCCGAAACTCTACGTGCGGCCTTTGCCGCCGTGAGCGGCGCGGGTAAACAATCAAAGCAGGAGATTTAGCGTGGAACCTACCGTCGTCGACCATTCCTCCATGTGGAGCCTGGTCAGCAATGCCAGTGTTGTGGTTCAACTGGTCATGCTGACCCTGGTAGCCGCATCGGTTACCTCTTGGGTCATGATTTTTCAGCGCAGCAACCTGCTGCGTGCCGGTCGACGTGCCCTGGAGAGCTTTGAAGAGCGCTTCTGGTCGGGTATCGACCTGTCCAAGCTGTATCGCCAGGCCGGCAGCAACCCGGACCCGGACTCGGGCGTCGAGCAGATCTTCCGCGCCGGCTTCAAGGAATTCTCGCGCCTGCGCCAGCAGCCGGGCGTTGACCCCGAAGCGGTCATGGAAGGCGTGGCCCGTGCCATGCGCGTGGCCATTTCCCGCGAAGAAGAGAAGCTTGAGCAAAGCCTGCCATTCCTCGCTACCGTTGGCTCCGTCAGCCCGTACATCGGCCTGTTCGGTACCGTGTGGGGGATCATGAACTCCTTCCGTGGCCTGGCCCAGGCCCAGCAAGCGACCCTGGCCACCGTGGCTCCCGGTATCGCCGAAGCCCTGGTCGCCACCGCGATCGGCCTGTTCGCCGCTATCCCCGCAGTCATCGCCTACAACCGTTTTGCTGCAACCAGCGAAACGCTGATCAGCCGTTACTACACCTTCGCCGATGAATTCCAGGCGATCCTGCACCGTAAAGTGCACACCAGCGAAGAATAAGCAGGTAATTCCCAATGGCTTTAATCGCTCGAGCTCGCAAAAAGCGCAAGCCGGTCGCCGAGATGAACGTAGTGCCCTACATCGACGTGATGCTGGTGCTGCTGGTCATCTTCATGGTGACCGCGCCGATGCTCAACCAGGGCGTGAAGGTTGATCTGCCCAAGGTTTCCAGTGAAGCCTTGCCACAAGACAACAACACTCAGGTCCTGACCATTTCGATCAAGGCTGACAAGACCTATTACTGGAACCTTGGCAGCGAAGTCGACACGCAGAAACAGCAGGACAAGGCCCTGACCTTGCCGGCCATGACCGATGCGGTGACCAAGATCATTCGCTCCGGCAACGAAGGCGGCAAACACACCCAGGTGTTCATCCGCGGCGACAAGTCGGTCGACTACGGCTCCGTCATGGGCGCCATGGGTGGGCTGCAGAAGGCTGGCGTCGGTAACGTTGGCTTGATTACCGAGGCGCCCTGATGCACCAACAGCGAGAGCCGTCCGCCTCGGAAAGCTTCTTCTGGCCTAGCGTCTGGGCAATTGCCTTGCACGTCCTGGTGTTTGGCATGCTGTTCGTCAGCTTTGCCATGACCCCGGACCTGCCGCCAGCCAAGCCGATCGTGCAGGCGACCCTGTATCAGCTGAAATCGAAAAGTCAGGCCACCACCCAGACCAATCAGAAGATTGCGGGTGAGGCCCAGAAGTCGGCTGCGCGCCAGACTGAAGTCGAGCAGATGGAACAGAAGAAGGTCGAGCAGGAAGCGGTGAAGGCTGCTGCGGAACAAAAGAAAGAAGAGGCGGCTCAAAAGGCCGAGGAATCGAAAAAGGCTGACGAAGCCAAGAAGGCCGACGAGGCGAAAAAGGCTGATGAAGCCAAGAAAGCCGAGAAAGCCGCCGAAGCGAAAAAGGCCGAAGAGAAACAATTGGCTGATATAGCCAAGAAGAAGTCTGAAGAAGAAGCCAAAAAGGCTGCCGAAGAAGAGGCCAAGAAAAAGGCCGCTGAAGAGGCCAAGAAAAAGATAGTCGAAGACGCGAAGAAAAAAGCCGCCGAAGACGCCAAGAAAAAAGCTGAAGCAGACGAGGCGAAGAAGAAAATCGCCGACGACGCGAAGAAGAAAGCTGCCGCCGACGCCACCAAGAAAAAGGCCCAGGAAGCAGCGCGCAAATCCGCCGAAGAGAAAAAGGCCCAGGCCTTGGCAGATTTGCTCTCCGACACGCCGCAGCGTCAGCAAGCCTTGGCCGATGAGCGTGGCGATGAAGTCGCGGGCAGTTTCGACGACCTGATTCGGGCGCGGGCGGCAGAGGGTTGGACACGTCCACCTTCGGCACGCAAAGGCATGACAGTAGTGCTGCAGATCGGCATGTTGCCGGACGGTACGGTGACTTCGGTCAGCGTTTCCAAGTCCAGTGGTGACGGTTCGTTCGACAGTTCGGCGGTTGCCGCGGTCAAGAATATTGGCCGGTTGACCGAGATGCAGGGAATGAAACCAAGCGACTTCGCTCCCTATCGTTCATTCAAGATGACATTCACACCTGAGGATCTAGCCTTGTGAGAAACCTTCTTCGAGGAATGCTTGTCGTTATTTGCTGTATGGCAGGGATAGCGGCGGCGGATGAAAAGAACATCCTGGTAACCAGCGGTAGCGATCGGGCCACCCCGATTGCAGTAGTGCCGTTCGGTTGGCAGGGCGGCAGTGTGCTGCCGGACGACATGGCGCAGATCGTCAGCGACGACCTGCGCAACTCCGGTTACTACGCGCCGATTCCGAAAGGCAACATGATCAGCCAGCCGACCCAGGCCAGCGAAGTCATTTTCCGTGACTGGAAAGCCGTGGGCGCCCAGTACCTGATGGTCGGCAACATCGTGCCGGCCGGCGGTCGCCTGCAAATCCAATACACCTTGTTCAACGTGGCGACCGAGCAGCAGGTGCTGACCGGCAGCGTATCGGGTACCACCGAACAACTGCGGGACATGGCCCACTACATTTCGGACCAGTCGTTTGAAAAACTCACCGGTATCAAAGGAGCGTTCTCGACGCGCCTGCTGTATGTAACGGCTGAGCGTTTCTCCGTGGACAACACTCGCTACACCCTGCAGCGCTCGGACTATGACGGCGCGCGGGCGGTGACCTTGCTGCAATCGCGTGAGCCCATCCTGTCGCCGCGTTTCGCGCCGGACGGCAAGCGTATTGCCTACGTATCGTTCGAACAGAAGCGTCCGCGCATCTTCGTCCAGCATATCGATACTGGCCGTCGTGAGCAGATCACCAACTTCGAAGGCCTCAACGGTGCGCCAGCCTGGTCGCCGGATGGTTCGCGCCTGGCATTCGTGCTGTCCAAGGACGGCAACCCGGATATCTACGTGATGAACATGGCTTCGCGCCAGATCTCTCGCGTGACCAGCGGCCCAGGCATCAACACCGAGCCGTTCTGGGGTAAAGATGGTTCGACCATCTACTTCACCTCCGACCGAGGCGGTAAGCCACAAATTTATAAAACGAGCGTAAGCGGCGGTGGCGCTGAACGTGTGACCTTTATTGGTAACTACAACGCCAACCCCAAGCTTTCGGCTGATGAAAAGACGTTGGTGATGATTCACCGTCAGGATGGTTTCACTAATTTCCGGGTTGCGGCCCAGGATTTGCAGCGCGGAACCGTAAAAATCCTTACAGATACCAACCTAGATGAGTCAGCCACTGTTGCGCCCAACGGCACCATGGTAATCTACGCCACCCGCCAGCAGGGCCGGGGAGTCTTGATGCTCGTGTCCATTAATGGACGCGTAAGGCTCCCGCTTCCTACCGCACAAGGCGAAGTCAGAGAACCATCCTGGTCCCCTTACCTGAACTGACGCGGCGCTACAAAAAAGATTTGCTTAACACACTGGGGTTCATTAGGAGTTTCACGATGGAAATGCTGAAGTTTGGTAAGTTTGCTGCTCTGGCTCTGGCTCTGTCCGTAGCCGTTGGTTGCTCGTCTAAAGGCGGCGACAATGCCGGTGAAGGCGCAGCTGTTGATCCAAACGCTGGTTACGGCGCTAACACAGGTGCAGTTGACGGCTCCCTGAGCGAAGAAGCTGCTCTGCGCGCTATCACCACTTTCTACTTCGAATACGACAGTGCTGACCTGAAACCAGAAGCCATGCGCGCTCTGGACGTTCACGCGAAGGACCTGAAAGCTAACGGCGCTCGCGTTGTTCTGGAAGGTAACACCGACGAACGTGGTACTCGTGAGTACAACATGGCACTGGGCGAGCGTCGTGCGAAAGCCGTTCAGCGCTACCTGGTACTGCAAGGTGTTGCTCCAGGCCAACTGGAACTGGTTTCCTACGGTAAAGAGCGTCCAGTTGCTACTGGCCACGACGAGCAGTCCTGGGCTCAAAACCGTCGCGTCGAACTGCGTAAGTAATTCGTCATGCGAACGTGCCGTCGTGCTCTGACTGTATTGGCTCTCAGCTTCGCACCGCTTGCGGTGTGGGCTGCGGTTCCTGTGGAAGATAGCAACTCTGGCTATAACAATAGCGGGAGCAGTTATCCGCCGGCAGGTTATGGCACGAACGGCGCCTATGCTGGGGGGCGGCTACGGCTGCCCCCTCGGCACAGGGCGAGCTGTTCAACCAGCTGCAACGCATGCAGGATCAATTGGCCCAGCAACAAGGCGCCATTGAAGTGCTGCAGAATCAAGTGAACCAGCTCAAGCAAGAAGGCCTGGAGCGTTACCAGGATCTTGATCGACGCATAGGAGCCGGTGCTGCACCTGCCGCTACTCCTGATAATTCTTCCGCCGGTGGCGCGCCCAGTGCTGCTATCGGTGGTGCCGCTGCCGGTGGTGCAGCTGGGGCCGCGGCTGCCAGCCAAGCCCCTGCCGCCAGCAGCGAACCGGGTGATCCGGCCAAGGAGAAGCTGTATTACGATGCAGCCTTCGACCTGATCAAAGCCAAGGACTTCGATAAAGCCAGCCAGGCATTTACCGCATTCCTGCGCAAATACCCGAACAGCCAGTACGCGGGCAATGCCCAATACTGGTTGGGCGAGGTGAACCTGGCAAAGGGTGATCTGCAGGGGGCGGGCCAGGCATTTGCCAAGGTCAGCCAACTGTACCCCAAGCACGCCAAGGTGCCCGACTCGCTGTACAAACTCGCAGACGTAGAACGCCGCCTGGGTCATACCGACAAGGTCAAAGGCATTCTGCAGCAAGTGATTGCCCAATACCCTGGGACTTCCGCTGCGCAGTTGGCCCAACGGGATCTGCAGCGCTTGTAAGCGATGCCGCCCGTTTAGAAGAAACCCGCGCCTGTCGCGGGTTTTTTCGTTAGAATCCACGCCCTTTTATGAAATACGCTCCTTGGGGCCTACGCGTTGGCGGGGTTCCTTGAAGTGCCTGACGGAGGCGGACAGCCTGTTTAGCTGTTACGCCCGTGGCGACTATGCAAGACACATTACGTATTACCGAAGTTTTTTACTCGTTACAGGGTGAAACGCGCACCGCCGGCCTGCCCACAGTATTTGTGCGCCTCACCGGTTGCCCTTTGCGTTGCCAATACTGTGACAGCGCCTACGCCTTCAGTGGCGGTACCGTGCGTACCCTCGACGACATCCTGGAACAGGTTGCCAGTTACCGGCCACGCTACGTCTGTGTGACGGGCGGCGAGCCGCTGGCGCAGCCCAACGCCATCCCATTGCTCAAGCAGCTGTGTGACGCCGGATACGAGGTGTCCCTGGAAACCAGCGGGGCCCTGGATATTGCCGCTGTCGATCCGCGTGTCAGCCGAGTGGTCGACCTCAAGACGCCAGACTCCAAAGAGGCGCATCGCAACCGTTACGAGAACATCGAACTGCTGACGCCCAACGATCAGGTCAAGTTCGTCATCTGTTCCCGCGACGATTATGACTGGGCAACCTCCAAGCTGATCCAGTACGGCCTGGAACGTCGTGCGGGCGAGGTGCTGTTTTCGCCGAGCCATCACGACCTGAATGCGCGCGACCTGGCGGATTGGGTGGTAGCGGATAACCTGCCGGTACGCCTGCAATTGCAGTTGCACAAGTACCTGTGGAACGACGAGCCGGGGCGCTGAGAGGGCGTGCTTGGGGCCACAATTGCGGCCCCAGTGCGTTATTTCTGATTTTTTTAAAATAAGGTGTTGAATAATCCTTAGAAATCAGTATTATACGCGCCACCACACAGCGGGTCGTTAGCTCAGTTGGTAGAGCAGTTGGCTTTTAACCAATTGGTCGTAGGTTCGAATCCCACACGACCCACCATTTTTGGCGGTTTAGAAAATCCGGAAGGCCCACGCAAGTGAGGATTTCCGGGTTTTTTTTTGCCTGGTGCAAAAGTCCCAGTCAGCCGGCGACATGCGCGATGAGACGACTGGCAGGCGATGTAAACATGGGAGGCCCCCTTGAGGGGGCTTCCCGTTTTTTTGTCCCGCAGGCGTACCTGAAACGCCATATTTGGCTTTTGAATCCATTCGATATTCTGTAGCCTTGCGCAGCTTCACCTTTACCCGTGCTTGATGAACACAATCACTTTGTCCGGCGGCGCCCAACGGGCTCCAGAGCCGGTGGTACACTCGACTTTCGCGCAACTGCGCCTGCAGGTCTTGCGAACATGACGCACATTTCCGAACGCCTACTGGTTCAAGCCCACCTCGACGCCAAGCAGCCCAAGGCCCTCAGCGCCGACGAAGAGGCGAGCCTGCGTGTCGCCATCGCCGCCGAGCTCAAGGCTCAGGATGCGGTGCTGGTGGCGCACTTCTACTGTGACCCGGTGATTCAGGCCCTGGCCGAAGAAACCGGCGGCTGTGTCTCCGATTCCCTGGAAATGGCGCGCTTCGGCGCTGCCCACCCGGCCAGGACCGTACTGGTCGCCGGCGTGCGTTTCATGGGCGAGACCGCCAAAATTCTCACCCCCGAAAAACGTATTCTCATGCCGACCCTGGAAGCCACGTGCTCTCTGGATCTTGGCTGCCCGGTGGATGAGTTTTCGGCATTCTGCGACCAGCATCCCGAGCGCACGGTGGTGGTGTACGCCAACACCTCGGCGGCGGTCAAAGCCCGCGCCGATTGGGTGGTGACGTCCAGCTGTGCGCTGGAAATCGTCGAAAGCCTGATGGACAACGGCGAGACCATTATCTGGGGGCCGGATAAACACCTGGGCACTTACATCCAGCGCCAGACCGGGGCCGACATGTTGTTGTGGGACGGTGCCTGCATCGTCCACGAAGAGTTCAAGTCCAAGCAGCTGGAAGACATGAAGGCGCTGTATCCGGACGCGGCGATTCTGGTGCACCCGGAATCCCCGACCTCGGTGATCGAACTGGCCGACGCGGTGGGCTCCACCAGCCAGTTGATCGCCGCGGCGCAGAGTTTGCCGAACAAGACCTTTATCGTCGCCACCGACCGCGGCATCTTCTACAAGATGCAGCAGCTGTGCCCGGACAAGGTCTTCGTCGAAGCCCCTACGGCTGGCAACGGCGCCGCGTGCCGCAGTTGCGCGCACTGCCCGTGGATGGCGATGAACACGCTGGAGCGCACGTTGCAGTGCCTGCGTGAGGGCAGCAACGAGATATTCGTCGAGCCATCGGTGATCCCCCACGCCGTGCGCCCGCTCAAGCGCATGCTGGACTTTACCCAGGCTGCGCGCCTCAAACTCGCCGGTAACGCCTGATACAGGGTGATGCACGGTTAAAATGTGGGAGCGGGCTTGCTCGCGAATGCAGTGTGCCAGTCTCTGAATGAGTTGACTGATACACCGTATTCGCGAGCAAGCCCGCTCCCACATTTGGATTTCCAACAGGTAAACGTTATTTCTTTTGCTTCGGAATCCGCACCAGTTGCGTGTCGGAATAGATGTCATGCCAGCTGCGTTTCTGCTTGTCGAACAGCGACCAGATAAACCCCAGCCCTACGCACAACCATGACGCAATCGACACCACAAAGCGCAGCAGCGCCTGCCACAGGCTGATGCGTGAGCCGTCGGCGTTCTGCACGCGTACGCCCCATACCTGCATGCCCAGGGTCTGCCCGGAATGGGTCCAGAACTTGGCGAAAAAGCCAAACAGCACAAACAACAGGATCGTCGACAATAAGGGGTCGCCGTCCAGCGCGCCGGATTCGGTGAGGGTGCGCATCCTGGCTTCGCCGACGAACGCGATCCATACCAGTTTGTAGAGGAATGCCGTGACGATCAGCAAGGCAGTGCACAACAGGAAGTCATAGAACATTGCTGCCAGGCGACGGCCCAGGCCAACGGCGGGAAACTCGCCTTGGGGGCTCAGCAGGGGTTTGGACATGGCAGGGCTCTCTGGAGAAAAGACGCAGTTTACGGAATCGCGCCCATAAAAAAGCCCCTGATGTCATATCAGGGGCTTTTTGTCGCAGGGCTGGATCAGCCATCCGCTAGAACTTCGTCAGCCTGCATGCCTTTTTGGCCTTGCACCGCAACGAACGTCACTTTCTGGCCTTCTTTGAGGGTCTTGAAACCGGTGCCCTGAATAGCGCGGAAATGCACGAACAGATCCTGACCGCTTTCTGGAGTGATAAAACCAAACCCTTTCTCGTCGTTAAACCACTTGACGGTACCGCTCAGACGTGTGGACATTTCTTCTTTCCTTTGACGCTAATAAATTAATGACAGCCCCTTTCACATGAAAGAGTACTGGGCTGGGTTGCAGGAAAGTAAGAGACGTCGAACGGGTTGTAGCACAACTACTTCAGCTACTGCCCAGGTCCAGGTTCCAAGCGACCCATGCAAACACAGTGAACAAACTCTACGCCAACTAATATGAAAAAAACAAGCCCTGCCCAAAGCCCAGGTTTTGCTTGGCCGCATGGCAGTTCGTGGCACTGCGGTGGGCTTACTTATTCGATAGAGTTGGTCACTTGTTATAGGTTGTCTCCTATAACAACGACTATCGGCAGTGCACTGTTTTATGGCGGTTGCGTGACAGATTAGTGCACATTGACGCAACCGCGTTACTTACAGAAACAGTCAATCAGCCGCGGTAGTAACGTTGCGGTACAAATGGCATTTTGCTTACACGAAGTGGCACCTTTTTCCCACGCACCAACGCAGACACTTCGCTATCGATCGCGGTAAAGGCACTGTCCAGGTAGGCCATGGCCAGTGGGCCACCCAGGCTCGGACCAAAACCGCCGCTGCACACGCTGCCGATCACAGTGCCGTGTTCGTCGACGATTTCCGCGCCTTCACGCACCGGAGTGCGTTCTTGCGGCAGCAGGCCCACACGCTTGCGGTTCACACCGGCCTGCTGCTGGGTGAAGATGCGGTCGGCGCCCGGAAAGCCACCGGCACGCGTGCCATCGGCGCGGCGGGCCTTGGAGATCGCCCATAGCAGGCTCGCTTCGATTGGCGTGGTCTGGGTGTTCATGTCGTGGCCGTACAGGCACAGGCCGGCTTCCAGGCGTAGCGAGTCGCGGGCGCCCAGGCCGATGGCCTGTACTTCGGTCTCGGCCAGCAGGCTGCGGGCCAGGCTTTCAGCATGGGCGGCAGGCACGGAAATTTCAAAACCGTCTTCACCGGTGTAGCCGGAGCGACTGACGTAGCAGTCCACGCCCAGCAGGCGCAGCGAGGCGAACTGCATGAACGTCATCTTGCTGACTTCCGGCGCCAGGCGTGCCAGCACCTTCACTGCCGCCGGGCCTTGCAGGGCCAGCAGGGCGCGTTCTTCGAACAGCGGCTCGATGGTGCATTGGTCGCCGATGTGTTTGCGCAGATGCGCCAGGTCCTGGTCCTTGCAGGCGGCGTTGACCACCAGGAACAGCTCGTCGTTACCCAGGTTGGCGACCATCAGGTCGTCGAGGATGCCGCCTTGCTCGTTGGTGAACATGGCATAGCGCTGCATGCCCACCGGCAGGTCGATGATGTCGACGGGCACCAGGGTTTCCAGGGCCTTGGCGGCATTGGCTCCGGTCAGGCGGATCTGGCCCATGTGGGACACATCGAACAACCCGGCCTGATCACGGGTGTGCAGGTGTTCTTTCATCACGCCTAATGAGTACTGCACCGGCATGTCGTAGCCGGCGAAGGGCACCATGCGCGCGCCCAGCTCGAGGTGCAGGGCGTGCAACGGGGTTTTCAACAGGGTTTCGGTGGACATATTCAGCTCCTGAAAAACGTGCTGGCGCGCCGCTGGGCGTCAGCACTCGATAATGTTGACGGCCAAACCGCCACGGGCGGTTTCCTTGTATTTGCTTTTCATATCGGCACCGGTCTGGCGCATGGTGCGGATGACCTTATCCAGCGAGACAAAATGCTTGCCGTCGCCGCGCAAGGCCATGCGCACGGCATTGATCGCCTTCACCGAGCCCATGGCATTGCGCTCGATGCAGGGCACCTGCACCAGCCCGCCGATCGGGTCACAGGTCAGGCCGAGGTTGTGTTCCATGCCGATCTCGGCGGCGTTTTCCACTTGGGAGACGCTGCCGCCCAGCACTTCGCACAACGCCCCGGCAGCCATGGAGCAGGCCACGCCGACTTCGCCCTGGCAGCCCACTTCGGCACCGGAGATCGAGGCGTTTTCCTTGTACAGAATACCGATGGCAGCGGCGGTGAGCAGAAAGCGCACCACGCCGTCTTCGTTCGCGCCGGGGATAAAGCGCATGTAGTAATGCAGCACCGCCGGCACAATGCCGGCCGCACCGTTGGTGGGCGCCGTGACCACGCGCCCGCCATTGGCGTTTTCTTCGTTGACCGCCAGGGCGTAGAGGTTGACCCAGTCGAGTACCGACAACGGGTCACGTAGCGCCGACTCCGGGTTCTTGCACAACTGGCGATGCAGGGCGGCAGCGCGACGCTTGACCTTCAAGCCCCCCGGCAGAATCCCTTCATTGCGACAGCCCGCGTCCACGCAGTCCTGCATCACCTGCCAGATCTTCAGCAGCCCGGCCCGGGTTTCCGCTTCCGGGCGCCAGGCGCTTTCATTGGTCAGCATCACCTGGCTGATGGACAGCCCGTAGGTGGTGCAGTGGCCGAGCAAGTCCTTGGCGTGTTTGAACGGGAAGGTCAGCGGTGTGGCGTCTTCGACGATCCGGTCCGCGCCGGCCGCGTCTTCATCCACCACAAACCCACCGCCGACCGAGTAGTACTCGCGGCTGCGGATCTGGATGCCGGCGGCGTCAAAGGCACGAAAGATCATGCCGTTGGGATGGTAGGCGAGGGGTTTGCGAATCATCGCCAGATGTTCTTTCTCGTTGAACGCAATGCGGTGTTCGCCGAGCAGGTTCAAGCGGCCGTCGCTGCGCATCTGCGAGAGTCGCGCGTCGACGGTTTCAGTGTTCACGGTGTCCGGGTGTTCGCCTTCCAGGCCGAGCAACACGGCCTTGTCGCTGCCATGGCCTTTGCCGGTGGCACCGAGGGAGCCATAGAGTTCCACCTTGATACCTGCGGTGGCGACCAGCAGGTTGTCACGCTTGAGGCCCTCGACGAATCGAGCGGCCGCACGCATCGGGCCGACGGTGTGGGAGCTGGAGGGGCCGATACCGATCTTGAACAGGTCGAACACGCTTAAAGACATGGTGGCTCCTAAGTGGAGCAGTGGCGAGCTACAAGCTACAAGCTACAAGTAAAAGCCGAGCGGCTCTTTCTTGCAGCTTGCAACTTGATGCTTGTAACTGCTTTATGCATAAAGCTCGATCGACGGGCACGCACACACCAGGTTGCGATCGCCGAACACATTGTCGACCCGGCCAACCGGCGGCCAGTACTTGCCGTCGATCAACGAGGCCACCGGGTACACCGCTTGTTCACGGCTGTAAGGGTGGCTCCATTCGCCCACCAGTTCCGCCGCGGTGTGCGGCGCGTTCTTCAGGGGGTTGTCGTCCTTGTCGAGAGTGCCGTTTTCCACCGCGCGGATTTCATCGCGGATGGCGATCATCGCGGCGCAGAAACGGTCCAGTTCTTCCTTGGATTCACTTTCGGTCGGCTCGATCATCAGCGTGCCCGCGACCGGGAACGACATGGTCGGCGCATGGAAGCCGAAGTCGATCAGGCGCTTGGCTACGTCATCCACGCTGATGCCGCTGCTGTCCTTGAGCGGGCGCAAATCCAGGATGCATTCGTGGGCCACCAGGCCGTTGCTGCCGGTGTACAGCACCGGGTAGTGCTCTTCCAGGCGACGGGAAATGTAGTTGGCGTTCAGGATCGCCAACTGAGAAGCGCGCTTGAGGCCCGCGCCGCCCATCATGCTGATGTACATCCAGGTGATCGGCAGAATGCTCGCGCTGCCGAACGGTGCGGCGCACACCGCACCCTCCTTGCGCGCCATGGCCGCGTGGCCTGGCAGGAACGGCGCGAGGTGGGACTTGACGCCAATCGGGCCGACGCCCGGGCCGCCACCGCCGTGAGGAATGCAGAAGGTTTTGTGCAGGTTCAGGTGGGACACGTCGCCGCCGAACTTGCCCGGTGCGCAGAGGCCGACCATGGCGTTCATGTTGGCGCCGTCGATGTACACCTGGCCGCCGTTGTCGTGGACGATCCCGCAGATTTCGCGGATGCCTTCCTCGAATACACCGTGGGTGGACGGGTAGGTGATCATCAGCGCGGCAAGGTGCTCGCGGTGTTCGATGGCCTTGGCGCGCAGGTCTTCGATGTCGACGTTGCCACGCGCGTCGCAGGCGGTCACCACCACACGCATACCGGCCATGTTGGCGGTGGCGGGGTTGGTGCCGTGGGCCGACGATGGGATCAGGCAGATGTCGCGGCGTTCTTCGCCACGGCTCTGGTGGTAGGCACGAATGGCCAGGAGGCCAGCGTACTCACCCTGGGAACCGGCGTTCGGTTGCAGCGAGATCGCGTCGTAACCGGTGGCCGCGCAGAGCATGGCTTCCAGTTCCGAGGTCAGTTGCAGGTAGCCGGCGCTTTGTTCGGCCGGGGCGAACGGGTGCAGGTCACCGAATTCGGCCCAGGTCACCGGGATCATTTCGCTGGCGGCATTGAGTTTCATGGTGCACGAACCCAGCGGGATCATGGTGCGGTCCAGGGCCAGGTCTTTGTCCGCCAGCTTGCGCAGGTAGCGCATCAGCTCGGTTTCCGAGTGGTAGCGGTTGAACACCGGGTGGCTGAGGATCGGCGACTGGCGCAGCAGCGCTGCCGGCAGGGTGCTTTGGGCTTGGGCGAAAGCCGGCAGGGCTTTGCCGTCGGCGAAGATTGCCCACAGGGTTTCGATATCGGCTTGGGTGGTGGTTTCGTCCACCGACAGACCGACACGCTCGGCATCCACCACGCGCAGGTTGATGCGCTGGGCGCGGGCCTTGTCGTGCAGGGCGGCGGTCGCGGCGCCGGTGTTGAGGGTCAGGGTGTCGAAGAAGTGCTGTTGCTCGACCTCAAGGCCCAGGGTGCTCAAGCCCTTGGCCAGGATCGCGGTCAGCTGGTGAATACGCTGGGCGATCTGGGTCAGGCCTTTGGGCCCGTGGTACACGGCGTACATGCTGGCGATGTTGGCGAGCAGCACTTGGGCGGTGCAGATGTTGCTGGTGGCTTTCTCGCGGCGGATATGTTGCTCGCGGGTCTGCATGGCCAGGCGCAGGGCCGGCTTGCCGAAGCGGTCGACGGACACACCGACGAGGCGGCCCGGCATGTCGCGCTTGAACGCATCCTTGGTGGAAAAGTACGCCGCGTGCGGGCCACCAAAGCCCAGCGGCACGCCGAAGCGTTGCGCGCTGCCGATGGCCACGTCGGCGCCGAACTCACCCGGAGGGGTCAGCAGGGTCAGGGCCAGCAGGTCGGCGGCCACGGCCACCAGGGCATTGGCGGCATGGAAGCGTTCGGTCAGTTCGCGGTAGTCGAACACATCACCGTTGCTCGCCGGGTATTGCAGCAGGGCGCCGAAGAACGCGCTCACGTCGCTCAGCTCGCGCTCATCGCCGACCACTACATCGATGCCCAGCGGCTCGGCACGCGTGCGCAGCACGTCGAGGGTCTGCGGGTGGCTGTGTACGGAGGCGAAGAAGGCGTTGCTGCTCTTGTTCTTGCTCAGGCGCTTGCAGAAGGTCATGGCTTCGGCGGCGGCGGTGGCTTCGTCGAGCAAGGATGCGTTGGCGATCGGCAGGCCGGTGAGGTCGCTGATCAGGGTCTGGAAGTTCAGCAGCGCCTCCAGACGCCCTTGGGAAATCTCCGGCTGGTAGGGGGTGTAGGCGGTGTACCAGGCCGGGTTTTCCAGGAGGTTGCGCAGGATCGGCGACGGCGTGTGGCAGTTGTAGTAGCCCTGGCCGATGTAGGTCTTGAACAGTTGGTTCTGGCCGGCGATGGCCTTGATCCTGGCCAGGGCCTCGGCTTCGCTCAGGCCGTCTTCCAGGCCGAGCACGCTGGTGCCCTTGATGCTTTCCGGGATCACGCTGGCGCTGAGGGCTTCGAGGGAATCAAAGCCCAGGCTGGCGAGCATCTGCTGCTCGTCTGCCTGGCGCGGGCCGATGTGGCGGGCGATGAATTCGTTGGCGGTGCTCAAATTGATACTCATGGCGCGCTCCTCAGGCTTCAGCGTTGGCTTTGATCAGGCGGTCGTACGCATCCTGATCCAACAGCTTAGCCACTGCACTGGCATCGGCCGGTTTAAAGCGGAAGAACCAACCTTCGCCCAGCGGATCTTCGTTGACCAGTTCCGGGCTGCCATCGAGCTTGTCGTTCACTTCGAGGACTTCACCGTCCAACGGCATGTACACACCGCTGGCTGCTTTTACCGATTCCACGGTGGCGGCTTCAGCGCCCTTTTCGTATGCCTGCAGCTCAGGCAGTTGCACGAAAACCACGTCGCCCAGCGCGTCCTGCGCAAAAGCGGTAATGCCTACGGTGACGCTGCCATCGGCTTCGGCGCGCAGCCATTCGTGATCTTTAGTGAAACGCAACTCGCTCATGGAAACTCCTCAGGGCCAGAATCGTCTGGTGGACGGAATGGGAATAATGGGGAGTTGCTTAGCAAAATCGCGGCCAATGTTATTAAGTCTTTATAATTCAATGCGTTACTAAAAATGGTTATGAGGTTATGCCGTTTGGCTGTAGCGATTTCGCTACAGCTGAGCCTGCGAAAAAAAGCCTATGTGGATCAACGCCTTGCATGGCGCGTAAAAAACAAGGTTGTAGCGATATCGTTCCACTGTAGCGCTTTCAGTACAGTGGATGTCGTTCTCAGACCCATTTGGAATGCGACCCCTGTAGGAGCGAGGGGGACGCCTAGTTCTTGCTCGCGAAGATCGTCAACAGATCAGGGTTTGTTGGGTATGCCGTACTTGCGCAGGCGATGGGCGATGGCGGTATGGGAGGTTTGCAGGCGGCTGGCCAGTTGGCGGGTCGAGGGGTAGCTGGCATAGAGCTTTTCCAGCAGGCTGCGTTCGAAGTCTTCCATGGCCTGTTCCAGGCTGTCGATTTCGCCGTCGTTCTGGCGTGCCACCGAGGTGCCGGCGATGTCCAGGTCGCCGATGTCCACCAGGCTGCTTTCGCAAATGGCGGCAGCGCGGAAGATCACGTTCTGCAACTGGCGCACATTGCCTGGCCAGCGGTTGCCGAGCAGCGCCGGATAGGTGCCGGGCGCCAGGCGGCACACCGGGCGCTGGATCTGCGCGCAGGCCTGCTGCATGAAGTAGCGCGCCAGCAACAGGATGTCCTGGCCGCGCTCGCGCAGGGGCGGCACTTCGACATTGAGGACGTTGAGGCGGTAGAACAGGTCTTCGCGAAAGGTGCCCTCGTTGACCATTTTTTCCAGGTCGCGGTGGGTGGCGCTGAGGATGCGCACATTGACCTTCACTTCACGGTCGCCGCCTACCCGCCGGAAGCTGCCGTCATTGAGAAAGCGCAGCAACTTGGCCTGCAGGTACGGTGACATCTCGCCGATCTCATCCAGGAACACCGTGCCTTGGTTGGCCAGTTCCATCAGCCCTGGCTTGCCGCCGCGCTGGGCGCCGGTGAAGGCGCCGGGGGCATAACCGAACAACTCGCTTTCGGCGAGGTTCTCCGGCAGCGCGGCGCAGTTCAAGGCCAGAAATGGCGCACTGGAGCGCGTACTGATGGCGTGGCAGGCACGCGCCACCAACTCTTTGCCGGTGCCGGTTTCGCCTTGGATCAATAGTGGCGCATCCAGGGCCGCCACCCGCTGCGCACGCGCTTTGAGGGTACGGATTGCCGGCGATTCACCGAGCAATGCATCAAAACCTTCGGCATGGTCATGGTGCAGCGCTGAGAGTTGTTCGCCGATACGGTTGGGCTGATACAAGGTGAGCAGCGCGCCGGCGTCGGTAATCGGCGTAGCGTCCAGCAGCAAGGTCTGGCCGTTGACGCTGATCTCGCGCAGGGGCAGGCGAAAGCCGTTTTCCAGCAGGGTATCGAGCAGTGCCGGGTCGTTGAACAGCTCGGCGATGCTCTCCCCGGCGGGTTCGCGCCCATAGAGGGCAATCAACGCCGGGTTGGCCAGCAGGATCTTGCCCGCGCTGTCCAGGGCCAGCACCGGGTCGGTCATGGCGGCCAGCAGGGCGTCGAGTTGCAGGTGGCGACGTTGGCCGGGAAGGATGTCCACCACCGTCACCGCTTGCACGCCGTGCACGCTGAACAGCGCATCGCGCAGTTCTTCAAGCACCTCGGCGCTGAGGGTCGGCGCGTCGATATAGACGTTGGGGGGGACCATTTCCACCGCATCCAGGTTGAGATTGCGCCCACCGAGCAAGGCCAGGACTTCCTGGGTGATGCCGACGCGGTCGATGAAGCTGACGTGGATACGCATGTAGACGATTCTGGAGAGCGAGAGGCGGCAAGTATGCCTTGGGGGAAGGCGTTAGGTGAAATCGGGTAAATGGAGAGCAACAATGTGGGAGCGAGCAAGCCCGCCCCCACAGGGATTTGCGCTGTTTCTATGCCAGGTGCTCGGGTTTGACCGGGTCGCCCGCTTTCACATCCAACTGATGCCGTACATCCTCGAACATCAAGTCGTACTGCTTGTGCATCGAACCATTGAGTACCGCGGTCTTCGGCATGCCGTATTTTTGCGCGATATTCATCGCATGCCGGGCAAAGTCGAACGCCTGGTCCTTGGGCAGGAAAAACACTTCCTTGAGGTCATTGCCCTGCACCGAACCGTGCACCGTGAACAGCATGCCCTTGCCTTCCTTTGGGTCCTGGCTGACTTCGTAATCGATGCACAGGTTGTAGCTGTAGTCATCCTTGTTCAGCGCGTGGCGTTCGACGTGCAGGTGTCCGGGTTCAAAGGTGGCCATAGGCGTATCTCCTCTACTTCACAGATAGGTGATGCCAGGTGTCGCCGTGCTGATGCGCGTGCCGGCGCTGCCCTGGACGATGGCTTCGATGTCCGAGAGTGAACCGATCACTGCGGTTTTGCCAGTCTGGCGGGCGAACTCGCAGGCCGCTTGCACCTTGGGGCCCATGGAGCCGGCGGCGAAACCGAGGGTTTCCATGGCGTCGGGGTGGGCCTGGCCGATGGCCTTCTGGGTCGGTTTGCCGAAGTCGATAAATGCCGCATTGACGTCGGTGGCGATCACCAGCAAATCGGCGTCCAGTTGCGCGGCCAGCAAGGACGAACACAGGTCTTTGTCGATCACTGCTTCAACGCCTGTGAGCTTGCCGTCTTCACCGTACATTGTCGGGATACCGCCACCACCGGCGCAGATCACGATGGCGTTTTTTTCCAGCAGCCACTTGATCGGGCGGATTTCAAAGATGCGTTTGGGCCGAGGGCTGGCGACCACGCGGCGGTATTTGTCACCATCGGGCGCGATGGCCCAGCCTTTTTCAGCGGCGAGCTTTTCGGCCTCGGCCTTGGTGTACACCGGACCAATCGGTTTGCTGGGGTTCTGGAAGGCAGGGTCCTTGGCGTCCACTTCAACCTGGGTGAGCAGAGTCGCAAATGGCACTTCGAAATCCAGCAGGTTGCCCAGTTCCTGTTCGATGATATAGCCGATCATGCCTTCGGTCTCGGCACCAAGCACGTCCAGCGGGTAGGGCGAAACGCTGGTATAGGCCGCCGCCTGCAACGACAGCAGGCCGACTTGCGGACCATTGCCGTGGGCGATCACCAGCTCGTTGCCCGCGTGGATCTTGGCGATCTGTTCGGTGGCGATGCGGATATTGGCGCGTTGGTTGTCCGCGGTCATGGGTTCACCACGGCGGAGCAAGGCGTTGCCGCCCAGAGCTACGACGATGCGCATGATGTAATCCTTCTAAAGTTCGCAATCCTTTGTAGGAGCGAGGGGGACGCCTAGTTCTTGCTCGCGAAAAACTCAAGGACACCGCGCTCATTCAGAATGGACGCGTTATCGTTGACCGCCTTCGCGAGCAAGCTCGCTCCTACAGTGGAATCGCAGCAGGGTTTAGATATCCGCCAGTGCCGACACCAGTATCGCCTTGATGGTATGCATGCGGTTTTCCGCCTGCTCGAACGCGATGTTGGCGGGAGACTCGAAGACGTCCTCGGTCACTTCCACACCATTGGCCAGGTTCGGATACCGCGCGGCGATGTCCTTGCCGACCTTGGTTTCGCTGTTGTGGAACGCCGGCAGGCAGTGCATGAATTTCACCCGAGGGTTGCCCGCGGCTTTCATCATCTTGGCGTTGACCTGGTACGGCAGCAGTTGTTCGATGCGCTCGTCCCACGCTTGCACCGGCTCACCCATCGACACCCAGATATCGGTGTGGATGAAATCCACGCCCTTCACCGCCTCGACCGGATCTTCAGTGATGGTGATGCGCGCGCCACTCTCTTCTGCAAAGGCCTGGCATTGCTTGATGAAGTCTTCGTGTGGCCACAGGGCTTTCGGCGCGCCGATGCGCACGTCCATGCCGAGCTTGGCGCCGATCATCAGCAACGAGTTGCCCATGTTGTAGCGGGCGTCGCCCAGGTAGGCGTAGCTGATGTCATGCAGCGGCTTGTCGCTGTGTTCGCGCATGGTCAGGGTGTCGGCGATCATCTGGGTGGGGTGGAACTCGGCGGTGAGGCCGTTGAACACCGGCACGCCGGCGAACTTGGCCAGTTCTTCGACGATCTCCTGCTCAAAGCCACGGTACTCAATGGCATCGAACATGCGACCGAGCACGCGGGCAGTGTCTTTCATGCTTTCTTTGTGGCCGATCTGCGACGACACCGGGTCGATGTAGGTGACATGGGCACCCTGGTCGTGGGCCGCCACTTCGAAGGCGCAACGGGTGCGGGTCGAGGTTTTCTCGAAGATCAACGCGATGTTCTTGCCTTGCAGGTGCGGACGCTCGGTGCCGGTGTATTTGGCGCGCTTGAGGTCGCGGGACAGGTCCAGCAGGTAGTGCAGCTCGCGGGGGGTGTGGTGCATCAGCGACAGCAGGCTGCGGTTGCGCATATTGAAAGCCATGGTGGATCTCCGTAGGTGTTGGTTATCCCCTTGGCCGGTGCCTTGTGGGCGGCGGCCAAGGCTTGAACATCAGTAGTCGATAGGGTCGCGAATGATCGGGCAGGTCATGCAGTGGCCACCGCCACGGCCGCGGCCGAGTTCACCGGCGCTGATGGTGATGACTTCTACACCGGCCTTGCGCAGCAGGGTGTTGGTGTAAGTGTTGCGGTCATAACCGATCACCACGCCAGGCTCCAGGGCCACCACGTTGTTGCCGTCGTCCCATTGCTCGCGTTCGGCGGCGAAGCTGTTGCCGCCGGTCTCGACCACGCGCAGGCTGTTGAGCTTGAGGGCGCTGGCGACCACGTCGAGGAAGCTGGCGTCTTCGCGGCGCACATCGATGCCGCCGGGCTTGCTCTCGTCCGGATACAGGCTGAAAGCGACGATCTGGCTGACCACTTCGGGGAAGATGGTGACCAGGTCGCGGTCGCAGAAGCTGAACACGGTATCCAGGTGCATGGCCGCGCGGGATTTGGGCAGGCCGGCGACGATGACGCGCTCGACGGCTTTGTGTTTGAACAGGTTCAGCGCCAGTTGGCCGATGGCCTGGCGCGACGAACGCTCGCCCATGCCGATCAACACCACGCCGTTGCCGAGCGGCATGACGTCACCGCCTTCGAGGGTGGCGTTGCCATGGTCCTGGTCCGGGTCGCCGTACCAGACCTGGAAGTCGGCGTTGGTGAACTCGGGGTGGAACTTGTAGATGGCGCTGGCCAGCAGGGTTTCCTGGCGTCGCGCCGGCCAGTACATCGGGTTCAGCGTCACGCCGCCAAAGATCCAGCAGGTGGTGTCACGAGTGAACTGGGTGTTGGGCAGCGGCGGCAGGATGAAGCTGGAGTGGCCAAGGAAATCGCGGAACATCTCGATGGTCTTGCCGCCGAAGCTGTTCGGCAGGTCATCGGCCGACACGCCACCGATCAGGAACTCGGCGATCTTGCGCGGCTCCAGGCTGCGCAGCCACGAGCCGACTTCGTTGATCAGGCCGAGGCCGACCTGATTGGCGGTGATCTTGCGCTGCAGAATCCAGTCCAGGGCTTCGGGCATGGCGACGATATCGGTCAGCAGGTTGTGCATTTCCAGCACATCGATGTCCCGCTCGCGCATCTTGGTGACGAAGTCGAAATGGTCGCGCTTGGCCTGGGCCACCCATAGCACGTCGTCGAACAGCAGTTCGTCGCAATTGTTGGGGGTCAGCCGCTGGTGGGCCAAACCTGGGGAGCACACCAAGACTTTGCGCAGTTTGCCGGCTTCGGAATGGACGCCGTACTTCACTTTTTCCGTGGTCATTACAGATCCTCCAGTGAACAACAGTTACATGGTCAGGAAGCCGGCGTAGAGGCCATAGGCAGCCACCAGGGCGCCAATGACCACGGCGGCGAAAATCAGCTTCTCGACGTGGGTGAAAATCGGTTTGCCCAGTTCATGCTTGGCCATGGCGAACAGGATCGCGCCAGGGGCATAGAGCAGGGCAGAGAGCAGCAGGTATTTGGTGCCGCCGGCGTAGAGCAGCCAGACCGCGTAGATCAGTGCGATTGCGCCGATGAGCAGGTCCTTTCTGCGCTCGGCTGGGTCGTTTTCGTAGGTCTCGCCACGTACCGCCAACAGCAGCGCATAAGCCGCCGACCACAGGTAAGGCACCAGGATCATCGAGGTGGCTAGGTAGATCAGCTTCAGGTAGGTGCTGGCGGAAAACAGCGTAATCACCAGGAACACCTGGACCATGGCGTTAGTCAGCCACAGGGCATTGGCCGGCACATGGTTGGCGTTTTCCTTACGCAGGAACGCCGGCATGGTGTGGTCCTTGGCGGCGGCGAACATGATCTCCGCACACAGCAGCACCCACGACAGCAGCGCACCGAGCAGGGAAATGACCAGGCCGACGCTGATCAGCACCGCGCCCCAGTGGCCCACCACGTGTTCCAGCACGGCCGCCATCGACGGGTTCTGCAGCTTGGCCAGTTCCGGCTGGGTCATGATGCCCAGGGACAGCACGTTCACCAGCATCAGGAACAACAGCACGGTGATAAAGCCGATCACCGTAGCCTTGCCCACATCGCTGCGTTGTTCGGCGCGCGCCGAGAAGATGCTCGCGCCTTCGATGCCGATGAACACCCAGACGGTGACCAGCATCATGTTGCGCACCTGGTTCATCACGCTGCCCAGGTCCGGGTTTTTCAGGCCCCAGATGTCAGCGGTGAAGATATCCAGCTTGAACGCGAACACGGCGATCAGCACGAACAGCACCAACGGCACCACCTTGGCGACGGTGGTCACCAGGTTGATGAACGCCGCTTCCTTGATCCCGCGCAGCACCAGGAAATGCACGGCCCACAGCAACACCGAGGCGCCAATCACGGCCGCTGGTGTGTTGCCTTCGCCAAAGATCGGAAAGAAGTAACCGAGGGTACTGAACAGCAGTACGAAGTAGCCGACGTTGCCCAGCCAGGCGCTGATCCAGTAACCCCAGGCCGACGAGAAGCCCATGTAGTCGCCGAAACCGGCCTTGGCGTAGGCGTACACCCCGCCGTCGAGGTCGGGCTTGCGGTTGGCCAGGGTCTGGAACACAAAGGCCAGGGTCAGCATGCCCACGGCGGTAATCACCCAACCGATCAATACGGCACCGACATCGGCGCTGGCCGCCATGTTTTGCGGCAGGGAGAAGATCCCGCCACCAATCATCGAGCCGACGACGAGCGCAACCAGTGCGCCTAATCGAAGTTTTCCGGGAGATTCAGACATCGCATAACTCCAATGCAGGAGAAGAGAGACAACAGAATAAAACCGTGCGCTAATCAAACAGCTGACTTAGATCACGTCATTGGCGTATTACATTGTGAATTAATGACTTGGAGTAAAAGTTCGTGTGTAATGCTTTTGCGCGAAAAGTTGCGTTGCAGAGCGATTCCTGTGTTTTTCTCAGCGCTTTAGTGCCGCGTGTGGGAGGGTTGAAGCTAGACCCTTTTGCTGAATGTGCAAATTTTTCAAGGCGGCGACGGCAAGTCTCTTTAAAACGAAAAATTACCAGCCTTATTTAAAGTATAAATAAGCCTTAACTCGGCTAGTTGTCATGCCGCTGGGTTATTAATAGTGCGCTTTTATCGCGGGCCCTAATAAACGCTACACTCGCTGAATGAATGAGTTGAGTGCACGGTTGTTAGCTAAAACATTTATTTGTTCAGGAGTCTGTATGTCACAACCGGCCCGAAAGCTTCGACTCAGTGCGCTGGTTGCCTTAGTGGTGGGGTCGATGGTCGGTGGGGGGATTTTCTCGTTACCGCAGAACATGGCCGCGCGTGCCGAGGTGGGCGCCGTGTTGATCGGCTGGGCAATCACCGCCGTCGGCATGCTGACCCTGGCCTTTGTGTTCCAGACCCTGGCCAACCGTAAACCGGAGCTGGATTCAGGTGTGTACGCCTACGCCAAGGCCGGCTTCGGCGACTACATGGGCTTTTCGTCGGCCTGGGGTTACTGGATCAGCGCGTGGATGGGCAACGTGGGCTACTTCGTGTTGCTGTTCAGCACCTTAGGCTATTTTTTTCCGGTGTTTGGCCAGGGCAATACACCGGTGGCCATCGGCTGCGCCTCGCTGCTGCTGTGGGCCGTGCATTGGTTGGTGATGCGTGGGATCAAGGAGGCGGCCTTCATCAACCAGATCACCACCATTGCGAAGCTGGTGCCGTTGCTGATGTTTGTGGTCATTGCCGGCGTGGCGTTCAAGGCCGACATCTTCACCCGTGACATCTGGGGGCTGGGCAACCCGCACATCGGCAGTGTGGTCAACCAGGTGCGCAACATGATGCTGGTCACGGTGTTTGTATTTATCGGCATCGAGGGCGCCAGCGTGTATTCGGCGCGGGCCGAGAAGCGCGCGGACGTGGGCCGCGCCACGCTGATCGGGTTTCTCGGGGTGCTGGCGCTGCTGGTGCTGGTGAATGTGCTGTCGCTTGGGGTCATGAGCCAGCCGCAGTTGGCCGGGCTGCAAAACCCTTCGCTGGCGGGCGTGCTGGAACATATCGTCGGGCCC
Source organism: Pseudomonas sp. S1_G07 (assembly GCF_054668565.1). Lineage (NCBI taxonomy): Bacteria > Pseudomonadati > Pseudomonadota > Gammaproteobacteria > Pseudomonadales > Pseudomonadaceae > Pseudomonas > Pseudomonas sp. S1_G07. The sequence goes on along the minus strand of NZ_CP162778.1, from coordinate 5,792,228 downwards.
TGGGGGGCGGTGCTGATCAGCGTCGGCCTGGCGGTGTCGCTGCTCGGCGCGTTGCTGTCCTGGGCGCTGCTCTGCGCAGAAATCCTCTACGCCACCGCCCATGACAAGACCATGCCGGCGTTCCTGAAAAAGGAAAATGCCAACCAGGTGCCGATCAACGCGCTGTGGCTGACCAATGTGATGATCCAGGGGTTCCTGGTGATCACACTGTTTTCCCACAGCACCTACACCACGCTGATTTACCTGGCCTCATCGATGATCCTGGTGCCGTACCTGTGGTCGGCGGCCTATGCAGTGTTGTTGAGCGGGCGCGGCGAAACCTATGAGGGCGCCCAAGGCCAGCGCATGAAGGACTTGCTGGTGGGCTTGATTGCCCTGGGTTACGCGGTATGGCTGCTTTACGCCGGGGGCTTGAAGTATTTGTCGCTGTCGGCGCTGCTGTACGCACCGGGTGTGATCCTGTTTGCCCTGGCCAAGCGCGAGCAGGGGCAGCCATTGTTTACCCACGTGGAAAAAGGCATTTTCAGCTGCGTGATCGCGGGTGCGGGGCTGGCGGCGTATGGGCTGTACAGTGGGTTTTTATCGCTTTGATTGGCGGCGCTGTACTGGCGTCATCGCGGCATAGGTATCTACACACCTTTGGCGTGGCTCTGAACCTGTGGCGAGGGGGCTTGCTCCCGTGACGGCTCGGGAGCCGACGACTATCTAACCTAACTGACACCCCGCGGCCCAAATGTGGGAGCGGGCTTGCTCGCGAAGACGTCGGCCCAGCAGACATTGATGTTGACTGACCCACCGCTCCCACAGGGCAGGTCACCACTGGGCGCGATGTGAACCCAGTTCCCCGGCCGGCAAATCCCACTGCAGCGGCGTGCCGCTGATGGTCAGTGGTGCCAGCAAGCGATGGGCCTGGCCCCAGGCGGTCTGCTCCACTACCAGACCTTGATCACTCGGTTCTTCGGCGCGTAACGCTGGCTGTTCCGGCACTTGGCCGGCATCTACCAGCAATTTTGCCGTGCGCGCCAGCGACAACCGCGCCAAACCGCCACGGCCGGTTTTCAGGCGTTCGCTCAAGGCGCGGAGCGCGCTGGCCGCCATCAGGTACCCGGTGGCATGATCCAGCGCCTGCACCGGCAGCGGCACCGGTTTGTCCGATTGTTTCCAGGCCATGCCTGCCTCGGCGATGCCGCTGCTCATCTGCACCAGGCTGTCGAAGCCTCGGCGGTTGCGCCATGGGCCACTCCAGCCGTAGGCGTTGAGGCTGATGTCGATCAGGCCAGGAGCGAGGGCTTGCAGTTGGTCCGGGGTATAGCCGAGTTGCTCCAGGGCATCGGCGCGGTAACCGTGGAGCAACATGTCGGCGTCCTTGAGCAGGCGCTCGAAAATCAGCCGGTCTTCGGGCGTTTTCAGGTTCAGGCGCGCGCAGCGTTTGCCCAGGGTCATTTCCGGCACCGCGCCGGGTTCATTCCAGGTCGGTGAGTCGATACGCAGCACGTCCGCCCCCAGGCCTGCCAGAAAACGACTGGCGACCGGGCCGGCCAGCACGCGGGTCAGGTCCAGGACCTTGATGCCCGCCAGCGGCCGGGCCATCGAGCCGAGCCAGGGTTTATCGCAGGTTGTCTCGAAGGTCTGGCGCTGGATCAAGTCCTCGGCATTCACCGCGAGGCCCTGTGGGTGGGACCGCCAGGCCTGCCATGTGCGCATCTGCGCCGCGCAACCGTCGGCATCCACAATGGCCTGTTCCAGTTCGGCGGCATGCCAGGTGGCGACTTTTTCGGCCATCTCGGTACGCTCTGTGACCTTGCCGAGCACCCGTTCGGCCGCAGCACGGTGATGGGGCGCGTTGGTGTGCAGGCGAATCCAGCCATCGGCGCAGGCATAGTCGCCGGCCACCGGGTCCCACACTGGCGGCACCTGCCAGCCCACCGGGCGAATTGAAGAAGAGCACCAGAAGGACGCCAGGCGTCGGTCCACGCTCACGCCGGGCAAGCGCCCGGTCTGTTGCTGGAGCAACTCGGCGACGGCCTGGCCGGCGGCGCCGATGCTGGCGCTGGCCAACGCGGTGACCGCGAAGGTCGAGGGCAGGGCGCCGGCCGAGGTGATGCTCAGTGGGGTGTACGGCAGGTCGAGTGCGGCTTGGATGGGGGTCAGCAGGTCAGTCATCAAAGGCCCTCCTTAAGAGAAGGGCCACTATAGAAGATCATCAGGCCGGTGTGGCGATTCCGGGCTCCAGCGGCAGGTCGATGCTGGCGACAAACCCGCCATCGGGATGATTGGCCAGGCTCAGGCTGCCGCCATGGCGTTCGGCCGCGCGCCGCGCAATCGCCAGGCCCAGGCCGTGGCCTTGGGCGGTCTGGCCAGGGGCGCGGTAGAACGGTTCGCCCAGTTGGTTCAGGTGTTCGGTTTCGACACCGGGGCCGTGGTCGCGCACGCTGATGAGGATGCGTTCACCGTGGCGCCGGGCCTGCAAGTCGATGGTTTGCCCCGGCGGGTTGAAGCGCTGGGCGTTGCGCAGCAGGTTATCCACGGCGCGTTCGATCATGGTCGGCCAGCCCTTCAGATGCAGGTCGCTGTCTGTGCTCAGTTGCACGATCTGCTCCGGCGCGCTGAGCTGAGCGTCCTTTTGCAGGGTCTTGAGCAAGGGAATGAGGTCGATGTCTTCGGCGCTGGCGTTGTCGGCATCGACGCGGGCCAGGACCAGGATCTCACTGATCAGCGCTTCGAGGCGATCGCATTCGCGGGTCAGGCGCGGCCAGAGCCTTTCTCGCTCTTCGGGGCTGGCGCGTTCGGCCAGGGCCAGGGCGATCCGCAGGCGGGCCAGGGGCGAGCGCAGTTCGTGGGAGACATCGCGCAGCAATTGGCGCTGGCTGCCGATCAGGCTTTGCAGGCGTGCGCCCATGCGGTTGAAGTCGGTGGCCAGCACGCCGAACTCATCGCGGCGGTTGGCCAGTTGCGCCAGGCTGTTCTGCTGGTAGGTGGCCTGGCCGAGGTCATGCACGGCGCCGCGCAGGCGACTTAAAGGGCGCGTGATGGACAGGGTGACGAACAGGCTGAACAAGGTCAGCACCACCAGGGCAATCGTCAATGCGCTCAACGGCCATGTCAGGCTGCTGCGGTGCCATTGGTCGAGTTCCGGGTGCGGGATGCGGTAGATCAACAGGTAGGTGTCGCCGGTCTTCTTGCTGGTGTATTCGGCGGTCAGGCGCCGCCAGGGCAGGTGGCCGTCCTTGTTATCGTTCTGCCGGGCTTCAAAGGCGGCAGCACGGCGCGGGAAGGTGCCGCGCACCACCGGCTCGCCGCTTTCGTTGAGTACTTGCACGTCGATGTGGTACTGGCGCTTGCGCTGTTGCAGCAAGTCCTGGGCGGCGTCCTCGCCCTGGGCTTCGTAGAGTTGGGTCCACTCCTGCGCCAGGTTATTGAGGCCGGGGTGGCGGCTGAGAATCCAGGCGTCTTGATTAAGCATGTGCCCAAGCAGGATCGATAACCCGGCAACCAAGGCGATGGCCAACCAGAAGCTGGCCAGGATGCGCCAGAACAATGAACGCACAGGAAACCCTCAAACAGGAAAAGCCCAGCGGCGGGGGCCACTGGGCTGGGCGCGTTAACGCGGGGGCATTATTGCGCTTTTTGCGGCTGTTGCGCTTTCCAGGCCTGGAATTCCTTCCACTCGGCACGGCGCTGTTCTTGCTTCTTGACGATCTCGTCAAATTTCTTCTGCTGGTCAGGCTTGAGCACGGCGCGGATATCCGCCTGGGTTTTCTGCCGGTTGGCAGCTATTTCCTCCTGCATGGCCTTCTGGTCGGCGGCCGGCAGTTTGTCCAGGTACTTTTTGACCAGCTCCTTGCGAGCGTGCCATTGGTCACCCATCAGTCTGCCGATGTGTTCGCGCTGTTCGCGGCTCAGGTCCAACTGGCTGAATGGGCCGCCTTTGCCACGCGGGCCATGTTCACCGCCAGGGCCAGGGCCGCCCATCATGTGACCTTCAGGGCCCCCCATCGGGCCAGGGCCTGGGCCTTCGGGCATTGCAGCCAGGGCAACGGTCGGCAGGGCCGCGGCGAACATCAAAGCGATAAGGGTCTTGCGCATGGTGATTCTCCTGTCTCTATTCCGGTGAGTCCGGATGTGAGTAGATTAAGGAGATCAAGGTCAGCCGCCGTCAGGGGAGGGTAAAGGTTTGGTAAGGGGGAGGGCGGCAGCTGCAAGTTTTTAGCTGCAAGCGGCAAGTAACAGCTTTTCACTTGCCGCTTGAAGCTTGCCACTTACAGCTGCCTCTTAAAGGCTGTAATAGTAACCTCGGTTAAGGGAGGGCGGCAGCTGCAAGTTTTTAGCTGCAAGCGGCAAGTAACAGCTTTTCACTTGCCGCTTGAAGCTTGCCACTTACAGCTGCCTCTTAAAGGCTGTAATAGTAACCTCGGTTAAGGGAGGGCGGCAGCTGCAAGTTTTTAGCTGCAAGCGGCAAGTAGCAGCTTTTCACTTGCCGCTTGAAGCTTGCCACTTAAAGCTGCCTCTTAGAGGCTGTAGTAATAGCCGCGGCTGCGCAACGCCACGATGCGTGGCCGGCCATCCGGGTGCGGGCCGATTTTTTTGCGCAGGTTGCTCACGTGCATGTCCAGGCTGCGATCGTAAAGGGTCAGCTTGCGGCCCAGGGCGATCTGCGCCAGTTCCTGTTTATCCAGGGGCTCGCCGGGCTGGCGCAGCAAGGCTTCGAGCAGGCGGCTTTCGGAGACGGTGAGGGCGAATTCCTGTTCATCGATGCTGACCACGCCGCGCACCGGGCTGAAGCACAGGTCGCCCAGTTCCAGTTGGGTAGACACCGCCGCCGGGTGGCTGCGGCGCAATACCGCGCGCAGGCGGGCGGTCAGTTCGCGTGGGTCGCATGGCTTGGCCAGGTAATCGTCGGCGCCCAGTTCCAGGCCAAGGATGCGGTCCAGCGGTTCGCCCCGCGCCGAGAGCATCAGCACCGGCAAATCCGGGTGGTCGTTGCGCAATTGCTTGAGTAGCTCAAGGCCGCTGCCGTCGGGCAGCATCACGTCGAGCACCACCGCCGCCGGGGCGCTGCCGGCCAAGGCTTTGCGCGCGCTCAAGCCGTCGTGGCAAGCGCGTACCTGGAAGCCTTCCTGGCTCAGCCAACTGGTCAGCAGCTCGCAGAGCTCCTGGTCATCATCTATCAGTAACAGCTCGCTCATGACTCACTCAATTTAGCCATTGTCGACGGCGACGGTGCCCACCGCTGGCGAAGACCCCGCACAGCAAGGCGATCAGTGCGACGGCGGCGCCAGTGACAAACCACTGTTGCTGCTCGGTCAGCCATTGGGTCAAGATTCCGCCCTGTGTCTCTTTGAGCTGCTGGGCCAGGCGCTGGTTTTCTTGGCGAAGGCGACTCAGTTGAGCGCTTTCGCGGCTGGCTTCCGCGCTTTGCAGTTGTTTGCTCAGCTCTTCACGCAGTCGCTCGCTTTCTTTCAAGCGTTGCTGCAATTCGGTGATCTGGCTGCCGGCACTCAAGGACAAGGGCGTGGAACCGCCGGTGTTCGAGGTTTCTTCAGCGTGGGCCGTGGCCCCGATCATTAACACTGCCAACAGACACAACTGACGTAAGCGCATCGGAACTCCTGATTCCACACGAATATTCAGAACGTTGTCGGCAGGTTACCCAGAATAATGAGCAATTAGGAGTGTGCCGAACGCAATAGGTTCGGCATGACCCCGGTCAAGGCAGGACTTGTTTGAACGGCTTGATTACGACGTCGGCATACACACCGGCTGCTACGTAAGGATCGGCCCCGGCCCAGGCCTGGGCGTCGGCCAGGGAGGCGAACTCGGCAACGATCAGGCTACCGGTGAAACCGGCGTCGCCCGGGTCGTTGCTGTCCACGGCCGGGTGCGGGCCGGCGAGGACAATGCGCCCTTCGGCCTGCAGCACTTTCAGGCGCTCGACGTGGGCCGGGCGCACACTCAGGCGTTTCTCCAACGAGTTGGCCACGTCGGTGGCAATGATGGCGTAGAGCATGTCAGTCCTCGGTTTTCGGCGTGGTGGGGTCGGTGTCATGCAGGTGGCGCGACAGGTAGATGCCCTGGCCGATCAGGAACAATACGGTCATGCCCAGGCTGCCGAACACCTTGAAGTCGACCCAGTAGTCCTGGAAGGTAAAGGCCACGAACAGGTTGGCGGCGCCGCAGAACAGGAAAAATATGATCCAGGCCACGTTCAAACGCACCCACACCGGCTCCGGCAGGGTCAGCGCGTGGCCCATGATCCGCTTGATCAACAGGCGGTCGCCAATGAAGTGGCTGCCGATGAACGCCAGGGCGAACAGCCAGTTCACCACCGGGGCCTTCCATTTAAGGAAGGTTTCACTGTGGAAGGCCAGGGTCAGGCTGCCGAAGACCAGGCACGCGACCAGGGTCAGCCATTGGCTTTTTTCCAGTTTGCGCTGGGAGATAAAGAGGGTGCCGTAGACCACCAGCGAGCTGATGATCAGCACGGCGGTGGCGCTGTAGATGCCTCCGACGGTGAGCTCATGGCCTGCGATATCGATGACCCTGGGGTCGAGTTTGTAAACGATGAAAAACAGCAACAGCGGGATGAAGTCGATGAATTGTTTCACAGTAAGAGCCAGAAGCTGGATGTGGCGGCATAATAACAAACATCCTTGGTAGCGAAAGCGCCACCTGACTTGAGGTTACACACTTCCGTGAATGTTGATTTGCACTGCCACAGCACGGCCTCCGACGGCGCCCTGGCGCCCGCGGTACTGGTTGCGCGGGCGTTTGAAAAAGGCGTGCGAGTCCTGTCATTGACCGATCACGACACCCTCGAAGGCCTCGATGAAGCCCGTACCACGGCCCATGCCCTGGGCATGCAGCTGGTCAATGGCGTGGAATTGTCCTGCACCTGGGGCGGCGCAACCATTCATGTGCTCGGCTACGGCTTCGATCAAACGGCCCCGCCGCTGGTGCGGGCCATCGCCGATTTGCACGATGGCCGCTGGCTGCGGTCCGAAGAAATAAGTCGCAAGCTCAGCCTCAAAGGCATGCCCAATGCCCTCGACGGCGCCCGCGCCATCCAGCAGGAACTGGGCGACAGCGGCAATGCACCGGCCCGGCCGCACTTTGCCGACTGGATGGTGCGTGAAGGCATGGTCAAGGATCGCGCCGAAGCCTTTCGCAAATGGCTGGGCGCCGGCAAGCTGGGCGATGTGAAGCAACACTGGCCGACCCTCGAAGACACCGTCGAGACCCTGCGGGCCGCCGGGGCCTGGGTCAGCCTGGCGCATCCCTGGCATTACGATTTCACTCGCAGCAAGCGTCGCAAGCTGATTGCCGACTATATTGGAGCGGGCGGCCACGCGATCGAAGTGGTCAACGGGCATCAACCCGCCGAACAGGTCGGCAGCCTGGCGATTCTTGCCCGCGAATTTGGTCTGCTGGTCAGTGCCGGCAGTGACTTTCATGGCCCAGGCGGCTGGTCCGAGATCGGCGAGTATCGTCCGGTCCCGGAAGACTTGCCGCTGTTGTGGGGGCGATTCAAGCATGACCCCATTATTGCCACCGTCTGAACAGGTAGAACACGTGAGTCAATTCTTCCAGATTCATCCGGAAAACCCCCAGGCGCGCCTGATTAAACAGGCTGTGGAGATCATTCGCGCCGGTGGCGTGGTGATCTACCCAACCGATTCGTCCTACGCCATCGGTTGCCAGATCGGCGACAAGGGCGCGGTCGAGCGTGTCAGGCGCCTGCGTCAGCTGGACGACAAGCACAACTTCGCCCTGATCTGCAGCGACTTGTCCCAACTGGGGCTGTTCGCCAAGGTCGATACGGGCACGTTCCGGCTGCTCAAGGCCCATACGCCGGGGCCGTACACCTTTATTCTCAATGCCACCCGCGAAGTGCCGCGCCTGCTGCTGCACCCGAAGAAGCGCACCATCGGCCTGCGCGTGCCGGAGCACCCGATTGCTCTGGCGCTGCTGGCCGAGCTGGGTGAGCCGCTGATGAGCGTGTCGTTGATCATGCCCGGCGATACCGAACCCCTGGAAGACCCGTACGAAATGCGCCAGTTGCTGGAAAAGCAGGTAGACCTGATCATCGACGGCGGCTTCGGCGGCGGCAAAGCCTCCACCGTGATCAACCTGGCCGATGGCGAGCCCGAGGTGATCCGTGTCGGCTGCGGAGACCCTGCGCCCTTTATGGTCGAGGCCTGAATGTCGTCTGTGGAAACCGTCGACCCCCAGGCCGGCGCCCAGCAGGAACTGCCGTTCGCCATGGTGTATGGCCAGGCCGTGCTGGAAATGCCCCTGGATTTGTACATTCCACCGGACGCCCTGGAAGTCTTCCTTGACGCCTTCGAAGGCCCGCTGGACTTGCTGCTCTACCTGATCCGCAAGCAGAACATCAATATCCTCGACATCCCGGTGGCGGAAATCACCCGCCAGTACATGGGCTATGTGGAGCTGATGCAGTCGGTGCGCCTGGAGTTGGCCGCCGAGTACCTGGTGATGGCCGCCATGCTCGCCGAGATCAAGTCGCGCATGCTGTTGCCGCGCTCGGAGACGGTCGAGGCCGAAGAAGACGATCCGCGCGCCGAACTGATCCGCCGCCTGCAGGAGTACGAACGCTTCAAGGCCGCCGCCGAAGGCATCGACGGCTTGAGCCGGGTCGGTCGTGACGTGGTGGTGCCCAAGCTCGACGCCCCCGAGGCCCGCGCGCGCAAGCTGCTGCCGGACGTGAGCCTGGAAGAGTTGCTGATGTCCATGGCCGAGGTGCTGCGCCGTGGCGACATGTTTGAACACCATCAGGTCAGCCGTGAGGCGTTGTCGACCCGCGAGCGCATGAGTGATGTGCTGGAACGCCTCAAAGGTGGCGGATTTGTGCCGTTTGTCGAGCTGTTTACCGCCGAAGAAGGGCGCCTGGGTGTGGTGGTGACCTTTATGGCGATCCTCGAACTGGTCAAGGAGTCCTTGGTCGAGCTGGTCCAGAATGAGCCTTTTGCGGCTATCCACGTGCGGGCGCGAGCCGAATAAAGAGCTGAATCGATGAATCTGACTGAACCCCGCGAACTGGCGCCCCTGCTGGAGGCGTTTCTCCTGGCCTCGGGTAAACCGCAATCCCTGGAACGCCTGTTCGAACTCTTTGAAGAAGCCGAACGCCCCGAACCGCCGGTGTTCAAGAAGGCGCTGGAGATCCTGCGCAAGTCCTGCGAGGGCCGCGCCTTTGAGCTGCGCGAAGTGGCATCGGGGTATCGCCTGCAGATCCGTGAGCAGTTTTCGCCATGGGTGGGCCGCTTGTGGGAAGAACGCCCGCAGCGCTATTCACGGGCGATGCTGGAAACCATGGCGCTGATCGCCTATCGCCAGCCCATTACCCGCGGCGAGATCGAGGACGTGCGCGGCGTGGCGGTCAACAGCCATATCGTCAAGACCCTGTTGGAGCGCGAATGGATCCGTATCGTCGGCTACCGCGATGTGCCCGGCAAACCGGCGATGTTCGCCACCACCAAGGTGTTCCTCGACCACTTCAACCTGAAGAACCTCGACGACCTGCCGCCTTTGGCCGAGCTGCGCGAAATGGAAGCCGAACCGGTGCTGGACTTCGATGATGTGCCGGTACCGGCGAGTCTGCAGGAATTGGCCGACGCCACCGCCGAGCCGGAAGAGCCGAAGGACGAAACCAGTTTCCATACTCTGTTGTTGGAACTGGACGATATGGAGCAGGGGATCAAGACCGACTTCGACGACTTGTTGCGCGATGGCGCAGTCGAGCCGCAAGCCCAAGTAAACGTGGAAGTCGAGCCTGAACCTGAGGAAGACATCCTCGGCGTGGCAGACGCCCGCGAAAAACTCCTGGCCGCCGTTGCCGCCCTCGAACAGCCGCCGCTGAGCGACGAAGAAGACGAAGCCCGCGCCCTGGCCGAAGCCATCGAGGCCGAGCGCCGCCAGTTCGAAGACTGACGCGATCCCTGTAGGAGCGAGCTTGCTCGCGAAAAACGCAAGCACACCGCAGGCAACCAGATGCCCCGCGTTGTTGCTGACGATCTTCGCGAGCAAGCTCGCTCCTACAGGATGTGTGGGGGGGCACACCGGTCGGCGGAAAAACCGATGACCTGGCGCTTATCGACTAGTCTCTGATGCGCAATGTGCGCCATCGGCGTATGATTCGCGACCCTTTGCCGACCTATGCGGCCAAAGCCCCGCTTTCAACACTCTTCAGGCCACGCCTGAATCGACCCACCGGGAGGTGCTTAAGATGAACGACAAAGACCAGAACGACAGCCAGGAAATCGGCCCAGCAGGTGAAAAACTGCAAAAGGTGCTGGCGCGTATCGGCGTGGGCTCGCGCCGCGACGTCGAAGCCTGGATCACCCAGAAGCGCATCAAGGTCAACGGCGTCGAGGCTACCCTCGGCCAGCGCGTCGACCTGCACGATGCGATCACCATCGATGGCAAGGTGATCAAGCGTGAAGAGGCCGCCGAATCGGTGCGCCGCGTGATCATGTACAACAAGCCCGATGGCGAGATCTGCACCCGTGACGACCCGGAAGGCCGTCCGACCGTGTTCGACAAGATGCCCAAGCCCAAAGAAGGCCGCTGGATCAACATCGGTCGTCTGGACATCAACACCACCGGCTTGCTGATGTTCACCACCGACGGTGAGCTGGCCAACCGCCTGATGCACCCGTCCTACGAGATGGACCGTGAATACGCCGTGCGCGTGCGCGGTGAAGTCGATGACGAGATGATCGAACGTCTCAAGGCCGGCGTGGTGCTCGAAGATGGCCCGGCCAAGTTCACTGATATCAAGCAGGCTCCCGGTGGCGAAGGTTTCAACCACTGGTACCACTGCGTGGTGATGGAAGGCCGTAACCGTGAAGTGCGCCGCCTGTGGGAATCCCAGGGCCTGGTGGTCAGCCGCCTGAAGCGCGTGCGTTTCGGCCCGGTGTTCCTGAACTCCGATTTGCCGATGGGTCGCTGGCGCGAAATGAGCCAGTACGAAGTCGACATTCTCAGCGCCGAAGTCGGTTTGACGCCGGTTGCCATGCCGCAGATGAACGCCAAGAGCAAAGACAAGCTTGAGCGCATGCAGCGTAAATCGTCGCGCCCTGTGGCACGTACCGAGCGCGTGGCGCGCACGTTGCGCCCGGCACTCAATGCGCCGGCCACCGGCGGGCGCATCTCCCGTGAACCGCAGATCGAAGGCGAGCGTCGTCCAACCGCGCCATCGCGTCAGGAAGGCGAGCGTGCACCACGTACCCCGCGTCCTGCGCGGGGTGAGGCGCCAAGCGGTGGCCGTAGTAACCGGGGTGACGCCGATCGCCCGGCTGACAGCGCCAACACCAAGCGCCCAGCCAAGCCGGCGCCGAAAAAGCGCCCAGGTTTGAAGCTGGTAGCCGACGAACCGTCGGGCAAGCGCCGTGGCGCACCGGCCGGTTCCGGCCAGCGCCCTGGTTTTGGTCGCAAGAAGCCGCAGTGATGCTGTAAGCGCTGCACAGAAACGCCAACCTGAGGGTTGGCGTTTTTTTTGGGGTGAAATACGGTCAAACATGTGGGAGCGGGCTTGCTCGCGAATGCGGTGTATCAGTCGCCAGATTCATTGACTGACACCGCGCATTCGCGAGCAAGCCCGCTCCCACATTGAGTTCTTCAGTGTCAGTCAAGTCTGCGCTCAGAATGCAAATCGCCCATCAAACACTGGCTTGTCATCCAATGCCAACACGCCGCTGGCGAAGATCAGATCCAGGTGATGGCTGCCTTTCTGCCCGCCACCCAGCCCCAGGTGCAAGCCGCAATGGCGCTCCTCAAACCCGGCATTGCGTGCATACAAATCCTTGACCCCTTCATTGGTGCCAATCCCCAACTCCTCCACGCGGCGGTTGGACGGGTTGGCATTCAGGTACTTGTTGAAATCATCCGCCAGCCCCGGCACATCGCTGGCCACGCTGCAGACGGTCGAGTTCTCGATCCACAGCTCCAGTGGCGATTGCAGCACGCCGTATTTGCGCGCGAAGGGGATGGTGCTGAGAAAGGTGCCGACAAACCGCACCTGGCCATTAATGGCTTCGCTGTGGGTGGCGATCTCGCCGGGAGCCAGGTCGTGGTTGCCCACGCCATTGATATTGGTCCACTTTTTGATACTGCTCATCGGTGCCTGCAGGCGTGAACCGTGCTTGTCGGTAAAGCTCAGTACGTTGGCCTGGCCCATGCGCCGGATCAGCGTGGCATTGAGGTCGGCGATGCGCTGTGGTTCGACGCTGAAGGTGTCGTAGAAGTAGTCGCCGTAGTCCTTGAACAGCAGGGATTTCTTCCAGTGCTCGGCCATGACGTCCTGCAGGGCGCGGATAAAATCCGGGCCTTCGGCGCGTGGGTTGGGCAGGGTGGAAGAATCGTAGAGAAACAGGTACAGGTCGCAGGCGTCGATGGCCTGGGCCAGGGTGTCGCTGGCGGCCAGGTCCAGGCGCTGCACCTGGAAATTGAAACGGGCGGCGCTGCTGCGGGTGATGGCTTGGACGATAGCGTCGTAGCGCTCGGTATGGCCCAGCAGCACGGTGGGGCAACTCAGGCCGTGGAGGGCCGGGTGGTGGGCGAGGTAATAGAGAAAGTGTTCGACGGCGCGGGCCTTGTCCATGACGTGTGTCCTTCTGTGCCTTGGGTAAGGGGGCAGGTGCCGTGCACAGCACCTGCCGGATGCCTGCCGGGTGTTAGAAAGGCCACATCGCCGTGCCAAATGGCACAACGGCATCGGCTTGCATCATTTCAACGGCGGCCTCGTGGGTCGGCGCTTCAAACCAATCGTCGAGTTGCAGTTCGGTTTCCAGGTCGTTTTCCAGTGCTTGCATGGTGTATCTCCTAGAGGACGTTGTTTGAGAACGGCTTGCCAGCGGGCTTCGCTGGGCAAGTGGAGAACCTAGGTGAGAGTGTTTCAGAATGCAAAAAATTTATTGACACGGTCTCATTTGGATTTTTTGTTCTGAATTTTGATCAAGGGTTTTTATTCAGAAAATTCAGTGCCCTGGCGGTGCTCATTTCACAAAAATTTCTTACCGCCAATTTTCCTTTAATTAACCGCTGTAACGCTTATTTTCCATGCTGTAACGATTAATTTACGTGTTAAGGGCGAAATTATTGAGTGGGTTGGCGCCGTCAGGAATACCTGACACTTCGTCTCGTGCACCGTTGGAGTGCGGCCCCAAGCGGTCGAGCGGTGTACAATGCGCCGCGTTTTACTGTGACCGCCTTTGTGTAACCACACAGAAGGCCAAGACCTCAGGGTTTACCCACCCTGATCACTCCGCCCGGCCACGAGCCCGGCGGGTTCGATTTCGTCACAGATAAAAACAAACAGGTGACGCATGACCGTTAGAAAGACGCTGTACTCCTGGTGCCTGCGCTGGGGTTTGAGCGGCGCTGCCTGAGTCGAGATTCAAGGCAGCCACGTGCATTCAACATCATCAAACCTTGCGTGAGACCCTTTTCATGAGCGAACCCCATTCCTCTTCAGGCGAACTGAAACGTGGCCTGAAAAACCGTCATATCCAGTTGATCGCCCTCGGTGGCGCCATCGGTACAGGCCTGTTCCTCGGCTCGGCCGGCGTGCTCAAATCCGCCGGCCCGTCGATGATCCTGGGCTATGCCATTTGCGGCTTCATTGCCTTCATGATCATGCGCCAGCTCGGCGAAATGATCGTCGAAGAGCCGGTCGCCGGCTCCTTCAGCCATTTTGCCCACAAGTACTGGGGCGGTTTCGCCGGCTTCCTGTCGGGCTGGAACTGCTGGATCCTGTACATTCTGGTGGGCATGTCGGAGCTGACGGCCGTCGGCAAATACGTGCACTACTGGTGGCCGCAGATCCCGACCTGGGTCTCGGCGGCGGCGTTCTTCGTGCTGATCAACCTGATCAACCTGGCCAACGTTAAAGTCTTCGGTGAAGCCGAATTCTGGTTCGCGATCATCAAGGTGGTGGCCATCGTCGGCATGATTGCGCTGGGCAGCTACCTGCTGGTCAGCGGCAGCGGCGGGCCGCAAGCCTCGGTGAGCAACCTGTGGGAGCACGGCGGTTTCTTCCCCCATGGCGTCGGCGGCCTGGTGATGGCCATGGCGATCATCATGTTCTCCTTCGGCGGCCTGGAAATGCTCGGGTTTACCGCCGCCGAAGCCGACCAGCCGCGCACCGTGATCCCCAAGGCGATCAACCAGGTGATCTACCGTATCCTGATTTTCTACATCGGCGCCCTGGTGGTGCTGTTGTCGCTGACGCCGTGGGACAGCCTGCTGGCGACCCTCAACGCGTCCGGCGATGCCTACAGCGGCAGCCCGTTCGTGCAGGTGTTCTCGATGCTGGGCAGCAACACTGCCGCCCACATCCTCAACTTCGTGGTGCTCACCGCCGCGCTGTCGGTGTACAACAGCGGCACCTATTGCAACAGCCGCATGCTGCTGGGCATGGCCGAGCAGGGCGATGCGCCCAAGGCACTGGCAAAGATCGACAAGCGCGGCGTGCCGGTGCGCGCCATCCTCGCCTCGGCGGCGGTGACGCTTGTGGCAGTGCTGATGAATTACTTCATCCCGCAACACGCGCTTGAACTGCTGATGTCCCTGGTGGTGGCCACGCTGGTGATCAACTGGGCGATGATCAGCTATTCCCACTTCAAGTTCCGCCAACACATGAACCGCACCGGCCAGGTGCCGTTGTTCAAGGCGCTGTGGTACCCGTACGGCAACTATGTGTGCCTGGCGTTCGTGGTGTTTATCCTGGTGATCATGCTGATGATTCCGGGGATCCAGGTGTCGGTGTACGCGATTCCGGTTTGGGTGGCGTTTATGGCAGTGTGTTACTGGATCAAGAACAAGCGCAGTGCTGAAGCGGCGTTGGCGACGGCGAGTGCGGCGTTGGAGTAAGCAAAATATGCGGGCTGTGTGAAAACGCTGCTTGCACCGGCTGAAAGCAAACGCCCTGGCTTGTCGGGGCATTTGCTTTCAGGAATTTAGACACAAAGGCGAAATGTACTTAGTTGAAAGGGCTCTTAGTCTGTATCACTCGTGTGCATGTTCGTAATCAAATGCAATGAAGTAGTCGCTTTCTGAAAAAATAATCTCATGAGAGAAGTACGCTTGAATCAGTGATAACCACTCCTGCCGTAGCTCAAACATACCGTTATTGACGTCCTCGTTTACTGACAGCCCGAGTTTGGAAATCACCGAGTAATCGTCTCCTAAATCCACCGAGTCCTCCGTTCCGCGTAGCCACTCTGTGGTTCCGTCGAACCATTCCAATCTCACTTTGAGTCCCATGTGGCTCCTTCGCGGAACTGGCCACTCGCTACCAGTACATACTCAGTATGGCCAAGGCCCCTGGTGGTGGAATGATATCTGATAGTCATAGTTGTCTTGTTTCATCTCATGTTTGAAGTGAGGTTGTAGGACCGCTATCCACTTTTTCTTAAGATCGTAAGCACCATCGAAAATTTGATAGTCTTTCTCTAGCTCAAACGAAGCAAGTATCGAATGAGCATCTTCAAATATAGTTGACGGTTCTTCTCCAACTCCGAAGCCGGTAGATTTTTCAAACCATTCGAGCATGACTCTGAGGCTCATAGGTGTTTTTCCTCACAGGTATTTTTTGATGTTTCTCTTTGGGTTTGGCTGTTTTTTTCTTTCGCCAGTTATAGGACTGAACGCACCAATATGGCTGGCTTGGGTGTTGGGGCTGGGGATGGGATGAATAAATCGATAGGTGGCGAATAGGGCACACGCGATGGCTGCGGAGTGAGGATTCGCCGTTTGAGTTGTTCTTCTTCAGTGATCGGGTAGGCACGTTCAGACATGACGGGCTCACTTCCTTGTGTGGGGGAGTGAGCCTACGAGGGAGGATCAAGGCGCTGGAATCGGCATTATTCGATGATAAGCGTGAGAAAAGTAGACGGAAAATTCAGCTTGTTTCGAATACACTTTTTGAGAGGCATTCACCGGCTTTTTAAAATGACACCACTCATGTATTGATTCAAATCGCGAAAATCCAGAACGCTCCACGCGTGCGGCGGTAGCTTCACACCATTCTGCTGCAATGTTTTTGGAATCAAGTTTCCATTGGGACGAAGGATGACCGAAGAGACAATTACGCCCGGATAATCAGCCAGGCGTTTTTTGAACACGGAGGTTGTAAGGTCAGGCGTAGGCGGGCTGCTTTTCCTGGCCAGTGGTCCCGTTGCCTTGAGATCCGTTCCGTGGCACATGGCACATCGCTGTGAATAGAGATTCTTGCCATTGGCAAGATCCGCGAAGGACTGCGAAGTTTGAATGAATGCTAAAGTGCCTAGCAAAGCGATCAAGGGTATTTTCATTTTGCAGGTGGCCTTGTTGTCGATGTTGTTATCCACGTTTGGCTTATCCGTTGCCTAAGGTTTTTGAGTGATGCTGGTCATTTCCAACAACGTGCACCTGCCCGATGCCGAGATCGAGTTGACTGCCATCCGCGCCCAGGGCGCCGGTGGGCAGAATGTCAACAAGGTGTCGAGCGCGGTGCACCTGCGCTTTGATATTCCGGCGTCGTCGTTGCCGGATTTCTACAAAGAGCGTCTGCTGGCGCTGCGTGACAGCCGTATCACCAGCGAAGGTGTGCTGGTGCTCAAGGCCCAGCAATACCGGACCCAGGAACAGAACCGCGCCGATGCGCTGGAACGCCTGGTGGAGTTGATCCTCAGCGCCACCAAGGTGGAGAAGAAGCGTCGCCCGACCAAACCCACCCTGGGCTCGAAAAAGCGTCGCCTGGAATCCAAGACCAAGCGCGGCAGCATCAAGGCCGGGCGCGGCAAGGTCGACTTCTAGGCGTCGCGTGCCTTGCGAGCTTGTCGGTACAGGTGCACGCTCAGCAGCAAGCCAGCGAGTGCGGCGAGGGCCGCGAACAGGAAGATCGAGACAAAGCCGAAGCCGGCAGCCACGGCCCCAGCCAGCGGGCCGGTGATACCCAGCGACAGGTCGATGAACAGCGAGTAGGCGCCCACCGCCGAACCTCGGCTGGACGCGGGCACCAGGTTCACCGCTTCCACCCCCAGCGCCGGAAACACCAGGGAAAAGCCAAAACCGCTCAACGCCGCGCCGGCCAGGGCCAGGTTGGCATCGGGCGCCAGCCACAGCAGCAACAGGCCGAGGATCTCTACCGACAGGCAGGCGATCGCCACCCGAAAGCCGCCGATACGGTTGATCAAATGTCCGAACAGCAGGCGCGCGCCGATAAAGCTGGCACCGAACAGGCTCAGGGCCCACACCGCGTTGTCCCAGTGCTGGGTGGTGTAATACAGGGTGATGAAGGTGGCGATGGTGCCAAAGCCGATGGAGCCCAAGGCCAGCGCACAACCGTGGGGCAACACCCGGCCGAGGACATTCATGAACGGCAGTCGCACGCCGGTCACAATCGGCGCGGCGACCTTGTTCCAGGCCAGCAGCAAGCCCACCCCCGCCAGCAAAATAATGCTGACGCCCATGCTCCACAGCCCGAAGTGCCTGACCAGCAGCACCCCCAAAGGCGCACCGACCGCCAGCGCGCCATAACTGGCAATGCCGTTCCACGAGATGACCTTGGCGGTGTTGGCTGCGCCCACCCGACCGATGCCCCAGCCAATGGCGCCCGAGCCCACCAGGCTTTCCGCGCTGCCCAGCACCAGACGGCCGATCAGCAGACTGCCCAGGCTCAGGGCCGGCAGGTTCGAAGACCACGCCGCGATCAGCATGAATACGCCGCTCAGGCCGCAGCCCGTCAGGCCGATCAGCACGGCGCGCTTGCTGCCCAGGTTGTCGATCATGCGCCCGGCATAGGGGCGGCTCAGCAGGGTGGCCAGGTATTGCACGCTGATCACCAGGCCGGCAATCACCGCGCCGTAGCCGAGCTCACTGTGCACATAGCCGGGCAATACGGCGAGGGGAATGCCGATATTCAGGTAGCCGATAAAGGTGAACAGCACGATGGAAACAACTTGCAGCGTGACCGCCATGGGGCGTCGGGTATCTGGCATGGGGAGAGGTCCACTGTCGCAGCCGGTAAAGATAGGCTGCTAATGATAGCGGTGCTGAAGCCTGAGCAGGGCGGTAAAACGCAAAAACGTCAGAGGTCAGGACTTGGCAGGGGCGAGCAATTGGGTGGTGACCAGTGCGGCCAAGGCGTTTTCCTGGGTACCGAAGCGCTTGAGCAGCAGGGCTTGCTTGTCGGCGCTGAGGCGGTTCCACACTTCGACCATCTGCAAGGCGGCGTCGATTACGGCGGTGTCCGGGGTGTCGGGGAGGGTGTCAGTCATGGCGGGGACCTCGGGGTGATTCAGGCAGTGTGGAAAGCGCTCAAAGGCGCGCTTTCCACACGGTCTGGTACGGCGTCAGTCCTGGCGTTTGCCGTCGACTGGTTTTGCTTCTTTGGCCTCAGGCTGCTGGGGGCTGGCCTGCTGCGGTGTTGGCTGCTCAGTTTCGTGCAGGCTTGGGAAGGGGAGATTAGGTATCTCGTGCATCGTCGTCGCTCCTCGCAAAGTCTGTTTTATCAATCGCAGGTGATTCCGCGCTCTCAAAAAGCCTTGGCAGGATACATCACTGTAAATGACAAAAAGACTTTTTATATCGCTGCCCTTTAGAAGGGAACCTTGCCCAGAATCATGTCCCGGTACATCACAAAGTCCCCGAGCAAGCTGTAGAACGGATGCTGAAAGGTCGCCGGACGGTTCTTTTCGAAGAAGAAGTGGCCGATCCAGGCAAAGCCATAGCCAGCAATGGGCACGGCCAGCAGTAACGCCAATGAGCCTCTGCCAATGGCATAGGCCAGGATGCCGATCACCAGGGTGGTGCCGATAAAGTGCAGGCGCCGGCAGGTGCTGTTGCCGTGTTCACTCAGGTAGTAAGGGTAAAACTCGGCAAAGTTATTGAATCGCTTGATGTTTTCCACGGTGGCGGGCCCTTTGATTATTGTGCCGCCCAACAGTTGTTCGGCGGGGAGCTTATTTGAGTCTAGAGTGATCAGTGGTAACAGCCAGTGACATTAGATGCCACTTTAGTATCCTTGCCTCCCTGGCTGCCGTTTTGAGTCTGCTTTATTTAAGAAGACGCCATGAGCGAACGAACAACTTCTGCAAGCTGGGCGATGGGGATAGTCAAAGCACTGGAGATGGACGGACTGGATTGCCGCGCCTTGTTCAAGCAGCTGGGACTGGATTACGCCGCCCTCAATGACCCGGACGCCCGCTTTGCGCAAGACTCCATGACCCGCCTGTGGCTGCGCGCGGTCGAGTTGTCGGGCAACCCGGCCATTGGCCTGAATATGGGCAAGGTCGTGCGTCCGGCGTCGTTTCACGTGGCCGGCTACGCGTTGATGTCCAGCAATACCCTGGCCGAAGGCTTTATGCGCCTGGTGCGTTACCAGCGCATCATTGCCGAAAGCGCCGACCTGAGTTTCCGACTGTTACCCGAAGGCTATGCGCTGATTCTTACCGTGCATGGCGACCACCTGCCGCCCACCCGACAAAGCGCTGAAGCTTCGCTGGCCTGCGCGTTGGCGCTGTGTGGCTGGCTGACCGGGCGAACGCTGCAACCGCGCAAAGTCATGCTGCAGGGAGAGCAGCCGACGGACCTGGGGCCCTACAAACAGGCGTTCCATGCGCCGCTGCAGTTCGGCGCGGCGTATGACGCGCTGATTTTCGAGCGCGCCGATATGGAGGCACCGCTGCCCACGGCCAATGAGGCCATGGCGTTGTTGCATGATCGGTTTGCCGGTGAATACCTGGCACGGTTCTCCGAAAGCCGCGTGACCCACAAGGCGCGGCAGGTGCTGTGCCGGCTGTTGCCCCAGGGGGAACCCAAGCGCGAAGTGGTGGCCCAGACCCTGCACCTGTCCCAGCGCACCCTGCAGCGGCGATTACAGGAAGAAGGCACCAGCTTTCAGACGCTGCTCGACGACACCCGTCGCGAACTCGCCGAGCAATACCTGGCGCAGCCAGCCATGACCTTGCTGGAGATCGCCTATCTGTTGGGCTTTGCCGACCCCAGTAACTTCTTCCGCGCATTTCGCCGCTGGTTCGATGCCACGCCCGGCGAATACCGGGCGCGGTTGCAGGAAGCGTCAAGGTTCAGTGACGCCAGAACGCCGGAATGCACAGAACAAAGACTGTAATGATCTCCAGCCGGCCCAGCAGCATGCCCAGCGACAGGATCCATTTGGCCGCATCCGGCAGGCTGGCGAAGTTGCCGGCCGGGCCGATGGTTTCCCCCAGGCCTGGGCCGACGCCGGACACGGTGCTGGCGGCGCCAGTGAGTGCGGTCATCCAGTCCAGGCCCAACAAGGACAAGGCCAGAGCGATGGCGCAGATGGTGATGGCGAAGAAAAACGAGAAGGTCAGGATCGAACGCACAATCTCTTCGTCGAGGCGGTGGCCGTTGTACTTTTGCTTGATCACCGCGCGTGGGTGAATCAACTGATTCAAGTTGGCCTTGAGCAGGATATAGGCAACCTGGAAGCGAAAAATCTTGATCCCGCCCGCCGTGGAGCCCGAGCAGCCGCCGATAAAACCCAGGTAGAAGAACAGCATCAGTGAGAAGTTGCCCCACAGGCTGTAGTCGCCCAGCGCAAAACCGGTCGTCGTCACCACCGACGTAACGTTCAGTGCCACATGGCGCAGGGCATCCAGCCAGTGCAGGTTGGTGGTCCACCAATACCAGGTGCCGAGCACGAGCCAGGTCACCAGCAGCAAGCCGAGCAGGCCCTGGACCTGTTGATCCTTGATCAGCGCCCGGCGGTTGCCGCGCAAGGTGGCGACATACAGGGTGAACGGCAAGCTGCCGAGGATCATCACCACCACCGCGACCCAGTGCACCGCCGGTTGTTTCCAGTGGGCCAGGGATTCGTCGGAGGTGGAAAACCCTCCGGTGGAAATCGCCGACATCGCGTGGTTGATCGCATCGAACAGGCTCATGCCGGCCCACCAGAACGCCAGGCTGCCGAGGATGGTGATGCCTACGTACGCCGCCACGATCAGCCGTGCCACCATGTGCGAGCGGGGCATGACTTTTTCCGAGCGGTCCGAGGATTCGGTCTGGAACAGGCGCATGCCACCAATGCGCAGCAGCGGCAGGATCGCCACCGCCATGGCGATAAAGCCGATACCGCCGAGCCAGTGCAGCAGCGAGCGCCACATCAGGATCCCTGGCGACATGCTGTCCAGGCCGCTCAACACCGTGGAACCGGTGGCGGTGATGCCGGACATGCTTTCGAAAAACGAGTCGGTGTAGCTGATGTGCTGGGTCAGCAAAAACGGCAGCGCGGCGAAGACGCACACCACCACCCAACTGCTGACCGTCAGCAGGTACATGTCCCGCGGGCGCAGATGCACATGTTCGGGGCGGCCGGGGATGATCAGGGCCAGGCCGGCGACAAAGGTAATCATGCTGGCCCACAGGAACGACGGCAGGTCGCTGGTGCGTTCGAAAATCACCAGGGTGGCCATGGGCACGACCATGGCGATCGCAAGGGTGATCAGGAAGATGCCGATGATGAAACCGATGATACGTAGGGTCGGCAACGCCATGAAATTCGCTCGAGATAGGGCAGAGGCGCCATTCTACCTGGGGTGCAGGGCGATGTGGGAGCTGGCTTGCGCGGTGTCTATCGGGGCCGCATAAAAAAGGCGACCCGAAGGTCGCCTCATTCAGCACCGCACGGATCAGAACTCGTGATCAGCGCTGTCCGGGTTCAGGTCGCTGATACCCAGCTTGCCTGCGGCCTCTTCGATCGCGCCGGTCTGCTTGACCAGCGAAGCAATGGCGTCGCGCACGATCTGGTTGCCCGCGTCGTTACCGGCAGCGATCAACTGGTCGTAATGCTCACCCTTGTTGGCGTGATCGACCATGACCTGGATCTTGGCTTCGGTCTCTGCCAGGTCGGCTTTCAACGCGGTATCAGCCGCCGGGTCGGCCTTGGCCACCAGCGACGACAGGCTGGCGCCGGTCATCCGGGTGCCGTCGACGCGGGTGTACTCGCCCAGGTAGACGTTGCGGATGCCCTTGGCGTCGTAGAAGTGCGAGTAGTGGGTGTTGTCACTGAAGCAGTCCTGCTCGTCTTCCGGCGAGTTGGCTTCCAGGGACACCTTCATGCGCTCACCGGCCAGCTCGCCCAGGGACAGGCTGCCCATGCCGAACAACATCTTGCGCAGGCCGTCGGTGGCAGGTTCTGCCTCCAGGGTGGCGCGGTAGTTGTCTTCGACATTGGGTTTCCAGTTGCCGACCATTTCTTCGAGGTCGCTGACCAGCAGTTGGGTCACGGCGCGCAGGTAGGTGCGACGACGCTCGTTGTGGCCGCCCGTGGCGCCCTCGCCGGTCAGGTAGTCCGACGCGGGACGGTTGCCGGCGCCTGGGCCGGTACCGTTCAGGTCCTGGCCCCAGAGCAGGAACTCGATGGCGTGATAGCCGGTGGCGACGTTGGCTTCGGAACCGCCCAGCTCATTGAGGCTGGCGAGTTTTTCCGGGGTGATGTCCTTGACGTCGACCTTGTCTTCGCCGACCTGGATTTGGTTATTGGCGATGATGTTGGCGGTGGCGCCCGGGTTGCCCAGGGCATGCTCGTAGGATTTGTCGACGTAGTCGATCAGGCCTTCGTCCAGGGGCCAGGCGTTAACTTGGCCTTCCCAGTCATCAATGATGGTGTTGCCGAAGCGGAACACTTCGCTCTGCAGGTACGGTACGCGAGCGGCAACCCAGGCAGCGCGGGCGGCTTTGAGGGTGTCGTCGTTCGGCTTGGCGAGAAACGCGTCGATGGCGGTCTGCAGGGTTTTTGCAGTGGATTCGGCATCGCTGTACACCGCGAACACCATGTCGGCGTAGTGCGCGACCACGGCCTTGGCGGCTGCTTCGTCGACCTGGCCGGCAGGGGTGGCAGTCGCGGCAGCGGTAGTGCTGGCAGCCGGGGTCGGCGCCTGGTTGGCTGCGGCCTTGTCTTTACCTTCGCCGCAACCGGCGAGAGAAATGGCAATAGCCAGCAGACTGGCGGTGGCCAGGGGCATACGAATCATGGCGAACATCCTGCTTCGGTTGTTGATAGGACGCGCGGGGGGGCGCAAAAACTGCGACATAATGCGAAAGATTTGCATTTTGTGTAAAGGGTTATAGGCAGGAATTATTCAGTATCGTCGCGCCACGTCAGAGAATCGCCTCGTTATTGCGCTCGGCCTGCTTCAAAAAAGCTGCCAGCTCCCGGGCTTGCAAGGGTTTGCTGTAGTAGTAGCCCTGACCTTCATGGCAGCCCTCGGCGATGATGTAAGCCTCCTGTTCCAAGGTTTCCACGCCCTCGGCGATCACCTGCATGCCCAGGCTTTTGCCCAGTTGAATGATGGCGCGCACGATGGTGGCATCGTCGTCATCGTCGAGCAGGTCCTGGACGAAGCTCTTATCGATCTTGATCTTGTCCAGCGGCAAGCTTTTCAGGTAGCTCAGTGAGGAGTAGCCGGTGCCGAAGTCGTCGATGGCGATCAACGCCCCCGAACGGCGCAGGCTCAACAGGTGCTGGGCGGCGGTGCTGATGTCTTCCATCAGGCCGGTCTCGGTAACTTCCAGTTCCAGGCTGCGCGGCGGCAGGCGGTAGATCTGCATCAGGTTGTTGACCACCCGTGGCAACTCGCTGTGGTGCAACTGCACGGTCGACAGGTTGACCGCCATGCGCAGGTCGGTGAACCCCTGGTCGTGCCACTCGCGCAATTGTCGGCAGGCTTGGTCCAGCACCCATTCGCCAATCGGAATAATCGTGCCGTTCTGTTCGGCCAGCGGGATGAACAGATCTGGCGGCACCAGCCCGTGCTCCGGGTGTTGCCAGCGGATCAACGCCTCCACCCCCACCACCTGGTGGTTGCGGTAGCTGATCTGTGGTTGGTACACCAGGTGAAACTGTTCGCGGCTGAGGGCGTCGCGCAGGTCTTTTTCCAGTTCGCGGCGGCGGCGCATTTCGCTGTCGACGCTGGCGATATAGAACTGATAGCGGTTGCGCGAACGGCTCTTGGCCAGGGTCATGGTCTGTTCGGCCTTTTGCAGCAGCTTTTCGGTACTGTCGCCGTCTTCCGGGAACAGGGTGATGCCAATGGTCGCGCGCAGGCGGATCTGCTCGTGGTCGAGAGCGAATTCGGCTTCGAGGTCGTCGAGGATGCTTTGTGCCAGTTCGGCGGCTTCGTAGGGCTGGTCGATATCG
This sequence comes from Pseudomonas sp. S1_G07, assembly GCF_054668565.1. NCBI lineage: Bacteria > Pseudomonadati > Pseudomonadota > Gammaproteobacteria > Pseudomonadales > Pseudomonadaceae > Pseudomonas > Pseudomonas sp. S1_G07. Next base: position 5,768,044 of record NZ_CP162778.1, on the reverse strand, counting down.
GCCTGTACCAGGGCGAACTGGTCGCCGCCCAGGCGCGCGAGGGTGCCGAGGCGGCCGCTGTGGGCACGCAAGCGGTCGGCCAGGGCCAGCAGCAATTTGTCGCCAGCCTGGTAGGTGAACTGTTCGTTGATGCTTTTGAAGTCATCGAGCCCCACGCACAACACCGCCACGCGGCGCTGGCGGCGGCCGGCGTCGATCAGGATCTTGTCCAGTTGCTCCTGCAGCTTCTGGCGGTTGGGCAGGCCGGTGAGGAAATCGTACTGGGCCATGCGCAGCAGGCTGGATTCTGCTTCGTGGCGCAGGTGGGTATTACGTTCGATGGATTCGAGCAACTGGTTGGCGGTATTGATCCACAGCCCCAGTTCATTGTGCTCGTGCCCCTTGAGCTGGGGGATCTTGTGTTCGCTGGGGCGGTCCGGGTTGATCGAGGTCAGGTGCTCGATAATCCGCGACAGCGGTTTGGTCAGCAACCAGTGATAGACCAGGTACAGCACCAGGCCCATGGCCAACGCGCGGAAAACGCCGGAAATAAAGATGATCACCGAACTGATAATAAAGCCCTTGCCATAGGTAGCGGTGTCGAGGGTGATGCTCAGGTCGCCGTAATACTCGCTGTAGGGGCCCTTGCCGACCAAGGCGGTGGTAAACGTGCGTTCCTTGCCAAGAATCAGGTCGGTCAGCCAGCGGCTTGGGGATTGCTGCAAGGCGCGGCTTTTTTCCGCCAGCATGGTTTCATTGGGGTGGCCGATGGACGCCTTGCGCACGGCTTCGTCCTGGAACAGCCCCTCGATCACCTGCATGCCCATCTCGCGGTCCAGGCTGTACACGGCCTGGGTCGAGGGGTCGCGAAACATATCGAGGATGCGCTGAGCATCACTGGCCACGGCCTGGCGCGTCTTGTAGGCATCGAAAACGATCTGCGCCACGCTCAGCGCCACGCCCACGATCAACGCCGACAGCAGCGCAACCCGTAGCAACTTCACCGACAAGCTGTTCTTGAGTTCCAGCTTCAAAGGGGCATTCCTTGTCTCATGCGGGTGGCCTTCAATATGCCATGAGTATTGGCAATCTGGTGAGGGCAGTCAAAGGAACATTGGGGCAGGCGCAGGTTTGGGGTGGTTGGCGAAGACGTCCAGGGCGGAGCGGGGGGAGGGCAATGGGAAGAGGCGCAAAAAAAACGTTGGGTTATCAGGAGAGCGGCGATCGTATCCGCCGCTCTTTTGTCTCGCTTACGTCGGGGGATGCGGGTCAGCCAGGCACCCCTCGACTACATTCGAGTGCCCAACGCAGATCAAAACGAGATTTGCGAAGGTTCTTGCTGTTCCTGGCCTTGAGGGTTGATTTGCCCCATGGCCTGTTGAGCCATGTCCATGCCTTTGTCCAGTATGTCCATGCCCTTGCCCAGCAGGTCCATGCCCTTGTCTGCCATGTTAAGTGCGGTCGGGGCCATGCCGATAATCGATAGAGGGTCCATATCAAGCTCTCCGGTATTTAAACGAGAGGGACATTCCTCTCACACGCTGGGTGGCAAAATCCCTATGTCGAGTTCCAGCATGTGTGTAATTTTTTCCATGTGTAAGCGCCCATGAAAAAGCCCGGCAATCGCCGGGCTCTTTCTACTGCAAGCGTTGCTTAGGCAGTGAAGGTCTTGCCTTCGAACTGCTCAGCCACGAACTTCCAGTTGACCAGGTTCCAGAACGCTTCCACATACTTTGGACGCACGTTGCGGTAGTCGATGTAGTAGGCGTGTTCCCATACGTCGCAGGTCAGCAACGGGGTGTCGCCGCTGGTCAGCGGGTTGCCGGCGCCGATGGTGCTGGCCAGGGCCAGGGAACCGTCAGCTTTTTTCACCAGCCAGCCCCAACCGGAACCGAAGGTGCCGACGGAGGTCTTGGTGAACTCTTCCTTGAACTTGTCGAACGAACCGAACGCGGCGTTGATGGCCTCGGCCAGTGCGCCGGTAGGTTGGCCGCCGGCGTTTGGCGCCAGGCAGTTCCAGTAGAACGTGTGGTTCCAGACCTGAGCGGCGTTGTTGAAGATACCGCCCGAAGAGGACTTGACGATCTCTTCCAGGGTCTTGCCTTCGAACTCGGTGCCTGGCACCAGGTTGTTCAGGTTCACGACATAGGTGTTGTGGTGCTTGTCGTGGTGGTACTCCAAGGTTTCCTTGGAGATGTGCGGCTGCAGGGCATCGTGTGCATAGGGCAGCGGCGGCAATTCGAAAGCCATGATGATTCTCCTAATCAGGTCAGTTGCGGTGAGCGCAAGGCCGATCACGGGCGGCCAAACAAGCGCCGGGGAGTTTGTACTCTTTGCGGCGCAGGGGCAGGATCATAGCACCGGGGGTGTGGCAAAACCACGCAACAACTGTGTGGGATAGAGGTTCCAGAGCCTTTTGGAATAAGTTCACGCCGCGCTTATTAATTGATACGCCACACTGAACATCATCACCGCCACCAGCAGGTCCAGCAGGCGCCAGGTAGCCGGGCGTGCCAACCACGGCGCCAGCCATGCTGCGCCGAGCGCCAGGGTGGCAAACCACAGGAACGACGCGCTGGCGGCACCGGCCACGTAGGCGCCCGGTTCGGTTTGTTGCGCGCCCAGCGAACCGATCAGCAGGACGGTGTCCAGGTAAACGTGAGGATTGAGCAGGGTGACCGCCAGGGCGCTCAGCAGTACAGCGCGCAATGAACGGGTCTTGAGGTTTTCGCCCTGGTCCAGGCTCTGCTTCGAAAAAGCCCTGCGCAGCGCGCACGCGCCGTACCACAGCAGAAACGCCGCGCCGCCCCAGCGTGCCACCGCCAGCAATATCGGGCTTTGCGCCAACACGGTCGCCAGGCCAAAAACCCCGGCCGCCACCAGCACGGCATCGCAGACCACGCACAGGGCCGCCACGGGCAGGTGATGTTCGCGGCGCAGGCTTTGGGCCAGGACGAAGGCATTTTGCGTACCGATGGCCATGATCAGCCCGAGAGCCACCAGCAACCCATTCATATAGCTTTGCCACATAGATAAAGATCCTCTCAACGATGCTGGTCATTCTCGTGTCCGGCGCGGTATAAGAAAAACCAATATTGCTGATCGCTCATTAGAGAAACTGATGTTCGACTATAAGTTGCTTTCCGCCCTGGCGGCGGTGGTGGAGCAGGCCGGCTTTGAGCGTGGCGCCCAGGTGCTGGGGTTGTCGCAATCGGCGATCTCCCAGCGCATCAAGTTGCTTGAGGCGCGCATCGGCCAGCCGGTGCTGGTGCGGGCTTCACCGCCGACGCCCACCGATATCGGTCGGCGCCTGCTCAACCATGTGCAACAGGTGCGGCTGCTGGAGCGCGACTTGCAAAGCCAGGTGCCGGCGTTGGATGAAGAGGGCATGCCCGAACGCTTGCGCATCGCCCTGAATGCCGACAGCCTCGCGACTTGGTGGGCCGAGGCCGTCAGCGACTTTTGCGCCGAGCAGCATTTGCTGCTCGACCTGGTGGTGGAGGACCAGACCGTAGGCCTCAAGCGCATGCGCGCGGGTGAAGTGGCGGCCTGTATCTGCGCCAGCGAACGCCCGGTCGCCGGTGCCCGCAGCCTGCTGCTAGGCGCCATGCGCTACCGCGCGCTGGCCAGCCCGGCCTTTATCGCCCGGCACTTCCCTCAAGGCGTGCGTGCCGATCAACTGGCGCGTACGCCAGCGCTGGTGTTTGGCCCGGACGATTTCCTGCAGCACCGCTACCTGGCATCCCTCGGTGTGAACGGTGGTTTCGAACACCATTTATGCCCCTCGTCCGAAGGCTTTATCCGCCTGACGGAAGCCGGGCTTGGGTGGGGGCTGGTGCCCGAGCTGCAGGTGCGCGACCAGCTTGAAAAAGGCGTGCTGGTGGAGTTGTTGCCAGATAAGCCGATCGATGTGCCGTTGTACTGGCATCATTGGCGCAGCGGCGGGCAACTGCTGGGCTTGTTGACCGACCATCTGGCCCACGCATGCGGCCAATGGTTGGTGCCGTACGAGCAGTGACGAGCGTCAAGCTGCAAGCTGCAAGAGAAAGCTTGCGGACCGTTTTTAACTTGCAGCGTGCAGCTTGATGCTGGCAGCTGCATCTGTAGGAGGCTCCATGAAAGTTCTGGTCACCGGCGCAAGCGGCTTCATTGGTGGGCGCTTTGCGCGTTTCGCCCTGGAGCAGGGCCTGGACGTGCGGGTCAACGGGCGGCGGGCCGAAGGCGTGGAGCATCTGGTCAAGCGCGGCGCCGAGTTTATCCAGGGTGATCTCAATGACGCCGACCTGGTGCGCGAGCTGTGCCGCGATGTCGAAGCCGTGGTGCACTGCGCCGGCGCCGTGGGCCTGTGGGGGCGTTACCAGGACTTTCACCAGGGCAATGTGCTGGTCACCGAAAACGTCGTCGAAGCCTGCCTTAAACAGCGGGTCGGGCGCCTGGTGCACCTGTCCTCGCCATCGATCTACTTTGATGGCCGCGATCACCTGAACCTGACCGAAGAACACGTTCCCAAGCGCTTCAAGCACCCCTACGCCGCCACCAAGTACCTGGCCGAGCAGAAGGTGTTCGGCGCGCAGGAGTTCGGCCTCGAAGTGCTGGCCTTGCGCCCGCGGTTTGTCACCGGCGCCGGCGATATGAGCATCTTCCCGCGCCTGCTGAAAATGCAGCGCAAGAACCGCCTGGCCATCGTCGGCGACGGCCTGAACAAGGTCGACTTCACCAGCATCCACAACCTCAACGAAGCGCTGCTCAGCAGCTTGCTCGCCCCCGGTTCGGCGCTGGGCAGGGCCTACAACATCAGCAATGGCGCACCGGTACCAGTGTGGGATGTGGTGAACTACGTGATGCGCCAAATGGAGTTGCCTCAGGTCACCCGGTATCGCTCCTACGGTTTGTCCTACAGCCTGGCGGCCTTGAACGAAGCGTTCTGCGCGATGTGGCCCGGGCGGCCGGAACCGGCGTTGTCACGCCTGGGCATGCAGGTGATGAACAAAGATTTCACCCTCGACATCAGTCGCGCCAGGCATTATCTGGATTACGAGCCCAAGGTCAGCCTGTGGACCGCACTCGACGAGTTCTGCGGTTGGTGGAAGGCGCAGGCCCCTGGGCCCAAGTAAGGTCACAACAGGCAACACATCGGGAACCGAATACAGGGTTCCGGGTCGATCAGTGCGACGTGACTGCGGTTTATACTCCCGTCGCTCGGCTTCCAGCCAGCTACTTCACCGATTCAGGGTTGATTCATGCGTAACGATGCTAACGACGACTTCGACAACGTTCCCAGCCTGCGGGCCGACCTCGGGGATGACGATGATTTCGAACCCACCCCGGCCACCTCGGTGCGTTCGCGCAACACCCCCGTGGTCAAGGTTAAAAGTGCCAGCACCGGGCCCCTGTGGGCATTGATCGGCGCGCTGTTGATCGCCTTTGCCGGCCTGGCCTGGTGGAGCTTCCAGCAGATCTCCCTGATGGGCCAGCAATTGGTCGCTACCCAGGAAAGCTTCGCGCGCATCAGCGAGGAAGCGGCGGGGCGCCTGCAGGACATTTCCGGTAAGGTCGTCGCCAGCGAAGCCAGTGTGAACAACGGCAGCGAAGCGCTGAAGCTGCAGATCAAGCAATTGGAAAGCCAATTGCTGGAGCAGCGCAAGCAACAGGTTGGCGTGGCCGGCCAGGCCAGCGAGCTGGACACGCGCCTGGCGCAAATGACCGCGAGCACCAGCGATCTTTCCACTGCCAACAGTAAGCTGCAGGGCCAGGTACAGGCCCTGACCGACGCCGTGGCCACCCTCAAGGCTGCGCAAGCTGAGGCCGGCAAGCGCGATGCCGAGCTCAAGGAACTGGCCGCCGACGTCGCCGCCCTGAAGAAACAGGGCAACCCAAGCGCTGCCATTGCCCGTATCGAGCAGGACCTGTTGGTACTCAAGAGCGCACAGGACAACCAACCCGCCAACAGCGATGCGCCGACCAATAAAGAGTTCGACGTGTTCCGTATCCAGACCACTCGCAATATCACCACGTTGCAGAGCCAGGTGCAGACCCTGAATCAGCGTCTCAATGCGCCGGCGACACCGCTCGGTCAATGATTGGAACCGGTTCAAAAATGTGGGAGCGGGCTTGCTCGCGAATGCTGAGTGTCAGTCACTGCATCTGTTGACTGAGCCACCGCATTCGCGAGCAAGCCCGCTCCCACAGTTGGATTGTTGCCAAGGCTGGAAGGGTGTTCGGTTTTTACAATGTCACCGGGTGGTGACATTTCTGATCCCCTTCGTTACTTGTCCCTCGCGTGCCCTTGTTTAGACTCCGGTCATCCCACAAAAAATAATAAGGGCCGCCCATGATCACGCATCCACTGCCTGCCAGCAGTTGGCTGAACGCTCCTGCTCATCACGCCTGGCTCGCTGCTGAAGGCCAGCGCCTGCTGGTCTTTGCCAAGGCGTCTCGACTGCCCGAGGGGTTTGGCAACCTGAACGACAATGGCCAACTGCCTGCCGATGCCCGTGCCGAAACCATGAACACCGCGCGCATGACCCACAGCTTCGCCATGGCCCATGCCATGGGCTTGCCGGGTTATGCCGAGCTGGTCGAACACGGTGTGGCGGCCCTGACCGGCCCGTTGCGCGATAGCGAGCATGGCGGTTGGTTCGCCGTGCCTCACGCCTTGGACGGCAACACCGGCAAGGCCGCCTACCTGCACGCCTTTGTCGCCCTGGCTGCCAGTTCCGCCGTGGTCGCGGGCGCCCCCGGCGCGCAAACCCTGCTCAATGACGCCATTCATATCATCGACCAGTTTTTCTGGAGCGAAGAGGAGGGCGTGATGCTCGAGTCTTTTGCCCAGGATTGGAGCGGCGTTGAAGCCTATCGCGGCGCCAACAGCAACATGCATGCGACCGAAGCCTTTCTCGCCCTGGCTGATGTCACGGGTGACACCCGCTGGCTGGAACGAGCGCTGCGTATTGTCGAGCGCTTGATCCACGCCCACGCCGCCGACAACCAGTTCATGGTGATCGAGCATTTCGACGCCCAGTGGCAGCCCTTGCTCGGTTACAACCAAGACAACCCCGCGGACGGCTTCCGCCCCTATGGCATCACGCCCGGCCACGGTTTCGAATGGGCGCGGCTGGTGCTGCACCTGGAAGCCGCGCGCCTGCAGGCCGGGCTGACCACGCCCGACTGGCTGGTGAGCGACGCCAAGGGCCTGTTCGCCAGTGCCTGCGAATATGCCTGGGCCGTGGACGGCGCCCCAGGCATCGTCTACACCCTGGACTGGAAACACCGCCCGGTGGTGCGCGAGCGCCTGCACTGGACCCACGCTGAAGCCAGCGCCGCCGCGCAGGCCCTGCTCAAGCGGACCGGCGATGCGCATTACGAAACCTGGTACCGGCGTCTCTGGGAATTTTGCGAAACCCACTTTATCGACCGGCGTCAGGGCAGCTGGCACCACGAACTCAGCCCGCACAACCAGCCCAGTCGCAACATCTGGGCGGGTAAGCCGGACCTGTACCATGCCTGGCAAGCGGTGGTGCTGCCTGCACTGCCCCTGGCCCCGAGCATGGCCAGCGCCTTGGGCGCTGGGTGTTATGTCACCAAGTGGTGACATTTGTGCATCCCTTTGTTACCTGCGCTTGAAAAATCAATGTTTAAACTCCCTGCAGCGCAAGCTCCAGACTTGCATGCATAACAACAAGAAAAGGTATTCAGATGAACGCGATTACTCGCCTCGCCGTAGCTATTTCCGTTGCCTCGTTGTTTCCCCTCAGTGCATTTGCCGCCGACTCCAAAGGGACGGTTGAAGTTGTGCATTGGTGGACCTCCGGTGGCGAAAAAGCGGCTGTAGATGTCCTGAAGGCCCAAGTTGAGAAAGACGGTTTCACCTGGAAAGACGGTGCAGTCGCAGGTGGCGGCGGCGCCACGGCCATGACCGTGCTGAAAAGCCGCGCGGTTGCTGGCAACCCGCCAGGCGTTGCCCAGATCAAAGGCCCCGATATCCAGGAATGGGCCTCCACCGGCTTGCTCGACACCGACGTCCTCAAAGACGTGGCCAAACAAGAGAAGTGGGATTCCCTGCTCGACAAGAAAGTCTCCGACACCGTCAAGTACGACGGTGACTACGTGGCCGTGCCGGTCAACATCCACCGCGTGAACTGGCTGTGGATCAACCCGCAAGTCTTCAAGAAAGCCGGTATCACCAAGAACCCCACCACCCTCGAAGAATTCTACGCAGCCGGCGACAAGCTCAAGGCCGCAGGCTTCATTCCGCTCGCTCACGGTGGCCAGCCGTGGCAGGACAGCACCGTCTTCGAAGCCGTTGTACTGTCGGTGATGGGTGCCGATGGCTATAAGAAAGCCCTGGTTGACCTGGACAACGACGCACTGACCGGCCCGCAAATGGTCAAGGCGCTGACCGAGCTGAAAAAAGTCGCGACCTATATGGACGTCGACGGCAAAGGCCAGGACTGGAACCTCGAAGCCGGTAAGGTCATCAACGGCAAGGCCGGCATGCAGATCATGGGTGACTGGGCCAAGTCCGAGTGGACCGCCGCCAAGAAAGTCGCCGGTAAGGACTACGAGTGCGTAGCCTTCCCAGGCACCGAAAAAGCCTTCACCTACAACATCGACTCCCTGGCGGTGTTCAAGCAGAAAGACAAAGGCACTGCCGCTGGTCAGCAGGACATCGCCAAAGTCGTCCTCGGTGAAAACTTCCAGAAAGTGTTCAGCATCAACAAAGGTTCGATCCCTGTGCGTATCGACATGCTGAACAAAATGGACTCGTACGGCTTCGACTCCTGCGCCCAGACTGCCGCCAAAGACTTCCTGGCAGACGCCAAGACCGGCGGCCTGCAGCCAAGCATGGCGCACAACATGGCCACCACCCTGGCGGTGCAAGGCGCGTTCTTTGACGTCGTGACCAACTACATCAACGACCCGAAAGCCGACCCGGCCGACACCGCCAAGAAGCTTGGCGCTGCGATCAAGTCTGCCAAGTAACGTAGAGGTGGGGGCGGGTGTGCCCTGAAGGTTGTCTTCTGTAGGAGCGAGCTTGCTCGCGAAAAACTCAAGGTCTGCGCGTTCATCGCTGGATGTGCGCGTTATCGTTGAAGATCTTCGCGAGCAAGCTCGCTCCTACAGCACACGCCAGCTCCCAGCATGATTTACCTGCAAGTTCTTTTTCCCTGTATTGGATTTTCCCATGAGTTCTGTTGCTGTGTTCAGCAAAGCCTCGCCGTTCGATGCACTGCAGCGCTGGCTCCCCAAACTGGTGCTGGCGCCCAGCATGTTCATCGTGTTGGTAGGCTTCTATGGCTATATCCTCTGGACGTTTGTGCTGTCGTTTACCACGTCCACGTTCCTGCCGAGCTACAAATGGGCGGGCCTTGCGCAATACGAGCGGTTGTTCGACAACGACCGCTGGTGGGTGGCGAGCAAGAACCTCGCGTTGTTCGGTGGGATGTTCATCGGTATCACCCTGGTGATCGGCGTGCTGCTGGCGGTGTTTCTCGACCAGCGCATCCGTCGCGAAGGCTTTATCCGCACGATTTACCTGTACCCGATGGCGCTGTCGATGATCGTCACCGGTACTGCCTGGAAATGGCTGCTCAACCCGGGCATGGGCCTGGACAAACTCCTGCGTGACTGGGGCTGGGAAGGCTTCCGCCTGGACTGGCTGATCGACCCCGACCGCGTGGTCTACTGCCTGGTCATCGCCGCCGTGTGGCAAGCCTCGGGCTTTATCATGGCGATGTTCCTCGCTGGCTTGCGGGGCGTCGATCAATCGATCATTCGTGCCGCGCAGATCGACGGCGCGAGCATGCCGCGCATCTACTGGAGCGTGGTGCTGCCAAGCCTGCGTCCGGTGTTCTTCAGTGCGGTGATGATCCTGGCGCACATTGCGATCAAGAGCTTCGACCTGGTGGCGGCCATGACCGCCGGCGGCCCGGGCTATTCGTCCGACCTGCCAGCCATGTTCATGTACTCGTTCACCTTCAGCCGTGGCCAGATGGGCATGGGCTCGGCCAGTGCAATCCTGATGCTCGGTGCGATCCTCGCGATCATCGTGCCTTACCTCTACTCCGAGCTGAGGACCAAACGTAATGACTAGTCTCGCTTCCAAACCTGCCATCAGCCTGAGCCGCATCGCGATCTACGCGGTGCTGATCCTCGCCGTGCTGCTGTACCTGGTGCCGCTGGTGGTGATGCTGCTCACCAGCTTCAAGACCCCGGAAGACATCAGCACCGGCAACCTGCTGAGCTGGCCGACCGTGGTCACCGGCATCGGCTGGGTCAAGGCCTGGGCCACGGTTGACGGCTACTTCTGGAACTCGATCAAGATCACCGTCCCGGCGGTGCTGATCTCCACCGCCATTGGCGCCTTGAACGGCTACGTGTTGTCGATGTGGCGGTTCCGGGGCTCACAACTGTTTTTCGGCCTGCTGCTGTTCGGCTGCTTCCTGCCGTTCCAGACCGTGCTGCTGCCGGCGTCATTCACCCTCGGCAAGATGGGCCTGGCCAGCACCACCACCGGGTTGGTGTTTGTGCACGTGGTCTACGGCCTGGCGTTCACCACGCTGTTCTTCCGTAACTACTACGTCAGCATCCCCGATGCGCTGGTGAAGGCGGCGCGACTGGACGGTGCGGGCTTCTTCACCATCTTTCGTCGGATCATTCTGCCGATGTCCACCCCGATCATCATGGTCTGCCTGATCTGGCAGTTCACCCAGATCTGGAACGACTTCCTGTTCGGCGTGGTGTTCTCCAGCGGCGACTCCCAGCCCATCACGGTGGCGCTGAACAACCTGGTCAATACCAGCACCGGGGCCAAGGAATATAACGTGGATATGGCGGCGGCGATGATCGCCGGGCTGCCGACCCTGCTGGTCTATGTGATCGCAGGCAAGTATTTCGTGCGCGGCCTCACGGCCGGCGCGGTCAAGGGGTAATCATGGCTACGCTTGAACTTCGCAATGTAAACAAGACCTATGGCGCCGGCCTGCCCGACACCTTGAAGAACATCGAACTGTCGATCAAAGAAGGCGAATTCCTGATCCTGGTCGGCCCTTCGGGCTGTGGTAAGTCCACGCTGATGAACTGCATCGCTGGCCTGGAGACCATCACTGGCGGCGCGATCATGATCGGCGATCAGGATGTGAGCGGCATGAGCCCCAAGGATCGTGACATCGCCATGGTGTTCCAGTCCTATGCGCTGTACCCGACCATGAGCGTGCGCGAGAACATCGAGTTCGGCCTGAAGATTCGCAAGATGCCCCAGGCCGACATCGACGCCGAAGTGGCGCGCGTGGCCAAGCTGCTGCAGATCGAACACCTGCTCAACCGCAAGCCCGGCCAACTGTCTGGTGGCCAGCAACAGCGCGTGGCCATGGGCCGGGCCCTGGCGCGGCGGCCGAAGATCTACCTGTTCGACGAACCGCTGTCCAACCTCGACGCCAAGCTGCGCGTCGAGATGCGCACCGAAATGAAACTGATGCACCAACGCCTCAAGACCACCACCGTCTACGTGACCCACGACCAGATCGAAGCGATGACCCTGGGCGACAAAGTGGCGGTGATGAAGGACGGCATCATCCAACAATTCGGTACGCCGAAGGAAATCTACAACGACCCTGCTAACCTGTTTGTGGCAAGCTTTATCGGTTCACCACCGATGAACTTCGTTCCTATGCGCCTAAAACGCAAGGACGGTCGTCTGGTGGCGCTGCTCGACAGCGGCCAGGCCCATTGCGAGTTGCCGCTCGACATGAACGACGTCGGCCTGGAAGACCGTGATGTGATTCTGGGCCTGCGCCCGGAGCAGATCGTGTTGGCGGCGGGTGAGGGCAATGGTTCATCGAGCATTCGTGCCGAGGTCCAGGTCACCGAGCCCACCGGCCCGGACACCCTGGTGTTCGTGCAGCTCAATGACACCAAGGTTTGCTGCCGTCTTGCACCGGACGTAGCACCCCAAGTGGGCGAGACGCTGACCCTGCAGTTCGACCCTGCCAAGGTCTTGCTGTTCGACGCCAAAACCGGCGAGCGCCTGGGCACAGCGGGATCACAGCAGGAACCTGTAGGAGCCGGGCTTGCCCGCGATGGCATCACTGCGTTGTAACTGAGGGGCCGAGCGGTCTGCATGGCTCCCACAGTAAAAAGAAGATAACCCGTTGTTTTAATTAAAAAAATGTAACCTGCGTTAGATAAAAACAGTTTAATAACAATAAAGACGAGGATGTAGGGATGAAAAAGCAACACAACAACACCCGGCTGATCTGCCAACTGTCAGCTGCAGCAGCCTTGGTATTGTCCGCCAATGCGATGGCGGCCGATGCATTCAGCGCCGACTCCAAGTGGATGACCGGCGATTGGGGCGGCGAGCGTACCAAGCTGATCGAGCAAGGTATCGACATCAAGGCTGATTACGTAGGGGAGATGGGCGCCAACCTGCATGGCGGCTACAACGACGATAAAACGGGTCGTTACTCGGACCAGTTCGGTCTGGGCGTTGCACTGGACCTGCAAAAGCTCTGGGGCTGGGACAATACCCAGGCCAAGATCCAGTTGACCAACCGTAATGGCCAGAACATCTCCAACGACCGTATCGGCGACCCGCGTGCCGGCACGCTGAGTTCGTCCATGGAAGTGTATGGCCGTGGCCACATGGTGCGTCTGACCCAGTTCTGGATCCAGCACCAGATGTTCGACAACAAGTTGGACGTCAAACTCGGTTACTTCGGTGAAGGCGAAGACTTCAACACCTTCCCGTGCGACTTCCAGAACCTGTCGTTCTGCGGCTCCCAGGTGGGTAACTACGTCAGCACCTGGTACAACTGGCCAGTCAGCCAGGCGGCTATCCGCGTGAAGTACAACATCACGCCTGAGCTGTACGCGCAAATTGGTGCATACAACCAGAACCCATCGCAGTTGGAGCACGGCAACGGCTTCAAACTGAGCGGCAGTGGCACCAAGGGCACCGTGATCCCGGTGGAATTGGTCTGGTCGCCGAAGGTCAATAACCTGCCGGGCGAATACCGTGTGGGTTACTACAAGAGCGCCGCCGATGCCAGCGACGTACGTGAAGACATCAACGGCAACGATGCGGCCACCACTGGCGCGGCCTTCCGTACCCGCAGCAGCAAGAAAGGCTACTGGTTCGTTGCCCAACAGCAACTCACCACGCATAACGGCGACGCTTCGCGCGGCTTGAACATCGCCGCCAACGCGACCTTCCACGACAAGGAAACCAACCTGGTCGACAACTATCAGTCGCTCATGCTGGTGTACAAAGGCCCATTCGATGCGCGTCCAAAAGACGACGTCGGCATTGGTGCCGCGCGTCTGCATGTCAACAATGACGTGAAGCGAAACTCGGAACTGCTCAACGCCGCCAATGGCGTCAGCGACTACGACAACCCGCTGTACACGCCGATCCGCGAAACCGAATACAACTTCGAAATCAACTACGGCTTCCACGTTACCAACTGGCTGACCGTGCGTCCCAACCTGCAATACGTCGTGCAACCTGGCGGCGTGGATAAAGTCGACAACGCGTTGGTGGCTGGCCTGAAAATTCAGTCTACGTTCTAACGCTGTTGCGATAAGCTCCTTCTCTCTGTGCGCATTTGCGGGTAGCCATGGCTATCCGCTTTTTTTGGGCAGCACTGTGATGTTTTTCAGGACCGTGGCACATGCATGAGCATCCGCTGCAACGCTTTTTCAAAACCCTGCGCAAGCGCCCGGTGTTCGCCTGGGAGCGCTTTCAGATGCGCGACGTGTTGGTGATCGATCATCCGTTGTGCCAGGCGGTGTTCAGTCGTCAGGGCGCGCAGTTGCTGCATTTTCAGCCCCGTGGCCAGAAACCCTGGCTGTGGTGCGCGGCCAAGTGGCCGCAGGTCGGCGCCATCCGTGGCGGCGTGCCAGTGTGCTGGCCGTGGTATGGCCGCCACCCGAGCGAGAACGCCTGGCCGTCCCATGGCTGGGCTCGCTTGATCAATTGGAAACTGCTCGACAGCAGCACCGAAGACGACGGCGTGCGTCTGCACTGGCAATTGCAACTGTGCGACTGGCAGGTCGACCTGCATGCGCACTTGGGCGATACCCTGGAACTGCGCCTGAGCACCGAGCACCAGGACGAGTTGCCGTGCCAGCTGAGCCATGCTTTGCACGCCTACTGGCGTATTGGTCACGTTGATGAGATAGCGCTGTCTGGGCTGGACGGCGCGCAAGGTTACGACCAGCTCAATCGCCAGGCTTGCCAGCAGGAAGGCGAATTACGGGTGGACGGCGGGTGCCAGCGGGTGTTCCAGCACGAGGGCGAGTTATACCTCAAGGACCGCGCCTGGCAGCGCGAACTGTGCATCGACACCGGCGACAGCGCCGACACCGTGGTGTGGCATCCGGGCAGCCGGCCGCTGTTGGGGGTGAGTTTTAACGAGGCGTCCGGGTTTGTGTGCGTGGAGTCGGCGATGGCCGGTGCCAGCCTGGCGCCGGGGGAGCGGGCGCACCTGAGTCTGCAGGCCCGAGCTGGGGTTTAGCGGTGTTGCTGGTACCGTCTTCGCGAGCAAGCCCGCTCCCACATTTGAACCGCATTCCAAGGTAGGACTCGTCAAAATGTGGGAGCGGGCTTGCTCACGAAGAGGTCGGGACTGCTGGAGGCAATGTCTGTCTCAGTTGAACTCATCGCCAACCGGATACCGGCTGTCATTCAGGCTTTCCTTGATCTTGCGCAAATGTGGCTGGAAATCCACGCCACGGCGCAAGGTCATGCCGGTCGCCAACACATCCAGCACCGTCAATTGGATAATCCGCGAGGTCATCGGCATATAGATGTCAGTGTCTTCCGGCAGCGGAATATTCAGGCTTACGGTACTGGCCTTGGCCAGCGGCGAGTTCTCTGCGGTCACGCCCAGCACCGATGCGCCGTTTTCCCGTGCGATACGCGCGACTTCCACCAGCTCACGGGTACGCCCGGTGTAGGAAATAATCACGAACAGTTCGCCTGTGTGGGCCACCGAGGCGATCATGCGTTGCATCAGCACGTCGGCATGGGCGGTCACTGACAGGTTGAAGCGGAAAAACTTGTGCAGCGCGTCCATGGCCACCGGGGCCGAAGCGCCAAGGCCGAAGAAGTGGATCTGCCGCGCCTGGATCAGCAGATCCACGGCCTTGCTGATCAGGTTCGGGTCCAGGGCCTGGCAGGCGCTGTCCAGGGAGGCGATGGCGCTGCCAAAGATCTTCTGGGTGTAGGCTTCGGGGTTATCATCGGCTTCCACGGCACGGCTGACATACGCCGCGCCACTGGCCAGGCTTTGCGCCAGCTGCAATTTAAGTTCAGGGTAGCCACTGACGCCGAACGAACGGCAGAAACGGTTGACCGTCGGTTCACTGACCGAGGCGGCTTGGGCGAGGGCGGCGATAGAGAAGCGGGTCGCCTGCTGCGGGTTGAGCAGGATGACCTCGGCGACTTTTTTCTCGGCCTTGTTCAATTCTTCGAGGCGGTTCCGGATCTGTTCCAGAAGATTTCGCACGCGGTCCATTCAGTCTTTCCTTCGGGCGACGATGCAAATTAAGGGCGGCCACCAATCGACGAGCGGCCCTTTGCGGTGGCCTATCCTACTTAGGGTAGCTGAACACCACCACTCGGAATGCGTATTTCGGGAAAATGTTGTGGTTATTACTACATTTTTCCTTGAGTGATGCCTTGAAAAAAGGTATTTGTAGCTTAACTTGATAAAAGAACAAACATCATGCCTTCGATAACCGTGGAACCCTGCACCTTTGCCCTGTTTGGCGCCTTGGGTGATCTGGCGCTGCGCAAGTTATTTCCTGCCCTCTATCAGCTCGATGGCGCCGGGCTGCTGCACGACGACACGCGCATCCTGGCCCTGGCCCGTGAAGCCGGTTCCGAGCAACAGCACCTGGCCCATATCGAAAAAGAACTGCGCAAATACGTCGGCAAGGAACTGGAAGAGAGCACCGCCCAGCGTTTCCTGGCACGCCTGACCTACGTGCATGTCGACTTCATGAAGGCCGACGACTACGTGGCCCTGGCGGAAATCGCCGGCACCGAGCAGCGCCTGATTGCCTATTTCGCCACGCCCGCAGCGGTGTACGGCGCGATCTGCGAAAACCTGTCCAAGGTCGGCCTGGCGGAAAACACCCGTGTGGTGCTGGAAAAGCCTATCGGGTCGGACCTGGAATCCTCGCGCAAGGTCAACGACGCCGTGGCGCAGTTTTTCCCGGAAAACCGCACCTACCGCATCGACCATTACCTGGGCAAAGAGACCGTCCAGAACCTGATCGCCCTGCGTTTCGCCAATAGCCTGTTCGAAACCCAGTGGAACCAGAACTACATCTCCCACGTGGAAATCACCGTGGCCGAGCAAGTCGGTATCGAAGGCCGCTGGGGCTACTTCGACAAGGCCGGCCAGCTGCGGGACATGATCCAGAACCACCTGCTGCAACTGCTTTGCCTGATCGCCATGGACCCGCCGGCCGACTTGTCCGCCGACAGCATCCGCGACGAGAAGGTCAAGGTGCTCAAGGCCCTGGCGCCGATCAGCCCGGACGGCCTGACCACCCAGGTTGTACGCGGCCAGTACATCGCCGGCTACAGCGCCGGCAAGCCGGTGCCGGGTTACCTGGAAGAAGAAAATTCCAACACCCAGAGCGACACCGAGACGTTCGTCGCGCTGCGGGCCGATATTCGTAACTGGCGTTGGGCCGGGGTGCCGTTCTACCTGCGCACCGGCAAGCGCATGCCGCAAAAGCTGTCGCAGATCGTTATCCACTTCAAGGAACCGTCCCACTACATCTTCGCCCCCGAGCAGCGCTTGCAGATCAGCAACAAACTGATCATCCGCCTGCAGCCGGACGAAGGTATTTCCTTGCGCGTGATGACCAAGGAGCAGGGCCTGGACAAAGGCATGCAACTGCGCAGCGGCCCACTGCAACTGAATTTTTCCGACACTTATCGCAGTGCGCGCATCCCCGATGCCTACGAGCGTTTGCTGTTGGAAGTGATGCGCGGCAATCAGAACCTGTTTGTTCGCAAAGATGAAATCGAAGCCGCGTGGAAGTGGTGTGACCAGTTGATCGCCGGATGGAAAAAATCCGGTGATGCGCCTAAGCCGTATGCGGCGGGGTCCTGGGGGCCGATGAGCTCCATTGCACTGATCACGCGGGATGGGAGGTCGTGGTATGGCGATATCTGAATTGAAACTGCCTCAGGGCGTGACTGCCCATGAGTACCGTACACCGGCGCTGCTGGCGGACGGCCTGGCCAATGACGTGGCCGAACAACTGCGCGCGGCCATCAGTGCGCGTGGCGAAGCGACCCTGGTGGTGTCCGGTGGCCGCAGCCCGGTGGCGTTTTTCCAGCACCTGGCCAAGCAGGGGCTGGACTGGTCAAAGGTCACCATCACCCTGGCCGATGAGCGCTGGGTGCCGGTGGAGCACGCCGACAGCAATGCCGGTTTGTTGAAGCAGCACCTGCTGCAAGGCCCGGCGGCCAAGGCCCGATTCCTCAGCCTCTACAGCGCCGCGGCCAACCTTGAAGACGCTGCCGAGCAGGCCGATCGCCTGCTGGCCGAATTGCCAGCCATTGATGTGCTGGTCCTGGGCATGGGCGATGACGGCCACACCGCTTCGCTGTTTCCCAACAGCCCGAACCTTGCCGAAGCGCTGAAGGCCGACGGTACCCGCCGTTGCTGGCCGATGCTGGCGCCGAGCGTGCCGCACCAACGCCTGACCATGAGTCGTGCGTTGCTGGCCACGGCCCACTGCACCGTACTGTCGATTTCCGGCAGTTCGAAGTTGACCACCTTGAGCGCCGCGCTGGCCAGTGACGATGTTGCTGCCATGCCGATTCGCGCGTTTTTGCAACCTACATTAGAGATTTACTGGTGCCCATGAGCCAAGGATCAGCCGCTATGAAAAGCCCTCAACCGACCGTGTCCATGGCGGATAAAGTTGCCCTGATCGACAGCCTCTGCGCCAAGGCGCGGATCCTGCCGGTGATCACCATTGCCCGCGAACAGGACATCCTGCCACTGGCCGATGCCCTCGCAGCTGGCGGTTTGACCGCACTGGAAGTGACCCTGCGTTCCGAGTTCGGCCTCAAGGCCATCCAGGTACTGCGTGAGCAGCGCCCTGAACTGTGCACCGGCGCCGGCACCGTGCTCGACCGCCAGATGCTCGAAGCGGCCGAAGTCGCCGGCTCGCAATTTATCGTCACCCCCGGCATTACCCGCGACCTGCTGGAAGCCTCGGTGCACAGCCCGATCCCGTTGCTGCCGGGCATCAGCAACGCCTCCGGCATCATGGAAGGCTATGGCCTGGGCTACCGCCGCTTCAAGCTGTTCCCGGCTGAAGTCAGTGGCGGTGTTGCCGCAATCAAGGCTCTGGGCGGCCCATTCGGCGAAGTGAAATTCTGCCCGACCGGCGGCGTCGGCCCAGCCAATATCAAAAACTACATGGCGTTGAAAAACGTGATGTGTGTGGGCGGTAGCTGGATGCTCGACCCGGAGTGGGTCAGGAGCGGCGACTGGGCACGCATCCAGGAAGTCACCGCGCAGGCGCTGGCGCTGCTGGATTGATCTGATTTAACGAATCGTTGTTGCTGTGCTTAACGGCATTTTTGCGGTGCGCTTGGTCGGTGTACCGCTTTTTTTTGCCTGAAGAAAACCTCGAGACGCAGACAAGTCCAAATGTGGGAGCGGGCTTGCTCGCGAAGGCGGTGGATCAGTCTAAGAATTCAGTGACTGACACTCCGCGTTCGCGAGCAAGCCCGCTCCCACATTTTCAGTTCGTGTTCAAACTGGCAATTGCATTGATCAATACACCGATGTGCGCCGCAGGGGTTACCAACCCCGGCGTCACCCGAATACAGGTACCAAACGCCGCCCCGGTACGAGTCGTGGCAAACAGGTCGTACTCCTTGAGCAACCGATCGACCATGACCTGCTGATCGCGGCCAATGAACTTGAACGCGGTAATCCCGCAATACAGCCTTGGATCATCCGGCGTCAGCACCTCGATCCCTTCCAGCGGCCGGGCCTGGCTTACCCACAGGTCCCGCAGGTAATTCATGCGCGCGCCCTTGGCCGCCGCGCCGCCCAATGCCCGATGCTCTTCAAACACCAGCGGCAGTGTCATCAGCGCCGGAAAGTTTGGCGTGCTGTAGGACGTGCGTGCGCGTACATCGGTGGCGGGGTAGTGGAACTCGCCCATGTCCGGGTCGATATCCGCCAGGCGTTCGGGGGCGATATACAGAAAGCCCAGGGTCAACGGCGCGCCGATCCATTTGTGCAAGTTGAAACCGGCGAACTGAATGCCCAGCTCGGCCAGGTTGAACTCGATCTGGCCCAGGGCATGGGCGCCGTCGAGGATCACGTCGATGCCATGCTCGCGTGCGGCCTGGGCAATCGCCGCAACGGGCATCACCAGGCCGGTGCGGTGGGTGACATGGGTCAGTGCCATCAGCGCTAAACGCGGGTGCTGGGCAAAGGCATCCTGATACGTCTGCACCAGGCTGTCGAAACTGGCCGGGTGCGTGTGGGACACCTCGATCACCTCGACACCGCGAGCCGTGGCCAGCCAACGCATGGCGCCTTTGACGGTGTCGTACTCCAGGTCGCTGATCAGCACCTGGTCTCCCGGTTGCAGGCGGTTGTAGTTGCGGATCAACGACTGCAAGGCTTCGGTAGCGTTGCGGGTGAATGCGACGGCCTGCGGGTCGACATCGATCAACTCGGCCAGTTGGCGGCGGATCTCGAGGTTTTCGCCCTGCTCGAAGCGCTGGCGCACATGCACCGAGTTACTCCGATTGATAAACGCCACATGGTCCAGGTACTGCGCCTGAACCTCACGGCTCATGCGCCCGAAGTAGCCGTTTTCCAGGTTGATCGGGCCGGGCTGCAGGTCATAGCGCTGGGCGATGGCTTGCCAGTGAGGTTCGTTGTCAGCATTCCTTGGCATGGCGGGGCTCTCAATGGCGGGGGGCAGGTTTACCGTGTTTGGCGCGCAGCGGTTCGAGCAATTCGGACAGCCCGTTGTGGTCAATTTCCTGCATCAAGGCCAGTAATCCACCCAGCTCGCCGTGGGGGAAACCTTCACGAGCGAACCAGTTCAGGTAGGGCCCCGGCAGGTCGGCGATGATCCGGCCCTTGTACTTGCCAAAGGGCATTTGGCGGGTGATCAGCAGTTCAAGTTTTTCGGGATTCATGAGGTTCGTGCGCGTGAGGCGAGGTCTTCGAAAATACAGGCATTCTGCATGAAGGCCAAATGACAGATCATGCAAAAAACGCACATACAGATGGTTCAATTAATCGTAACTTATTGAAAATTAACATTAAAATTGTTTTTCAAAACCTGGCATGGGCGCTGCACTCATTAAGACAACCTTTCTCAACCCACATAAGGAATTGAAAAATGACTGACATCAACAAAGAATCGATCTCGGTACTGAACGATCTGATCGAAACCAGCATCGACGGCCAGAAGGGCTTCAAAGAGTGCGCTGAAGACATCAAGCACCCTGAACTCAGGGCGCTGTTCGTCAAGCGCTCTGCTGAGTGCGCCACTGCCGCCGCCGAACTGAAAGCCGCCGTAACTGCCCTGGGCGGTGACCCGGAAGATTCCGGCAGCGTAGCCGGCGCCCTGCACCGTGGCTGGGTCGACGTGAAGTCGATGGTTACCGGTAAAGACGAAGAGGCTGTGTTGAACGAAGCCGAGCGCGGTGAAGACCACGCACTCAAGGCTTACCGTGAGGCGATCGAGAAGATCAACAAGCACAACCTGCTGGGCATCCGTGACCTGGTTGAGCGTCAGTACCACGGCGTACAGCGCAATCACGACCAGGTGAAAGCCCTGCGTAACCAGGCTCGCGCTCAGTCGTAAGCCACCTGCACTACCCCATGCGGGAGCGGGCTTGCTCGCGAACGCGGTGAATCAGTCGATAGATTCAATGACTGACACGCCGTCTTCGTGGGCAAGCTCGTTCCTACATCTGGCGTTCGTGCATGTCGAGATCGCTGTCAGCCAATGCTGATCGGCGGCAGCTCGGTCAAGGTCACGACCTGCTGTTTGCGTGGCGCGAGGATTTCCGCTTCGCCATCCACCACCAGTTCATCACGCTGGTTGAACACGCGGGTGGCGATGCGTACGCGAAATTTTGGCAGCTTTTCGAGGATTTCCAGGCGCACGGTCAGGGTGTCGCCAATTTTCACCGGCTTCTGGAAGGTCATCTGCTGGCCGATGTAGATCGTGCCCGGCCCAGGCAGCTCGCAGGCTACGGCCGCGCTGATCAGCGCGCCACTGAACATGCCGTGGGCAATCCGCTCCTTGAATATGGTCGCCTTGGCGTATTCGGCATCCAGGTGCACCGGGTTGTGGTCGCCGGACATGGCGGCGAACAACTGGATATCGCGCTCTTCCACGGTTTTGCTGTAGCTGGCGGTCTGGCCGACTTCAAGGGCTTCGTAGGGGGTGTTGGTTACCTGGGTCATCTAAAGGTTGCATCCTGTGGCTGAACGGTAATGGTCGAATTTTTTCAAGTGACTGATTTTTAATGTAAAATTATTCACAGCGGGCCGGCCTGCGCAAAGTCAGGGCCTGGTCGAGCCACGTGAGCACATCCGCCGTGACTTCATCGCGGTTGGTTTCGTTGAACAGTTCGTGACGCGCCTGCGGGTAAATATTCAGTTGCAGGTATTGGCAGCCGGCCTCGCGCAGAGCATGGGTCAGGCTTTTGAGACGCTTTCCCTCACTCACCGGATCACATTCGCCGCCCATTATCAGGATCGGCAGGCCCGGATCGATCTGAGCGAGATTGGACGCTTTGCTGATGTGCTGCAAGCCGCCGAGCAAGTCGATCCATAGCTGGTTGGTGCAGCGAAAGCCACAGAGTGGGTCATTGATGTACGTGTCGACTTCAACCGGGTCGCGGCTGAGCCAGTCGAACGCCGTGCGGTTGGGCTTGAACGCTTTGTTGAATGAGCCGAACGACAGGAACTCGATCAACGCGCTGCGCCCACGCACACCCTGGCGCAGGCGTTCGGCCCGTGCGATCAGGCGCGCAACGCGGTACAGCGCCACCGGCTGGAAATTCGAACCGCTGAGAATCGCCCCATGCAAGCTGGCGCTGTGATGCACCAGGTAGGCCTGGGCGATGTAGCTGCCCATGCTGTGGCCCAGCAGGATGATCGGCAACCCCGGCTGCTGCTGGCCGATATGCTGGTTGAGGCTGGCCAGGTCGCCCACCACTTTGTTCCAGCCATCTTCTTCGGCGTACAAGCCCAGCGTGCCTTCATCGGCGGTGCGGCCATGGCCACGCTGGTCCAGGGCAAACACCCCATAGCCCGCGGCGCACAGGGCGCCGGCCAGCCGTGCATAGCGCCCGCTGTGCTCGGCCATGCCGTGGGACAGCATGACCACGGCCTGTGCCGGGCCTTCGGGCATCCATTGGTTGACGTACAGGCGGCTGTGGTCATTCGCGGTCAGCCAGAAGGTGCTGTGGTTCATGACGGTTCCTTTCATCAAGGTCTGCTCGGGGTCGTTGCAGTGTATAGCGCCTGCGACGGGGCGCGTCTGATCAGTGCGGGCCCCTGTAGGAAGATTCACGCAATTAATGACGCGCTTTCCTGTATTTGCCTGTTTGGTCATAGCTGCTAACGTCCCCAAAGCTCCGCTTTTTGTCGCAGCACGAAAGCGGCCGGGCACACTCAGGTAAGGGGATAAGAATAATGCAACCTGATTTCTGGAATGACAAACGCGCCGCGGGCGTTCCCAATGATATCGACCTCTTGACCTACAAGTCGGTGATCGAAGTCTTCGAGCGTTCCTGCAAGGCCTTTGCCGATCGTCCGGCATTCAGCAATATGGGCGTCACCCTGACCTACGCCGAGCTTGAGCGCCAGAGTGCGGCGTTCGCCGGCTACCTGCAGCAACACACCGACCTCAAGCCCGGCGAGCGCATCGCGGTGCAGATGCCCAACGTGCTGCACTACCCGATAGCGGTGTTCGGCGCCCTGCGCGCCGGGCTGATCGTGGTCAACACCAACCCGCTGTACACCCCGCGTGAAATGCGCCACCAATTCAAGGACGCCGGCGTGCGTGCGCTGGTCTACCTCAACCTGTTCGGTTCGCGGGTGCAGGAGGTGTGCGCCGACACTGAGATCGACTACCTGATCGAAGCCAGGATGGGCGACTTCATGCCCGCCGCCAAAGGCTGGCTGGTCAACACCCTGGTCGACAAGGTGAAGAAGATGGTGCCGGCGTACCACCTGCCGCGCGCGGTATCGTTCAAGCGCGCCCTGCGCCTGGGGGGCGGCTTGGGCGTGACCCGCCATCCGGTGACGCTGGATGACATCGCCGTGCTGCAATACACCGGCGGCACCACCGGCCTGGCCAAGGGCGCGATGCTCACCCACGGCAACCTGGTGGCGAACATGCAGCAGGTGCGTGCGTGCATGTCGCAGACCGACGACGATGGCCACCCGTTGATCAAGGAAGGCCAGGAGGTGATGATCGCGCCGCTGCCGCTTTATCACATCTATGCCTTCACCGCCAATTGCATGTGCATGATGGTCTCGGGCAATCACAACGTACTGATCACGAACCCTCGGGACATCGGCGGGTTTATCAAGGAGCTGAAAAAGTGGCGCTTCACCGGGCTGCTGGGGCTCAATACCTTGTTTGTGGCGCTGATGGACCACCCCGAATTCAAGAGCCTGGACTTCTCCCACCTCAAGCTCACCAACTCCGGCGGCACTGCGCTGATCAAGGCCACGGCCGAACGCTGGGAGCAGCTCACCGGCTGCGCGATCGGCGAGGGCTACGGCCTGACGGAAACCTCGCCGGTGGCCAGCACCAACCCGTATGGCAATAAATCGCGCCTCGGCACCGTGGGCATCCCGGTACCGGCCACGGCCATGAAGGTGATTGACGATGAAGGCGTCGAGTTGCCCCTGGGCGAACGCGGCGAGTTGTGTATCAAGGGCCCGCAAGTGATGAAAGGCTACTGGCAGCAACCGGCCGCCACCGCCGAGGCCCTGGACGCCGAGGGCTGGCTCAAGACCGGGGACATCGCGGTGATCGACGAGGATGGCTTTGTGCGCATTGTCGACCGTAAGAAAGACCTGATCATCGTGTCGGGCTTCAACGTGTACCCCAACGAGATCGAAGACGTGGTCATGGCCCACCCGGCGGTGGCCAACTGCGCGGTGATCGGCGTGCCGGACGAGCGCACGGGGGAGGCGGTGAAGCTGTTCGTGGTGGCGCGTGCCGAAGGCGTGAGCCTTGAGGAATTGAAGAGCTACTGCAAGGTCAACTTCACGGGGTACAAGGTGCCCAAGCACATCGTGTTGCGCGAATCGTTGCCGATGACGCCGGTAGGCAAGATTCTGCGCAGGGAGTTGCGCGACATCGCCTGAGCATGAATTGAAATGCAATAAAAATGTGGGAGCGGGCTTGCTCGCGAAGGCAGTGAATCAGTCACTTACAAGTCGACCGATACTCCGCCTTCGCGAGCAAGCCCGCTCCCACATTTGTTTTGTAAGGAGCTGAATGCCTTATTCCAGAGCCTTTCACTGGGGTATTTAAGTCCTGTTTAAAGTGTGACCAATTATTGTAGGACAGTCATGATAGTGACTGTGGGGCCCTCTTTTGGCTCTAGTCGGCCCTTGGCAAAGCTGCTACTCTCGGCGCGCTTTGTGACCTCTAGGCCTGCTTTAACGCGCCAGACTCACCTAAAAAAACATACACCAATAATAATCGCATCAAATGCGATGATGAATTCGCGTCGCTGAGGAGTGGGCTTCCATGAACGTAGACTTTTGGAAGGATAAGTACCCCGCCGGGATTGCTGCAGACATCAATCCAGACGAGTATCCAAATATTCAGGCGGTACTGAAACAGTCCTGCCAGCGCTTCGCCAACAAACCGGCTTTCAGCAACCTGGGTAAGACCATTACCTACGGTGAGTTGTACGAATTGTCCGGGGCATTCGCCGCCTACCTGCAACAGCATACTGATTTGAAGCCCGGCGACCGAATCGCGGTGCAACTGCCCAACGTCCTGCAGTACCCGGTCGCGGTGTTCGGTGCCATCCGTGCCGGCCTGATCGTGGTCAACACCAACCCGCTGTACACCGCGCGGGAAATGGAACACCAATTCAACGACTCCGGCGCCAAGGCCCTCGTCTGCCTGGCCAACATGGCCCACCTGGCGGAAAAGGTCGTGCCCAAGACCGCCGTCAAGCACGTGATCGTCACCGAAGTCGCCGACCTGTTGTCACCGTTCAAGCGCGTGCTGATCAACAGTGTCATCAAGTACGTGAAGAAAATGGTCCCGGCCTATCACCTGCCGCAGGCGATCAAATTCAACGACGTGCTGGCCAAGGGGCACGGCCAACCGGTCAGCGATGCCAGCCCTGCCAGCGGCGATGTCGCCGTGCTGCAATACACCGGCGGCACCACCGGCGTGGCCAAGGGCGCGATGCTCACCCACCGCAACCTGGTGGCCAACATGTTGCAGTGCAAGGCGCTGATGGGCTCCAACCTCAATGAAGGCTGCGAGATCCTGATCACGCCGCTGCCGCTGTATCACATCTATGCGTTCACCTTTCATTGCATGGCGATGATGCTGATCGGCAACCACAACATCCTGATCAGCAACCCGCGCGATCTGCCGGCCATGGTCAAGGAGCTGTCGAAGTGGAAGTTCAGCGGCTTTGTCGGCCTGAACACCTTGTTTGTCGCGCTGTGCAACAACGAAGGCTTCCGCAAGCTGGATTTCTCCGCGCTCAAGGTCACCCTGTCGGGCGGCATGGCCCTGCAACTGGCGGCGGCCGAGCGTTGGAAGGCCGTGACCGGCTGCAACATCTGCGAAGGCTACGGCATGACCGAGACCAGCCCGGTGGCCACGGTCAACCCGATCCAGCACATCCAGATCGGCACCATCGGTATTCCGGTGCCCTCGACCCTGTGCAAGGTCATCACCGATGATGGCGTCGAGCTGGCGCTGGGTGAAGTCGGCGAGCTGTGCGTCAAGGGCCCGCAAGTGATGAAGGGCTACTGGCAGCGTGAAGACGCCACCGCCGAGATCCTCGACAGCGAAGGCTGGCTGAAGACCGGCGACATCGCGATCATCCAGCCGGACGGCTACATGCGCATTGTCGACCGCAAGAAGGACATGATTCTGGTCTCGGGTTTCAACGTCTACCCCAACGAGCTGGAAGACGTACTGGCGACCTTGCCGGGCGTGCTGCAATGCGCAGCCATCGGTGTGCCGGACGAAAAATCCGGCGAGCACATCAAGATCTTCATCGTGGTCAAGCCGGGGGCGACCCTGACCAAGGACCAGGTGATGGAGCACATGCGTGCCAATGTCACCGGCTACAAGGTGCCCAAGGCCGTGGAGTTCCGCGATGCGTTGCCGACCACCAACGTGGGCAAGATCCTGCGGCGCGAGTTGCGTGATGAAGAGCTGAAGAAGCTGGGCCTTAAAAAGTAACCCCATAAAAAACCCGCGAAAGCGGGTTTTTTATGGGGCTGAAGATTGCCTGACGTGAAATGCAATCCAATCCAGTGTGGGAGCGGGCTTGCTCGCGAAGGCGTCGGGTCAATACTAGATCGGTGACGGACCCAGCGCATTCGCGAGCAAGCCCGCTCCCACATGGTTGACCGCGTGCTTACAGGGCGAACTGCGCGAAGCTCACACCCGCACCGGCCGGGCGCACATCCTTCAAGAACGAATCCTTGTCCGCGCTCAGCTCCAGGGTGATCTCCGGCTTGCGCTTGCCCGCATTGCGCACCACCAGCCCTTCAAGCTTTTCACGCAGGTACACCGTCGGCACCTTCAGGTGCAGCAACTGGTCGCTCTCGGCGTTGTGCATCAACAGGTGAATCCACTCGTACTGGCCCACGGCGATCCGCGCCACCGGCAGGTCGAACCACCAGATGTTGCGTTTGCGGTCCAGGTCGGTGAAGTGGCAGTTGTTGACGCCGAGTACGGCACCGCCCAGTTCCTGGTTTCTGCGGGCAATGGCCTGTGCTTTATTGAGTTTCATAACCTTCCTACGGGATCTGTTATTCAGCGTTAGAGCCTGAATGTGCCGGGCATTCTCGTGGGTTGGCCGCAAAACATAAAGCCAAACCTGCCGCTTTCGATGAAATGCCTGCCGGAAAATAATTGAAACTCTGCCGAAAGCCCTTGGGTCAATCTTTAGGTAATGACCAAAACCCTTGATTGTTCCTTCGGAGAAATACCATGAGCAGCACATCGGATAAGGCAAAAGGTTTGGCGAACGAAGCAGCCGGCAACATCAAGCAAGGTGTCGGCAAAGTAACCGGCAATGACAAGCTGCGGGCTGAAGGCGTGATCCAGGAAAAGAAAGGCGAAGTGCAGCAGGCGGTCGGCGACACCAAGGATGCGGTCAAAAAAGCGACCAAGTAAAACGCCATCATCGGCTATGTTCGCACAGCCCTGCGGCCATCCACGGATGGCCGCTTTTATGTCAGCAGCTGCAACTAAACTTTCGAAATTGTTTCAAAGTCGCCAAATGGGCTACTTTGATGTAGAAAACGGCCCCTGAGTCGCCCATGAACCCCACCTCTTTGCGGCGAAAGGAGACGCTATGATTTTTCCGGTTCTCGATGGTCTCAAGCTGCACAAGGTGCTGGTGCGCACCGTCAAGGAATTCGTCGATGACGAGATGCCCACCTACGCGTCGGCATTGGCTTACCAGATGCTGTTCTCGCTGTTTCCTTTCCTGCTGTTCCTGATTGCCCTGATCGGTTTCCTGCACCTGCCGGACTTTTTCACCTGGCTGCGCCTGCAGTCGGAACTCGTGTTGCCGCCCCAGGCGCTGGAGCAGGTCAACCCGGTGATCGACCAGTTGCAGCAATCCAAGGGCGGCTTGCTCTCGGTGGGTATCGTGATTGCGCTGTGGACCGCCTCTGCGGGCGTGCGCCTGATGATGAGCGCGATGAACGCCGCCTACGACGTGGTCGAAGGCCGGCCGATCTGGAAGCGTTTTCCGCTGTCGATTTTCTACACCGTCGGCATTGCCGGCATGCTGCTGGCCGCCGCGGCGTTGATGGTGCTCGGCCCGCAAGTGATGGAATGGTTGGCCGGGCAGATCGGCATGCAGGAGTTTGTCGTCACCCTGTGGACCATCGTACGCTGGCCGCTGATCGTGATTTTGCTGATGTTCGCCGTGGCCCTGATGTATTACGTGATGCCCGATGTCGAGCAGGAATTCCGCTTTATCACCCCCGGTTCGGTGCTGGCGGTGGTGGTGTGGATCGTCGCATCCCTGGGCTTTGGCTACTACGTCAAAACCTTCGCCGACTACAACGCCATGTATGGCAGTATCGGTGCGATCATCGTGCTGCTCCTGTACTTCTACATTTCTGCCGCCGTGCTGCTGCTCGGCGCGGAGATGAATGCCGTGATCGAACATATGTCGGCCGAAGGCAAGGCGCCCGGCGCAAAGGGGTTCGATGAACCCGCACAAGAAAAACAGCACGTCTCTGGCCTCGGCCGCGACCACTCCAAGCCCACTACTGATGAAGCCTGATCGATGATTCGAGACATTCTGAAAATGGGCGACGAACGCCTGCTGCGCATCGCGCCTGCGGTGCCACCGGAAATGTTCGACAGCCCCGAGTTGTGGCAATTGATCGATGACATGTTCCAGACCATGGAACACGTAGGCGGCGTGGGCCTGGCCGCCCCGCAGATCGGCGTTGACCTGCAGTTGGTGATCTTCGGCTTTGAGGCCAGCGAGCGCTACCCGGATGCCCCGCCGGTGCCACAGACCATCCTGATCAACCCGTTGATCACGCCACTGAGCCCCGTGCTGGAAGAGGACTTCGAGGGCTGCCTCTCCGTGCCAGGCCTGCGTGGCGCGGTGAACCGTTACCAGCAGATTCGCTACGAAGGTTTCGACCCCAAGGGTGAACCCATCGTACGTTTCGCCGATGGCTTCCACGCGCGGGTCGTGCAGCATGAGTGCGACCATCTGATTGGCCGGTTGTACCCATCGCGGATTACCGACTTCAGCAAGTTCGGCTTTATCGAGGTGATGTTCCCGGAGCTGGACCCGACGGCTGACGAGTAACACTCAAGCTCACCGGGCGATCAGCCCTTTTCCAGACCCATGGCAATCATGGGTTTGTTGCGCTTGTAACGCACCAGCCGTTCACTCAGCGATTGCGGCAATATCGTGTCCTGGCTGAACCCCATGCGTTGATACAGCGCCTCGAGGTCCGGATGGCACAGCAACCACACCGTCCCTTCACACGACGCCACGGCGTCACCAATCAATCGCGCCGCCAAACCTTCGCCACGATAATCCGGTGCCACAAATACCCCGGTCAACCACTGCCCACCGACTACTGGCGTCAGGCACAACCCGGCGACAATCTCGCCATCGCGCGCCACCCACAAACGGCCGCCCTTGAGCGCCTTCATCGACGAATCGTGGCTGCGGTAAAACTTGTTCAGCAGCGGCCATAGAGGCTCCGCCAGCAGTTCGATGGACAACTCGGGCATGGTGTTCAGGCACGTGTCAGGAAGGGTCGGGGATTATAAGCGCCTTCTGCTGGGCAATAGGTGGTATACCCAATGCTGCATCCCTTCACAGTGGAGTACGCATCATGGCCAAAGGTATGGATTCAAAGAAAGCCGCGAAGAAAAAACCGGCAAAGACCGCCGATGAAAAACGCGCCGACAAGAAAGCCAAGAAGTCCGACACCGGTCTGTTCGGGCACTGAGTCCGCGCGTCAAAACTCAATGCGCTGACCGATTTCCCCGCTCGCACCCTGTAGGAGCGCTCGCGAAAACCGTTAACGATAACGCCGATTATCTGGTTTGACGCGGCGCTCTCGGGTTCTTCGCGAGCAAGCTCGCTCCTACACCGGGATGGCTTTAGATGGCGGCCAGGGTTTCTTTTATCGCCTGAGCCTGGGGATCAGCCGTCTTCGCGGCGACCTGTTGCTCTTGCTGCTGCTTCAAGCGCTCGGCCACTTGCTTGGTAATCGCGTCCTGCTTTTCCTGGGACATGTTCTGCACATCCGCTTCGGTCAAACCCTGTTCCTTGAGCAATTGTTCACGGATGCGTTCGGCTGGGGTTTTGTTCATGTAGTCGGTGAACTCCGAACGCGCACCGGACGTGGCGGTGGTCGCCGTCACATCGCCGGTGTGCGCGCTCGTCTGCAGCTGCACACGGGTCTTGGCGAAGGCTTCGTCGATACGGCCGGTGGCCTTGTCCAGATCTTTCTGCGCGGCCGGCACGGTCGTCACGCTTTGCTGTACCGCCTGCAGGGCACCGCTGTACAGCGTGCTGGCGGCGGCGTTGGCGGGGTCCATGTCGGGGCGCTTGAGCTGTTGGACGGTCGACATGGCTTGGGGGTTGTTGTTAACCAGCATGATCGGTCACCTGGGGAAATGTACGGTGCAACTGCTGGAGCAAATAGCGTGCCGAGTGCCAACCCCGCGATTTTGTTGGGGGCGGCGCGCCGTTGGCGGCAAAACGTGTGCCGCCGGCGGCCAACCGTTGCCGTCAATGGGCGATATGTTCCAGCGCCAGGTTGCGCGTGCGCGGCCCGAACCAACTGATGGTGATCATCACGATCAACATGCTGCTGGCGATGAACGCCAGCACACCGGGCGTGCCCAGGTGTTCGAGGATGAACCCGATCAACAGGCTGCTGAACACCGTCGACAAGCGGCTGAACGAATAACAGAACCCCACCGCTCGTGCGCGGATATTGGTGGGGAACAGTTCGCTTTGGTACGAGTGATAGCTGAAGCTCAGCCAGGCATTGCAGAACGTGATCATCACTCCGCAGAACACCAGCCCCACCGCCGTGGTCTGCAGGGCGAACAGGCTGCCGAAAATTACCGCGCCCATGGCCGAGCCGACGATCTGCCACTTGTTCTCAAAGCGGTTGGCCACCTTCACGAACAGCAGCGGCCCCAGTGGGTAGGCGAGGGTGATGATAAAGGCGTAGAGCAAACTGTGGGTCACACTCACGCCCTGGCCCGACAGCAATGCTGGCAGCCAATTGCCAAAGCCGAAAAAGCCGATGGCCTGGAACACATGGAACACAATCAGCATCAAGGCCCGGCGCCGGTACGGCGGTTGCCAGATATCGGCAAAACGCCCGCTGCCCTGCACGCTGATCGACTCCGGCTCGGGCTCATCCAGCGGTTTGCCGTGGTCCTTCCGGCAGCGCGCCTCCAGGTTGTCCATGATCTGCCCGGCCTCGTCGAAGCGGCCTTTCTGCGCCAGCCAGCGCGGAGACTCTGGCAGGCGTTTACGCAGTTGCCAGATAAACAGCGCAAACACCGCACTGCTCAGCACCACCCAGCGCCAGCCGGCGATGCCGAACGGCGCCTGGGGCACCAGCCACCAGGACATCAGCGCCACGGCGGGCACCGACAGAAACTGGATAAAAAACGCGAAGGCAAACGCCGAACTGCGCATGCGTTTGGGCACCAGTTCCGAGAGGTAAGCGTCGATAGTCACCAGCTCGATGCCCAGACCAATCCCCACCAGAAAGCGCATGCAGATGATGCCCAGGGCAGAGGTCTGAATGCCCATCAACACCGTGGCCACCGTGTACCAGATCAACGCAAAGGTGAAAATCGCCCGGCGCCCGAAGCGGTCGGCGATGGGGCTGAGCAGGCTGGCGCCGAGGAACAGACCCAGAAATGTCGCCGAGGCGAACGCCGCCTGATCCGAGAAGCCGAAGACGCCCTCGCTGCCAGTGTGGAATATACCGGCGCTGATCAAGCCGGGGCTGATGTAGGCGGTCTGGAACAGGTCGTACAGCTCGAAAAAGCCGCCGATCGACAGCAGTGCCACCAGGCGCCAAACGGTGGCGACGGCGGGCAGGCGGTCGATGCGTGCGCTGATATGAGCGGCACGGAGCGGGTCGATGCCGTCTGTGGCGGAGGCGGTGAGGGTCGACATGGCTAAGATTCCAGGGGCAGTGACCTGGAATCTTAGCGCGCTAACGGAAAACACTGCTTGTGAAATTACGCACGCCAGGGCGGATATTTGCCGATTTATTGCGCACATGCCTCACGCTTCACAGTTTTGTGGCGCCGCGCGTCAGTTGTGCCCGTCGAGGGCAAAGGTCTTGAAGCCTGCGTGCTGGCTGAGGCGTTCGTAGTAGGCCGCGATGGCAGGGTAGGGCGGATGCGCCATGGGCGTCATGCGCCAGCGGTGTACCGACAGGCCGATCAGGATGTCGGCGAGGGTGAATTCGTCGCCGGCCACGTGCGCGTTGGTGCGAGCCAGTTGTTGTTCCAGCAGGCCCATCTTGTCATTCCAGGCTTGCACGGCGATTTTAATTTGCTCAGCGTCCAGGCCATCAGGGTTGTTACGCACCAAGGCGGTGAATGCATCGCCCCAGGCGCGGTTGAGCTCGGTAGCCTGCCAATCCATCCATTGCTCTACCCGGGCTCGCGGCGCGGGTTCGGCGGGCAGCAGGTCGTGGCGTTGGTAGAGGCTCACCAGATAGCGGCAGATGGTGTTGGATTCCCACAGCACGCCATGGTCGTCGATCAGCACCGGTATCTGCGCGTTGGGGTTCAGGGCGAGGAATTCGGGGGACTGGGTGGGCTTGAAGCCGATGCCCCAGTCGTCCTGGTGCGTGTAGTCGATGCCCAGTTCGTGGCAGGTCCACAGGACTTTGCGCACGTTGATCGACGAGGTACGGCCCAGGATTTTCAGTGAGTGTCCCATGGTGCTTTCCTAGCGGTGGAGAACCATCAATCTAGCAGGTGCCAGCAACACGATGAAATGAATTGTTAACCATGCCTCTCTGTAGGAGCGAGCTTGCTCGCGAAGTACCCGAGAGCGCCGCGATAATCCAGATGACCCGCGTTATCGTTAATGATTTTCGCGAGCAAGAACTAGGCGTCCCCCTCGCTGCTACAACAGGTGTTTCGTCAGCAGCGGGGGCTGTGCTGGTCCATGGCCTTGCCCACCAGCAAGACGGACAGCTCACTCAACTGATGAATGGCCAAGGCGATATCGCGCTGTTTACCGCTGAGGTCGTTGGACAGGTCGAGCAGCAGGGTGCTGACGGAACACACGGTTTCGTAGCTGTTGATCAGCAGGGTTTCGGTGGGGGTATCAGGGATGACGGTGAAGAGCGTATGCGTGGGGATGCTTTGCATTATTGAAGTACCTGATTTGGGCTGATACCTCATCGCTACTAAACGAGGGTGACAGCTGTACGCAGGTTAGTAGACCGGTATCCCACACAAACCCGGCGCACCCGAAGGCGCCCTGCGCACAGCTACCATCAAGTATCGATAGGCTCATGCATCCTGTGTGGGGACGCCGGGCTACTAAACCCGATCACCGAGACATTCAGCGACCGACAAACCTTAAAGACCGCCTCCCAGGTACACAAGCCGGCGGATTCTGACGTAAGCGTAGGCAACCGGGCAAGGCGCTTACCGCAATGTCAGTCCCGTCCTACAAGCGTCCTACGTGCTTTCCCGCACCTGCAACTCAAACCCCATATCCACCACCGGCTTGGCGACCTTGTTGCCCGCCATGATCGTCAACAAATGCTCCGCCGCACGCCGGCCGATCGCTTCACGCGGTGTGCTGATGCTGCTCAGGCGCGGCACCATGAAGGACGACGCCGGCAAGTCGTTGAAGCCCAGCACCGCCACGCGCTCCGGTACTTTAATGCCATGGCGCAGGGCTTCGAGCAGGGCACCGTGGGCCAGGTCGTCGTTGCCGAAGAAGATCGCGTCCACATCCGGATGGGCCGCCAGCAGTTGCAGGAACAGCTCACCACCCAAGCCCACGGAAGACGGACGCGGCGTCAGCACTTCCAGCGCCGGGTCGTACAGGCCCGCCTGTTGCAGCGCACGGCGAAAGCCCTCGCCACGCAGCAAGGTGCGCTGGTCCAGCTGCGCACCGATATAGGCCAGGCGCTTGCGCCCGCGCGACAGCAAGTGCGCCGCCGCCGTCTCGCCCGCCGCCAGCTGCGAGAAACCCACGCAGTTCACGCCGGCATTCGGGTCCAGGTCCATCATGTACACGCACGGCACATGGCTGGCCTCGACCATCCGTCGGGCACTTTCGGTGCGGTCGAAGCCGGTCAGCAGCAAGCCCCGTGGCTGGTAGGCCATGTAGTTGCGCAGCAGGTTTTCTTCTTCGTCGCGCGAATAGTGGGAGTTGCCGATCAGCACTTCGAAGCCCTTGGGCCGCAGCACCTGGTGGATGGCTTCGAGGGTTTCGATAAACAACAGGTTGGACAACGACGGAACCAACACCACCACCGAATGGCTCTGGGCCGAGGCCAGGGCGCGGGCGGCAGGGTTGACCACGTAGCTCAGTTCGGCAGCGGCCTGCTGCACTTTTTCCACCAGCTCGACAGCCACGGTGCTGATGCCGCGCAAGGCGCGTGAGGCGGTAATCGGGCTGACGCCGGCGAGGCGGGCGACTTCGTTAAGGGTCGGGCGACCCGTGGTGCGCGTATTTTTATCGTTCTTGGAGGTCATCAGGCGGCTTGCCAAACAAAAATCGAGGCACTAAGGTAGCGCTGTCTCCAAATGGCTGCAAATTATTGAACTTTGGGTTGCCTGATCCGGTTCAAATGATTGGAGCGGATGCACGCGTCACTCCATAAAAATGACAAGACGGCGCGGGAAAAGCCTGTTTTTGCACATGTCTTACTGCGTGCAAAGGTAGCGCTATCTGCGTCCTGAGGTGTTTCATGAGTCAACCTGTTACCGCCCTGGTCATCATGGGTGTCGCCGGCTGTGGCAAGACCAGTGTCAGTGAGGCCCTGTGCCGCCTGAACGGCGCCACGGCGATTGAAGGCGACAGCTTTCACCCCGCCGCCAACATCGAAAAGATGAGCGCCGGCCACCCCCTCAACGACGACGACCGCGCCGGCTGGCTCGACATCCTGTGCGATGAACTGCGCCGCTCGCTCAAAGCCGGTGAACACCCGGTGCTCACCTGTTCGGCCCTGAAGAAGAAATACCGCGACCACCTGCGCGAAGCCGCGCCGGGCCTGGGCTTCGTGTTCCTGGAACTGACCCGTGAGGTCGCCGCCGACCGTGTGTCTCATCGCCCCGGCCATTTCATGCCGGCAAGCCTGATCGACAGCCAGTTCGCCACCCTCGAATCGCCCAAGGGCGAGCCGCTGACCCTGGCCCTCAATGCCAGCGAAGACAGCGTCGAGGCACTGGCCGAGCAAACCAATGCCTGGTGGCTCAAGCACGGCTTTGAACCTACTGATTAATTTTTTGCCGGAAAAGATAGCGCTGTCCCCGGCAGGAAATTCAACACCCGCTTTAATAACAACAACAAACAGGAGAGACCCCCATGTTTGGCATGTCCCACGAGTCGTACCTGCTGCTGGATGCAGTTGTCACCATCATCGGGTTGATCGTTCTGATCACCAAGTTCAAGGTTCACCCGTTCATCGCGCTGATCATCGCGGCGGGCTTTCTCGGCCTGACCTCGGGCATGCCCGTGGACAAGATCATCAAGGCCTTCCAGGACGGTTTCGGCGGGGTGCTCGGCTTTGTCGGCATCATCCTCGCGCTGGGCACCATGCTCGGCAAGATGATGGCCGAATCCGGCGGCGCCGATCAGATCGCCCAGACCCTGATCCGCGCCTTCGGCAAGGACAAGGTCCAGTGGGCGATGATGTTCGCCGCCTTTCTGGTGGGCATCCCGCTGTTCTTCGAGATCGGCTTTGTGCTGCTGATCCCGCTGGTGTTTATCGTCGCGCGCCGCACCGGTGTGTCGCTGATCAAGATCGGTATCCCGCTGCTCGCCGGCCTCTCGGCGGTGCACGGCCTGGTGCCACCGCACCCGGGCCCGCTGCTGGCCATCGGCGTGTTTGGCGCGGACATCGGCAAGACCATCCTCTACGGCCTGATCGTCGCACTGCCGACCGCCATCATCGCCGGCCCGATCTTCGGTACGTTCATTGCCAAGTACATCCCCGGCAACCCGTCCCAGGAACTGGTCGACCAACTGGCCCGCGAGACCGATAACAAGTCGCTGCCAAGCTTTGGCATCACTCTGGTCACCGTGCTGTTGCCGGTGTTCCTGATGCTGCTCAAAACTTTCGCCGACATCGCCTTTGCCGAAGGCAACGTGGTGCGCAACTGGATGGACAT
Source organism: Pseudomonas sp. S1_G07 (assembly GCF_054668565.1). Lineage (NCBI taxonomy): Bacteria > Pseudomonadati > Pseudomonadota > Gammaproteobacteria > Pseudomonadales > Pseudomonadaceae > Pseudomonas > Pseudomonas sp. S1_G07. The sequence continues at coordinate 5,731,906 of NZ_CP162778.1, read as the reverse complement.
GATCGGTCACCCGATCACCGCCTTGCTGCTGGCGCTGCTGCTGTCGCTGTACACCTTTGGCAGCCGCCAGGGCATCCATTCCAAACAGATCCTCAAGCTGCTCGACGCCAGCCTTGCGCCGACCGCCGCGATCATCCTGATCATCGGCGCCGGTGGTGGCTTCAAGCAGATGCTGGTGACCAGTGGCGTGGGTGACGTGATCGGCCATATGGCGGTGACTGCGCAGATCAACCCGATTCTGCTGGCGTGGCTGGTGGCGGCGGTGATTCGTGTGGCGACCGGTTCGGCGACCGTGGCGACCATCACGGGCGCGGGCATCGTGGTGCCGGTGGTGGGGATGATCCCGGGGGTTAACCGCGAGCTGCTGGTACTGGCGACCGGCGCGGGTTCGTTGATCCTGTCTCACGTCAACGATGCGGGGTTCTGGCTGGTGAAGCAGTACTTCAACATGACCGTGGCCGAGACTTTCAAGACCTGGACGGCGATGGAAACCATCCTGTCGGTGGTGGCGTTGATCTTCATCATGTTGCTGTCGCTGGTGGTGTAACGGGTACGCCCCATGACTGGGGTGATAACCCATTACAACTGTGGGAGCGGGCTTGCTCGCGAATGCGCAGTATCAGTCAATGTCATCGGCGACTGATTCACCGCATTCGCGAGCAAGCCCGCTCCCACATTTCTTCGCGGGTCGGCTCAGGCCTTCTGCACCAGCCCATCCGCCCGGAACATCGCGCGAATTCCGCGCACCGCCTGGCGAATCCGGTCCTGGTTCTCGATCAGCGCAAAGCGCACATGGTCATCGCCATACTCGCCAAAGCCGATGCCCGGCGACACGCACACCTTGGCTTCGAGCAGCAGTTTCTTGGCAAATTCCAGTGAGCCCATGGCCGCGTACTGCTCGGGGATCTTGGCCCAGACGTACATCGACGCCTTCGGGTTCTCCACCATCCAGCCCAGCTCATGCAAGCCCTTGACCAGCACATTGCGGCGTTGGCGGTACTGCTCGGCGATGTCTTTCACGCACTGTTGGTCGCCTTCCAGCGCCGCAATCGCCGCCACTTGCAACGGCGTGAAGGTGCCGTAGTCGTGGTAGCTCTTGATCCGCGCCAGAGCGTTGACCAGCTCCGGGTTACCGACCATAAAACCGATACGCCAGCCGGCCATGTTGTAGCTTTTGGACAGGGTGAAAAACTCCACCGCAATGTCCTTGGCACCCGGCACCTGCATGATCGACGGGGCTTTCCAGCCGTCGTAGACGATGTCGGCGTAGGCCAGGTCGTGGATCACCAGCACGTCGTACTGCTTGGCCAGCGCAATCACACGCTCGAAGAAATCCAGCTCCACGCACTGCGCGGTGGGGTTGGACGGAAAGCCCAGGATCATCATTTTCGGCTTGGGGATCGAGCCGCGAATCGCTCGTTCCAGTTCGGCGAAGAAGTCTACGCCCGGAATCAGAGGTACCGAACGCACCTGGGCGCCGGCAATCACCGCGCCGTAGATGTGAATCGGGTAGCTCGGGTTGGGCACCAGTACCGTGTCGCCCTGGTCCAGGGTGGCCAGCATCAGGTGCGCCAGGCCTTCCTTGGAACCGATAGTCACGATGGCTTCCGACTCGGGGTCGATGTCCACTGCATAGCGGTCCTTGTACCAGCGCGAGATCGCCCGGCGCAGGCGCGGAATGCCTTTGGAGGTGGAGTAGCCGTGGGTGTCTTCACGCTGGGCCACTTGCACGAGTTTTTCGACAATGTGCGGCGGCGTGGGGCCGTCAGGGTTACCCATGCTCAAGTCGATGATGTCTTCGCCGCGCCGACGCGCAGCCATCTTCAGCTCGGCAGTGATATTGAAAACGTAGGGAGGGAGTCGATCGATGCGCGCAAAGCGGCGCGGCGAACCTTGGTCGGCCATTGTTGCCTCGAGAGTACGTAAGCGCCCGGAACCGTCCGAGCGACGTTGGCCACTGCGGTGGCCTGCGCGGCAGACAATACGGTCGATGATGGCCAGTTGTCCAGATGCGTAGGAAAATTTTCTGCTTGGAGCACTGCGTGGAAATCCCCCTATACTCGATGCGGGTTTGTTTTCTTATAGGAAGGGGGCTGTTCGTATGGAATCCCACGCAAAACAACCGCTGAAGCCACGCATGGAAGCAGGCAAGGCTTTGGTGATTGCCGGGGTAGAGGGCCGTTATTCGAAGGCCACCATCGGCGATATCCCACGGCTGTGGGAGTTATTCAACACCTGCATCAAGGACATTAAGAAACGGGTGGGCGGCGTGACCTATGGTGTGTGTCATAACCCTCACCATGGCGAATTCGACTACATGGCCGGGGTGGAGGTCCCGGCCAAAAGCGACGTGCCGAGCAACTTCAAATCCATCGAAATCCCGGCGCATCACTATGCGGTGTTCCCGCACCACGGCTCGGTGCAGGCCCTGGAACAGACGTACGAGCGCGTCATGTTCGAGTGGTTGCCGCACTCGGGCTACAAGGTAGCGGGGCCGGATTTCGAGCGCTACAGCGCGGATTTTGATGTGAAGAAGGGCACGGGCACGGTGGAGATCTGGTTACCAGTGGAGAAGAAGTAATTTCGCGGCCTGCTGACTGTCCCGCGGGGCGAGTGGGGCGCTCGCCCCGCCAAAGGACGGACGGTGTTCAGCCCCCAAAGCTGGTGTGGTAGCCGTGCGCAGATTGCCGTATGGCTTTGGCGACATCAGGCGCTTTGCGGCAATATTCGTCTTCGCGCTTGAGCACGACTTCCAGCGTTTGGAGCAAAACCTGGATGCGTGCTTCGGGGTTTTCGACTTCGCAGATTCGCGCAAACTCAAGGATGCCCAGGCGTGAGGCAAACATTGATTTGTTGCCGCTCAAGTCCAGCGCGAGTGAGTCTTCAGGCATATAAACGGTGGTGTTCACGATGTCGTACACCGGTGCAAGCCGTGCGTCCGATTTCACCGGATCCGTGTAAAGCACGCCAAAATTCTTCAAGTGAGCATCACCATTCCCCACGATGCAGCTCAGCGCCACACTGTCAAACAACTGATCAAGGGAGCTGCGTATATGCTCCGGCGAACAGAACACACGTACCGCTTTGGCAATGGTGGCGTAGCTTTTGGTGTACTTTTGTTCAGCCGTCAGGCCCATCAGCGTGGCCATGTCTTCGAAGCCCAGCGGGTTGAGTTGTTCGTCCCGGTCAAAGCGCCGCATGATGAACAGCTTATGGTTTTGTGAAAGGTAGAATGGGGGCACTGGCAGGCCCGCGTCGCGGGCAACTGACATGCACAGGTATTCATTGATGGCCAACCCGGGAAACTCGTCGCGCCCGCTTTTGATAATCAGATCATTTGTTTTCGAGGTAAATTTCGATTCGGATGTCTGAGGCTTTTCCGGGACGAGTACCTTGGGCTGAACCCCAGAAATGCCTGCCCGTAGTATGTAACGATCCACAAGCTCGGCAAACAGATCCTGCGCTCCGTCCCAAGCGAGAATCTCTTCGAGTTTTTCCCCTGATGCTGGAGGGCTGTTGCGTTGGATCAATTCGTTCACTTGCTCCGAAGAAACGAAGATCCGCCCGATAGGCGCACTGCTACCCGACAATGCCAGTAGCAGCATCGGATCGATCTTTACCGTTTTGGCGAGACGATTGCGCAGTTGCTCCAGAACGTAGCCTTCCGGCAGATTCATCTGAAAGATGGGGTGCAGTTCTCGACGTCGGTATTCTTCCGTGCGGACTGGCATTGTGAGACTGATTGCGCAGTGTGGGCGCGCGGTATCGATATAGCGAAACAAGTAGTCGTCAGCACTGGTCAACACGCTGCCGCTGTCACCTTGAGGTGTGTGAACGCGCAAACTGCCACTAGTCATTAAACAAATCCTTCAGCTCCTCTAGTGTTGGCTTGGAGGCGGGCGCTAATCTAACTTCGCTGTCCAACGCCGCAATCACGCGAGCATAAGCATTCATGGAAACCGATGGGCTTCCTTGTTCAATTTCGATCAGCTTTTGCCGAGTAATCCCTGCGAGCTTGGCCATGTCGGCTTGCGTATAGCCACGGTTGAGGCGCATGGCACGCACTTGGCTGGCGAGTCGCTGGGTAATTATGGAAGTGTCCATGTCACGTATTCATTACTTTTGATGGGATAAGTCATGTATACGTTACATTTTGCAGGTGTCAAGGTTGCTCCGACCAAACACCCAACTCAACCGTCTTTCATAGCCAACCCGCCCCTTGTACGCCTCCCCGCGGTCCACCCACCCCGCCCCCAGATACAGCCCCATCGCCGCCACGTTGTGCGTGTCCACCGACAGCTCCAGCGCCTTGATCTGCGGCCAGGTGTGAATGGCTGCGGTGGGCAGCGCGCGCAACATCGCCTTGCCAAACCCCTGGCCCTGTTGTCTACGATCCACCTGCAAAGCGTGCAGCGTAGCGCTGTGTTCATCGGCCCAATGCGGCAGGCACGGTGGGCGTTTGAGCAGCAGGAAGGCCACGGGGATGTCGTCGGCCAGCAGCGCAAAGCCTTTGACGCCAGGGCTTGGCTTGGCCAGCAGCGCATTGAGCGCGCAGTACATATCGCCGCAAAACGGCAGCTGCTCAGGGTGAACTTCGAGGGTACTGATTTGCTGTTGTTGCACGGCAGTCAGTGTCTCGTAGGCGACGAGGCGGGTTTGCATCGGGGGGTGTCCGAACGGCTGCAGGTAAGGGCGCAGTTTATCGGGTTTGGTGGGGGCGACATTATTTTTCGCGGGTCTGTCGATTTACCGAAGGCACGTTCGACTAAGGGTGTCTTCCGTGATTGTCCACCCCCGAGGAGTTATCGCCATGAGCACCGCAATCAACACCCTTATCGAACAATGGAAACACGCCGTACTGGACCGCGATATCGATAAAATTGTCAGCTATTACGCCGACGATATCGTCTCGTTCGACGCCGTGAGCGCCCTGCAATTCAAGGGCAAGGCCGCTTACCGCATGCACTGGGAGGAATGCATGAAGCATTGCCCCGGCCCCGGCATTTTCGAGTTTCATGAGCTGCGTATCGTCGAGGCCCAAGACAGCGCGTTCGCCCACTGGCTGGCCCATTGCGGCGGTGCCGGGCCCGATGGTGTGGTGAAGGCCTGCTGGATGCGGGTGACCGCCGGTTATCAGCGCTTGAACGGCGAATGGAAAGTGGTGCATGAGCACTGGTCGGCACCGTTCGACATGCAGAGCGGCACGGCGCTGTTCGATCTGAAACCTTGAGTGTTGCGAACTATAGTCAGTAGTCCGAAAACGGAGAACGCCATGAAATACCTGTGCCTGATCTACAGCAACGAACAGGTGCTGCACACCTCGCCCGACAGCCCGGCCGACCCGGAGTGTTTCGCCTATGCCCAGGGCATACAGGCGAGTGGGCGCATGCTGGCGGCCGAACCGCTGCAACCGGTAAGCACCGCCACCACCGTGCGCATGCGCAATGGCAAGCTGTCGATCACCGACGGGCCGTTCGCCGAAACCAAGGAGCAGCTCGCCGGTTTCTACCTGATCGAGGCCAAGGACCTGAACGAAGCGATCCAGGTGGCCGGCGGCATTCCGGCCGCCCGGGTCGGCAGTGTGGAAGTGCGCCCCGTGCGCGAACTGAATCTCTGACCATAACAACCCTAAGACTCAGGAGATTTACCCCATGACAAGGCAACCTGCGCAATTCGAACTGTCTATCAGCCGCTTGATCGACGCGCCGCGCCGCCGGGTATTCCGCGCCTGGACCGAACCCGCCCTGCTGCAACAGTGGTGGGGCCCCCACGGCATGACCACCCCCGAGTGCGAAATGAACCTGTGGGTCGGCGGGCTGTTTCGCACCCTCATGCGTGCCCCCGATGGCAGCGAATACCCGACCCAAGGCGTGTTCCTGGAGATCGACGCGCCCAATCGGCTGGTGTTCACCGATGCCTTCCTGCCGGGCTGGGTGCCCTCGGGCAAGCCGTTCATGAGCGCCGAAGTCACGTTCGAGGAGCAGGGCGGCAAGACGCTGTACACCGCCCGCGCCATGCATTGGAGTGCCGAAGACAAACAGGCCCACGAAGCCATGGGGTTCCACGATGGCTGGGGCCAGAGCCTCGACCGGTTGGTGACGTTGGTGACCCAGGACATGCGCGATTGACGCCGTCGATCGAAGCGATCTACCGCAGTGAATCGCGGCGCGTCCTGGCCACCCTGATCCGCCTGCTGGGGGATTTCGACCTCGCCGAAGAAGCCCTGCACGAGGCGTTCTTCGTCGCGGTCGAACGTTGGCAGCAAGACGGCGTGCCGAGCAACCCACGGGCCTGGCTGGTGTCGACCGGGCGCTTCAAGGCCATCGACCGTTTGCGCCGCCAGGCGCGGTTTACCCCGTTGTTGCAGGCGCAGGCCGACGCATTGGAAGCGGCTGAGTGGCGTGCGGAGGACCTGGAAGACGACCGCCTGCGCCTGATCTTCACCTGCTGCCACCCGGCGTTGGCGGCCGATGCCCAGGCGGCGCTCACCCTGCGCGAGATCTGCGACCTCACCACCGAGGAAATCGCCCGTGCTTTCCTGACCACGCCCGGCACCATCGCCCAGCGCATCGTGCGGGCCAAGGGGAAGATCCGCGAGGCCGGGATTCCTTATCAAGTGCCGTCCCTGGCCGAACTGCCCGAGCGCCTCGACAGCGTGCTGCGCGTGATTTACCTGGTGTTCAACGAAGGGTATTCGGCGTCCATGGGCGCTGACATCACCCGCGAGGACCTGACCGGCGAAGCCATTCGCCTGGCGCGCTTGCTCATGGAGTTGCTGCCGGAGCCGGAGGTCATGGGCCTGCTGGCGCTGATGCTGCTGCACGAATCCCGCCGCGCCGCGCGCACCTCGGCCAGCGGCGAACTGGTGTTGCTGGATGAGCAGGACCGTTCGTCCTGGGATGCGGGGTTGATTGCCGAAGGCTGCGCGCTGGTGGAGCGTGCACTGACCACGCGGCGGTTTGGGCCGTATTGCCTGCAAGCGGCGATTGCCGCGGTGCATGCCGAAGCGGCCAGCGCGGATGAAACAGACTGGCCGCAGATTGTCGGCCTCTACGATGTATTGCTCAGGGCCGTACCGTCGCCGGTAATCGAATTGAACCGCGCCGTGGCGCTGGCCATGCGCGATGGGCCGTTGGCGGGCTTGCAACAGGTAGAGGCCATTCTGGCGCGCGGCGAACTGCTGGACTACCACTTGGCGCATTCAGCGCGCGGCGAGTTTTGTCGGCAATTAGGGCGGGTGGAAGAAGCTCGCACGGCTTACGAAAAAGCCCTGTCCCTGACCCGGCAAACCCCCGAGAAACGTTTCCTCGAAATCCGCCTGGCCGCACTCAAATAACCAATTGATTTTAAACAATTAATTTTTAATTGAATGCGCGTATTTCTGTGGCGAGCGGGCTTGCCCGCAATGGCGGTGGGTCAGGTGGCATAGGGGTCTATTGATCCACCGCCATCGCAGGCGGCCGCCCATGTACCCCTGTAGGAGCGAGGGTGAACGCCTAGTTCTTGCTCGCGCAGACCGTCCATGATCACGCGGTAAACCTGATGCCCCGCGGCGCTCTCGGGTTTTTCGCGAGCAAGCTCGCTCCTACAAAAGTGACCGGTCAGTGCCCATGCCGAACGGGGGCGCTACTCCAGCATCCTGCCCAACAACCAACTCCCCGCCGGCCCTGGCGGATGGTGGCGTGACCACAGTGCATCCACCGCCACCGAGCGCGGCCAACCGCGCACCTTGAGCTCAACCAGTTGCCCGCCACCAAAGCGTTCCACCAGCCAGCGCGGAATCGGTGCCCAGCCGAAACCCAGCTGTGCCATTTCCAGCAGCATCAGGTAACTGGGAGCCGACCACACGCGACCACTGGCGCGGGTTTCATTCGGGTTGATGATGCTGGCCAGGCGCAGTTCGCGGTGTTGTTGCAGGGCGTGCGCGGTGATGGACTTCAGCGCGGCCAAGGGATGTTTCGGCGAAACGAACAGCGCAATTTCCGTGCGTTCGTCCACGGTTGCATGGGCCAGGTCCGGCGGATAAATGCCCTGTTGCTCAATAAACGCGATCTGCGAGCGGCCACTTTGCACCAGGGCGATCAGGTCTTCGCATTCGGCAATCAGGCATTCCAATTCAAGGTCCGGGTAACGCTGCTCAAACGCGCTGAGGGCGATCTCAAAACGGTCAGACTGGTAGGTGTCGGACATGGCAATGGTCAGTTTCGGCTCCAAGCCCTGGGCCAACTGGCTCGCGGCCAGCTCCAGGCGGCTGCTGGCCTCCAGCACCTGCTCGGCGCGTTGCAGCAACACATGGCCCGCAGGCGTAAGTGTCGGTTTGCGGCTGCTGCGATCGAACAGCAGCACATCCAGGTCAATCTCCAGGCTGGCGACTGCCGCGCTGACGGTGGACTGGCTTTTGCCCAGCTTGCGCGCCGCCGCCGAAAACGAGCCTTGAGTGGCGGCCTGCACAAACGCCTGCAGCACTTCGTTAGACGCCATGACTATCGCCTTGATCGATGGTTATTAGTTATGAAGTATCGTTTCAAAGGGTAATGATGGCAACCGTCCTCACTCACGGAGACGGGTCATGAGCCCTGAAAAATCCATCACTGAACGCGTGTGCCAGGCCATCGGTTTCGAGGCCCTGGCGTTGTTGATCTGCACCCCCTTGCTGGCGTGGATCATGAACAAACCCGCCCTGGAAATGGGCATGGTCACCCTGGCGATCAGCCTGATGGCGCTGACTTGGAATGTGATCTTCAACAGTCTGTTCGACCGCCTCAAGGCACGCCTGCAACTGGCCAACAACGGCTGGACCCGAGGGCTGCACGCCTTGCTGTTCGAAGGCGGACTGATCCTGGTGTGCGTACCGTTGATTGCCACGTGGCTGAACATCAGCCTGATGCAGGCGTTTATCCTCGACATCGGCGTACTGCTGTTTTTCCTGCCGTACACCTATCTGTATCACTGGGGTTATGACGTGCTGCGCGACACGTTCCTACAGAAACATGCCGCCCGACGCCTCGATGCGCTGGCCGGTGATCCACTGGCTGCCGTCGGCCAGCAGGCTGGCGATCGCGCCACCGATATCGTCCGGTAAACCGACGCGGCCCAGGGCGGTGTTGTTGGCGATCATCGCATTGAGGTCGGCATTATCGCGCACGGCACCGCCGCCGAAGTCGGTTTCAATGGCGCCGGGGGCCAGGATGTTGACGCTGATACCGCGCGCGCCGAGTTCCTTGGCCTGGTAGCGAGTCAGCACTTCCATCGCGCCTTTCATCGCCGCATAGGCGGCGTAGCCAGGCAGGCTGAAGCGGGTCAGACCGCTGGAGATGTTGACGATGCGGCCCCCGTCGCGGATCAATGGCAACAGCTTCTGGGTCAGGAAAAACGGGCCCTTGAAATGGATGGCCACCAGTTCGTCGAACTGCGCCTCGGTGGTTTCGGCGAAGCTGGTGTAAATGCCGATCCCGGCATTGTTGACCAGGAAATCGAAGTGATCCTGGGCGAACACCTCCTTGAGCGCGCCAGTCACGTCACCGACGAAATCGCCGAAGGTCGCACTCTGGCTCACGTCCAGCTTGAGCATCGCGGCGCGGCCGCCCAATTGTTCGATCTGCGCGGCGACGGCGTGGGCTTCGTCGGCCTTGCTGTGGTAAGTGCCGATGATGTCGACGCCTTGTGCCGCCAGGTGCAACGCGGCGCTTTTACCCAGGCCACGGCTGGCACCGGTGATGAGTGCGATTTTACGAGTCATGATGCGGTCCTCTTCAGATGTGAATGTGGGACTGAGTGTATTTATCCGGGTATAACGTGATAAACACAGCAAAACCGGAATCACTGGCCGGATAAGGCGAACAATCCCATGAACAAACTTGAGCTGCTGCGCACCTTCGTGCGCGTCACCGAACTGTCGAGTTTTACCGGCGCCGGCGAGAGCCTGGGCCTGCCACGCTCTACCGTGTCCGAGCACGTGCAGGCGCTGGAGGAACTGCTCGGCGCGCGCCTGTTGCAACGCACCACACGCAAGGTGCAGGCGACCCAGGACGGTCGCGTGCTGTATGAGCGCAGCAAGGACCTGCTGGCGCACATGGAAGAATTGGAGGGGCTGTTTCGCCAGGATGAGGCGCAACTGGCCGGGCGCATTCGCGTGGACATGCCCAACCTGATGGCGCGGGACCTGATCATGCCGCGCCTGCCGCAGTTCATGGACACGCACCCGCTGATCGAATTGGAAATCAGCACCACCGACCGCCAGGTCGACCTGCTCGCCGAAGGTTTTGATTGTGTGCTGCGCGTGGGCGTGCAGCCGGACCAGACGGTAGTGGCACGGCAGTTGTGCAGCATGCCGATGATCAACTGTGTGAGCGCCACCTACCTGCAACGCTTTGGCGTGCCGCAGACGTTGGCCGACCTGGCCGACCACCACCTGGTGCATTACGTGCGCCCGTTGGGTTCACGCTCGGCGGGGTTCGAATACGTGCAGGGCAATAAGGTGCTGCGCATCCCCATGGCCGGGCGGGTCACGGTCAACAGCACCGATGCGTACAAGTCGGCATGCCTGGGCGGCTTCGGGATTATCCAGGTGCCGGCCTTGGGCATGGGTGACGAGTTGGCCAGCGGCGAGCTGGTGGCGATTTTACCGGACTACCCGGCACCGCCCCTGGATGTGTACCTGCTGTACGCCGGGCAACGGCATTTGCCATTGCGGGTGCGGGTGTTCATGGACTGGATGGCGGCCATTCTGCACGCGCAGCTTTAACGCCGTGCCGACAACGGCTGCGGCGCCAGGCCAGGCCGACGCTCATGAGCGTGACCAGGCCGGTGACGGTCCGCACCGCATTCGGGTGTGTCAGAAGAGTTGGGTGAACAGCCAGTACAGGCTACCCGACAACAGAATCGCGGCCGGCAAGGTCAGCACCCAGGCCATCAGCAAATTGCGGATAGTGCGCATCTGCAGGCCACCGCCATTGGCCACCATGGTGCCCGCTACCCCCGACGACAATACGTGGGTGGTCGACACCGGCAGCCCGAACATATCCGCCGCGCCGATGGTCAGCATCGCCACGGTTTCCGCCGCGCCGCCCTGGGCGTAGGTCATGTGGGTCTTGCCGATTTTCTCGCCCACCGTCACCACGATGCGCTTCCAGCCGACCATGGTGCCCAGCCCCAGGGCGATGGCCACGACGATCTTCACCCACAGCGGAATAAAGCGCGTGGAGTTGTCGATCTGTTGCTTGAACAGTTGCAGTTTGCCTTGGGTGTCAGCGTCGAAATTGCCGACTTTGCCCTTGTCCATCAGGCGAATGGTTTCGCTGCTCAGGTACATGTCGTTACGCACGTTGCCGACGGCTTCGGCGGGGACTTTGGCCAGGGAGCCGTAGCCCTTGACTTGATCACCGATCTGGCCGGCGAGGGCGGCGAGAGCAGGCACCAGTTCCGGCGTGGCTTGCTTGGTACTTACGTAGGTCGACAGGATCGGGCGCGGATCGCCCTGCAACGCTTGCGGCGCGGTTTTCATCAGTGCCACCTGGGTCACTTCCGCCACCGCCGCGAACTGCAATGACTGCTCGGCGGGCATGGCGCGATTCAGTGCGTAGGCCATCGGCAGGGTGCCGACCAGGATCAGCATGATCAGGCCCATGCCTTTTTGCCCATCGTTGGAACCGTGGGCGAACGATACGCCGGTGCAGGTGACGATCAGCATGCCGCGGATCCACCAGGGTGGCGGGGTGTCGCCTTTGGGCGCTTTGTACAGGGCGCGGTTTTTCACAAAAGCGCGCAGGGCCAGCAACAGCAACGCGGCACATGCAAAGCCGATCAGTGGCGACAGCAGCAACGCATAACCGATCTTGATCGCCTGGCTCCAATCCACGCCGCTGGTGCCGTCACGCCCGTGCATCAAGGCATTCGCCACGCCCACGCCGATGATCGAGCCGATCAGTGTATGGGATGACGACGCCGGCAAACCCAGCCACCAGGTGCCGAGGTTCCACAGGATCGCGGCGATCAGCAGGGCGAAGATCATCGCAAAACCGGCCGATGAACCCACCTGCAGAATCAGCTCCACCGGCAGCAGGGCGATGATGCCGAACGCCACGGCGCCACTGGAGAGCAGCACGCCGAGGAAGTTGAAAAAGCCCGACCACACCACCGCGAACTGCGGCGGCAACGAGTTGGTGTAGATCACCGTTGCCACGGCGTTGGCGGTGTCGTGGAAACCGTTGACGAATTCGAAACCCAGGGCGATCAGCAGCGCCACGCCCAGCAGCAGGAACGGGGTCCAGGTGGTGACCACCGTGCCCAGTTCGTGCATGTCGTGCATCAGGCTGTACGCGGTGAACAACAGGCCCATGGCCAGAACGGCGAAGAAAATGATCACGGTCAACAGGCTGGGTTTCTTGTCCAGCCTGGGTTTATGGTCTGCGGACGAGACGTGTGTGGAGGCGGTCAGGGAAGGGGTAGCCATGCCGAAGCATCCAGGTAGTGAAGGATGTCGTTCATAGTCATTGCAGAATGTTACAGAGATGCTGCCGCAGGTCAGTATTCCGCGAATTGGGTAATGCCGCTGGTCTATAAACCATCGCAGCTCCCACACGTGATCTCATTTCAATTCGAGAACTTGCGGAATGCCCAACGCCCTGCGATCAACGTGAATGTCGCCACCAATGCCACCAGGATCCAGAAGCCTTCCGGGTCCTGGGAAAGCGGCACGCCGCCCACGTTCATGCCGAAGAAACCGGCGATGATGTTGATCGGCAACGCCAGCACTGTGACCACGGTAAGGGTGAACAACGTGCGGTTGCTCTGCTCGTTGAGGTTGGCGGCGATTTCTTCCTGCAACAACTTGATTCGTTCGCCCAGCGCCATCAGGTCGTTGATGATCAGCGCAAACTCCTCGGTGGATTTACGCAACTCCTTGACGTCTTCCTTTTGCAGCCATTGCGGCGGGCGATTGAGCAGGCGCAGCAGCGAGCCCGGTTCCAGCGCCAGCAGGCGTTGCAGGCGCACCAGCACCCGGCGCGCCGCACCCAGTTCGGCGCGGTTGGTGGACACGCGCGAAGACAGCAACTGGTCTTCGATATGGTCGACGCTGATGCTGGTCTTGCGCACGATCTGCGTCAGCACCTCGCCCTGGTCACGCAGCAAATGCACCAACAGCTCCAGGGGGGAGCGAAAGTATTCACCGGCCTTTACCGACGAGCGCAACTTGTCCACCGAGTGCAGCGGTTGCAGGCGTGCGCTGATCAACAGGTGGCTACGCGCGCACACCCACAGCGTGGAAATATCCGACGAGACCATGCTGCTGAAGTTGAACACCACGTCGTTGACCACCGCCAGCAAGGCCGAGTCGACGTGTTCGATGCGCGTGGAGCGCGAGCCTTCGTGCAGCGCCTCGAAGAACTCTTCCGGCAAATCCAGGTGCGTCTGCATCCAGCGCTCGCAGGCGGCGTGGGCCAGGTTCAGGTGCAGCCACAAAAACTCATCCGGGTTCTGGGGGCCTTTCAGCGCCGCCAACGCGGCGGCCGAATCAATCTGTTCACCCTTTTCACCTGGGCGAAAACGAAAACCGTAAAGCAAGCCAAACAGATCGGAATCCTGGTGGCTATGGTCAATGCTGTGGTTCATGGAGGCTCGCAGAGAATGCGCCTGTAGGACGTTTCACAGGATCGCGTCGGCGAATCATTGCAAGGCGGTATGACAGTTATATGACGGTTTAGCAGTACCCATAAAAAAACGCGCCACCCGAAGGTGGCGCGTTTTTTAGAGAGGCTTAACTCAAGTGTCTTGCTTGTCTTCCAGCACGGCGCCGGTCTTGGCGTCGAGCTTCACATCCCACTTTTTGCCGGTGGTGTCGGTCAAGTCGACTTCGTAGACCAGTTTGCCGGCTTCGTGGTCCAGCTCGGTGTCGTTGATGGTGGCGCCGGCATGTTTGGCGATGGCGGCAGCGTTGAGTTGTTCAAAGGCCATCACCTCACCGGATTTGAGCAGGCTTGGGATCTGGTCCGGACGAACATCAGCCTGGGCCAGGCCGGCAGTCAGGGTCAGGGCAGCGGCGGCGAACAAAGCAGTCAAGGTTTTCATGGTGTGTGTCCTTCTTGGGTGAACTGTTTAAGTGGCGCCAGATTAACCAGCGCAACTTAATTCACCCTTAATGGCACACCGGGCCCCGACTCACTCAGTACTTATAGTCGTTGAGCAAATCCTGCACGCTGGACGACGGCCAGCGCTTGTAGAACTTCAGCAGTTCAGCGGCGCGGTTGGTGAAGATGCCGTCGACACCGGCGTTCATCACTTTTTCGAAGTCCACCGGCTCATCCACAGTGTACACATGCACCAGCAGGCCTTTGTCGTGGGTCAGTTTGTTCATTTCAGGCTTTACCAGGTCGGAGTAGCTCTGGTCGCCGTGGTTGGTCAGCTCGGCCGATGGGCCGGTACCGATGGCGCCGAGGCGCTTGGCGTCGTCGACCCATTTTTCGAACTCGGCGGCATCTTTCGGTTCTTGCTTGGCGTAGTAGGCGGCCTTGGTCGGTTCGCCGGATTCGGCGAAGGTTACTTTGGACTTGGGCTCGATGCTGCCTTCACCCACCCACAGCAGCAGGATTTTCGGAGTGTTCGGCATTTCTTTCTGCAGCTCTTTCAAGCTGTCTTTTTCAAAGGTCTGCAAGACTACGCGGCCCTTGCCCTGGCCGACGCCAGTGTTGCTCTTGCCCAGCTTGGAGCCGGCGGAGCTCAACCAGCCTTTGTCCAGCAGCTTGTTTTTCAGGTCGGCTTCAATGCCCGGGAATTGCTTGGGTTCTTTGGTTTCGATGTACAGGCCGGGTTTGTGCTGCGGGTTGCCTTCGGCGATCTTGATGATGTCGTCCAGGCTGAGGATCTTCAGGCCAACGAAGCCTGGGCGCGCGCGGTTGGGGTAGGCGGCGTTGAACCAGCTGCCGGCGTCGAGGGTTTGCAGTTCTTTCCAGGTGAATTCGTTGGCCAGCGCGTCTTTGCGCTCAGGGAACTTGGTGGCCACGTCGGTGGTGCGCTGCAGGTTGTTGTCGTGCAGGGCGAACAGCACGCCGTCCTTGCTGCGCTGCAGATCCATTTCCAGGTAGTCGGCGCCCAGGTCGCGCGCGACCTTGTAGGCTGCGGCGGTGGACTCGGGGGCGTCGTAGGAGGCGCCACGGTGAGCGATCACGGCGGGGTACGGGATGCCTTCGTTAGTCGCCAATTCAGCCGGGCTGATCGGGTCGGCAGCCTGCGCCTGGCCTAGGCCAAGCATCAGAGCCAGCAGCAAGGCGCTCTTGGTAAACGTGACAGGCATGTGCGAAGTCCTTTCGTGGAGGTGGCTTTGAGAAGGCCTCCTTTTTAACAATTGATTGTGAAAGGCGCTATCACCAAACCGACCTTAACGTGCGCACGTGCCAATTTTCTCGGATTTTTTTCCTGGCATTGCAGTACCCTTGACCGAAGCCGCCCCGTCAGAGGGCAGTACTTTCCGCCACGCGTGTAAACCATCTTTCCAGTCCCAGTGGGACTTTTCAGTGAGGTTTACCATGCGCATCACCTCCGAGCTTATCTGCCAGGCCGCCGACCAACTCCACGGTTTTGTGGGCCTGAACCGCAAGACCGGCCAGTACATCGTGCGTTTCAGCGAAGACTCCTTCGGCATGGACGTGGCCGACGATGGCATCATCCCCACCGCCGAATTCGTCTGGCTGCCGGCTCCCGAACAAACCATGACCCTGTCGCGCGAGCGCCTGCAGTTGCTGCTGGACCAGAACATCGACGACCGTATCAACATCACCGAGCCGCTGCGCGTGTATATGCGGCGGGTGGAGATCCCGCAGATAAGTGCGTTGCGTAGTTTGGTGAGCTAGGCGGGCACGATGCGCTGAACGACACAGGATCAAATGTGGGAGGCTGGCTTGCCTGCGATAGCGGTGGATCAGGTAAAAATCCTGATCTGACAGACCGCCATCGCAGGCAAGCCAGCTCCTACAGGTTGTGCAGCGTTTTACAGGCAGTCCTTCAGCGTTCGAAGGTGTAGGCCCGTTCTACCTTGCACACCCGTGTATGAAATGCCGAGTACCA
Source organism: Pseudomonas sp. S1_G07 (assembly GCF_054668565.1). NCBI lineage: Bacteria > Pseudomonadati > Pseudomonadota > Gammaproteobacteria > Pseudomonadales > Pseudomonadaceae > Pseudomonas > Pseudomonas sp. S1_G07. The sequence continues at coordinate 5,715,847 of NZ_CP162778.1, read as the reverse complement.
GGTGGAGCGCCCTTGCTCACGTGCCAACCGGTGCTCGGTCTGCTGCTTCCAGGCCAGGATCGCCGCTTCGCTGCGCCAGTACGACACGGTAATTCCCAGCCCATCCTCCCGTGCCGACTCCACCCCGAGAAACCCCGGTTGCTCACGCGCCAGGTCCAGCATGCGTGTGGCGGCCTCGTCGTAGCCGTGATCGCCGTCGGTGCGCAGTGAGCTGAAAATCACTGCGTAGTAGGGTGGGGCGGGGGTCTTGGCGATCATGCCGACACCGCCTGGCAGGCCTTGAGTAAGGCCATGGCCAAGGGCGGGGTGATGCCCTTGAGCGCGGCGCGTTCAGGTTGGAACAAGGTGGCGACGAAGAACGGGTGGTCGAGCAGCTCCACGGCGCGCAGATCACCCGCCGAGTCGTGGCCGCCGGGGATCAGGTCGCTCTCGAGCAACGCACTGGCAAATTCGGGATTCATGCCATAACGACAGCGATAGCCCTCCTCAATGTCAAGCGTGCCGTAGGTCTCGGCGATGCGGGTATACGGCACCAGACGTATGCTGTCGCTGGCTTCCACCAGGGCGCAGCTCAGGGGCGTGATCACCGCGCGTTTGGCGTGTGGCGCCAGCTCGCCATGTTCGGCGTCTGCCCAGCCCAGCACGTTGCGGGCGTATTCCAATACCGCATGTTGAAAACCGCCGCAGGTGCCGAGGAACGGTCGCCGCTGCTCGCGGGCAAAGCGGATCGCCCGCAAGGCACCCTCGGTGTCGCGGTAGGGGCTGCCGGGTACGCACCAGAAACCGTCGAAACCGTGCAGGGAGGAGGGCAGGGCGTCGGTGCCCAGCCATTCAACGTGAAGGCCCATGCCCAGGGTGTCGGCGGCCTGTTGCAACGCCACTGGAATGGCCTGGTGGGCGATCACGTCGGGGTTGTAGTCGCCGATCAGGGCGAGGCGCGGGGCGGTGCTTTTCATCGTGTGTATCCCATGGCTTGTTGTGTGCTGAGGCGCACTATAGATTGGCGTCCACGCAATCAATATTGGCATTTGCCCACATGCTCAATGCAGCCATGCACTATCAAATTGACTACGCCGACCTGTCGCTGATCCTCGCATTGGTGCGCGGCGGCACCTTGGCGCGGGCGTCGGCGTTGCTGCGGGTGGATGTCTCCACGGTGTTCCGCGCGGTGCGGCGCCTGGAAGCGGCGCTGGGCCAGACGCTGTTTGAAAAAAACCGCAGCGGTTACCTGCCCACCAGCCTGGCGAGCAACCTGGCGCAGCAGGCCGAACGAGCCGAGCAAGCGCTGGAAGCTGCGCGGGTGGGCGTGGAACAGGGCGGTGAAGTGATCAGCGGCACCGTGCGCCTGACCTGCACCGATTCGGTGTTGCAAGGCTTGCTGCTGCCGGCACTGGCGCAATTCATGCCGCAGTATCCGGCGCTCACCCTGGAGCTGAGCACCTCGAATGATTTTGCCAACCTCAGTCGCCGCGATGCGGATATCGCCCTACGCCTGACCCGCACGCCGCCCGAGCACCTTGTAGGGCGTTGCCTTGGCGCGGTGTCGTATCAGGTGTTCGCCAGTGCCGACTATGCCCGCCACCACGCAGGCCGCGCGTTGACCGAGCTGGCCTGGATCGCACCGGATGACTTCCTGCCCGATCACCCCAGCGTCGCCTGGCGCCGCCAACACCTGCCGAGCGTGCGCCCCAGTTACCGCTGCAACAGTATGTTGTCGGTCACCGAACTGGTACGCGCCGGGCTGGGGGTGGCGGCGCTGCCGGATTTTCTCCTCGACAGCGCCCTGCATCCCGTGGGCCCTGCGTTGGTCGGGCACGACACGGCGTTGTGGTTGCTCACGCGTCCTGATTGTCGGGCGCTGCGCTCGGTGGTGACCCTGTTTGATGAGCTGGGCCGGCATCTGCGGTTGCCGGCGCGTTAGGTTTGCGTACGAAGTGCTCATGCATTTCGCTGGTCAGGCTTGCGACGTGTTCCGTCAGTTGCTTGGTCATTTCCGTGAGCCGCGTGTTTTGTTCCAGCAGTTCGAATAATTGCTTGGTGGTCTGTGCGGCCTGGGCCTGGCGCTCGGTATTGGCAATGGCAATGGCTTCGCGGTGCTGCGCATCGGCGTCGGATTGCGCCTTGTCGCGCGCGGCCTGGCGCGTCTGCGCCAGCAGGATCAGCGGCGCGGCATAGGCCGACTGCAGGCTGAAGGCCAGGTTGAGCAGGATGAACGGGTAGGCGTCGAAGTGCGTGATACCGCTGACGTTGAGCACCACCCACAGAATCACGATGGCGGTCTGCGCGCCGAGGAAGGCGGGGGTGCCGAAAAAGCGCGCGAAGGCTTCGGCCTTGAGGGCAAAGGTGTCGTTGCCGAAGGTCGGTGCCAGATGGGCGTGCACGCGGTGGAAGCGCAGGTGGTCCACCGCGGCGGCTTTGGCTTTGTCTGGGGTCATGATGGGCTCGGGTTCTCAAGGTTAAGACAGGTTTTCACTATAGCCCTGGCGGCCTGTCCTACACATGAACAACCCGAGGCCCTACCTAGTGAGCGCCGCGCTCATTGGCAAACGCACTGACCGCCTGCACCGCCTCGCTGGTGCCTTCGCGGATCTGCAGGATCACCGTGCCGACGCGGTTGGCCAGCTCCACACCTTGGGCCGCGCGGTCGCGTGTGCCGTCCATGCTGTCGATGGCCTGACGGGTTTCGTCCTGGATCATCGCGATCATGCTGGATATTTCCGTCGTCGAGCCGCTGGTACGCGCGGCCAATTGCCGGACCTCATCGGCCACCACGGCGAACCCACGACCCTGCTCCCCGGCTCGGGCCGCCTCGATGGCGGCGTTGAGCGCGAGCAGGTTGGTCTGGTCGGCGATGCCGCGGATGGTGTTGACGATGGTGGTGATCTGCTGCGAGCGCTCGCCCAGTTTGGCGATCAACTGCGAGGAGCCGTCGATGTCGGCGGCAATCTCGAGCATGCCGCTGGCGCTTTGCTGGATCACCTCGGCGCCCTTTTCGGCGATGTCCCGGGTGTTGAGGGAAATGTGATAAGCCTTGGCCGCGCTTGCTGCATCGGCCGCATGCTGTTGCACCCTGGCGGTCACGTCCGAGGCGAGTTTCAACACTTTGCACAGGCGCCCGCTGGCGTCGTACACCGGGTTGTAGTTGGCCTCGAGCCAGACGGTCTGGCCGTTTTTATCGACACGCTCGAACTGGCCGCTGAACAACTGGCCTTGGTTCAGGCGGCCCCAGAAGTCAGCGTAGGCCGGGCTGTTGACCAGCTCCGGCGTGCAGAACAACCGGTGATGCTTGCCTTGGACCTGCGCCAGGCTGTAGCCCATGCGCTGCAGGAAGTTGCTGTTGGCGGTGATGACGGTGCCGTCGAGGTTGAACTCGATCACCGCCATGGCACGGTCGATGGCGGCCAGCTTGGCGCTGGCCTCACTCTCGGCCTGCACGCGGGGGGTGACGTCCATGGCGTACTTGACCACCTTGACCACACGCCCTGCATCATCGTGTACCGGGTTGTAGCTGGCTTCCAGCCACACCGACTGCCCCTTGGCACCCACCCGTTCAAAGGTACCGGACTGGAATTGGCCGCTGCGCAGTTGCGTCCACAGCTGGTTGTACTCGGTGCTGCGCGCGAAGGCCGGCGTGCAGAACATCCGGTGGGGTTGCCCCACGACTTGCTCGGCGCGATAGCCCAGGGTGTCGAGGAAACGGTCATTGGCCCGCAGCACATTACCCTGCAGGTCGAATTCGATGACCGCCATGGAGCGTTCAATGGCGGTCAGTTGGCTGGTGTGTTGCGCAAGGGCGTGTTGCAGGGCGCTGATGGTTTTTTTCGCGGCGTTGAATAGCATGTTCGGGGGCTCGGGCAAGCAAGCGTCTTGGGGGATCCATGTCTATGCGCCTGTCTCCGTAGGGCATGCGCCGCACGGTTGACTTGCTCATTGTCGGCGTCCTGATGCTGACAGCTGGGGAACAACGGGTTCAGAGTGATGAGGCTGACCAGAAGTTCGCCCCAGGTGCAGGACGTTTTCTGGGGAGGCGACCAGTGGTGGCACAGTGCCGCAACTCAGGGGCGGGACGGCACATTCAAAATCAGTGGCGGCAGGCGACTTCAAGCGAAATGGGCGACCCTGTCGTCATTCACATGGACCCGGTTGCGCCCGGTGTCCTTGGCGGCATACAGCGCCTGGTCCGCCGCGTTCAGCCACATGGCGGCATCGCCGAAAGTGGGCTGGAAATCCGCCAGGCCGATGCTCAGGCTCACGCGCAGCTCGGGGATGTGCGGGGCGCGATAGTTGCTGAACGTTTCGCGCATGCGCTCCATGACCCGTGCGGCTTCGTCCTGGCGCATGTGCGGCAGAATCACACAGAACTCATCGCCACCGTACCGCCCGGCCAGGTCGTTTTCCCGCAGGTTGCGCCGCAACTCCAGGCTCACTTGCCGCAGTACGGTGTCCCCGACGATATGGCCGTGGGTGTCATTGATCTGTTTGAAGTGGTCGATATCGATCAGCGCGATGGTGGCGTGGCTTTGCTGTTGATGGCACTTATGAAACTTGAGGTGCAGCAGGTCTTTCCATGAGCCGTGATTGAGCAGGCCGGTGAGGCTGTCGATACGGCTCAGGGCACTGAGGGCGCGTTTGTGTTCCGAGAGCTTGATCGCCAATTGATAGCAGACCATGCCGATGGCCATGGGGTAGAAGGTCAACATCGGCAGGCACGCGTACACCTGGGTCATGCTGACGCTGGGGTTCAGGTGCACGCCGAACAGCAGCACCGCCACCCCGGCGCCGAGCAGTTGAGCGAGTGCGCCGCGTAACAGCAGGCGCTTGCCGCCAGCGGCGACATTGTTCATGCAGACCATCGACAGCAAGGTCACGGTGGTTAACGGTGTGAACTGCAGCGTTGCGACCCAGAAACCACTGAACAACGCGTCGAGTACCAGGTTGCGCAGTTCGGCGTCGTAGGGAACCTTGGCGCGGCTTGCCAACTGATACGCCAGGTGCGGCCAGGCAACCCCATTGAACAGCAGCAATGCCCAGACCCAGCCAGGCATCGGCAATGGCTGCAGGGCAACGATCACACTGAGGCAGCACATGGCTGCGCCGAAGATTCTTGGCGTATAGATACGCCGGGCAAAGGAAAGCCCTTTGCCTTCTCTGTTATTCATAGATTACCGGGTCAGCTCTTTTTTGCAGGGACGACGACACGCGTTCGCGCAGAGAGCCGTTGATCGGATAACTCTCGTGAATATTGTCAGTCATTCCTGTAGGAATAATCAGTGTCCTTCCGGGCCATTTGCGCAAAACAGAAGGCGCAGGCGTCAAAAACGACCTGGAATGTCGCGCATGCAACAGGGCTTATACCTGGCGAGGCGGGGTGATGGCATAACCGGCGAGGAACAGGTCGATGGCCGATTCGATCACGCTGGCCTGGCTGGCGGCATCGAGGATCGGTTGGCCGAGGGTAATCTGCGGCCAGAAGGCAAAGGCCTTGAGCATGCCCTGGATCTGGTGGGCGGCAAATGCCGGGTCGGTGCAGGACAGACGCCCGTCTTCCTGCGCTGCGCGTACCCATTGGGTGAAGCCTTCTTCGCGCCCGCTCAGGCGGTTGACCATGTCTTGTGCACGTTCCGGTGAATGGATGGTGGCGGCGATGGCGACCCTTGCCAGGTCGAGAAAGTTGGCGTCCGACATCATCTTCATCTTGGCCTTCAGCAACTCGCGCAATTGTTCGCGCAGCGGGCGGTCGCTGGCATAGCTGACATCGAGCTGGGCAACGCTGCTGGCCCACAATTGGTGGAGAATCTCGGCGAACAACTCTTCCTTGCTGGGGAAGTGGTTGTACACCGTGCGTTTGGAAACCCTGGCGGTGGCGGCGATTTTATCCATGCTGGTGACCTCGAAGCCGTTATCCCGAAACTCGGCGATGGCCGCTGCCACGATAGCTTGGCGTTTGCGGTCGGTGAGGCGTTGAGGGGCAGTCATGGGGCACTCGTCTCTTGAAGAAAAATTACACTGGGGAGTTTACTTGCTTGGGCTTTTGTTGCAGTCTTTAAACTACACTGTGCAGTGTAACTCATGGGCGGTCTGTAGGAGTCACCTTGTAATGGCCATGATTTCAACCCGTCTCAAGCCTTCGCCCGCGGTGCCCAAGCCTGCCGCGCAGGGCCAACGGCAGTTCAGCAATGACGCCCCGGTGCAACACGGTGGCTTTGGCAAGACCCTGCGTATCTTCTGGAACATGCTGTTCAACAAGCCGCGCACCACGCGACCGGTGGGCGAGATCCCGGTACAACCGCTGACCCGCGACCAGTTACTGGCAGCCCCCGATCACAGCGTGTTTCGCCTCGGGCATTCCACCGTGTTGCTGAAAATGCGCGGTAAATTCTGGCTGACCGACCCGGTATTCGCCGAGCGTGCCTCACCGTTCAGTTGGGCGGGCCCTAAGCGTTTCCATGCACCGCCCATCAGTCTTGACGAGCTGCCTGCGCTGGAGGCAGTGGTCCTTTCCCACAACCACTACGACCATTTGGACCGCAAGGCGGTGGTCCAATTGGCCGAGAAGACGCGTCATTTTCTCGCGCCGCTGGGCGTGGGCGATATCCTGATCAAGTGGGGCGTCGAGGCCGGCAAGGTTCGCCAACTGGATTGGTGGCAAGGCACCGAGGTCGATGGCATCCGCTTTGTGGCGACGCCTGCGCAGCATTTTTCCGGGCGCGGGCTGTTTGATGCCAACCAGACCCTGTGGTGCTCCTGGGTCATGATCGACGCCGCGCGGCGGATCTTTTTCAGCGGCGACAGCGGTTACTTCGACGGTTTCAAGCGCATCGGCGAACAGTACGGTCCGTTTGACCTGACTCTGATGGAAACCGGTGCTTACAACTTCGACTGGCCCCATGTGCACATGCAACCCGAGCAAACCCTGCAAGCCCATATCGACCTCAAGGGGCGTTGGCTGCTGCCGATTCACAACGGCACCTTCGACCTGGCGTTTCATGCCTGGCACGAACCCTTTGACCGCATCATGGCGCTGGCGTGGGAGCGCAATGTGTCGATTGCTACACCGCCGATGGGTCAGGCGTTCAGCTTGAGTCAGCCTGAGCGTGGGCACGCGTGGTGGTTGGAGGTGGAGATTCAAGGGCTGGAAGAACAGGTCTTGAGCTGAAGGACAACACCCTCGGAAAAAGGAGTTTTCAAGGTGTTTCGCTGCTGCGACAAACCTCGGACGACGGTGCGATGATCCCCTGAAATCCAGTGTTCAGGGGTGTTATTGATGGACGACAAGTGTAAGAAATATTGGCATCCGGGCGCGCCTTGCCCCGTCGCACCTTCGTTGCCATCGGGCACCGGCTGTTTGCCCCTGGTATCGCCCACCCTGATGCCGAGCGAAGGCCGAGGCAGCATTGCTTTCGGTGGCACTGTGGCGCCGGAACGCCCGGTAGCCGGTATTCCCCTTCCCAGGTTTGATATCCCCGGCCCAATGATGAAAACCGTACGCGATCCGGCGTTGTCGCTCATTGCCTTGAGCGGTGTGGACCCGTCGGGGCCGGTGATGGTGGAAGTCCCCCTGGTGCTGAACAACACAGCGTTTGCACCGACTCAGGGGCTGATGGGGTGGCGCATCGGGTTTGTCGCGCGGGATGTAAGTGAGCATGCCAGCGAACCGGTAGAGCACGGCGCGACCTTCACCCGGGCCCTCGACATGCTGCGCCAGGCCGGCGCGCAATTGGTGGCGGTGGCCGTTCGACGGCCGGACACGACCCTTCAGTTTTCCGTGCAGAGCCGCCAGGAAATCGATATTCACGTGACTGAGCAGCGCCTTGATGCGGTGGTCTGCGAGGGCGAGAGCCCTGCGTTTCAGGGGGCGTGCAGCCTTGGGTATCCCGGTGTTTGCGAGCCGTTGGAAGACGGCACGCGGCTGTGGTTCTACAGCGCTCGTGGGACCAACGAACGCTTGGCGGTGCTGATGCGGCACGTGGGCCAGTTACTACGGGAAAAAACCGCGCCGCGACCTACACCTGGGGAGGAGCGGTAGTACGAAATAGCAGGAATCGCCTCAAGGACGAAAGGTGACTCTCTTCTTAGACTGACTCAGGGCTCTCAGCCGTTAGCCTTCACTTTCAGTCAAGTACAGGGGCATTTATGTTCGGATCCGTTTCATTTGCTGGATGGGGTACAAGCCTTTTTCAAGCACTGGTCAATCCCCCTCAGGGCTATAAGAGTGCCGATGAAATGTCAGCGCAGATGGCCAAGTCATCGGGCGTTACGTCGGACTCCCTGGTGAAGGATTCATTGGCGCAAATCGCAACCATCGATCAAGGGTTGCAAGGAGGCAACGCGTTTGTGGAAACCAACCGCGACGCCCGCAAGGATGCCAAGGCACGTGATATCCAGCGCGCCAGCGGTCGTGAGTGCGGGTACCTGCACGGCGTGCCCATCGCCCTCAAGGACGTGTTTGAAACAAAAGACAATATGCAGACCAGTGCGGGTTCCAAGGCGCTGGTTGGAGCACCGGCGAAAAAAAATGCCGAGGTCGTGGACAACCTGCTCAAGGCCGGCGTGGTAATCGTGGGTAAAACCACCATGAGCGAGTTGTCCAACTTTCGCTCTGATAGGCCGGTCGATGGGTGGAGTTCGAGAGGTGGCCAGACACTCAACCCCCATCGGTTGGGTGGGCAGGTGGCGGGGTCGAGTTCAGGCTCGGCCGTGGCGGTTGCCCAAGGGCTTGTGCCCCTGGCGCTGGGGCTTGAAACCAACGGCTCGATCATCGCGCCTGCGGCCTATAACGGCGTCTTCGGGCTGAAAACCACCACCGGCCTGGTGAGCACCGAGGGCGTTATGACCAGCACGCGGCAGGATGCGGTGGGCACCTTTACGCGCAATGTGCGTGATGCGGCCGAGGCACTCAACGCCATGACGCAGACCGATGCCTATACCGTCGGCCTGACACCCGATGCCTTGAAAGGCAAGCGAATCGGCTACACCCCTCTACCCGAACTGTCGCCCGAAGAGGCCAAGGACCCCGCCAAGCGCGCGGATAAACAGCATTTTGACGACGCGCTCGAGGTGTTGAAGTCCAAGGGAGCGACGCTGGTCCCTGTGCAGCCCCGGCAAGATGCTGTTCCATATACGGCTTTTGAGGCCTACGGCCTAGCGTTGATGACGGACGTCAAACACCGGCTGGAAAGTTACCTGGCGGGACGCGAGGGCCTGCCGGTCAAGTCGCTCAGTGAACTGATCGCATTCAATCAACGTCACCAGCAGCCTGGCGAACCGGACCAGAAGCTGCTGGAAATTATCAATGAACTGGAGCTTACGCAGCAGGAGCGTGACGAGCTGTGGGAAGACATTACCCCGATTTTCCAGAACACCGTGGATGACGTGCTCAAGACACATAAGCTTGATGCCCTGGTGTCGAACTTCCTGTCCCACCGCTATTTCTACGCGGCCGCCGCTGGCTACCCAGGGATTTCAGTCCCCTCGGGCATGGACGATGAAGGCATGCCTACGGCGCTTTATTTCCATGGTTCGGCCAACAGCGAGGCCACGTTACTGTCGGTGGCCTATGGTTATGAACAAGCGACGCAGGCGATCAGGGAACCGGCATTTTTGCCCGGCAAACCCTTCGCGCCAGCGCCAGAGGCCGACGAATGGGCTGAACTGCCAACAGCGCAAGCCTGATCACGTGTAATGAGCGCGCCGGGCACTGACCGGTAACTTTTGTAGGAGCGAGGGGGACGCCTAGTTCTTGCTCGCGAAAAACCCGAGAACGCCGCGGGGGATCAGGTTTACCGCGTTATCGTTGACGTTCTTCGCGAGCAAGCTCGCTCCTACAGAAGGGCCTGGGTGCCCCGCTCGGCAGGGGCACTGACCGGTCACTTTTGTAGGAGCGAGCTTGCTCGCGAAAAACCCGAGAACGCCGCGGCGAATCAGGTTTACCGCGTGATCGTTGACGTTCTTCGCGAGCAAGAACTAGGCGTCCCCCTCGCTCCTACAGTGGTACATGGGCGGCCGCCTGCGGCATTCGGGCAGGCCCGGTGTTTCCAGGGTTTACACTCAATGCCCTGGGAGAACGCAAAGCATGGCCCACAGAATCCACATCCTCGGCGCCGCGGGTGCCGGCACCAGCACCTTGGGCATCGCCCTGGCCGAACGCCTGGGCGTCGCGTACTTCGACGCCGACGACTTTTACTGGCAACCCACCGAGGCGCCCTACACCGTCGCCCGGCCCAAGGCTGAGCGCATCCAACTGCTGCAGGCACATACGGTTGGCCATGAGAGCTGGGTGCTCTCCGGCTCGCTGTGTGGCTGGGGCGATCCCATGATCCCGCGCTTCACCCAGGTGGTGTTCCTGCGCCTGGACCCGGACGTTCGCCTGCACCGGCTCCGCCAGCGGGAAGTGCAACGTTACGGGGACCAGATTCTGGAGGGCGGCAACCGCCATGAAAACAGCGTCGCGTTCCTCGCCTGGGCCGCGCGCTATGACAACGGCAACCACAGCCTGCGGAGCTTACGCCGGCATGAAACCTGGTTGAAGGCGCTGACGTGCCCGGTGACCCGGCTGGATTCTACGCACCATTCGGTTGAGGCATTGGTGAGTCAATTGATGCCGCCGTTGAGCTCATCAGCCGCGAGATGACGCCTTGTGCAACGGGTTCGGCAGGTGAGGTCGCAAACTGACGAACACTCATGCCCCACCCCGGCGCAAACCCCGGGAAAAACACCAGCCCTTCAGCCTCCAGCCGAAACGCCAGGGCCAGGCGGGTTTCATCCGCCACATCGCCCTGGCTTTCAAACTGCTGGACAGCCTCTTCCGTCACGCCCGCCCGACGGGCCAGTGCTTCGCGGCTCCAGCCCAGCATGGCGCGGGCCTGCACGCTGTGTTTGGCGGTGAATTGATGCAGGACGATCTGCTGTTCGACGAAAGAGCTCATTGCCAGAGAGGACATGGGGTGTCTCCAGGTTTGACGGGGGAGGGCAAACTATACTGTGTTTTTGTACAGTTGTTTTGACCGCTCATCTACTGGATTTTTGAAAACCCATTATTCCAATACCGGCGCCTCGCGAATAATCAGGTGATCCAGGTTCTCGATATTCGCGCTGAACACCCCGAACGTCTGCTCGGGGTTTTTCTTGCTCGGCACCTGTTTCAGCTCCGGCGTCACGCCATAGAAGAAGCAATACAAGGCTCGCTCGCTGCCGGCCGCGGCCTTGATCTGCTCCAGGAACGCCGTGCGCTTGCGGTAGTTCTCGATGAGCTTTTTGCTCAGGTAGACGTTGACCGAGTAAGGCTTCTTGTCGAGCCACACCTTCTTTTCGAAGTCGATGCGAAAGCTGCTGGTGTAGTCCTTGATGGCTTTGATCTTGCCCCAGTAGATCAGCCCCTTGTTGTCTTGCAGGTATTCGATCTTCTTGAAAAACGTCCAGTAGGTCGCCGTCTGATCGCCGATTTTAAGCGGCATGCTTTTGAGCCTGTCCTTGTCGTCGATGTTCGACACATAGCACTCTACCGGGTGGGCAAACACGCTGGTTTTGTCCGGGGTGCTGTCGCTCGAACTCACAGATTCGCCGCTACGGGTTGAAGGTATTTTCGCTGAATCTTGTGGGCCCAACCCCTCGGTGCCGTCCATTGCGGTTTTACGCTCATACGTACGTCGGGTCAGGACAAATTCCGATGGGAAACTATCCTCACGCTCATCGTCGTTTTCGCCTGCTGCGCTCTTATGGACGCTGGCATAGCGGCAGCCGTCGATATGCCGGGTGCTCGGCGTGTTTTTGAAGTGCGGAGTGCGTTGGTAATTGACGTTCTTGGCGTTAAACGTGCTCAGCACATTGCCTGCTTCGAAGGCGGCACGACAGGCATCGTTGGGGCAGAGGAAACTGTCCTTGCCGGAGTCGAAGGTGTTGGTTTCGTCGAAATTCAGGTCTCGCACGTCATAGATCGACAGCTTGTCAGCGAGACTCAGGCTGTAGGCCGTGTCGAATTTCATGGGGCTCGGGTCCGTGAGATGAATAGCGGGATATTACGCAAATATCAGCTGTTACGGAGGTCAAAATGTAGCCGGCTTGATCGACGATAACCGGCGTTCATTCCCCGCTATGAGTTCTAAGCGTGGTGTTCGTCGGGTGGCTGCCATAGAGCTATGCAATAGAGCATCCTCGGCCTATCTTTCTCCAAGCCATTCCCTATCCCAGAGAGGTGTTCTCAATGTCTTCTGGAACGATCTTTACTAACAACCGTACGCAAAATATCCGCATCCCTGCCGACATGCGTTTTCCCGCAGGAGTGAAAACTGTCGAGGTCCGCGCAGTGGGGCGCGAGTTGATCATCTCGCCGATTGAAAACACGTGGGACAGTTTTTTCCTTGCGAACGAACCGGTATCTGATGACTTTATGGAGGAACGCGCCGATCAAACCCAGCAAGAGCGAGAGTCCTTTGATGATTAAGTACATGCTTGATACCAATATCGTGATTTACATCATCAAGCGTCGGCCCATTGAAATACTGGAAAAATTCAACGCGAACGTAGGCCGCATGGTGATCTCGTCAATCACTCTCTCCGAGCTGATGCTCGGGGCTGAAAAAAGCCAATTCGTAGAGAAAAATACTCGAGCCGTGGAAGATTTTACTTCCCGGCTCGATGTCGTTCATTACGACGACAGGGCCGCATTTCACTACGGCTCGATACGTTCAGATCTGGAAAAGAAGGGCACGCCAATCGGCGTTAATGATCTTCATATTGCCGGTCATGCCAGAAGCTCTGGATTGGTACTGGTGACGAACAATGAAGGTGAGTTCAAGCGCGTTAACGGTTTAATCGTAGAAAACGGGATCGCTGCTTAAAAGTACCGCTGTAGTGCGCTATCCAGCCTGACACCGCGCAAAATGTAGGCGCTGTCGAGCCCCAGCGAGGCTGCGATGGGACCACCTCGATCCCCCGCCAACCCCACCACCCGCATCACCGCTGCAACCGAGCCCGCCGTTTCTTCTTCGCATGAAAATGCCGAAAGTGCGCATCCTGCGCCGCCGCCAGCAACTCCCGATCCCCGCGCGTATCACCCCAGGCCCGCAGCCGGTACTCCCCCAGGTCGCCATACACCGCCTCCAGCCGCAGCACCTTGTTCTCACAGCGGCAGTTATTCCCGGTGAGCTTGCCGGTCAACACCCCGTCGACCACCTCAAGCTCAGTGCCAATCAACCTGATCCCAAGCCGATCGGCAAACGGCTGCAACACCAACGCCGGCGACGCCGAACACAGCGTCACCACCGCCCCCGAGCCCAATTCCTGTTCCACCGACAGCACCCCCGCCGGGCGCATCAACCGCGCCCAATTGCGCTGGCAATACTCCTCGGCCTTGCGCTGCACCCACGCCTTCTCCACCCCGGTCATAAAGGTGCGGATCAACTGCGCCTTCAACTCATCCCGGCTGATCTGCCGCACCAGAAAGCGCAGCCCCGGCACCGCCAGCTTGACCATCCGGCCATAGAACTCACCGGTACCAAAGGCAAACTTGAGGAAGGGCACGAAACTGTCGTGGTGGGTCAGGGTGCCGTCGAAGTCAAAGACGGAGAGTACTTTGGCGTCTACGGGGCCGGCTTCGAGCATGTCTGGGTTCACGGGTTGGCCTCGGTCCTATCTAATATTTTTTTGAGTGTGCATCAGGTGTGACCGCAGGAGTTTACTCCCGTGCCAATCTTCCGACTTTGGCGTAAAGCTCTTCAGTGAAAGCTTCCCGGTCACTCGACCGGTGACAACGCTGATGGCAATTGGGGCATAAGGCTACAGCATTGGTGGTGCGATCCGAACCCTTCTGGGCCAGGTGCTTGACGTGATGTACTTCAAGAAATGGCAAACCATCCACCTCGAAAGGCGCATTTGAGCCGCAGCCTTCGCAGATGCCGTTGGCTTCCTTGAGCACCCACGCGCGCACCTTAGGGTCACGAACAAAGGCCATGCTGACGGTCGACACTTTCTGTGGCTGGGCAATGCCGTCCGGCAGCTTAGGGAACGGTTGCTGCTGCAGTTTGGATGCGCGGCGGATAAGTGTTTGCTCGTCTGCCGTCTGGGCCGCGTCTTCGGATTCGAATACACCTTGCGCGGCGAGCGCTTGGCGGATGCGTTGTTCTACGCCGGTGCCCACATTCTTGGCAGGCTTATAGCCTTCGATGCGGTCCCAGCCCATACGCACAAGCACGGTGGAAATGTTTTGCATGCGGAATTCGATGGAGCCCTTCGCACGGCCAGCCACCGGGTCTTCACGCAGAAGACGGTTTTCAAGGGCTTTGTTGAAAGGCCGGCCGCTCTTTTCCCAGGCCAACATCTTCAAGTACGCCTCGACCGCTGCTGCCAGTTCCGCGTCGTTCCAATCCGTGTTGTCTTTCGTAATATCCATACAGCCGCCGAGGGTAGAAAACCCTCGGACGATACTGAGTAGCCACTATTGAGTCTACGAAATTTCCTACAGGTCGGTGGGATTCGACGGTCGTCTGCGCTAGTAGATTCGCTGCTTCATTCGCAAAGTTTGCGTGACTTTGCGCCACCACGGAACCCTTGCTGACTCTTTCCGATAGGTTCGATTCACCAACAGATAGGGCATGTCTCGAAGCCGAATCCAGCCTTCATCCTGCCAGTGCAGCAGGTTTAATGACATCTCCGGCCAATCCAGCATGCTCAATAGTGGTCGTTCCACCGTTCGGGGCTGACGCTCATCACGCAATGTCGGGACGACTTCATTGGTGAGCCAACTCCGTAGCAGCCTGTTCTCTGGAGCGTAGTGATAGACCAGCAGTGCATATGCACCGGACTCGCTGATCATCAGCATGTCTTCCGGTTGACCGTGGAACAGCAACTTCAAGTATTGCCGTTGATCGGCATCTAGCTTACGAGTCGTTCGTTCATTGAGGTAGCAGCCCATCAAACGCCCTAGGTCGCGCGCGCAGAACCATGGTTGGTTTTCTAAAAGAAGGGCATGCAGGTGAAGATTGTGACGGGTGAAGACTACGGCAGTTGAAGGCTCGGTCTCGGTTATTTTGTTCGCTGTCGGCAAGTCGAGCAAATGTTGACTATGCATTTCCTAGGGCCTCTACGTGAGTTTTGGAAGGGCAGGAGCCCAACGTAGAGAGCGGATTTAAGAAACTCCAACTGGCTCAGCCTTAGCGCAGCGTTACTCCGTCTGAGTTTAGGGCAGGCGGTTTTCGGCTGTGTGAGTGAGGCTGGCTTCCACGTTGGGCGTTTCTTAGGCACCGAAGCCCAGGGTAGAGCTGTCGACTTATGAAAACAATGACGACAGTTTCCTGTTTTATTGTCGGAGATTTCTATATTGAAAAAAGTGTGCGAGTATGTGAAGGCTTTTTGATATTAGTAGTTTTATACGGAAGTGAAGCGGTGTTGTTGTAATACATCGATAAATCGCGGTTTCAAATGAAAAATGGAGGTTTCAAGAATGTCTAGTACTTCTTTGGTAGTTGATAATATTTATGAGGATGCAAAGGATTTTCTGATCATAGGTATGACTGGGCGGACCGGTTCCGGTTGTACAACGGCGGCAAAGATACTCTGTGAACAACGGCTAGATATACCGAGTGAAGGTTATGAAGGGCTGACTCGTAACGAGTTCAAAAAACATAAGATAATAAAAAAATATATCGATGGTGGGAGCTGGACACCATTTTATAGAATCGAAGCTAGTAGTCTTATTACATATCATCTACTCCTATTGTCAGATTCTGAATTTTGCAATTACATAAACTGCTTTGATTTTGCTGCTCCATTAACAGATGTTGAAGTCGCTGGTTTTTCTTCTACATTAAATGAGGTTCGAGCTAGAGTTTTGAGTGTTGATGCAGCACGTTATTCTACCGAATATAAAGATGTGAGTTTACATTTTGAACTCTACTTCACAGAAATGCCAAACGTCACTAGTCTTTTTATGGGGTTTCTAGGAAGGGCAAGATTTACTCAGGTTTATCAACAAGCCGGTGATAATGTTCGATCTTCAGGAGCCGCAAATAGTTCTGCTTTTGTAGCGACCGAAATTTTTAATTTTCCAAAACATCTAAATATTTTAATTAAGTTGGCCCATAAAAAAGCTCGTTCGGATAAAGTGCCTTGTAGGATCGTTATAGATGCAATCAGAAATCCCTATGAGGCATTTTTTCTTAAGCGGCGATATGCAAATTTCTATTTAGTGTCAATAAATACGTCAAATTTGGAAAGGTTGAATAGCCTTAGAGGGTATAGAAAACTATCAGACCACGAAATAAAAATTTTGGATGATAAAGAATATCCTGAAAAAATTTCAGGTATGAAAAAGTTCGTTGCGCAGAATGTACAAGAGTGTATCGAGATTTCTGATATACATATTTATAATTCGAAAAATAGTGAGTTTACTCATAATGATTTGGTCAGTCAGTTAGCCTGGTATGTCACCTTGATGATGCATCCAGGATTAGTCATGCCAACGTCAATCGAAAGTTGCATGCAGATCGCATACACGGCTAAGCAGAGTTCAGGATGCATCTCTCGGCAGGTTGGGGCAGTTGTTACTGATGAGAGTTATAGTGTCAAGGCAATTGGTTGGAATAATACTCCGCAAGGACAAACTCCTTGCATGCTGAGGAGTGCAGAGGATCTTTTGGAAGGGAGGAATAAGACGGATTATAGTGAGTATGAGTTGAAGTCTGCGGTGTTTAGAAACGCTATTTCTGCAAAATACTCTCAGTTGATTGCTACGAATAAGGAGTCTAATAGAAACTTTTCTTTCTGTTTTAAAAGTGTTCAGAATGAAATAGAAGGCGAGAAAAATCAAGTTCATACCCGAGCGCTGCATGCTGAAGAAAATGCTTTTATGCAGATAGCGAAGCATGGAGGGCAGAAATTGTCTGGTGGTGTATTATTCACCACGGCAAGCCCTTGCGAGCTTTGTGCGAAAAAAGCGTATCAATTAGGTCTGAAGAAGATAGTTTATATAGATCCGTATCCAGGTATTGCAACACAGCATATTTTGTCATCGGGCCAAAATAAGCCTGAGCTTGAGCTGTTTAAAGGTGCTGTTGGAAGGGCTTTTTATCAACTATACCAACCGTTGATGCCTTATAAGGATGAGCTGGAGTTGGCGTTTGATATACCTAGCTATCATAATTCTGATAAACCATCTAAAACGGTACTAAAGGAAAGGAATGTTGAGTTGGAGCGTATGAACAAGTTATTATTGGAAGAGTTGGAGTTGCTGAGGTCTGCGGTCGCTGAAGCTAAGGTGTAGCTGTTGAATTGTTATATTTGGATTTGATAAAAACCCTGAGCTGGCTCAGGGTTTTTATTATCTATGAAGTTACTTAATCCCAGCTCAGCGCGCCGCCGGTCTGATACTCGATCACGCGCGTTTCGAAGAAATTTTTCTCTTTCTTCAAGTCCATGATTTCGCTCATCCACGGGAACGGATTAGTCGTTCCTGGATACTCTTCTTTGAGGCCAATCTGCGACAAACGACGATTAGCAATAAACTTCAGATAATCCTCCATCATCGCCGCATTCATCCCCAGCACCCCACGCGGCATGGTATCCCGCGCGTATTCGATCTCCAGCTGCGTACCCTGCAGAATCATCTGGGTCGCTTCTTCCTTCATCTCGGCATCCCACAAATGCGGGTTTTCGATTTTGATCTGGTTGATCACATCGATACCGAAGTTCAAGTGCATCGACTCATCACGCAGGATGTACTGGAACTGCTCCGCCACGCCGGTCATTTTGTTGCGGCGGCCCATGGAGAGGATCTGGGTGAAGCCGCAATAGAAGAAGATGCCTTCCAGCACGCAGTAGTAGGCGACCAGGTTGCGCAGCAACTCTTTGTCGGTGTCGACGGTGCCGGTTTCGAACTTCGGATCGGAGATGGAGCGGGTGTATTTGAGGCCCCAGGCTGCCTTTTTGGCGACCGATGGGATCTCGTGGTACATGTTGAAGATCTCGCCTTCATCCATGGCCAGCGATTCGATGCAGTACTGGTAGGCGTGGGTGTGGATCGCTTCTTCGAAGGCCTGGCGCAGGATGTACTGGCGGCACTCCGGGTTGGTGATCAGGCGGTACACGGCCAGTACGAGGTTGTTGGCGACCAGGGAGTCGGCGGTGGAGAAGAAGCCCAGGTTGCGCATGACGATGCGGCGTTCGTCGTCGGTCAGGCCTTCGGGGTTTTTCCACAGGGCGATGTCGGCGGTCATGTTGACCTCTTGCGGCATCCAGTGGTTGGCGCAGCCGTCGAGGTACTTCTGCCAGGCCCAGTCGTACTTGAAGGGCACGAGTTGGTTGAGGTCGGCGCGGCAGTTGATCATGCGCTTTTCGTCAACGGCGACGCGGGCGGAGGCGCCTTCGAGCTCGGCGAGGCCTTCGGCGACGTCGAGTTTGTCGAGGGCGGCCTTGGCGCGCACGATGGCGGCGGAGTCACTGGCGGTGACGGCGCGGGCTTCGATGGCGGCAGCGGCGCCGGCACCGTCGAGGCGGTCCATGTTGGCTTCGGTGGCGTGGCCGGCGTTGGCGCCTTTGGTGGCTACTTCGCCGTCTTCTTCTTTGTCGAATTCGTCCCAGCTCAGCATGACGTGTCGTCTCCTGCGTGAGGGCTCAAAGGTGCCCGTGTGAAACCGGATGGTTGGGTGTTCACATGGCCCCAGGGCCCGGTGGATCTTAAGGAATCGTTTGTTGCAACAGCTCGCGCAGGCATTAAACGGAATTGGGTGTACGGGTGCGCTGCGTGAGGCTTGAGGGGCGCAGCGGTAGAGCGTGCTCCGGCGCCGCCTCAGGTCTGGCTCTTCGTCCCTGTGTAAAGGGATATTGCAGGCCCGATTTACCCGCGCATTATAGGGAAAAATTCGGCTTTGTGTTGTGGCGGATTGTCCCGGCGAGCACACAAAAAGACGGCTATTTAAGCCGGAGTGAGGGTTTACAGGGGTTGGCGGGGTAGGAATTTTTTGACGGACGGTGGCCGGATTTGCGCGGGCATTTGCCATGCGCCCGCGCCAGCGTGGCAAATCCTTGCGCTGGCGGGGCGGGGCTCAGTTTGCCGGGGCGGGTATTTGGGCGCGAAGAAACTGCAGCAGGCTTCTGCACGCCGCCGATTGATACGGCGGCGGCCGGGTGACGATGTGAAAACGCCTGCACGCCCAGCTGTCGCTCAACCGGATGCTGACCAGCGCCGGCCCGTCGGTGTGGCTCACCGCTTTTCGGGGGATGACGGCGATACCCATGTGCGCCTGGACCATCCGGCATACCGCATCAAAGCTCTTCACATGCACTTCATAGTGGATCGTTTGGCCCTCGTTCCGCGCGGCCTGGTCCAGCGTCCGGTACAGCGGGCTGTCCTTGTGCAGGGCGATATGGCTGAACGCCAGGCTGTCTGAAAAGGCGATCACGCGGTGCTGGCACAGCGGGTGGTCCATCGGCACCACCAGCACCAGTTCATCCCAGTGGTAATCATGCACCTCCAGCCCGCGTTCCACCGCGTCGCACAGGCCGGTGCCAATGCCCAGGTCATGTTGATTGCCGAGCACCGCCTCCAGGGCTTCTTCGCTGGTTTGCTCCTCAAGCGCTATTTCGATCTGCGGGTGGGCCGTGCGGAAGGCGCGAAGGTCGTGGGGCAGGAACTGGATGATGCTGGAACGATTCGCGCCGACCCTGATATGCCCGCGCTGGCCCTTGGCGAAGCCGGACAGTTGCGCGCTCATCTGCAATAAGTCATCGACCACCCGCGTTGCGTGCTCAAGCAAACAGTCGCCGGCAGGTGTGGCGGTGATGCCCTTTTTATGCCGATAGAACAAGGGCGTGCCAACGGCTTCTTCCAGTTCGGCAATGCGCTTGCTCACCGCCGAGGCCACCATGTTTTCTCGTTCGGCGGCGCGCGCGATGCTGCCCAGTTCACAGGCGGCAATGAAGAGCTTCAGGGAGGTGGGGTCAAATCGCCAGATTGACTGCATGGAGCACCGATATTTGGTGATGGGTGTGCTGAGCAATGATCACTACCGTTAAACGGGTCGATGTTTAGTATCGCTCTCAGGAAGGAGAGGGCATATGACTAAAACAACACTGCGCTTTGAAGGACGCATCCTATTTTTATCCCGCCACAGCGAGGCCGTTCGTGCCCAGCTGCAGGGGCGCGACATCACGCTGGCCGAGGCGCTGCCGCTACGTGATGATATTTCCACCGATGAAATCACCCCCGTGGTCGTCATGATGACTTACGACTCGCGGCTGTGTGAGTTCCCCTATGTTGGCTTCAAGACACAAGATGGTTATCCCATCGGCAATTTTGCGGTGCAAGCGGGCGGGTTCGCGGTCACGGTGGCGGGCAAGCGCTATGGCAAGGGTTCCTCGCGGGAGTCCAGCCCGCTGGCGGAAAAGTCCGCCGGTATCCGGCTGATCATTGCCGAGAGCTTCGAGCGGATCTATCGGCAGAACTGCGACAACATCGGCATCTACACCTCGACCGATTTCGGCTTGATCGAGCGTATCCGCGCCGGCGAAGCCATCGCGATCGACGAGTTCCTGGCCGGGCGCGATGCCGTGACGCAGGCGGTGATTCGCGCGGGCGGCCTGCTGGCGTTCAGCAAAGCCCACCTGCCACCGCGCGCTGCCAACGTGTTCAACCCTGTCCCGCGCCACCGCCCGCTGACGTTGGTCGAAAAGATCATCGAGCGCCGGCGCATCGAGTCGCAGGGCGAGGTGGTGAAAGGGGATGGCGTGTTTATTTCTGCCGACTGGCGTTTCAGCCACGACTACTTCACCGGGATGTGCGCGCACCTGATGCACGACGCCTTCGGTGACGACGTGGCGCTGGTGCGGCCGCAGCAGATTATTGCCTTTCAAGATCACCTTATCCTGGCGGGCCAGAGCGCTGCCCATGTGCGTGGCAACCTGCTCGCGGCGGTGGGTGGGTTAGCCAGCGCCCATGATGAATTTGTGCGGCGTTACCCGGTGATCGAGCACGGTGCATTGAAAGACCAGCCTGGGTCGGAGGGCATCTGTCACGCCTTGATGACCGAGCAATACGCGCTCCCCGGCCAGGTGGTGGTCGGCACGGATTCACATACCCCGCACGCGGGCGCGTTGGGCTGCCTGGCCTTCGGTGCCGGTGCCACGGACATTGCCAATAGCTGGGCCACGGGTTACATCCGCTGCCGGATGCCCGAGATCATCCGCGTCGAACTCAATGGCCGGCTTGCGCCTGGGTTGACGGCCAAGGACGTGGTGCTCGAGTTGTTGCGGGCGCCGTTGATTCGTCAGGGGCATGCGATTGGTGCGGTCTTCGAATACACCGGCGAGGCGGTGCAGGCCATGTCGATTGATGAGCGGGCCACGCTGACCAATATGGTGGCGGAGCTGGGCGGGTTTACCGGCATCGTGCGGCCCGACCAGAAAACCGTGGATTTCATCCTCGAGCGCCGGGGCGTGGCCATTGAAGTGGAGGCGTGGTTATTCAGCGATGCGGGGGCTGAGTACAAAGCGCAGTTGGCGATCGACTGCGCGCGCCTGACACCGCTGGTCGCTGCGCCCGGCGACCCCGGAAACGCCATGGCCCTTGCGGCGCTTGAAACGCCTGTGCTTGTAGACATTGCCTACGGCGGCTCCTGTACCGCCGGTAAGCGCGAGGACTTTGACTATTACCACGAGGTGCTTGCCTGGGGGTTGGCACAGGGTTTGTCGCTGCATGAGCGCACCCGGCTCTACCTGCAATATGGCACGTTGGCGGTTCGAGACTACTGCATCGACAAGGGCTACCTGGCCACCTTCGAGCGCCTGGGCGTCGAGATGATCATGCCGGGGTGTGGGGCCTGTGCCAACTGCGGGCCGGGGTCCTCCACGCGCGCGGACCAGGTGACCGTGAGTGCGATCAACCGCAACTTTCCGGGCCGCTCCGGGCCCGGTCAGGTCTGGCTTGCCAACCCGTACACAGTGGCTGCCAGTGCGTTCCTGGGGCGACTGGGCAGCTTTGACGAGTTACGCGGGCTCGCAGCTAAAGAAGAGGTCGGTTGAGATGGATTTTTCGACTGCCGATCTTTGTGACCAGCACGAGGCCATGGTCCGCAGCGGCGATGTGCGCGTACTGCCGGGCCAGTGGGCCTGGTTCGGTACCGTGCGCCGTTGCCAGGGCCACATCGTCACGCTCCAGGCGCAGGGGTGTAACGGTGACCTTCGCGCCCTGCTCGGGGAGGCAGGCAATGGCCGCGTGCTCGTAGTGGATGCCGGGCTCGATCCCTTGGCATTGCTGGGCGAGAACCTGGCGGCCCTGGCCAGGCGCAACGGCTGGGCGGGTGTGTTGATTCACGGCAACGTGCGCGATGTCAGAGCGCTGGCCGGCATAGAGCTCGGGGTCATCGCCACCGGGCGCTGGCCGGTACGGTCGAGCAATGACCGGGGCGGGGGTGTGCGAGCGGTACTCAGCCTGGCGGGCACCCGCGTTAGCTCTGGCGAGTGGTTGTATGCCGATGAGGACGGTGTGCTGGTGAGTCGTCGCCCGTTGCACCCGCAGCCGTGCAGTTGAGGTGAACCGCGGGTTATCGGTGCCCTGAGGGTGTAGCCGGCTACGTCCGTGGCCGGAATAAATAATCTCCAACAACAATAATTACGGAGAAATAACATGGCTACTGCAATTCCAAGCGCTGTCGTAAACCCGGCCGGTATTGATGAGCTGCTGCTCTACCGGCGCATCGCCTGGCGAATTCTGCCGCTGACCATTGTGTGTTTCCTGTTTTCTTATTTTGACCGGATCAATATCAGCTTCGCCAAGACCCAGATGCAGGCAGAGCTGGGCTTGTCCGATGCGGCGTATGGCTTTGCCGCGAGTATCTTCTTCTTTGGCTATGTGCTGTTCGAAGTGCCCAGCAGTTATGGGCTCAAGCGTTATGGGGCGCCGAGCTGGATCTGTCGCATCATGGTGTCGTGGGGGCTGGCGACCGCGGCACTGGTGTTTGCCTATAACGAGTACACCTTGTACTTCCTGCGTTTTTTGATTGGCGTGATGGAGGCCGGTTTTGGCCCGGCGCTGCTGTTCTATCTGGCCTGCTGGTTTCCCAAAAAGAACCTGGCGAGCATGAACGGCATCTGGTTTCTGTCGATTCCACTGGCCGGCGTTCTGGGCGCGCCCGTGTCGGGGATAATCCTCGAGTACATGAACGGCTTTCTGGGGCTGGCAGGCTGGCACTGGTTGTTCATCTTGTCCGGGTTGCCGTGCAGCGTGCTCGGGGTGGTGGTGCTGTACCGACTTGATCGGGATATCCAATCCGCCAAATGGCTGAGCCAGGCTGAAAAGGACGTGCTGCAGCGCAACCTGGACAACGATAAAAAGCAATCCAGGCCGATTCAGGCTTCGTTGTTCAAGGTGATCTTCACTCGGCAGGTGGCCGTGCTGTCGGTGATCTACTTCATGGTCAAGCTCACCGGGTATGGCCTCAATTTCTGGATGCCTCACCTGATCAGTGCATCGGGTATCGAAAGCCAGGTGACCGTAGGGTTCCTGACCGCGCTGCCTTATCTGGTGGCCGCCATCGGCATGATCATTGTCACCCGGCGTTCCGACGCCACCGGCGAGCGGCGCAAGTACCTGTGGATGTGCATGTTGGTCGGTGGGGTGGGCTATTTCGCCGCGTGCTATTTCAATGACCACTACGTGCTGCTGACCTCATTCCTGGTCTTGGCCACGGCCGGTGTGTTCATTGCCATCCCGATTTTCTGGACGATTCCGCAGCAGGCGTTCACCGGCCTTGCGATCGCCGGGGGGATTGCCGCCGTGAATACGGTGGGGCAGCTCAGTGGGATGGTGGCGCCGTTGCTGGTGGGCTACATCAACGATGTGAGCGGCAACACGTACCTGGGGATGCTGGCGTTGGCGCCGTTCTGCGTTCTTTGCGCGGCCCTGGTTTACTGGGGGCTGCCGGATGATCGTACGGTCGTGAAACCGGCGCGAGGATAAGCGCGAAGTCACGGGGTGGGCCTGCTCTTTGCCGCAAGAACAATTTCTTGCGGCGAATAAGATCAGGTTTACCTGACTAACAAGTTGATTACCCGTTAGAGCAACCATTGCCCATTACGTGGTAGTTAAGAATATGGCGCTGACCCTGCGAGTCTTCATATTCCATCTTCACCGGAACAACTTCACAAACGTCCGGAACAGTGCTCATGGACACTACTTTGGCCACATCCAGCTTGGTGCTGTAGGTGTAGTCTTCAACAATCGGGGCGTTCTGGCCGGCCAGCTCAGTCGGGGCCTCGTCGGCCAGGGCGGCGGTGGCGCACAAGCTGCTGAGGGCCATAACTAATAAAGCTTTCATTTCTCTATTTACCTTCTTCAGGGCGAAAGGGGTCACGGGGCCCTTGTGAGGCCACGTGTGTAACTTAGGGTTGGTTAGTTCGGATTAACGTGCCTTCGTGGGGGCTGTTACGGTGTTAATCACTGCTCTGTTAATCACTGCTGTGTGTTAACCAGAGCGCCTTGGTTGGCGGAATTGATTTTAGGCCCGCAGGTTATATTCATATACCCGTGCTTTTGATAAAGACTGTTGGCGGTTTTTGTAACAATCCCGTGGTAAAGGTTTTTTCATCTGTGGGCAAAGCCACGCAGGGCGCGGGCCAGAGGGGCAGGTGGAGATAGCAGGGTAATTTGTAGGGTCTTGTTACTACCATCGTCGAATGGTTCTATAGGCCCACCCCGGCTACAACTGGGCCATACAAAAACAACTATTCACCGAGGTAAGAAAGATGAGTGCGGCTTCCCTGTACCCCGTTCGCCCCGAAGTAGCAGCCAACACGCTGACCGACGAGGCGACCTACAAGGCCATGTACCAGCAGTCGGTGGTCAACCCCGATGGTTTCTGGCGCGAGCAAGCCAAGCGCCTTGACTGGGTCAAGCCTTTCACCGTGGTGAAACAGACCTCGTTCGACGACCACCATGTCGACATCAAGTGGTTTGCCGATGGCACCCTGAACGTGTCCTACAACTGCCTGGACCGTCACCTCGCCGAGCGCGGCGACCAGGCCGCGATCATCTGGGAGGGCGATGACCCTGCCGAGAGCCGCACCATTACCTACCGCGAGCTGCATGAAGAAGTCTGCAAGTTCGCCAACGCCCTGCGTGGCCAGGACGTGCACCGCGGCGACGTGGTGACTATCTATATGCCGATGATCCCCGAAGCCGTGGTCGCCATGCTGGCCTGTGCCCGTATCGGTGCGATCCACTCGGTGGTGTTCGGCGGTTTCTCGCCGGAAGCGCTGGCCGGTCGCATCATCGACTGTAAGTCGAAGGTGGTGATCACGGCCGATGAAGGCATCCGCGCCGGCAAGAAAATTCCGCTGAAGGCTAACGTCGACGACGCACTGACCAACCCGGAAACCAGCAGCATCCAGAAGGTCATCGTGTGCAAGCGCACCAATGGCAGCATCAAGTGGAACCAGCATCGCGACATCTGGTACGAAGACCTGATGAAAGTGGCGGGCACCGTGTGTGCGCCCAAAGAGATGGGCGCCGAAGAAGCGCTGTTCATCCTCTACACCTCCGGCTCCACCGGCAAGCCTAAAGGCGTGCAGCACACCACTGGCGGCTACCTGTTGTACGCGGCCCTGACCCACGAGCGCGTGTTCGACTACCGCCCGGGCGAAGTCTACTGGTGCACCGCCGACGTCGGCTGGGTCACCGGCCACACCTATATTGTCTACGGCCCGCTGGCCAATGGCGCGACCACCTTGCTGTTCGAAGGTGTGCCGAACTACCCGGACATCACCCGGGTGGGCAAGATCGTCGACAAGCACAAGGTCAACATCCTCTACACCGCGCCGACCGCAATCCGCGCCATGATGGCCTCCGGCACCGCCGCGTGCGAAGGCGTGGATGGCAGCAGCCTGCGCCTGCTCGGGTCGGTGGGTGAGCCGATCAACCCGGAAGCCTGGGACTGGTACTACAAGAACGTCGGCCAATCCCGTTGCCCGATCGTCGACACCTGGTGGCAGACCGAGACCGGCGCCACCCTGATGAGCCCGCTGCCGGGCGCCCATGCACTCAAGCCAGGTTCCGCTGCGCGGCCATTCTTCGGCGTGGTGCCGGCACTGGTGGACAACCTGGGCAACATCATCGAGGGCGCCGCCGAAGGCAACCTGGTGATCCTCGATTCGTGGCCAGGCCAGGCGCGTACCCTGTACGGCGACCATGACCGTTTCGTCGACACCTACTTCAAGACCTTCCGTGGCATGTATTTCACCGGTGACGGCGCGCGTCGCGATGAAGACGGCTACTGGTGGATCACCGGGCGTGTGGACGACGTGTTGAACGTGTCCGGCCACCGCATGGGCACCGCCGAGATCGAAAGCGCCATGGTCGCGCACTCGAAAGTCGCCGAAGCGGCGGTGGTGGGCGTGCCGCATGACATCAAGGGGCAGGGCATCTATGTGTATGTCACCCTGAAAAATGGCGAAGAGCCGACCGAAGCGCTGCGCCTGGAACTGAAAAACTGGGTGCGCAAAGAGATCGGGCCAATCGCTTCGCCGGATGTGATCCAGTGGGCACCCGGCTTGCCGAAGACGCGTTCGGGCAAAATCATGCGCCGTATCCTGCGCAAGATTGCCACGGGCGAATATGACGCCCTGGGCGACATCTCCACCCTGGCGGACCCGAGTGTGGTGGCGCATTTGATCGAAACGCACAAGACCATGAACGTCGCGTAAGCCGGTTTGTGAGACCAAGCCCTATTCGGTGTCAGCCGGGTGGGGCTTTTTTGTGGGGGGCAGTTCGATACCACCGGCAAAACCGGATCAATGTATGTGGCTTGCCCACGTGCCCCCGCTCGGCATGGGCACTGACCGGTCACTTTTGTAGGCGCGAGGGGGACGCCTAGTTCTTGCTCGCGAAAAACCTGAGAACGCCGCGGGGGATCAGGTTTTTCGCGTTATCGTTGACGTTTTTCGCGAGCAAGCTCGCTCCTACAGGTTGAATGCATTTCAAGCTGAGCCTGGTGCTGTCTGATAGACGTGCATAACCATCAAGCAAATAAATATCGGTTTCTGTCGTAGGAGGTTTC
This sequence comes from Pseudomonas sp. S1_G07, assembly GCF_054668565.1. Classification (NCBI taxonomy): domain Bacteria; kingdom Pseudomonadati; phylum Pseudomonadota; class Gammaproteobacteria; order Pseudomonadales; family Pseudomonadaceae; genus Pseudomonas; species Pseudomonas sp. S1_G07. The sequence continues at coordinate 5,688,809 of NZ_CP162778.1, read as the reverse complement.
TGAATGTTACCGGTCGGCGCAAATGTGTAACCCCATGCCCAAACCTGAGGCAAAGCGCTACGCCGTCGCCCGGAAAAGCCGCATTCCAGACACTCCCCGCAATAAGATTAAACACCACACTTGCCGTGCTAGAAGGGTTTGCGAATAATAGGCCCGCAATTTGCAGCAACAACAGGTTTAGTGTCTTTTGTCTCTGCATAAAATCCAGAGGCTGTCAATGAGCTGGAACCGCTTTCTCAGTGCTTCTGTAAATTGTTGTCGCATTGAGGAAATATCGGCTTCCGGCCTGTCGTTAGAATGCCGATCACTCGCTCGTCGTCGCAGGTAGTTGCCCGCGCAGGACGCAGCAACGCTATTCGGTTTCACCTTCGCCGCATCGTGGGCCATGGCTCATACTGCTGTTTTGCCCTATACCGATGGAGTCCCAAGATGAAGAAACTCGTGCTGTTGGGCGCCCTGGCGCTGTCCGTGCTGTCCATGCAGGCTTTCGCCGAAGGCAAGCCACTGAAAATTGGTATCGAAGCGGCTTACCCTCCGTTTGCCTCGAAGGCGCCGGATGGCAGCATCGTCGGCTTTGACTACGACATCGGCAACGCCCTGTGCGAAGAGATGAAGGTCAAGTGCACCTGGGTCGAGCAGGAATTCGACGGCCTGATCCCGGCACTGAAAGTGCGCAAGATCGACGCGATCCTGTCGTCCATGTCCATCACCGAAGACCGCAAGAAGTCCGTGGACTTCACCAACCGCTACTACCTGACCCCGGCGCGCCTGGTGTTGAAGGAAGGCACCGTGGTCAGCGACAGCCTGGACGAACTGAAGGGCAAGAAGATCGGCGTGCAGCGTGGCTCGATCCACGACCGTTTCGCCAAGGAAGTGCTCGCACCTAAAGGCGCCACGGTGGTGCCTTACAGCTCGCAGAACGAAATCTACCTGGACGTGGAAGCCGGTCGCCTCGACGGCACCGTGGCCGACGCCACCCTGCTGCAGGAAGGCTTCCTCGACACGCCGGCTGGTAAAGGCTATGCGTTCACCGGCCCGGCCTTCACCGACGTCAAGTACTTCGGCGACGGCATAGGCATCGCGGTACGCAAAGGCGACAAGGAAAACCTGGATCGTATCAACGCGGCGATCGCGGCGATCCGTGCCAATGGCAAATACAAGGCAATCCAGGACAAGTACTTCAAGTTCGACATTTACGGCGCCGACGCCAAGTAAATCGTCGCAGCGGTCTGTCCCGAATGGCGCAAGCAACAGAGGTCTCTGAAGTTTGCGCCATTTTTTCATCCCCCTTTTCGAGGACCTGAATCATGTTGAAAGGCTACGGGGCCGTCATCCTCGATGGCGCATGGTTGACGCTTCAGCTCGCCTTGTCGTCCATGGCCTTGGCCATTGTTCTGGGTCTGATCGGGGTCGCGTTACGCCTGTCGCCGGTGCGCTGGTTGGCCTGGCTGGGTGACTTGTACTCCACGGTGATCCGCGGGATCCCCGACCTGGTGTTGATCCTGCTGATTTTCTACGGCGGCCAGGACTTGCTCAACCGCGTCGCGCCGATGCTCGGCTATGACGACTATATTGACTTGAACCCCTTGGCCGCCGGTATCGGCACCCTGGGTTTCATCTTTGGCGCCTACCTGTCGGAAACTTTCCGTGGCGCCTTCATGGCCATTCCCAAGGGCCAGGCCGAAGCCGGCCTGGCGTATGGCATGAGCAGCTTCCAGGTGTTTTTCCGGGTGATGGTGCCGCAGATGATCCGGCTGGCAATCCCTGGGTTCACCAATAATTGGCTGGTACTGACCAAGGCCACTGCGCTGATCTCGGTGGTGGGCCTGCAAGACATGATGTTCAAGGCCAAGCAGGCGGCAGACGCCACCCGCGAGCCTTTTACCTTCTTCCTCGCAGTGGCGGCGATGTACCTGGTGATCACCAGCGTGTCGTTGCTGGCCCTGCGTCATCTTGAGAAGCGCTACTCGGTAGGCGTAAGGGCGGCTGATCTATGATCTTCGACTACAACGTCATCTGGGAGGCCATGCCGCTGTACCTCGGCGGCTTGCTGACCACCCTGAAACTGCTCGCCATCTCACTGTTCTTCGGCCTGCTCGCCGCCTTGCCCCTGGGCCTGATGCGCGTGTCCAAGCAGCCGCTCGTCAACGGCGCGGCGTGGCTTTACACCTACGTGATCCGTGGCACACCGATGCTGGTGCAGCTGTTCCTGATCTACTACGGCCTGGCGCAGTTCGAAGCCGTGCGTGAAAGCGTCCTGTGGCCGCTGCTGTCCAGCGCCACCTTCTGCGCGTGCCTGGCCTTTGCGATCAACACCAGTGCCTACACCGCCGAGATCATTGCCGGTAGCCTCAAGGCCACGCCCAATGGCGAGATCGAAGCGGCCAAGGCCATGGGCATGTCGCGCTATAAGCTGTACCGCCGCATCCTGCTGCCGTCGGCCCTGCGCCGCGCGCTGCCGCAATACAGCAACGAAGTGATCATGATGCTGCAGACCACCAGCCTGGCCTCCATCGTCACCCTGATCGACATCACCGGTGCCGCGCGCACGGTGAACGCACAGTTCTACCTGCCGTTCGAAGCCTATATCACCGCCGGCGCTTTCTACCTGTGCCTGACCTTCATCCTGGTGCGCCTGTTCAAGTTGGCCGAGCGCCGCTGGCTGAGCTACCTGGCTCCAAGGAAGCACTGATATGCAACGTATCGATCACCTGTTGCCCTGGGGGCACCTGGGCTGCGAGCGCCAGCTGAGCGTATTCCGCTTCGGCAGCGGCGAGCGCAAGGCCTATATCCAGGCCAGCCTGCACGCCGATGAATTGCCCGGCATGCGCGCTGCCTGGGAGCTGAAAAAACGCCTCACCGAACTGGAACGGCAAGGTGCCCTCAATGGGGTGATCGAGCTGGTGCCAGTGGCCAACCCGATGGGCCTGGGCCAGCTGTTGCAAGGCAGCCACCAGGGCCGCTTCGAGGTGGGCAGCGGCAAGAACTTCAACCGCGATTTCGTCGAGTTGAGCGAGCCGGTTGCGGCCTTGCTGCACGGCAAGCTGGGTGATGATCCGCACGCCAACGTGCGCCTGATCCGCCAGGCCATGAGTGACGTGCTCGCTGCCTTGCCCGCACCGAGCAGCCAATTGCAAGGCATGCAGCGCCTGTTGCTGAGCCACGCGTGCGGCGCCGATGTGGTGCTCGACCTGCATTGCGACGCCGAAGCCGCGCTGCATATGTACGCGCTGCCCCAGCATTGGCCGCAGTGGCGTTCGCTGTCGGCGCATCTGAATGTGAAAGTCGGCCTGCTGGCGGAAGATTCCGGTGGCAGTTCGTTTGATGAAGCCTGTTCGCTGCCCTGGTTGCGGTTGTCGCGGCTGTTCCCCGACGCGCAGGTGCCGCTGGCGTGCCTGGCGACGACCCTGGAATTGGGCGGCCAGGCCGACACCGGCCGCGATGAAGCGATTTTCCACGCCGAAGGCATCCTCGCGTTTCTCGCCGAGCAGGGCCTGATCAACGGCCAATGGCCGGCGCCGCAGTTTGAGCCGTGCGAAGGCATGCCGTTCGAAGGCACCGAATTGCTGTTCGCGCCCCACGCCGGCGTGATCAGTTACCTGCGCAAAGCCGGTGACTGGGTCGAAAAGGGCGAGCCGATTTTTGAAGTGATTGACCCCCTGGAAGACCGCGTCAGCCTCATTTGCGCGGGCACCTCGGGGGTGTTGTTTGCCGTTGAACGGCTACGTTATGCCCAAGCGGGTTTCTGGCTGGCCAAGGTGGCGGGGCGCGATGCGCTGCGGCACGGGCGCTTGCTCAACGACTGACCACCTGTTTTTGTGAGAACCGACCGCATGTACAAGCTTGAAGTCCAAGACCTGCATAAACGCTATGGCAGTCATGAAGTGCTCAAAGGCGTGTCCCTGGCTGCCGCGGCCGGTGATGTGATCAGCATCATCGGTTCCAGCGGTTCGGGCAAAAGTACCTTTTTGCGCTGTATCAACCTGCTGGAGCAACCCCACGCCGGCAAGATCCTGCTCAACAACGAAGAGCTGAAGCTGGTGGCCAGCAAGGACGGCGCGCTCAAGGCCGCCGACCCCAAGCAACTGCAACGCATGCGTTCGCGCCTGTCCATGGTGTTCCAGCATTTCAACCTGTGGTCGCACATGACCGCGCTGGAAAACGTGATGGAAGCGCCGGTGCATGTGCTGGGCGTGTCGAAGAAAGAAGCGCGTGAAAAGGCCGAGCACTACCTAGCCAAGGTCGGCGTGGGCCATCGTCAGGATGCGTTCCCCGGCCATATGTCCGGCGGCGAGCAGCAGCGCGTGGCGATTGCCCGTGCCCTGGCGATGGAGCCGGAGGTGATGCTGTTCGACGAACCCACCTCGGCGCTCGACCCGGAACTGGTGGGTGAAGTGCTCAAGGTCATGCAGGACCTGGCCCAGGAAGGCCGCACGATGGTGGTGGTCACCCACGAAATGGGCTTTGCCCGTGAAGTGTCCAACCAGTTGGTGTTCCTGCACAAAGGCATCGTCGAAGAACGCGGCAACCCGCGTGAGGTGCTGGTCAATCCGCAGTCCGAGCGGTTGCAGCAGTTCCTCTCCGGCAGCCTGAAATAACCATGCCCATCCCTGTAGGAGCGAGCTTGCTCGCGAAGACCGTCAACGGTAACGCGGGGAGCCAGGCACCCCTCGGTGCTCTCAGGTTTTTCGCGAGCAAGAAGTAGGCGTCCCCCTCGCTCCTACAGGAGAGTAGTCTTCATTGTTTTTGAGATTTGCGTTGGTTTACGGGCTAGCATTGGCCCACGCCTTCATTACTGTTACTCGCTTCGGATAGCACTCCATGCCCGACCACAAAATTGGTTTCCTGATTTGGCCCAGCACAAAAGCACTCACGCTTGCGCTGGCTGAGGAGGCCTTGCGCGTCGCCCAGCGAGTGCATCCGGAGGTGGTGTATGAACTGTCGTTCCTGCTCGCCGAGCCTGCCGGCGATGGCGCCTGGCAACTGCCGGGTGAGCCGTGGGCCGGCAAGCTGGATGGCTTGCAGAAGCTGTTCCTGCTGGCCGACGAGCCACCCACTGTCATCGCCTCGCAACTGAGCGCCGCCCTCAAGCAACTGGTGCGCACCGGCTGTGTGATCGGCGGTCTGTCGGCCGGGGTGTACCCGTTGGCCCAGCTCGGGCTGCTCGACGGTTACCGCGCCGCCGTGCACTGGCGCTGGCAGGACGATTTTGCCGAGCGTTTCCCCAAGGTCATCGCCACCAGCCATCTGTTCGACTGGGACCGTGACCGCCTGACCGCCTGCGGCGGCATGTCGGTGCTCGACCTGCTGCTGGCGGTGCTGGCCCGTGACCATGGCGCCGAACTGGCCGGCGCGGTCTCGGAGGAACTGGTGGTGGAGCGCATCCGCGAAGGTGGCGAGCGCCAGCGTATTCCGCTGCAAAACCGCCTGGGCTCCAGCCACCCCAAGCTGACCCAGGCGGTGTTGCTGATGGAAGCGAACATCGAAGAGCCGTTGACCACCGACGAAATCGCCCAGCACGTCTGCGTGTCCCGACGACAACTGGAGCGCATCTTCAAGCAGTACCTCAACCGTGTTCCCAGCCAGTACTACCTGGAACTACGCCTGAACAAGGCCCGCCAGATGCTCATGCAAACCAGCAAGTCGATCATCCAGATCGGCCTGTCGTGCGGCTTCTCCTCGGGGCCGCACTTCTCCAGCGCCTACCGCAACTTCTTTGGCGCCACGCCACGCGAAGATCGCAACCAGCGACGCAGCAGCAGCCCCTTCGAATTGTCATCGGTGCCTTCCGAGCGCGGTTGAGCGGCCGTCAGGGCTCCATCTCTTCTTCGGAGACGTCCAGAGGCGGCGGCCCTGGGTTCATTTGCACGTCCAACGACACCTCCACCACGCCAAAGTCCACCGCCGTGCGCCGGTAGTAAGGGCGCAGCATGGCGATCGTCGCGGGCGTGAACGGGTTGCCATTGAGGTCGAAACCGTCCGCCAGGTCTGGCGACACTTCAAGAATGTCGGTGGGCAGCTCCGTGATCAGGTTGTCGCTCAGGTTCAGTTGGTCGAGCAGCGGCCGGCTGAACGTGCCGTGCGGCACCTCGGTCAAGCCGGTATTTTCCAGCATCAGAATGGTCAGGTCGGGCATCTGGCTCACGTCGGGCGTGATGCCCAGCGGGTTGTTACCCAAGTCCAGGTATTGAAGAGCGTCCAGGCCACTCAAGGCGTCGGCGCTGGTCGGCGTCAAGCGCACACCGCAGCGCGACAGGATCAGGGTCTTGAGCTTCGCCAGGTTGAACACTGCCCATGGAATGTCTTGCAGCGCGTAGCGGTGAATCATCAGGGTTTCAAGCTGAGGAAAGCGCTCGAGAAAACCGGCTGGTATTGTCGTGGTTTCAACGCCCCGCAGTTCAAGTCTCGACACGTGGTTGAACTCGACATTCAGCACCGGCAAGTCCCCCAGAATCGGATAGGTGGAAATCAGTTCATGGGCATCGCGCAGGGGTTCATGGTTGTCATCCAGCGCGGTTTCGCGCCGCCAGCATTCCTCCAGCAACGTCTTGAAGGCTCGGCGAGTGATCTGTTGCTGCGCACGCGCCTGCTGCTCCAGCGGGGCATCCGTGAAGGGGTGGCGTTCGGGGGCATCCACTGCCCACTGTTCAAGGTCGGTTTGCAGGCGTTCATAGTCGGCTTTGAGTTGGGTGAGCGTGGCCATCGCGTCGTCCAGGCTGCCGGGCAATTTGAAAATAAACTGGCTGGCCTGCTGGTCGGTGAAGGTGGGGTAGAGCTCATGTACCCGACGCCGCTCTTCAAGATTGGCGTCGGCTCCCAGGTGTTCGCCGGTTTCCTGGCAATAGGTCTTGATGCGCTCCAAAGTAGCGCGCGAGAGCGGGTTGCCGGACAGGTCATAGCCGTCGGTGCGCTGGGCGGGCAGGGCGAAGAGGGCATCGGGCAGCGCCTGGATCTGGTTGTCGCTCAGATAAGCGAGGGTCAGGCGCGGGCGATCGAGCAGGCCGGCGGGGAGTTGCGAAATCTCTGTCTGGCTCAGGTTCAGGGTGCGCAGGTCGGCCATGTGCCCGAGGTCTGGCGCGAGAGTCAGCGGGTTGTCGTAGAGGTCGAGATTTTTCAGGTGGTTCAAGCCGGCGAGGTTTTCGCGGGTCTGGGCGGTCAGCTTGATGGCGCAATTGCGCAGCGTCAGGTCATTTAAGCCGGCGAGCGACGTGACCTCGGTGGGCAATGTGCGCAGGGCGATATCGCTGATCGTCAGGCTGCGCAGCTTGGGGAACTGCGCCAGGAAATCCGGCGTGCCTCGGGTGGAGACGTAGCTGTTCAACTCCAGCCTGGAGATGTGTTCGAAGTTGGCCCTCAGGGTCGGCAGTTCACCGTAGATGGGGAGTGTCAGGCGCAGGGTGTAGCCGTTGTCGTGCGGGTTGGCGAAGTAGCTGTCTTCCTCGGTTTCATGGCGCCAGGCGCGAATCAGTTGCTGCTTCCAGCGCGTGCGGTTGTGCCGCTGTGCTTCGATCACCGAGGGGGTGAGCGCCAGGGAGGTGTCCAGGTAGGTTTGCGGGGTGTCGTGGTGCCAGGCCGTCAGGTCGGCTTCCAGTTGCAGGAATTCGTTTTTCATCGCCTGCAGGGTCTGCCACGGTGAGCCCGGCTGGCTGTGCAGGGCGTTCAGGGCCTCGATCACTTCATTCGGGTGCAGATTGGGATACAGCTCGTGTAGTTGCGCCTCCAGCGACTGCTGCCCACTGGGACCGGGCGTCGCCTCATAGCCTTCCATGCCGCCGGGCAAACGCAGCAGTTGCGGGTCGTAGGCGGGTTTTCGCAGTGGCGCCTGGGCCAGCAATGCGCCCAGCGCTTCACGTGGCAGGGCGTGGGCACGCAGGGTCTGTCGCAGTAACGGCCCCTGGCCGATGTGAATGCCCAGCGCGTCGCGTTGCGCGTCGGGCAGGGCCTGGAGCACCGCGGTGTAGAAGTCGGTTTCTCCAAACAGCGTGCCCTTGTGGTCCTCTGGAACGTAGGCCCCGTCAACGGTGCGCACCAGGGTGCGCTGGATCGGCGCTCGCGGGTCGCCGATGGCGTCCCGCACAGGGCCGGTGCGTGTGTAGTCGGCCACCACCAGGCGCACCTGCGGCGACCAGCCAGGCAGGTTTTCCAGCGAGTGCAGGGCGAGGCGGTGAGTGTCGCGGGTATCGACCGAGTCGAGGTACAGCCCTTCATAAGCCCGGCTGATCCGCACCTCATGCGCGGCCCAACGCGCGCGCTCGATCAACGCGGGCGGCAGGTTGCCTTGGTCGATCTCCAACAGCTCCTGGCCGGTGGTTTCGCGCAACACTTCCTCGGCGGCGCTGGTGGGCAGGCCGGGTGTGGTGTCGATGACTTTTTGCAGGCGGGCGTTGTCGGTGAGCTCCAGGGCCCGATAGCGCGAGTCGAACAGGGCGAAGCGTTTTTCCTGGGCTTTGCCTGCCAGGCGTTTGCGCAGTTTGGCCGCGCGCACATGGGGTTGCGTGACGGGCGTGCCGAAGGGTTCCTCCAGCAGGGTCTTGCGTTCGGGTTCGTCGAGGGTTTCCAGCAGGGTTTTCAGCAAGTCGCCATTTTTCAGCTGCGCTTGGTGCAGTTGCACCACTGCTGCGTTTTCCCGGCCAGGGTGTTCCCACAGGGTCTGGCCCTCTGCGTCCAGCACGCGCAGGGTTTTGGAGTCGGGCCAGAGCGCGGTGTGACTGAGCAGCCAGAGCTGGGTCTGGGTGTCGGCCTTGCCAAAGACCTGGGGATCGTCGCTGTTCATCTGGTCGATGAAGTCTTGCAACTGCTGATCGAGGTTGACGCGCTTGAGTGTGTCGCTCAGCAGTGGCGGCGGCGCCTGGCGGTCCAGGTACATTTTGCGCAGGGCGGCGTCGTCGGTGCCGCTGATGTGGCGGGCCTGCTCCAGGCGTGCAGGGCTGAGCCCGTCGGCGAGCGGGCCGAGGCGACGCAGGAGGGTGCTGCTGTCCCAGCTCAGCGGCTGCTCCACTTCGCTCACCCAGGCGCCCTTGCCATTGTCCATCACCCGTGGCTGGTAGGCGTGCGGGCGGGTGGGGTGTCGCAGGAAGGCGCTGCCGGCGCGTTGCTCGACGGCAAAATGTTGCCCGCCGAGGGCCAGTATCTGTTTGCCTTGGTGGCTGTGCAGCCCTGCGCGGTTGGCGCGCGAGGTGGTGGCCAGCTTGATCGGGTGGGCATAGGGTTGCAGGTCGGGGTTCCACAGGCGGGTCTTGCCGTCGCCAGCGGTGACGGGCGTCAGCGTGTCGAAGAACGTCCACAATTGGGCGGGCAGCGCCTGGCGCAGCAGGCTTTCGGCAATGGGCGCGCCGACCGCGAACAGGCCCAGTTGGACCATCTGTTCAAGGATCGACATCAGGTGTGCGAACGCTTGGTGCCTGAGCCCTTCGGCCCAATCGACGATGCCCTCGAAAGTGTCGTCGAGCAGCTGGAAGGCGGTGTAGCCGAGCATCAACAGACCCAGCGGCGGGATGAACGGGGTGGCGATAAACGCGGCAATTTCCAGGATGGCCTTGGCGACCTTTTGCAGGATATCCCAGCGCTGCCAACGTGCCTGGCGGTCGGCGTCTGCGGTGGATACGGCGATTACCCGCGCGTCATTGAGCAGTTGGTTGAGCTTGGTTTCATACAGGTGCTCGTACAGCTCAGCGCTGATTTTGGTCGCGAAAAACTGCAGGTTGGGCTCTGCCACCGGCCGTTCGCGCCAGGTCGGACGCGGGTCGCCGGCGACCGGTTTGTGCCACACCACTTGCGACAAGCGGTTGTTGAGGTCGGCAAAGAAATAGCCGCGGTGTTCATGACTGACAAAGCGGCTGAAAAACGCCTGGTAGTCGGCGTTGCGCAGTTTGGCGGTGAGGTCGAGCATGAAGGCGGTGCCGCTGGGGTAGTACTTGAGCGGCGCCTGCGGGTCGCCGGGAATGTACGCAACCAGGGGCACGGCGTCGTGGTGCTGCTCCAGGTCGGCGGCGAACAGCACGATACCGGCCAGTGGCGCGCCCATCAGGCTCAGGTCATGGTTGAGCAGTGGTCGGCCCTCAAGCAGCATGCCGCCCAGGCCCTGCAATTGGCCCTGGAGCGTGTAGAACGCGGCGTCACCCACATCCTTTTTCAGCCGGGCCAGGTGCAGGCTGGCGTGGGCCTCGGCGTTGAGGCTGTGGATCACGTGGCGGCGCAGCGTGGCCTTGAGGGCGGGGTCTTCGAAACCGAAAAAGTCCTTGAGGTAGCGTTGGTAGTGCGCACCGATATCCAGCTCGCGGCACAGGTGGATGAACTGTTCGATGCCGAGCGTCCTGTTGAGCGCGGGCAATGTACTGAACTGCCCGCTGGCGGAGGGTTGGCTGATGAAGGTCGATTCTGGCGCGTAGGCGTCGGGTTGGCTCTCGGCCTCGTCGAAGTTGTGCAGTGCGGCGTCCAGCAGCGACACGGTCCAGATTTTCGCGCCGCCGGTCGGCAGCGGCAGCAACGGCGTGGTCAGCCGTGTGTACAGGCGCAGGTAGGTGGTGTGGACATCGGCTTCAACGCCAAAGCGCTGTTTGAGTGCTTGCTGCAGCCGTGACGCGGCGAATTGTTGCGGTGTCTGCAGCGTGGCCAGGGCCGTGTCCACCTGGTTTTGCGCGGCCCAGCTTGCCGCCGTCGCCTGTCGCAGCGGCATCTGCCGTTGGCGGCTGCTGGCGGTATGCCAATCGGCCAAGAGCGGGCGCGTGGCCTGCAAGGCCTGGCGCTTGGCGGCGGAGGCGTTTCCCAGCCAGGTGGGCAGTGTGCTGGGCGCGCCCGCGGGCACGGCAGCAGTGGCATGGATGAGGCGTTGAACGACGGGGGGAGCCATGTGGCTGATCCTTTGGTGAGTGGAGTCACGCCGATCAGAACAAGCTTCGTGGGCCCTCGGGGCTCAGATAGTTAATGCCCTCCGGTAAAAACAGCGTCGTATGCCTCTGCCTCTCAAGCCACACTCCGTTTAAACTGCGCCTTTGCGACGCTATATGTCGCATTGCCGTAAACCCGCGTAAAACCGGGGTTGGCGCTATAAGAAGTTGTCGCTTGGCGACAAGGCCGCGCTGAAAACTGTCCTTACAATCCCTGCATCGCCCGCCAGTTCCAGGCAGGCGTTCCTCTTCAGGAGACTCCGATGTCCGTTGAGCAAGCCCCGGTGCAACGTGCCGATTTCGACCAGGTCATGGTTCCCAACTACGCCCCTGCCGCGTTCATCCCCGTGCGTGGCGCAGGTTCGCGCGTATGGGACCAGGCGGGGCGCGAGCTGATCGACTTTGCCGGCGGCATCGCGGTTAACGTATTGGGCCACGCCCACCCGGCGCTGGTCGGGGCGCTGACCGAACAGGCCAACAAGCTGTGGCACGTTTCCAACGTCTTCACCAATGAGCCGGCCCTGCGCCTGGCCCATAAGCTGATCGACGCCACCTTTGCCGAACGTGTGTTCTTCTGCAACTCCGGCGCCGAGGCCAACGAGGCTGCGTTCAAGCTGGCCCGTCGCGTGGCGTTCGACCGCTTCGGCAGCGAGAAATACGAGATCATCGCCGCGCTGAACAGCTTCCACGGCCGTACCCTGTTCACCGTCAACGTCGGTGGCCAGTCCAAGTATTCCGATGGCTTCGGGCCGAAAATCACCGGCATCACCCACGTGCCTTATAACGATTTGGCCGCGCTCAAAGCCGCCGTGTCGGACAAGACCTGCGCCGTGGTGCTGGAGCCTATCCAGGGCGAAGGCGGCGTACTGCCGGCCGAGCTGGCCTACCTGCAAGGCGCGCGCGAACTGTGCGACGCCCACGACGCGCTGCTGGTGTTCGACGAAGTGCAGACCGGCATGGGCCGCAGCGGCCACCTGTTTGCCTACCAGCATTACGGCGTGACGCCGGACATCCTCACCAGCGCCAAGAGCCTGGGCGGTGGTTTCCCGATCGCCGCGATGCTCACCACTGAGGCGCTGGCCAAGCACCTGGTGGTCGGCACCCACGGCACCACCTATGGCGGCAACCCGCTGGCGTGCGCGGTGGCTGAAGCGGTGATCGACGTGATCAACACCCCCGAGGTGTTGGCTGGCGTCAACGCCAAGCACGACCTGTTCAAGGCGCGCCTGGAGCAGATCGGCAAGCAATACGGAATCTTCACCGAAGTGCGTGGCATGGGCCTGCTGATCGGTTGCGTGCTCAGCGATGCCTACAAAGGCAAAGCCAAGGACGTGTTCAACGCCGCCGAGAAAGAAAACCTGATGATCCTGCAGGCCGGACCGGATGTGGTGCGTTTTGCGCCGAGCCTGGTGGTGGAAGACGCAGATATTCAAGAAGGTCTCGACCGCTTCGAACGTGCAGTAAAAACGCTGACGCAAGCCTGACTCGCCACCTGTAGGAGCGAGCTTGCTCGCGACGAGCGTCAAGGACACTGCGTGCATTCTGGATGAACGCGGTGTTCTTGAGTCTTTCGCGAGCAAGCTCGCTCCTACAGGGGGCGGGGCGGTTTTTAGCCCCCCTGTTTTTTATTCTGGATTTAAGGAGTGACACCATGCTGGTGATGCGCCCTGCGCAAATGGCTGATCTGGGCGAGGTACAGCGTCTGGCCGCGGACAGCCCGATTGGTGTCACCTCCTTGCCGGATGACGTGGAACGCCTGAGCGATAAGATTGCCGCCAGCGAAGCGTCCTTCGCCGCCGAGGTCAGTTTCAACGGCGAAGAAAGCTATTTCTTCGTGCTCGAAGACACCGAGACCGGCAAGCTCGCCGGTTGCTCGGCCATCGTGGCGTCGGCCGGCTACTCGGAACCGTTCTACAGCTTCCGTAACGAAACCTTTGTGCACGCCTCCCGCGAGCTGAAGATCCACAACAAGATCCACGTGCTTTCCCAGTGCCACGACCTCACCGGCAACAGCCTGCTCACCAGCTTCTATGTGGTGCCCGAGCTGGTCGGTTCGCCGTGGTCGGAACTCAATTCCCGTGGCCGCCTGTTGTTCGTCGCCAGCCACCCCGAGCGCTTTGCCGATTCGGTGGTGACCGAGATAGTCGGCTACAGCGACGAGAACGGTGACTCGCCGTTCTGGGACGCCATCGGCCGCAACTTCTTCGACCTCAACTACGCTGCCGCCGAGCGCCTGTGCGGGCTGAAAAGCCGCACCTTCCTCGCCGAGCTGATGCCCCATTACCCGATCTACGTGCCGCTGCTGCCGGACGAAGCCCAGGAAGCCATGGGCCAGGTGCACCCACGTGCGCAGATCACCTTCGACATCCTGATGCGTGAAGGCTTCGAGACTGACCACTACATCGACATCTTCGACGGCGGCCCGACGCTGCACGCACGGGTTTCGGGCATTCGCTCGATCGCCCAGAGCCGCGTGGTGCCGGTGAAGATCGGCGAGATGGTCAAGGGGGTTGGCCGCCAGTACCTGGTGAGCAACGCGCAGTTGCAGGATTACCGCGCCGTGATGCTGGAGCTGGACTACGCGCCCGGCAAACCGGTGACCCTGGACCTGGCCGCGGCCGAAGCCCTGGGTGTTGGCGAAGGTGCCAGCGTGCGCCTGGTGGCGGTTTAAAGCATTCGAGAGTTTCGCGGGTGGCGTCACAGCGGCCCGTTTGAGGAGATAGCATGATCGTTCGTCCCGTACGCAGCAGCGATTTACCGGCCCTGATTGATCTGGCGCGCAGCACCGGCACCGGCCTCACGACCTTGCCGGCCAACGAAGAGCGCCTGACCCACCGGGTGGGCTGGGCGGAAAAAACCTTTCGCGGCGACGCCGGGCGCGGGGATGCCGACTACCTGTTCGTGCTGGAAAACGACGAAGGCCGCGTGGTGGGGATTTCCGCCATCGCCGGTGCCGTGGGTCTGCGTGAGCCCTGGTACAACTTCCGGGTGGGCCTGACGGTCAGCGCTTCCCAGGAGCTGAATATCTACCGCGAGATTCCGACGCTGTTTCTGGCCAACGACCTCACCGGCAATTCCGAGCTGTGCTCGTTGTTTTTGCACGCCGATTACCGCAACGGCCTCAACGGCCGCATGCTGGCCAAGGCGCGCCTGCTGTTCATCGCTGAGTTCCCGCAGCTGTTCGGCAGCAAGATCATCGCCGAGATGCGCGGTGTGTCCAACGAGGCGGGGCGTTCGCCGTTCTGGGAAAGCCTGGGCCGGCATTTCTTCAAGATGGAATTCAGCCAGGCCGACTATCTCACCGGCGTGGGCAACAAGGCGTTTATCGCCGAGCTGATGCCGAAGTTTCCGCTGTACAGCTGCTTCCTGTCCGAGGACGCGCGCAACGTGATCGGCAGGGTCCATCCGGATACCGAGCCAGCCCTGAGCATGCTCAAGAGCGAAGGCTTCAGCTACCAGGGCTATGTCGATATTTTCGACGCCGGCCCGGCGGTGGAATGTGAGACCAGCAAGATCCGTGCGGTGCGCGACAGCCAGTCGCTGGTGCTCGCCATCGGCACGCCGGGGGACGACGCCACGCCGTTCCTGATCCATAACCGCAAGCGCGAAGACTGCCGCATCACCGCCGCACCGGCCCGCCTGGCGGCCGGCACGCTGGTGGTCGATCCACTGACCGCCAAGCGCCTGCAACTGGTGGTGGGTGATCAAGTGCGCGCGGTACCGTTATCTGCTGCACGGGAGTCGAAATAATGAATTCGCTGTATATCGCAGGGAGCTGGCTGGCTGGCCAGGGTGAGCTGTTTGAATCGCGTAACCCGGTGACCCAGCAGGTGCTGTGGGCGGGTAACGGCGCCACCGTCGAGCAGGTCGAGTCCGCCGTGCAGGCCGCGCGCCAGGCGTTTCCGGCCTGGGCCAGGCGTTCGCTGGAAGAGCGCATCAACGTGCTGGAAGCCTTTGCCACGGCCCTGAAAAACCGTGCCGACGAAATCGCTCGCTGCATTGGCGAGGAAACCGGTAAGCCGCTGTGGGAGTCGGCCACCGAAGTCACCAGCATGGCCAACAAGATTGCGATCTCGGTGCAAAGCTACCGCGAACGCACCGGCGAGAAGAGCGGCCCGCTGGGCGACGCCACCGCCGTGCTGCGCCACAAGCCCCACGGCGTGGTGGCGGTGTTCGGGCCGTACAACTTCCCTGGGCACTTGCCGAACGGGCATATCGTTCCGGCGCTGCTGGCGGGCAATACCGTGTTGTTCAAGCCCAGCGAGCTGACCCCCAAAGTCGCCGAGCTGACTGTGCAATGCTGGATCGAGGCCGGTTTGCCGGCCGGCGTGTTGAACCTGCTGCAAGGTGCGCGGGAAACCGGCATCGCCCTGGCGGCCAACCCGGGTATCGACGGTCTGTTCTTCACCGGCTCCAGCCGCACCGGCAATCACCTGCACCAGCAGTTCGCCGGGCGCCCGGACAAGATCCTCGCCCTGGAAATGGGTGGCAACAACCCGCTGGTGGTAGACGAAGTGGCCGACGTGGATGCGGCGGTCTACACCATTATCCAGTCGGCGTTTATTTCCGCTGGCCAGCGCTGCACCTGTGCCCGTCGCCTGCTGGTGCCGGAAGGTGCCTGGGGTGACGCCTTGCTGGCGCGCCTGGTGGCGGTCAGTGCGACGATTGAAGTGGGCGCATTCGACCAGCAACCGGCGCCGTTCATGGGCTCGGTGATTTCCCTGGGCGCGGCAAAAGCCTTGATGGACGCCCAGGCGCTGATGTTGGCCAATGGCGCCGTGGCGTTGTTGGAAATGACCCAGCCCCGGGACCAGGCCGCCTTGCTGACCCCCGGCATCATCGATGTGACCGGTGTGGCCGAGCGTGAAGACGAAGAGCTGTTCGGCCCGTTGTTGCAGGTGATTCGCTACGCTGATTTCGCGGGGGCGATCACCGAGGCCAACAACACCCGATACGGCCTGGCCGCTGGCTTGTTGTCCGATTCCGAAGCGCGTTACCAGCAGTTCTGGCTGGAAAGCCGCGCCGGTATCGTCAACTGGAACAAACAACTGACCGGCGCCGCCAGCACCGCGCCGTTCGGTGGGGTAGGGGCCTCGGGCAACCACCGCGCCAGTGCCTATTATGCGGCGGATTATTGCGCGTACCCGGTGGCTTCGCTTGAAACGCCGAGCCTGGTAGTGCCGGCCACACTGACCCCGGGCATTACACTGATCTGAAAATATGGGAGCGGGCTTGCTCGCGAATGCGCTCTGTCAGTTGATACATCAGGTGACTGGTCCAATAGCTTTCGCGAGCAAGCCCGCTCCCTCATTCGATCTGTGGTGTGCTGAAAATTGCCTATAAAAACAGATGTACGTGGAGCCTCGCCGATGAAATCCTATGAAGTCAATTTTGACGGTCTAGTGGGGCCGACCCATAACTACGGCGGTTTGTCCTATGGCAACGTCGCGTCCCAGAGCAACAGCCAGCAGTCTTCCAACCCCAAGGAAGCGGCGTTGCAGGGCCTGCGTAAAATGAAAGCCCTGATGGACATGGGCTTTGTGCAAGGCGTGCTCGCACCCCAGGAACGCCCGGACGTGGCGGCCCTGCGCAACCTCGGCTTCAGCGGCAGCGATGCGCAGGTGATCGGGCAGGCGGCCAGGCAGGCCATGCCGTTGCTGGTGGCGAGCTGCTCGGCGTCGAGCATGTGGGTGGCCAATGCCGCCACCGTCAGCCCGAGTGCCGACACCGCCGATGGCCGTGTGCATTTCACCGCCGCCAACCTCAACTGCAAATACCACCGCAGCATCGAACACCCCACCACCAGCCGCGTGCTGGGGGCGATGTTTGCCGAACAGAAACACTTTGCCCACCACGCCGCCTTGCCGGCGGTGGCGCAGTTCGGCGACGAAGGCGCGGCCAACCACACGCGGTTCTGCCGTGACTACGGCGAGGCGGGGGTGGAGTTCTTCGTGTTCGGCCGCAGTGCGTTCGACACCCGTTACCCGGCGCCGCACAAGTACCCGGCGCGCCAGACCCTCGAAGCGTCCCAGGCAGTTGCGCGCCTGCATGGCCTGCGTGATGACGGCGTGGTCTACGCCCAGCAGAACCCGGCGGTGATCGATGCCGGTGTGTTCCATAACGACGTGATCGCGGTGGGCAACGGCGAAGTGCTGTTCTATCACGAGGACGCGTTCCTCCATACCGAACAGATGCTGGCCGAGCTGCAAGGCAAGTTGGGCAAGCTGGGCGGCAACTTCCAGTCGGTGTGCGTGCCACGTGCCCAGGTCAGCGTCGAGGACGCGGTACGTTCCTACCTGTTCAACAGCCAGTTGCTGACCCGCCCTGACGGCTCGATGCTGCTGATCGTGCCCGAAGAGTGCCACGCCAACGAACGCGTGTGGCACTACCTGCAAGGCCTGACCGCTTCGGGTGGGCTGATCCGCGAAGTGAAGGTGTTCGACCTCAAGCAAAGTATGCAAAATGGCGGTGGCCCGGCGTGCCTGCGCTTGCGTGTGGCACTGAACCAAACCGAACTGGCGGCGGTGAACCCTGGGGTTATCATGACCGCGCCGTTGTACGAAACGCTGACCCAATGGGTCGACAAGCACTACCGCGACAGCCTGAGCGAAACCGACCTGGCTGACCCGCAATTGCTGATCGAGTGCCGGACGGCATTGGATGAACTGACGCAAATCCTTAAACTGGGCTCGGTTTATCCTTTCCAGATCAATTGACACCACTTCATTTTGCGCCCTAGGGCTGAGAGTTATTTATGAGCACCGACACCCTGAAACTGATTCTTGAAGACACCGACGGCACCCAGCTGGAAACCTCCTGCACCCGCGTCGCCGTGGTCTGGCAGGGCAAGGAGATCTGGATCCAGCACGACGGCCGTGGCCAACTGCTGATCGGCGTGGACGTGGAGGAAGGCGACGTTGAGTACGCCAACCTGCTGATGCGCCCATTGGCCACCAACCTGATGAGCCTGCAACTGGAAATGGAACCGGCCGACGTCGACGGTGATGACGACGATCACGTCCACGGTCCTGGCTGCAACCACTAAGGAAGCTGCTTATGCTCGCCCTCGGCAAACTGCTTGAACTGACCCTCGCCGGTCGTGAACCGGCGCAAAAAATTCAACTGACTGTCGACGGCGTGCAGATGCGCTGGCTCAGCGAGGGCGCACTTGAAGTGCGCCCGCCGCAAGCACGGGACAACGGCAGCGACCTGCTGCTGTCGTCCGGCATCCATGGCAACGAAACCGCGCCGATCGAGTTGCTCGACCGCCTGTTGCATGGCATCGCCCGTGGGGAGATCAAACCCCGCTCTCGTATTCTGTTCCTGTTCGGTAACCCCGAGGCCATGCGTCGCGGTGAGCGTTACCTTGAACTGGATATCAATCGGCTGTTCAACGGCCGTCATGAAAAAAACATCGGCCCCGAAGCCATGCGGGCCGCAGAGCTTGAGCAACTGGCCCGCAGTTTCTTCAGCCTGCCGGGCCGTTCGCGCCTGCATTACGACCTGCACACCGCTATTCGGGGGTCGAAGATCGAGCAGTTTGCCCTGTACCCGTGGAAGGAAGGGCGCCAGCATTCGCGGCGTGAGCTTGCGCGCCTGCGCGCGGCCGGCATGGAGGCGGTGCTGATGCAGAACAAGGCCTCGATCACCTTCTCGGCCTTTACCTACGAGCAGTTGGACGCCGAGGCCTTCACCCTGGAATTGGGCAAGGCGCGGCCGTTCGGGCAAAACCAGGGGGTGGACGTTTCACGCCTGGAGCTGCGCCTGAAACAGATCATCGAAGGCTCCGAGCCTGAGGCTGACAGCCTCGATGGTCTGCAGCTGTTCGCTGTGGCGCGGGAAGTCATCAAGCACAGCGACGCCTTCCTGCTGCACCTGCCGGTAGACGTGGAAAACTTTTCGGAATTGGAGAAGGGTTATTTGCTCGCCGAAGATGTGGCCAAGACGCGCTGGGTGATCGAGGAGGAGGGCGCACGCATCATCTTCCCCAACCCGAAGGTCAAGAACGGCTTGCGTGCCGGGATATTGATCGTGCCGACCACGGACGCGGGCCTGGTATAAATCCTGAGGCCGGGCAGGACCTCAATGTGGGAGCGGGCTTGATCGCGAATGCGGAATGTCAGTCAACGTTGCTGTGACTGATACACCGCTTTCGCGAGCAAGCCCGCTCCCACATCTGTTTTTGCGGTGTTGCTTAAACGGCTAGCGCGCGTGGCTCGCTGCGACGTATCGCGCGTACTTTGTGCAGGGTGTCGGCGCAGGTGCGCGCGGCTTCCTGGCCCTTGTGCACGAAGTGCTCGTAGAAAAAGGTGTGGTGCTCGCTGCCGGCGTGGAAGTGGTGCGGGGTCAGGGACACCGAAAACACTGGCACTTCGGTTTCCAACTGCACCTGCATCAGGCCGCTGACCACCGATTGGGCGACGAATTCGTGGCGGTAGATGCCGCCGTCCACCACCAGCGCGGCGGCGACGATACCGGCGTAACGGCCAGTCTTGGCCAGAAGCTTGGCGTGCAGAGGCATTTCAAAGGCGCCGCCGACTTCGAAGAAATCGATGTCCGATTCCTGGTAGCCCTGGGCGATCATTTCGGCGAGGAAGCCTTTGCGGGATTGGTCGACAATATCCTTGTGCCAGCAGGCCTGGATAAACGCGACGCGCTCGCCGTGATGGTTTTTGCTTTTGCTGTCGATAGCGGTGGGTTGCATGTTCTGACTCCTGTTTAAGAAAAAAACAGGGCGTTATGAATCGAATGGGATTTAAGGGTACGAACGCGCGGCGTCATGCGGGCATGAGTTCAGCGTGCGGCCCTTAGGTGCCAATCCCGTTCTCTCTTCATCCGGACTATGACCGTCGGCCCCGGGATCACACCGGGTCTGCTGACCTTGTCGCCGTCCTGCGTGAGCAGTTCGAGGCGCCAAGCGCTCGCGGGCTATGCACATTGCGTGCAATTACCGCCGGTGGGGAATTGCACCCCGCCCTGAGAACGTTGCCGCCAGAACCCTGGCGGCGAAGAGTTTTTAACACGGTTTTTCAGAAACTGCACGATCGTCGTATCGATAAGCTATATCGGTTTGTTTGGTGGGTATTCGATTGAATGCAGCCAGGGCTTGATATTCCGCGGGTTTGCCCGCAGTAATCACTCACAAAAGGACTTTTCCAACCCGTTAGAGGCCCGTTTCATGTCTATGATCGACCTGCGCAGCGACACCGTGACCCAACCCACCCCCGGCATGCTCGACGCGATGGCCTCAGCCGCCAGCGGTGATGATGTCTATGGTGAAGACCCCAGTGTCAATCTGCTGGAAGCCGAACTGGCCAAGCGCCTGGGGTTTGCCGCGGCGTTGTTCGTGCCGACGGGCACCATGAGCAACCTGCTGGCGCTGATGGCCCACTGTGAACGCGGCGAGGAATACATCGTCGGCCAGCAGGCCCACACCTACAAATACGAAGGCGGTGGCGCGGCGGTGCTGGGGTCGATCCAGCCGCAGCCGCTGGAGGTGCAGGCGGACGGCTCCCTTGACCTGGACCAGGTGCTGGCGGCGATCAAGCCCGACGATTTCCACTTCGCCCGCACCCGCCTGCTGGCCCTGGAAAACACCATGCAGGGCAAGGTACTGCCGCTGGAATACCTGGCCAGGGCGCGGGCGTTTACCCGTGAGCATGGCCTGGCCCTGCATTTGGACGGTGCACGTATTTACAACGCGGCGGTCAAGCTGGGGGTGGATGCGCGGCAGATCGCCCAGCATTTCGATTCGGTGTCGGTGTGCCTGTCCAAGGGCCTCGGCGCGCCGATCGGCTCGGTGCTGTGTGGTTCCACGGCGTTGATCGCCAAGGCACGGCGGTTGCGCAAGATGGTCGGCGGTGGCATGCGCCAGGCCGGTTACCTGGCGGCGGCGGGTTTGTATGCCCTGGATCACCAGGTACAGCGCCTGGCCGACGACCACGCCAATGCACAATGGCTGGGGGACGAGTTGCGCAAGGCCGGTTATGAGATCGAGCCGGTGCAGACCAACATGGTCTACGTGCAGATCGGCGACCAGGCCCAGGCGTTGAAGGCTTTTGCCGCCGAACGCGGGATCCGGTTGACCGCCGCGCCGCGCCTGCGCATGGTGACCCATCTGGATGTCAGTCGGGCGCAGATCGAACAGGTGCTCGGGACATTCGTCGAATTTTCGCGCAAATGAGCCTGCAGACCGTCTAATTGAATCGCTCTATCGCATAAACACGCTGTACCACCGGCAAAGGGCCGATATAATGCGGCCTTTTGCCGTCGCTCCGTCTGATGATGTTGCGCACTGGCCTTTGGCCGCAGCCTCCGTGGAAGAACCTAATGAAAAGCGCAGAAATCCGTGAAGCCTTCCTTCGCTTCTTCGAAGAGCAAGGTCACACCCGTGTCCCCTCCAGCTCCTTGATCCCAGGCAATGACCCAACCCTGCTGTTCACCAACGCGGGGATGAACCAGTTCAAGGACTGCTTCCTGGGCCAGGAAAAGCGCGCCTACACCCGCGCCACCAGCAGTCAGAAGTGCGTACGCGCCGGCGGCAAGAACAGTGACCTGGAAAACGTCGGCTACACCGCTCGTCACCACACGTTCTTCGAAATGCTGGGGAACTTCAGCTTCGGTGACTATTTCAAGAAGGATGCGATTACCTTCGCCTGGACCTTCCTGACCGGTGTGTTGAAGCTGCCCAAGGAAAAACTCTGGGTCACGGTCTATGCGACAGACGACGAAGCGTATGACATCTGGACCCGGGAAATCGGCGTGCCTGTCGAGCGTATGATCCGCATCGGCGACAACAAAGGCGCACCGTACGCCTCCGATAACTTCTGGACCATGGGCGATACCGGCCCGTGCGGCCCGTGCACCGAGATTTTCTACGATCACGGCGCCGACATCTGGGGTGGCCCGCCGGGCTCGCCGGAAGAAGACGGCGACCGTTACATCGAGATATGGAACAACGTGTTCATGCAGTTCAACCGCACCGCCGACGGCGTGTTGCATCCGCTGCCGGCACCGTCGGTGGATACCGGCATGGGGCTGGAGCGGATCAGTGCGGTGATGCAGCATGTGCATTCCAACTACGAAATCGATCTGTTCACCAACCTGCTGAGTGCGTCGGCAGCGGCCATTGGCTGCGCCAATGAAAACCAGTCTTCGCTCAAGGTGGTGTCGGACCACATCCGTTCCTGCGGCTTCCTGATTGCCGACGGTGTGCTGCCGTCCAACGAAGGCCGTGGTTATGTGCTGCGCCGCATCATCCGTCGCGCCTGCCGCCACGGTAACAAGCTGGGCGCCACCGGCAGCTTCTTCTACAAGATCGTGGCCGCCTTGGTGGCCGAGATGGGCGACGCCTTCCCGGAACTCAAGCAGCAGCAGGGCAACATCGAGCGCGTGCTCAAGGCCGAGGAGGAGCAGTTCTCCAAGACCCTGGAACACGGCCTGAAGATCCTGGAGCAGGACCTGGCCGAGCTCAAAGGCACCGTGGTGCCGGGCGACGTGGTGTTCAAGCTGTATGACACCTACGGGTTCCCGATGGACCTGACCGCCGACATCGCCCGTGAGCGTGAGCTGACCATCGACGAAGCCGGTTTTGAGCGTGAGATGGAAGCCCAGCGCGTGCGCGCGCGTTCCGCCAGTTCGTTTGGCCTGGACTACAACAGCCTGGTCAAGGTCGACGTGCCGACCGAGTTCACCGGCTACAACGCGACCGTGGGTGCGGCCAAGATCGTTGCCCTCTATAAAGACGGCAAGTCGGTCGACGTGTTGAGCGAAGGCGATGAGGCGGTGGTGGTCCTGGACCAGACGCCGTTCTACGCCGAGTCCGGTGGCCAGGTCGGTGACTGTGGCTTCCTGAGCTCGACCTCCGGTCGCTTTGAAGTGCGTGACACCACCAAGACCGGCGGTGCTTTCCTGCATCACGGTGTCTTGGTGCTGGGCAACTTGACGGTCGGTGCACCGGTCGATACTCAGGTCGATGCCGACGTACGCCATGCCACCGCGCTGAACCACTCGGCCACCCACTTGCTGCACGCCGCGCTGCGCCAGGTGCTCGGTGAGCATGTTCAGCAGAAAGGCTCGTTGGTCGACAGTCAGCGCCTGCGTTTCGACTTCAGCCATTTTGAAGCGATCAAGCCTGAACAGATCAAGGCCCTGGAAGACATCGTCAACGCCGAGATTCGCAAGAACACGGCCGTGGAAACCCAAGAGACCGATATCGAGACTGCCAAGGCCAAGGGCGCCATGGCGTTGTTCGGTGAGAAGTATGGCGACAGCGTGCGCGTATTGAGCATGGGCGGCGACTTCTCGGTGGAGCTGTGTGGCGGTATCCACGCCAACCGCACCGGCGACATCGCCCTGCTGAAAATCATCAGTGAAGGTGGCGTGGCCTCCGGTGTGCGTCGTATTGAAGCGGTTACTGGTGCTGCGGCCCTGGCCTACCTCAATGCGGGCGAAGAACAACTCAAGGAAGCGGCCAGCCTGGTCAAGGGCAGCCGCGACAACCTGATCGACAAACTGTCCGCCGTACTGGAGCGCAACCGCGCCCTGGAGAAACAGCTGGAGCAGTTGCAGGCCAAGGCGGCCAGCGCGGCGGGCGACGATCTGTCGGCTTCTGCGGTGGACGTCAAGGATGTGAAGGTCCTCGCGGCACGCCTGGACGGTCAGGACGGCAAGGCGCTGTTGGCCTTGGTCGATCAGTTGAAGAACAAGCTCGGCCGCGCAGTGATCCTGCTCGGCAGTGTCCATGAGGATAAGGTCGTTCTGGTTGCCGGTGTAACCAAAGACCTGACTGGCCAACTCAAGGCTGGTGATTTGATGAAACAAGCCGCTGCGGCGGTGGGCGGGAAGGGTGGTGGTCGTCCGGATATGGCGCAAGGCGGTGGTGTTGACGCTGGCGCCCTGGACGCGGCGCTCGCCCTGACCGTGCCGTTTGTCGAGGCAGGTATTTAAGGCACTGTTAACCGGCCCGTGGCCCAGCCACGGGCTGTTCAGTGCTGGTTGATTGGATATTAGGCGCCCCTTTACGGGCTGAGGCGGCTTAGAAATGGCTTTGATCGTACAGAAATTTGGAGGCACCTCGGTCGGTTCTGTCGAAAGAATCGAGCAGGTGGCCGACAAGGTTAAGAAATTCCGCGATGCTGGCGATGACCTGGTCGTGGTGCTGTCGGCCATGAGCGGCGAGACCAATCGCCTGATCGATCTGGCCAAGGCCATCAGCGGTGACCAGCAACCGCTGCCGCGGGAACTGGACGTGATCGTGTCCACCGGCGAGCAGGTGACCATCGCCTTGCTGGCCATGGCGCTGAACAAGCGTGGCGTGCCGGCCGTGTCCTACACTGGCAGCCAGGTGCGCATCCTCACCGACAGCGCACATACCAAGGCGCGCATCCTGCAGATCGACGATCAGAAAATCCGTACTGATCTGAAGGCCGGCCGCGTGGTAGTTGTAGCGGGGTTCCAGGGTGTGGACGAGCAAGGCAACATCACCACCCTCGGGCGTGGCGGTTCGGACACCACCGGCGTGGCCCTGGCGGCAGCCCTCAAGGCTGATGAATGCCAGATCTACACTGATGTGGATGGCGTCTATACCACCGACCCGCGTGTGGTGTCCGTGGCCCAGCGCCTGGACAAGATCACCTTTGAAGAGATGCTGGAAATGGCCAGCCTCGGTTCCAAGGTGTTGCAGATTCGCGCGGTGGAGTTCGCCGGCAAGTACAACGTTCCGCTGCGCGTATTGCACAGCTTCAAAGAGGGTCCGGGCACCCTCATTACTATTGATGAAGAGGAATCCATGGAACAGCCGATCATTTCCGGCATCGCTTTCAACCGCGATGAAGCCAAGCTGACTATCCGTGGCGTGCCAGACACCCCGGGCGTGGCTTTCAAGATTCTGGGCCCTATCAGCGATGCGAATGTTGAAGTCGACATGATCGTGCAGAACGTCTCGCACGATAACACCACCGACTTCACCTTCACCGTGCACCGCAACGAGTACGATGCGGCGTTAAAAATCCTGGAGAACACCGCGAGCGAAATCGGCGCCCGTGAAGTGATCGGCGATACCAAGATTGCCAAGGTCTCGATCGTGGGTGTGGGCATGCGTTCCCACGCCGGCGTTGCCAGCCGTATGTTTGGCGCACTGGCCAAGGAAAGCATCAACATCCAGATGATCTCCACTTCGGAAATCAAAGTCTCGGTGGTGATCGAAGAAAAGTACCTGGAACTGGCTGTGCGCGCGCTGCACACCGCTTTTGAGCTGGATGCTCCTGCTCGACAGGGCGAGTGAGGCAATGCCAGGAAGGCGCGGTTTGCCGCGCCTTTCATTTTTTTGTGGGGTGCATGGCCTTTTGCATGCGCTCGACAATACTTAGGCCGTTAGGGCTATGACCGTCAGGTTGTAGTTCGAGCGCCTTTTTTTTGCAGACTGTTGTTCCTGAAATGAAATGCGTGAGGAGAAAGGTATGCTGATTCTGACTCGTCGGTGCGCAGAAAGCTTGATTATCGGTGATGGCGAAATCACCGTGACCGTGCTCGGCGTCAAAGGCAATCAAGTACGTATCGGGGTTAACGCTCCGAAAGAGGTAGCGGTCCACCGCGAGGAAATCTACCTGCGGATCAAGAAAGAGAAGGACGAAGAACCAAGCCTTTAATTTTTATCGTTTTTTATGTTTGCAAACGGGGATGAACGTGGTTAATATACGCCCCGTGTTGCGGAGAGCTGGCCGAGTGGCCGAAGGCGCTCCCCTGCTAAGGGAGTACACCTCAAAAGGGTGTCGGGGGTTCGAATCCCCCGTTCTCCGCCATTATTTGCTTAGTACGTTGCAATCTGGTTTTTTCGCTAAGTTGTTGAAACTCAACGAAAAAATAGCTTTACATAGAGATTGAACGGCCTATAATGCGCGGCAACAAATGCACTCGTAGCTCAGCTGGATAGAGTACTCGGCTACGAACCGAGCGGTCACAGGTTCGAATCCTGTCGAGTGCACCATTTAAGAGTTAGTTGCAGAAATGCAGGTAGCTTGGCTCCAACCAGTTGTGATCTGGTTTAAAAACACAATCTGCACTCGTAGCTCAGCTGGATAGAGTACTCGGCTACGAACCGAGCGGTCACAGGTTCGAATCCTGTCGAGTGCACCATACAAACAAAAAGCCCGCCAAGTGCGGGCTTTTTGCCGTCTGGGGTTTGTGTAGGCCAAATCCTGGATGGGCGCTTTTTCTCCCTTCTCATGTGTTTTCCCGTCGGACTGCGTCGTCGCAATGAATGGATGCGGCCAATGCTCAGCTTTGTCTCGCAAGCGCTTGTTCTTTCCAGTTTTTTAACGTTAAAAGCGGCCGGGCGGTGTATCATTGCGCCCGTCAGCCCCGCCGGGGCTTGTGGAATACCTCCATGGACTTACCCAGTCGTTACTCAGTACCCCGTTTTACCAATCATGAATTGACTGATTGATCCTTCCGGCGTGCCCCGCTGCTGGGAGTGGAGTTCGCCTATGACCGAAGTTGAAGTAAAGAAAACACAAGAAAGCCTGCAGGATCGCCTGGCTCAAGTCATTGAGCTGCTGCAGCGCCAACGCGTTATCGAAGGCCTGACGCACCGCCAGGAAGGTCCGCACCACGACCGCGTCGAAAGCCTGGTCCACCGGCAGAACCTCGTTGAGCTGCAGCGCAAGCTCGATGACCTGCACTCCGCCGACGTCGCCTACATTCTCGAAGCCTTGCCGCTCGATGATCGACTGACCCTGTGGCAGTTGGTCAAGGCCGACCGCGACGGCGACATCCTGCTCGAAGTATCCGACTCGGTCCGTGAAACCCTGATCGCCGACATGGACGATCATGAACTCCTGGCCGCGGCCAAGGAGATGGACGCCGACGAGCTGGCCGACCTGGCTCCTGAATTACCCCGTGATGTTGTCCATGAGCTGATGGAAGCGCTCGACACGCAGCAGCGTGAGCGTGTGCGTTCGGCCTTGTCTTACGACGAGGACCAGGTCGGTGCGCTGATGGACTTCGAGATGGTTACCATCCGCGAAGACGTCAGCCTGGAAGTGGTGCTGCGTTATTTGCGTCGCCTCAAGGAATTGCCGGGTCACACCGACAAGCTGTTCGTGGTTGATTACGAAGGCATTCTCAAGGGCGTGCTGCCGATCAAGCGTTTGCTGGTAAACGATCCGGAGAAGAAAGTTGCTGACCTGATGGCCAGCGACACCGTGAGCTTTCACCCGGACGAGGATGCCTACGACGCGGCCCAGGCTTTTGAGCGTTATGACTTGATCTCGGCGCCGGTGGTCGACAAGAACGGCAAGCTGATTGGCCGTCTGACCATCGATGAAATCGTCGACCTGATTCGTGAAGAGAGTGAAACCGAAGTCCTCAACATGGCCGGTTTGCGTGAAGAGGAAGATATTTTTGCGTCAGTCTGGCGTTCGCTGCATAACCGCTGGGCCTGGCTGGCCGTTAACCTGATCACCGCATTTATCGCTTCGCGGGTGATCGGCCTGTTCGAAGGCTCCATCGAGAAGTTGGTGGCGCTGGCGGCATTGATGCCGATTGTGGCGGGTATCGGCGGTAACTCCGGTAACCAGACCATCACCATGATCGTACGCGCGATGGCGCTGGATCAGGTGAGTACCGCCAATTCCTCACGTTTGCTGCGCAAGGAATTGGCGGTGGGCCTGATCAATGGCCTGGTCTGGGGCGGGGTGATCGGCGTCGTGGCCTACTTGCTCTACGGCAGTTGGTCGCTTGGGGTAGTGATGACCGCCGCCATGACCCTTAACCTGCTGTTGGCTGCGCTGATGGGGGTGCTGATCCCCATGACCCTGGCACGCATCGGCCGCGATCCGGCCATGGGCGCCAGCGTGATGATTACGGCCATGACCGACAGTGGTGGCTTCTTTATCTTCCTCGGCCTGGCGACAATCTTCCTGCTCTGATTCCTTCCTGTGGGGGCAAATCTGCCCCCACCTTGCATCGTCCTTTCAAATTCCAGGCAAAAAAAAGCCAGCACATGGCTGGCTTCGGCTTTCAGTTGCAGATCAATTGGCTTCTGCGGCCGCCTCTACGTCGTGCGCGATAAGCGAGACGAGGGCATTTTGCTGGCGGTGGGAGAGCTGACGGAAACGCTGCAGCAGTTCGCGTTCGTGCAGCGACAGCTCGGGGCTGTCCAGGCGCATGCTCAACTCGTCGCCCAGCGCACCTTCCTGAATGAGGCTCTGTTCCAGGCGCGCGATGATTTCGGAGTTCATGCTGCGGTGATGATTGCGAGCCACCTCGGCAATGCGTTCCCGCATTCCGTCTGGCAGACGTACGACGAACTTGTCAGCCGTACGGCTGGAATAAATTGCCTGTTTCAATGGGCGCATATATTTAACCGGTTAGTTCAGGGGAGCGGTTTTTGGAATTAGCCGCAAGATGTGTGTTAAGACAAGGCTCACGACCAAAGTTCAACCCGAATTGCAAAGAGGCCGCATCATGCCTCAGATTTGCCATTTACTTGGCGTCAATTCTGTGACAAATATTGAACTGCCTAAAGGCTTTATGCCAGCACTCATTTGCATTTTTGCGGACTGGTTGGAAAACTTTTTACGAAAGATGCCGATAGACGCTTTTCTCGTAGACCCAGGCCGCAGCAGGCTTTCAGGCCGCACATCGTATAGCAAAGTGGCCTTTTGCCCTTATCTTTAAGACTAGTGGCAATTTGCTGATTTACTAGGCGAGGCGACGTAAGGTAGGCGCGAGGCGCGGAAGAAGGGGGTTAACGCAGGATCGGATCGAATTTGATGCGACGACCCACGACAAGGGTCAACAGCAGCAGGCAAGCACTGGCGCCACTCCCAATGAGTGCCGTGAGTCGAACGTTTTGCGTATCGGCATCCAGACCATAAATACCGGTGACGACAGCCAGGCACAAAAATAGCCAGCCAGATTTGGTCATGAGTGGTTTCCTCAGAAAATCCAGTGTTCGGTGGCAGGTGCAGCCTGGGAGCCTTGGGTCAGGCGCACTGGCGCTTGCGCGTCAGGTGTCATCACCGCCAGCTGTGGGCGTTGCTGCAAGTGATGGGGGATGGCCTGACTTATTTGCGCAGGGTCATCGCTGCCAGTCGATTGAAAGTGAAACGTCACCACGGCAGCCAGGGCTACGGTGTTGAGGGCTAACAGAATGGCACTGTTCATGGTCATGTTCTCCGTTTAACGCCGTGGCTGAGTGGGTTTGCAAGGGAAGTAT
This sequence comes from Pseudomonas sp. S1_G07, assembly GCF_054668565.1. Lineage (NCBI taxonomy): Bacteria > Pseudomonadati > Pseudomonadota > Gammaproteobacteria > Pseudomonadales > Pseudomonadaceae > Pseudomonas > Pseudomonas sp. S1_G07. The sequence continues at coordinate 5,659,703 of NZ_CP162778.1, read as the reverse complement.
TGCAGGTCTCGTGCCAAACTATTAAATCAATAAAATCAACAGCTTGAACCCGATTTAAAGTTTGAAAGGTTGCAATTTGCAATGCTGGCATTTTGGTGTAGTGCATTTTGCACGACGACACCCATCGCCCGTGTTTGCGGGGCCGCGCTGTGATTCGGCGGCCCAGGATCGGCCTACACTCAAAAAGCCAACGGACGACATGACAAAACTCACCTCGGCCGTTAACATGCACGCCGTCCGTCGTAGCGCCATTGGCCCGATGGCTGTCATTTGTCCCAGTAGCTCAATTGGATAGAGCATCCCCCTCCTAAGGGGAAGGTTGGCCGTTCGAACCGGCCCTGGGACACCAGATTCAAAAGCCCCGCGCAGAGCATTCTGGCGGGGCTTTTTCGTGGGCGGACATCTTTTCGCACGCCGGTCGAACCTTGGCGTCGATCGAGGTTCACAGCCTGTGCGTCAGGTATTTATCGTAACGGTGTACCTTGCATGCCACTGGGCAGCGTCTGAGCTGTAGCCAATCGTTTTAAACAAATTTATCCCCGGAAACAGCCCATGCCGCCTGTCCGGAACCGGCCACCCGGGACTATCATGCCGGTAGTCCTGTCTCTCACTGCAAGGAGCCGCTCGGAACGCCGATGCGCCAAATCTGGAAATCTTTTCGAGCCCTTTATTTCGCCTCCTTGATGATGCTGATCGGCTCCGGCCTGCTCAGTACCTACCTGGCCTTGCGCCTGGCGGCCGACCATGTCGACAGCCTGTGGGTGGGTGCGTTGATGGCAGCCAACTACTTCGGCCTGGTGCTGGGCGGCAAGATCGGGCACCGCTTGATTGCCCGGGTCGGGCATATTCGTGCGTACGCCACGTGTGCCGGTATCGTCGGCGCGGCAGTGCTGGGCCACGGCCTGGTGGATTGGCTGCCGGCCTGGATCGTGCTGCGGATGATCGTGGGCCTGGGGATGATGTGCCAATACATGGTCATCGAAAGCTGGCTCAATGAGCAGGCCGATGCCAAGCAACGTGGCGTGGTGTTCAGCGGCTATATGATCGCTTCCTACCTGGGCCTGGTGTTGGGTCAGTTGATCCTGGTCATGCACCCCCAGCTCGGCCTTGAACTGCTGATGCTGGTAGCGCTGTGTTTTGCGCTGTGCCTGGTGCCAGTGGCCATGACCCGGCGTATTCACCCGGCGGCCCTGCATCCCGCGCCGATGGAGCCGCGCTTCTTTATCAAGCGTGTACCACAGTCGTTGAGTACGGTATTGGGCGCGGGGTTGATCGTCGGTTCGTTCTACGGCCTGGCGCCGCTCTATGCTTCACAGCAGGGGCTGACCACCGAGCAGGTGGGTCTGTTCATGGGTAGCTGCATTTTTGCCGGCCTGTTGGTGCAATGGCCGCTGGGCTGGTTGTCGGACCGCTATGACCGCGCGCTGCTGATCCGCTGCTTTGCCTTGTGCCTGGCGGTGGCGGCATTGCCGCTGGCGATCATGACCCGGGTGCCACTGGAAGTGCTGTTTGTAGCGGGCTTCCTGTGTTCACTTGTTCAGTTTTGCCTGTACCCGCTGGCCGTGGCGTTTTCCAACGACCATGTGGAAGGGGATCGGCGGGTATCGCTGACAGCCATGTTGCTGGTGACCTACGGCGTTGGCGCCAGTGTCGGGCCGTTGCTGGCGGGTGTGGTGATGAAGCTGTTCGGCAGCCAGATGCTGTATGCCTTCTTCAGCCTGTGCGCGCTGATCCTGGTGTGGCGAATCCGGCCTAAGGCCGTGACCAACCTGCACCAGGTGGAAGACGCACCGCTGCATCACGTGGCGATGCCCGACAGCATGTCGAGTTCACCGCTGGTGGCGGCGCTGGACCCGCGAGTTGACGAGCAGGTGGTCCAGGAGCAGATGCAAGCGACCGTCTCCGAGCCTGAGCCGGAGAATGACCCGCAGCCAACGGAGGATGAGCCGCTCTTTGAGGGGCCGCCAGAACCCCTTGGGCCGGAAGAACATCCCCATGACCTGAGCAGGGCGCGCCCCTGAACGCAAAAACGGGCAGATCCCAAAGGGTCTGCCCGTTTTTTTTGCCGCGATCTTCAGCAATTAAAAATCGTCGTCCTTGTCGAACCGGCGCGCTTCACGCTGCAACTGGTATACAAAGCGCTCAACCTGGCGCTGCACCAGGCCACTCATATTGTGGAAGCGCACGCCGGCGAAGGTGGTGTTGATCCTCTCTTCGAAGTGCAGATGACGCAGTTCCACCGAGGTAGTCATGCTGCCAAACGGCAGGGCGGCGATAAAGCGGTCGTACACTTGGCCCAATTGCAGGCGTTCGGAGATATCACCTTCAAAGCGCAATTTGCAGCCGGTAGCGGAAATATCCAGCAATTTTCCGCTTGCGGGAAACTTCAGCTTTTCGCCGCCCAACTCGATGCTCACCAGTTGCGCCAGTTTCAGGGCGGCACGGAATGCGTTGCGACGCTGGTGGTAGACCACCTCGTTCGGCAGGTGGCCAGTGTAGATACGGTGGCCGTCTTTCTCGCTGATGGTCAGGGTGCCATTGCTTTCCCAGGCGATGCGCACGCCGTCGTGGAACCCTTCGATGCGAAACGGTTCGCCGTTTTCCAGGTGGCGTTCGCCGTCGCGGGGAATCATTTCATCCAGTGCCAGCGCCTTGCTGTCACGGTTGACATCCACCAGGTAGCTTTGGAACCGCTGGCTGCGTTCGTGGAAGGTAATGATCAGCGGGTCATGGCTTTCTTGCAGCATCCGCAAGGTGCCGGCGATTTCCAGAGGCGTGGTGAGCACCTTGGGTGGCTGCGGAGCATCTTCCGCATTAAGGGCGTTGAACACGGTTCTTCCATCTCCAGACAAAATACGACTACACGCAAGAACCGGCATTTTGCCAGCATGTAGCGCACCTTGGATAGGGCGCGCTGTAAACCGGTGTCAGGCTTGGCTGCGGGTGCTCGGCTTGACCAGGCGCGAGGTGGAGCCTTGCGCGTTATAGAGTGCCGGAGGCTCTCCGCCGTGGAGTATACGTAACTGGTTGGCGGTCGTGGCTTGCTGAAGCTGGATCGACTGACCGTTGAGCAGGTTGGCTTCCTGGCACCGGGCGAGCAATTGATTGAGTTCTTTGCTCTGGGCCAGCAATTGATCGCCGACCGAGGAGTGACTGGCCAACTGCGCCAGGCCGTCATGGTCTGCCGGCAGGCCCAGGCTGGTGAGGATCTGGCTGCGTTTTTTGCCGTGCTGTTCCAGCAGCACGATCAGCGATTGCTTGCGCGCCAGGATTTCTTCCAGCAGCGGCATGTCCCGGCCATAAAGAGCCAGGGATTCTTCTTTTAGCAGCTCGAGCAATTGTTGCGTCGGCGCTAGATCATCAATGATCAGTTGCAGCAGGTTTTCGTCGTGATGCATGGCTGGCCTTGGTGTTTAAGCGTCCAAAAGCCCTGCGCAGGCCTTTGCCTAGCGCTCGGCTTCGAAGTTAAGCAGCTTGCTGGCTACACGGTTGCTGTCGACCTTATAGCTGCCATCGGCGATTGCCTGTTTCAATTCGGCCACTCGGGCTTTATTGACCACCGGTTGATCGCGCAGCGAGTCAGTGACCTTCTGCAACTGTTGAGCCTCATTGCTCAGGTGTACGGATTCCCCGCTTTGGCTGGCGCTGGCCTGTTCTGCCTTGGCGGGCAGTGGCTGGGCCTTGGCTTCTACGCTGTCCTTGGCACCGGTGGTGCGCGAAGTGCCTGACGTAGACGGGGTGTTATTTAAACGGCTGAAATCAATGACCATGATGAAAAAAACCTCTGGGTATTTGGACGCTTGCCATGTTTTCGGCAATACCCGGATTAACTTTAGGCGCGAATGACAATAAATCTCCGCACGGGATATCTCGTGCACAGTGTAGGAAAACCTGGCGTCCTGTACCAGTCATCTATAACGCGACCTCGACTTGCCCGGGGGCTGTCACCCGCGCCTTGATCACTCGATTGGAGTTGAGGTTCTTGACTCTGATCTGCTCGCTCATGCCGCCATTGGACAAGGCCTCCCCCGGCATTTTCACGCTGAGCCCGCCGCTGCTGGCCGAGATCACCACCTGATCGCCCTTGCGAATCACCTCGGCCTGTTCCAGGTGTACCAGGGTTATCACTTGGTCGGTGACCACTGGTCGGGTCAGTTTTTGCCCGATGGCCTGGTCCAGCGACGTCAGGTAGCCCTGGTTGATCTGGCTGATGTCCCGTTCACGCAGCGCCACGTCTTCGTCACCGATAATGCCGGTGCGCTTGAGCGGGCGCGTCACCACCACGACATCACGGAACAGTTTGACCTGGGCCGGCACGAATACGGTCCAGGGCGAGGCGCCGTCGCAGCGTACCCGTACCGTCACGCGGCCGATGGGTTGGGCGGGGCTTTCCAGGGACGCTGTCAATTCCTTGTCGCACATTGGCATACGCAGACGGGGGTCCAACGTGTTGACCTGGATTTCATAACGCCCCGGTGTCTGTGTGGTCGCCAGATAATCTTCTACAGTGAACTCAAGAAACCCTTGGGTGACGCCGATAAGTAGATCAGGCAAGGTGACGTTGTCTGCGCGGGCCGCGGTGCCCAGGCTGAATGCAAGCAACGCCAGCGTCACGCAGAGGGTTCTGCGATACGGTGTGAAGTCAGGGCGTCGGGAAACTGTCGTTTTCATAACCATGGCCAGCTAAATATCAAATCATCAGCAAAGCTCGTGCCGTTTAGTGTCGGGTACGCGTCGTACCCCCAAAGGTTTTAGCGTAGGAGTCTGGGCATGGCAGGTGTAATGGATGCAGTAAACCAGCGCACACAGCTGGTAGGGCAGAATCGCCTGGAATTGTTGCTTTTTCGTCTCGACGGCAAGCAGCTATATGGCATCAACGTGTTCAAAGTGCGGGAAGTGTTGCAATGCCCCAAGCTGACGATCATGCCCAAGTCCAGCCCGGTGGTGTGCGGCGTGGCCAATATTCGTGGGGCGACCATCCCGATTCTCGACCTGGCCCTGGCCACCAGTTCGGCAGGTCTGCAGGACCGTGAAAACCCGTTTGTGATCATCACCGAATACAACACCAAGACCCAGGGTTTCCTGGTACGTTCGGTGGAACGCATCGTCAATATGAACTGGGAGGAGATCCATCCGCCGCCCAAGGGCACTGGCCGCGATCACTACCTCACGGCGGTGACGCGAGTGGATAACCAGTTGGTGGAAATCATCGACGTGGAGAAGATCCTTGCCGAAGTGGCTCCTACCTCGGAATCGATCTCCGTGGGTGTGGTGGACGCCGAGACGGCGCATAAGGCGATTTCGTTGCGCGTGCTGACGGTGGATGACTCCTCGGTGGCGCGTAAGCAGGTGACCCGCTGCCTGCAGACCGTCGGCGTGGAAGTGGTGGCGCTCAATGATGGCCGCCAGGCGCTGGATTACCTGCGCAAGCTGGTGGACGAAGGCAAGAAGCCGGAAGAAGAATTCTTGATGATGATTTCCGACATCGAGATGCCGGAAATGGATGGCTATACGCTGACGGCCGAGATACGCAACGATCCACGCATGCAAAAATTGCATATCATCCTGCATACTTCGCTGTCGGGTGTATTCAACCAGGCGATGGTCAAGAAGGTCGGTGCCGATGACTTCCTGGCCAAATTCCGTCCTGATGACCTGGCATCCCGGGTAGTCGACCGGATCAAGGCAGCAGATCACAGCTGAGGGTTTTCACCCTTGGCAGTCTTATGATTTTAGAGGCGGTATCAGTGTCTACAGGTAATTTGGATTTTGAACAGTTCCGGGTCTTCCTGGAAAAAGCCTGTGGCATTTTGCTCGGTGAAAACAAGCAATACCTGGTATCCAGCCGTCTTAACAAAATGCTGGAGCAGCAGGGTATCAAGTCCCTGGGCGAGCTGGTCCAGCGTATCCAGAGCCAGCCGCGCAGTGGCCTCAAGGAGATGGTGGTCGATGCCATGACCACCAACGAAACCCTGTGGTTTCGTGATACCTACCCCTTTGAGGTGCTCAAGAGCAAAGTGCTGCCGGAGGCCATCAAGGCCAGCCCGGGACAGCGCCTGCGCATCTGGTCGGCGGCCTGCTCCTCGGGGCAGGAACCGTATTCGATTTCGATGGCCATCGATGAATTCGAACGGACCAACATGGGCCAGTTGAAGGCCGGTGCGCAAATTGTCGCCACCGACCTGTCCAGCACCATGCTCACCAATTGCAAGACGGGCGAGTACGACAGCCTGGCCCTGGGCCGTGGGTTGTCCCAGGAGCGCCTGCAACGTTACTTCGACCCGAAAGGGGCGGGGCGTTGGGCGGTCAAGGCGCCGATCAAGAGCCGAGTGGAGTTTCGCTCGTTCAACCTGCTCGACAGCTACGCCAGCCTGGGCAAGTTCGACATGGTGTTCTGTCGCAATGTGCTGATCTACTTTTCGGCCGAAGTGAAGAAAGACATCCTGTTGCGCATCCACGGCACCCTCAAGCGTGGCGGCTACCTGTTCCTGGGTGCTTCCGAAGCGCTGAACGGCTTGCCCGATCACTTCCAGATGGTGCAGTGCAGCCCGGGGATCATCTACCAGGCCAAATAGCCGGTATCCGCGATACAAACTGTGGGAGCCGGGCTTGCCCGCGATGGCGGTGTGTCAGTCGATGAATATGTCGGCAGGTACCGCGCTATCGCAGGCAAGCCAGCTCCCACATTTGTTTGTGCGGCAAGCCGGAGTAAAGCGGCAATCCCCATTGCCGCTTTACTGGCGCCACGCGGAAACCCATTGCCGCTTTTCTGGCATCGCCGCCGGCAAGCTCCCCGCAAACCCTTGATATATGGGCCCTTGAAGAATTGGCATGCGCCTTGCTATAGCCCTGTTAACGAACAGCAGGTCAGCCTAAAGGTTTCCGCCATGAGCATCAGCTTCGATAAAGCGCTCGGTATCCACGAACAAGCCCTGGGCTTTCGCGCCCAGCGTGCCGAAGTCCTGGCCAACAACATTGCCAATGCCGACACCCCGAACTACAAGGCTCGGGACCTGGATTTCTCCGCCGTGCTCGCTGCACAGCAGGACAAGACCAAGAACGGCACCTTCGCCTTGAACCTGACCAACAACCGTCATATTGAAGCGCAAGGCCTGAGCAGTGGTGACGAGTCGCTGCTGTATCGCACGCCGATGCAGCCGTCGATCGACCAGAACACCGTCGACGCCCAGTTGGAGCAATCGGCCTATGCCGAGAACTCGGTGAACTTTCAGGCCAGCTTTACCCTGCTTAACAGCAAATTCAAAGGGCTGATGTCAGCCCTGCGTGGAGAGTAAGCCATGTCCCTGTCCAGTGTTTTCAATATTGCCGGTAGTGGCATGAGTGCGCAGACCACGCGTTTGAACACCGTCGCCAGTAACATCGCCAACGCCGAGACCGTGTCTTCGAGCATTGACCAGACCTACCGCGCCCGTCACCCGGTGTTCGCCACCATGTTCCAGGGCGGCCAGAACGGCGGCGGCGATTCGCTGTTCCAGGAAAAAGATGCCGCAGGCTCCGGTGTGCAGGTGCTCGGCGTGGTCGAAGACCAGAGCAACCTTGAAGCCCGCTACGAGCCAAATCACCCGGCGGCGAACGAAAAAGGCTACGTGTACTACCCGAACGTCAATGTGGTCGAGGAAATGGCCGACATGATCTCCGCCAGTCGCTCGTTCCAGACCAATGCGGAAATGATGAACACCGCCAAAACCATGATGCAGAAGGTCCTGACCCTGGGTCAGTGATAAGGGGCGCCAACTAATGGCCATCGTTGATACGTCAAACAACTCGGCAGTCCAGGACCTTTTCAATTCCAAGGTCAAGACCGCGACAGACAATAGCAATCTCAGCAACGCCTCCAAGGCCGCGACCGGCAACCAGTCGCTGGGCAAGGACGCATTCCTGCAGTTGCTGGTGACCCAACTGAAAAACCAGAACCCGCTGTCGCCTCAGGACAACGGCGCGTTCGTGGCCCAGTTGGCGCAGTTCAGCAGCCTGGAAGGCATCAACACGCTGAACGATTCGGTGAATTCGATCTCCAGCAACTTCAGCTCCTCGCAAGCGCTGCAGGCATCGTCGCTGGTGGGGCGCTCGATCATCACCCAGACCGACAAGGCCCTGGTGGATACCAGCAAGAGCATGACCGGTTCGGTGGCGGTGACGGCGGCGACCGGCAATGTCTCGATCAAGATCACCGACAAAGACGGCGTGGTGGTGCGCACCATCGATATGGGCGCCCAGAACGCCGGCACCTCGGACTTTATCTGGGATGGCAAGAACGACAAAGGTGAGGCTGCCCCAGCCGGCACCTACACCTTTGCGGCCACGACCAAGAATGACAAGGGTGACTCGGTTGCCCTGGCAACGTCGTTGCCGGCAACCGTAACCAGCGTGACGCTGAGCAAGACCGGCGGCGAAATGCTGCTGAACCTTGCCGGTGGCATGGGCAGCGTCAAGCTGTCGCAAATTCAGACTATCGGTACATAGAGCCGGCTAACTACGGCAGAGGGAGAGAAACATGTCTTTTAATATCGGCCTTAGCGGCCTCTATGCGGCCAACAAACAACTGGACGTGACCGGCAACAACATCGCCAACGTCGCGACCACCGGCTTCAAGTCGTCCCGTGCGGAATTCGCTGACATCTATGCAGCATCCAAGCTCGGCACCGGCCAGAACAGCATCGGCAACGGGGTGAACCTGGCGGCGGTGTCCCAGCAGTTCACCCAGGGCGACGTCAACGGCAGTGGCGGCATTCTGGACATGGCGATCCAGGGCGGCGGCTTCTTCGTACAGAAGGGCAGCGACGGTTCGCTGGAATACACCCGCAGCGGTGCCTTCCGTGCCGACAAAGACGGTTACATCACCAACAACACCGGTACCTCGCGCCTGCAAGGCTATGCGGCGGATGAAAACGGCAAAATCACCAAGGGCGGCCTCACCGACCTGCAACTGAACCTGTCGAACCTGCCGCCCAAAGCGTCCACCAAGGTGGATTCCACCAGTAACCTGAACTCCTCGGAGCCGGTGATCGACCAGACGCTCAAGCCATTTAACCCGGCGGACACCAGCACCTTCACCACCCAGTACAGCACCACGTTATATGACGCCCAGGGCAATGCGCACCCGATGGTGCAATACCTGGTGAAAACCGACGGTAACAAATGGAACGCCTATACGCTGATTGATGGCCGCAACCCGGACGGTTCATCGCCAACGGGCGGCACGCCTCCCACTCCGCCAGTGGCGTCGACGCTGAGCTTTGACGGCGCCGGCAAACTCACGAGCATTGTTACCGGTGGTGTTTCCAGCACCACCCTGACCCTGACCGGCTGGGTGCCAGGCACGGTCACCAATGGTGTGTGGAAAGCAAACGGCGCGAGTGCCAACCCTACCGGCATCGCCATCAACATGGCGAACATCACCCAGTACAACTCGGCCACCTACCGTAACCCTCCGGTTACCGACGGCTATGCCACTGGCCAGATCACCGGCCTGAAAATCGACGGCAGCGGCGTGCTGTTCGCCACCTTCAGCAACCAGCAGAGCAAGGCCATCGGCCAGATTTCCCTGGCCAGCTTCAACAACGAACAGGGCCTGCAGCCATCGGGCGGCACCAGTTGGAGAGAGACCTTCGCCTCGGGCCAGCCCGGTTACGACACGCCCCAGGCCGGCACCCTGGGTTCGATCGTGGCCAACGCCCTGGAGAACTCCAACGTCAACCTGACCAACGAGCTGGTGGACCTGATCAAGGCCCAGAGCAACTACCAGGCAAACGCCAAGACCATCTCCACCCAGAGCACCATCATGCAGACCATCATTCAGATGACCTGATACGCCAGGTGCTCGGTAAAAAAACCCTCGTTCGAGGGTTTTTTTTCGCCTTTTAATTGGCTGAAACGTCCATTCCCACATGCTGGTCGGTCACAAGATGACAACTGTCGGTTGGAACGCCGTACGCCTGTTTTGCCCCCCTGCGCGACAAGCTTAATGATATGCGAAACCCACTGATGTCTTCAGGCGTGTGAATGCAGCAAGCGATGGTTATGACGTACGAATGCGAGATGGGTTTCAGCTCCATTTGAGCAGATAGAGTTGAATGGAGGCCGAGGCGGGCCGCCTGCGAAGGAGGATGGTGGAGCATATATATTGATAGAGGGCATCAGGTAGAGCCGATGCGCCTGGAGGGGCGTCACAGCATGGATGATGCCAGCCGTAGCCTCCTCAACCTATGAGCTAGATCAGATTGGACTCAATCTTGGGTCACTATACTGGCTACCGTCCAGCATCGACTTAAGGTTCCCCCCATGACTCATTCGGCCAGTGACCCACTCGACGCAGTGATTATCGGTGGGGGACAGTCAGCCTTGGCGGTTGCGTATTTTCTGCGTCGAACTCAACGTTCGTTCGTCATCCTCGACGCAGAGCAGGAGCCTGGTGGTGCCTGGCGGCATGGCTGGAATTCGCTTCGCTTATTCTCGCCGGCCACCTGGAGTTCGATACCCGGCTGGATGATGCCGCCCGTGCAAGAGGGCTACCCAACACGAAATCATGTGATCGACTATCTCAACCAATATGAGCAGCGCTACCAATTTACGGTTAAGCGCCCGGTTCTGGTCGTTTCTGTGGAACGTCTGGAACAGGGTTTACGAGTACGTTCTGACGACAAATATTGGGATGCCAAGGTGGTAATCAGCGCTACCGGCACTTGGAGCAATCCGTATATCCCTCACTATCCCGATGCCGAGCTATTCGCGGGGCGGCAGCTTCACTCTGCGCATTATATTGAAGCACAAGCGTTTGCTGGCAAGAAGGTTCTGGTGGTGGGGGGTGGCAATTCAGGCGCGCAGATTTTGGCAGAAGTCTCCAAGGTCGCCGAGGCCACTTGGGTAACGCTTACTGAGCCGGTGTTTTTGCCTGATGACGTGGATGGGAGGGTGCTATTCAAACGTGCCACTGAGCGCTTGAAAGCTCAGCAGGAGGGGCGTGTCATTGACCAACCTATCGGTGGGTTGGGAGACATTGTCATGGTGCCGCCAGTGGTAGAGGCCCGCGAGCGTGACGCTCTTAAGTCTGTACGCCCATTTGAGCGTTTTACTCGCGATGGCGTTGTGTGGGCCGATGGATCTGAATCTGCCGTGGATGTGGTCATCTGGTGTACCGGATTCAGACCGGCCCTTGAGTATCTGAATACGCTGGGGGTGCTCAACTCCGAAGGTCGTGTTGAGGTCGAAGGTACTCATTCGATCCAGGAGCCAAGACTCTGGCTGGTGGGCTATGGCGAGTGGACAGGTTCGGCTTCTGCCACGCTGATCGGTGTAACACGCACGGCGCGCAGCACCGTCAATGAGATTGCAACCTTTCTTGGTGATCCGTCCGTGGCCTAGTGCGCCTGCACCGGAGGGGGAGTGGACATGAACGAAATGATCGCGGGCTGGCCTGAGCGAAATCCCCGCATGTTTTTAGCGGTAGCAGCGCTTGCCTGGTTCGGCTTGTATGAAGCCCTGATTCCTGTTTCAGAGGTTTTGGTCGCAGCGCTCCCTGTTGAGCGTAATAGCCACCTTGGCGGCGCCTTACAGTTTTTTTTCTACGACACACCCAAAGTGCTGATGTTATTGACCGGCATCGTGTTCTTGATGGGGATGCTCAACTCCTACTTCACACCTGAACGCACCCGCGCGATGTTGGCAGGGCGAAGCGAGGGCACGGCCAATGTCATGGCGGCCTCTCTTGGTGTGTTTACCCCATTTTGCTCGTGCTCGGCCGTTCCTCTTTTCATAGGTTTTGTCCAAGCTGGAGTGCCCCTGGGGGTGACGTTCTCTTTCCTCATTTCTGCGCCCATGGTGAATGAGGTCGCGCTGACATTACTGCTTGGCTTGTTCGGCTGGAAAGTGGCGTTGCTCTATCTGAGCCTGGGGTTGTTTATTGCGATTGTTGCGGGCTGGGTCATTGGGCGCCTGAAAATGGAGGCCTATCTGGAAGACTGGGTTCGTAATATGCCCAAGGTCCAGGCCACCGTCGGGGACACGAGTATGCCGCTGTACGAGCGGATAAATGCCGGGTTTGGCAGCGTGCGTGAAATCGTCGGAAAAGTATGGCCTTACATCCTTGCCGGTATTGCCATTGGCGCAGGTATTCACGGGTATGTGCCTGAGGACTTCATGGTCGGTTTCATGGGCAAAGAAGCCTGGTGGTCGGTTCCGCTCGCCGTTCTTATCGGCATCCCCATGTATACCAATGCGGCAGGCATCATTCCTATCGTGCAGGCACTGCTCGCAAAGGGGGCCGCGCTGGGCACCGTGCTGGCCTTCATGATGAGTGTCATCGCTCTATCCCTTCCGGAGATGGTGATCCTGCGCAAAGTACTGAAAGTTCGCCTGATAGCTACCTTCATTGGGGTCGTCGCCGTCGGCATTCTCATCGTTGGCTACGTCTTCAACTTCGCTTTGTAATCCACCTACCGAGGTTTTCATGAAAAACATCAAGGTTCTGGGCACCGGTTGTGCGAAATGTAAATCGACAGTAGCTATCATCGAACAGGTGGCGAGTGCGAAAGGCGTCCCCATAACACTGGAAAAAGTCGAAGACCTGCAGCAGATCGTCAGCTACGGGGTCATGTCCACGCCCAGCGTTGTGATTGACGGAAAGGTTGTCCACTCGGGGGGCATCCCGGCCCGTGACAAAGTCGAACAGTGGCTCAGTGCTTAGAGGGGCTGTATAAACCAAAAACCCCCTGTTTTATCAGGGGGTTATGGGCTTCTAAAGCTTAATGTCTACGTTTATTTGAACCTGGCTGTCATTGGCAAGCTTCGCAGTCCGGCTCATCGATCGCGCAGGCCTTTGGCACGGGTGCCGGGCCGGCAGGGGCGGCGAGTACCGAATCATCACCGTGGTTGCCGCTGGAAACAGCGTTGAGCTTACCGGTGTTGATGGTCGACTTCTCGGTGCTGGTCGCGGCCAGGGCACGGAGGTAGTAAGTGGTTTTCAGGCCACGGTACCACGCCATGCGGTAGGTCACGTCGAGCTTCTTGCCCGAAGCGCCGGCGATGTACAGGTTCAGGGACTGCGCCTGGTCGATCCACTTCTGACGACGGCTGGCGGCGTCAACGATCCACTTGGTGTCCACTTCGAAGGCAGTTGCGTAGAGCTCTTTGAGCTCCTGCGGGATGCGTTCGATCTGCTGCACGGAACCGTCGTAGTACTTCAGGTCGTTGATCATCACCGAGTCCCACAGGCCACGGGCTTTCAGGTCGCGGACCAGGTACGGGTTGATCACGGTGAATTCGCCCGACAGGTTCGATTTCACATACAGGTTCTGGTAGGTCGGCTCGATCGACTGCGACACGCCAGTGATGTTGGCGATGGTTGCCGTCGGTGCGATGGCCATGATGTTGGAGTTACGAATACCTTTCTGTACACGGGCACGTACCGGCGCCCAATCCAGGGTTTCGTTCAGGTCAACGTCGATGTACTTCTGGCCACGGGCTTCGATCAGGATCTGTTGCGAGTCCAGCGGCAGGATGCCTTTGGACCACAGCGAACCCTGGAACGTCTCGTAGGCGCCGCGCTCGTCGGCCAGGTCGCAGGAAGCCTGGATCGCGTAGTAGCTGACCGCTTCCATGGACTTGTCGGCGAACTCGACCGCTGCGTCCGAACCGTAAGGAATGTGCTGCAGGTACAACGCGTCCTGGAAGCCCATGATGCCCAAACCGACCGGACGGTGCTTGAAGTTGGAGTTCTGCGCCTGTGGCACCGAGTAGTAGTTGATGTCGATCACGTTATCGAGCATGCGTACGGCGGTGTTGACGGTGCGCTCCAGTTTGGCGGTGTCCAGCTTGCCGTTGACGATGTGGTTCGGCAGGTTGATCGAGCCCAGGTTGCAAACGGCGATCTCGTCCTTGTTGGTGTTCAAGGTGATCTCGGTGCACAGGTTCGAGCTGTGGACCACGCCCACGTGCTGCTGCGGGCTGCGCAGGTTGCATGGGTCCTTGAAGGTCAACCATGGGTGGCCGGTTTCGAACAGCATGGACAGCATTTTGCGCCACAGGTCCTTGGCCTGGATGGTCTTGAACAGCTTGACCTTGCCTGGGTACTCGGTGAGGGCTTCGTAGTACTCGTAGCGCTCTTCGAAGGCCTTGCCGGTCAGGTCGTGCAGGTCCGGCACTTCGGATGGCGAGAACAGGGTCCACTTGCCGTCATCGAAGACGCGCTTCATGAACAGGTCAGGGATCCAGTTGGCGGTGTTCATGTCGTGGGTACGACGACGGTCATCACCGGTGTTCTTGCGCAGCTCGATGAACTCTTCAATGTCCATGTGCCAGGTTTCCAGGTAGGCACATACCGCGCCTTTGCGCTTGCCGCCCTGGTTGACCGCTACGGCGGTGTCGTTCACGACTTTCAGGAACGGTACGACGCCCTGGGACTTGCCGTTGGTGCCCTTGATGTACGAACCCAGTGCACGCACAGGGGTCCAGTCGTTGCCCAGGCCACCGGCGAATTTGGACAGCATGGCGTTGTCGTGGATCGCGTGGTAGATGCCCGACAGGTCATCCGGCACGGTGGTCAGGTAGCAGCTCGACAGCTGTGGGCGCAGGGTGCCGGCGTTGAACAGGGTCGGGGTCGACGACATGTAGTCGAAGGACGACAGCAGGTTGTAGAACTCGATCGCACGGTCTTCCTTGTGCTTCTCTTCGATCGCCAGGCCCATGGCCACGCGCATGAAGAACACTTGCGGCAGTTCGAAGCGGATACCGTCCTTGTGGATGAAGTAACGGTCGTACAGCGTCTGCAGGCCCAGGTAGGTGAACTGCTGGTCACGCTCGTGGTTGATCGCCTTGCCGAGTTTTTCCAGGTCGAAGGTGGCCAGGACCGGGTTCAGCAATTCGTATTCGATACCCTTGGCGATGTAGGCAGGCAGGGCCTTGGCGTACAGGTCGGCCATTTCGTGGTGGGTGGCGCTGTCGGCCACGCCGAGGAAACCCAGGCCTTCGGCGCGCAGGGTGTCCATCAGCAGGCGGGCGGTCACGAACGAGTAGTTTGGCTCGCGTTCAACCAGGGTACGGGCGGTCATCACCAGGGCGGTGTTGACGTCGGTCAGGGCCACGCCGTCGTACAGGTTTTTCAGGGTTTCGCGCTGGATCAGGTCACCGTCGACTTCTTCCAGGCCTTCGCAGGCCTCGGTGATGATGGTGGTCAGGCGGCCCAGGTCCAACGGTGCAAAGCTACCGTCGGCCAGGGTGATGCGGATCGAGGGGTGGGCTTGTACGGCGGCTTCTTCGGCCGGGGTACGCACGGCACGTTCCTTGGCGCGCGAATCGCGGTAGATCACATAGTCGCGCGCGACTTTCTGCTCGCCGGCACGCATCAGGGCCAGTTCGACCTGGTCCTGGATTTCTTCGATGTGGATGGTGCCGCCCGACGGCATGCGACGTTTGAAAGTCGCGGTGACTTGTTCGGTCAGGCGGGCAACGGTGTCGTGGATGCGCGACGAAGCGGCAGCGGTGCCGCCTTCAACTGCAAGAAACGCTTTGGTGATGGCGACGGTGATTTTGTCATCGGTGTAAGGAACGACAGTGCCGTTACGCTTGATCACGCGCAATTGGCCAGGTGCAGTGGCGGACAGATCCATATTCGAATCAGCGGCCTGCGGCACGGAGCCCTGCGGGTTCTCGCGAGTTGTGTCGGTTTGCATGGGGGAGTGTCTCCACGTTCTATATTTATTTGGGCACCATCACGGTGCCCACCGTTCCGTCCTGAAGCATTTACAGCAGGCCTGGGCCTGGCATAACAACTTCGGGACAGGAGGAAGGGAGCTGTTCGCGCCGCTTCCATGCCGAAGTCTTCGGTTCGGGGCTCGCAAGCCCTTGGCCGTATTTCTGGTGGGCGACAGTTGCCAGGTTCAAGCACTGCAACACCCGTACCGTGTTCCGTTGTTGGAGCTTGAAAACGGCTGCCATCCGCTGACGCGGTTTGGGCTTTCAAAAAATGCTGGGTTTAGACCAAACAGGAGCAAGAAAGGACTTGAGTTTCTTGTCTGATTTGTGTTTGGTCGCTTCACTCAAAACCCTACATGTAGGGTTTTTTTCGCGCCGAGGTACAAGATAATGCGTTTTTGGAGCCTTAGCAACGCAAGACCTGTGGATAACGCTGTGGGTAAAAGGTGTATGAAACGTGGAACACCCGTGTAGGCCGCAGTACTGCTGGATTGCGCCGTTTGTCACTGAATATTCCAAGGAAAAAACGGCTCTTTGGATTTTTGAGGGCGCGAACCCTATCACAAAAAAACACGATCACCGAATGGATTTCCTGACTTGTGCTGGAGGGCGGGAGCATGGCTACAATCGGCCTTTGTTATGCCCTCAAAACGTGACAAATAAGGTGTGGCTGGCGAAGCTCAACATGTGGGAGGGGGCCAGCGAATCCCTTTATAACAATGAGGATCACCCGTGGAGCAAGAAGCCTGGCAAATATTGATCGTCGAGGATGACGAGCGACTCGCCGAGTTGACCCGCGACTATCTGGAGAGCAACGGCCTGCGCGTGTCGGTTGAAGGTGACGGCGCCCTGGCCGCCGCGCGAATCATCGCCGAGCAACCGGACCTGGTGATCCTCGACCTGATGCTTCCCGGCGAAGACGGCCTGAGCATCTGCCGCAAGGTACGCGAGCGCTATGACGGGGTGATCCTGATGCTCACCGCGCGCACCGACGACATGGACCAGGTCCTGGGCCTGGACCTGGGGGCCGACGACTATGTGTGCAAACCCGTGCGCCCGCGCTTGTTGCTGGCGCGTATTCAGGCCTTGCTGCGGCGCAGCGAGCCGGCCGAACCGGCTGCCGTGGAAAACCTGCGCCGCCTGCAATTCGGCCCGCTGGTGGTGGACAACGCCTTGCGCGAAGCCTGGCTGCGCGACGGCGGCATCGAGTTGACCAGCGCCGAATTCGACCTGCTGTGGCTATTGGTGGCGAACGCCGGGCGCATCCTGTCCCGCGAAGAAATCTTTATCGCCCTGCGCGGCATCGGCTATGACGGCCAGGACCGCTCCATTGATGTACGTATCTCACGGATACGCCCGAAAATCGGCGACGACCCGATCCATCCGCGCCTGATCAAGACCATCCGCAGCAAAGGCTACCTGTTCGTCCCCGAAGCCTGCGCCGACATGCCGCTGTGAACTCGATCTTCCTGCGCATCTATGGCGGCATGTGCGCGGCATTGATTCTGGTGGCGCTGCTGGGCGTGCTGGCCCTGCACCTGCTCAACGAGATGCGCAGCGGCCAGTACCGCGAGCGCCTGGCCCACGGCACCTTTGCCTTGATGGGCGATAACCTGCGGCCCATGAGCGCCATCGAGCGCCAGCGCGCCTTGGCAGTGTGGGAGCGCCTGCTGGGCATCCCCCTGCAGTTGCGTACCCTCACCGAAACGCAGTTGGACCTCAGCCAACGTACCCGCCTGCAACGCGGCCAAGTGCTGGTTGAGCAAACCGGGCCGCATGCCGCTCGCGTACTGCGCCTGGTCAGCGAGCAGGAGCAACTGGTCCTGACGGGGGAGGTGCAGCAGATCAGCGAGCAACTGGCCCGCGCCACGATTTACCTGCTTGCCGATGAACTGGTGCGCTTCCCGGTGGCCGAGCAGCCGCAGCGGCTGGCGGATATAAAAGAAGCCAAGGGTTTTGGCTTCGAGATGCACCTTGTGCCCCTCGACCAGGCCGATATGGATGAGGACCAGCGCCGTCGGGTTTCAGAGGGCGATACGGTGATGGCCCTGGGCAAGGGCGGCGACTCGATCCGCGTCTTCGCCGGCATGGTCGGTACGCCTTGGGTGCTGGAAATCGGCCCGCTGTTTCAGATGAACCCTTACCCGCCGCAATGGCTGATCCTGATCGCCTTGATCGGCCTGACCCTGATCGGCCTGATCGTCTATTTATTGGTGCGCCAGCTGGAGCGCCGCCTCAAAGGCCTGGAAGCCGCCGCCACGCGCATCGCCATGGGCAACCTCGAGGTGCGCGTGCCGGCGCGTGGCGCCGACTCGGTGGGGCGCCTGGCATCGGCGTTCAATGGCATGGCCGAGCACTTGCAGCAATTACTGGCGATCCAGCGCGAACTGGTGCGTGCTGTATCCCATGAACTGCGCACACCCGTGGCGCGCCTGCGCTTTGGCCTGGAGATGATCGGCGAGGCAGCCACCCCCGAAGCGCGGCGCAAATACCTGGAGGGCATGGACAACGACATCCAGGACCTCGATGGCCTGGTGGATGAAATGCTCACCTATGCACGGCTGGAGCAGGGAGCGCCGGAGTTGAATTTCCAGCGGGTCGACCTGAGCGCGTTGCTCGACCAGGTGATCGGCGAATTGTCGCCATTGCGGCCCCAGATCAACGTGGCGCGGGGGATCTGCCTGTCCTCGGCGCATTGGGATGACGCCTGGGTCGAAGCCGAGCCGCGTTATCTGCACCGCGCCTTGCAGAACCTGGTGAGTAATGCCATGCGCCACGCCCAGGGCCAGGTGCTGATCAGCTATCAGGTCGGCCAGGTGCGCTGCCGCATCGACGTGGAGGACGACGGCCCCGGCGTGCCGGAAAGTGCCTGGGAGCGCATCTTCACGCCGTTCCTGCGCCTTGACGACAGCCGCACCCGCGCCTCCGGTGGGCATGGGCTGGGGTTGTCGATTGTGCGGCGGATTATTTACTGGCATGGCGGGCGCGCGTTGATCAGCAAGAGCAACAACCTGGGCGGGGCGTGCTTCAGCTTGAGTTGGCCCAGGGATCAGGAGAAACGCTGATAGCGTTATCGCGGCGTGTCAGGCGCCAATGGCCACCAGGCTCAGTAACTGCCCGTCATGCACGGAAAACTGCGCCGACAATGATGTGCCATGGCTCCATTCGGCGGAAAGATCCGTCAGTAATCGCAGGCGCACGGCTCCCGACGCCGACCATTCCACCACCTCGGCATGCTCAAAATAGAAGCGCTTGTGCACGATGGGGTAGAGCGCCTTGAACAGACTCTCCTTGACCGAAAACGTCAGCGTCACCAACAGGGCAACCTGCTCCCGCGGTACCTTGGCCAGGCGTTGCAGCTCATCGGCGGTGAGAATCTCCCCAGCCAGACGCTCCGCCCGTTCCAGGCTGAGCAGGTTCTCCAGGTCCATTCCCAGCCCGCGCCACTGCGCCTTTTGCGCGACAATCGCGGCAGCATGCCCGGTGCTATGGGTGATGGAGCCGCTGATAGAGGAGGGCCATACCGGTGCGCGGTCTTCGCCGACAGCGGGTATGCAGTCGAGGTGGCCGAGCTGTTGCAGGGCCGCGCGGGCGCACAGGCGGCCGGCGAGGAACTCCGCCTGGCGCTTGGCCACCGAGCGCTGGATGCTTGCCGGCGGCGGCACGGCGCAGCGCTGGAAATCCCCAGCCGCCAACAACGCGGGGTCAAAGCGCGTGCTGAGAAGTACCGTGCCCGGCAGGGGGACGGGCAGCGGCCAATGGTTGAGGAGTGGGGTGCAGCAAGCGGGTAAGGAGGTCATGGGCGGTATTTTGCCGAGTTGGCGTGCCAGTGCATAGCCCGCGGCGGTTCGGAGCCTGTTCAGGGGGAGTTCAGGGGCGTTTGCGTAGTCTGGCCTCACAGCCAAACGCGTATGAGGTAGCACCATGACTGCGATCAAAAAGCTGATGCTGGCGTTGACCCTGTTGACGGCCACCGCTGGGACCCAAGCGTCGGAGGGCGCTTTTGCCGAGTTCGGCAGGGAAAAAACCAGGAAGCCCAGTAGCCTGATCCATCGTGTGAGTGTCGAAGACGCCGCCGCCCAGCTTTCGCCCTGGGGCCACTCCCTGGGCCTTACCACCCCGCAACCGGCGTACCGGGCCGGTTATGAACGCCTGACCGCCCAGTTCAATGGCATTAAACTGCGCCCGCAAGACCTGCAGGGCCGCTATGATGTTTCACAGTCGGACTGTTGACTGCTTTGGAGAGCCTTATGAAATTGCTGGTGGTGGAAGATGAGGCGCTGCTGCGTCATCACCTGTTTACCCGCCTGACCGACAGCGGCCACGTGGTCGAGGCCGTGGCCAATGCCGAGGAAGCCTTGTACCAGACCGGTCAATACAACCACGACCTGGCGATCATCGACCTGGGCCTGCCCGGCATGGGCGGCCTGGACCTGATCCGTCAGTTGCGCACCCAGACCAAGACGTTCCCGATCCTGATCCTGACCGCGCGCGGCAATTGGCAGGACAAAGTCGAGGGGCTGGCCGCCGGCGCCGACGACTATGTGGTCAAGCCGTTCCAGTTCGAAGAGCTGGAGGCGCGCATGAACGCCTTGCTGCGCCGCTCCAGCGGCTTTACCCAGTCAACCATCGTCGCTGGCCCCTTGCTGCTGGACCTCAACCGCAAGCAGGCATCCCTCGACGAGCAGCCCCTGGCGTTGACCGCCTACGAATATCGGATCCTCGAATACCTGATGCGCCATCACCAGCAGGTCGTCGCCAAGGACCGCCTGATGGAACAGCTCTACCCCGATGATGACGAGCGCGACCCAAACGTCATAGAGGTGCTGGTCGGCCGCCTGCGCCGCAAGCTGGAAGGCCCGGCCGGGTTCAAGCCGATCGACACCGTGCGCGGGCTCGGTTACCTGTTCAATGAGCGCTGCCGTTGATTCGCTCGCTACGTGTGCGCTTGATGCTGGCGGCCGCGACCCTGGCCGTGCTGTTTATGCTGGGCTTGCTGCCCGCCATGCAAGGCGCGTTCAGCCTGGCATTGCAGGACTCCATCGAGCAGCGCCTGGCGTCGGATGTCACCACCCTGATTTCCGCCGCGCGGGTCGAAAACAATCGCCTGCTGATGCCGGCACAGTTGCCGGACGAGCGCTTCAATCTCACCGACAGCCGCCTGCTCGGCTATATCTACGACCGCGAGGGCCATCTGGTGTGGCGCTCGCGCGCAACCCGCGACGAAAGCATCAACTACAAGCCGCGCTACGACGGGCGCGGCAATGAGTTTGCGCGGATTCGCGCCACCAGCGGCCAGGAGTTTTTCGTCTATGACGTCGAGGTCAAGCTGCTCGGTGGCAAGAGCGCGGCATTCAGTATCGTCGCCCTGCAACCGGTGCGCGAATACCAGTTGACCCTTGAAGGCTTGCGCGAAAATCTCTACCTGGGCTTCGGCGCGGCGCTGCTGGTACTGCTGACCTTACTCTGGCTGGGCCTGACCTGGGGCCTGCAAGCCTTGCGGCGGTTGAGCCAGGAACTCGACGAGATCGAAGGCGGTACCCGTGAAAGCCTGTCCGAAAAACACCCGCGCGAATTGCTGCGCCTTACCGGTTCTCTCAACCGCTTGCTGCACAGCGAGCGCGAACAACGGGCGCGCTACCGCGATTCCCTCGATGATCTCGCCCATAGCCTGAAAACCCCGCTCGCGGTCCTGCAGGGCGTGAGCGAAGACATGGCCCAGCGCCCCGAAGAGCGCGACCAGGCCTGGGTGCTGCAATCACAGATCGAGCGCATGAGCCAGCAGATCAGCTACCAGTTGCAGCGGGCCAGCCTGCGCAAAAGCGGGCTGGTGCGTCATCAGGTACGCCTGCAGCCGGTGCTGCAAAGCCTGTGCGATACGTTGGAAAAGGTTTACCGCGACAAGCGTGTCACGGTGTCCTTTGAGTTACCGGAGGAATGCGACGTGCCCATCGAGAAGGGCGCCTTGCTCGAGTTGCTGGGCAACCTGCTGGAGAACGCCTACCGCCTGTGCCTGAGCGAAGTGCACATCAGCCTGGTGGAAAACCTTGAGGGCATCGAGTTGTGCATTGAAGATGACGGCCCCGGCGTGCCGCCGGACCAGCGTGCACGGATTCTGCAACGGGGCGAGCGGCTGGACCGCCAGCACCCGGGGCAGGGGATCGGGCTGGCGGTGGTCAAGGACATCATTGAAAGCTATGGGGCGCGGCTGACCCTGGGTGACTCACCGCTGGGTGGCGCGGCGTTCAAGATTCATTTTCCGGCCGTATGATTTTCATTGGGTGTACCGGCCTCTTTAATGCTCCTGCGCTCTGTAAGCCCCCGGCGTCAGCCCCGTCCACTTCTTGAACGCCCGATGGAACGCCGAGGGTTCGGAGAACCCCAACTGCTCGGCGATTTCCTGCAGTGACCAATCCGCTCGTCCCAGATGGTAGATGGCGATGTCCCGCCGCAGCTCATCCTTGAGTGCCTGAAAACTGGTGCCTTCTTCGCGCAAATGCCGGCGCAGGGTCTGCGGGCTGACGTGCAGGTGTTGGGCGACGGCTTCCAGGTCTGGCCAGGGCGTGCGGTCGCGGCTCAACAAGCGCCGCAACTGGCTGCTCAGACTGTCGCCCTCATCCGGGCGCGACAGCAGGTCGGCGGGGGAACGCTCCAGGAAGTGCTTGAGGGTGCGTTCGTCCTGCAACAGCGGCAGGCTCAGGTAACGGGCGGGAAATACCAGGCTGCTGTGCGCTGCGCCGAACACGTGGGCGCAGGGAAACAGCAGGTCATATTCCCCGGCGTGGGCTGGCATCGGGTAGCTGAACGTGGCCTGGCGCAAGCGAATGCGCTGACCGATCAGCCAACTGCCCAGGCGATGCCAGATCACCAGCAGGCATTCGCTGAGAAAGTGATCCGGGTCCCAGAGGAGCGAATCGTCCAGGCTCAAGCGCGCCATTTCGCCTTCCCGCGTCAGTTGCCAACGCGGGCCGTGGGGGAACAGGCCATAAAATAACAAGCCGCGTTCCAGTGCCTTCTCCAGGGTGCGGCAGTGGATCAATGCGTGGCACATCATGGCGAAGGTGCCACGTTTGCTCGGGCCATCAGCGAACCCCAGGTATTCGTCGTCCAGCGCCAGCCAGAGCATTTGCAACAGCCGGGTAAATTGCTCCGGCGCGATGCGGGCGCGGGGTTCGGTCAACAATTGCGGGGTGATGCCGACCTGCTGCAGCAGGCTCGAGCAATCGTAGCCTGCCCGACGCGCACCGCCGAGAGCGGCGCGGGCGTAGTGGCTGGCGATGGTACGTTCACGCATGAGGGACCCTCGTCCATGGAAGGACGGATGGTAGTCACCGTCGGGCAGGGCTACAAGGCGGATTTCCGCCAAATTGCAGGACGTGATTGAGTGGTGAGGCGGAAATCCGCCATCCAGGCTGGCACCGAGCAGGGCGCCTGGATCCCTTCGGCCCTGATGCCTGAAGGTCTCCAGGGTTTTTCAGCAAAGTGGCATGGCGTTTGCGATAAGGACTACAGCGCAGGCCTGGTCCTACAGACCTCGCAAACAACAAATCCCTCCAGTGCAGGAGGGTTCGCAATTCAAGTGTCGTGGGCAATGGCGGATATTTGCCACACGGGACGATTGAGGAACTTTGCAATGACGACTCGTCAGCCAATCTACAAATCCCTGTATTTCCAGGTGATCGTTGCAATCGTTATCGGTATTTTGCTCGGTCACTTCTACCCGCAGACCGGCGTGGCGCTCAAACCCCTGGGTGACGGCTTTATCAAGCTGATCAAAATGGTCATCGCCCCGATCATCTTCTGCACCGTTGTCAGCGGTATCGCTGGCATGCAAAACATGAAATCGGTCGGCAAAACCGGCGGCTACGCGCTGCTGTACTTCGAGGTTGTCTCCACCATCGCCCTGTTGATCGGCCTGGTCGTGGTCAACGTTGTGCAACCGGGCGCCGGCATGCACATCGACGTTGCAACCCTGGACGCTTCGAAAGTCGCAGCTTACGTGACGGCCGGCAAAGACCAGAGCATCGTCGGCTTTATCCTCAACGTTATCCCTAACACCATCGTCGGCGCGTTCGCCAACGGCGACATCCTGCAAGTGCTGATGTTCTCGGTGATCTTCGGTTTCGCCCTGCATCGCCTGGGTGCCTACGGCAAGCCGGTGCTGGACTTCATCGATCGCTTCGCCCACGTGATGTTCAACATCATCAACATGATCATGAAGCTCGCGCCAATCGGTGCCCTGGGCGCCATGGCGTTCACCATCGGTGCCTACGGTGTAGGTTCCCTGGTGCAGCTGGGCCAGTTGATGATCTGTTTCTATATCACCTGCGTTCTGTTTGTGGTCGTGGTGCTCGGTGCTATCTGCCGCGCCCACGGCTTCAGCGTGCTGAAGCTGATTCGCTATATCCGTGAAGAGCTGCTGATCGTTCTGGGGACTTCCTCTTCCGAGTCCGCATTGCCTCGCATGCTGATCAAGATGGAGCGCCTGGGCGCGAAGAAATCCGTCGTCGGCCTGGTGATCCCGACCGGCTACTCGTTCAACCTCGACGGTACGTCGATCTACCTGACCATGGCGGCCGTGTTCATCGCTCAAGCGACTGACACCCACATGGATATCACCCACCAGATCACCCTGCTGCTGGTGCTGCTGCTGTCCTCCAAAGGCGCTGCGGGCGTGACCGGCAGCGGCTTCATCGTACTGGCTGCAACCCTGTCGGCCGTAGGCCACCTGCCGGTTGCCGGCCTGGCGCTGATCCTGGGTATCGACCGCTTCATGTCCGAAGCCCGCGCACTGACCAACCTGGTGGGTAATGCCGTTGCCACCATCGTTGTGGCCAAGTGGGTCAAGGAACTGGACACCGACAAGCTGCACAGCGAGCTGGCGTCCGGCGGTACCGGTATCTCCGACACCCGTCCTGAAGATGACCTGGGCGTGGCCGAAGGCCCTGCACCTGTCGCCAAGTAAGCCGCTGATGGCGTGAGCCCACGCCGCCAGCCATGCGCAAACGCCCCGACTTGTTCGGGGCGTTTGCGTTTCTGGCAGGGCACTTTTACGGATTTTTATGGTTTACAGTAAGTGCGCTATTGCCTGCAGGAGGCTTGATGGACAGTGTGGATTTGAATGTCCTGCGCAGCGTGCTGGAATGGCGCCGCGCGGGGCAGCGGGTGATGTTGTACAGCGTCGTGCAGACCTGGGGCAGCGCTCCGCGCCCGCCGGGCGCGATGCTGGCCCTGCGTGGCGACGGGGTGGTGATTGGCTCGGTCTCTGGCGGTTGCATCGAAGACGACTTGATTGCGCGCTTGCAGGATGGGCGGCTGACGGACGACGGGCCGCCGGTGCAACTGGTGACCTACGGCGTCACCCGGGATGAGGCGGCGCGTTTCGGCCTGCCGTGCGGCGGCACCCTGCGCCTGACCGAAGAGCGGGTGATCGAGTGGGCGTGGGTCTCGGAGCTGCTGGCGCGCTGTGAGGATCATCAGATTGTCGCTCGGGAGCTCAACCTCGCTACCGGCGAAGTGACCCTCAGCGGGGCGGCCAAGACCGATGGGGTGAGCTTCGACGGCGAACGCCTGCGGGCCATTTACGGCCCACGCTGGCGCCTGTTGTTGATCGGCGCGGGGCAGTTGTCGCGCTATGTGGCGCAAATGGCGCGCCTGCTGGATTTTGAAGTGTTGATCTGTGATCCGCGCAAAGAGTTCGTGTACGGCTGGGAGGAGCAACACGGCCGCTTTGTGCCGGGCATGCCCGATGAAGCGGTGCTTGCCATCCAGGCCGATGAGCGTACCGCGATTGTCTGCCTGACCCACGACCCGCGCCTGGACGATATGGCGCTGTTGACCGCATTGAACTCCAGTGCGTTCTACATTGGCGCGCTGGGCTCGCGGGTCAACACGCAAAAGCGCCGGGAGAACCTGGCGGCCCTGGGGTTGTCGGCGCAGGCGATCGCGCGGTTGCATGGGCCGATCGGCTTGCATATCGGCAGTCATACACCGCCGGAAATTGCCCTGTCACTGATGGCGGAAATTGTCGCAATCAAGAACGGCGTAGCGCCGCTGCAGAAAAAGCCGATGCCGGTGGTGGCGCAGTGACGGTGACGGCGATTGTGCTGGCGGCGGGGCAGGGTAGCCGGTTCCGCGCCGAGGCGGGGGCCGACCAGGACAAGTTGCTGGCCCGCTGCAAGGGCCGCGATGGCGTGACGCGGCCGGTGATCGAGCAGGTGTTGCTGAACTTGCCGGCGGGCCTGGTGGATCGCTGGGTGGTGACGTCGCCGGAGCGTATGGGTGTCATTCAGTTGGCCGAGAGATATGGCTGCCGCGTATTGCTGCTGGATTCGGCGGGGATGGGCGACAGTATTGCCGCCGCCGTCGCGGCCAGTGGCGCGGCCGATGGCTGGCTGGTGGTATTGGGGGACATGCCGTTCATCCAATCATCGAGTATTGAGCGCGTAATAGAGCACCTGGAGGGTATCAGCGCGCCGGTGCATGCCGGGCAACGTGGGCATCCGGTGGCCTTTGCTCGGGCGTTCGGGCCGGCGTTGATGGCATTGAGTGGTGATCGCGGGGCCAAGCCATTATTCGCCCAGGCGACGGTGCGGCAAGTGATCGTGGACGACCCTGGCGTGTTGTGGGATGTGGATGTGCCCGCGTTGTTGAATTACCGCTGAGCGGGCATAAAAAAGCCCCGCCTGATTACTCAGGCGGGGCTTTTTAGTGGCTCATGGAATCACGCGAGGGGTTTAGTCTCGTGCTCTTCTTCCTGGGCCTTGTGCTCTACCACTGCTTCAGTGGCAGTGTGCTCAGCCACGGGTTCGGCGGCCGGGGCTGGCGCCTCGACGGCTTCGACTACGGCTGGAGCGGCGGCCGCAGCAGCAGCGGCTGCCTCAGCTTCCTTGCGGCGACGACGCACTTCACGTGGGTCGTTCGGCGCACGGCCGTTTTCGGTCAGGGCGCTGGCAGGCGCGGCTTCAACTACCGCATCGGCGACTTCGGCGACGACTGGCGCTTCCACCACTGGTGCAGGCTCGGCAACCACGACCGGAGCCGGTTCGGCCACTTCGGCAACCGGTGCCGGCGCTTCTTCCACAGCAGGCGCGGGTGCCGGTGCTTCAACCGGGGCGGCAGGTTCGGCGGACCACTGGAAGGCGGTCTGTTCTTCGCGAACTTCACGCACAGCCGGGGCAGCTTCCACAACCGGTGCTTCAACCACAGTTTCAACCACTGGCTGAGGCTCAACCGCCGGTGCCGTTTCAACGGCAACCGTTTCGGTTTCCGGCTGGGCGTCACGAACCGGTGTCACTTCCACGTCCGGAACCACTGGGGCTTCGAGCGGGGTCGTTGCTTCTACAACCGGCGCTTCCACGGCTGGCGCTTCAACCGCTGGGGTCTCGGCGACGGGCGTCTCTACGGCCGCGGTGTCTTCGACAGCGTCGGTGGCGCGTTCGGCCTGCTGGTGAGCCTGGGCTTCAGCCGGTGCGCTGATGACCGAGCTGGCGACTGCCGCAGTAACGGCCAGGCCGGCAGCCAGTTCGGCGCCCGTCGGTTCGTTGGTTGCGGCTTCTGCGTTCTCGCCGGTCTCTTCCGAGCCTTCGATCACGTTGCCGTTGGCATCACGCTGGCGCTCACGACGGTTGCTGCGACGACGCTGGCCACGGGAGCGGCGGCGTGGACGATCGCCTTCGGCGTTGTCCTGGCCGTCTTCCTGCAGCTGCTCTTCGCCGGTCAGCACTTCTTCCTCTGCGGCGGCAGTGGCTTGCTCGGCACGTGGTTGACGTTCTTCACGCGGTGCACGTGGTTGACGCTCTTCACGCGGCGCACGTTCTTCCCGCGGCTGGCGGGCAGGGCGCTCTTCAGTGGTGGCGACAGCCGTGGCGGCGGCGGGTGCAGCGTCCAGAGGCTCGCGCAGTTCACGCACGCGCTCTTCACGCTCGCCACGTGGCTTGCGGTCTTCGCGCGGTGCACGCGGCGTACGTGGTGCGCGCTCTTCGCGCGGTGCGCGTTCTTCACGGGCTACGGCCGGAGTTTCTTCGCGGGCTTCGCGTGGGGCACGTTCTTCACGGGGCGCGCGTTCTTCGCGTGGTGCACGCTCCTCGCGAGGCTTGCGTTCTTCGTCACGGCGACTGTTGCGGTTGCGGCTTTGCTGGCGACCGTTGCGACGCTCTTCGTTACGCGCCGGGCGCTCGGCAGCCGGTTTTTCCACGACCACTGGCGCTGCTGGCTCTTCCTTGCTGGCGAACAGGCTGACCAGCGACTTCACCAGGCCTTTGAACAGGCTTGGCTCAGGCAGGGCGGCCGGCGCGGCAACCGGGGCGGCGGCTTCAACCGGAACCGGTGCGTTGGCACGGGCTGGCGCGGTCTTCACGGCGGCTTCCTGGCGAACCAGGGTGCGGGTCGCGGCGGCTGGCTGGACTTCTTCCACTTCGGCGGCGGCAGCGGCGATTTCGTAGCTGGACTGGCCGCTGTGGGCTTCCGGGCTGTCGTCACGCAGGCGCTGCACTTCGAAGTGCGGCGTCTCGAGGTGATCGTTCGGCAGGATCACGATGCGCGCGCGGGTGCGCAGTTCGATCTTGGTGATCGAGTTGCGTTTTTCGTTGAGCAGGAAAGCAGCAACCGGGATCGGTACTTGTGCGCGTACTTCGGCGGTGCGGTCTTTCAGGGCTTCTTCTTCGATCAGGCGCAGGATCGCCAGGGACAGCGATTCAACGTCACGGATGATGCCGGTGCCGTTGCAACGCGGGCAGACGATGCCGCTGCTTTCGCCCAGGGAAGGGCGCAGGCGTTGACGGGACATTTCCAGCAGGCCGAAGCGCGAGATGCGGCCGACTTGCACGCGAGCGCGGTCGGCTTCCAGGCATTCGCGGACTTTCTCTTCCACGGCGCGCTGGTTCTTGGCCGGGGTCATGTCGATGAAGTCGATCACGATCAGGCCGCCGATATCACGCAGGCGCAACTGGCGGGCGATTTCTTCAGCCGCTTCCAGGTTGGTCTGCAGGGCGGTTTCTTCGATGTCGCTACCTTTCGTGGCGCGCGCCGAGTTGATGTCGATGGACACCAGGGCTTCGGTCGGGTCGATCACGATGGAGCCGCCGGAAGGCAGTTCGACCACGCGCTGGAAGGCGGTCTCGATCTGGCTTTCGATCTGGAAACGGTTGAACAGCGGCACGCTGTCTTCGTACAGCTTGATCTTGCTGGCGTACTGCGGCATCACCTGGCGGATGAAGGTCAGGGCTTCGTCCTGGGCTTCAACGCTGTCGATCAGCACTTCGCCGATGTCCTGGCGCAGATAATCGCGGATGGCGCGGATGATCACGTTGCTTTCCTGGTAGATCAGGAACGGCGCGGAACGGTCCAGGGACGCTTCCTTGATGGCGGTCCACAGTTGCAGCAGGTAGTCGAGGTCCCACTGCATTTCTTCGCTGCTGCGGCCAAGGCCGGCAGTGCGCACGATCAGGCCCATGTCGGCCGGTGCGACCAGGCCGTTGAGTGCTTCACGCAGTTCGTTGCGCTCTTCGCCTTCGATGCGACGGGAGATGCCGCCGGCACGTGGGTTGTTCGGCATCAGCACGAGGTAACGGCCGGCCAGGCTGATGAAGGTGGTCAGGGCGGCGCCCTTGTTGCCACGTTCTTCTTTTTCGACCTGCACGATGACTTCCTGGCCTTCGCTCAGGACGTCCTTGATGTTTACGCGGCCTTCGGGGGCTTTCTTGAAGTATTCGCGGGAGATTTCTTTGAGGGGCAGGAAGCCGTGGCGCTCGGAGCCGAAATCGACAAAGGCAGCCTCAAGGCTCGGTTCGATGCGAGTAATACGGCCTTTATAGATGTTGGCCTTCTTTTGCTCGCGTGCACCGGATTCGATGTCCAGGTCGTAGAGGCGTTGGCCATCTACCAGCGCAACACGCAACTCTTCGGGTTGAGTTGCGTTAATCAGCATTCTTTTCATGTTGTACCGTCGGTTTCCGGGCTGCCGGAAACGGCGTTCGGCACACACGACTTCTCACGGTCGGTGTCAGGTGCGTCAAGAGTGGTTGGCCACTCCAGTGTCCAGCAAAACCTGCCAATTGGGCGGGCATCGCGACGGACGCGTCCTGCTTGTTAGCGGCGGTGACAAAGGCACCGCTTCAACAAAAGCTAAGGTCAGGAGGAGGAATCAACCGGCGACTGTGGACGAGATGAAGCGTCTAAATATAAGCCTAGTGCTACACGGTCCGACGGTTGTGCATCTCCACCCTACACGTATCCCTGATAATTCGGGTGCTGCCGCGCGCAGAATCCGCAGCGGGTTGGCATTTACCGTGTTCTCCAATGGGGAGTCCACGCTCATGGCTAAACAAGACTGAATGGGGGCGGTTGCGCTCTCGCTCAGCTCTTAACAGGCGTTGTTTCCGAAACATTCGCCATGGTCTGGCCCAAGACTGACTGCACTTTGTGAACTGGCCGTAAATATCGGCGCAAAACGCGAGTATTCACTCTGCTTTCTGCACTCGCTTCAGGCCTCATGTCACCTGCGCTTGTTACAATCCTGAGCCTTCCAAGGTGGCGAAAGCCCCGTAGGACGGCCTCGCGTCCTGATGAATTGCGATGGTCAGGGCCGGCAGTTTGCCGCAAGTCCTCTGTCCAGGCCGCTTTTGGCGGCGTTCGCGACTATAGCAGCAATGATTAAGTGCTTCAATTCCATAAAAAATTGTTATCATCGCCGCCATGACGACTACCGCCCCCCAGACCCCCAGCGTCCAGCTGCTCGAGGTCTCGCCGGAATATGCCGGCCAACGCATCGACAACTTTCTCCTGGCCAGGCTCAAAGGCGTGCCCAAGACCTTGATCTACCGCATCCTGCGCAAAGGCGAGGTGCGCGTTAACAAAGGCCGGATCAAGCCCGAGTACAAGCTGCAGGCGGGCGATATCGTCCGTGTGCCGCCCGTGCGCGTGCCCGAGCGTGACGAGCCGGTGCCGTTGGCACAGGGTCTGCTGCAACGCCTGGAAGCCTCGATTGTCTTCGAAGACAGCAAGCTGATCGTGATCAACAAGCCCTGCGGCATCGCCGTGCATGGCGGCAGCGGCCTGAACTTCGGCGTGATCGAAGCCTTCCGTCAGTTGCGCCCGGACGCCAAGGAGCTGGAGCTGGTCCATCGTCTGGACCGCGACACTTCTGGCCTGCTGATGATCGCCAAGAAGCGCAGCATGTTGCGCCACCTGCACACCGCCCTGCGTGGCGATGGCGTGGACAAGCGCTACATGGCGCTGGTGCGCGGCAACTGGGCCAGTTCGATCAAGAGCGTCCGTGCGCCGTTGCAGAAGAGCAACCTGCGCTCCGGCGAGCGCATGGTCGAAGTGGACGAGGAGGGCAAAGAGGCCCTGACCCTGTTCAAGGTACTGCGTCGCTTCGGTGACTTTGCCACCCTGGTCGAGGCCAAGCCCGTCACCGGTCGTACCCACCAGATTCGTGTGCACACTCTGCATGCGGGTCACTGCATCGCTGGCGATACCAAGTACGGCGATGAGGGTTTCTCCAAGGAAATCCGCGACCTGGGCGGAAAGCGCCTGTTCCTGCATGCCTACATGCTCACGGTACCGCTACCCGATGGTGGCGAACTGAAATTGCAGGCGCCGGTCGATGAGATGTGGGCCAAGACCGTGGAGCGTTTGAGTGTCGCACCTTGATTACAAGCTGCTGATTTTCGATTGGGACGGGACACTGGCCAACTCCATTGGCCGGATTGTTGAGTCGATGCACATGGCCTCGACTCGCTCGGGGTTCGAACGGTGCAGCGACCTGGCGGTCAAGGGCATTATCGGCCTGGGGTTGCCTGAGGCGATCCGCACCCTCTATCCGCAGATCGGCGACGACGAGCTGGTGGCGTTTCGTGAGCATTACGCCGATCACTACATTGCCCTGGAAGCCGAACCTTCGCCGCTGTTTGAGGGTGTGGTGCAATCGCTGGAGGCGTTTCGCGCCGGGGGCTATCACCTGGCGGTCGCCACCGGCAAGGCCCGTCGAGGTCTGGATCGGGTGCTCAAGGCCCATGGCTGGGAAGATTACTTCGATATTACCCGTGCGGCGGATGAGACCGCGAGCAAGCCCCATCCTCTGATGTTGGAGCAGATCCTGGCCCATTGCGGTGTGTCGCCGCGCGAGGCATTGATGGTGGGGGATGCCTCCTTCGACCTGATGATGGCGCGCAATGCTGGCATGGACAGTGTGGCGGTCAGTTATGGCGCCCAGTCTGCCGAGGCATTGCAGCCATATGAGCCCAGGGTCACGATCGATCATTTTTCGCAATTGCAGGCCTGGCTGAGCCGGGCCCAATAAGTCTTAGCTGGGGTTGATGGCATGAGTGACGAGTGGAAAGCGCCCGAAAAGGCTGATAGCGGTGATAACAAGAGCTGGAAGCTGCTGGAGAAAACCCTCCTGGCAGGCGTCCAGGAGCAGCGTCGCGCACGGCGCTGGGGGATCTTCTTCAAGCTGCTGACCTTCACCTACCTGTTGCTCATGCTGGCGCTGTTCAGCCCGCTGGTGGACATGGAAAAGAGCGCAACCCGTGGCGCCCACTACACCGCGTTGATCGAGGTGAGCGGGGTGATTGCCGACAAGGAGCCTGCCAGCGCCGACAATATCGTCAGCAGCCTGCGTGCCGCGTTTGAAGACCCCAAGGTCAAGGGCGTGATCCTGCGTATCAACAGCCCAGGCGGCAGTCCGGTGCAGTCGGGTTATGTGTATGACGAGATTCGCCGCCTGCGCGGCCTGCACCCGGATATCAAGCTGTACGCGGTGATTTCCGATCTGGGCGCCTCGGGTGCCTATTACATTGCCAGTGCCGCTGATCAGATCTATGCCGACAAGGCCAGCCTGGTGGGTTCCATTGGGGTGACGGCGGCCGGTTATGGGTTTGTCGGTACCATGGAGAAGCTGGGTGTTGAGCGTCGCACCTACACGTCGGGCGAGCACAAGGCCTTCCTTGATCCGTTCCAGCCACAAAAGGCCGATGAAACCCAGTTCTGGCAGGGTGTGCTCGACACCACGCACCGCCAGTTCATTGCCAGCGTGAAGCAGGGGCGTGGTGATCGCCTGAAGGATAAAGACCATCCGGAGCTGTTCTCCGGGCTGGTCTGGTCTGGCGAGCAGGCGTTGCCGTTGGGCTTGATCGATGGTCTGGGCAGTGCCAGTTCGGTAGCAAGGGACGTGATTGGCGAGAAGGAGTTGGTGGACTTTACGGTCGAGGAATCGCCGTTTGACCGCTTCTCCAAGAAGCTTGGCGCCAGTGTGGCGGAGAAGCTGGCGTTGTACATGGGGTTCCAGGGGCCATCCCTGCGCTGAAATCTGGCTCAAATTGTGGGAGCGGGCAAGCCTGCTCCCACATTTGGGTTTATGGGGCTATCAGGGGGTTTGTACGCCTTCCGCCAGCAGCATATCTACCAGCCGGATCAGCGGCAGGCCGACAAGGCTGGTCGCATCCGGCCCTTCGGTACTTTGAAACAAGCTGACCCCCAGTCCCTCGGCCTTGAAGCTGCCCGCGCAGTCATACGGTTGCTCGATCCGCAGGTAGCGTTCGATGCGCTCTGCATCCAGCTCGCGCATGTGCACGGTGAAAGGCACGCAGTCGACCTGGCAATTCCCGGTTTCGCTGTTCAGTAGGGCGAGCCCGGTAAGGAAGCTCACGCGCTTGCCGCTGGCTGCCAACAGTTGCTCACGCGCATTTTCGAAGGTGTGGGGTTTGCCGAGGATTCGCCCTTCTAGCGCGGCCACTTGGTCCGAGCCGATGATCAAATGCCCTGAATGGCTGGGAGCGAGGGCGCGGGCTTTCTCTTCGGCCAGGCGCTTGACCAGCTCAATGGCGGACTCGTTCGGGCGATGGCTTTCGTCGATATCCGGCGAGCTGCAGATGAACGGCAGGTGCAGGCGGCTCAGCAGTTCGCGGCGATAAATCGAGCTGGATGCGAGTAATAAAGGCAGCATGGGCGTCTCCTCAAGGCAGCGCGGAATTCTAGCGGGGCGACCGGCTGACGCACAGGGCTGAATTTCCTTTGACATGGCTGGGGGCATCCCTATAATGCTGCGCCTATGTTGAATGACCCGATTCCACCTCACGTTGACCCGCGCAAATTGGCTGATCGTGGCACCTCCCTTCAAGGTGAGTTGCCGCTGGCCGATTTGGAGAGACTCTGCGACCCGCTTTCCGACACTGTCGGTACGGTGCAGGCCAAATTCGTTTTTGAACGAGATGAACGTAAATCCGTGGTAATCCACAGTTTTATCGACACCGAAGTCAAAATGGTTTGCCAGCGTTGTCTTGAGCTGGTCACCCTGCCGATCCACAGCGAGTGCAGTTATGCCGTGGTGAAGGAGGGTGCGAATACCCAGTCGTTGCCGAAAGGTTATGACGTGCTGGAACTGGGCGAAGATCCTTTGGATCTGCATGCACTGATCGAGGAGGAGCTTCTGCTCGCCTTGCCCATTGTGCCTGCTCATCATCCGGAAGAATGCCAGCAGCCGGCGGGCCTCGATGACGAGCCCGAACCGAGCGAGGACGAGGTAACGCGGTCCAACCCGTTCAGTGTATTGGCGCAGTTAAAGCGTGACCCAAACGTTTAGGAGTTAATCAATTATGGCTGTTCAGCAGAACAAAAAATCCCGCTCCGCCCGTGACATGCGCCGTTCGCACGACGCTCTCGAGGCAAGCACCCTGTCCGTGGAAAAGACCACTGGTGAAGTTCACCTGCGTCACCACGTTTCGCCAGAAGGCGTATACCGTGGTCGTAAAGTGATCGACAAGGGCGCTGACGAGTAATCACTTGTCTGCTCTCGTCATCGCAATTGACGCAATGGGCGGGGACTTCGGTCCCCGCAGCATTGTTCAGGCCTGCATTGCCAGCCTGTCTGCTACGCCCTCGCTGCACCTGACCCTTGTCGGTCAACCCTCCCTCCTTGAAGAACTGATTGCCAGCCATCCGGCGGTGGATCGCGCGCGCCTGACGATTGTGCCGGCCAGTGAAACCATCACCATGGATGAAAAGCCGGCGGCGGCCCTGCGCGGCAAGCCCGACTCTTCAATGCGGGTTGCGTTGGAATTATTGCGTGATGGCAAGGTGCAAGCCTGTGTCAGCGCCGGTAACACTGGGGCGTTGATGGCATTGTCGCGGCATGTGCTCAAGACGCTGGCGGGGATCGACCGGCCGGCGATGGTCGCGGCGATTCCAACGCAGAAAGGCTATTGCCAACTGCTGGACCTGGGCGCGAACGTGGATTGCAGCGCCGAGCACCTGTTCCAGTTCGCGGTGATGGGCTCGGTGGCCGCTGAAGCGCTGGGTGTGACGCGCCCTCGGGTGGCTTTGCTGAATATCGGTACCGAAGACATCAAGGGTAACCAGCAGGTCAAGCTGGCCGCCACCTTGCTGCAAGGCGCGCGGGGCTTGAACTACATCGGTTTTGTCGAGGGTGATGGCTTGTACCGTGGCGAAGCGGACGTGGTGGTGTGCGACGGCTTTGTCGGCAATATCCTGCTCAAGTCCAGCGAAGGCCTGGCCACCATGATTGCCACGCGTATCGAAGCGTTGTTCAGGCAAAACCTGGCGTCGCGCCTGGTGGGTGCTCTTGCGTTGCCATTGATGCGTCGCCTGCAGGCCGACCTGGCTCCGGCACGGCACAATGGCGCGAGCTTTCTGGGGTTGCAGGGTATCGTGGTAAAAAGTCACGGCTCGGCCGGCGTCGAAGGCTTTCAAAGTGCGATTGCGCGGGCTGTGATCGAGATCCAGGAAAACCTGCCGCAACGTTTGCACGGCCGTCTTGAGGATCTGTTGCCTTAGGCGAATTGGCCCGGGAGTGCTTAAATGTGACCGGCCAGTTCAATTGACCATCCAATCTGTCAGTTTTGTGCGCTCCCACCGTAGGGGCGCCTATTTCCGACGACCAGATCATTAGGGGCTTGTTACATGTCTACATCCCTCGCATTCGTCTTTCCAGGGCAGGGTTCGCAGTCCCTCGGCATGTTGGCCGAGCTGGGCGCGCAATACCCGCTGATCCTGGACACCTTCAAGGAAGCTTCCGATGCCCTGGGTTACGACCTGTGGGCCCTGACCCAGCAGGGGCCGGAAGAGCAGCTCAATCAAACCGATAAAACCCAGCCGGCCATCCTGACCGCTTCGATCGCCCTGTGGCGCTTGTGGCTGGCCGAAGGCGGCGCGCGCCCGGCTTTCGTGGCCGGTCACAGCCTGGGCGAATACAGCGCCCTGGTAGCGGCCGGCAGCCTGACTCTGGGTGAGGCGGTCAAGCTGGTCGAGCGTCGTGGCCAACTGATGCAGGATGCCGTTCCGGCGGGTCAGGGCGGCATGGCTGCAATCCTGGGCCTGGAAGATGCGGTGGTGATCAAAGCCTGTGCCGAAGCGGCCCAGGGTGAGGTGGTCAGCGCGGTCAACTTCAACTCCCCTGGCCAGGTGGTGATCGCTGGTGCGAAGGCGGCCGTCGAACGTGCCATCGAAGGCTGCAAGGCCCGTGGCGCCAAGCGTGCGTTGCCATTGCCGGTGAGCGTGCCATCGCACTGCGAACTGATGCGCCCGGCAGCCGAGCGTTTCGCCGAGTCCATCGCCGCCATCAACTGGCAGGCGCCGCAGATCCCGCTGGTGCAAAATGTCAGCGCGGCGGTTGCCCCTGATCTCGAGACCCTCAAGCGCGACCTGCTGGAACAGCTCTACAAGCCTGTGCGCTGGGTGGAATCGGTCCAGGCCCTGGCGGCCAAGGGGGCCACCGAGCTGGTTGAGTGTGGTCCAGGCAAAGTCCTGGCCGGCCTGAACAAGCGCTGCGCCGACGGCGTCTCGACTGCCAATCTCAATACCCCGGATGCCTTCGCTGCCGCTCGTGCGGCGCTGGCCTGATCCCCGAACTTAGGAGAAGCCTGCATGAGTCTGCAAGGTAAAGTTGCACTGGTTACCGGCGCAAGCCGTGGCATTGGCCAGGCGATCGCCCTGGAATTGGGCCGTCAAGGCGCCATTGTGATCGGTACCGCCACTTCCGCCTCGGGTGCCGAGCGTATTGCCGCAACCCTGAAGGAAAACGGCGTGCAAGGCACGGGCCTTGAGCTGAACGTGACCAATGATGAGTCCGTGGCTGGCGTGCTGGCCGAGATCACCGCACAGTTCGGCGCACCGGCGATTCTGGTGAATAACGCCGGGATCACCCGCGATAACCTGATGATGCGCATGAAAGACGACGAGTGGTACGACGTGGTCGACACCAACTTGAACAGTCTGTTTCGCCTGTCCAAGGGTGTTTTGCGTGGCATGACCAAGGCTCGTTGGGGGCGAATTATCAATATTGGCTCCGTAGTGGGTGCCATGGGCAACGCAGGCCAAGTAAACTATGCAGCCGCCAAGGCCGGCCTGGAAGGTTTCAGCCGTGCATTGGCGCGTGAAGTCGGCTCGCGGGCGATCACGGTCAACTCGGTGGCTCCAGGGTTCATCGACACCGATATGACCCGCGAATTGCCGCAGGCACAGCGTGAAGCCTTGCTGACGCAGATTCCGCTGGGCCGTCTGGGCCAGGCTCAAGAGATCGCGAATGTGGTCACTTTCCTGGCATCCGACGGTGCGGCATACGTGACTGGGGCTACAATCCCGGTGAACGGCGGGATGTACATGAGTTAAATTGTGACGGATCGCTTCAAAAAAATGTCATACGA
Organism: Pseudomonas sp. S1_G07; assembly: GCF_054668565.1. Taxonomy (NCBI): domain Bacteria; kingdom Pseudomonadati; phylum Pseudomonadota; class Gammaproteobacteria; order Pseudomonadales; family Pseudomonadaceae; genus Pseudomonas; species Pseudomonas sp. S1_G07. Next base: position 5,622,333 of record NZ_CP162778.1, on the reverse strand, counting down.
GCTGTCTAAAATCCGTTATAAAGCTGCAACTTAATTTATAGGCAGGTGGCCGACGGGGTACAGGGTGAAGCTTTCAGTTGAAAAGCTGAAATGGCTTTCTATACACTTACCCACTGGCCAGCTGCCTGAATTTGTCCATTAGGAGTTAAACAAGGTATGAGCACCATCGAAGAGCGCGTCAAGAAAATCGTCGCCGAGCAACTGGGCGTTAAAGAAGAAGAAGTGACCAACATTGCTTCCTTCGTTGAAGACCTGGGTGCCGATTCCCTTGACACCGTTGAGCTGGTGATGGCTCTGGAAGAGGAATTCGAGACCGAAATCCCGGACGAAGAAGCTGAAAAAATCACTACTGTTCAAGCTGCTATCGACTACGTTACTAACCATCAGGCGTAATAGTTTGTAGTCGTCGCTTGCTGTCAGGGAAAACCGCACTGCTGTAACGGCGTGCGGTTTTTTCTTTAGCGCTGATGAAAAGTAAGCTCTGAAGCAACGTGTCGTCATTAGAAAAAGGAGAGTGCTGTGTCGCGTAGACGCGTCGTAGTCACCGGTATGGGGATGTTGTCGCCACTGGGTACGGATGTGCCGAGCAGTTGGCAGGGCATTCTGGCTGGCCGCAGTGGCATTGGTCTGATTGAGCACACCGACCTTTCTGCCTATTCCACCCGTTTTGGCGGCTCGGTAAAGGGGTTCAATGTCGAGGAGTATCTCTCGATCAAAGAGTCCCGCAAACTCGACCTGTTCATTCAATACGGCCTGGCAGCCGGTTTCCAGGCGGTGCGTAATGCTGGCCTTGAAGTCACCGACGCCAACCGTGAGCGCATCGGCGTGGCCATGGGCTCGGGTATTGGCGGTTTGACCAATATCGAAGAAACCAGCCGCACGCTGCATGAATCCGGCCCGCGTCGAATTTCACCGTTCTTCGTGCCTGGCTCGATCATCAATATGATTTCCGGTTTCCTGTCCATCCACCTGGGGGCGCAGGGGCCTAACTACGCCATTGCCACGGCGTGCACCACGGGCACGCACTGCATCGGCATGGCGGCGCGCAACATCGCCTATGACGAAGCCGACGTGATGATCGCCGGCGGTGCCGAAATGGCCGCCTGCGGCCTGGGCATGGGTGGCTTCGGCGCGTCCCGTGCACTGTCGACCCGCAATGACGAGCCGGCCCGTGCCAGCCGTCCTTGGGACAAGGGCCGTGACGGGTTCGTGCTGGCCGACGGCGCCGGTGCGCTGGTGCTGGAAGAGTTGGAGCACGCCAAGGCGCGGGGCGCCACCATCTACGCCGAGCTGATCGGCTTCGGCATGAGCGGCGACGCCTATCACATGACCTCGCCACCGTCTGACGGTGCCGGCGCCGCGCGTTGCATCACCAACGCCCTGCGCGATGCGAAGGTCAATGCGGACCAGGTGCAATACATCAACGCCCATGGCACCTCGACCCCGACAGGCGACCTGGCGGAAGCCGAAGCCATCAAATCGGTGTTCGGCGAGCACGCCTACAAGCTGGCGGTCAGTTCCACCAAGTCCATGACCGGCCACCTGCTGGGCGCGGCGGGCGCGGTCGAGGCGATCTTCAGTGTGATGGCCATCAAGGACCAGGTCGCTCCGCCGACCATCAACCTGGATGAGCCGGACGAAGGTTGCGACCTGAACTTCGTGCCACACGAAGCACAGTCGATGCCGATCGACGTGGCGATCTCCAACTCGTTCGGGTTTGGGGGCACCAACGGCTCCCTGGTGTTCCGCCGGTTCGCCGAGTGATGCACAGCTGGGTCGACGGTCAGCCAGCGGACAACGTGCCTCTGAAAGATCGCGGCCTGGCCTATGGCGATGGCCTGTTCGAGACCATCGCCGTCAAGGGCGGACGGCCTGTGCTGCTCGACCGCCACCTGCAGCGTCTCTATGAGGGGTGCAGGCGCCTCGCCCTCGTGGCGGATCATGCATTGATCCGCTGCGAAGTGCTGGCCTACGCCGCAACCCTGGGTGACGGCGTCCTCAAATTGATCCTGACCCGCGGCGACAGCCTGCGTGGTTATGGCATCAGCCCCGGCGCTCCAGTGCGCCGTATTTTGCAGGGCGGTGCGCCCGCCACCTATCCCCTGGCCCATGGAACCGACGGCATCCGCCTGTTTCCGTGCACCACCCGCTTGGCCGAACAGCCGCTGCTGGCCGGTCTCAAACACCTCAATCGCCTGGAACAAGTGATCGCGCGCGCTGAATGGCAGGATGCCGAACACGCCGAAGGCTTGATGCTGGATACGTCGGGTCGTGTTATCGAGGGCGTATTCAGCAACCTGTTCCTGGTAAGCAACGGCTTGTTACTAACCGCTGATCTGAATCGTTGTGGCGTGGCCGGGGTGATGCGCGCCGAGGTTCTGGCCCAGGCCCAGGCGCTGGGCATCCCGGCGGCCGTGGCCGACATCAGCATTGAGCAATTGCAGCAGGCCGACGAAGTGTTCGTGTGCAACAGCGTTTATGGCATTTGGCCTGTACGCGGCTGCGCTTCGATGAGCTGGCCGGTTGGGCCGCTCACCCGTAAACTGCAGAGCATTGTTCGCGCGCTATTGGATATTTGAGTTGATACGAAAACTGGTTGTACTGCTGCTGATCGGAGTGCTCTCGGCGGCGTTGCTGTTGGGCTTTTCTGCCTGGAAATATGAGGCTGCCTTGAAGCAGCCGCTGAACCTGACCCAGGAGCAGCTGCTCGATGTACCGGCCGGGGCGACCCCCACCGGCACCTTCAATCGCCTGGAAGCCGACGGCGTGCTCGACGGCGCCTTCTGGTTGCGCCTTTACTGGCGCTTCAACCTTGAAGGGCAGGCGCTGCACAGCGGTGAATACCGCATGACCCCTGGCATGACAGCCCAAGATTTGATCGGCCTGTGGCAGCGCGGTGAAGTGGTGCAGTACAGCCTGACCCTGGTGGAGGGCTGGAATTTCCGCCAGGTGCGCTCGGCGCTGGCCAAACATGAAAAGATCGTGCAGACCCTTTCGGGCCTGAGCGACAGCGAAGTGATGGACAAGCTCGGCCACCCGGGTGTGTTCCCCGAGGGGCGGTTCTTTCCCGATACCTACCGCTTCGTGCGCGGTATGACCGATGTCGAATTCCTGAAAAAAGCCTACAACCGCCTGGATGACGTGCTCGACCAGGAGTGGAGCAAACGCGCTGCCGATGCGCCGTACACTGACCCTTATCAAGCGCTGATCATGGCCTCCCTGGTAGAGAAAGAGACCGGTGTGCCGCAAGAGCGCGGGCAGATCGCCGGGGTGTTCGTACGTCGCCTGAAAATCGGCATGCCGTTGCAGACCGACCCCACGGTGATCTACGGCCTGGGTGAGCGTTACAACGGCAAGTTGACCCGCGCGCACCTCAAGGAGGCCAACCCCTACAACACCTACATGATTGCCGGCCTGCCACCGACGCCGATCGCCATGGTCGGCCGCGAGGCGATCCATGCGGCGCTGAACCCGGTGCCGGGCAGCAGCCTGTATTTTGTCGCCCGTGGTGACGGCAGCCATATTTTCTCCGATGACCTGGATGCGCATAATGCCGCCGTGCGTGAGTTCCAGCTCAAGCGTCGCGCCGATTACCGTTCCAGCCCGGCACCGGTGGTGAAGTCGCCAGAAGATACGGCACCGCCGGCCGATGCTCCGGCAGATACGCGGGGCGACGCACCGGCCGAGCCGGCGGCGGACGCTACGCCGCAAAGCCCGCAATGACTCTGACTAAGGACTGCCTGTGACTGGCTTGTTTATTACCCTGGAAGGCCCGGAAGGCGCCGGCAAAAGCACCAACCGTGATTACCTGGCCGAGCGCTTGCGTGCCGAGGGTATCGAGGTGGTGTTGACCCGTGAGCCGGGCGGCACGCCTCTGGCCGAGCGCATCCGCGAGGTCCTGTTGGCCCCAGGCGAAGAGCAGATGAACCCGGATGCCGAGCTGCTGCTGGTGTTCGCCGCCCGCGCCCAGCACCTGGCCGAGGTGATCCGCCCGGCCCTGGCCCGTGGCGCCGTGGTGATCTGCGACCGTTTCACCGATTCCACCTACGCCTACCAGGGCGGTGGCCGGGGCTTGTCCCTGGAGCGCATCGCCACTCTGGAAACCTTCGTACAGGGTGATTTGCGCCCGGACCTGACGCTGCTGTTCGACCTGCCGGTGGAAGTCGGCATGGCCCGCGCCAGCGCCCGTGGCCGCCTCGACCGTTTCGAGTTGGAGGGCCCGGGGTTCTTCGATGCGGTGCGCAACGCATTCCTCACGCGCGCCAAGGTGGAGCCGGCGCGTTACCACCTGCTGGACGCGGCACAGCCGTTGACCCAGGTGCAGCACGCCATCGATACCCTGTTGCCCAGGCTGCTGGAGCGCGCCCGTGGCTGAAGCCTACCCCTGGCAGGACAGTCTCTGGCAGCAATTGGCCGGTCGTGCCCAGCACGCCCACGCCTATTTGTTGCACGGCCCGATCGGAATTGGCAAACGCGCCCTCGCCGAGCGCCTGATGGCCAGCTTGCTGTGCCAGCGCCCGGTCAACCTGGAGGCCTGTGGCGAGTGTAAATCCTGCCTGTTGCTCAAGGCTGGCAGCCACCCGGACAACTACCTGCTGGAGCCCGAGGAAGCGGATAAGGCGATCAAGGTCGACCAAGTGCGTGACCTTGTCAGCTTCGTGGTGCAGACCGCGCAGATGGGCGGGCGCAAGGTAGTGCTGATCGAACCGGTGGAGGCGATGAACATCAACGCCGCCAACGCCTTGCTCAAAAGCCTGGAGGAGCCGTCCGGCGATACCGTGTTGTTGCTTGTGAGCCATCAGTCCAGCCGCTTGTTACCGACCATTCGCAGCCGTTGCGTGCAGCAGGCCTGCCCGTTGCCCAGCGAGGCCATGAGCCTGCAGTGGTTGGGGCTGGCGTTGCCGGAGTGCTCGGCGGAAGAGCGGGCCGAATTGCTCACCTTGGCGGCCGGTTCGCCGCTGGCGGCAGTGAAGCTGCAGGCCCAGGGCGTGCGTGAGCAACGGGCGCTTGTGGTGGATGGGGTTAAAAAGCTGCTCAAGCAGGAGTTGTCCGCGACACAACTGGCCGAAAGTGCCTGGAAAGATATTCCGCTGTTGCTGCTGTTCGACTGGTTCTGCGATTGGTCGAGCCTGATCCTGCGCTACCAGTTGACCGGGGATGAAAACGGCCTGGGCCTGCCGGATATGCGCAAAGTGGTGCAGTATCTCGCGCAGAAAAGTGCCCAGGACAAGGTGTTGAATATCCAGGACTGGATCCTCGCCCAACGCCAGAAGGTGCTCGGCAAGGCCAACCTCAACCGCGTGCTGTTGCTTGAAGCGCTGCTGGTGCAATGGGTAGGCCTGCTCGGCCGCCGTTAATTTCAGTGGCCGACGGGTGTATCGTTGGCCAGACCCTTTTCGTGATTTAAGTTGTAACTTCCTATGCTCGTAGATTCGCATTGCCACCTTGATCGCCTCGACCTCGCCCAGCATGGCGGTTCCCTCGACGCCGCGCTGCAAGCGGCCCGTCAGCGTGGGGTAGGGCACTTCCTGTGCATCGGCGTCAGCGCTGAAAACGCCGCCGACGTCAAAGCGCTTGCCGATCGCTACGCCGATGTGGATTGTTCGGTGGGTATCCACCCGCTGGACCTCAAGCCTGGAGAGGCGCCCGCGCTCGACTGGCTGCTGGGCGAGCTCAATCACCCACGCGTGGTGGCCATTGGCGAGACCGGCCTGGATTACCACTACGAACCCGAAGCCGCCGAGTTGCAGCAGGCATCGTTCCGTTTGCACCTGCAAGCCGCCCGGCAGACCGGCAAGCCGGTGATCGTCCACACCCGTGGCGCCCGTGCCGATACGCTCAGCCTGTTGCGCGAAGCCGCGTTGCCCCAGGCGGGCGTGTTGCATTGCTTCACCGAAGACTGGGACATGGCCAAGGCTGCGCTCGACCTGGGTTTCTATATTTCCTTGTCGGGTATCGTCACCTTCCGCAATGCCGATGCCCTGCGTGATGTGGCGCGGCAAGTGCCCGCGGATCGCCTGTTGGTGGAAACCGACTCGCCGTACCTGGCACCGATCCCCCATCGTGGCAAACCGAACCTGCCGGAGTACGTGCGTGACGTGGCCGATTACCTGGCGATGCTGCGCGGTGAATCCTACGAACGTTTTGCCGAGCAGACCACCGACAACTTCAAGCGTCTGTTCCCGCAGGCCCACGTCGCTTCGTAAGGCGGCGGCCAAATCGCAGGCAAAAAAAACCCGGCTTCTGGGGGGGAATCCGGGTTAAGACCATTAGGAGTAAAACAAGGGCACTCAGTCCGTCGGCACCCAGATCGGCGCTTCACTTGGGGGAGATGTCACGCCGACAGTTCAAGTATTGATCAGTATCTGATTCAGTCCAGTCGCGGTTGATCGGTTTTTAAACAGATTTGGAATACACGCGCTTCGCTTGAGTTCTCAGTGCGCAGGTGCACGGGTGTCCAGGCGGTGTATTGTTTCTGACTGATTTTGATCAAAACGTTGGCGCATTGAAAGTAAAGTGCCGGGTGGGGTCACATAGGCGTTGCCCAACGACCATTCAGTCGGGATAATCCCTCGCACTGGGTAAATCGTATCGCCACGTATCCGTGGCCCTGCGCAACCCTCCCTATTCCGACCTCTGCAGACCTCTTTCTCATGCATAAAGAACCCCGTAAGGTCCGTGAATTCCGCCGCCGTGAGCAGGAAATTCTCGACACCGCGCTCAAGTTGTTTCTCGAACAAGGCGAAGACAGCGTCACCGTTGAGATGATCGCGGACGCCGTGGGTATCGGCAAAGGCACGATCTACAAGCACTTCAAGTCCAAGGCCGAGATCTACCTGCGCCTGATGCTCGACTACGAGCGTGACCTGAACGAGCTGCTGCATTCGGCGGATGTCGACAAAGACAAGGAAGCCTTGTCCCGTGCTTATTTCGAGTTCCGCATGCGTGACCCTCAGCGCTACCGCCTGTTCGACCGCCTCGAAGAGAAGGTGGTCAAGGGCCATCAGGTACCGGAAATGGTCGAGGAGCTGCACAAGATCCGTGCCTCGAACTTCGAACGCCTGACCCTGTTGATCAAGGGCCGTATCAGCGAAGGCAAGCTCGAAGACGTGCCGCCATATTTCCACTACTGCGCCGCCTGGGCCTTGGTGCATGGCGCTGTGGCGCTGTACCACTCGCCATTCTGGAGCAATGTGCTGGAAGACCAGGAAGGGTTCTTCCAGTTCCTGATGGACATTGGCGTGCGCATGGGCAACAAACGCAAGCACAGCACCGAGCCGCCAGCCGTTGACGCCGCGCCCGCCGGCACGCCTGCCACGTAATCATTTACTGCCAGGCGTAGTACCCCAGGAATATACTCAGGCAAGGATCTTGCTAAAAGCTGAGTTATAAGTCAGTTTTTAGCGCGCCCGAATCATCCTCTGCCGGAGTGATCCATGATCGTTGATCGTCAAGGCAGGCGTTTTCGCAATTTGCGGATCAGCCTGACCTCAGCCTGTAATTACGCGTGTACCTACTGCGTGCCCAACGGCAAGCGGCTGGTGGCTGCCCAGGACGAACTCTCTGCCGAGGCCATGGCTCGTGGCGTGGCCTACCTGATCGAGGCCGCTGGCATCGAACGCCTGCGCATCACCGGCGGCGAGCCGCTGGTCAGCCCCAAGCTGGAGGCCTTCATGGGCGCTGTGGGGCAGATGGGGCTCAGTGATATCAGCCTGACCACCAATGGCCAACTGCTGGCGCGCAAACTGCCGCTGCTGGTGGACGCGGGGATTCGGCGCATCAATGTCTCCCTCGACACGCTCGACGCCGATGCCTTCCGCAGCATCGCCCGTGGCGGCGACCTGGCCACCGTGCTCGATGGCATGGACCAGGCCCGCGCCGCCGGGATCAAGATCAAGGTCAACATGGTGCCGTTGCGCGGCCAGAACCTCGACCAGGTGATGCCGCTGCTCGACTACTGCCTGGAGCGGGGCTACGAGCTGCGTTTTATCGAGTTGATGCGCATGGGCCACCTGGCCAAGGATTCCAATGCGTTCCTGCAGCAATTCGTCAGCCTGCAGCAACTGCTCAGCCTGATCGGCGAGCACCACGAATACCTGCAGGCCAATGCGCCCGTGGATGCCACGGCGGTGCGCTACGAAGTGCCGGGCAAAGGCTTCTTTGGCGTGATCGCCAACGAAAGCGTGCCGTTCTGCCGCACCTGTTCGCGGCTGCGGCTGTCGTCCACCGGGTGGCTGCATGGCTGCCTGTCGTCGAGCAATCGCCACTATGTCGGCGACCTGCTGGACAAACCTCGCCACCAGGCGCTGCCGGCCCTGCAGGGCCTGCTGGTGAAGGCCCTGGGTGATAAGCAGGAGGTGGCATTCTCCGGCGGTGCGACGATCATGAAGATCATCGGCGGCTGAGACGCGCTCGCTCCAATGTGGTGGCGGCGGTGTTGAATGGCGCGGATTCTGCATCTCGTGCCCATTCGCCGGTTTTCCGTCACCGGCTTCTGGAGGATTAGGATGCGTAGTCTGGTTTTGTTGCTGGCGTCATTGACGCTGGGTGGCTGCATGACCGTCAGCGATATAGCCGAAGGCACCCGCTATCAGATGAGCGACGCCGGGTTGCTCGACCATAGCGATACCCACCGCACAGCCTCGATTCGTGTGCAGCCGGACTCCTTTATCTTTATCGCCCAAGGCGCCTTCGTGCCGCCGGGCAGCGCGTACCCGCGACCGAACGTGGTGGCCGAAGAAGCCTTCAACGGGTTCGTCGAGTATTTCCCCATGGTGCGTCGCGCTCGTCAGCCCGAAGGCCTGGAGCAAGCCATGGCCGAAGCCCGCGCGGCGGGTGCCCACTACCTGTTGTACTGCCGCTTTGCCAAGGCAGATGACCGTATCGGCAACGCGGATGAATGGACCGATCAGCAGGCGCTGGACCGGGTTGGCCTGGACAGCGGCGTGATCCAGGTCATGTTGATCGAGACCAGCACCCAGTATTTGATTGATACTGCACGCATTCGCAGTCGTGGCGGTTTACTGACGTTCCACGACAACAAGCCGGAAGACCTGATCGCCCGCCCGCTGGCGCAATATGCTCGCGGCCTGCTGGGCATGAGTGACCAGTAAGGCCTGCACGTAAATAAGGAGAACCCCATGAGTGATTCCGCCAAGGCCAATGACCTGTTGGCTCAGTTGCCCAAAGGCAAGGGGCCGGCGCCGGTGCACCTGTGGAATCCGGATTTCTGCGGCAACATTGACATGCGCATCGCCCGCGACGGCACCTGGTTTTACCAGGGCACGCCGATCGGGCGTAAACCGATGGTCAAGTTGTTCTCCAATATCCTTCGCCGCGATGGCGATGATTACTTCCTGGTGACTCCAGTGGAAAAAGTCGGCATTCGCGTCGATGATGCGCCCTTTGTGGCGGTGATGCTCGACGTCGAAGGCCAGGGCCAAAGCCAGGTGCTGCGCTTTACCACCAACGTCGACGAGCAAATCGAAGCCGATATCGAGCACCCACTGCGGGTCGTGATCGATCCCGTCACCCAGGAACCGTCTCCCTATCTGCGGGTGCGCACCAACCTCGAAGCCCTGGTGCACCGCAACGTGTTCTACCAATTGGTGGCGTTGGCGGTGAGTCGTCCGATCAACGGTCAGAACTGGCTGGGCGTATGGAGCGGCGGGACGTTTTTCCGTATCGGCCTGGAGCCCTGAGGCCGGGTTTTTTATCTCCCTGAAATAATTCGCTTGCTGCAAACGGCCGCTTTCGGTTATCACTTTGTACATGATTAAACATGTCCGATTTGATAAGAAAAAACGCGTCGTTGACGAACTCATCCGCCGTATCGAGGGTGGGCTGATAGCCGACGGTTTCCTGCTGCCGGGCGAGCATCAATTGGCCGAAGAGTTTGCGGTCAGTCGCGGCACCCTGCGTGAAGCCCTCGCCGAGCTCAAAAGGCGCAATTACATTGCCACCCAAAGCGGCGTCGGCTCCATCGTCACGTTTGACGGTATCGTGCTCGATCAAAACAGCGGTTGGGCCCAGGCCTTGGCGGACACCGGTGCCCTGGTGACCACCGATATCCTGCGCCTTGAAGCCGCGACGCGCGCCGATCTGTTCAGCCGTTTCGGCACCGACCAATTTATCGCCCTCGACCGCCGTCGGCGTACCACCGATGGCACCGCAGTTTCCCTGGAGCGTTCGCTGATGCCGGCGTCCGGCGGCCTGGAAAGCCTGCCTCGGGTTGGACTGATCGATGATTCCCTGACCATCACCCTGGCGGCCTACGGCTACATCGGTGCCGAGGGTGACCAGTGGATCGGCGCCGAGCCCTTGAGCGATGAAGACGCCGAGCTGCTTGGCCGCCCGGCGGGCAGCGTGTTTCTCAAGGCTTCACGCACCACCTACGACCGTCGCGGGCGCTTCATGGAGTACGTCGAAAGTTTGCTCGACCCGCTGCACTTTCGTCTGCACCTGCAGTTTGGATCGTCGAAATGACCCCGCATACCCGTGCCCTCGGCGCCTTCTATGGCCTGGCCCTGGGCGATGCACTGGGCATGCCCACCCAGTCCTTGAGCCGTGAGCAAGTGCAACAGCGCTTCGGTGCCATCACCGAGTTGCAGGCTGCCGACGCCGACCAGCCCATCGCCCCGAATATGCCCGCCGGTTCCATTACCGATGACACCGAACAGGCAATCCTGGTCGGCGAGTTGCTGGTGGAAGGCCAAGGCAAGATCGAACCCTCCGTACTCGCCCAACGCCTGATCGACTGGGAAGCGGTGATGCGCGCCAAGGGCTCTCAGGATTTGCTGGGCCCTTCGACCAAACGCGCGATCGACATGATCCTCGCCGGCCACACCCCGGAAGAGTCCGGGCGCTACGGCACCACCAATGGCGCCGCGATGCGCATCACCCCGGTGGGAATTGCCGCCGATGTGCGCGACACGGCACCGTTTATCCAGGCGGTGATCCAGGCCTGCCAGGTCACCCACAACACCACCTTGGGCATCTCCAGCGCGGCGGCGGTGGCGGCGGTGGTGTCTGCGGGTATCAACGGTGTCGATCTGGGCGAAGCCCTCAATATCGGCACCCAGGTCGCCCAGCAGGCCGAACGTCATGGCCATTGGGTTGCCGGTGGGCGCCTCTCCACGCGCATCAGTTGGGCGCGTACCTTGAGCGTCGGCAGTGGCGACAAGGCCTTGTTCGCTGACCTGCTGTACGAATTGATCGGCACCTCCGTCGCCTCCCAGGAGTCGGTGGTGGTGTCGTTTGCCCTCGCCCAGCAAGTCGCGGTCGGGGACATGAACGCGTTCGAAGCCCTGTGCGTGGCCGCCAGCCTGGGCGGCGATACCGACACCATCGCCGCGATGCTGGGCGCGATGCTGGGGGCGTGCCTGGGCATGCAGTGCTGGCCTGCGGCTATGATCGAACAGGTCAAACAGGTTAATGGCCTGAATCTGCAGCCGCTGGTCCAAGGGTTGCTCGCTATGCGCTAAGCGCCGTCGTTCAAAATGTGGGAGCAGGCAAGCACCCACATTGACCGCGTTGACTATCTGCCACAACCACAACAATACCGGCACCAGGAGCAACTTTCATGAGCAGCACTTCTTCCGGCCAAAGCGCCGGGCAATTGGAAACACGCGGCATCGAACCGGTCCCGGAAGGTGAGTGCAACGGCCATCCGCTGCAACTGTTCTGGGTCTGGTTCGCGGCCAATATCAGCATCCTCGGCTTGCCACTCGGCGCCACGCTGGTGGCGTTCCGTGGCCTGGCGATCTGGCAGGCCGTGATCGTGGCGGTCCTCGGCGCCGCCGGCTCTTTCGCGGTGGTGGGCATCATCTCCATCGCCGGTCGTCGTGGCCGGGCGCCCAGCCTGACGTTGTCCCGCGCGATCTTCGGCGTGCGCGGCAATATCGGCCCGACGCTGGTGTCGCTGATGTCGCGCCTGGGCTGGGAAACCGTCAACACCACCACTGCCGCCTTCGTGTTGCTGTCGTTGTGTTCGATCCTGTTCCATTCGCCTGTCGAGGCAAAAAGCGCACCGCTGCTGACCCTGCTGTTCATCGGTATTTTCGTGCTGCTGACCCTGGCCGTGTCGGGCCTGGGGCACGCCACCTTGCTGGTGATCCAGAAGTGGGCCACCTATGTGTTCGGTGCGTTGAATATCCTGGTGGGCGGCTTCCTCTGCGCCACCATCGACTGGAGCGCTGTGTTCAATGCCACTCCCGCGCCGCTGAGCGCGATGATCATCGGCGTCGGCACCATGGCCGCTGGTACCGGTATCGGCTGGGCCAATGCCGGCGCCGACATGTCGCGCTACCAGCACCGCAGCGTCAAGGCTGTGCGTTTGGTGGCGTCCGCCGCATTTGGCGCGGGTATTCCGCTGGTGCTGCTGATCACCCTCGGCGGCCTGCTGTCGGTGGGCAATAACGACCTGGCTTCGGCCACCGACCCGATCATCGCGATCCGCGACATGCTGCCGACCTGGATGGCCGTACCGTACCTGATCACCGCGTTTGGCGGGTTGCTGCTGTCCAACAACCTGTCGGTGTATTCGGCGGGCCTCACCACGCTGACCCTCGGCTTGAAGGTCAAGCGTGTGCACGCGGTGATCGTCGACATCGTGGCGATCTTTGCCGGTTCGATTTACTTCATGCTGATCGCCGACAGTTTCTACGGCCCGTTCATCACCTTTATCTCGTTGCTGGCAGTGCCGATCACCGCGTGGGTGGGCATCTTCGTGGTCGATCTGATCCACCGCCACCACTACAGCGCCAAGGACCTGCTCGACGTCAGCCCGAGCAGCGCCTACTGGTATCGCGGCGGGGTGGAATGGCGTGCCTTCGGCGCCTGGGCCGTGGCCATTGTGCTGGGCTTCAGCTTCACCACCATCGGCACCACCGCCGAGAACATCTGGTTTGCCGGGCCGTTGTCCGACTCCTGGTTGGGCCATAACGGCCTGGGCTGGATCGTCACTTTCCTGGTGGCCGGCGGGCTGTATGCGGTACTGGGCGGCGCGGCCGACCGTCGTCCGGCGTTGGTAGAGCGTCACAATGTCTAGATTGCTGCATACCGGCCAGGTCATCATCGACCTGGTCATGGCCCTCGATACCTTGCCTGCCACTGGCGGCGACGTGCTGGCGCACTCGGCCAACTTCGAAGCCGGCGGCGGGTTTAATGTGATGGCGGCGGCACGGCGTAACGGTATGTCGGTGGTGTATCTCGGGCGTCACGGCACCGGTCGCTTCGGCGATCTGGCGCGGGCGGCGATGCAGGCCGAGGGGATTGAGATGGCCCTGGCGGCCAGTAGCAACAAGGACACCGGTTTGTGTGTGTCACTGACCGAGGCCAGCACTGAACGCACCTTCATTTCCCATCTCGGTGCCGAAGGCGAGCTGAGTGCCGAGGACCTGGCCAACGTCGCGCCGAACCAGGGTGACTATGTGTATGTCAGCGGCTACAGCTTGCTCATGGAGGGCAAAGCCCGGCAACTGATCGACTGGCTGCTGGCATTGCCACGCAACATCACCGTGGTGTTCGACCCAGGCCCGCTGGTCAAGGCGCCGGACTCGCCCTTGATGCGCGAGTTGTTGCCGCGTATCGACATCTGGACCAGCAACGGTCCTGAGGCATTGGCATTTACCGGCGCGGCGGGCATTGCCGCTGCGCTGCCCGCTCTCAACCGGCATCTGCCCGCCAACACGTTGTTGGTGGTGCGCGATGGGCCGAACGGTTGCTGGGTCGGGCGGGGGCATGACATTGAGCACGTGCCAGGCTTCAAGGTGCAGGCCGTGGACAGCAATGGCGCGGGCGATGCGCATGCCGGGGTGTTTATTGCCGGGTTGGCCAAGGGCTTGAAACCCGCTGAAGCGGCACGCCGGGCGAATGCGGCGGCAGCATTGGCGGTGACGCGCTGGGGGCCGGCGACCTCTCCCGGCACTGCCGAAGTCGACTCATTGGTTGCTCATTAGACACACACAAAAATGTGGCAGCCGGCTTGCCTGCGATAGCGGTGGGTCAGCGACTAAAGTATTGGCTGATACACCGCTATCGCAGGCAAGCCAGCTCCTGCATTGATTTTGTGGTGTCTGGAGAGCCAGGTCAGCCTGCCTTTTTCAGTGCCTCGATCAGCTCATCCTTGCGCATTGTCGAGCGCCCTGGAATATCCTTGGCCCGCGCTTCTTTCATGAGGCTTGCCTTGGTCTGAGTCCCCAGCGAAGCACGGCTGCTGCGCGGGTGACCTTCGCGGCTGGCCGCCGCCCGTTTGGCTGACTCGCTTTGATCCTGAGTCTTCTTCGCCGGCGCCTTGCGCCGGCCCGAACCTCCGGCTTTTTCGCCACCGCCCGACTGCTTGTTCACGGTGGCCCAGGCGCGGGCCTCGGCTTCTGCCTTGGGCACGCCTTTGTGCTCATAACTGTCTTCGATATGCGCCGCCTTGCGCTTCTGTTCGGTGGTGTATTTGGCTTTGCTTCCACGAGGCATCGCGATACTCCTTCTGGCCCCCGGTATCAGGGCCAGACCAGGCAAAATGGATTACTGAGGGCGTTCGCCGTCGAGCTTGCGCGCCTCATCTACGCCAGACGCGGTCAGCTTGATCGGCAGGTTCAACGAATACTCTCCGGCGTCGTCGGTGGTCACATGACCATCCTTGATCAACCCGCGGTCTTGCAGGAAAGCCAAGACACTGGCCACCTCTTTTTCTCCGCGGTAGTTGTCCAGTACCTCCTTGCCCAAGCCTTGCGGGTGAGCATGCAGCAGGCGGGTGAGGACTTCTTTTTCAAGGTTTCTATCGACGTTCATGCGTACCTCTTCACTGGGAAATGATCGGCTGTTCGTCTTGCGTTCGAAGCGTTAAGGCGTGGATTGCTTGGGCGCGCCTGGCAGATTCGAATCGTCGCCCTTATTGATCTTCGGCTCATTGACCGACGGGCCCATCTTGCCGTTGCCGACGGCGGCCGGTGCCTGGCGCTGTGTGTCATGGCCCTGGGTGCGCGGGTCTGCGCCGTTAGTGTTGTCGATGACGGCGCCGCCATTGGTATCCAGGCCGGTGCCCATGGATTTTTGCGACTCGGTGGTGGCATCCGGCGTGGGATCGGTCGGGCCGGTGGTCGAGCTGGCGGCAAAGGCGCTCAGCGACGCGGCGGACAGCAGGCCGGTGAGGGCGAGGGCAGCAAACTGGGTGTTTTTCATGAGGGTGTCTCCTTAGGATTATTGTCCTTACCCTGTATTGGTCAGCCCCCGTTTTGCGTTGGTGCCTGGGTGGCGACGAACGGTATCAGCGCACCTGTAAGATTTTGTGTGACGCGGCCCGTCGCCACACCAGGCTGAACAACAGCAGCGCCTGGGACGTAGTCCCAGCCAGTACCTGGTTGACCACCAGCGCCTTAAATTGCACTGCAATCAGTCACGAAAGCGCCTTAGTATGTGTGCTTTGAAATTGCCAAGGCTCGCCCATGACCATCGAGATTCGCCCCGCCGTGCCCAGCGATGCTGCGCAGATCCTGACGTTTATCACCGAACTTGCCGAGTACGAGAAGGCTCGGCATGAAGTGATCGCCAGCGTGGTGGACATTGAACGCAGCCTGTTCAGCGAAGGCGCCACCGCCCATGGCCTGATCTGCTTGCGCGACGGCTTGCCGATCGGGTTTGCGGTGTTCTTTTTCAGCTATTCCACGTGGCTGGGCAGCAACTGCCTGTACCTCGAAGACCTCTACATCAACCCCGAACAACGCGGCGGCGGGGCGGGCAAGAAGTTGCTGCGCCACTTGGCCAGGATTGCCTTCGATAACGGTTGCGGGCGGTTCGAGTGGAGCGTGCTGGACTGGAACGAGCCGGCAATTGCCTTCTACAAGTCCATTGGTGCGCAACCGCAGGAAGAGTGGGTGCGCTACCGCATGGAAGGGGATGCATTGCGCGACTTTGCCTTGGGCTGATGCCACGCTGCTGAAACCCTGAAGATCCAAGTGTGGGAGCGAGCAAGATCGCTCCCACATTATTTTTGTCTTGTATCAATATATGGGATGCAAATTTATATATTGAGATGTTTCTGAATCTGGGTTTATAGTCGGCGGCATCAGCACTCACTACCAAAAATAAAACAGGTGACGCGATGCAGGCACACCCTCTGTCACTCCCCGCCGTGCCCGAGCCCACTTACGGCGAGCGGCTCAAAGGCAAGGTGGTGATCATCACCGGCGCCGCCCAAGGTATTGGCGAGGCGATCGTCGCGTGTTTCCAGGCCCAGCAGGCGCGCCTGGTCATCGCCGATATCCAGGGTGAAAAGGTCGAGCGCGTTGCCGCCCATTGGCGCGAACGTAGCGCCGACATTTACGCGCAAGCCGTCGACATCACCTCCAAGGCGCAGTGGCAGGCGCTGGTCAATACCGCCATCGAGCGCTACGGTCGCGTGGATGTGCTGGTCAACTGCGCCGGCGTCAATGTGTTCCGCGACCCGCTGGAAATGACCGATGAAGACTGGCGCCGCTGTTTCGCCATCGACCTCGACGGCGCCTGGTTCGGCTGCCGTACGGTACTTCCGCACATGATCGAGCAGGGCATCGGCAACATCATCAACATCGCTTCCACCCATTCCAGCCACATCATTCCCGGCTGCTTCCCGTACCCGGTGGCCAAGCACGGCCTGCTGGGGCTTACTCGCGCCCTCGGCATCGAATATGCGTCCAAGGGCATTCGGGTGAATGCCATCGCGCCGGGCTATATCGAAACCCAGCTCAACGTCGACTACTGGAACGGTTTCGCCGACCCCCACGCCGAGCGTCAGCGCGCCTTCGACCTGCACCCGCCCAAGCGTATCGGCCAGCCGGTGGAGGTGGCGATGACCGCGTTGTTTCTGGCGACCGACGAAGCGCCCTTTATCAATGCCACCTGCCTGATGATCGATGGCGGGCGGTCGGTGATGTACCACGACTAGAACTTGTCACTCTCCAATAACAACAAGAGGTGCCATTCATGAAAAAAGCTCTACGCGTTCTCGCTGCCGCTGTTGCCCTCAGCAGCCTCACCACCCTGGTATCCGCCGAAGAAGTGAAAATCGGTTTCCTGGTCAAACAGGCCGAGGAGCCGTGGTTCCAGACCGAATGGGCCTTTGCCGAAAAAGCCGCCAAGGACAAGGGTTTCGAACTGATCAAGATCGCCGTGCCCGATGGCGAGAAAACCCTCTCGGCCATCGACAGCCTGGCCGCCAACGGCGCCAAGGGCTTCGTGATCTGCCCGCCGGATGTGTCCCTCGGCCCGGCCATCGTCGCCAAGGCCAAGCTCAACGGCATGAAGGTCATGGCGGTGGACGACCGTTTCGTCGATGCCAAGGGCAACTTCATGGAAGACGTGCCGTACCTGGGCATGGCCGCCTTCGAAGTGGGCCAGAAGCAAGGCGCCGCCATGGCCGCCGAAGCGAAGAAGCGTGGCTGGGACTGGAAGGAGACCTACGCGGTGGTCAGCACCTTCAATGAACTCGATACCGGCAAGAAGCGCACCGACGGTTCGATCAAGTCCCTGGAAGAGGCTGGCATTCCTAAAGATCACATCCTCACCGCCCCGCTGAAAACCCTCGACGTCCCCGGCAGCATGGACTCCGTCAACTCGGCCCTGGTCAAACTGCCGCGCGGCGCGAAAAACCTGATCATCGGTGGCATGAACGACAACACCGTGCTCGGCGGCGTGCGCGCCACTGAAAGTGCCGGCTTTGCCGCCGCCAACGTGATCGGCATCGGCATCAACGGCACCGACGCCATCGGCGAATTGAAGAAAGCCAACAGCGGCTTCTTCGGCTCGATGCTGCCAAGCCCGCATATCGAAGGCCGCAAAACGGCGGAGATGATGTACGAGTGGGTGACCAAGGGCACCGAACCACCGAAGTACACAGCCATGGATGAAGTGACGCTGATCACCCGTGAGAACTTCAAGCAGGAACTGGAAAAGATCGGCCTGTGGAAGTAAGGCGGTTCGCTTTCCTCGGCAGCCCTGGTAACAGGGCTGCCTGATCGGTGTGATGAGGTGGTTATGCACGCGCAAGTCAATGAACAACATACGACCGGGGCCAGTCTGCGGTTTGACGGTATCGGCAAAACCTTCCCCGGGGTCAAGGCGCTGGACGGCATCAGCTTCAGCGCCCACCCAGGGCAGGTGCATGCGCTGATGGGCGAGAACGGCGCGGGCAAGTCGACGCTGCTGAAGATATTGGGCGGTGCCTATATCCCCAGCAGCGGCACGGTGCAGATCGGCGCGCAGACCATGGCCTTCAAATGCGCTGCCGACAGCATCGCCAGCGGCGTGGCGGTGATCCACCAGGAACTGCACCTGGTGCCGGAAATGACCGTGGCCGAGAACCTGTTTCTCGGGCACTTGCCGGCGCGCTTTGGTGTGGTCAACCGGGGCCTGCTGCGCAAGCAGGCCCTGGCCTGTCTCAAGGGCCTGGCCGATGAAATCGACCCGCAAGAGAAACTTGGGCGCCTGTCCCTGGGCCAGCGCCAACTGGTGGAAATCGCCAAGGCGCTGTCCCGTGGCGCCCATGTGATTGCCTTCGACGAACCCACCAGCAGTCTGTCGGCGCGCGAGATCGACCGGCTGATGGCGATCATCACGCGCCTGCGCGACGAGGGCAAAGTGGTGCTGTACGTGTCGCACCGCATGGAAGAGGTGTTCCGCATCTGCAACGCGGTGACGGTGTTCAAGGATGGCCGCTACGTGCGCACCTTCGACGACATGAGCGCGTTGACCCACGACCAGTTGGTGACCTGCATGGTCGGCCGCGATATCCAGGACATCTACGACTACCGCCCGCGTGAACACGGCGAGGTGGCGCTCAAGGTCGACGGCCTGCTCGGCCCTGGCCTGCGTGAGCCGGTCAGTTTCCAGGTGCGCAAAGGTGAAGTCCTTGGCCTGTTCGGGCTGGTGGGGGCCGGGCGCACCGAGCTGCTGCGCCTGCTCAGTGGCCTGGAGCGCGCCAGCGCCGGCAGCCTGGCATTGTGTGGCGAGCCACTGCACCTGCGCTCACCGCGCGATGCCATCGCCGCCGGTGTGCTGCTGTGCCCCGAGGACCGCAAGAAGGAAGGCATCATCCCGCTGTCCAGCGTCGCCGAAAACATCAACATCAGCGCGCGGGGTGCCCATTCCGCGTTCGGCTGGCTGCTGCGCGACCGCTGGGAAACGGGCAACGCCGAGCAGCAGATCCAGGCGATGAAAGTCAAAACCCCGAACGCCGCGCAGAAGATCATGTACCTGTCCGGCGGCAACCAGCAAAAGGCCATTCTCGGTCGCTGGCTGTCGATGCCGATGAAGGTGCTGCTGCTGGATGAGCCGACACGGGGCATCGATATCGGCGCCAAGTCGGAGATCTACCAGATCATCCACAACCTGGCGGCCCAGGGCATTGCGGTGATTGTGGTGTCCAGCGACCTGATGGAAGTGATGGGCATCTCCGACCGCATCCTGGTGCTGTGCGAGGGCACCCTGCGTGGCGAGCAACTGCGTGAACATGCCACTGAATCCAACCTGCTGCAGCTGGCCTTGCCGCGCCGCGTGACGAACTGAGAGACGACCATGAATACTCAAAACAACGCGTTGCCGAGCGCACGCAAACCCCTCGATATACGCGCGCTGCTCGACAACTGGGCGATGCTGCTGGCGGCGGTGAGCATTTTTGTCCTGTGCGCCTTGCTGATCGACAACTTCCTCTCGCCGTTGAACATGCGCGGCCTGGGCCTGGCGATTTCCACCGTGGGCATCGCCGCCTGCACCATGCTGTTCTGCCTGGCCTCGGGGCACTTCGACTTGTCGGTGGGCTCGGTGATCGCCTGCGCCGGCGTGGTCGCGGCGATTGTGATGCGCGACACCGAGAGCGTGATGCTGGGTATCGGCGCGGCGCTGCTGATGGGCCTGATCGTCGGGCTGATCAACGGCATCGTGATTGCCAAACTGCGGGTCAACGCGCTGATCACCACCTTGGCGACCATGCAGATCGTGCGCGGCCTGGCCTACATTTTTGCCGACGGCAAAGCGGTGGGCGTGTCCCAGGATCAATTCTTCATCTTCGGTAACGGCCAGCTGTTTGGCGTGCCGGTGCCGATCCTGATCACTATCCTGTGCTTCCTGTTTTTCGGCTGGCTGCTCAACTACACCACCTACGGGCGCAACACCATGGCCATCGGCGGCAACCCGGAAGCGGCGCTGCTGGCCGGGGTGAACGTTGATCGCACCAAGATCATCATCTTTGCCGTGCACGGCCTGATCGGCGCACTGGCCGGAGTGATCCTCGCCTCGCGCATGACCTCGGGCCAACCGATGATCGGCCAGGGCTTCGAACTTACGGTGATCTCGGCGTGCGTGCTGGGCGGGGTGTCGTTGAGCGGCGGGATCGGCATGATCCGCCATGTGATTGCCGGGGTGCTGATCCTGGCGATCATCGAGAACGCGATGAACCTGAAGAACATCGACACGTTTTATCAGTACGTGATCCGCGGTTCGATCCTGTTGCTGGCGGTGATTATCGACCGCATGAAGCAACGCTAAGTCATGCCCTGTGAGGACTAAATGTGGGAGCGGGCTTGCTCGCGATGGCGATGTATCAGTCAATGCATCTTTGACTGATACATCGCTTTCGCAGGCAAGCCAGCTCCTACGGTTTAATCGGCGGCAAGCCCGCTCCCACAATAAGGCAGCGGCATTTGCCATAATGCCGCTCGTTTTCGTACCACCACATAGGCCCGATATGCAGGAAAATGCCCACACCCCCGCCAAAGACGCCGCGCCCACCGGCACCCAGACCTTGTTGCGTGGCCTGGGCGTGGTGCAGGCGGTGGCGGCCGGTGCGCGGGATTTGAAAGAGATCGCCCGGCGCATCGGCACGACCCGCAGCACCACTCACCGCCTGGCCAGTTGCCTGGTGGACGAGCGCTATTTGCGCGTGGTGCCGCAAGTCGGTTACCTGCTGGGGCCGAAGTTGATCGAACTGGGGTTCCAGGCCCGCGAAGAGTTGCCGTTGGTGACCTTGGCGGTGCCCTACCTGGACGAGTTGTCGGCGCTGACCGGCGACACCATCCACCTGGCGATCCGTGAATACGACGATGTGCTCTACCTGCATAAGAACCCAGGGCGCAACGGCCCGGAAATGCGCTCGCGGGTCGGCCACCGCATGCCGCTGGCGCGCACGGGCGTGGGCAAGGCGATGTTGCTGGACGACTCGGTGCAGGAGTGGCAACGCTTATACGAAACCAGCCTGCCGGCGGGTGGGAAAAACCTGCAATGGCCACAGCACCCGGAACAGTCCTGGGCGCAGTTCGAGCAGCGCATGCATGAATACGTGGCGGGCGGATACGCGTTCGATCTGGAAGACAACGAACCGTCGATCCGTTGCGTCGCGGCACCGGTGCGCGATGCCAGCCGGCGAATCGTCGCCGGCATCAGCATCGCCAGTACCGTGCCCTATATGCCGCTGGAGAAAATGGCCGAGCTGATCCCGGTGATCAAGCAAGTCGCAGCACGGCTGTCAGCGGAGTTGGGCGCGAAGGTCTGATCAGGCCTTCAAGGTCGCCATGTCGATGACAAAGCGGTACTTCACATCGCCCGCGATCATGCGGGTATAGGCCTCGTTGATCTGGCGAATGTCGAGCATTTCGATGTCGCAGGTGATGCCATGCTCGGCGCAGAAATCCAGGACTTCCTGGGTTTCGGCAATGCCACCGATCAAGGAACCGGCCAGCACTTTGCGCCCCAGCACCAGCTTGGCAGCGTTGACCGGCGGGTCGACCGGCTCGATCAAACCGACCAGGATATGCACACCGTCAAAGCGCAACACATCCAGGTAGGGGTTCAGATCGTGCTGCACCGGGATGGTGTCCAGCAGGAAGTCGAAATGCCCGGCGGCGGCTTTCATCTGTTCGGCGTCGGTGGACACGATCACGTGATCGGCGCCCTGGCGACGACCTTCTTCGGCCTTGCTCGCGGAACGGGTGAACAGCGTGACTTCCGCGCCCATGGCCTTGGCGAACTTGATGCCCATGTGGCCCAGGCCGCCCATGCCGAGAATCCCGACTTTATCGCCCGCCTTGACGCCGTAGTGCTTGAGCGGCGAGTAGGTGGTGATGCCGGCGCACAGGATCGGCGCGGCGCTGGCCGGGTCGAGCGTGGCCGGGATCTTCACCACAAAGTGTTCGCTGACCACGATGCTGTCGGAGTAGCCGCCCATGGTGTTGCTGCCATCCACGCGGTCGGGGGTGGCATAAGTCATGGTCGGGCCTTCGAGGCAGTATTGCTCCAGGTTCGATTGGCACGCCTGACAGTGACGGCACGAATCGACCATGCAGCCCACGCCGACCAGGTCGCCGACTTTATGCGCGGTAACGCTGGCGCCGACGGCGGTGACTTTGCCGACGATCTCGTGGCCCGGCATCAGCGGGTACACGGCAATGCCCCATTCGTTGCGTGCCTGGTGGATGTCGGAGTGGCAGACGCCGCAGTACAGAATCTCGATGGCCACATCATCGGCGCGCGGGCTGCGGCGTTCAAACGACATGGGGGCGAGGGGAGTGGTAGCCGACTGAGCGGCATAACCGATGGCGGTGTACATAGGGAGACCTCGCAAAAAGCGGTGACAAGTGAGGTGGGCCATTCTCCCCACCCACCCTGCACACCGCTATGGCGATTGCTCCGAGTCTCATGCCTAAAGCTCCGAAGGGCAGCTAAAAGCGGCAAGCTCCAAGCGGCAAGCTATAAACTGCGTACTTTCTTGCAGCTTGTGGCTTGATGCTTGTCACCCTGCGCCGAGTCGTGAATCTTCTGAGAGCTGCTTTTATGTTGTTGACCCGCCATCTCGACGCCAACGCCACACTGGTGTCCTTGATTGAGGGGCTCACGCCCCGCGACGGTTTCTCACCGACCCACCTGCCCGGCGTGCAGGTATTGCGCGCCAGTTGTGATGTGGCACGTGGCCCGCAGATCTACGAGCCGAGCCTGATGTTCGTGGCCCAGGGCAGCAAAGTCGCGTACCTGGGCCCGCGTACGCTGGAGTACGGCGCCGGGCATTACTTGATCCAGGCGATGCCGGTACCGTTCGAGTGCGAGACCTTTGCCATGGCACCCGGTGCGCCGCTGCTGGGGGTGACGGTGGGCATCGATCGTGTGGTGCTGGGGGAACTGGTGATGGCCATGGGGATGCAGGCCGGGCCGCCGCCAACCGCGCAGACCCTGGAGTCGATGAGTTCGGTGGTGCTCGATGAGGCGATGCGTGGGGCTGTCGAGCGCCTGTTGCAGTGCCTGCACGATCCGCTGGAAAGCCGGATCATGGGCCCGGCGCGGGTGCGCGAATTGCTGTTCACCGCGTTGCGCGGCCCCCAGGCTGACGTACTGCGTGCGCTGGTGGAACAACAGGGCCAATTCTCGCGGATTGCCACGTCGTTGAATCACCTGCATGCGCACTTCGCCGAGCCGCTGAATATCGAGACCCTGGCCGGCTACGCACACATGAGTGCGTCGACTTTTCACGAGCACTTCAAGCGCTGCACGCTGTTGTCGCCGGTGCAGTACCTCAAGCGCTTGCGCCTGCTCAAGGCTCAACAATTGTTGCTGGTGGAAGGCATGGGCGTGGCCCAGGCAGCGCACAGCGTGGGGTATCAGAGTACATCGCAGTTCAGTCGCGAATATAAGCGCTACTTCGAGCGCAATCCCGGCGAAGAGCGCGCGGCGTAGAGGCGCGCAGTATTTCGGTGCCGACTGTTTACGGAAATTCGATCGCGCAGCTGGTGGGCTTGCTGCTTTGGCATTCGTTGCTCCTCCAGTTGTTATTGTTGGCGGGAGTAGCGCTCTGAACCGGGTTCAGCTGCAATTCCAGGGTGACAGCTGCGTCGACTTTGCTTTTATAGCGGCAAGCGACTTTTTGATCGTCAATCAATGCGCCCGCGAACTCATAAGCTTTCAGATTGCGCGGGGTTTCCTGCTCTTCAGTCTCCTGCCATATGGCACCGTTCGGCGCTTTGGCGGTGTAACTGTGCCAGCCTTCCTCAGATGACTTATGTTCAATGCGTTCAGGCTTGGGGCAAATAACCGACTGTGCATAGGTGTTGCTGGTGAGCGCTATAAAGGTGAGCAAGCCGGTGATTAACTTGACGTCCATGGCAGTCGTTTCCTTTCAGGGGGGTGTCATGGTGGTGTTTAAACCAGGGAATGCCAACTGGTATAAATGACAGTTCTTTATATGGGTTTGGAATTTTTGCTTATAAAAAAGATGAACTTTGGAATAAACAGTCTGGATAACAAAAAGGCCCCCATTCGGGAGCCTTGATGTTCGTGCGACGGACTTACATATTCGGGTAAGTCGGCCCACCCGCGCCTTCGGGCGTGACCCAGGTAATGTTCTGCGACGGGTCCTTGATGTCGCAGGTCTTGCAGTGCACGCAGTTCTGGGCGTTGATCTGGAAGCGCTTTTCGCCGTCTTCCTGGGTGATCACTTCATACACGCCGGCCGGGCAGTAGCGTTGCGCCGGTTCATCGTAGAGCGGCAGGTTGGTGCCAATCGGGATGCTGGGGTCCTTGAGTTTCAAGTGGCACGGCTGTTCTTCTTCGTGGTTGGTACCGGAGATGAACACCGAACTCAGCTTGTCGAAGCTCAGCTTGCCGTCGGGCTTGGGGTAGTCGATCTTCGTGCTGTCTTTTGCCAGCTTCAGGCAGGCGTAGTCCGGCCGGGTGTCGTGCAGGGTGAACGGCATTTTGCCGCCCATGATGTTCTGGTCGAACCAGTTGAAGCCGGCACCGATGATCGGGCCGAACTTGTGCATCGCCGGGCCGAAGTTACGGGTGGCGAACAATTCTTCGTAGAGCCAGCTGTTCTTGAAGCTGTCGACATAGGCGCTCAGTTCATCACCGCCTTCGGATTCGGCAAACAGGCGGTCGGCCACGGCGTCGGCGGCGAGCATGCCGGACTTCATCGCGGTGTGGCTGCCTTTGATCTTGGCGAAGTTCAGGGTGCCGAGGTCGCAACCGATCAGCGCGCCGCCCTTGAAGACCATCTTCGGCAGCGAGTTCAGGCCACCTTTGCAGATGGCTCGCGCGCCGTAACTGATGCGCTTGCCGCCTTCGAGGTACTGGGCCAGCACCGGGTGATGCTTGAGGCGCTGGAACTCATCGAACGGTGACAGGAAGGCATTGCTGTAGGACAGGTCGACGATCAGGCCAACCACCACCTGGTTGTTTTCCAGGTGATAGAGGAACGAGCCACCGGTGTTTTCGTTGCGCATGATGTCCAGCGGCCAGCCGGCGGTGTGCACCACCAGGCCGGGCTGATGCTTGGCCGGGTCGATTTCCCAGATTTCCTTGAGGCCGATGCCGTAGTGCTGGGCGTCGGCGTCGCTGTCCAGGTTGAAGCGCTGGATCAGTTGCTTGCCGATGTGGCCACGGCAGCCTTCGGCGAACAGCGTGTACTTGCCACGCAGCTCCATGCCGGGGGTATAGAGGCCTTCTTTCGGGTTGCCTTCACGGTCGACACCGAGGTCGCCTGTGATGATCCCGCGCACCACGCCGTTCTCGTCGAACAGCGCTTCCTGGGCGGCGAAGCCTGGGTAGATTTCCACGCCCAGGTTCTCGGCCTGCTGGGCCAGCCAGCGGCACAGGTTGCCCAGGGAAATGATGTAGTTGCCTTCGTTGTGCATGGTCTTGGGCACAAAGAAGTCGGGCACCTTGGTCGAGGTGTCGGCGCTGCGCAGCACATAGATGTCATCGCGCACCACGGGGGTGTTGAGCGGGGCGCCGAGCGCCTTCCAGTCCGGGAACAGTTCGTTGAGGGCGCGGGGTTCGAACACGGCGCCGGAGAGGATGTGTGCGCCGACTTCGGAGCCTTTTTCGACCACGCAGACGCTGATGTCCTTACCGGCTTCGGCGGCCTTCTGCTTCAGTCGGCAGGCGGCGGACAGGCCCGCCGGGCCAGCGCCGACGATGACCACGTCGAATTCCATGTATTCGCGTTCCACAGGCTATCTCCTACTCAAGGCTCAACAGGCTTTTTTTCTAATGGGTGGAGGTGCGGTGTCGTCTTGCGGCAACGGCAAGACCCACCTTTCTCTCTAGGTGGCGCATTATATATAGACCACTGCCAGCGTCCAATACAAACGTTTGTTTGAATCGGACGCAGGCTAGGTAAATCAAAGCAACGCGGCTTATGACTGGCCATTTTGCCGTATTGACCAGAATAAGCGTTCCGGTCAAGATACGGTCGGTTTTGCGCTTAGCGTAGGCAAACTGCAGGTTTCAAGAGCACGTCCAAAAGCGAAACAGGTGACGCACGCCCACACGCCGGCGCGCAGTTTACACGCCGCGATAAAGAATGACCTCTCGGTCCCCACTGACGAACGGTCACTACTTCTCCATCGCCGAGTCACTGCCGACGCTTTTGGAGGTGCCCTTGTGTGCCGATGAGCATCAACCGCCAGGTTCGCCTAGGCGACTTTCTTTTCACCGGAGAGTAACGAGGAATCCATGAAGGTTCTTGTAGCTGTCAAACGCGTTGTCGATTACAACGTGAAAGTTCGCGTCAAGGCGGACAATTCCGGCGTCGACCTTGCTAACGTCAAGATGTCGATGAACCCATTCTGTGAAATCGCCGTGGAAGAAGCCGTACGCCTGAAAGAGAAAGGCGTAGCGACTGAAATCGTGGTGGTGTCCATCGGCCCGACCACGGCTCAAGAGCAGTTGCGTACCGCCCTGGCACTGGGCGCCGACCGCGCGATCCTGGTCGAGTCCGCTGAAGAGCTGACCTCCCTGGCCGTGGCCAAGCTGCTCAAGGCTGTTGTCGACAAGGAACAGCCTCAGTTGGTGATCCTCGGCAAACAAGCCATCGACAGCGACAACAACCAGACTGGCCAGATGCTGGCTGCGCTGACCGGTTACGGCCAGGGTACCTTCGCTTCCAAAGTGGAAGTGAGCGGCGACACGGTTGCCGTGACCCGCGAAATCGACGGCGGCGCGCAGACGGTTTCGCTGAAACTGCCGGCCATCGTCACCACTGACCTGCGTTTGAACGAGCCGCGCTATGCGTCGCTGCCAAACATCATGAAAGCCAAGAAGAAGCCTCTCGAAGTGCTGACTCCGGATGCTTTGGGCGTTTCCACCGCCTCCACCAACAAGACCGTCAAAGTCGAAGCGCCGGCAGCACGCAGCGCGGGCATCAAGGTCAAGTCGGTGGCTGAACTGGTCGAGAAACTGAAAAACGAAGCGAAGGTAATCTAACCATGACTATCTTGGTAATCGCAGAACACGACAACAAAGTGCTGGCTCCGGCCACCCTGAACACTGTGGCTGCTGCCGCCAAAATCGGTGGTGACATCCACGTACTGGTCGCCGGTCAGGGCGCTGGCGCCGTGGCTGAAGCGGCCGCGAAAATCGCGGGCGTGAGCAAAGTCCTCAACGCTGACAATGCGGCTTACGCGCATCAGCTGCCGGAAAACGTCGCCCCTCTGGTTGCAGAGCTGGGCGCCGGCTACAGCCACATCCTGGCTGCCGCCACCTCCAACGGCAAAAACATCCTGCCACGCGTTGCCGCGCAACTGGACGTTGACCAGATCTCCGAGATCATCTCGGTTGAAAGCGCCGACACCTTCAAGCGCCCGATCTATGCCGGTAACGCCATCGCGACCGTACAGTCCAATGCTTCGGTAAAAGTCATCACCGTGCGCGCCACCGGTTTCGACCCGGTTGCCGCCGACGGTGGTTCGGCTGCCGTTGAAGCCGTTTCCGCTGCCCACGACGCCGGCACTTCCAGCTTCGTTAGCGAAGAGCTGGCCAAGTCGGATCGTCCTGAGCTGACCGCTGCCAAGATCGTCGTTTCCGGCGGCCGTGGCATGCAGAACGGCGACAACTTCAAGCATCTGTACGCCCTGGCCGACAAGCTCGGCGCGGCCGTCGGCGCTTCCCGCGCGGCGGTCGACGCAGGTTTCGTACCCAACGACATGCAGGTCGGCCAGACCGGCAAGATCGTCGCGCCACAGCTGTACATCGCCGTCGGTATCTCCGGCGCAATCCAGCACCTGGCCGGTATGAAAGACTCCAAAGTGATCGTTGCGATCAACAAGGACGAAGAAGCACCGATCTTCCAGGTGGCCGATTACGGCCTGGTGGCGGACTTGTTCGAAGCGGTGCCTGAGTTGGAGAAGCTGGTCTAATCCAGCCGCTTCACTTATAAAGAGCCCGGTCTTATGACCGGGTTTTTTTTTGATCATCGGAGAACCACGCCATGGAATTGCGTCCCTGGGCTTTACTGCTGGGCCTTGCACTGCTGCCGAGCCTGTCGCAGGCCGCCGGCAAATGTGAGCGCCTGGTGATCACTGGCAGCCCGGACGCACCGCCCCTGCTGTGGCGCGATCCCCAGGACCCAACCCACCTGATCGGTGCCACCGCCGATGTATTACAGCAGGTGGCCAAGGATCTCGGTGTGAAAATCGACCTGCTCTACGGCGGCAAGCGTTCGCAGGCCCTGGACGAGGTACGCAGCGGGCGCATGGATATGTTTGCCGACGCCCCGCTGAACCACGCAGAACTGGAAAACTTCGACTATATCCACCCAGCCCTGGTGCAGACCGACTCTGTGGTCTGGACACGTAAAGACTCTGCCCTGGTCTATGCCACGGCGACCGATCTGCAGGGTTTCAAGGGCGCGGTGTCGGAGCGTGCGCGCCTGAGTCGTGCGTTCGAAACCGTCGCCAGCCAGCAACTTACCCTGCAACGATTCCCGACCCTGACGCCGGCCTTCCAGAAACTGCTGCTGGGCGAGGTGGACTACGTACTCGCCGGACGCTATTCCGGCATGGCCATGGCCCAGACGCTGGGCATGAGCAACGACCTGGTCGCCCGCGATATGCCCATCGATCAATCCGGCCTGTATCTGGCGATTTCCCACAACTCGGCCTGCAATGATCCGTGGTTGCGCGGACAGCTCGCCAGAAAGATGACAGAATTGCCCGGGTCTGGTGTCGCACACGCTGCGCTGCAGCGCAATCTGGAGCGCTGGAAAGCACAGTTGCAACAACCCGTCGGCACCCCAACACAGTAGGGATTTTCAGTGACTCTTCGACCTCTTTTCGCGGCCCTCGCCGTTGTCGTTCTGGCGGGATGTGCAGCCGATCCTGCGCCGAATGAACAAATACGTCTGACCCAGCAAGCCCTGGAACAAGCCAAAGCCGTTGGCGCCAATACCGATGAATCGCCCCAGCTGAAACTGGCCGAAGACAAATTCGTCCAGGCCAAGGCCGACATGGCCGACCAATCCTACAAGGACGCGCGGATGCAGGCTGAACAGGCCGAACTGGACGCGCGCCTGGCCGAAGCCCAAGTGCTGACCCGCAAGAGCCAGGAGCATCTGAACGTGCTCAACACCCGTATCACGCGGCTGCGCAAGCAATTGCAGCTGGGAGACGCCCAATGAACTCGATGATCCGTGGTTTGGGCTGTGCGGTGCTGCTGGGCAGCGCGGCACTGGGTGGCTGCGCCAGCCATCCCAACGGCGAGCAGGCTTTGCAGCAGGCCGGCAGCGACTTCCAAAAGGTCAAGGAAGACGCGAATGTGCTGCGTATCGCGCCCAAGGACGTGATTCGCGCCGGCGAATCCCTCGCGCGGGCCGATCGCCTGTCCAGCTACTGGGGCAGCGGCGCTGACGTTGTGCATTACGCCTACCTGAGCCAGCGCTACAGTGCCATCGCCCGTGAGCACACCGAAGAGGCGCTCAACCAGGAGCGGGCGATCAAGCTCGAATTGGAACGCCAGCGTCTGCAATTGGCCTTGCGCGAAAGCAAGCTGATCAGTGTGCAGCAACAGGGCAAATGGCTCGAAGAACAGATCGCCAGCCTGACCACTACCCAGACTGATCGTGGCCTGGTGATGACCCTGGGCGACGTGTTGTTCGATACCGGTGAAGCGGAGCTGAAAAACTCCGCCAACCGGACGGTGTTGAAAATCGTCCAGTTCCTGCAACTGAACCCCAAGCGCGTGGTGCGCATCGAGGGCTACGCCGACAACACCGGCGGTCAGCAGGAAAACCTCAAACTGTCGCGTGATCGCGCGCAATCGGTGGCCGACGTGCTGGTGGACCTGGGCGTCGATGAAAAGCGTATCCAGGTCGAAGGTTATGGCGACCAGTACCCGGTAGAAGCCAACGCCTCCGAGCGAGGCAGGGCGCAGAACCGTCGGGTGGAGATTGTGTTTTCTGACGAGAAGGGCCAGCTCGGCGCCGCTCGCTGAAGTCTTGCTCAGATCGAAAATGTGGGAGCGGGCTTGCTCGCGAAAGCGATGGTTCAGTCAACATCAATGTTTGCCGGGCCGACGTCTTTGCGAGCAAGCCCGCTCCCACATTTTTCTGTATACACCTGAATATTCTATCCGCCACCTCTACAGCTTTTGCTGTCACTCCCGCCCGCGCTCGACTATTGTGGCAACTGTCCCCGTACACTTCTAAACTGTGCTGGTATGTTTCACACAAAAATAAAATAGCCGTGAAATCGAGTGCTGCGTCATGACCAATCTGTTGCTTTACCAACGTATCGCCCAGCAACTGGCTGAGGATATCCGGCGCGGTGTCTATCAACCGGGTGAGCGTGTGCCTTCGGTGCGCAAGATGAGCTCCCAGCTCAATGTCAGCCACGCCACCGTACTGCAGGCCTACGCCAACCTGGAAGACCAGGGGTTGATCCGGGCGCGGCCGCAGTCCGGCTATTACGTGCACCAGACGCCCGCGCTCACCGCGCCGACGCCGGACATCGCGCGGGTCGAGCGCCCGGGGCTGGTCACCCGTAGCAGCATTATCCAGCAGGTATTGGGCGAGTCACGCCGTGAAGGTGTATTCCCGTTGGGCGCGGCGGTGCCGAGTGTCGACTATTTGCCGGTGCGCGCATTGCACCAGCAGTTGGCCAAGGTCACGCGCTTCCAGAGCCCGCGCGCCTTCAGTTATATGTTCAGCCCCGGTTTCGAGCCGTTGCGCCGCCAGGTGGCGATTCGCATGCGCGATGCCGGCGTGGTGGTGGACCCTTCCGAAGTGGTGATCACCCACGGTTGCGTCGATGCATTGCAGATGTCGCTACGGGTGCTGACGCGCCCCGGCGATCTGATCGCCGCCGAGTCACCGACTTATTACGGCTTGCTGCAACTGGCCGATCTGCTCGGCCTCAAGGTCATCGAGATCCCCAGCGACCCGGCCACCGGCATGAGCCTGGAAGCCCTGCAACTGGCGGCCAACCAATGGTCGATCAAGGCGCTGGTGTTGACCACGCGCCTGAGCAACCCCCTGGGCGGCACCATGCCCGAGGAGCGGCAGAAACACCTGCTGCGCCTGGCGTCGGATTTCGATATCCAGATAGTCGAGGATGATATCTACGGCGAACTGATGTTCGAGCTGGGTCGCACCAAGGCGCTCAAGGCCTACGACCGCCTGGATCGGGTGATCTATTGCTCGAGTTTCTCCAAGACCTTGTCGCCGGGCGTGCGTATCGGTTGGATGATTGCCGGCAAGTACCAGCAGGAAATCCAGCGCCTGCAAATGTTCAGTACCCATTCGGCGTGCAGCGTCACGCAGATGGGGGTCGCCGCTTACCTTGAGAACGGCGGCTACGACCGGCACCTGCGCTACATCCGCCAGGAATACCGCAAGAACCTCAGTGCGTTCCAGCTGGCGGTGCAACAGTATTTCCCCGAAGGCACCCAGATGACCCGCCCGACCGGCGGTTTTATCCTGTGGGTCAGTTTGCCGGGGCGGGTCAATACCCAGGAACTGCACGTGCGCGCCCTGCAACAGGGCATCAGCATCGCGCCGGGGTTGATCTTCAGTAACACCGAGCAGTTCAACCACTGTATTCGCCTCAACTGTGGCACGCCGTGGAACCGCGAGGCAGAGCGCGCGCTGATGACCCTGGGGATGCTGGCCAGCCAGTTGTGCCAGGAAACGGCGGCTGGCCTTTGAGGCACGCAAAGGACGTAACGCCGATCACCGCGCTTGTCATGCCGCGCACAACAAGCGAGCATATGGCCCTCTGCCGTTAATGCTGTAGGCAATATGACTTCGATTGTTCGCGCTGTGGTGGTGATTGGCCTGTTCAGCCTGTGCAACGTCAGCACAGCGCTGGCGGCAGCACCTGTGACTGAAGATAAGCCCGTCGCCAGCAGCCAGCAGACGCCCGCCGCGAAAAAAAGCGCCTCGGCCGAGCAAGCCGCCGCCGCGAAGAAAAAGGCCACGAAGAAAAAACGTGCGGCGACTGCGAAAAAGTCCAAGTCGGCCCAGGAAGTCGCACAGACCAAACTGCCACCGGCACAGTTGGACCTGTCACTGCCTTCGGACATGGTCAGGCATTTGCAGCCACTGGGCACGATGCCCCAGCCCAAGAGCGTCCCGTTGCTGCCGCCGATGTTTGGCGAAAAGCCGACCGACAACAGTGCTTTCCAGATCAACGGCCGCTTGCTCAGCAATGAGATGAAGCTGCAATTGCGTAACGAAGAACGACGCGAAGTCGAAGGCGCGGCGCTGGATTTCGAATTCAAACAGTAAACGTTTTCCTGTAAACGTGATCGGGTCGTCCGACCCTTTGTCGCAGACTGATCAGTCAGGTTTATGTTGTGCGAAAAAACCCTGTTACACCATTTTAAAACGGCTGTTTAAGGGCGTAATCTAGCCCGGCCATCCCTATTGAGTCGTCGAGGACCTGCTGGTCATGAATTGCCGTGAAGGCTGTGGCGCCTGCTGCATCGCCCCCTCCATCAGTTCGCCATTACCCGGAATGCCCAAGGGCAAACCGGCCGGTGAACGCTGCCTGCACCTGTCGGTCGAACACCTGTGCGAACTGTTCGGGCGCCCGGAACGACCGGCAGTGTGCAGTGATTTCAAGGCGGACATCGAGGTCTGCGGTACCGACCAGGCCGATGCGATCCGGTTGATCGGCTGGTGGGAGCAGATGACGGCGGCTTGATGGGCTTTACTATCGGAACTTCAACAATAAGGAATACAACAATGGGTTCGCTGAAACGAGTGGCTGTGCTGTGCGGTTTTACACTGTTGTTTGCTGTCACTGCCCAGGCTGAGGATTGGCAAATCGCCAAGGACGAAGACGGGATCAAAGTATCCCTGAGCGAAGTCGCCGGCTCCAAGTACAAGGCCTATCGCGGCGTGACCGTGATCAAGGCGCCCGTAGCCAGGATTGTTGCGTTACAGGAAGACGTGGCGGGCGCATGTTCCTGGATTCACGAATGCAAGTCGCAGAAACTGCTCAAGACCGAAGGTGACAAGAGCTGGACCTATACCCAATTCAACGCACCGTTCCCGGTGACCGATCGTGACTCCATCCTGGAGATCACCACCTCCAAGGCCGCCGACGGCAGCGTAACCCGCAAGCTGTTGGAAGTGCCGACCTATCAGCCGGAAGTCAAAGGCTACGTGCGTGTGGCTCAGGTTGAAGGTTTCTGGAAACTGGTGCCCAAAAGCGCCAACGAAACCGAAGTGACCTACCAGGTGCACACCGAACCAGGTGGCAGCGTGCCGTCGTGGCTGGCCAACAAGTTTGTAGTGGACGCGCCGTTCAACACGTTGAAAGCCTTGAAAGAACACGCTGAAAAGTAACCGTGGTTGATCCGGTGCCTCCTGACGTGAGTGGAACGTTTGCCAAGCCCACAAGGTCCAGATAGTTGTGAGCCCACACATGGGTTTTATCGAGGAGGCACCGATGCAAAAGTGGCAGATTACCTTCGTTGATGACCACGGCGTGCAGTCCGTGGAGCAGTTCGCCTGCGAACAAAAGCCCAGCCTCGAAGATGCAGCACATATGATTCGCAACAAGCTGGTGCCGGTCGCCGCAGAACTGGATCTCAATGACCTGGAGGGCCGTAAACCCGAACCCACGGTCAAAATCCTCAAAGACCAGAACAGTATCCAGATCCTCGACATTTCTCCCGCCGCCTGAATATTCCCTGTATGCCAACCAAGCGCCTCTGGTGGAGGTGATAGCTTCGCGCTACTCTGCAGATGAGATCAGCGAATGAATCGCTAAGGTCTGGTCTTGTCAGCTACATGCTTGTTTTCCATCGGTAAGGTCATTGCCGTAGTACCTACGCCAGTACGGCGTGGGCTTCGGGAAACACGGAAAGTCTATCCATCGGTTTGAGGAGGACGTTTCATGAGCACAGCCTATCAAGAAGACATCAGCACCAACGTCCTGCGCCGCATGAAAGAAGGCGGCTTCGATTTTTCACGTTTCCACCCCATCGAGTTCTACGCCATTTTCCCGGATGAGGAACGGGCGCGCAGGGCTGCGGGTGAGTTTCGTGGAGAATCCCTGAATGCCCAGGTCAGCGCGCGCGACGATGGCGCCTGGTACCTGGAGTTGAGCAAAATCATGTTCGCAACCTACGACGGCATAGGAGACTTCGAGCAAGACTTTGAAGCAGTGGTAGAGCCACTGGGTGGGATCATCGAAGGCTGGGGCGTCAAGCAGGAGGTGCGTGGGTTACCCATGTAGTGACATGACACACACAGCGTATCGGCTGGCCTTCGGGTCGGCCGATTTTGTTTGTGCGGCGGGAAAACCAGCCGGAGCGTGCGCGCCTGTTTTGCGCACCCCAAAAAAAGCCACCCAAAGTGGGTGGCTGAAGGGAAGACCGAGGAGCCGGTCGGTACACGAAGTGACACGGTACCGATGCAGCGAGGGGTGATGCTGTAGGACGCGTCCTGTTCAGCAGAGAGTTGCGATTATCCGCAGCCGCGGACGAGCAGTGAAATCAACTGTAGCTATGCTGTTGATAGTCAAAGCCCGCGTTACGATGAAGCAAGGGCGATGGCGCCGGGCGTTCCGCGCACCAGGACGGTGCGTTAACGTCCTCATATTTATTCAACTAATTGATTTATAAGTGTTTATGCCGATGGCACGGGCCTTGCGAAGGTTCTTGCGTCCAAGTGACAAGGAGTACGGCATGATCCGCACTTATTACGATGAAATGTATGACGGGGCAGGGCAGGTTCGCCCTCATTACCGTGAATTTGCCCGTTGGTTGGCCGACACCCCAGCGGAATTGCTGGCCCAGCGCCGGCGCGAAGCCGATTTACTGTTTCACCGCGCCGGGATCACCTTCACCCTCTATGGCGACGAACAAGGCACCGAACGCCTGATCCCCTTCGACACCATCCCGCGCAGCATTCCGGCGAGCGAATGGCGGATTGTCGAGCGCGGATGCATTCAACGGGTCAAGGCGCTGAACATGTTTCTCGCCGACCTGTACCACGACCAGCGCATCATCAAGGCCGGGATCATCCCCGCCGAACAGGTACTGGCCAACGAGCAATACCAGTTGGCGATGCAGGGTCTGAACCTGCACCGCGACCTTTATTCCCACATCTCCGGGGTCGACCTGGTGCGCGACGGTGACGGCACCTACTACGTGCTGGAAGACAACCTGCGTACGCCGAGCGGTGTCAGCTACATGCTCGAAGACCGCAAGATGATGATGCGCCTGTTCCCCGAGCTGTTCGCCGCCCAGCGCATCGCGCCGATCGACCACTACCCGAACCTTTTGCTCGACACCCTGAAAAGCTCCAGCCCCCTGGATAACCCCAGCGTGGTGGTGCTGACCCCGGGCCGTTTTAACAGTGCGTTCTTTGAACACGCGTTCCTGGCCCGGGAAATGGGTGTGGAACTGGTGGAAGGTGCCGATCTGTTCGTGCGCGATGACCGCGTGTTCATGCGCACCACCGATGGCCCCAAGGCGGTGGACGTGATCTACCGTCGCCTGGATGACGCGTTCCTCGACCCGCTGGCGTTCAACCCGGACTCCATGCTCGGCGTGCCCGGCCTGCTCGCCGCGTACCGCTCGGGCAATGTCGTGCTGGCCAACGCGATTGGCACCGGGGTGGCCGACGACAAGTCGGTGTATCCCTTTGTCACCGAGATGATCCGTTTTTACCTGGACGAAGAACCGATCCTTCAGAACGTCCCGACCTTCCAGTGCCGCAAGCCCGACGAATTGTCCCACGTGCTGGCCAACCTGCCGGACCTGGTGGTGAAGGAAACCCAAGGCTCCGGCGGCTACGGCATGCTGGTTGGCCCGGCGTCCACAACGGCGGAAATCGAAGCCTTCCGTGCGCGTATCAAGGCCAAGCCCCACGCTTATATCGCACAGCCGACCCTGTGTTTATCCACCTGCCCGACCTTCGTCGACAACGGTATCGCCCCGCGCCATATCGACCTGCGGCCATTTGTGCTATCCGGCAAGGAAACCCGCGTGGTGCCGGGCGGCCTGACCCGCGTGGCATTGCGTGAAGGTTCGCTGGTGGTCAATTCGTCCCAGGGCGGCGGGACCAAAGACACCTGGGTGGTCGAGGACTGATGCCATGTTGAGTAGAACTGCCTCGGATTTATACTGGATGTCGCGCTATCTGGAGCGCGCCGAAAACCTGGCGCGCATGCTCGATGTCAGCTATTCGCTGTCGCTGATGCCCCAGGATGGGCGCGGCGATGGCCTGCACGAATTGGCCATGCCGCTGCTGATCACCGGCACCTTGGAGGATTACCGCGAGCGCCACGGTCCATTGCATGCCGAACGCCTGCTGCATTTCTTTGCCCTCGACGCGGCCAACCCGGCCAGCATCTACAGCTGCCTCGGCGCCGCGCGCGCGAGTGCCCATGCTGTGCGTGGGCGAATCACCGCTGACATGTGGGAAAACATCAACGCCACGTGGCTGGAAATTCGTGACATCGCCCAGCAAGGCCTCAGCCGCTATGGCATGAGCCGTTTCTGCGAGTGGGTCAAGGAGCGCTCCCATCTGTTCCGGGGCGCCACCTACGGCACCATCATGCGCAACGATGCCTTCCGTTTCATTCGCCTGGGCACCTTTATCGAACGGGCCGACAACACCCTGCGCCTGCTGGACGCGCGTTACGAAATGGCCGGCGACCAGGCGGAGGCGGTCACCGACGGCACGGCCCATGCCTACTATCAGTGGAGCGCGTTGTTGCGCGCGCTGTCGTCATTCGAGGCCTACACCGAGATCTATCGCGATGCGCCCGGCGCCCGGCAAGTGGCAGAGCTGTTGCTGCTGCGCGCCGATGTACCGCGCTCGCTGCGGGCGTGCAGCGAAGAAATCGACCAGATCCTCGCCAGCCTGCCCGGCCTCAACGGCCGACCGGCGCAGCGCCTGGCTGCCGAGATGGATGCGCGCCTGCGCTTCACCGCCATCGACGAAATCCTCGAGGAAGGCCTGCACGCCTGGCTGACCGACTTTATCCCTTTGGTCCGCCAGTTGGGCGACGCCATCTACAGTTCCTACCTGGAGGCGGCATGAGACTCTCCATCAGCCACGAAACCACCTACCACTACGAAGACCAGGTGCGCGCCAGCATCCAATACCTGCGCCTTACGCCCCACGACAGTGAACGCCAGCACGTGCTCAGTTGGCAGTTGGACCTGCCACGCCCGGTGCGCGCGCAAGTGGACCCGTTCGGCAATATCCTGCATGTGTTGACCCTGGACGAACCCCACGACGCCATCATCATCGGCGCCCGTGGCCAGGTGGATATCGACGAGTTGCGCGAGGCCGAGCATGAAAGCCAATCGGCGTTTCCATTCCTGCGTTGCACACGCCTGACCGAGCCGGACGATGCCCTGCGGGGCTTTGCCGAACAGCACTGTCATCAGCGCCGCGATCGCACGGCCTTGATCGACCTGATGCACGCCCTCAACCAGGTGATGGTCTACACACCTGGCGCCACCGAAGTCGACACCAGCGCCGCTCAGGCCTTCGCTGGCGCCGCCGGCGTGTGCCAGGACCATACCCATGCATTCCTGGCCTGCGCGCGCAGCCTGGGGATTCCGGCACGATACGTGTCGGGGTATTTATACAGCGAAGACAGCACGCACCTGGCCAGCCATGCCTGGGCCGAAGCCTGGCTGGATGACGCCTGGTACAGCTTTGACGTGACCAACCAATTGGCCCGGCCGGAGCGCCATCTCAAACTGGCGGTGGGCCTGGATTACCTCGACGCCTGCCCGGTGCGCGGCATGCGCCGTGGTGGTGGGCATGAGCAAATGCATGCCAAGGTGTTCGTGGCGCCGACGCCGATGATCTCAGTGCAGCAGCAATAAGCGCTGCAGGGCAGGGGGGCGTGTTGTGGTGAGCGGAAAGCGCAGATCCCTTGTAGGAGTTGGCTTGCCTGCGATGGCGATGGGTCAGTTGGCATAGGGGTCTACTGACCCACCGCCATCGCAGGCAAGCCAGCTCCTACAGAGGATCCCGCTCAGGGCTGCTGTTTGCGCCCCGCCATGTGCTGCAGATACCCCACCAGCAACTCCAGCTCGTTGTCAGGTAACACACTGGCAGCGAACGCCGGCATCTTCGCCTGTGGCCAATGCCGCACACTTTGCGGATCGCGGATATAGCGCTTGAGAAAATCCCCCGAGAAATATTCCGTCGGGTTGTAGGGAACATTCAAATCCGGCCCCACTTGCGCGTCGCCCGCACCGTTGAGACGGTGGCAGGCCAGGCAGTTTTTCTGGAACAGCGCAAAGCCTTTGTTGATGGGGTCATTCGCCGCCAGTGTCGGGTCGGGCAGCAGTGCCGGAAAACGCTCGGCCACGGTCTTCAATTGCTTGATCCGGGCAACCTGGAACGGCCACTGCTCAGGGCTGATGTGCCCGGCTTGCGGGTCGGTCCACACCAGGTAGAAGGGCCCGGCACTCGGTTTCCCCTCGCCCAGCGCGGGCCACGGATGGGCGGGATCTTCCACCGCCAGCCAGGCGCGGGCGCCGTGTTTTTGCAGCAGCGGTGCGGCGGTGAGTTCGGCGGCAAAGCCATCGAGGGCAACGGCTTGCAAGTGGTTGTCCGGTTGGAGGCCCGGTAGGAGTACCGCCAGGGGCACTGCGCGATAGGTCATAGTGCGCTTGTAGGAAACGTCATCGACGATCCGCACGGTCTGCGCGTCCGGGTGCTTGAGCAGGTCGGCGGTCTGCCAGGTCTTGCTGGCATGATCCAGTTCGATACTCAACTGCGCCGCATAAACGGGCAAGGCCAGCAGTATGGCGATAAATGCGAAGATCGATTTCAAGACGAAGGCCCGTATTGAGTGGTGACAGGGCTCACGATACCGGAAAAACACAGGTAAAAAGGCAGCCCCTGCAACAGGATCGTTATGCACGAAGTCCCGGCAGGTGCTGCCAAAACGCTGTAATCCTGATGCACGGAATACGGAGGATGTGGGATCACCCAATAACCTTGGTCAAGTTGGGCAAGATCAGAATCAGTGTGGTGGCGAACAGAATGAGTCCCGCCTGACGTACTTTCGAATGTTTGAACATGGCTGACTGCCTTTTGTTGTTATTCCTGAGCGTCAAATGCGTGCCGATTTTCAGTATCGCAATGTGACGTGTCACTTTTCTTACAGTCGCTCCAGCAAAACCCGGCAGCAACCTCCTAGTGATTGAACCTTAGAGCCCTCGTTCTTCGCGGCTTAGATCCATTTAGTATGAGTTAATCAATATTTCAGCTTAAAAAGGCATGAGGCATAACGCCATCTTGACGCCAATGCCTTGGCTAGACCGCTAAAACGATTAATCAGGTGATTCGCTTAGGAGCCTACCGTTCGTCCGAGCGAGGGGGTCAAAAGCAATGAGCGCATCCGTCATTGAAACCGTGTCAATCGGGCCTAAGGTAAGGGCACTACAGCGCAACGGTTCGAGAATGTCATGACCCAAGCTTTGATCTTTGATGCGATACGCACGCCCCGTGGCAAAGGCAAGGCCGATGGTGCCTTGTACAGCGTCAAGCCGGTAAGCCTGGTGGCGGGCCTGCTCACGGCGCTGGCGCAACGCAGCGATCTCGACACCCGGCAGGTGGATGACATCGTGCTCGGCTGTGTCACCCCGTTGGGCGATCAAGGCGCGGATATCGCCAAGACCGCCGCACTGGTGGCGGATTGGGCCGTCAGCGTGGCCGGCGTACAGGTCAACCGCTTTTGCGCCTCGGGCCTGGAAGCGGTGAACCTGGGCGCGATGAAAGTGCGTTCCGGCTTTGAGGACCTGGTGGTGGTCGGTGGGGTCGAGTCCATGTCCCGCGTGCCCATGGGCAGCGACGGCGGCGCCTGGGTGCTCGACCCGCATACCAATCTGCACAGCCACTTCACGCCCCAGGGGATCGGTGCGGACCTGATCGCCACCCTGGAAGGGTTCACCCGTGAAGACGTCGATAGCTTTGCCCTGCAGTCCCAGCAGAAAGCGGCCAGGGCCCGTGCTGACGGTTCCTTCAACAAGTCGCTGATTGCAGTGCAGGACCAGAACGGCATCGTGTTGCTGGACCACGACGAATTCATCCGTGGCGACTCCACCCTCGAAGGCCTGGGCAAGCTCAAGCCCAGCTTCGAGATGATCGGGCAAATGGGCTTCGACGCCACCGCGCTGCGGGTCTACAGCCATGTGGAGCGCATCCATCACGTGCACACACCGGGCAACAGTTCCGGCATTGTCGACGGTGCCGCGCTGATGTTGATCGGTTCCGAAGCCCGTGGCCGCGAGCTGGGTTTGCAACCACGGGCGCGCATCGTCGCCACGGCAGTGACCAGCACCGACCCGACCATCATGCTCACCGGCCCCGCGCCGGCCACCCGCAAAGCCTTGGCCAAGGCCGGTTTGCGCGTGGAGGACATCGACCTGTTTGAAGTCAACGAAGCCTTTGCCTCCGTGGTGCTCAAGTTCATCAAGGACATGGGCATCGACGCCGCCCGGGTCAACGTCAACGGCGGTTCCATTGCCATGGGCCATCCCCTGGGCGCCACCGGCTGCGCGATCCTCGGCACCCTGCTCGACGAACTGGAGGTGCGCCAGCAGCGCTATGGCCTGGCCACCTTGTGTGTCGGCGGTGGCATGGGCATCGCCACCATTATCGAACGCCTCTGAGCCCAAGGACATTGTCATGACCCAAGCCATTCGTTACGAAAAAGGCCAGGACCGGATCGTGGTGCTGACCCTCGACATGCCCGGCCAGAGCGCCAATACCATGAATGCGGCGTACCGCGAGGCCATGGCGGCCACCGTCGCACGCCTGGAAGCGGAAAAGGACGACATTGCCGGTGTGGTGATCACCTCGGCGAAGAAGACCTTTTTCGCCGGCGGCGACCTCAATGAACTGATCCAGGTCGACAAGGCCCACGCCAAGGATTTCTACAACGGCGTGCGGGTGTTGAAAGCGCAACTGCGGCGCCTGGAAACCCTCGGCAGACCAGTGGTGGCCGCGATCAATGGCGCGGCCTTGGGCGGCGGCTGGGAGATTTGCCTGGCGTGTCATTACCGCATCGCGCTGGCGGATCAATCGGTGCAGATCGGTCTACCGGAAGTCACCCTGGGCCTGTTGCCCGGTGGTGGCGGCGTGGTGCGCATGGTGCGCATGCTCGGCCTGGAAAAAGCCTTGCCGTATCTGCTCGAAGGCAAAAAAGTGCGGCCGCAACAGGCGCTGCAAGCCGGCTTGATCGATGCGCTGGCGGCGAACCGCGATGAGCTGCTGGCCCAGTCCCGCGCCTGGATTCTCGCCAACCCCGAGGCCAGGCAGCCGTGGGACACCCCAACCTATCGGCTCCCCGGCGGCACACCGTCGAGCCCCAAAATCGCACAGATGCTGGCGATTGCGCCGTCGATCCTGCGCAGCAAAACCAACGGCTGTTTCCCGGCCCCGGAGAAAATCCTCTGCGCCGCCGTCGAGGGCGCCCAGGTGGATTTCGACACCGCGCACCTGATCGAAACCCGCTACTTCACCGAGCTGGTCACCGGGCAAGTGGCGAAGAACATGATCGGCACCTTCTGGTTCCAGCTCAATGAGATCAACGCCGGCCGCTCACGCCCTCAGGGCTTTGCGCCCTATGTGACGCGCAAGGTCGGCGTGCTCGGCGCAGGGATGATGGGCGCGGGCATTGCCTATGCCAGCGCCAGTGCGGGGATCGACGTGGTGCTTAAAGACCTCAACCTGGCCGCCGCCGAAAAGGGCAAGGCACACTCGGCGGCGCTGTTGGATAAGAAGGTCAGCCGTGGGCAACTCACCGCCGAACAGCGGGAAACCACCCTGGCGCGAATTCATCCTACGCAGGATGACGCCGACCTGGCTGGCTGCGACCTGATCATCGAAGCCGTGTTCGAAGACCGTGACCTCAAGGCCAAGGTTTCGGCGGCGGCACATCGCGTGGCGGGCCCTGATGCGGTGATCGCCTCTAATACGTCCACCCTGCCCATCAGTGGCCTGGCCAAGGCGGTACCGGACCCAGGCAAGTTTATCGGCCTGCACTTCTTCAGCCCGGTGGACAAGATGCCGCTGGTGGAAATCATCCGGGGCGCCCACACCGCTGATGAAACCCTGGCTCGGGGTTTCGACTTCGTCCTGCAAATCAAGAAAACCCCGATCGTGGTCAATGACAGTCGTGGCTTCTTCACCTCGCGGGTGTTCGGCACCTTCACCCAGGAAGGCATTGCCATGCTCGGCGAGGGCGTGGCCGCGCCCATGATCGAGACCGAGGCACGCAAGGCCGGTATGCCCGTGGGGCCGCTGGCGGTGTCGGATGAAGTGTCCCTGAGCCTCATGAGCAATATCCGACAACAAGCGGCCAAGGATCTGCAGGCCGAAGGTAAAAACGTGCCGACACATCCGGCGACAGCGGTCATTGACCTGCTGGTTAACGAGTACAAGCGGCCGGGCAAAGCGGCAGGTGGCGGGTTTTATGAATACCCCCATGGCGGGCAGAAGTACTTGTGGCCCGAACTGAGAAGCCGTTTCGAACAGCCCGACCAGCGAATTTCGCCCCAGGATGTGCGCGACCGTTTGCTGTTTATCCAGGCCATCGAAACCGTGCGCTGTGTGGAGGAGGGCGTGCTGATGTCCACCGCCGACGCCAACGTGGGATCGATCTTCGGCATTGGTTTTGCGGCGTGGAGTGGTGGCGCGTTGCAGTTTATCAACCAGTACGGGTTGAACGATTTCATCGCCCGCGCCCGTTACCTGGCCGAGCAGTACGGGGAGCGTTTTGCGCCGCCGCTGTTGCTGCTGGAGAAAGCGGCACGGAACACGACGTTCTGACGGTTTTGGGTATGCGCGGGGCTTGCCTTGACAGGGTGTTTCAAGGCAGGCTCTGAGGTGTTCAATATTCCCATCGCCGTGTCAGGTATTTTTTATGTCGCTACGCGTCTGCATCCTGGAAACCGATATCCTGCGTCCAGGCTTGATCGATCAGTACCAAGGTTACGGGCAGATGTTCAAGCGCCTGTTCTCCAAGCAGCCGATTGCCGCCGAATTTGTCGTCTACAACGTGGTGCAGGGCGAATACCCCTCGGACGATGAGGTATTTGACGCCTACCTGGTCACGGGCAGCAAGGCCGACTCCTTCGGTACCGACCCTTGGATCCAGACCCTCAAGGCCTACTTGCTCAAGCGCTACGAGCGTGGCGATAAATTGCTCGGCATCTGCTTCGGTCACCAACTGCTCGCATTGCTGCTCGGCGGCAAGGCTGAACGCGCGAGTAAAGGCTGGGGCATGGGCATCCACGACTACACGCTCGACGCCAAGGCGCCATGGATGAGCCCCGAGGTGCCGGAACTGACTCTATTGATCAGCCACCAGGACCAGGTCACCACATTGCCCAAAGGTGCCACGGTGATCGCGTCCAGCGAGTTTTGCCCGTTCGCCGCGTACCACATTGGCGACCAGGTGCTGTGCTTCCAGGGGCACCCGGAGTTTATCCACGACTATTCCCGCGAGCTGTTGGAGATTCTTCAGACCACCTTGGGTGAAAAGGTCTACACCAACGGCGTCGCCAGCCTGGAGCGCGAGCACCACGGCGTCACCGTGGCGGAATGGATGATGCGTTTTGTCGCCCACAAGCCCGAGGCCGAGGTTACAACCAGCCCGAGCGCTTGAAGCTGGCCCACAGGCCCGTGCAACCTGTCGCGATAAACCCGAGCACCGCAAAATAGCCGTAGTGCCATTGCAGCTCGGGCATGTTCTGGAAGTTCATCCCGTAAATCCCGGCCACCGCCGTGGGGAACGCCAGGATCGCTGCCCACGCGGCGAACTTGCGCTGCACCACGCTCTGGCGCGAGGCCTCGAGTAACACACCGATTTCAATGGTCTGGCTGGCGATATCGCGCAGGGTGGTGAGGTCTTCCATCTGCCGTGTCACGTGGATCTGCACGTCGCGGAAATACGGGCGCATATTCTTGTCGATAAACGGGAAGCTCAGTTTCTGCAGTTCCTGGCTGATCTCCACCATCGGCGCCACATAACGCTTGAGCCGCAGCACATCGCGGCGCAGGCCGTGGATCTTCTGGATATCGCGCTCGCTCAGCGAGCTGCACAGCACGTTGTGTTCCAGTTCATCGATCTCGGCGTGGATCGCCTCGCTCACCGGCTGGTAGTTTTCGGTGACGAAATCCAGCAGCGCATACAGTACGAAATCTTCCCCATGCTCCAACAGCAACGGCCGCGCCTCACAGCGCTGACGCACAAAACCGTAGGACGCCGAGTGGCCGTTGCGCGCCGTGATGATGTAGCCGTTACCGGCAAAGATATGGGTTTCGATAAACACCAGCTTGCCGTTCTCGCGCACCGGTGAGTAGGTGACGATAAACAACGCATCGCCAAAGGTTTCCAGCTTGGGGCGGCTGTGTTTTTCCAGGGCGTCTTCAATGGCCAGTTCATGCAGGTTGAACTGGCGTTGCAGGTTGGCCAGCTCCTGGGCGTTGGGTTCCTCCAGGCCGATCCACACAAAATGGCCGGGTTTGGCGGCCCAGGCCGCGCCTTCGTCGAGGGTGATATCAGTGACTTTCTTTCCGGCGCTGTAGACCGCGGCCGCGACAACTCTACCCATGGTGCTGATTCGCTTCTTATTAGG
Source organism: Pseudomonas sp. S1_G07 (assembly GCF_054668565.1). Lineage (NCBI taxonomy): Bacteria > Pseudomonadati > Pseudomonadota > Gammaproteobacteria > Pseudomonadales > Pseudomonadaceae > Pseudomonas > Pseudomonas sp. S1_G07. Next base: position 5,577,471 of record NZ_CP162778.1, on the reverse strand, counting down.
AGAACAGATGTTGGGCAGCTTAGCGTGAAAGGCGTTCCGTTGAGGGCGTGGCGCCTGCGAGATTTCTGTGGCGAAAAAGCTACAAAGGTCTAGAAGCGGTTTGCAGCTCGCGGTCCATCTGCGCAATGCATTCATCCATCTGCGCCTGGCAGGCCTGCACCAAGGCTGGGACGTCATCCGACGTCATGCCGGAGGTGGGAATCGGCGCCAACGAGCGTATGAGCACATCACCGCTGTTCCAGCGATTCAGCTTCATATGCGTGACGTAATTGCTCACGCACACCTGCACGATGGGCACACCCGCCGCAATCGCCATATGGAACGCGCCTTTCTTGAACGGCAGCAGGCCCTTGCCCAGGTTACGCGTGCCTTCCGGGAACACCCAGATCGACGTGTCCTTGCGCTGCAACGTGCGCGTGGTGGTGAGCATGGCGCGGCGCGCCTTGTGCGCATTGCCCCGGTCGATCAGCACATTGCCTGCCAGCCAAAAGAGCTGGCCGAACAGTGGTACCCACTTCAGGCTCTTTTTGGCAATGCACACGGTGCGATGGGGCACCACGGTGCCCAACACAAACAGGTCATAGTTGGACTGATGGTTGGCAATGACCACGCAGGTGCCGGGCTTGTTGCGCAGGGAGCCCACCTCGGCCTTCACCTTCAAGCCCAGGATGCGCATGGCCGGCACCGCATAAAGGCGGGCGCACAAGCGGCTGTTATCCGGATTGAACGGCCGGCATAGACCGATCAGCACGCCCAGCCCACCCGCGACCACAAAGTGCAGGCCCATCAACAACATACGCAACAGAAAAAGCATCGCCACGGCCCATCGAGACAAAAGGTGGCGCAGTGTACGGACGTGCACTGTATTCGGCAATTGCCCCTGAATAGGTAGGAGATAGCCGATGTTTAAGTGCATGTTTCAACATGCAGCGATACTGGCTGGCTAGAGCGGCTAAAGATATTTCGGTTTTGTTTGTAAGAAAAAGCCCAGCGCAGGGCCGGGCTCAGGTGTTCAGGTTGCAGGACTTAACTCAGGATATGGCCCTGATCCTGAATGATCGCCTCGTCCAGCGCTTCCAGCAGGGCCTTACGCACTTTCAGCTTGGTGTGCTTGTGGGCATTCATGTTGAGCTTCTTCAACTGCCGTGCCGCTTCCATCGCCGCCGTGTGCAGTTCTTCAGGCGCCACCACCTTATCGAGGAAGCCGGCCTGCAAGGCGCCCTGCGGGTCGAACATCTCGGCATTGATCACCGAGCGATGAAACGCCGACTTGCGCAGGCGGTCGCGCGCCAACTCGATACCGGCATGGTGCATGGTCATGCCGATCGCCACTTCATTCAGGCCAATGCTGAACGGGCCTTCCACGCCAATCCGATAATCCGCCGACAACAGCAGGAACGCGCCCTTGGCCACCGCATGTCCAGGGCACGCCACAATCACCGGGAACGGGTGGGACAACAGGCGACGCGCCAGCGTCGAGCCCGACGTCACCAGGCTAATGGCCTCTTTAGGGCCGGCCGTCATCACCTTCAAGTCATAACCCCCCGAGAGTATCCCCGGCGTACCGGTGATCACCACCACCGCGCGGTCTTTCTCGGCCTGGTCCAGCGCTGTATTAAACGCACTGACCACCTCGGGAGAAATGGCATTCACCTTGCCGTTGCTCAGGGTCAGGGTCGCGATACCGTCTTCGAGGTGGTAAGCCATCAACTCACTCATGACGCGGTTCCTTGTAGGACTTGTTATAGAAGAATGCAGCAGACGTTACCCACCACGCCCGCCCTGGTAAAGCGCCGTGACTGACTGGCCAGTCAGGCTTTTCCCGCCTACCCGCCAGCAAGCGCCCGCAGCAGGGCCTATGGCCCAGCCTGGACCATCGCCATCCATGCCCGAGATTGGCACAATCACCGCCCTGCGCCAGGCCTATTCCGGCATAACCGTCTAAGCGCATGAAAATTCTGAAAAAAACCTTTGCCATCAGAAAAGCTTTCGACTACATTAGCGCGCCTCGACAGACTGAACTGGTTTGACGAGATACGGTGAAGTGTCCGAGTGGCTTAAGGAGCACGCCTGGAAAGTGTGTATACAAGAAATTGTATCGAGAGTTCGAATCTCTCCTTCACCGCCAAATTTGAAACGACTAAACCCCTGAAAACGTTAAAGTTTTCAGGGGTTTTGTGTTTTCAGAGGGGCGAAAAAGGCTCATATGGGAACACTTATGGGAATGCCGGATCTTGTCTTGCGCGAGGTCTAGCTGTTCAGTGGGCTGTGTTGAAGCATCCAATCAAGACGGTCAGCGGGGTCATGCCGCTTGAGGTGTTTGCGCTGGAGAGCGGTTCCAAGCAAAGGCAGGGAGTAATAAGTGTTCGTCTAGAGCCCTGAGATAACCTTAGGCTCGGGTTTTTGATGTAGCCGCAATTTCTGAAGAAACTCGGTGGCAAGATTGACTGTAGGGCGAGACGAATTATGGCTCTCTATTGAACGTGTGATTTCTTCTGTGAGTAAGTCAATATTAAGAAGTTCAATATTTGACGCTGTTTTGTATAGCGGTTTTCTTTCATTTGGTATAATTGCATACTTCCCGTCGGTCGTGAAAATCTCTCCCGAAAAAATTGTCAATTCTATAAAGACGTATCCCCCCATCTGAAAGTTACACACGTGGAAGCAGTCTACGTTTGTTCCTTGTTCAATATCCTCTTCCGACGAAAACGTAATACGGATAACGTCTAGCCTGTCACTGATTAGTAGGTCAAGCGCCCGCACTTGATAGTGAATTCTTCCAAGTTCTGAGTTTGTCAATGATAGAGGTGTGTCGAGCTCGTAATAGTTTTTTATTTTTAATGCTTTTTCCAGTAATTCGATTTCCGCTGAGCAATCTGGAAACGATTCGCCCGATTGTAATTTTAGATCCGATGTTAAATTTTTAAAGTTGAAAGTAATTCGGATTTTTTCTGGGGCTGAAAGCATTTGTGTTAGCTTGAACATTTTAAGGGTGTCTTCGATGGGGAACTGATCAAGCAAGTGAGTTTTTATGGTGATGTTAAAAGACTTTCCATAATTATTTATGTTCAGCTCAAAGCTGTTGGCGACCATTCTGACTTTGCGGAATTCTTCAGGGATCCAGGAGTTGAAGGGGCTGCGGAAGAGATCTATAGGGAAAGTCAGTGAACGGCCAGTTGTTGTATCTCGAAAAACTAACGAGCCCTTTTCACTAGGTGCTACGTCTGGCATGGAAAGCAGTGCTGTATCACTGAGTAGATTGGATTTGTTTGAAAGTGTTCCAAATCGAAGTGTCGAACTGAAAACGTTCTCAACTTCAATAATCTCATTTTTTCCGAGTGAGATATCAATTAGCTTTTTAAGTTGCTCGTCTCCGCTGATTGAAAATTGAAATTGGTACTTGCCGTTTTCAAAGCCTACAGAGTTTAGATGCTTGATTTTGTTCTCTACATAGATCGAATTCGAAGGGCCTATGTGCGCCAGAATCATTTTTTTTAGGTTTGAAGCGGACAGCGGAAGTACTTCATCAATAAAATTAAGTCGCATATATTTTTTATTGAGTTTTACGGTTTGGTCTTTAGACTTTAGGTCTGAAACTCTCTTCAAGATTTTTTCTGATAGGTCGTGATCAATATGGAGCAAATATGCCCTCGTCGGGGATTCACCGCTTTCGAATTCTAGTAGGACATAAAATGTCGCCAGCGCTGATGTTGCCATCTTTTTTAAGTTTGAAAGTTCGACGTCTACTGTTCGCTTTACACCATCGGTAGATTTAACTTGGATTTTTGTCTCTATAAGCCCTTCATGCAGTGACAATGGATCATACTCTTCTGGGGTTTCGTCGATTTCAACAAACACATCCCAGCCATTCTGATCGGTTTCGGAACCGTTCGCTGTCATCCCTGCCGCTGCGCACCACGCACCGAAGAATCTTTCCCCTGCTTTGCCCATGTCTCTCATTTTCGCCTCCATTGCCTATTTTTTTGAGGGGATGTGCTATGCCCGCTAATCTAAAAATACCCATACAAAATATCGCAATGATAAATGGATTCCTCCACCTCTCGCTGAGGAGCAGTGTTGCATCTCAGGCAAATAAAGCCATACAGAGCGTTGATTACTTCCACGGGCTACAAACGCAGTGCATTTTGCAGCATCCCGATGACGTCGGGGCCGTCCTCGTTGATCCACATGCCGTAGTGCTGCCGGATCATATTCGCGCTGGTGTGGCCCATCTGCTCCGCGATCCAGTCCACCGAAGCCACGCCGGTGGTGAGCAACTGGCTCGCGTAAGTGTGTCGGCACTGGCCAGGTCCGCGATAACGAACGCCGGCCGCTTTCAAGTGCGCTTTGAAGAACCTGTCCCTCACGACAAAGTCGCTGACATGCGGCAGGCCGCTCTTGGTGTTCAGGAATACAAAGTGCAGCTTGTGCTTGCGGACGGTTTTATTGTCCCGCTCAACGATGTCGACCGTGTCCACAGTCTTGAGCTGGTTGATGGCGTCCAGTTTGCGCAGTGCATCCCACGCGGGCTCAAGCAGACGCACTTTGCGCGTAGAGCGCCGGGTTTTGGTCACGCGGTAGGCCCCGCGCACCTTAGACCGGCGGAAAGTCACTGTCCCCTGTTTCAAATCGACATCCTCCCAGGCCAGAGCAATGGTCTCCGACACACGTGGGCCTGCCCAAATCATGAATTGCACCATCAACAGCTCTTGGGTCCGGCTGGTGGGTGTTTCGAGGATCTGCTTGATTTCCGCCCTGGTGAACGGGTCCGGCGCTTCTGGGTCGGGCAAGCGCACGAACAACCCCTCGGTTGGGTCGTGTGCGACCTTCTTCCGTGTGCGGTACAGACGGAACACCTGGCGTACATTGCTGATGATGTCGCGGATGGTCTTGTTATTCAGCCGCTTCGACAGCGGCCCCTGAATCCACTCTTGCAGGTCCAGGTGGTCAATCTGATCGATCTGAACGTCACCCCAGCGCGGTCGCACATGGACCTCAGCCTTATTTTTGTACCCGCGAAATGAGGTCGCGGCCACGCTGTTGCTCTTGATGGTCAACCATAGGTCCAAGTAGTGCCCAAAACTGTTTTCGGCCAGCTTGGTGGACTCGGGAAAGTGCCGGCGGTAATCGAAGGTAGCGCCCTCGACGGCGACGCGGAACCAATTACTGCGGAATTTCTTCATGCCGGGAATCCTCAATGCGTTGGGCGCTAAGTGCGTTGCAATGAGGGGCATGGTCGTGACGCGCGCGAGTTGCGGCAACGGGACGGGATTGTATCGGCGGGGCGCTGGAAGCGCGTTTGGTGCAGTTGATCCTCAAGGAAGGCAAGAGCGGCGGGGACTTCAAAGAGATCGACCTGCTGCACCGGCAGTTGGAGCGGCAGGCCCGCATCCAGCGCTTCCAGGGTGGCGGTACCGAAACCGAACTCAACCCCAACCTCGCAAAACGCAACGAAGGGTCGAAGAAAAAGACCCCGAAAAACGACATCAGCGAAGACCAGATCGAGCTGCTGCGCGAAGCGTTTATCGATGGGTGTTTCGACTACCAGAAAGACTGGCACCGGGCGGGCAATCAGCGCACCCGAGTTATCCTCAAGAGCCGGCAGATCGGCGCCACCTACTACTTCGCCCGAGAGGCTTTTATTGATGCGCTGGAAACCGGGCGCAATCAGATTTTCTTGTCGGCGTCGAAGAATCAGGCCTACCTGTTCCGTGGGTACATCCAGGCGTTTGCCCGTGAGGTCATCGGCGTCGAGCTGACCGGTGATCCCATCGTGCTGCCGAACGGCGCCGAATTGTTTTTTCTCGGTACCAACGCGCGCACGGCCCAGGGCTACCACGGCAATTTCTACTTCGACGAATTCTTCTGGACGTTCAAGTTTGAGGAGCTGAACAAGGTTGCATCGGGTATGGCGATGCACAAGAAGTGGCGCAAAACCTACTTCTCGACGCCGTCGACCATGGCCCATGAGGCCTACACCTTCTGGACGGGCGAGCGCTTCAACAAGGGCAAGCCGGCGGCGCAACACACTAAAGTCGACGTATCCCACGGGGCGCTCCAGCAGGGTAGGTTCTGCGAAGACCGGTTGTGGCGACAGATCGTCACCATCCTTGATGCGGAGCAGGGCGGTTGCGACCTGTTCGACATTGAAGAACTGCGGCGGGAGTACAGCCCGGAAGCGTTCGCCAACCTGCTCATGTGCGAATTCGTCGACGACGGCGCGAGCATTTTCCCGCTGACGGTGTTGCAGCCCTGCATGGTCGACAGCTGGGTCGAATGGGCCGAGGACTACAAGCCGTTTGCCATGCGGCCGTTCGGTGACCGCCAGGTGTGGGTTGGGTATGACCCGGCGGAAACCGGCGATTGCTCGGGCCTGGTGGTGGTCGCACCGCCTTTGGTACCAGGGGGCAAGTTCCGGGTGCTGGAGCGTCACCAATTCCGAGGCATGGACTTCGCTGCGCAGGCGAGCGTGATCAAAGCCGTCTGCGACCGCTACTGGGTGACGTACATCGGTATTGACGTCACCGGTCTCGGTAGCGGCGTGGCGCAGCTGGTGCGCCAATTTTTCCCCAATGTCACCACGTTCAGCTATTCGCCTGAGGTCAAGACCCGCCTGGTGCTAAAGGCCTACGACGTGATCCACCGGGGGCGGCTGGAGTTTGACGCCGGCTGGACCGACATGGCGCAGTCGCTGATGGCGATCCGCAAGACCATCACCGCAGGCGGTCGCCAATTTACCTACACCGCCGGCCGCAACGACAACACCGGCCACGCCGACCTGGCATGGGCGCTCTTTCACGCATTGCACAACGAACCGCTGGAGGGGCAGACCACTGCCAATACCGGGCGGATGGAGATTTTTGATGTCGAACCGCCGCAGAAATACCAAGCAGTTGGCCCAGGCGCCCGTCGTGGCAACGCAGGACTTTTCGCCGCAAGTATTACGAGAACGGCAGCCATGCCGGCTTCATCCTCTACATGACCGACGCCGCGCAGAACGAAGCGGACGTCGATTCACTGCGCAAGGCGCTGAAAGACTCCAAGGGGCCTGGCAACTTCCGCAACCTGTTCGTGTACTCGCCGAACGGCAAAAAGGACGGGTTGCAGATCATCCCGGTAAGCGAAGTGACGGCCAAGGATGAATTCAACTCGATCAAAAACCAGACCCGCGACGACGTGTTGGCCAGCTTACGCATTCCGCCGCAGTTGATGGGTATCGTGCCGCAGAACGCGGGCGGGTTTGGATCAATCAGGGAAGCGGCGCAGATTTATGCTGCCAATGAACTGGAGCCGATTCAGGCGCGCATGGCGCAAGTGAATGACTGGCTCGGGGAGGAGGTCGTGCGCTTCAAGCCCTATGAAATTCCCGTGGGGGCCTAACACGCCCTGCGCAGTTGGCGAGTCGACGGTTCGGTACAAGACATTTCTATGCGGATAAAGGGTTATGCCGGAGGTGTCCGCCATAGCTCCTCAAGATTGACATCATCGCTGCTCGGTCGGTGGCCCTGGAGCAGCGGATCAATTTTTAGAATCATGGGGAGGTCAAATGCTGTTCCGGTGACTACGCAACAGCCCTTGGCGAGGGTGGGTATCAAAGCCTTAGAGGAGGAGTCGAGTGTGCTTATAGTATTGTCCAGCAGCATAAGGTCACGATCGTTGACGAGTCGGTGTATGAAAAAATTATGAATCTGAGAGACAATTGTGGGTGAAATATCGGCGGGTCGTTGACTTGATAGTGTTAGGTAAACTCCGTACTTCCTCCCCTCTTTAATGATTTCTTCAAAAAGTTCAAGTCGATAGTCTTTCCAGATTTCGTGCTCACGAGTGGACTGATCAGACAAGATGTTGTGGGCCTCATCAATAATAATATGAAGTGTCCGATTCGGAGGGCTTTGCAAAGTCTCTGAGTCTTTATGGTTTATATAGTAGTTCTTGGCAATTAACAGGGGCAGGATTTTTTTACTTCGTTTTTACATTTTTTTAAAGAAATAACATGCAGAAGTGATGGGGCGGGTGGGATGTCTACTGTTTTTAATACGTTGCGAAGTGCCGAAATTGACGACTTTGCTCGTGAAATTACAGGTTGAATATGCTCGTATTGTGCATAGCCCAAGACAACATCCGAGCAAAGCTGAAGATAACACCGGAGGATCAACTCGCTGAACTGATCCATGTTTTTTATGTCGATGTAGTCAAGTAGCGGTTTCAGATGTTGTTCGAAGCCGTCGCTATCAGAGTTGTAGTAGTTTCCATATGCATCCCTAAAATATTTTTTCTGCGCATTGTAAACGATGCCTTTCAGGTGTTCTTGCAACGGTTCGCACTCAAGGATTCTTGCGATTTCCCGACTCAATTCAAGTGCGTCTGGTTTTGGTTCGCTAGCACTAAAGGCTTTTTCAAATGTTCTCTCAATGAAACGCTCAAGTGAGACGTTTTTGAACCGCTCTCTGCCAGTCAGCACTCGCCTTAAAAAAGGTTGTTGGGTGTTTGTGGTTGCTTGGAATAGTAGGCTAAGAGTTTCTGCGTCCCAGAAGTGTATGGATTCAATTGGAAACTTGTGGCCCGCTTTCTTGTTGTTTAGGATGGTTATCTTTTTTTCTTTGGCGGGAATTATCTGGTCTTCTGTGTATTCACCGTTAAAATCAATAATAACGAACTGGCTTCTATTTTTTAAAGCATCAATTTTTTCGCTGAATAGAGTTGTGTAAAGTTTTGCAAGTGTATTTGACTTGCCGCTACCGGTATTGCCAAAAATTCCAATGTGACTGTTGAATATCTTTGTCCACGGCAAATTGATCGGCACGTTCTCTTTCAGCATGCACCCTATGGAAAAGGAGCTAACTCCTTCGGCTCCATAAATTTTGGCAACCATAAGTTCACTAAGGAGATATGCTTTGTCTCTGATCATCGGCATAAATTTTATGCCCTCAAAGAAAGTGTCATCCATGATATAGCCAATTGGACGAACATCAACCTTTCTTATGTACAGAGTTTTTTCTGCATCGGTGTCCAACTTTCGTTCATCGAGATATTCGCCCTCAATTAGGCAAACAATATCGATGAAACCGCGTTGTATCGTGATGTGCTCTCTAAGTGAAACTCCCCTGTATCTGACTCCGTCAAAAAAAATTGTCTCGTGGTTTGAGTCCTCAAATATTCGTAGAGATATGCGAACTCCCGAAACGGCTATAACCTCCCCTACAACGATGCTCATACGAACTCCTCTTCTTCAGGGGGAACGTAGCGCTGCGGTTTCAATGAGAAAATATATTTGTTGAAGTTGGTGAAGTCGAGTTTTTCTCCGTCAGGTGGGGAAATAATTGTAACGTTCTTCCAGAGTTTAAATTCTTCTACAAGGTTTTCCGCGCTTCTCTTACTGTAGCAGCAAATAAAAGTTTGAAGTTGTGGGTTTGCGAGCGAGCGCTGTATCAGTTTAAGAATATGTTCGTCCGCGAATGAGAAGCCGAAGGCAATGAGGATTGAGTTTGGTTTTTCAAGTTCGTAACTAAGAAGTCTCAGCATTTGATAGTAGTGTTCTTCAAATACGGTTTCGTGAAACTTCCATTTTGTGGGGTTTACGATGGGAAGTTTATTGTAAGAGTTCCAGAAGTTATTTCGCTGCTGTGAAGTAAATGCTACATTTGGGATTTTTGTTGTGATTCCACCTTCAGTTGTCAGGTAGTCAGAAAATTTTTGTATCTTTGACAATGTTCTAGGATGGATTAGATTGTCGAAGTTGTTTTTATATTCAACCTCGATTTTTTCGCCGCTTTTTGACCAGTAGACTGATCCGTGGAGGTGAATAAGGTTTATCTGCGGGATTCCATAATGGGATCGCTCAAATATTCCTGTCTGGCATTGAAATGTACTGAAGTTTTTAGCGTGCAATAGTTTTTTATGAAAGCCCGATGTTCCGTCGTTTATGACGAAGTCATGAGATCCCTTGGCTAGTATGTTATCGGCACTGTGTGCCAGACAGCCATCGTAGTTTGTCGTGAAGATGTTTATTTTTCTGTTGAGGTCTTTTCTTCTATCAAGCAGGCCTAAGGTAGTTGTTAAAAACTCCTCGTAATTTTTTAGATTTTTCCGGCCCGCTATATCTTTAACTTTTTTGGGTGAAAAGTTTTGAACCGGATAAATGCATGTATTGTAATAATGCATAAATATAGCGGTGTGTCTGTCAGCCCATCCAGAGTGTGCTGTCGCAAGCGTCTCTATAGTCTGCCATTTGCCCAGTGGGCATTTGATCTTTAAGGCCAGTGTTGGAAATAAATCCGCAGAAGCACCGGACCCTAATAGGATGTTGATGTTTTTGTTATAGACATCTAATGGCTCAATCGCCGTAAACATATGCGCCCCTATTATTGATTTCCATAAAAATAGAGCTTTAACAACGCAACCATCTACTACCCTTGACGGCTCAACTGTGAGTCGTATAGACGACGTCAGGGTTAAGCGACCTCGCGATGTTGTCGGAAAAGCGCTCTGCACCTTTCTTTCAGCCCTTTCAGTGGGCCGCATAACCTTGTCCGAAGGTAACCCACTAGATGGCATTTTGTCATCCAGCTGGGAAGTGGCTCAGTAGTCGCCCTGATCGGGTCGTACTCTTCAAATATTGGTCGGGCTTGCGATAGGTTTGCACCGCAATGGTGCGCGCGAGTCGCTTGTTGAGCATGTTCACCCGGCGCGCGCCGTCGTCCCCCCACCTCGCCTGCGGGCTAAATGTGTCACTTTTTCTGCACTCCCCGCAGTTGCTTCGGCGCGAGCCTAGCTGGGCTAGCTCTTGCATCTATGGGGGTAAAAAAACCTGCGATTCCCTGCAAGGGTGGGCTGTTTACCACATCAGATCCAAAAAAAGGAGAGGGCCTTTCGCTAGTAAAATAGTGCGCGGCTGAAAAATTACGTCAGTAAGCCCTCTATTGGAACAATAAATGCATTAAGCTATCGTGCGTGTCTTGCGAACCTCTAACATCCGATCAGCGCTTTCCCAAATTAACTTTCGATTGTTGGCTCCTGTAATAATTATACATCCCTCTGATGCCCAGCCTGGGAAAGTCAATGAGTCGCCATGAATCAAAAAATTCTTTCTGCCACACATGTTGTTACTTGGGGCTGGCTCTAAAATTATAGAGTATTCAGTGGGTGCTCCCTTAACTCCGGTCATCGAATACAGCCCAACTGGTATGGGGCCTAGATCTTGGAAACACTGGCTTTCTGGTTCGTTTTTATAGGGCTCGACGCCTGAGTATCCTTTGAAACGCGGTGTTGTGAGAGGATCGCGAGTATTATATAGTTCACCGGTGTCCTGAAAATAAATCCACATGTTGGAGCCTCAGTAGTAGTTATCAATATTTATTTTTTTTAATGCTCCGTTTTGAGCTTCAAACTCAACATCCATAAGGCGAACGATAAAAACCCTACCGACCTTGTCTCTTAGTTTCCATGATGCACTTAATTTAAATGTGCCAGTATGCTTTTGAAACCACTCGATCCACAGATCCTCGCCGGTGGGTGAAAAAGCGCCTTTAGGCTCTTCAATCCAAACATAGGCGCTAAGCCCGTCATATCGGAATTCGTCAAATTCCCGTGTGGTTCCGTCAGAATACTCAACAATCTCTGTTGCTGTAAGGAAAGGATAATGTGCCGTGAATTTATAAGTTATGGCCACTCCAGTTCCTAATTCAGGATTGAATGCTTTCGCTAGGTCCCCGCGTTTACCTCGCGGAGCTCGCAGCACAGCACGTATTTGTTCAGGTGTGAGTAAGGCCGACATATGTAGTGTTGGTGGTGTGTCTGCAGATTCTATTAGTGATGCAAAAGCATAAAGCAGGTTAAAATTACTTGGAAGATTGATATTCTGAATTGGTTGGTCGTTCTTTAGTGCTTCGTGGTTTTCTGCTAATGAGCGAGCGTAGCTTCTGATGTCTGGCTCTAGTTGTATTATTTCATTTAGAGTTTCTGGTGGGCTGATTTGTATCGTGTTTATTGCATGCGTGCCAGCCTTGACTGCTGGCAAAGTGTCTAGTGCTGTAATGGCTAGCCTGTATTCTCTTACATAATTTAGTAGTAATCGCTCATTAAAGTCTGTCCAAGGATCTATTTGATTCTCGTCTAAGCCAAACTGCAACATTGGGGCAACTTGATATTCCGTGGGGACCGCATTGCTAGAGTTGAATTGAGCCATGAATGAAGAAAGTGCCTGCTCAATATCTTTCACCGGATTCGCACTATCGCCAAGTGCAAGAATTGCTCCAACTAGTGTTGCGTGGTTAGAGCCGCCTGTAGACATAGCATCTACCTTTAATCGTGACTGCTTTGCTGCTCTCTTGAAAAGTAATTCAAATTTTGATCTCGCACTGCCAGAACCAAAGTCTCCCCAGTCGCCACCAGCAGAAAACTCATTTATGAAGTTAAGTTTAAGATCTGAGCTGACAGACTCCAGCGAAATTATTACGGACGCTGATGCACCTCGGCTTTCGATATTTACGTATCGCGAGCCAAAAACGCTTGAGAATTTTTTTGGATCTGTAAGTAACGCTTTTGCATCGTCTATAAGCGTGGCGCTTGCGCTTAGGCCAAATCGTCCATAGTTAATATGCATTTTTGCAACAACAACTATAGAGCTTGTCTTGATGCTGTAACTTGTTTTAAATGTCGAGCTTCCAGAAGCTTTTGCACCCAAATAAGACGCCTCCATCTTTGAATCCAAAGATAGTGCAGTATCTAATTGGTCTTCAGTTTGAACAAAAAACATTTTAAAGGAAGCGCTTGGAGCCCCATGGTCTAGTGGTACCTCCGTAAATTGTATTGCCGGTCGCATAGGGAGCAGCACGTTCCCCGGGTTAAATGACCGACCGAGTGCTAATGTGGATTGTGGATGATATTTGTATATAACTGGATCGCCCTGTATTAGGCTACCAGGCGTTAATGCGGGATTTATTACGCTTGATGGCCTCACTCCTGTGTCAGTATTTTTAATTAGTGACCTTTCTTCTAGCTGCTTTGACTCTGCAAAATTCTCTAGACTCATTTTTAGACTCCGAAAATAATCAGATGTTAAATTTTTGAGACACTTTACGGCTACTTCAGTGAAGAGTGTAGCTGTATTCTCGGTGTCGGCAGGTAAACAGCAGCGCTATTCCGTAAAGTCCTGTGATGCAGATTGATGACTAAGCCGTAAGTATGAAATTGAGAATGTAATATTACTAGGAGTCTACGTTTCTCTCTTGGCACGGCTCCTGGCGGTTCCACGCATCAGTTACTGATAGGGAGCCACCTTGAGGGAAGGGTGATAAATGCACTTAAAACAGAAGTTTTGGTTTAGACCGCTACCTGTATTAGGTATATGCAGTTTGCTAAAGCGAAAAATCGGTTGAGAAGAGTCGGATGGTGCAAAACTGGTACGAGACCAGTTTTTGATTGCTGTAAACCTTTGTTTTAAAGGATTTTATAATGTGTTGGTCCAATCCATTATCGGGGCAGCGGAGAAGCGGCGGGAGAGGGCTTGCGGTGGCGCTATGACTGAGGGCATTGGGATCAGGGACGGATAATGCGAAGGGTGGGCAGTTTATCAGGAATGGGTCAGAGGGGGCTGTGTCTTGATCGTGCGACGCGAAACCCAGTGTTAAATAAATCTGCCCCCTTTTTCCCTGCACCGAGGGAAGGCTTGTCCGAAAGGTCTGGAGGCGTTGCTGGGCAGGTAGGGGGGTATTTCAAAAAGAGTAATTTCAGTAACCACGTCTGGGTAATGGGCTGGAGGCCTTGTATTCCGTGGGGTTCGGTATTACAAAAAGGAGTAGCAGAGAAGTAATTGAAAAGGTAATTATTTGCCAAGCTATTGTTTTTAAAGGATTTTTGTAAGTGTGAGAATTACATTTATAAAGAGTAATCAGATTACTTCAATATTACTTAAAAATTACCTTTTGGCCGAAACGTAAAACCCTTTGATTTCAATGGTTTGAGCGTAAAAAGTGGTCAAGATTACTTATGTTACTCTTTTTTTGCCCCCCTCTAGATTTCGAATTCCATCCCCCTATACGTGTGACGCTCACGCGTACTGAGGTGCATGCTGATGCTCGTGGGAATGTCGTGGGAATGCTTTTGCGCAACTGGCACCGCTGGAGCCCTTGTATTCCGGGGCGTCGGCCGCGAGATTGAGGGTGCGGGTACTTTCGAATCTCTCCTTCACCGCCACATTCTACAAACACAAACCCCTGATTTTCCTAGAGAAAGTCGGGGGTTTGTGGTTTTTGGCGTCCAAAAAATAGCCCCATGGGACCACCATGGGACTGGCGCGTCTTTTTGGTGCGTTTTTTTCTCGCGAGACGGGTGCACTTCGTTCCGTTATGAACTTAGTGTTAGACCCACTACTCCTTAGAGAAGGGCGCAGATTCGTAAGCGTGTCTTCAATCGTTTGAGAACCAGGTAGGAAGTCATGTCTGTTGCCAAGAGCGATATTCATCCCGCGAGTAGCGTGTCGGCTCATTTCCTCGCTGGGATTGCTTGCTCACCCACCGCACTTGAAGCACGGAGGCGTGAGGCTTGCACCCATGACCTGATTTTTAAGCTTCACCTTGAAGAGACCATTTCAAAGCTCGATGCAGACAATCTACGAATCTTGTTCAGAGGAGCACTTGAGAGGCGCCTCCGGGAAATTTTGAGCGAATAAAGTTAAGGAATCATATAAATCGATATAACGCGCTCTATTGTGGAGTCTGTTCTTGATCGCCACATTATTTAAACGCTAACCCCTGACCTCGTTTTTAACGTTTTCTGTGTGTTCTCTCTAAACCCAGATGGTACGCATGATAGTCATCAGAGTCCTCTTCGTTTGAAATTCTATTCAATTCGAATGATCGACCGCGCCGTTTCGGGCCAAATCGTCTAGCGTATTCACCTTGAAAAGCTAAGAAGCTGTTCCAGTCTTTTCTATTATTGCTCTCACCGCTATAACCTTTCTGTCCAGGTCGTCTACCGTATTCATCCATTGTCTCTGATCGACCATTTTCATAACCAACCATCGTAGAGGTAGAATATGTTACGGATCGCGGGTCAGGCATTAATAAATAACTATCCCCTAGTTGTGGCCATAGAGAAGGTGTCACCTTTTTTTCAGGATATAGCCATTCCTTTTTTCGTGCCGCAACGTACCGCTCAGCTCGAATTTTTGTTATGTAGTTAATTTGGAGTACTTCTAACTCTGTGAGTTCTCTATGAGTTTGAATGCTCGTGAAGTTGAACATTGCCGTTCGAAATAGCTTTGGGTTTGGCCGCTCTTTCATAGGGTTTCCGTACGGACACCTGACCCAAGACAGGTTAGTTAGAATCAGGACGCGTTCTTCCGACAACGGAAAGTATGTGTGAGTGCCGTTCAGCCAAACCTCAGGATCACCTAACTTTTTCGCCAATGCAGATTGAGGGAAACAACCTTTGTTGTATACGGTAACGGGGTGATCTGACAGTATTAGTTTTGTATCCGTACTCTTGCAGTCAGCCAATTGCCAAACACATTCAGTCCATAACGCACAAAAATAACTCTGTAGTCTCTGTAGCATAAATAATAATTCATTTTTGTCACGTGACTGTGTTTTAGATGCCAAATACTTCAAACCCTTCGGAGTTCTGAGTTTTTGAGTGCTCATGTAAAGTAGTAGATTGTGAAAAGACTGAGGATCTACATCGGGATGCTGGAATTTAGAGAAGTACTCAACAGCTTTGTGCCCTTCAGTATCAATTTTCCCAAAAAACTTTTCTTCGATTTCTGTTGATTCGAAGTTGCCTAGTTTTGTTGTATAAAGATCTTCTGTTTTGAAACAGCTATCGGGGCCCCAGCGCATCATGTCCTTGCGCTTATATCGTGTGCCATTTGCTGTAGTAATTGTTTCGGGCTTTAAGTCAAGGTAATAAAATTTAGCCTCGCCGCCGTCTGCGGATAAAAACTTTTTCTGATACCACTCAGGAACGTAATGATTGTTACGATATTCTTTAGTTGCCACGATGCCCCCTTGAAAGCCTGCAGCATAGTAAGTTCTCCCTACTCACACTATAGACTTAGTTTTTACGCATCAAAAATTTTTCTTTTGCACCGTAAAGAGTGAATTTCTCAAAATGGCATTTTCGGACAGCAGCAACAAACACTATCCGGGGCAGCGTACGGAGAATTAAGGTTCGGCAGCTTGCGTTTGGCCGTTTGCAGGCCATCTTGGCAGCTAATCGGCAAGAAGACGTTCAAGTTGCCACGCACAAGAGTGTTGTGTAGCGTCGATATACCTATATCGCCACTTATGTAAAAAACTCCCCACGCTTTGACTAGATATTAAACAAAACCCCTGGGTTCGAAAGAAACCAGGGGTTTTGTCATTCTAGGTTCTGAATAAATATGTGAGGGTTAAATCAGGCACCCGCCGCATCCATCCGTCGCCCTATGACATCCAGTAAATCGCACCCGTCTCGCAGAGGAATTGAGCAGAGCAGTGCAAAATCGCTCAGAACAACCGCATCGCTGCTGATTTCACTGCGTAGTGCGAGATTCTCCAGGATTTGGGTGACGGCACGAAGGCGATACGTCGCAGCGTCAAGTAGTATCTCCAGGGGCGCAGTGGTATCGACAAAAAGAGCAGGAGTGGCGCTATCGTTGCTGGTGAGGGCCATATATTGATTCATCAGTGACTCCGTAAGACAAATATAAAAACAACGAAGCTTTTTCACGCTAAACCGTAAAAACGGCAATTGCCTGAAAATGATTTCGTCTACGTTCCGTCTTGATTTTCATCGAGTCGCCAAACCCGGCCGCTTGGAGCGACCGAACGACTATAGGTATGGCGATTTTGAAACGGGAGACACTTGCTTCTGAGCGACTTGTAGGACGTTGCCCAATCTAATTCGTGTGATCGTCAGGTTGGTAATTTGCATGGTCTGGAAATGCGACTGTGCCCGGGTCGTTTCTCTAAGAAAGGAGCTGTCCCATTATCAGGAAGCGCTGCATCTCGTCTGTATGACCCGTTCTCCGGGATTCGGCATTACTCAGCCAGGTTAACATCGGTGATTGGAGTCTTGATGTAACTGGGGGGATGAGAATGAGCTGCCGGCTACCATCCTTTATCGTTTGGCGCTGAAGTAGGTTTCCGAGCGGGCCTCTGTTGGTTTAAGAACACATCAGTGTCTATCCCTCAATGCCTATGCCGATGATGCACATCCGGAAAATGCGCATGGCTATGCCGCATCACGCCATGGGTATGTACATGGCTATGTGGCTTATCCGAGTCCCACTCAAAGTCATGTTCATGCTGATGGTGTTCGTCATGCACATGCCGATGCCCGTGTTGCGTTGCCTCATGCAGGTGTTCATGGGCGTGGCGCTCTGTCAGGTGCAGCCATACTCCCAACGCCATCAGCGCCGATGCGATCCAGAACGCTGCGGTCAACGACTCGCCCAACAACAGTATGGCAATCGCGGCCCCCAGGAAAGGTGCGGTGGAAAAGTAAGCTCCGGTCCGTGCGCTGCCCAGCCCGCGCAAGGCCAGTACGAACATCACCAGGCTGATGCCATAACCCAAAAAACCGACCAGCAGGATGGGCGCCAGTTGCGCTACGTCGGGAACCTGCGCGCCGAGATAAAGCGCCAGGCTGCAGTTCACCACCCCTGCAATCAACCCCTTGGCCCCGGCGATAAACAGCGCGTCAGACGCCGATACCTTGCGTGTCAGGTTGTTATCGATCCCCCAGCACAGGCAGGCGAGCGCGACCGCGAGGGGGCCGGTCCAGTCCTGGCGGGTGCTGCTGCCTTCGGGCCAGGACAGCGCGACGCCGCCCAGCACAATCGCGACCATTCCAAGGACGATACGGCGGTCGGCGTTTTCTCTGAACACCAGCCAGGCGATAACGGCCGTCAGCACCGATTCGAGGTTGAGCATCAGCGAGGCGGTCGCGCCTGCGGTGCGCGTCAGGCCGAACATCAGGGCGACGGGGCCAAGGATGCCGCCGAAGGCGATGGCGCCGAGCAGCCAGGGCCATTCCGAGGGGGTCAGCCCGGCCGGTTTCCAGCCGCGATCACGCAGCAGGCGTACGGCGGCAAGCCCGAGGCCACTGCCGAGGTAGAGCAGGCCGGCGAGCAGCACGGGCGAGAGGCCCAGGCCGAGGTGTTTGGCGAGTGGGGTGCTGGCGCCGAACAGGGCGGCGGCGGCGAGGGCGTAAACGATGCTGAGGTTCATGGGCCATCCTCGAGAGGTCGGCCCATGATACGTCGCGGGCGTTGATTAACGCCCGGCGATTTTACTGCGCGCTTTTCAGTTTGATCACATCACCGGAAATCTTGGTGGTGTAACCGCTCAATACCCACGCCCAGAACCAGTTTTCCTGTACCTGGGTGTTGATCAGCGCGTCGCCGCCTTTTGCCTTGATGGCCGCATCCTGGGCGCGCACGAAGCGGCTGTTCTGGCCGATCGGGATCACGCCGAAGAGCATGATGCCGGTGGCGCTGGCTTCACTGTGGCCCAACACGGTGTATTGGCTGCTGTCGTAGTGTGGGGATTTGATGGCGGTGCCGGTGCAACCTGCGAGGGCGAAACCGAGAACGGCGGCTGCAACTACTTTACTGACGTGCTTCACTTGAATAACTCCATGGACTGAACCCCGAGATTCAATTCTCGGGGGCTGCACTTTAAGCGGTCCTGTAACAGATTGAAATCAAACGTCCCTGTCCAGCCCCATGGCTAGAGATGCAACCACGCCAAACTGCCCAACACCACGGCAACCCCGCCCGCCGTATAGGCCATGCGTTTCAACCATTCCTTGCGCGTCAGCAAGGTAATTGCCGCCAGTGAAATAGCGATCTGAATCGCCGTCATTGCCTGGGCCCAGCGATGGTGCTGGTGCAGGGCCTGTTCCGACTTTTCGTCCCATTCCCGCGAGGTCGCCTCAAGCTTCTCGGCCTGTTTGCGCACCTCTTCCTTTTGATTTTTGTAGCGCTCGATCTCGTCCTTGTAATGCGCGGCATCCACCCCCGGAATATGCGTGGCCAGCTCCGCCAGGTTTTGCCGGCTGGATTTGGCCTGGTAGTAGTTCCACTGGTTAGCGGCTTCGGTCTTGGTGATGGCGGCGTTGTTCTTGTCCATCGCCGCCTCGCTCTCCGTGGAGCCGGCCTGGTAGCTGAGCATGGCGCCGAGGGTGGCCATCAGGGCCGTCATCACGGCGATGCGGCTGGCGAAATTGTCCCCGCGGCCGTGGGCATGTTCGGTGGTGTGTTCGATGTGTTTTTCGTGGGGGCTGGGGACTTCGAAGGCTTCGGACATGGCGGCGTCTGTGAACGGATTGAGGGAGTGTGATTCTTCACCAGTGAAGCTGTCTCAAGCCTGTACGTAACGCTGCAAACCTTCCACCAGGGCATCGAACATCACCCGGCAGCGCGGGCTGTCGCGCAGGTCTTCGTGCATGGTGACCCAGGTGTCCATCTTGAGCGCGAAGCTCTCGGGCAGCACTCGACGCAGGCGAGGGTCGCGCCTGGCCAGTTGCACCTGGCAGCCACCAATACCGGCACCGGCGCGGATCAGTGCCAGTTGCGCCAGGTCGCTGTCACTGCTCAGGGCGAATGCACTGCGTTCGAGGCCCTTGATCGCCAGGCTGCGGATAAAGGCATTTTCGTGGTCGAAGCCGATCACCGAATGGTTGGCCAGGTCCTGCATCTGCTGGGGGATGCCCTGTCGTTGCAGGTAATCGTCACGGGCATGCAAGCCCACTTCAATAAACCCCACGCGGCGTGCCAGCAGTTGCGCCTGGCTGGGGCGGACCATACGCACGGCGATGTCGGCTTCCAGTTGCAGCAGGTCGCTCAGGCGGTTAGTCAGGCTCAGCTCAACCTTGAGGTGGGGGTGTTCCTGGCGCAATTGGCTGAGGATCGGCGGCAGTACCTCCACGCCCACCACGTCACTGGCAGACACCCGTACCACGCCGTGCACGTCTTCACCTTGCGACGAGGCTGCGCGCTCGAGGGCGGCGGCGGTGCGCTCCATGGTCTCGGCGTGGGCACGCAGCGTGTGGGCCACCGCCGTCGGCAGCAGGCCGGTGGGTGAACGGGTGAACAGCACCACGCCCAGCGCCGTTTCCAGTGCGGCAATATGCCGACCGACCGTGGGCTGTGTGATGCCAAGCTGCCGTGCGGCCCCTGACAACGAGCCTTCCTTGAGGACAGCCAGGAAGGACCGGTAAAGCTCCCAACCGATGTTTGTGGCCATGCATAAATGTATAGCGGCTAAACGGTTTTGCGCAATTCCTGTATAGCTACGCCGCGAACAGAATGGCCACACATCATTACTCTGGAAAGCAGATCATGGGCAACGTGCTGGTATTGGGGGCAACCGGTGGCATCGGCGGCGAAGTGGCGCGGCAGCTGTGGGCGAGCGGTCGACAGGTGCGCGCATTGACCCGTGACGTGGCCAAGGCTCGCAGCCAGGAGGGGCGATTCGACTGGCTCCAGGGGGATGCGTTGAACCGCAATGACGTGCTCGCGGCGGCCAGCGGCTGCTCGGTGATCGTACACGGCGTCAATCCTCCCGGTTACCGGCACTGGGCCGAATGGGTGGTGCCGATGATCGACAACACCATCGCCGCCGCCATAGGCCAAGGCGCAACCATCGTGTTGCCCGGTACCGTCTACAACTTCGGGCCCGACGCCTTCCCCGTGTTGCACGAAGACTCACCGCAGCACGCGCATACCCGCAAGGGCAGGATTCGCGTGCAACTGGAGCAGCGACTGTTCGAAGCTTCGCGCCATGGCGCACGGGTGCTGATCGTGCGTGCCGGCGATTTTTTCGGCGCCGGGGCCGCCAGCAGTTGGTTTTCCCAATGCGTGGTCAAGCCGGGCCAGCCTGTCGCGAGGCTGCGCTACCCAGGCGCGCCAGGGGTGATGCACCAGTGGGCCTATCTGCCGGACGTGGCGCGAACGATCGTCGAGTTGCTTGAGCGGCAGGAAACCCTGAAGGCCTTCGCGTGTTTCCATATGGCCGGGCATTTGGACGCGGACGGCACGCAGATGATTCAGGCTATCCAACGAGTGGTTTTACGCAGGACGGGGCAGCAACCGGGCGTTGGTGCTTTTCCATGGTGGTTGCTGAACGTGGCGGCCCCTTTCGTGACGACTTTGCGAGAAATGCAGGAGATGCGCTACCTGTGGACAACCCCGTTGCGCATGGAAAACGCCCGCCTGCTCGAGACACTTGGCCACGAGCCCCATACACCGCTGGAACAGGCGGTAGAGGCCACATTGGACGCTATGGGCTGCCTGCCGGCCCGCGCCTGAGGATGTGCGTATACACCGCGATATTGGTCAACAGCACCACCGCCCCCAGCCCCCATTGAATATTCGGGGTCAGCCCGGCGGGATAAATCAGCGTGAGGATGTAGTGCTCGATAAACCCGCCGCCGTAGCCCTCTTGCCCGGCCAGTTGGCGAAACAGGTTTTCCCAGCGCGTCAGCGGGCAAGGCAGGTGGAACACTTCGACCGCCACGCCCCAGCTCGCGGCGGGCAGATGCAGCCACACCAGCGGCCGCCATTTCAGGGCGAGCAGGCCGCCGAACACGACAAACAGGATGAAGCCCAGGTGAAACAGCACCAGGCTGTCGGCGGCGAGACGGTAGAGCATTATGGGCACTTCGAAGGGGTGGGCAGCCAGTCTAAAGGGTTGCTTGCCGACAAGCGTGGCCGTTATTGTGCTGAATCCTTTTAGTCTTTCCTCCAGGGTTTTGTTGTGATGAATGCACCGCGTAGCGCAGTCGGTCCGATCAAGGCCGTGATTTTCGATATGGACGGCTTGTTGCTGGACACGGAAGGCATCTACACCGAAGTGACACGGATCATCGCTGAGCGCTACGGCCGCACCTACGATTGGGGCATCAAGCAGCACATCATCGGGCGCGGTGCCCAGGACCTGGCCGATTACGTGGTAAAGGCCCTCGACCTGCCGATCACGCCGGCACAGTTTCTGGAGATCCGCGAGCCGCTGATGAGCGAGCGCTTTCCCACGGCCCTGGGCATGCCTGGCGCCGAGGCGCTGGTGCGGCACTTGAAGGCGCACAACATTCCGATTGCCGTGGGCACCAGTTCGTCGCGCCATTCGTTTGGCCACAAGACCACATTGCACCGCGAGTGGTTCAGCCTGTTCGACACCATCGTCACCGCTGACGACCCGGAAGTCGGCGCCGCCAAGCCGGCCCCGGACATCTTCCTCACCGCCGCGCGCCGCCTGGGTGTTGCTGCCGAGGATTGCCTGGTGTTCGAAGATTCACCGTTCGGCGTCACCGCCGCGAAGGCCGCGCATATGACCGCCATCGCCGTGCCCGATGAAGCCATGGCCGACAGCAAGTACCACCATGCCGACCAGATCATCCGCAAACTCGCGGACTTCGACCTGGCCGCCTATGGCTTGCCGCCTTTTCCCTGACTAAACGCAACCCTACAGGTAGGCGCTGGCTTGCCTGCGATGGCGATTTTGAGGACGCTATCGCAGGCAAGCCAGCGCCTGCATGTATCAGGCGCTGAAGCCACCATCGATTGTGAGGCTGGCGCCGGTGATGTATCCGGCCTCAGGCCCCGCCAGATACGCCACAAAGCTGGCAATTTCCTCCACATGGCCATAACGGCCCACCGCCATTAACCCGATCAGGCTCTCGGCAAACTCACTGTTCGCCGGGTTCATGTCTGTGTCCACCGGCCCAGGCTGCACATTATTGATGGTGATGCCCCGAGGCCCCAGGTCTCGCGCCAGGCCCTTGGTCAGGCCCACCAGCGCCGCCTTGCTCATTGCATACGGCCCGCCACCGCCAAATGGCATGCGCTCGGCATTGGTGCTGCCGATGTTGATCACGCGGCCGCCTTCACCCATATGCCTGGCCGCTTCCTGGGTGGCGATGAATACGCTGCGCACATTGATCGCCAGGGTCTGGTCGAAGTCTTCCAGCTTGAAGTCTTCCAGCGGGGCGATGGCCAGCACGCCGGCGTTGTTTACCAGGATATCCAGGCGCCCAAAGGCTTCGACGGTGGCGTTGACTGCGTTGCGAATCGCCGTGGCGTCGGCGCTGTCGGCCTGGATCGCCAGGGCCTTGCCGCCTTCACTGATCACGCTGTTCTGCAATGCTTGCGCCTTGGCCGCCGAGCTGACGTAGGTAAAGGCGACGGCGGCGCCTTGTGCGGCGAGGCGTTTGACGATGGCGGCGCCGATGCCGCGAGAACCGCCTTGAATCAAGGCGACTTTGCCGCTGAGGGTGTGTGTGGTCATGTCGATCTCCTGGCTGTTCAAGGCGGGATGCCTTGTTGTTGGAGCCGAGTATCGACCTCGCCGGTGCACCCCGGTAGACCGCGATTGCTATAGTCTGTGTAAACCAAAAGTTTAGAGTGGCGCGATATGGAAAGCTTTGGCGGTATCGAATGCTTTGTGCGCAGTGCTGAAGGCGGCAGCTTTGCCGAAGCCGCCCGGCACCTGAGCCTGACCCCGGCGGCGGTGGGCAAGAGCGTCGCCAAGCTGGAAGTGCGCCTCGGGGTGCGGCTGTTCCAGCGCAGCACCCGGCGCCTGACACTCACCGAAGCTGGCAAGCTGTTCCTTGAAGAAGTCAGTGGCAGCCTGATCACCATCCAGAACGCCGTGGCTAACCTGGCCAGCGCCGAAGGGCGGCCGGTGGGCACGCTCAAGGTCAGCATGGGCACGGTGTTCGGCAACCGCTATGTGGTGCCGCTGCTGGGGGCGTTTATACAACGTTTCCCGGATATCAGCCCGGACTGGCATTTTGATAACCGTCAGGTCGACCTGATTGGCCAAGGCTTCGATGCGGCCATCGGCGGTGGTTTTGAGCTGCCCCAAGGCGTGGTGGCACGCAAGCTGGCTCCGGCACACCGGGTGCTGGTGGCTTGCCCGGGCTACCTGGCACAGCGCCCGCCGGTGCTGGCGCCTGAGGACCTGGCGCACTGCACGGGGATCCTGATCCGCTCGCCGCAAACCGGGCGCGTACGCTCCTGGCAACTGACCAGTCGGGAGCGTGAGCACCGTCCGCTGGTGCTTAAGCCCGGCATGACCATGAGCGACTCCGAAGCCGCCTGTTGCGCCAGCGCCCAAGGTCTGGGGATTGCCCTGGTGAGCATGCCCATGGCCGTGCCGTTTCTCGACAGTGGCGCGGTAGTGCGGGTATTGCCCGACTGGTATGTCGACGACGGCAATATTTCCATCTACTACGCCGAGCACAAACTGCTGCCCGGCAAGACCCGGGCGTTTGTGGACTTCATCATTGAGCAGTTTGCCGCGGCAGGGCTGGGGCAGCGGTTCAGCGCGATTTGATTGCAGGCGCCTCGGCTCAGCGGCCGAACTTGCCGGGCCAGCCTATGACCTGCTTCGGTCTTGGCGTCGCATAGGTGCGAATCTTCGATGTCGACAACCCCAGCCGCACCAACGCTTCGGCAATGGTCACCGCCGCTGTCACCCCATCCACCACCGGTACGCCGGTGCGCTGGCGAATCTGCTCATCCAGCCCGGCCATGCCGCCACAACCCAGGCAGATCACCTCGGCCTTGTCTTCGCGGATAGCCAGTTCGGCCTGGTGCACGATGGCTTCCATGGCGGCCATCGGATGCTCCTCCAGCTCCAGCACCGCCATGCCGCTGGCCCGCACCGAGGCGCAGCGCTGGTAAAGGCCGGCGAGTTTCAGGCGGTCCTCGATCAGCGGCACGGTGCGGTCCAGGGTGGTCACCACCGAATAGGCATGGCCCAGGAACATCGCGGTGCTGGCGGCGGCTTCGGTGATGTCCACCACTGGCACGTTCAACAACTCCTGCAAGCCTTCGCGGCCGTGTTCACCGTAACCGGCCTGGATCACCGCGTCGAACGGCTGGTCGTAGGCCATCACGCGGTCCATCACCGCAATAGCGGCCAGGTAGCTTTCAAAATTGCCCTCCACCGATTCCGCGCCAAAATACGGAGTGAGTCCGACAATTTCGGTGCCCGGCGAGGCCACGGCCCGTGCCTGCTGGGCGATGGTTTCAGTGATGGATTCGGTGGTGTTGACGTTGACCACGAGGATACGCATGGAGTGTCCTTGATTAATGACTGACGTTATCGACTGCAATGCATTCGCCGCTGACATCGGCATAGAACGGCTGGCGCTGGGCGATCAGCCCGTACAGCAGCCCTGCAATACCGGCGCCAAACAGCCAGGAAAACGGTGAGACGCTGGCAAACCCTGGCAACAGCGCGAGCAGGATGGCGATCACGGCCGCCGGAATGAACGCCGCGACCGCGCGCAAATTGACCCCACGGCTGTAGTAATACGCGCCGTTCGGGTCTTCGCTGTACAACTGCGGCACATCCACCTGGCTTTTACGGATCAGCCAGTAATCGACCATGATCACCCCGTACAACGGCCCCAGCAGCGCACCCAGGCCGGAGAGGAAGTACACGATCACCAGCGGGCTGTTGTAGAGGTTCCAGGGCAGGATCAGCAGCGCCACGGTGGCGCTGATCAACCCGGCGCGGCGGAAGTTCAGGTACCTGGGCGCCAGGTTGCTCAGCACAAAGGCCGGCGCGACGAAGTTGGCCATGATGTTCACCGCCACCGTCACGATCAGGAACGCCAGGCAACCCAGCACCAGGAAGAACGTATTGGGGATGGCGGCGATGATTTCGGTGGGGCTTTCGATCACCCGGCCGTTGAGCTGGAATTGCCCGCCGCACAGCAGCACGGTGATCGCGGCGAATACCAGGATATTGACCGGCAAGCCCCAGAAGTTGCCGACCTGAATGGTCCTGCGGCACGGCGAGGAGCGCGCGAAGTCGCAGAAGTTGAGGATCAGCGTGCCGTAGATCGCCAGCCACAGCGCGCCGCCGGCAAAGATATTGCGCCACATCTCGCCGCCGCTCAGGGGTTCGCGGACCGACCAGGCAATGTTGCCGCCCACCTGGAAGTACATCCAGGCGGCCAGCGCGGCCATGGTCAGCAGGATCACGGGGCCGGCGAAGCCTTCATAGCGCCTCACCATTTCCATGCCGTAGGCCAGGATGACCAATTGTACGAACCAGATCGCCACAAAACAGATCCAGCCCAGGGTGGATAACCCCAGGATCGAGTTGTGGTCATAGTCGGCAAATCCTGGGTGAATCGCCGTCAGCAGCACGCGCAAAACCACCGAGGCCAGGTAGGTCTGGATACCAAACCAGGCAATCGCAATCACCGCGCGGATCAGCGCCGGAATCTGCGCCCCATGGATGCCGAAACTGATGCGGCTGATCACCGGAAACGGCACCCCGGTCTTCTGCCCCATATACCCCGACAGGTTCATGAAGAAATACACCAGCGCCGCACCGATCCCCAGTGATAACAGGATCTGCCAACCGCCCAGGCCCAAGGCATATAAGCCAATGGCGAACGAGTAGTTGGCGATGTTGTGCACGTCGTTGGTCCACAGCGCAAAGATGCTGTAACGCCCCCAGCGCCGGCCCTGTGCTTTGGTGGGCGCCAGGTCCTTGTTGTGCAGGCGTGGGCTGAGCACCAGCGGGCCTGGGCTGGCGGCGTCGGGGCTCAAGGTCGAGGAGGGCAGATCCAGTGCGATGTTATTCGAGAGGCTTGTACGCATTCCGGCAGGCTCCAGTCCATCTGTAGCAAAGCGGCGGGTGGGGAAAGTGTATGTATATTTTAGATTTATTGTATACAAATAGCTTTTCACCTTAAGCCACATGCGTGCCAGTTTTCGATCTATGAAAACCCTAGGTAATTTCGTTTTTATAAGTGGGGAGAATAACTGGCTGAATTTAAAGCACTATAAATTGACCGTTCGAACAGTTATTTATTTTGTTCAGCGAGTAGGAAGAAAAACGACGGGGATTGTGCGGCGAGGGGAAATGTAACGTTTCGGTGCGTCGGTTAAGTAGTGCACACAAGAATGGCACTAATAGTGACATTCTTGTGTACAGGTCAGGCTTACGCTTTGCTGATGATATTCCCGGCGTGCAGTCCGCATTCCTTCTGCGTGGCTTCTTCCCACCACCAGCGGCCTTCGCGTTCGTGCTGGTTGGGCAGCACGGGGCGGGTGCAGGGCTCGCAGCCGATGCTGATAAAGCCTCGCTCGTGCAGGCTGTTGTAGGGCAGCTCCAGCATACGGATGTAGGCCCAGATATCCTCGCTGGTCATTTGCGCCAGCGGGTTGAACTTGTACAGGGTGCGTTCCGGGGTGGAGAAGGCGGTGTCGATCTCCAGCACCGCCACCTGGCTGCGGGTGCCGGGGCTCTGGTCGCGGCGCTGGCCGGTGGCCCAGGCATTCACGCCGCCGAGTTTGCGTCGCAGCGGTTCGATCTTGCGTATGCCGCAGCATTCGCCATGGCCGTCCTTGTAGAAGCTGAACAGGCCCTTCTCTTTAACCAAGGGTTCGAGCTTGCTTTGGTCCGGCGAGATCAGTTCAATGTCGATTTTGTAGAAGTCGCGCACCTGCTCGATAAACCGGTAGGTCTCCGGGTGCAGGCGGCCGGTGTCGAGGCTGAACACCTTGACGTTCTTGTTCAGTTTCCAGGCCATGTCCACCAGCACCACGTCCTCGGCACCGCTGAAGGAGATCCACAGGTCATCGCCGAACTGGCTGAACGCCAGCTTGAGAATGTCCTGGGCGGATTTGTTGGCATAGGTGGTGGCGAGTTCCGCGACATCGAAGGCTTGGTTCATCAGGACGGTTCCTACAGGTCAGTGGCGCTGAGCGCTCTATAGGGGAGCGATGGTATCAAATCCGCTCTGCGTTGCGGCGGCGAGCTTGAATCGCTAGAGTTCGGCAGTCCTTTTGCTCGCTCAACCAATAACATCCAATAGGAGTGTCTTGTGGAAATTGCCTGTCTTGACCTGGAAGGGGTACTGGTTCCGGAAATCTGGATCGCCTTCGCCGAAAAAACCGGTATTGAATCCCTGCGGGCCACCACGCGTGACATTCCCGACTACGACGTGCTGATGAAGCAGCGCCTGCGCATCCTCGACGAGCACGGCCTCAAGCTTGCCGACATCCAGGAGGTGATCGCCACCCTCAAGCCGCTGGACGGTGCCGTCGAGTTCGTCAACTGGCTGCGCGAGCGTTTCCAGGTGGTGATTTTGTCCGATACCTTCTACGAGTTCTCCCAGCCGCTGATGCGCCAACTGGGCTTCCCGACCTTGCTCTGCCACCGCCTGATCACCGACGACACCGGCCGCGTGGTCAGCTACCAACTGCGCCAGAAAGACCCCAAGCGCCAGTCGGTGCTGTCGTTCAAGAGCCTGTACTACCGCGTCATCGCCGCCGGCGATTCCTACAACGACACCACCATGCTGGGCGAAGCCGACCGTGGGATCCTGTTCCATGCGCCGGAGAATGTGATCCGCGAGTTCCCGCAATTTCCGGCGGTGCATACGTTTGAGGACTTGAAGCAGGAGTTCATCAAGGCGTCGAATCGGCCGTTGAGCCTTTAAGTAATGCGTTGAAACTGATGGACCCTTCGCGGGCTTGCTCGCGAAGAGGCCTTTTCAGCCACCACTAGTCCCCTGCCAGCAACCGCTCATAAGGAATACTCAAGCCTTCATGCAGACGCTTGATCATGGCCAGGCTCAGCTTGCGTTTGTGGTTCAGCACTTCTGACACCCGACCGCTGGTACCGATAAAGGGCTCCAGGTCGCGGGCAGTCATGCCCAGTTGTTCCATGCGAAATTTAATCGCTTCCACCGGGTCCGACGCAGGCATTGGATAATGCTCAGCCTCGTACTTTTCGATGAGTACGGAGAGAATTTCCAGCTCGTCGCCTTCGGTCGAACCGACAGGCGCTCCCCATAGCTGCTCCACGCGCGCGAGCGCGGTGGTCAGATCTTGCTGGGAATGTATAGGTTTGATGTCCATCACACGGTCTCCGCGTTGATCTGGTCGTACTGCGCGTGGGTTCCCACGAAGCGTATGAACCCAAGTTGTCGCTGGTAATCGATCGCCATGATCACTCGATACTTGTTGCCGCCCACGTTAAAAACCACCCTGCCACCTTTGAGAATGCTCGCTGTCCTGAGCTCCGCTTTGAGCGCTTGTGGCGTGGGATAATTGGTCTTCTCCAGATGTCGATACAGTTCGATCAACGGCGTTTTCGAGTCGATATAAGCCGGGTGGCTGTCCCAGAATATCCGTAAGGTCGAGAGAGCGATTATCCGCATCGCTGGATTCTCCCAATTTGGGAGATTATGGGTGCGGTCGATGGGATGTGCAATCCCGGAAATGATTTCTGAGGAGCAGGCAGTCGCTTCATGTGATCCTTCACAGGTTGCGGGTGGACGGTCGGAGTTGGACGCTATCCTCCAGTTCATACCTCGTCCACAGCGTTTCTGATTCAGGCTTCTTCTGCTGCTGGGTGTTGCGCCCAAGCGTCATGGAAGGGCCTGTGCGCTACAGATTTTCCAACGTGTGCAACAACACCCGCACCTTGGTCAGCGACTCCTGATACTCCGATTCCCACTGCGAATCCGCCACGATCCCGCCGCCGCCCCAGCAGCAAACTTGCCCATCCTTGACCAGCAAACTGCGGATGGCGATGGAGCTGTCCATTTCGCCGCGCACGTCCAGGTACACCAGCGAACCGCAATACAAGCCGCGCCGCGTCGGTTCCAGCTCGTCGATGATCTGCATCGCGCGAATCTTCGGCGCGCCGGTGATGGAGCCGCCGGGGAAGCTGCCCGCGAGCAGGTCGAGGGCGTCTTTGTCGGCGGCCAACTCGCCGATAACGCTGCTGACCAGATGGTGCACGTTGGGGTAGCTTTCCAGGCTGAACAGCTCCGGCACGCTCACCGAGCCGGTGCGGCAGGTGCGGCCCAGGTCGTTGCGCAGCAGGTCGACGATCATCAGGTTTTCGGCGCGATCCTTGGGGCTGGCCAGCAATTGGGCGGCATTCGCGGCGTCCTCTGCGGGCGTGAGGCCGCGGGGGCGGGTGCCTTTGATCGGGCGGGTCTCAACGTGGCGCTCGCTGACCCTGACGAAACGCTCCGGTGACAGGCTCAGCACCGCGCCGTCATCCGGCAGGCTCTGGAACCCTGAAAACGGTGTCGGGCAAGCGTCGCGCAAGGCGCAATAGGCCACCCACGGATCGCCGAGGCACGGCGCGCGAAAGCGCTGGGCGAAGTTGACCTGGTAGCAGTCACCGGCCTGGATGTAGTCCTGGATGCGCGCGATGGCCTGGCGGTAAGCCTCGGTGCTGAGGTCCGGGGCCATTGGGCCCAGCAGCTGGAAGGTTGCCGATGTGTCGACAACGGCCTGGCTGAACAACACGATCAAGCGTTGCCGCTTGCTATCGGCCAGCGCGGGATGAAAGACCAACTGGCTGGTCTGCGCCTGGTGATCACTGATCAGTGCCCAGGCATACAGGCCAAAGCGCGCATCCGGCAGGTGCAGGTCATCTACCGCCAGGTGCGGCATGTGTTCCAGGTGTCGGCCAAAGTCATAACTGAGGTAGCCGATCAAACCGCCGGCAAAGGGCAACTCAACCCCAGGGGGAGGGCCGCTTCGCCCAGGCGGATAAGGTTTTGCCGTAGCCGCTGCAGGAAATCACCGCCGCTTTCGTCAGGCTCGACTGTCAGCGTCGCGTCCGGCCAGGCGCTGAGCAGGTCATAACGACCGCGTTCGGCCGCCGGGCGGCCGCTGTCGAGCAACACGGCGCCGGGGGCGTGGCGGATCGCCGCAAAATACTCGGCGGGGTTGGCCCGGTAGGGCAGCGGGTGTACGGAGCAGGTCGACATGAGGGGCCTTGGCGGCAGCGGCAAGCTTCAAGCTTTCAGCTGCAAGTTAAAACACGGTTGCACATTCTTGCAGCTTACAGCTTACAACTCGTAGCTGTTTTTCTAGCCTTCCACCGGCGGAATATGCCCGAACATTTCCTGCACGAACTTCACCCGCTCTTCCACGGTTTCCGTTACGCCCGCGGCTTTCAGTTCTTCAAGCCGA
Source organism: Pseudomonas sp. S1_G07 (assembly GCF_054668565.1). Classification (NCBI taxonomy): domain Bacteria; kingdom Pseudomonadati; phylum Pseudomonadota; class Gammaproteobacteria; order Pseudomonadales; family Pseudomonadaceae; genus Pseudomonas; species Pseudomonas sp. S1_G07. The sequence goes on along the minus strand of NZ_CP162778.1, from coordinate 5,546,519 downwards.
GCCTCCACCGCGTGGGTGCGCAGGGTCAGGCCGCAGTCATTGGCGATCTGGATATTCAGCCCTGGCCGTGCGTTCAGCTCCAGGATCAGCGGGCCTTTTTCCTGGTCCAGCACCATGTCCACCCCGATATACCCCAGCCCGCACAGCTCATAGCAGCCGGCGGCGAGTTTCATGAACCCGTCCCAGTTGGGCAATTGCACACCGTCCACTGCGTTGGTGGTGTCGGGGTGCTTGGTAATGATGTTGTTCAACCAGGTGCCACGCAGGGTCAGGCCGGTGGCCAGGTCGACGCCCACGCCAATCGCGCCCTGGTGCAGGTTGGCCTTGCCGCCGGACTGGCGGGTGGGCAAGCGCAGCATGGCCATGACCGGGTAGCCCATCAGCACGATGATGCGGATATCCGGTACGCCTTCGTAGCTGATGCTTTTGAAGATCTGGTCGGGCACCACGCGGTATTCGATCAGCGCACGGTCGCGGTGGCCGCCCAGGGAGTACAGGCCGGTGAGGATGCTGGAGATCTGGTGTTCGATTTCTTCATGACTGATGATCTTGCCGGACACCGTGCGGTAGCGCCCTTCAAAGCGGTCGGCCACGACAAGGATGCCGTCACCGCCAGCGCCCTGGGCCGGCTTGATCACAAAGTCGCTGCGCCCACCGATTATTTCGTCGAGCTTGTCGATTTCCTTCTCGGTGGAGATCACCCCGTACATTTGCGGCACATGGATGCCGGCGGCGATGGCCCGCTCCTTGGTGATGATTTTGTCATCCACGATCGGGTACAGGCTGCGCTTGTTGTACTTGAGCACGTAGTCGGCGTTACGCCGGTTAATGCCCATGATCCCCCGCGCTTCCAGGGCCTTCCAGGTCTTCCAGAAGCCGAACATTACGAGTCAGCCTTGAGGAAGGCCTTGAAGCGCACCAGTTCGGTCAGGCGGTAGCCGCGATAACGCCCCATGGCCAGCATGAAACCCACCAGGATCAGCAGGATTGCCGGGAAGGTGAACACGAAGTAGATCAACTCCGGCACGCTCATGATGATGTGCGCCAGGGACGCGGCGAACAGCGTACCAATCGCCACCTTCATGGCATGGCCACCGCCGCGCTCTTCCCAGGTGATCGACAGGCGTTCGATGGTCATGGTCAGGATCACCATCGGGAACAGCGCCACCGACAGGCCGCGCTCAAGGCCAAGTTTATGGCTGAACAGGCTGATGGCGGCGATCAGCACCACGACAAACGTCAGCACCACCGACAACCTCGGCAGCATCTGCAGTTTCAAGTGTTCAAGGTATGACCTGAGGGACAACCCGAGTGCAGTGATCACCGTAAACAGCACAATCCCGAAGCCCAGCTGCGTCTCGCGGAATGCCAGGGCGATCAGCACCGGGGTAAAGGTGCCCAGGGTCTGCAGGCCGATCAGGTTGCGCAGGATCAGGATCACCAGCACGCCAATCGGGATCATCACCATGATCATGAAGGTCTGCTGGGTTTGCAGCGGCAGGCCGTACAGCGAGTATTCGAGGAAGTTGGCGTCGGTGTTCTCGTCGGTCAGCTTGGCCAGGCGAATCGCGTTCATTTCGCTGTTGTTCAGGCTGAAGGTGACCACGGCTTTCTTGCCGCCATCGACGGTGATCAGGTTTTCATCGCCGGTCCACCACAGCAGGCGGTCAGCCGGCAGGCCCTGTTCACCGGTTTCCGGGTTGAAGTACAGCCAGTCGTTGCCATTGAAACTGCGCAGCCACAGCTCCGGGCTTTGCGGCTGGTCGGCGACCAGGCGGATGGTATGGACCTTTTCCACCGGCACGTGGGCGATGGACAGCAGCAACTCGACGATCTTGGCCTTGTGCGGCGTGGACGGGTCGCCCGCCAGCAGCAGCTTCACATTGTCGTCATTGAGGTTGTTGGTGCGCTTGATCGCTTCGGTAATGAAGGTCTCGACGTCGGCCGAATGCTGGCGAATCGGCGCCAGCAGGGCTTCGGCGGCGATTTTTTCCGGGCCTTCCACGGCGATGCTGTCGCGGAAGGTGGGGCCCTTGATCTTGGTTTTTTCACCGCTGTAGCGCTTGGTCAGCACCAGGCGGTAATACAGGGTCTGGTTGCCCTTGGCCCGGCGCGCCGACCAGGTGACCTTGCGGTTACCATCGATGCGGTTGACGCTGACCCCGTAGTTATTCGAGATAAAACTCTCATTGAGGCTGACAAAGTCGCGGCTCAAGGGCGGGACGAACATCTGGATCTTCACCGGGTCCTTCGGGTTGGCGATGAACTCGACCTTGGCGTCGATGTTCCACAAGTCGTCGGTGGCATCCTCGGTGACGGGGATGCCGAGCACGAAGATCTGATAGGCGGTGACCGAAATACCCAGCACCACCAGGATGGCGATCAGGATTCTCAGGTGCAGGGTTAGAGCGCGCATTCGGTTTACTCGGCGGTATGAGCGTCGGCGGCGCAGGCGGGCTTGCCTGCTGCGTATTTAAGACTGGGGTCGACCAGCGCATCAAAGCGTTTCAGCGCTTCGGAGCCGATCAGCAGCGGGTATTGGAAAGCGCTGCGGTCAGTCAAGTTCACTTCGATGCTGCGTAAAGCGGTGCCCATGCAGATATCCAGGGCAATCACCGGACGGGCGGTGTAGTTCTTGTCCTCATCGGGGTCGTAGTCACCGGCGCGGCGCTTGATCTTGCTGACGCGGGCCAGGGGGCGTTCGATGGGGTGGGAATGGGCGGTATCGATGGCCAGGTAGAAGCGTACCCAGGATTCGCCGTTGCGCTTGAAGCGCTTGATATCACGGGCGCTGAGGGAGGCGGTCTTGGCACCGGTGTCCAGCTTGGCGGCGACCTCCAGGTCGATGCCGGCCAATTGCGCATATTCGTTGAGGCCATACACAGTCTTCTCGGCGGCAACGCCAAGGCTCGGCAGGCACAGTAGGCAAAACAGGGGGAAGGGCTTAAGTCTCATAGATCCCGAGGCGGTGCCGTGCGATGTTCAATTCAAGGCGACTGGCATTGCTGCGCAAACTCCCTCGTGCGCCGTTTCATCCAATGATGTCAGGCAAAAGCGGCGGGCATTCTAACATGAAGCTTTTCTGACGCCAGGGCTGGCAGGCGGCCATGCTCTTAAAGTGTACACCTGCGGTTATTAGACGATTGTCGACAATGTTGATTTATTCTTTGACTATCTGGGTCTGATTGGCTAGTTTTTCCGGCATTGATTTTAAAGGTGTCGACAATATGCTGGTTCAATCGGAATCCCCGGTCGCCGCTTCAGACGAATCCCAGACTATGTCGGAGAATGTCTTCCGCCGTATCCAGGCCGCGATCGTCAAGGGTGAAATCGCCCCCGGCAGCAAGATCTCCGAGCCGGAGCTGGCGCGCACCTACGGCATCAGCCGTGGGCCGCTGCGTGAGGCGATCCACCGCTTGGAAGGCCAGCGCCTGCTGGTACGCGTGCCCCATGTGGGCGCCCGGGTGGTCTCGTTGAGCCACGCCGAACTGGTCGAGCTCTACGAGATCCGTGAGTCCCTGGAAGGCATGGCCTGCCGCCTGGCCGCCGAGCGCATGACCGACGCTGAAATCGAAGAGCTGCGCCAAGTGCTGCACACCCATGAACGGGATGCGGCGTTCCAGGCCGGTGTCGGCTATTACCAGCAGGAAGGCGACTTCGATTTTCATTACCGCATCATTCAAGGTGCCGGCAACCGCACCCTCACGCAAATGCTCTGCGGAGAGCTGTACCAGTTGGTGCGCATGTACCGCATCCAGTTCTCCGCCACGCCCAATCGTCCACGCCAGGCTTTTGCCGAGCATCACCGCATTCTTGACGCGATTGCCGATCGAGACGGTGAACTGGCCGAACTGCTGATGCGCCGGCATATCGGCGCGTCCAAACGCAACATTGCCCGTCACTTCCCGGACGGTGCTCCTGATAGAGGTGAGTCATGAGTTCGAATAATAAAAGCACACCCGGCCAGCGTTTCCGTGACACGGTCGCCAGTGAACAGCCGTTGCAGGTGGTCGGCGCGATCAACGCCAACCACGCGCTGCTGGCCAAGCGCGCCGGCTTCAAGGCGATTTATCTGTCCGGTGGTGGCGTAGCCGCAGGCTCCCTCGGCGTGCCTGACTTGGGCATCACCGGTCTGGATGACGTGCTTACCGACGTGCGTCGCATCACCGATGTGTGCGACCTGCCGCTGCTGGTGGACGTGGACACCGGTTTCGGCTCCTCGGCGTTCAACGTGGCGCGCACTGTCAAGTCGATGATCAAGTTCGGCGCCGCCGCCATCCATATCGAAGACCAGGTGGGCGCCAAGCGCTGTGGCCATCGCCCGAACAAAGAAATCGTGTCCCAGCAGGAAATGGTCGACCGCATCAAGGCCGCCGTGGACGCGCGCACCGATGACAGCTTCGTGATCATGGCGCGCACCGACGCCCTGGCCGTCGAAGGCCTGGAGTCCGCGCTGGAGCGGGCTGCCGCGTGCATCGAAGCCGGCGCCGACATGGTGTTCCCGGAGGCCATCACCGAACTTGAGATGTACAAGCTGTTCGCCGCCAAGGTGAAGGCCCCGATCCTGGCCAATATCACTGAGTTCGGCGCGACCCCGCTGTACACCACCGAACAGTTGAAATCTGCCGATGTTTCCATCGTGCTGTACCCGCTCTCGGCCTTCCGCGCCATGAACAAGGCCGCCGAGAACGTCTACACCGCGATCCGTCGCGACGGTACCCAACAGAACGTGATCGACACCATGCAAACCCGCATGGAGCTTTACGATCGCATCGACTACCACACCTTCGAGCAGAAGCTCGACGCGCTGTTCGCCGCGAAAAAATAAACCCTGTGGGAGCGGGCAAGCCCGCTCCCACAGGTGGTTCCCTGAACAATTACAAAATTGGAGAACGAACATGGCTGAAGCAAAAGTATTGAGTGGCGCCGGCCTGCGTGGCCAGGTCGCCGGGCAGACCGCACTGTCCACCGTGGGCCAGGCCGGCGCCGGCCTGACTTATCGTGGCTACGACGTGCGCGAACTGGCCGCCGATGCGCAGTTTGAAGAAGTCGCGTACCTGCTGCTGTACGGCGAGCTGCCGAGCAAAGCCGAACTGGCCGCCTACAGCGCCAGGCTGGGCAAACTGCGCGACCTGCCGCAGGCGCTGAAGGAAGTGCTCGAACGCATCCCCGCCGACGCCCACCCGATGGACGTGATGCGCACCGGTTGCTCGTTCCTGGGCAATATCGAACCGGAGCAAGACTTCAGCGTGCAGCGCGACGTTACCGACCGTCTGCTTGCCGCCTTCCCGGCGATCATGTGCTACTGGTACCGCTTCAGCCACGACGGCAAGCGTATCGACTGCGTGACCGACGAGCCCGGCATCGGCGGCCACTTTCTGCACCTGCTGCACGGCAAGAAGCCGAGCGAGCTGCATGAAAAGGTCATGAACGTCTCGTTGATTCTCTACGCCGAGCACGAATTCAATGCCTCGACCTTCACGGCAAGGGTGTGTGCCTCGACCCTGTCGGACCTGTATTCCTGCGTCACCGCGGCCATCGGCTCGCTGCGTGGCCCGCTGCACGGCGGCGCCAACGAGGCGGCGATGGAGATGATCGAGCGTTTTGGCTCGGCCGAAGAGGCCGTGGAAGGCACCCTCGGCATGCTGGCGCGCAAGGACAAGATCATGGGCTTCGGCCACGCGATCTACAAAGACAACGACCCGCGTAATGAAGTGATCAAGGGCTGGTCGAAAAAGCTCGCTGACGAGGTGGGCGACACCGTGTTGTTCCCGGTCTCCGAAGCCATCGACAAAACCATGTGGGAGCAGAAGAAACTGTTCCCCAACGCCGACTTCTACCATGCCTCGGCGTACCACTTCATGGGTATCCCGACCAAGCTGTTTACGCCGATCTTCGTGTGCTCGCGCCTGACCGGCTGGGCAGCGCATGTGTTCGAGCAGCGCGCCAACAACCGCATCATCCGTCCAAGCGCCGAGTACATCGGCGTCGAGCAGCGCAAGTTCGTGCCAATCGAACGTCGCTGAATGGGAAGACCGACGGTCCTGAAGGGGTAACGAATCAAATGTGGCAGCGGGCTTGCTCGCGAAAACGGTGTGTCATCCAACACATGCAGCGACTGTTACAGCGCATTCGCGAGCAAGCCCGCTCCCACATTCAGATCGCATTTCACATCAGTTCAGCGTCGGATTTTCCTTTTGTAATCACCGTGACCGAGTCCTGACGATGAACACTGAATTTCGCAAACCGCTCCCCGGCAGCCGCCTGGATTACTTCGACGCCCGCGCGGCTGTCGAGGCGATCACCCCCGGCGCCTACGCTACCTTGCCCTACACCTCCCGCGTGCTTGCCGAGAACCTGGTGCGCCGTTGCGACCCGGCCACGCTCAATGCGTCCCTGAGCCAGCTGATCGAACGCAAGCGCGACCTCGACTTCCCGTGGTTTCCGGCGCGCGTGGTATGCCACGACATCCTTGGCCAGACCGCGCTGGTCGACCTCGCCGGCCTGCGCGATGCCATTGCCCTGCAAGGCGGCGACCCGGCCCAGGTCAACCCGGTGGTGCCGACCCAACTGATCGTCGACCACTCCCTGGCCGTCGAAGCCGGTGGTTTCGATCCGCAGGCCTTCGAGAAAAACCGCGCTATCGAAGACCGTCGTAACGAAGACCGCTTCCACTTTATCGAGTGGACCAAAAAAGCCTTCAAGAACGTCGACGTGATCCCGCCGGGCAACGGCATCATGCACCAGATCAACCTGGAGAAAATGTCTCCGGTGATCCAGGTGCGTGACGGCGTGGCCTTCCCGGACACCTGCGTCGGCACCGACAGCCACACCCCTCATGTGGATGCCCTGGGCGTGATCGCCATTGGCGTCGGCGGCCTGGAAGCCGAGAGCGTGATGCTCGGCCGTGCCTCGTGGATGCGCCTGCCGGAAAGCGTCGGCGTCGAGCTGACGGGCAAGCTGCAACCGGGGATCACCGCCACCGACATGGTGCTGGCGCTGACCGAGTTCCTGCGTCAACAAAAAGTCGTCGGCGCGTGGCTGGAGTTCTTCGGCGAAGGCGCGTCGGCACTGACCCTGGGCGACCGCGCGACCATCTCCAACATGGCCCCGGAATATGGCGCCACGGCGGCGATGTTCTATATCGACCCGCAGACCATCGCCTACCTGAAACTCACCGGCCGTGAAGACGAGCAAGTCGCCCTGGTCGAGCAATACGCCCGCCAGACCGGCCTGTGGGCCGACGACCTCAAAGGCGCGCAATACGAGCGCGGCCTCACCTTCGACCTGTCCAGCGTCGTGCGCAACATGGCCGGCCCGAGCAACCCGCACGCCCGTGTCGCCACCAGCGACCTCGCCGCCAAAGGCATCTCCGGCAAGTGGGATGAAGTACCGGGGCAAATGCCCGACGGCGCGGTGATCATCGCCGCCATCACCAGTTGCACCAACACCAGCAACCCGCGCAACGTGATTGCCGCAGGGCTCTTGGCGCGCAATGCCAACAAGCTGGGGCTCAAACGCAAGCCGTGGGTCAAATCGTCCTTGGCACCCGGCTCGAAAACCGTGGCCATGTACCTTGAAGAAGCCGGCCTTGGGCACGAACTGGAAAAACTCGGTTTCGGCGTGGTGGCCTTCGCCTGCACCACCTGCAACGGCATGTCCGGCGCGCTCGACCCGGTGATCCAGCAAGAGATCATCGACCGCGACCTGTACGCCACCGCCGTGCTGTCGGGCAACCGCAACTTCGACGGGCGTATTCACCCGTACGCCAAGCAAGCGTTCCTGGCCTCGCCACCGCTGGTGGTGGCCTATGCGATTGCCGGCACCATCCGTTTCGACATCGAGAAGGACGTACTGGGCCTCGACGCCAACGGCAAGGAAATCCGCCTGAAAGACCTCTGGCCGAGCGACGAAGAAATCGACGCGGTGGTCAAGGCGTCGGTCAAGCCGGAACAGTTCCGCGCGGTGTATATCCCGATGTTCGCCATTCACGAAGACACCGGCCCCAAAGTCACGCCGCTGTACGACTGGCGCCCGCAAAGCACCTATATTCGCCGCCCGCCATACTGGGAAGGCGCCCTGGCCGGCGCGCGGCCGCTCAAGGGCATGCGCCCGCTGGCGGTGCTGCCGGACAACATCACCACCGACCATTTGTCGCCGTCCAACGCGATCATGCTCGACAGCGCTGCCGGCGAATACCTGGCGAAAATGGGCCTGCCGGAAGTCGACTTCAATTCTTACGCAACCCACCGGGGCGACCACCTGACCGCGCAGCGCGCGACGTTCGCCAACCCGAAACTGTTCAACGAAATGGTGGTTGAAAACGGCAAGGTCAAGCAGGGCTCCCTGGCCCGGATCGAGCCGGAAGGCAAGGTCACGCGCATGTGGGAGGCCATCGAAACCTACATGGAGCGCAAGCAGCCGCTGATCATCATCGCCGGCGCCGACTACGGCCAGGGCTCGTCCCGCGATTGGGCGGCCAAGGGCGTGCGCCTGGCCGGTGTGGAAGCGATTGCCGCCGAAGGCTTCGAGCGCATCCACCGCACCAACCTGGTGGGCATGGGCGTGTTGCCGCTGGAGTTCTTGCCGGGCACCGATCGCCACACCTTGCATATCGATGGCAGCGAAACCTATGACGTGATCGGCGAGCGCACCCCGCGCGCGCAGTTGACCCTGGTGATCAACCGCAGGAATGGCGAACGTGTCGAAGTGCCGGTGACCTGCCGCCTGGACACCGCCGAAGAAGTGTCGATCTACGAGGCGGGCGGCGTGTTGCAACGTTTTGCCCAGGATTTCCTGGAATCGGCGGCGACCGCCTGAAGAGGATGAACATGGCACACGTAGCGCAAATCAAGATCCCCGCCACCTACATGCGGGGCGGCACCAGCAAGGGCGTATTTTTCAGCCTCCAGGACCTGCCGGCATCGGCCCAGGTCCCGGGCGCGGCGCGCGATGCCCTGTTGCTGCGAGTGATCGGCAGCCCCGATCCCTACGACAAGCAGATTGATGGCATGGGCGGCGCCACGTCGAGCACCAGCAAGACCGTGATCCTGGCCAAAAGCGCCCGCGCCGAGCATGACGTGGACTACCTGTTTGGCCAGGTTTCCATCGACAAGCCGTTTGTCGACTGGAGCGGCAACTGCGGCAACCTGTCGGCGGCGGTGGGGGCGTTTGCCATCAGCGCCGGCCTGGTCGACCCGGCCCGCATCCCGCACAACGGCGTGGCCGTGGTGCGCGTCTGGCAGGCCAACATCGGCAAGACCATCATCGCCCACGTGCCCATCACCGACGGTGCGGTGCAGGAAACCGGCGACTTCGAACTCGATGGCGTGACCTTCCCGGCCGCCGAAGTGCAGTTGGAATTCATGGACCCGGCGGCCGAAGAAGAGGGCGCCGGTGGTTCGATGTTCCCCACCGGTAACCTGGTCGATGACCTGGAAGTGCCAGGGGTGGGCACCTTCAAAGCGACGTTGATCAACGCGGGGATCCCGACGATTTTTATCAACGCCCAAGACCTTGGCTACACCGGCACCGAGCTGCAGGGCGCGATCAACAGCGACCCGAAAGCCCTGGCCATGTTCGAGACCGTGCGATCTTACGGCGCGTTGCGCATGGGGCTGATCAAGCATCTGGACGAAGCGGCGCAGCGCCAGCACACGCCGAAGGTGGCGTTCGTGGCCCCTCCGGCGGACTACGTGGCGTCCAGCGGCAAGGCGATCAAGGCCGGCGATGTGGACCTGTTGGTGCGCGCGCTGTCCATGGGCAAATTGCATCACGCGATGATGGGCACCGCAGCGGTGGCAATTGGTACGGCGGCGGCGATTTCCGGGACCTTGGTCAACCTCGCGGCGGGAGGCGTGGAACGTAACGCGGTGCGCTTCGGGCATCCGTCCGGCACCTTGCGTGTCGGTGCCGAGGCCACCCAAGTGAACGGTGAATGGGTGGTGAAGAAAGCCATCATGAGCCGCAGTGCGCGGGTGTTGATGGAAGGCTTCGTGCGCGTGCCCGGCGACGCGTTCTAAGGCCCATGCCCTCCCACAAGGGATCTCTATTCCAAGGCAGGCATCCAAGATCTGCCTCCAGTAACCGTAAGCCTGAGGACTGACCCCACCCACTTTGGAGAACCGCCATGAGCACCAACGTCGACCAGAACAATCGCCCGGACTACGACCCGGTCCTGCAGGACATCGCCGACTATGTTCTCAGTTACCGGATCGAGTCCGAGGTCGCCCTGGACACCGCCCGCAACTGCCTGATGGACACCCTCGGTTGCGGCCTGCTGGCGCTGCGTTTTCCCGAATGCACCAAGCACCTGGGACCGATCGTCGAAGGCACCGTGGTGCCGTTTGGCGCGCGGGTGCCGGGCACCTCATTCCGGCTGGATCCGGTCAAGGCCGCGTGGGACATCGGCTGCATCGTGCGCTGGCTCGACTACAACGACACCTGGCTTGCCGCCGAATGGGGCCATCCCTCGGATAACCTCGGCGGTATCATCGCGGTGGCCGATCACCTCTCGCAAAAACGCCTGGCCAATGGCGACGCGCCGCTGACCGTGCGCGCGGTGCTGGAAGCGATGATCATGGCCCATGAAATCCAGGGTGTGATTGCATTGGAAAACGCCTTCAATCGCGTCGGCCTCGACCATGTGCTGCTGGTGAAAGTTGCCTCCACGGCCGTTACCGCCAAGCTGATGGGCGCCAACCGCGAGCAGATGCTGTCGGCGCTGTCGCACGCCTTTGTCGATGGCCAGGCGCTGCGCACTTATCGTCATGCGCCGAACGCCGGGTCGCGTAAGTCCTGGGCTGCGGGGGATGCGTCGAGTCGTGGTGTACGCCTGGCGGATATCGCGATGCGGGGCGAGATGGGCATCCCCGGTGTGCTCAGTGCGCCGCAATGGGGCTTCTACGACGTGCTGTTCAGCCACACCAACAAGGACCTGGCCCTCAAGCCCGATGACAAACGCACGTTCAGCCTGCCCCAGCCTTACGGCACGTACGTGATGGAAAATGTGCTGTTCAAGATCAGCTTTCCTGCCGAGTTCCACGCCCAAACCGCCTGCGAAGCGGCGGTGACCTTGCATCCGCAGATCAAGGACCGCCTGCACCAGATCGACCGTATCGTGATCACCACCCATGAATCGGCGATTCGTATCATTTCCAAGGTCGGCCCGTTGGCCAACGCCGCCGACCGCGACCATTGCCTGCAATACATGACCGCTGTTCCCCTGGCCTTCGGCAACCTGGTGGCCGAGCAGTACGAAGATGACTTCCACGCCGCGCATCCCATCATCGATCAGTTGCGGGACAAGATGGTTATCGTCGAAGACCCGCGCTACAGCCGCGAATACCTGGAAGCCGACAAACGCTCCATCGCCAACGCGGTGCAGGTGTTCTTCACGGATGGCACGTGTACCGAGCAGGTGGCGGTGGAATATCCGATCGGCCATCGCCGTCGTCGGGCGGACGGTATTGCGTTGCTGGAAGACAAGTTCAAGGCCAACCTCGCCACGCGGTTTACTGCGCAGCGCAGCGCCGAGATTTTTGCACTGTGCAAGGATCAGGCACGGCTTGAGGCCACGCCGGTGAATCGGTTTGTGGATTTATGGGGAGTATGAAGCATCGCCACGAGAGGGGGCGCTGTACGACTGTTCTACACTGACACACGTTGTAAACGATATGTCCTGCACCGTCGGAACCGTGTTCGTACAGGTGCCAATCAGGTATTCAGATGTCCTGCTGTTTGAGGGCATCTGATACGCACTACCTGTGAATTACATATCTGAAGTGAGAGTGTCCTCTATGACCAGCGTAAACTACCGACCGCCGGCGCCCTACTCGTCAAACCATGAAGTGTCGAGCAATTCCGCAGCCATTCGTAACCAAGAGGGTGCTCAAGCACCTGGCAATACTTACCCCCAGGACGATTCGACACCTCCGCGCCCGCCAATGACCCCGCAGCAGCGCGGACAGTTTTCAGCGCATAGAGGATTGGTCAACTCGTCGTCTACACAGAGCACAGAGTCCGACCAGCTTGCGCATCTCTCTCGTCAAAACGACCAGTTGCGCGAAAAAATTCAGCAGTTGGTGAGCAAGTTCACGCCGATATTGCAGGAGCTTAAACAACAGGTTGAAAAGCTAACCGAACAGGTCAACGCTAAGCAAAATTCTGGAACAGACGCTGAGTCGCCGGATCAAGGCGTGAATAGCTATTCGTCGGCACAGCAGCCTAGCGCGCCGCCTGAAGTCAGCCCACCCGAGGCAGATACACCTGAGGCAGATACACCCCAGGCAGATACACCCGCGCCCGACGCTGGTGCACCGCGTAACCTTGAGCAGTTGACTGCGGAAAATGACCAACTGGGTGAGACGATTAAGCGACTGCAAACCCAGTTCAACACTATTGTCGCTCAGCTTCAGGAACAGATAAGCGCTTTGAACAGCCAATTGAGTGGTTCAGCAAGCGGGCAGAACCAGACGCCTTCGGCGGACTCAGACACAGATAACGCCAGCAGTGTCGCAGCGAATAATGATGCGTCGACCGAGCAAGCGAGGAGCGACGATGAGACGACGCCATCGACTGATGCGCCAACGTCTCAGGCATCTCGTACCATCGAAGATCTTCAGCGTGAAAATGAACAGCTGCACGCTCAGCTCAATCAGTTGGTGGCTCAATTCGAGAGCGTTGTTTCCGGGCTTCAACAGCAAATAGTGCAATTGACCAAGCAACTCGGAGACCAGGCGGCGTAACGCCGAAGGGTAAGAAAACGGGTCGATGCAGGAGCAGCTTGCTCGCGCATCGACGCTGTTGCGCGCGATCTTCACTCAAACCGCACAATCACCCGGCGGTTGTGCTTGCTCTTCTTCTCGATCTTCTCGCAGAACACCCGGCCGATTTCTTCGGTGTTGATCACATGGGTGCCGCCGCACGGCTGGATATCCACCCCGGCAATCTCTATCACCCTGACCGCACCCTGGATCACCGGGGGCGCTACCGCCTGGGTGCGCGTGATCTGCAGCAGGGTGGCGTATTCCGTGGCGGCCATCGACAGGGTTTTCACCGAGTGGGCCTGTTGAATCAAGGCATTGAGGTCGCGGGTGATGCTGTCTTTGTCGAGGGTCATTTCCGGCAGGTCGAAATCCAGGCGTCCCTTGTCGGCACTGATGCTGCAGCCGGTTACCGGCGCATCGATGATCGAGCACAGCAGGTGCAGGCAGGTGTGCATCTTCATGTGCTGATAGCGCCGCTCCCAATCGAGGCTGGCATCCACCTGCACCCCGGCGGTCAACTGCTCGGGGAGGTGTTCCACCTGGTGCCAGATGATCGAGCGCAGCACCGGATCGCGCACGGTGCCCACAACGTCGACCTGCGTGCCGTCCTGCAAGGTGAAGTGACCGGTGTCGCCCGGCTGCCCGCCACCGGTGGGATAGAACAGCGTGTGCTCCAGGGCGATACCCTGTTCGCTCACGGCAATCACGCGCGCGCTGAACGCATTCTGGTAGGGCGCGCTGTCAAACAGCGCCAGGGTTTCCATGGTATGCACGGACATGTTCAACCTCCGACGATCAGTGGGCTGGCTTGCAGCAGGTGGCGCACCATGGCACTCAAGCCAGGGGGCGAGAGCAGGGTGATTTCAAATTCGGGGCCGCAGACCTTCAGGTTCAGCGGCAGGCGCGGCAGGTGGTCACCCGCGTCGACACGACGCAGACGAAACTGCAGGTGATGACGTTCCTTCACCGTGGGTTCCAGCATCAGCCCCTGCAAAGGGTGAAAGTCGGCATCCAGCACCGTGACCTTATGGCTGGCGCTGATTTCGCCGACCACATGCAAGCGCTCATCCAGGGCAAAAGCGCCGAGGTAATTGCTGTGGTCCGATTCATCGTTTTTCTGCAACTGGATCTGGTTCACCACCTTGACCTTGGTGCCGGCCGGCACGTCCTGGGTGATCACGCAGGACGGGCTGATAAACACGTTGTCGCCGATCAGCACATAGCCCAGCACGCGGGCACCGGCGCCGACCTCGACGTTGTTGCCCAGGCGCGGGTGGCGCTTGCCGTCGGGGTTGTTGGCGATGCCGCGGGCGCCTAGGGTCACGCCGCAAAGGATGTAGCAGTCGTTGCCGATCTCGCAGGTTTCACCGATCACCGTGCCGTAGCCATGGTCGAGTACAAAGCGGCGACCAATCCGCGCCGCCGGGTGAATCTCGGCGCCGGACAGCACCTTGCCCTGGTTGCTGAGCTTGAGGGCGATACGTGAAAACACGCCATTGGGCTGGTCGGGGAAATGCCACACCAGGTGGGCGAGCCGGTAGTACAGCACCGCCTTGAACGAGGCATAGGACTCCAGGATCAGTTCACCCCGCCCGCGGGATGCCGGGTCGCGGTAGGCATAGGCGATCAGGTCCTCGGCCACGGCCTGGGCAGCGTTCTGGACCAGTGGCGCCAGGTGCGGTTCCAACTGCTTCATTTGCACCGGTGTCAGGGTCTTGATGAGGTGGGTGAGCAACTCATCGTGCAATTGTTGCATGTCGATAAAGCCGCCCATGGAGGCACCCCCGCATTCTGGCTGGTTGGAAAACCCGTTATTCGAAATCGGGCAGGTAGCTGTCGGCATTGTCGTAGACCATGGTCAACACCACCGTTTCTGGCGGCAGTTCGGGGGCGAGCCTGGCGATGGCCACCATGTTGGCGGCGGAAGACAGGCCCAGGCTGATGGCGTCGGTACGCATGATCCGTTTGATCATGTCGATGCATTCCTGGCGCGAGACCTTGAGCATGCCGTCGATCACATTCAGGTTGAGAATGCTCGGGATCAGGCCAATCGACAGGCCCTGGATATGGTGTGGCGCGTGCTGGTTTTTCAGCAGGTCGCACTCCTCCGGTTCCACACCCATCACGCGCACGGCCGGCCAGGTGGCTTTGAGGGTTTCGCCGATGCCGGTGATATGCCCGCCGGTGCCGATACCACTGACAAAATAGTCCACATGGCGGTCACCAAAGGCGCGGACGATCTCCCGCGCCGTGGTGTCGCGGTGGGTCTGCGGGTTGGCGCCGTTGCGTTGCTGGTTGAGCATCACGTAGCTGGGATTTTCCAGCTGCAGCTCCATGCATTTTTCGCCGTGGGAGTTGTTGCCCAGGCGGCTGTCCGACAGCACCACCTTGGCCCCGTACAGGCGCAGCAGTTTTTGCTTTTCGGGGCTGTAGTTGTCGGGGATCACCAGCACCACCTTGTAGCCCAGCACATTGCCGGCCATCACCAGGCCGATGCCGGTGTTGCCGCCGCTGGGTTCGATGATGGTTTGCCCGGAATCACGGATCAGCACGCCGCGCCGTTCGGCGTCGAGAATCATGCCCAGGGCGATGCGCGCCTTGTGGCTGCCGCCGGGGTTGAGAGATTCGAGCTTGGCGTAGACCTCGATGCCGAGGTCTTCGGAAAACTGCGCCATGCGCACGATTGGCGTGTGGCCAATGGCGTCGAGAATAGAGTTATGCAACATCAGGTAAGAGCCCATGGCGGTGGTCAGTACAAAGGCATGTCGGGTTCGACGTCGCGGACCCAGTGCTTCATGCCGCCCTGCAGGACTTTTGTATTGGCAAAGCCAGCCGCCAGCAGGGTGCTGGCCGCTTGCTCGGCGCGAGTGCCGGCATAGCAGATCAGGTAATGGGTATTGTCGCGGCTGAGGCGCTCGAGTTGCCCGCCGAGCTCGGCCAGGGGGATATGCACCACGCCTGGTAATTTGCACACTTCCAGCTCGCTGGCGTCGCGCACGTCGAGCAATACATCGGCGCTGCTGGGGTGTTCGAGCACCTGCTTGAGCAGCCGTGGCTTGATATAGCGCTCTTCGGCCAGGACCGGTTGGCGGGGCACGGCATCGGCGCACGCGGCCGGCGCCAGGGTGTGGCTCTGGCGCAGTTCCGAACAGCAGGGGCAGTCGGCGCGGCGCTTGAAACGGATCTCGCTGAATTTCATCGCCAGCGCATCGAAGCGCATCAGGCGGCCGGACAATGGCTCGCCAATGCCGATCAGCAACTTGATGGCCTCAGTGGCCTGGATCATTCCGACCACGCCCGGCAGTACGCCGATCACCCCGCCGGCGCTGCAATTGGGTGCCAGTTCGGTGGGCGGTGCGCTGGGGAACAGGCAGCGGTAGCAGGGCCCACCTTTATAGTTGAGCACGCTGATCTGCCCGTCGAAGCGGTAGATGGCGCCGTACACCAGGGGTTTGCCCAGCTGTACGCAGGCATCATTGACCTGGTAGCGGGTGTCGAAATTGTCGGTGCCATCGATGATCAGGTCGTAGGCGCCCACCAGTTCCAGGGCGTTGTCGGCATTCAGGGCGGTGTCGTGGGTGTTGATCTGGATATGCCGGTTGAGGTCCTGCAGGCGCTGCTTGGCGGACTCGACCTTGGGCATGCCCAGGGTGCTGTTGCCATGGACGACCTGGCGTTGCAGGTTGCTGCTTTCCACCACATCGAAATCCACCAGCCCCAGGGTGCCGACGCCCGCCGCGGCCAGGTACAGGCTGATAGGCGAGCCCAGGCCGCCGGTACCGATGATCAGTACCTTGGCTTTCTTCAGGTTCAGTTGGCCTTCGCGACCGACGCCGGGCAGGGTGATATGGCGCACATAGCGTTGCACTTCTTCATTGCTCAGGGCCTCGACGTCCATGCCGCCGGAGGTGGCAAGCAGCACTTCGATTTCGGCTTTTTCCGGCAAGGGGTCATCCGCGCCGATCAGCTCTTCCTTGGCGGTGAACAGGAAGTGGTCCTTGAGCTGATGGTTCTTCTCGTTAAACAGGTGTGAACGCAACTGCGGGTGGCTGTCGCAGAGGTTTTCAATGACTTCGCGCAATGTCGATCCGGTGCCCTTGAGGGTCGATTCCGGCAGCATGGCCACGCGGACCAGAATGTCGGGGAAAGAGACAGCGTTCATGGACAACTCCGTGTTCAGGTCGTTGAAAGGTTTAAGGGCGAAATGCTTGCCGTCCCAGGCAAACAGCTTGGCGCCCAGGGGCTGGCCCTGGCGAACGTCGACCACCAGGTAGCTCACCGGGTAGATGGGTTCGCCCATGAACAGGGCCTTGTCCTGGTCTTCATCGCTGAAATAGGCGCCGACATCCGGGTGGGAGTGGTAGATCACCACCACCGGGTTGTCGCTGCGAAACGCCTTGTTCAGCAGCAGCGTATCGGCCACCGAGAAGGTGTAGCCATTGGCCGCGCTACGCGGGTACATCTCGGGGTTCTTGCGGTGCAGCTCATTCTGGATATTGCGGCCCAGGTACACGCTGCCGTCGGCGAAGACGAAGCCACAGCATTCCTCGGGGTAGCTGCGGCTGGCGTGGGCGTAGATCTGTTCCAGGGCGGTGGGGCGGAGGACGTCCATGTTTCTCTCGCGTTGATGGAGGGTCAATTTTTCTTGGCCAGGAGTTTTTCAATGGGCAGCTTGGTGATAGCGAAGCCGGCCAACAGGATGGCCGAGTACAGCATCAGGTCGCGGGAAATCGCCACGCCTTCGTACCAGGCGCCGATGATGACCGCGAACACCGGAAAGATGATGAACACGAACGACAGGATGATCGGGCTCAAGCGCTTGAGCAGCATGAAGTACACGATGAACCCGCCCACCGAGGCCACCAGCCCGAGGTAGAACAGCGCGCTCCAGGAACGCAGGGTGATGTTTTCGAAGGCGGGGCTCTCGAACCACAGGCCGGCCACGAACAGCATCAGCCCGGCGATGCCGATGGGCAGGGTGTTATAGGTGATCACGCTGATGGCGCTGCCTTTTTGCTTGGTAATGACATAGCACAAGGCATGCATGATCGCGGCGCTCAGAATGGCCAGTACCCCGAAGAATTCGGCGTGGTCCAGGTGCAGGCCCTGGCTCTTGATGATCATGTACAGGCTGCCGAAACCGATACCGATACCGACCACCTGGGAAAAATAGATGCGTTCGCGCAGGAACAACGCGGAGAAGATCAGGATGAACACCGGCATGCAACTGAACAGCAGGGCGGTAAGGCCGGACGAGACATGCATCTCGCCGTAGTTGAGCAGGTAGTAAGGCACGCTGAAGTAGGACAGCGTCACGAATACGAAGAACCAGCGGCTTTCGCGGGGAAACAGGATCGGTTCGCGGCGCACCATGGCAAAGCACAGGAACAGCGGGAAGGCGATCAGGAAGCGCAGGCCGGCGGACGTCAGAGGGGGCACGCTCTCCACCGCGATCTTGATCCCCAGCCAAGTCGTCCCCCAGCTCAGGCACACGATCAGGAACATCACGCTGGTGACCAGGCCGGCCAGCCACTGTTTTTGGGTTTTGGTTTTGGTGGTGTTTTCGAGAACGGCTGACATTGGCATCGTTTATTGCTTCCCTGAGCCGGAATTGAACTCTATATTGAACTTGTAATGAGTTGTTAGAATCGGCGATTGAACCCGTAAAAGCACACTATTAGGGCGAAAGATGGCTGTCAAAACAAATATTGACATGGTGTCAATTATGCGGGAGGGCTTGTCCAGCGGTCAGGGCGTGAAGTACAAGCGCCTGTCCGATGTGATGGAGCGGGGCATCCTCGAAGGCTTGATTGAACCGGGACGAAAACTGCCCCCCCATCGGGTGCTTTCCGACAATTTGGGTGTCACCATCGGCACCATCAGCCGGGCCTACGGCGAGTTGGAGCGCCTGGGGCTGGTGGTGGCGCGAGTCGGTGACGGTACTTTCGTGCGCAAGCGTGGGATGGAGCGCCAGCGTGATGAAGGCTTTCGTAACGTCAGCGAGGAGCCGCGCCAATACTTCGATATGAGCCGCAACATGCATATCCCTGGGCAGGAGACGGCCTTTCTGGCGCAGAGCTTCCAGACCCTGTCGACCAACGCCAAGTTTCTCCAGGACATCAGCGCCTACACCCCGGATGCCGGGCTGCCGCGTTACCGCGACGCGGGCGCGCAGTGGTTGGTGCAGCGCGACTTTCATCCGATTCCCGAGCAAGTCATCTGCGTCAATGGCGGCCAGCACGGCCTGCTCTGCGCCATGATGGCGCTGCTGCGCGCCGGTGACACGGTCGTCACCGAGCAACTGACGTACCCCGGCCTGATCACCGCTGCGCGCATGCTCGGCATACGCCTGATCGGTCTGGAGATGGACGAAGAGGGCGTGCTGCCGGGCGCGTTGGATGAAGTGTGTCGTAACCACCGGATTTCGGCGTTGTACTGCACGCCGACGATCCAGAACCCCACCACGGCAGTGTTGTCGGTGGCCAGGCGCGAAGCGCTGGTGCGGGTGTGCCGCGAACACAACCTGTTGATTCTCGAGGACGAAGCCCACGGCGTGCTGGTGGAGGATCGTCCGCCGCCCCTCAGCTATTTCGCTCCCGAGCGTACGATTTTGATCAGCAGCCTGAGCAAGGCGGTGTCCGCCGGTTTGCGTGTGGGGTATGTGCATGCGCCACCGGCGTTGGTCAGCCGTATCTCGGCCGCCTTGCGCTCGACTTGCTGGATGGCCACCCCGGTGACGTTGGAACTGGCCACCCAGTGGATCGAAAACGGTACGGCGGAGTACCTGCTGCGCCAGCAGATCAATGAAATCAGCCGACGCAAGGCCCTGGTGCAGGATCTGTTGGCCGGCTTGCAATACCGCACCCACCTCAACAGCCCGCATTTCTGGATCGAGGTCCCCGAGCCCTGGCGCGCCTCGGAGATCGAGGCTGAGCTCAAGCAGAATAACTACCTGATCGCCACCGCCGAGGCGTTTGCCGTGGGGCAGACGGCCGTGCCGCAGTTTATTCGCGCGAGTATCTGTAATACGTCGGGAGATGATCAGTTGTTGCGGGCGGGGTTTGATGCGCTGGCGACGGCGTTGGGGCAGGGGGGAGGCAGATTCCAGCTATAAGCCGCAAGCTGCAAGACAAGAGCCGAGCGGCTTTAGCTTGCAGCTTATAGCTTGAGGCTTGCAGTTGCTTCACTTGAACCTGCGCTCCACACCTTTCTCCACCAGAATCTTCGCCGAAATCTCTTCCACCGAAAAATGCGTGGAATTGATATGCGCAATGTTCTCGCGACGGAACAGATTTTCTACTTCGCGCACTTCGAACTCGCACTGGGCATAGCTGGAATAGCGGCTGTTGGGCTTGCGCTCGTTGCGGATAGCGGTGAGGCGGTCCGGGTCGATGGTCAGGCCGAAGAGCTTGTGCGAGTGGGCGCGCAGGGCCGCTGGCAGCGTCAGGTGCTCCATGTCGTCTTCGGTCAGCGGGTAGTTGGCCGCGCGGATGCCGAATTGCATGGCCATGTACAGGCAGGTGGGCGTTTTGCCGCAGCGCGATACGCCGACCAGAATCAGGTCGGCCTTGTCGTAGTAGTGCGTGCGGGCGCCATCGTCGTTGTCGAGGGCGAAATTCACCGCCTCGATACGCTCCATATAGTTGGAGTTATGCCCGATGGAATGGGACTTTCCGACCGAATAGGAGGAGTGTTCACTCAACTCCTGCTCCAGCGGCGCCAGGAAGGTCGAGAAGATGTCGATCATGAAACCATTCGAAGTCGCGAGAATCTCACGAATGTCTTGATTGACGATGGTGTCGAAAATGATCGGGCGAAAGCCGTCTTTTTCAGCGGCCAGATTGATTTGTTGTACCATGGCCCGCGCTTTATCCACGTTGTCGATGTAGGGTCGCGTGAATTTGGCGAAGGTAACGTTTTCGAACTGCGCGAGCAGGCTTTGGCCCAATGTTTCGGCTGTGATGCCGGTGCCATCGGAGATAAAGAAAGCAGATCGTTTCATTTGAGCCCTGGGCCTTAAGCTGATGACGAATCTTGGATATGATAGGCGCGATTTTGCTGCCCCACAGTGGGCCGCATTCTCACTTATTTTCCAGGTCCAGGCCACAAACGCAGGTATTCGCTCCTACTGAGCAGCCGGCGTCCTGAGCTTTTCCAACACAGTTAGTGGAGAGATCACCTTGGTAGAGTACGTAGTTTCCCTCGATAAGCTCGGCGTCCATGATGTAGAGCATGTGGGGGGCAAGAACGCATCCCTCGGCGAGATGATCAGTAATCTTGCGGGCGCCGGTGTGTCAGTGCCGGGTGGTTTCGCCACCACCGCCCAGGCTTACCGTGATTTCCTCGAACTGAGCGGCCTCAATGCTCAGATCCACGCCGCGCTGGACGCCCTGGATGTCGATGACGTCAACGCCCTGGCCAAGACCGGCGCCCAGATCCGCCAGTGGATCATGGAAGCCGAGTTCCCCGAGAAGCTCAACGAAGAAATCCGCACCGCCTTCGCCATCCTGTCGGCCGGCAACCCGGACATGGCCGTTGCCGTGCGTTCCTCGGCCACCGCCGAAGACTTGCCCGACGCCTCCTTCGCCGGCCAGCAAGAGACCTTCCTGAACATCCGCGGCGTGGAAAACGTGATCCGCGCGGCGAAGGAAGTGTTTGCCTCGCTGTTCAACGACCGCGCGATTTCCTACCGCGTGCACCAGGGTTTCGATCACAAGCTGGTGGCCCTGTCTGCCGGTGTGCAGCGCATGGTGCGTTCGGAAACCGGCACCGCCGGCGTGATGTTCACCCTGGACACCGAATCCGGCTTCCGTGACGTGGTCTTTATTACCGGCGCCTACGGCCTGGGCGAAACCGTCGTACAAGGCGCGGTCAACCCGGACGAATTCTACGTACACAAGGGCACCCTCGAAGCAGGTCGCCCGGCCATTTTGCGCCGTAACCTGGGCAGCAAGGCCATCAAGATGATCTACGGCGACGAGGCCAAGGCCGGTCGCTCGGTAAAAACCGTTGAAGTCGACAAGGCCGAGCGCGCGCGCTTCTGCCTGACCGACGCCGAAGTCAGCGAACTGGCCAAGCAAGCGATGATCATCGAAAAGCACTACCAGTGCCCGATGGACATCGAGTGGGCCAAGGACGGTGACGACGGCAAGCTGTATATCGTGCAGGCTCGCCCCGAGACCGTGAAAAGCCGTACCTCGGCCAACGTCATGGAACGCTACCTGCTGAAAGAAACCGGCACCGTGCTGGTGGAAGGCCGTGCCATCGGCCAGCGCATCGGCGCCGGCAAGGTGCGGATCATCAAGGACGTGTCCGAAATGGACAAAGTCCAGCCAGGCGACGTGCTGGTCTCCGACATGACCGACCCGGACTGGGAGCCGGTGATGAAGCGCGCCAGCGCCATCGTCACCAACCGTGGCGGGCGTACCTGCCACGCGGCGATCATCGCTCGCGAGCTGGGCATTCCCGCGGTCGTGGGTTGCGGCAACGCCACCCAACTGCTCAAGGACGGCCAGGGCGTGACTGTTTCCTGTGCCGAAGGCGATACCGGCTTCATCTTCGAAGGTGAGCTGGGCTTCGACATCAAGCAGAACTCCATCGACGCCATGCCGGACCTGCCGTTCAAGATCATGATGAACGTCGGCAACCCGGACCGCGCCTTTGACTTCGCGCAGTTGCCAAACGCCGGTGTGGGCCTGGCCCGCCTGGAGTTCATCATCAACCGCATGATCGGTGTGCACCCCAAAGCCCTGTTGAACTATGACGGCCTGCCGCCGGACATCAAGGACAGCGTCGACAAGCGCATCGCCGGCTACAACGATCCGGTGGGTTTCTACGTCGAGAAGCTGGTGGAAGGCATCAGTACCCTGGCGGCGGCGTTCTATCCGAAAAAGGTTATCGTGCGTCTGTCGGACTTCAAGTCCAACGAATACGCCAACCTGATCGGCGGCAAGCTCTACGAGCCGGAAGAAGAAAACCCGATGCTGGGCTTCCGGGGTGCCTCGCGTTACATCAGCGAAGCGTTCCGTGACTGCTTTGAACTCGAATGCCGTGCCCTCAAGCGCGTGCGCAACGAGATGGGCCTGACCAACGTCGAAATCATGGTGCCGTTCGTGCGCACCCTGGGCGAAGCGAGCCAGGTGGTGGACCTGCTGGCCGAAAACGGCCTGTCCCGTGGCGAAAACGGCCTGCGCGTGATCATGATGTGCGAGCTGCCATCCAACGCGATCCTGGCCGAAGAGTTCCTGGAATTCTTCGATGGTTTCTCCATCGGCTCCAACGACTTGACCCAGCTGACCCTGGGCCTGGACCGTGACTCCGGGATCATCGCGCACTTGTTCGATGAGCGTAACCCGGCGGTCAAGAAGCTGCTGGCCAACGCCATCCAGGCCTGTAACAAGGCCGGCAAGTACATCGGTATCTGTGGCCAAGGTCCTTCCGACCACCCTGACCTGGCCAAGTGGCTGATGGAGCAGGGTATCGAAAGCGTCTCGCTGAACCCCGACTCCGTGCTGGAAACCTGGTTCTTCCTGGCCGAAGGCCAAGCGTCCGCCTGAGGTTGCTACGTCAAAAGTGCCGGTCACCCGTCGAGGGTGGCCGGCATTCTTATCTTTACAGGGCGGGAATCCTTGCGGACGCCGCCCTTTTTTGTGCAAGAGCATTATGCAAAGCAGCAGCAATCTGTTTCCCGTCGCCCTGATCAGTGCTGAACGTCGTGGCGACCTGAGTGAAGATGTGTATCGGCTCAAACCCGGCAACAGCCCCGACGGTACCGTCGAGCTGGCGGTGACCCGGTTGGGGTTGGCCGATGTCCCGGAAAACCGGGGCATTCCCGTTATTTTGTTGCACGGCAGTTTTTCCAATCGGCGTTTTTGGTACTCGCCCAAGGGTGTTGGCCTGGGCGCCTACCTGGCGCGACAGGGGTTTGATGTGTGGATCCCGGAAATGCGTGGGCATGGCCTGTCCAAGCGCAACCATGGCTACGCCAGGAATCGCGTCGCCGATTACGCCCGCTACGATTTGCCGGCTATCGGCGCGTTTGTGCGTGAGCAAAGCACGCAGATTCCGCATTGGATCGGCCATTCTCTCGGGGCGACTACCCTGGCGGCGGCCCTTGGCGGGCAACATCTCGGCGCGCCGGCAGTGGCGTCGGTTGCGCTGTTTGGCTGTCAGGTCAGCCGCACCCACTGGCCGTTGAAAATCCCGCCCGTGGAGTGGGCCGGCCGATTGTTCTTGAAGCGCCTTGGCGAGGTGTCTGGCGCGCGGTTCAAGCGCGGCCCGGAGGATGAACCGGCGGGCTTACTGATCGAAGCCATGCGTTGGAACGGCCTGTTCGGCCGCTTTGGCGAAGGGAAGCGGGATTGGTGGAAAGGCCTGGCGGATGTCGATGTGCCGCTGCTTGCGGTGAGTGCCGCAGGCGACCGGCAGGATCCGGACTGGGCCTGCCGCAAGCTGTTCGAACAAGTCGGTTCCGTGCATCGCCAGTACCTGTGCCTGGGGCGTGGGCAGGGCTTCAGCGGGGATTTCGGGCATGTGGAGATGCTGATCAGCAAAGCCGCGCAGGCCGAAGTATGGCCGCTGGTGGCGCAATGGTTGAAAGACCCGCTTACACCTTTGGTCGGCGCTCCGGCCGAGGCATTCGCCACAGTTTGACGGAGCGCTCTACCATGGGCGTTTCGTTCCAGCGAGGTTGCGGCTAAGATATGACGCGCCCGGCGCTTCTGGTCATATTCAGTCGCGCAGTGGCTATTGCGTTGCAGCCTGGCGAATGGGATGTTTCGCACCCGCTGCGACCGGTACTTCCTTGAAAGACACTTCTTTGACCGAAAGGAATTTTTCGATGAATCATTACGTGACCCCCGACCTTTGCGACGCCTACCCGGAGCTGGTGCAGGTGCTCGAGCCTATGTTCAGTAATTTCGGCGGCCGAGACTCCTTTGGCGGCGAGATTGTCACCATCAAGTGCTTCGAAGATAACTCCCTGGTCAAGGAGCAAGCCGACCAGCCGGGCACCGGCAAGGTGCTGGTAGTGGACGGTGGCGGGTCCCTGCGCCGCGCATTGCTGGGCGACATGATCGCCGAGAAAGCCGCGAAAAACGGTTGGGAAGGGCTGGTGATCTACGGTTGCATCCGTGATGTCGATGTCATCGCCCAGACCGACCTGGGGGTGCAAGCCTTGGCCAGCCACCCAATGAAGACCGACAAGCGCGGCATTGGCGATCTGAACGTAGTGGTCACGTTTGCCGGCGTGACGTTCCGTCCGGGGGAATACATCTATGCCGACAATAACGGCGTGATCGTGTCGCCCAGCCCGCTGAAAATGCCTGAATAAACCGCAATAGCCGACAGGGGTAAGGATGTTCGAGGAAGAAAACGCGCAATGGGGCCTGGTGCATGCCCTGGTGCTGGACGGTAAAGGCGGTGCGCGTTCGATTGCCCGGACCGAGCTCGACGATTTGCAGCTGCAGCCCCAGGAAAGCCTGTGGCTGCACTGGGATCGCAGCCATCCCCAAACCCAGACCTGGCTGCGCAGATCCAGTGGCTTGACGGAGTTCGCCTGCGACCTGCTGCTGGAGGAGAATACCCGGCCGCGTCTGTTGCCGCTGCCGGATTCCGAGCTGCTGCTGTTCCTGCGCGGGGTCAACCTCAACCCAGGCGCCGAGCCGGAAGACATGGTCTCGGTGCGCATTTTTGCCGCCGCCAGCCGTGTGATTTCCCTGCGTTTGCGCCCGCTGCGCGCCACCGATGAACTGTTGGTGCAACTGGCGGATGGCAAAGGGCCGAAAACCGCATCGGAACTCATCCTGTATTTGGCGCAGTACCTCACCAACAAAGTGCAGGATCTGGTCACGGATTTGTCAGAAATCGTCGATAGCGAAGAAGAAAAACTCGATACCGACGAACGGTACACCCCGGAACATGGCAGCGTTTTGCAGATCCGTCGGCGAGCGGCCGGGCTCAAGCGATTCCTGGCTCCGCAACGGGATATTTTTGCCCAGCTCACGCGGATAAAATTGTCGTGGTTTTGTGATGACGATGCCGACTACTGGAACGAATTGAACAACAGCCTGACCCGCTACCTGGAAGAGCTTGAGTTGACTCGGGAGCGCGTGGGGCTTGTGCTGGAGGCCGAAGACCGGCGTTTGAGCGTACGCATGAACCGCACCATGTATCGCTTCGGGATCATCACCGGGATCTTCCTGCCGATGAGTTTTCTGACCGGCCTGCTGGGCATAAATGTGGGCGGGATTCCTTTCTCGGGCAGCCCTTATGGATTCCTGGTCGCATGCCTGTTGATGGTGACGGTGGCACTCGGACAATGGTGGCTATTTCGACGATTACGCTGGGTTTGAGCTGAATATGACCTGAACGTAGGAAGGGTCTCATGTGACCCGACGAATTTTACCCTCGTCTTTTAATTCACTTGCGAGAGGTCTTTTATGCACGATCCGTTCGAACAGTCTTTGCGTGACATGCTCAATGCCTCGCCGTCCAACCGCGACGACGATGCCTGCCTGGGCCGCGTGTTGAAAACCGCCAACCGTCAGGTTGGAGCGGGTGATCTGTTCGGTCTGCTCGGCCGCTGGCTGCCGGCGTTGATGATGGCCCTGAACAATGGTTCGGCCCACGTATCACCGGTTTCCCGTCGTAAACCTCTTGCTCGCACTGCTGATAAGGCTGATTGAATATGGAACTTGATCTCTGGACCCAGAGCCTGGTCACCGCGATGACCGCATTGTGGACCAAGGTGGCGAATTTCATTCCCAACCTGTTTGGTGCCCTGGTCCTTGTGCTGCTGGGCTTTGTCGTGGCCAAGCTGCTTGACACCCTGCTGTCCAAATTGCTCGCCAAACTGGGTCTTGACCGCCTGATGGCGGGCACCGGCCTGACCAAGCTGCTGGGGCGTGCCGGGCTGCAAGTACCGATCTCCACGTTGATCGGCAAGATCGTTTATTGGTTCGTTTTGCTGATTTTCCTGGTTTCTGCGGCTCAATCCCTTGGACTTGAGCGAGTTTCAGCTACGCTCGACATGCTGGCGCTGTATTTGCCGAAAGTGTTCGGCGGCGCGCTGGTGCTGCTGGTAGGCGTTTTGCTGGCGCAGTTGGCCAATGGTCTGGTGCGCGGGGCGGCCGAAGGCGTGGGACTGGACTATGCCGCTGGCCTGGGGCGAATTGCCCAGGGGCTGGTGATCATCATCAGTATTTCGGTCGCGATCAGCCAGTTGGAGGTCAAGACTGACCTGCTCAACCATGTGATTGTGATTGTTTTGATTACCGTTGGTCTGGCCGTTGCGCTGGCCATGGGCTTGGGAAGCCGGGAAATTGCCGGCCAGATTCTTGCGGGAATCTATGTGCGCGAGCTGTATCAAGTGGGGCAGCAGGTGCGTGTGGGCGAGGTCGAAGGGCAAATCGAGGAGATCGGCACAGTCAAGACGACGGTGCTGACCGATGATGGCGACCTGGTGTCGTTGTCCAATCGGATTCTCCTGGAGCAGCAGGTCAGTAGCCGCTAAACCGGCAAACCCTGCTAATGTACGCCGCCGCGAACCCGGCTCACCGGGTTGTGGCGGACATTGACCTGACTGTCGGCACGACTTGTTTTGAATAAAGCCCAAACGCTGTCCACGCGCTATGACCCCCGTGAGCTCTCTGATGAGGAGTTGGTCGCGCGCGCACACACGGAGCTGTTTCACGTAACTCGCGCGTACGAAGAATTGATGCGCAGATATCAACGCACTCTGTTCAACGTTTGTTCAAGGTATTTAGGGAACGATAGAGATGCGGATGATGTCTGTCAGGAAGTGATGCTCAAGGTGCTGTATGGCCTTAAGAACTTTGAGGGTAAATCGAAGTTCAAGACCTGGCTCTACAGCATCACGTACAACGAGTGCATCACGCAGTACAGGAAGGAACGGCGAAAGCGTCGCTTGATGGACGCTTTGAGTCTTGACCCCCTTGAGGAAGCGTCTGAAGAAAAGGCGCCGGCACCCGAGGAAAAGGGCGGACTTGATCGCTGGTTGGTGCATGTGAACCCGATTGACCGCGAAATTCTGGTGCTACGATTTGTCGCAGAGCTGGAATTTCAGGAAATCGCCGACATCATGCACATGGGTTTGAGTGCTACAAAAATGCGTTACAAACGTGCTCTAGATAAATTACGTGAGAAATTTGCGGACGAGACTGAAACTTAGTGCGTGGCAAATATCTCTTACGTGTAGGCAAGTTCTGTTAGACTTGTCGCCGAGTTGTCCCCCGGTTTGTGGGACTGCTTTACAATCACCAGATGGGGATTTAACGGATGAAACTGAAAAACACCTTGGGCTTGGCCATTGGTTCTCTTATTGCCGCTACTTCTTTCGGCGTTCTGGCACAAGGCCAAGGCGCAGTTGAAGGCGAGCTGTTCTACAAGAAGCAGTACAACGATAGCGTCAAGCACATCGAAGACGGCTTCAATCCTGGCGCTCGCATCGGTTACTTCCTGACCGACGACCTGTCCTTGAACCTGTCCTACGACAAGACCAACCACACCCGTTCGAACGACGGTACTGGTAACCAGAAGATCAAAGGCGATACCGGCAGCCTCGTTGCCCAGTATCACTTCGGTCAAGCTGGCGTAGACAGCCTGCGTCCATACGTAGAAGGCGGTTTCGGCCACCAGAGCCGTACCAATGTGCTGGCTGACGGCCACAGCGGTCGCGATCAGACCACTTTCGCTACCGTCGGTACCGGCGTGAAGTACTACTTCACCAACAACCTGTACGCTCGTGCCGGTGTTGAAGCTGACTACGGTCTGGACAACGGCAAGTGGGACTACTCCGCACTGGTTGGCCTGGGCGTGAACTTCGGCGGTAACGCTGGCGCAGCAGCTCCAGCTCCTACCCCAGCACCAGCTCCAGAGCCAACTCCAGAGCCAGAAGCTCCAGTTGCTCAGGTTGTTCGTGTTGAGCTGGACGTGAAGTTCGACTTCGACAAGTCCGTTGTTAAGCCTAACAGCTACAGCGACGTGAAAAACCTGGCTGACTTCATGGCTCAGTACCCAGCTACCAACGTAGAAGTTGCTGGTCACACTGACTCCGTAGGTCCAGACGCTTACAACCAGAAGCTGTCCCAGCGTCGTGCTGACTCTGTTAAGCAAGCCCTGGTTAAAGACGGCGTAGCTCCTAGCCGTATCACTGCTGTAGGTTACGGCGAGTCCCGCCCAGTTGCTGACAACGCAACTGAAGCTGGTCGCGCTATCAACCGTCGCGTAGAAGCGTCGGTTGAAGCTACCGCTCAGTAATTACTGAGATGTAGAAAAAACCCGGCTCCGGCCGGGTTTTTTTCGTCTGGAATTTACCTCAGGCGCTGGCCGCCGATGCCACGTAGGCGGCCTGTTCGGTAGCGGCTACGCTGCCGATCACCAGGATCGCCGGACTTTTCAAGGCGAATGCGCGCGCATCCTCATGCATCCGTGACAGCTCGCTGCGACACTCCCGTTGCTGGGGCAGCGATGCATTTTCGATCATGGCTACCGGCATGTCCGCCGCCATCCCGCCTTCCAGTAACTGCTGGCGTATCTCTTCCAGTTTCGCCACGCCCATATACACCACCAATGTTGTCCCGCCTTCGGCCAGCGCGCGCCAATTCAGGCGACTGTCGTCCTGGGTGTGTGCGGTGACCAGGGTTACGCCGCGACTGACGCCGCGCAAGGTCAGCGGGATGGCACAATTGGTCGCACCCGCCAGCCCTGCGGTGATGCCGTTGACCAACTCTACCTCGACGCCGCGCTCACGCAGCCATGTGGCTTCCTCGCCACCCCGCCCGAAAATGCACGGGTCACCGCCCTTGAGCCGCACCACGCACTTGCCCTGGCGCGCGTAACGCAGCATCAGGCGATGGATAAAGTCTTGTGGCGTCGAGCGGCAGCCGCCGCGTTTACCCACGGTGATGACCCGCGCCTCAACGCAGTGCTCCAGCACGGCCGGGTTGACCAGATCATCGATCAACACCACCTCGGCTTCGTTCATCGCCCGAACCGCCTTGAGGGTCAACAGCTCCGGGTCGCCGGGACCCGCGCCCACCAGCCAGACTTTTGCGTTCATGTGTTTTCCCTCATGTAGAGATTGGCGTCAGTTGTGAAAGAGTGAATACAGCAGCACCAGGTTGATCAACATCGACAGCAGCGCCAGGGTTCGCCAGACCTTCAACGGCTCTCGCTCCAGCAACGGCCTGGGGCGAATGCTGAGTTCCTGGCGATCAGCCTGTTCCAGCACCCGTAACCATTCTTCGGCGGTTTCATAACGCTGTGCCGGTTGAGCGGCGATGGCCCGTTCCAGGCTCAGCGGCAACCAATCCGGCAGGTCAGGGCGATAACGACTGGCGCTGACCGCTTGGCTGAACCTGGGCCGTTGGAAAGCTTCGATTTCACCGTAGGGGTAATGCCCGGTCAGCAGGTAATACAGGGTGACTCCGACGCTATATAAATCCTGCTGGGTCGTAGGAGGGTCGCCATTGAATGCTTCGGGGGCAATAAAGCTCGGAGTGCCAGGCAGTACGTGGGCGCGGTCTTCCGAGAGACCGGGGCAGTAGGCCAGGCCGAAATCCAGCACGCGCAATTCACCGTCGTCGCCCAGCAGCAGGTTTTCCGGCTTGATATCGCGGTGCAGGATCTGCCGTCGATGCAGCATGCCCACGGCGCGCAGCAAGCGTTCGGCCACGGATTGCCATTGCGCCAGGGGCAATGGGCCCTGATGCCGGAACAGCTCGGCCAGGGTTTGCCCCGGATATTCGCGCATCACGTAATACAAATGCTGGCGCCCACTGGCTGCATGCACTTCAGGAAACGCGCGGCCGGCCACTCGTCGCAGGAACCATTCTTCCGACAGCAATGCCTGGCCGGCGTCGCTGTCATCGTCGCGATTCAGGGGCAGGGTTTTCAGCAGCCAGGGTTGCTGCTGGGCATCGCGCACCCGGTACAGCAAGGATTGTCGGCTTTGTGCCAGCAGGGCCTCCACCTGCCAACCTTCGAAGTGTTGCCCGGCCTTCAAGGGCGGCGGCAGGGGCCATTGCTGCAGTTGCACCAGGGCGTCGCCGAGGGTGGCCGCGCCCAGGGTGTCGACACGCACCAGCAACGCGCTGACATTGTCCTGGCTGCCGGCCAGATGGGCGGCGTTGACCAGGGTGTTTACCGCCAGGTCCAGATCGGCTTGTTCGCGCAGGATCGCACGGATGCTGTGATCGCCGAGGGTGGCCCACACGCCATCACTGAGCAGCAGAAAGCACTCGCCCTGGCGCAATTGGCCATCGAGGAAATCCAGCACCAGGTGCTGATCCAGGCCGAGGGCACGTTTGAGCACATGCTGCATGCCCGGTTGTTCCCACACGTGATCTTCGCTGATGCGCAGCAACTCGCCGTCCAGCCAGCGATACACCCGGCAATCACCCACATGGGCGAGGGTGAAGCGTTGGCCGCGAAAGACCAGGGCGCTGAGGGTGGTCAGCAGCGGCTGGCCACCGCCATTGGCCTGCAGCCAGCGATTCTGCGCCAGCAGCAAACGCTCCAGTGCCTGGGCCACGCCCCAGGTTTGCGGCGTGGCGTAGTAGTCCAGGGCCAGGGCCTGCAGGGTCGAGCGTGATGCCAGGCCACCGTCGGCACATTGGCTGACGCCATCGGCCAGGGCACACAGGTAGCCTTTGCTCGCCGCCAGTTCCGCCACGGGGGTGACAACCCGCAGCGCATCCTGGTTTTCCGCCCGTGGGCCGATGGCGCTGGCGTGGGCGACGCTCAGTTGCAGGCTCATCAGACGCGTGCGGCGGTCACGGCGGCCGAACCCCAGGTGGTTCTCCAGCGACGCTTGACGCCGTGCAGACCGAACCAGGCCAGGACGCCCAGGCTGGCGAACAACCACAGGGCCAATTGGTAGCTGCCGGTGCTTTGCTTGATGGCGCCCATGCCCGCAGCCAAGGCGAAACCACCGATGCCGCCGGCCATGCCGATCAGGCCGGTCATTACGCCAATCTCACGACGGAACCGCTGTGGCACCAACTGGAACACCGCGCCATTGCCTGCGCCAAGACCGAGCATGGTGCACACGAAAAGTGCCAGCGCCGCGTAGGAGCTGGGCAGGTTGAAACCGACGGCGGCAATGCAGATCGCCGCGATGCTGTACATGCCGAGCAGGGTACGAATCCCACCGAATCGGTCGGCGAGGGCGCCGCCCAGTGGGCGCATCAGGCTGCCACCGAACACGCAGGCGGCGGTGTAGTAGCCTGCGGTCACGGGGCTCAGGCCGTACTGGTCGTTGAAATAGCCGGGCAGGGCGCTGGCCAGGCCAATAAAGCCGCCGAAGGTCACACTGTAGAAAAACATGAACCACCAGCTGTCACGGTCGCCCAGGGCCTTGAAGTAATCCGTCATGGACTTGGCCTTCGGCCGCTCGGGGGCATTGCGTGCGAGCCAGGCGAAGATGGCGAGCGTGAGGACCAGTGGAATCAGGGCAAAGCCGAAGACATTGCTCCAGCCGAACGCCGCTGCCAGCACGGGGGCCAACAGCGCCGCGAACACGGTGCCCGAGTTGCCAGCACCGGCAATCCCCATGGCCTTGCCCTGGTGTTCAGCCGGGTACCACTGGGAGGCGAGCGGCAGCGCCACGGCGAAAGACGCGCCGGCCATACCGAGGAAGAGCCCCAGCAGCAGAGCTTGCTCGTAGCTGTGAACCCCCAGTTTCCAGGCGCCGAATAATGCGACGATCACGATCACCTGACCAATCAGCCCGGCGGTCTTGGGCGACAATTTGTCTGCCAGCATGCCCATCAGAAAGCGCAGCACCGCGCCAGCCAGGATCGGCGTCGCCACCATCAGGCCACGCTGTTGGGTGGTCAGGTGCAAATCGGCGGCGATCTGCACCGCCAGCGGGCCCAACAAGTACCAGACCATGAAGCTCAGGTCGAAATACAGGAACGCGGCAAACAGGGTCGGGGTGTGCCCGGATTTCCAGAAGCTTGATTTCATCACGCACCTCAACGGTTGGGAGTCTTGTAAGAAGGCCTGGTGATGGAGCCGCCGGCTAAGGCCGCCCCACCGGCCCAGTTCGACTGGGCCAAAACGAAAAAACGCCGCCACCGGGTTCGCGAGGGCAAACCGGGTGTGCGACGTCTTTGTCGTGGAGGGGCAACCGCCGTTGGTTACCTGTAATGATTGTTTAGCAAGAGATGAGCCAAATCAGCCGAGCAACTCGTTCATGGCGATAATCTGCTCCGCCACCTGGATCAGCTTCTGCTGGCGACTCATGGCCTGGCGACGCATCAGGGTGTAGGCCTCTTCCTCATTGCAGTCCTTCATTTTCATCAGCATGCCCTTGGCCAGCTCGATGCGCTTGCGTTCCGCCAACTGCTGGTCGCGGGCCTGGAGCTGGGCGCGCAGGGCCTGGTCGCTTTCGAAACGGGCCATGGCCACGTCGAGAATCGGTTGCAGGCGCTGGGCCTGGATGCCTTCGACGATATAGGCACTGACGCCGGACTTGATGGCCTGGCGCATCACATTAGGGTCGTGCTCGTCGGTAAACATCACAATCGGCCGTGGCTGGTCGCGGCTGACCAGCACGACTTGCTCCATCACGTCGCGGCCCGGTGACTCGGTATCGATCAGAATCACGTCCGGGCGCACCGTTTCGACGCGGGCCGGGAGGTCGATGGTCAGGCCGGACTCATCGATCACCTCGAAGCCGGCCTCGATCAGTGCGGTTCTGAGGCGTCCGACCTTGCGCGGGGTGTCGTTGATCAACAGGATTCGCAGCATAAAAGTGCTCCTGTCAGCGCGAGGCCTGGTGGTTGGTGTGGTCGGCCAGGGCATGCAGGCGGAAGCTGCGGGCGTAGCCGGCCGGGTCCGAGCCGTCCCAGACCTTGCCGTCGATCAGTTGGCTGCTGCGCATGTCCTGATTGCGGGGGGGAATGTCCAGGGCGTCGGCCGCCTGGCGATAGAGCGCCAATTGTTGTACCTGGCGGGCGACGCCCTGATAGTCCGGGTCTTCGCGCAGCAGGCCCCAACGGCGGAACTGGGTCATGAACCACATGCCGTCGGAGAGGTACGGCAGGTTCACCTCGCCATTGGCAAAGAAGCGCAGGGCATGGGGGTCTTGCCAGTGATTGCCCAGGCCGTCGTCATAAGCCCCCAGCAGGCGCGGTTCGATGCAGTCGAGCGGGGTGTCGAGGTAGTCGCGGCCGCTGATCAATTGCGCGGTGGAGCGGCGGTTTTCCGTGCTCTCTTCAATGAATCGGCTGGCCTCGAGGACGGCCATCACCAGCACGCGGGCGGTGTTGGGGTATTGGTCGACGAACGCCTGGGTGCAGCCGAGCACCTTTTCCGGATGGTTCGGCCAGATCGCCTGGGTGGTTGCCAGAGTAAAGCCCTGGTTTTGCGCCACGGCACTGGCACACCAGGGCTCGCCGACGCAAAAGCCATCGATACGCCCGGCTTGCAGGTGCGCAACCATTTGCGGTGGGGGGACCACGACGCTGTTCACATCCTGCAACGGATGAATACCTTGGCTCGCCAGCCAGTAATACAGCCACATGGCATGGGTGCCCGTGGGAAAGGTCTGGGCGAAGGTCAGTTTTGTTCGGCTTTGGTGCACGTGGCGGTCCAATGCCTCAGGAGTGACCACCCCTTGCTGTTGCAGGCCATGGGACAGGTTGATGCTTTGACCGTTCTGATTCAGTCCCATCAGCACCGCCATGTCGGTGGGGGCTACGCCGCCGATGCCCAAGTGCACGGCATAGATCAGGCCGTACAGGCTGTGGGCGGCGTCGAGCTCGCCACTGACCAATTTGTCCCGCAGGCTGGCCCAGGAGGATTGGCGCTTGAGGTTCAGGGTCAGGCCATAGGGTTGAGCGAAGCCCTGGGTCGCGGCCACCACCAGTGAAGCGCAATCGCTCAAGGCCATGAAGCCCAGGTCGAGGCTGCTCTTTTCCGGGGCATCGCTGCCGTTGACCCATGCCAGCGGGTCGTTCGTCGGGCTGTTGCCAACCGAATCGTTCATCAACACCTACCTTTTCTTCCAAAAAAAAGCGTCGTTCCCTTGGATGGCGATGTAAGGCCACTGTGGGTAACGACGCCCTTGTCCGTAAGCTCGCTCCGCCGTTGGCGCGTGCTCCGCGATAGAGTGCATAGCAAGGCACATGCCACGGACTGGGTGGCGCCGCCAGCCGTCACATTTTCATCATGATTGAAAATGTGTGTCCTCCCAGTATGGCCGCTTCTTATGGCCAGGCTGTTCAGGAACCCCACGGTGCACGCTGACCTCCCCGCAACGCTGTCCCACCCCTGGCTGTGTCGCTGGCTGCTTTGTGTTGCGTTGCTCTCGGCCAATGCGCTGGCGTGGGGCGAGAGTTACCAGGCGCGGGAGCAGAGCCTGCATACCGTCCTTACTGCCTTGTCGGTGCCCTTGGGCGTGCCCGTGGTGGTGAGCCGCGAGGCGGCGCGTAAACGTTTTACGGGCAGCCTTGATCTCGATGCACCGCAACGAGCCCTGGAAACGCTGGCGCTGCAACAGGGCTTGATCTGGTACGGCGATGAGCAGGCGATTTTTCTTTATGACGCCAGCGAGGCAAAAAGCTCGGTGGTGACGCTGCGCCATATCACCGTTGACAGGTTTCGCAGCCTCATGCGTCGCTCGGGCCTCGATGAATCACGCTACCCCTTGCGCGCAAGTGGGGAGCGCACGTTCTATGCGGCCGGCCCGCCGAATTATGTCGACCGGGTGTTGCGCCTGGCCCAGCTGATGGACCGCCAGCGGGCTGACTTGCGCGTGGGGACTCAGGCTTTTGCCGTGGTCCAGGTGCTCAATACCCATGTGGCGGACCGTCGGTACACCCTGGGCGAAGAGCGGATCACGGTGCCGGGCATGGCGTCGATGATCGAGACCCTGCTGGCCAGCGAGCAGAAGGGCCCGCTGGCCGACAAGAGCCTTGCGGTGATCGCCTATCCGGACACCAACAGCCTGTTGGTCAAGGGGAAGCCTGCGCAGGTAAGTTTCATCGAGCGACTGGTGGCGGAACTGGACACACCCAAGCGGTCTGTCGAAGTGTCGTTGTGGCTGGTGGACGTTGACCGTAGCGAATTGGAGAAGCTGGACCTGGCCTGGGACAAACAGGCCGGGACCGCGATCACGCGAATCCTGGAACCGCTGGACGATAATCGCTTGATGCTGCAGCTCGCCGCGCTGGAGCGCCGTCAGCGAGCCAAAGTGCTCCAGTTGCCGGTGATTCTCACCCAGGAGAATGTGCCGGCGGTGTTCCAGGACAATCGAACCTTCTATCTGCCAGCGCCCGGAGACGACTCGGTCGATTGGAAACCCGTGCGTTATGGCACGCAGGTCAGCGTGCTACCGCGCTTTGCCGAGGCGAATCGGATCGAGATGCTCCTCGACATCATGGATGGCCGCCAGGTGAGTGAAACCGGGCGTCGCGCAAAACCGACGGCAGTGGGGCGGGTGGGCGTCAACAGTGGGGTGCGGGTGCCGCAGGGCAAGCGTTTGTGGCTGGGCGCATTCAACCGTGAGGCCCATGAGCGGCGGCGCGGTACGGCGACCGGTCGCGCAGCTGAGGTTCGCCTGTTTGTGATTCAGGCCCGGGCCGTGGGGAATGAAGTGGAGGGGGCGGGAGGCCCGCCGCCATTGACTGCGGCGCAACACGACCGTGTGCAGCGCGCTTTTTTACGGTCGGGGCGCGAACCTTCCATGTGAATAGGGGGCTGACCCATGCATCGGGCAGGTGGGTTTACCGCAACCACGGCGCAGGCGCCTGGAAGCTAGCAATGGGGAATTATCCTACTGGGCTGCTCCAGTAATCGCTGGATGTATGAGCTTATTCCTAGCGTGGCTCGTAAGGCGGGTTTTTATAGTAATGACGTGGGCACTTGAGCCAGCACTGTAAATAAGGACGTCAATGTCAGTAGTCGAAAACCGAGTTGGAGAGGGTCGTCGTGGATGATGAATTGACGACGAATGCGCTGACGTTTGCCTGTTGGACCCTGCATGACGACGGACGACTGACCCGCGAAGGCTCGGTGGTTCAGCTACCGCCCAAGGAGTGGCATGTGTTGCGCTTGCTGCTGGTTTCCGGCGGTGTGCTGATGACCAAGGATCGCTTGCTGGGGCTGGCCTGGCCCCAGGGGGAGGTCGCCGAGGAATCGCTGACGCGTTGTATCTACTCGCTGCGTAAACACCTTGGCGCCGACAAGGGGTTGATCAAGACGGTTTACGGGCGGGGGTATCGTTTTACCTGCCCGGTGAGGGTGGCGCGGCATGTTCCCAGGGAGAGCGGAGCCGTTGAACGTGTGTGTCCGGCCTGCGGCCAGGTCAGCCATGGGTAGGCGCTGGTGCACGGGCCTCGTGCTCGGGGTATGGATGAGCGGCAATCAGGCGCTGGCCTATTGTTGGGAGGAAACCGCCCGGCGCTACGATATCGAGCCCGAATTGCTCCAGGCGATCGCCGCTGTGGAGTCGGGTTATCGGGCCGACGCGATGAACCACGCCAACCGGAACGGTACACGTGATATCGGCCTGATGCAGATCAACAGCATCCACTTGCCCCGCCTGCTCAAGCTGGGGATTACCGAGGAGCGACTGTTGAGCGAGCCCTGCCTCTCGGTGGACGTCGGGGCTTCAATACTGGCCGAGTTCATCCGGCGCTTTGGCTACAACTGGACTGCGGTGGGTTCCTATAACGTGGGGACGGGTGCCGGGCCTGAGCGCGACGCCTTGCGCAGGCGCTATGCGGAAAAGATCTGGGCGCGTTATGAGGCGCTGGTGCAACAGCGCTATTGACGTTTGGATGGCACGCCTCGCGTGCGGACGGCCACCCCGGCTATAATCGCCACCACTTTTCGCCGCCATCCGAGTCTAGCCCGCCCATGTATACCTTGGCCCGCCAGCTGTTGTTCAAACTTTCCCCGGAAACCTCCCACGATCTGTCCCTGGACCTGATCGGCGCCGGTGGCCGTCTGGGACTCAATGGCCTGGTATGCAAGGCCCCGGCAAAAATGCCGGTGTCGGTGATGGGGCTCGATTTCCCCAACCCGGTGGGGCTGGCCGCGGGCCTGGACAAGAACGGCGCGGCGATCGATGGTTTTGCGCAACTGGGTTTCGGTTTTGTCGAGATCGGCACCGTGACCCCGCGTCCGCAGCCAGGCAACCCCAAACCACGTATCTTCCGACTGCCGGAAGCCGAGGCGATCATCAACCGCATGGGCTTCAACAACCTGGGCGTCGATCACTTGCTGTCGCGGGTCCAGGCGGCGAAGTACAAGGGCATCCTGGGTATCAATATCGGCAAGAACTTCGATACTCCGGTTGAGCGTGCGGTGGATGACTACCTGATCTGCCTGGACAAGGTTTATGCCCACGCCAGCTATGTCACCGTTAACGTCAGTTCACCCAACACCCCGGGGCTGCGCAGCCTGCAGTTCGGCGACTCCCTCAAGCAACTGCTCGAAGCCTTGCGCCAGCGCCAGGAAGACCTGGCGGTGCGCCATGGCAAGCGCGTGCCCCTGGCGATCAAGATCGCGCCGGACATGAGCGACGAAGAAACCGTGCTGGTGGCCCAGGCCCTGATGGATTCCGGTATGGATGCGGTGATTGCGACCAACACCACCTTGAGCCGTGTCGGCGTCGAAGGCCTGGCCCATGGCGATGAAGCGGGCGGCCTGTCGGGCGCGCCGGTACGGGAAAAGAGCACTCATATCGTCAAGGTGCTGGCCGCTGAGCTGGCCGGGCGTCTGCCGATCATCGCGGTGGGCGGCATTACCGAAGGCAAGCACGCAGCCGAGAAGATCGCCGCTGGCGCAAGCCTGGTGCAGTTGTACTCCGGTTTCATCTACAAGGGCCCGGCGCTGATTCGTGAGGCGGTGGATGCCATTGCTGCACTGCCCCGTAACGTTTGATCAGCGGCCAATAAAAAGGGCTCCATAAAGGAGCCCCTGGGCCGAAGCCCGCCGCCCGGATGGGGCGTGCGTGGTTAAGTCTTATCTATTCGTGGTGGTGTCGGAATTAAATGCCCTTGATTAGCCGACGGCGTGAAGTTCGTTGAGTCTGTGGATTCCCGCAGTGCCAGTCATACCGTCCCAGTTGTCGCCGCGTCCTTCTCGCCAGCCGTTGATCCAGGCTTGGCGTACCGACGGTAGAGTAAATGGGCAAAGCTCACGGGATTTGCCATGAACGCCATATTGATATCCGCGTAAAAATGCTCTTTCCAACGGATCACGCTTAAGTCTTCTCATAGGGTGTTTCCCTCACTTGTTGACTGTCTTGATATCCTTCGGCCTCGTCTGAGGCCGGGCAGAGTTTTTCTGCCGTTGGTGGGCTCGCTGCCGGCGTGGCGAGCCGATGTGTCAGCGTCGTTACGGCGCCAACCTGTGTTGAGTTCTAACCAATAGGTCACATGGATTCAATGATCGTTTTGTCATAAGCACGTAACGATAACGATGCTATAGCCATAAGCTGCCCTGGCTTTTCGCCCCATTTATTGGGCAAAGCCAGCTATGATGCACCCTGCATAGAGGATGGGTTTAATCCTCCAGTGAGAATATCCTCCTGTTGCTGTCGGTTATTATTCGACGAAGGGTCGGAATATTTCTTTTTGTTGCTTTCTTATTGTTACCCAACAGTTCTCTCTGCCCCGTCACCAAAGGCCCAAGGGCCCGTCAGGCGGGGTGGGACGGCACATTCGTGCCACGCGAGCACTCTTCAAGAAAAGTGCTTGATTGAAAACCGAGCCGGTGATGCGTCGCCGCTCATTTATTGCTGAAAAGCCTGGAATGCCCCATGTCGGACCGTTTTGAACTCTTCCTCACTTGCCCCAAGGGCCTCGAAGGCCTGCTGATCGAGGAAGCCGTCGGGCTTGGCCTTGAGGAAGCCCGGGAGCACACCTCGGCCGTACGCGGCATGGCCGACATGGAAACTGCCTATCGCCTGTGCCTCTGGTCACGCCTGGCCAACCGGGTGTTGCTGGTGCTCAAGCGCTTCCCGATGAAGGACGCCGAGGACCTCTACCATGGCGTACTGGATATCGAATGGGCCGACCACATGGTCAGCGACGGTACTCTGGCAGTGGAGTTCAGCGGCCACGGCTCGGGCATCGACAACACCCACTTCGGTGCGTTGAAGGTCAAGGATGCGATCGTCGACAAGCTGCGCACGCCAAGTGGCGAACGCCCGTCCATCGACAAAATCAACCCGGACCTGCGCATCCACCTGCGCCTGGACCGTGGCGAAGCCATTCTGTCCCTTGACCTTTCCGGCCACAGCCTGCACCAGCGCGGCTACCGCCTGCAGCAAGGTGCGGCGCCGCTGAAGGAAAACCTGGCGGCCGCGATCCTGATCCGCGCCGGCTGGCCGCGTATTGCTGCCGAAGGCGGCGCGCTGACCGACCCGATGTGCGGTGTCGGTACCTTCCTGGTCGAAGGCGCGATGATTGCCGCCGACATGGCGCCCAACCTCAACCGCGAACTGTGGGGCTTCACCACCTGGCTGGGTCATGTCCCGGCGCTGTGGAAAAAACTGCACGCCGAGGCCACTGAGCGCGCGGCCATCGGCATGAACAAAACCCCGCTGTGGATCCGTGGCTACGAAGCGGACCCGCGTCTGATCCAACCCGCGCGCAATAACATCGAACGCGCAGGCCTGAGCCACTGGATCAAGGTGTACCAAGGCGAAGTCGGTACCTTTGAGCCGCGCCCGGACCAGAACCAGAAAGGCCTGGTGATCTGCAACCCACCCTACGGCGAGCGCCTGGGTGACGAAGCCAGCCTGCTGTACCTCTACCAGAACCTCGGCGAGCGTCTGCGCCAGGCGTGCATGGGCTGGGAAGCGGCGGTGTTTACCGGGGCGCCGGACCTGGGTAAGCGTATGGGCATCCGCAGCCACAAGCAGTATTCATTCTGGAACGGCGCCTTGCCGTGCAAATTGCTGCTGATCAAGGTCAACCCGGACCAGTTCGTCACCGGTGAGCGTCGCACCCCGGAACAGCGCCAGGCCGAACGCGAACAGGCCGCTTACGACCAGGCTCCGGCCGAGCCGCAAGAGCGTCAGTACAACAAGAACGGCAACCCGATCAAGCCAGCCCCGGCCCCGGTGGTCGAGCAGGCGCGCTTGAGCGAAGGCG
Source organism: Pseudomonas sp. S1_G07 (assembly GCF_054668565.1). Taxonomy (NCBI): domain Bacteria; kingdom Pseudomonadati; phylum Pseudomonadota; class Gammaproteobacteria; order Pseudomonadales; family Pseudomonadaceae; genus Pseudomonas; species Pseudomonas sp. S1_G07. Next base: position 5,505,616 of record NZ_CP162778.1, on the reverse strand, counting down.
GGCAGATGTTTGCCAACCGCCTGCAAAAGAACCTCAAGCTGCTGGGCAAGTGGGCCAAGCGTGAAGGCGTGGATTGCTACCGTGTGTACGACGCCGACATGCCGGAATATTCCATGGCCATCGACTTGTACCACGACTGGGTGCATGTTCAGGAATACGCCGCGCCGAAGTCCATCGACCCGGAAAAAGCCTCCGCGCGCATGTTCGATGCCCTGGCCGCCATTCCCCAGGCGCTGAACATCGACAAGAACCGCGTGGTGGTCAAGCGTCGCGAGCGCCAGAGCGGTACCAAGCAATACGAGCGCCAGAGCGCCCAAGGCAAATTCACCGAGGTCAGCGAAGGCGGTGTGAAGCTGCTGGTCAACCTCACCGACTACCTGGACACCGGCCTGTTCCTCGACCACCGCCCGATGCGCCTGCGCATTCAGAAAGAAGCGGCCGGCAAGCGCTTCCTCAACCTGTACTGCTACACCGCGACCGCCAGTGTGCATGCCGCCAAGGGCGGTGCGCGCAGCACCACCAGCGTCGACCTGTCCAAGACCTACCTGGACTGGGCACGTCGTAACTTCTCCCTCAACGGTTTCTCCGACAAGAACCGCCTGGAGCAAGGTGATGTGATGGCGTGGCTGGAAGCCAGCCGTGATGAGTTCGACATGATTTTCATCGACCCGCCGACCTTCTCCAACTCCAAGCGCATGGAAGGCATCTTCGACGTTCAGCGTGACCACGTACAGTTGCTCGACCTGGCCATGGCCCGCCTGGCACCGGGTGGCGTGCTGTACTTCTCGAACAACTTCCGCAAGTTCGCGCTTGAGGACAACCTCAGCGAACGCTATGCGGTCGAGGAAATCAGCGACAAGACCATCGACCCGGATTTTGCGCGCAATGCCAAGATCCACCGGGCGTGGAAAATCACCGCTCGCTGATAGCCCCCTGCAGGAGCGAGGGACGCCTAGTTCTTGCTCGCGAAAAACTCAATATCGACGCGTTTTTTCTGAATAAACGCGGCGTCTTCAAGTTCTTCGCGAGCAAGAACTAGGTGTCCCCTCGCTCCTACAGTTCTTTTGGCTGGTCAAATACTGGGCCGATGGCTATAACTTAAGGCCAAGCCAAAGTGACACCCCCGCACGCTGGCGTTGTGAGTGTTGCTTATGCCGTTGCAAGCTGTTCGCCCGAAAATCCTAGGCTTTATCAGTGAACAGGCGTCGGCTTGGCTGGTGGCATTAGTGGTGTTCCTGGCAGGGTGTGCCCTGACGCTCATCGTCGCCTGGGCAACGTCAGATCTTTACCAGCAACAGGTACGCCAACGCTTTCAGTTGCTGGTCAACGAGCGGTATGCGCGCCTGCAGGAGCGCTTCGAGGACCAGGAGCAACGCCTGAACAGCCTGCGGCGGTTTTTCGTCAACTCAAACGATGTGTCCCGCGAAGAGTTCGATGGTTTCGCCCAGCCCTTATTGTTGCGCACCCGTGCCTATGCCTGGGCACCCCGGGTGTTGCGCGAGCAGCGCGGCCCGTTTGAGCAAGAACAGTCCCGCCTGCTCGGTGAGCGCTTTGTGATCCGTGAGTTGAACGCGGCCGGCGAGTTGGCCCCAGCGCCCGAGCGCGATGAATATGTGCCGGTACTCTACAGCCAGACGCAAAGTCTGCTTGGCTCGCCCCTGGGCTTTGACCTGTTGGCCCAGCCCCTGCGGCGTTCGGTCCTTGAGCGCGCACAAGCAAGCGGCAAGCTGGAGGTGTCCCAACCGATGCAGTTGGTGGGCATAGAACCCGCCTATGCTACCGGGGTGTTACTGGTGGCGCCGGTCGTTTCCGAACATTCCCCCAGGGTGTTCCATGGCTACGTGATGGCAGTGATCAGCATGCGCCAACTGGTGGCCGACGGTTTACCCAGGCCAGAGCGGGATAACCTGGTGATGCAGATCGTCGACACCTCCGACCTGCAAAAACGCGTGTTGTACGTCTCCAGCAATCCCTTGGCCGACAGCGACCTGACCGCCATGCGCCGCCTCACCTTGGGCGACCATGTCTACGTCCTGACCCTGCGCCCGAGCCAGGTGTTCGAACAGGCCAACCGTTCCTCGTTGATCACGCTTATGGCCATGGGCGGATTGCTCAGCCTGTTGCTCGGCTCCTTGCTCTACGTGCTGGTCAGCCAGCGCCAGCGTGCCTTGAAAATGGTGGCGCAGCGCACCGCGCTGTTACGCCTGCGCGAGCAGGAGCTGCGCGGTGCCCACGGGCAATTGCGCAGCGTGCTGAATGCCGCCACCCAGGTTGCGATCATTGCGACCGACTTGCGCGGTGTCATTAATACGTTCAACGCCGGAGCCGAACACATGCTCGGGTTCACGGCCGAGCAGGTGGTGGGCAAGCTCACCCTTGAAAGCCTGCACCTGGCCTCGGAGCTGGAGACGCGCTCGGCCAGCCTGAGCGTGGCGCTGGGCAAGCACATTCCCGCCAGCCAGGCGATGCTGGTGGAAAGCCCCGACAACCTGCACGAAGCCCGTGAGTGGACCTTGACTCGCCAGGACGGCAGCCCATTGACCGTCACGATGTTGGCCACCGTGCTGCTCGACGATCATGGGTTGTGGGTCGGCTACCTGGCGATCTACCTGGATATCACCGAGCAAAAGCGTGCCTACGAAGCGCTGGCGGCCCGCGATCGCCTGCTGAAGAAGCTCAGCGCCCATGTGCCCGGCGGTATCTTCCAGTTCACCCTGGAACCCCAGAACAACTGGCGCTTCATTTATGCCAGCGACGGCATGCGCGACATTTATGAAATCGAAACAGCGGTATTGCAACAGGACGCGAAGCAGGTCTTCGAGCGTATCCACCCCCTGGATGCGGAGCGGGTACGCAGCTCGATTCGGTTGTCGGCGTTGCAGTTGAGCCATTGGCGCGAAGAGTACCGGGTGCTCTTGCCGCAACGGGGCCTGCGCTGGATTCGCGGCGAGGCCACCCCGGAAGAACTGCCCGGCGGGGGGACGCTGTGGCATGGCTACGTGTCGGATATTTCCGATCTCAAACGGGTGGAAGAAGAACTGCGTGCGCTGTCGATTACCGACTCTCTGACAGGGATTCATAATCGTCGCTATTTCCAGGACCGCCTCAAGATCGAAATGGCGCGGCTCAACCGGACATCCGGGGCATTGTCGGTGATCATGCTCGACATCGACCACTTCAAACGTATCAACGACAAGCATGGGCATGCGGTCGGCGATGGGGTGCTGCAGGAATTATGCAAACGCATCAGCCAACGCTTGCGCCGTACCGACGTCTTCTGCCGTTTGGGTGGCGAGGAGTTCATGGTGTTGTGCCCCAACACCGATGGCGAACAGGCCCGCATCCTGGCGCTGGAATTGTGGCAGTCGCTGCGCAATAACCCGATGCCCACGGTGGGCGTCGTTACCGCCAGCTTTGGTGTGGCCAGCTGGCGGATCGATGAAGACGTCGATGGGCTGCTGCTGCGCGCCGACTCAGCGGTGTACGCGGCCAAGCAGGCGGGCAGGGACCGGGTGGAAGCACAATGGGTATGGTGAGCGGGCAAGCCCTGATGACGTTCAGTTAAGGCTTTTTGTAGGAGCGAGGGTGAACTGGCCTAATGATTTTGGACACTTCAATCGGGCGCTATGATGGCGCCCAAATCTGAGGTGTTTGGATATGCGTAAATCTTATTCGAGTGAGTTCAAGCTCAAGGCTGCCAGCATGGTGCTGGACGAAGGCCAGCCGGTTACCGAGGTGTGTGCCAGTTTGGATATAGGCCCTACCGCCTTGCGTCGTTGGGTCGATCAGGTACGCAAAGAGCGTTTGGGCTCGACGCCGGTAGGCGCCAAGGCGATTACCGCCGACCAGCGAGAGATTCAGAGGCTCAAAGCCCTGCTCAGGGAGAAAGACCTGGACATCGAAATCCTAAAAAACCGCCTCCCCGGCGCTCCGCGGCCCATTGGATTAGAAACACTGCGTTCTACACTGATCTTACTGGACAGTGGTCGCTGGCTTTTTGGAGGCTTAGTCCCCGTCAAAAAACTTGACCCAGGGGAAGCTGCGGACCCGTTAGTGGTGGCACGTTCCGTGACCCCGTTTAGGAAGGTGATTTGATCCGAGTCCCCGTCCAGTTCAACTTGACTGGAGGTGCTCATGAAAAAGCATGATCTGAAGCAGCGTGGGTTACCGGTTATTCATGATTACGCAGCCGGCATTGATATTGGCTCACGCTTTCATGTGGTGGCCGTTCCTGCAGACCTGGCCAAAGAATCCGTTCAAACTTTCCAGGCCTTCACTGCCGATCTCGAGCGCATGGCCAACTGGCTGGTAAGTCTTGGGATAACGACGGTCGCCATGGAATCAACAGGCGTTTACTGGATTCCGGTTTACGAAATACTGGAAGCGCACGGCCTTCAGGTCGTACTCGCCAATGCGCGTGATGCCCGTGCGGTGCCAGGGCGCAAAACCGATGTGAATGATGCACAGTGGATTCAACGACTCCATGCATGTGGGCTGCTTCGAGCCAGCTTTCACCCTGATCGTGAGATTTCGGCTTTGCGCAGCTATTTGCGGCTGCGGGAGCGTCATCTCGATTATGCCGCGGCGCATATTCAGCACATGCAAAAAGCTCTCACGCACATGAACCTGCAATTGCATCACGTCGTGGCCGATATCACCGGCTTGTCGGGGATGCGGATAATTCGCGCCATCGTCGCAGGCGAGCGCAACCCCTCCTCGTTAGCGGCGCTGAGTGACAAGCGCTGCAAGGCAGGTGTTGATGTGATTGAGGCATCGCTGGTCGGCAACTACCAGCCCGAGCACGTTTTCGCTTTGACGCAGGCGCTGTCCATGTATGACGCTTATCAAGCGCAGCTACTGGTTTGCGACCAGCAGATTGCACAAACGTTGATTAAGCTCTCGCAGGAAAAGACATTGCCCGCTGAGCCGCTGCCAAAACCACGGCATAACACTCGGCAACCCAACGCGCTCAATTTCGATGTACGTACCTTGCTCTATCAACTGGTCGGTGTTGATCTGACCCAGATCCACGGCATCGGCCCCTACCTGGCTCTTCGGCTGGTCGCCGAGTGTGGCACGGATCTGAGTCGATGGCGGACTTGTCACCATTTCACTTCCTGGCTCACCCTTGCACCCGGCTGTCGCATCAGTGGCGGCAAGGTACTTTCGGCCCATACCCGCAAGACCAAAAATCGAGTGACCGCCCATCTGCGCTTAGCCGCAGTGACGGTCGGCAGAACCAATACCGCATTGGGGGCGTTTTATCGGCGGCTCGCGGCGCGAATCGGCAAAGCCAAGGCGGTCACGGCTACCGCTCGAAAGATCGCGATCCTGTTCTACAACGCCATGCGTTTCGGCATGAATTATCAAGACCCTGGAGCAGATCACTATGAGCAAAAATATCGCGAGCGAGTCGTCAAAGGCCTACACCGACGCGCGGCTGAGTTTGGTTTTACGCTGCAACCACTGGAGGGTGTTTCTTAGGAAGGCCAGTGCTCTCCTGCTTTTGGACGCCAAAGATCATTCACGCTGATCGATGAGCTGGACGAGCAGTACGGCGTTAATCGGTGTTGCCGGGCGTTCGGCGTCAACCGCAGCAGCTTTTACGCTTGGCGTCAGCGCCAAGGTAAGGCTAATCCTCAGCGAGAGAAGCTTAAAGCCGCGCTGGTCAAGCATCACAAGGCATCGCGGGCTTCTGCGGGAGCGAGGACTTTGGCGAAGGAGCTGCAAGAGAAAGGGCATCGCATCGGCCGGTACTTGGCTCGCAGCTTGATGCGCGAAGCGGGGATCGCCAGCCGCCAGCGCCGACGCCATAAGTACAAATCGCCCGGTGTGGAAGCTTTGGTGGCACCGCACGTGCTCAAACGTAAGTTTGATGTCACGGCGGTCAATCAGGTGTGGTGTGGCGACGTGACGTACATCAAGGTCGGCAAGCGATGGCTGTATTTCGCTGCGATTCTGGATTTGTTCGCCCGTCGGATCGTGGGCTGGTCGTTTTCGATGATTTCCGATGCCACGCTGACCTGCGAGGCTTTGCGGATGGCGGTTGAGCTCAGAGGTCGTCCTAAAGAGGTGCTGTTTCATTCAGACCAAGGCTGTCAGTACACCAGTCATAAGTTCAGGAATGAGCTGCTGGAGCATGGCCTGCGGCAAAGCATGAGCCGTAAAGGCGAATGCTGGGATAACGCTCCGATGGAGCGCTTCTTCGGAAGTTTGAAATCAGAGTGGGTGCCCGAGACGGGTTACGCATCAGAACATGAGGCCCGAGCGGACGTGCAGCGTTATGTCTCGCGCTACAACATCACCAGGCCTCACAGTTACAACGATTACCGGTCTCCGGTCGTCAGGGAGAGACTGGCGGCGTGAACCTTAAATGGTGTCCAAGAATACTTGACCAGTTCAGGGGGACGCCTAGTTCTTGCTCGCGAAGAACCCGAGAACGCTGCGGGGGATCAGGTTTCCCGCGTTATCGTTGACGTTTTTCGCGAGCAAGCTCGCTCCTACACACCGCCATCGCAGGCAAGCCCTTGTCATACCTCAGAGCACTGACGCAGCCGCCGTCAATTTAGGCTGGCGGTACAGGTCCAGCAGCACCTGGTCCAGCACAGAAGAGGCGCCCCATGGCTTTGGATCGTTGAGGATAGCCACCACCACCCAGGTATTGCCGTTGTTGTCGCGGCTGAACCCGGCGATGGCGCGCACGGTGTTCAAGGTGCCGGTCTTGACGTGGGCCTCACCGCGCATGGCGGTGGTCTTCAGGCGTTTGCGCATGGTGCCGTCGGTGCCTGCAATCGGCATCGAGCTGATGTATTCGGCAGCGTAGGGGCTTCTCCAGGCGGCTTGCAGCATGGCCGCCATCTCGCGGGCGCTGACCCGTTCGGCGCGGGACAGGCCGGAGCCGTTCTCCATCACCAGGTGCGGCGCGGTGATGCCTTTTTTCGCCAGCCACTGGCGCACGACGCGTTGCGCGGCCTTGGCATCGTCGCCATCGGCATCATTGCGAAACTGCGCGCCCAGGCTCAGGAACAGCTGCTGGGCCATGGTGTTGTTACTGTATTTGTTGATGTCGCGGATGATTTCCGCCAGGTCCGGCGAGAACGCCCGGGCCAGCACCTTGGCATTCTTGGGCACCTGCGCCTGGATATCACGGCCCTGGATACTGCCGCCCAACTCCTTCCAGATCGCGCGCACCGCACCGGCGGTGTAGGTGGCGTGGTCCAGCAATGACAGATACGTCTGTGAGCTGCAGCCATCGGCCAACTGACCGCTGACGGTAACGGTCACGCTGCCATCGGCGGCGGTAACAGGGTTGTAGCGCACATCACCGGTGCATTGCTTGGCGTTGGAGACCTTGACCTGGTTATCGATGTGAATGCTCTCAATCGGCGGCTCGACCGACACGAGCACGCGCCCGGAATCATTGCGGGTCACAAAACGCAAAGCCTTGAGATTGACCAGCAGGGCGTCGGGCTTGACCAGGAACGGCTTGTTCTCATCATTGCCGTCGTCATTGAACTCCGGCAATTGCGGCGGGATGAAGAAACCACGGTCCAGCACCAGGTCGCCGGTGACTTGCTGTACGCCGTTGGCGCGCAGGTCACGCATCAGCAACCAGAGTTTTTCCATGTTCAGCTTCGGGTCGCCACCGCCCTTGAGGTAGAGGTTACCGTGCAGCACACCACCGCTGAGGGTGCCGTCGGTGTAGAACTCGGTTTTCCACTGATGGTTGGGGCCAAGCATTTCCAGGGCCGCGTACGTGGTGACCAGCTTCATGGTGGAGGCCGGGTTCACCGACACGTCGGCGTTGAAGATGGTGGGAGTGCCAGGGCCGTTCAGGGGGATCATCACCAGGGACAGCGCGGTGTTTTGCATCTTGGCTTTGGCCAGCGCCTGCTGAACATTGGGGGGCAGGGTGTTGTTGATCGGGGCGGCGCTAACGGAGAAAGCCAGTGGCAATAGAAAGCCGGCAAGCAACAATGGGCGTAAAGACTTGATCATAAGAAGTGAAACCCTTCTGCTGAGGAGGGTGAAAAAGGCGAGGGGTATGGATGAAAATCCCTCAGTAGTCATGAAAGTGTCGGCATTATGCCCCAAGGTAACGGCACTTGTGGCTGAACGATAGCCGGGAATCAGCGTTTTTTTGCAGGTGACGTGCCGCCTGTCCCAGAGAGTCGGGCAATCGCCGTCTTAAACTGCTAAAGTGCCGCCCGTTATTACTTATGAGGATTGTTCCAATGGCGACTAACCGTTCCCAGCGTCTGCGCAAAAAACTGTGCGTAGATGAATTTCAAGAGCTGGGTTTCGAACTGAACCTGGACTTCAAAGAAGGCCTGAGTGAAGAAGCTATCGACGCTTTCCTCGAAGCATTCATCAAAGAAGCCATGGAAGCCAACGGTCTGGGCTATGTCGGCGGCGATGACTACGGTCTGGTTTGCCTGCAGAAGCGTGGCTCGGTATCCGAAGAGCAGCGCGCTGCTGTCGAAGCCTGGCTGAAAACCCGTTCCGAGCTGACCAAGGCTGAAGTCAGCCCGCTGCTGGACGTGTGGTACCCGGAAAAGCCGATCAATTCCAAGGATTGAAGCGGTAAGTTACAAGCCGCAAGCCGCAAGCTCATGCAGCTTGCAGCTTGCAGCTTGCAGCTTGCAGCTTGCAGCTAATCTTTACCTACGCCCGTTCAGAATCAGCAGCGTCAACACCCCCGCCACGATCCCCCAGAACGCCGAGCCGATGGAAAACAGCGTCAAGCCAGACGCAGTGACCATAAAGGTGATCAGCGCCGCTTCCCGTTCCTTCGGTTCATTCATGGCCACGCTCAAGCCATTGATGATCGAGCCAAACAGCGCCAATGCTGCAATCGATAGCACCAGCTCCTTGGGCAAAGCGGCGAACAGTGCCGCCAAGGTCGCGCCGAACACCCCGGCGATCCCGTAGAACACCCCGCACCAGACCGCCGCCGTGTAGCGCTTGTTACGGTCTTCGTGGGCATGGGGCCCGGTGCAGATCGCCGCGCTGATCGCCGCCAGGTTGATGCCGTGGGAGCCGAATGGCGCCAGCACCAGCGACGCCAGGCCGGTGACGGTAATCAGCGGCGAGGCCGGTACGCTATAGCCATCGGCCCGCAGCACCGCGACCCCAGGCATGTTCTGCGACGTCATCGCTACCACGAACAGCGGAATGCCGATGCTGATGGTCGCCGCCAATGAGAAGTGCGGCGTGGTCCACACCGGCGTCGCCACCTCCAGGTGAAAGCCGCTGAAATCCAGCAACCCCATCAGCCCCGACAGCGCGGTGCCGATCACCAGCGCAGCGAGCACCGCATAACGTGGCGACAGGCGCTTGATGATCAGGTAAGTGAAAAACATCCCCAGCACCAGGCCGGTGCGATGCTGCGCGGCGACGAAAATCTCGCTGCCGATCTTGAACAGAATCCCAGCCAGCAACGCAGCCGCCAGTGACGCCGGAATACGCCTGACCAGCTTTTCAAAGCTGCCGGTCATCCCGCAAATCGTCACCAGCACCGCGCAGGTGATGTAGGCCCCGATGGCCTCGCCATAGCTCACGCCGCCCAGGCTGGTGATCAACAGCGCCGCGCCCGGCGTGGACCAGGCGATGGTGATCGGCGTGCGATAGCGCAGCGACAGGCCGATGCTGCACACCGCCATGCCGATGGAGAGCGCCCAGATCCAGGATGAAATCTGCGCGGTGGTCAAGCCGGCGGCCTGGCCGGCCTGGAACATCAGCACCAGGGAGCTGGTGTAGCCGGTCATCATGGCGATGAAGCCGGCAACGATGGCCGCAGGTGAAGTGTCGGCCAGCGGGCGCAGCGGCGCTTGGGTGGCGTCGGTCATGGAGAGGTGTTCCTTTTACCTGGTTTTTGCCGGTGACGGCGCAGATTCAAGCCTAAACTCAAACGCAGCGACTCATTGCAATACAGCCGGGACCGCAAACAGCCGTACAGTGTGTTGGCGCAATGGGTTGTGTACAATGTGCGCTGTTTTCAGGTGATACTTGCCAGCGCGCCGGTGTTGCCGTATTACCGTCAATTCGCCGCCGTTCTCCCGACCCGAGTGCCCATGAACGAACAGTTGCAACCTCTCAAGAAACAACCGCGAGCCGGCAAGCCCGGTCGCAGCGGGACCCAGGACGATATCGTCTACGCGCATATCTTCGAGGCCATCCTCGAACAACGCCTGGCACCCGGCACCAAATTGAGCGAAGAGGCACTGGGCGAAATCTTCGGCGTCAGCCGCACCATCATTCGTCGCGCCCTGTCGCGCCTGGCCCATGAGGGCGTGGTGTTGCTGCGGCCCAATCGCGGTGCGGTGGTGGCCAGCCCAAGCGTGGAGGAAGCCCGCCAGGTGTTCCTGGCCCGGCGCCTGGTGGAGCGGGCAATCACTGAGTTGGCGGTGCAGCATGCCACGGCCGAGCAACTGGCCGAGTTGCGCCAGATGGTCAACGATGAGCGCGACAGCTTCTCCCGTGGCGATCGCGGCGCCGGTATCCGCCTCTCCGGCGAATTTCACCTCAAGCTGGCCGAGGCGGCGAAAAACGCACCGCTGATCAGCTTCCAACGCAGCCTGGTGTCCCAGACCTCGTTGATCATCGCCCAGTACGAAAGCGGCAACCGTTCGCACTGCTCCTACGATGAGCACACCCAGTTGATCGATGCGATCGAAGCGCGGGACGCGGCGCTGGCGGTGAACCTGATGATGCATCACATGGATCACATCGACAGCAAGCTCAACCTCGATGAGGAGAGTGCGTCGGATGATTTGCATGCGGTGTTCTCGCATCTGTTGCAGACCAAGAAGCCAGGGCGCTCGTCTATCAAGTTGTAATGTTCCGGGTTCGCCCTGGACAACATTGTGGGAGCGGGCTTGCTCGCGAATGCGGTGCGTCAGTCAACATTTTGGGTGACTGGCACCCTGCATTCGCGAGCAAGCCCGCTCCCACATTGGTTTGGCGCTGTATTTGAAATCAGCGTTGGTGCACCAGCTGGCCCGCCGCATACGTCTGCAACACCGTCCGATCATCCCCCAGCGTCATCAGCACAAACAACGTCTCGGCAATATCCTTGGCCTGCTTCAAGCGATAGCTGAGCAGCGGCGTGGCGTTGTAGTCCAGCACCAGAAAGTCCGCATCCGTGCCGGGGTGCAAGGTGCCGACTTTGTCCTCCAACCGCAGCGCTCGGGCACCGCCCAGGGTTGCCAGGTACAGTGACTTGAACGGGCTCAACCGCGCGCCCTGCAACTGCATGACCTTGTAGGCTTCGTTCAGGGTTTGCAGCAGCGAAAAGCTGGTGCCGCCGCCGACGTCGGTACCCAGGCCCACGTTCACGTTGTGCTTTTCTGCCATCGGCAGGTTGAACAAACCACTGCCCAGGAACAAGTTCGAGGTGGGGCAAAAGGCGATTGCGGAGCCGGTTTCCGCCAACCGCGCGCACTCCTCATCACACAGGTGCACGCCATGGGCAAACACCGAGCGTTCGCCTAGCAGCTTGTAGTGGTCATACACGTCCAGGTAGCCACTGCGCTCCGGGAACAACGCTTTCACCCACTCGACTTCCTGCTGGTTCTCGCTGATGTGGGTCTGCATGTACAGGTCGGGGTATTCCCCCAGCAGTTTCCCGGCCAGCGCCAGTTGTTCCGGTGTGCTGGTCGGCGCAAAGCGGGGCGTGACCGCGTAGTGCAGGCGGCCCTTGCCATGCCAGCGTTCGATCAGTGCCTTGCTTTGCTGGTAGCCGGATTCGGCGGTATCGGTGAGGTAGTCCGGGGCGTTGCGGTCCATCATCACCTTGCCGGCGATCATGCGCAGGTCGAGTTTCTGCGCCGCTTCAAAGAAGGCATTCACCGACTGCGGATGCACGCTGCCAAACACCAGTGCCGTGGTGGTGCCGTTGCGCAGCAGTTCCTTGATAAAAATAGCCGCCACTTCTTCGGCGTGGGCCTTGTCGGCGAACTGGCGTTCGCAGGGGAAGGTGTAGGTGTTGAGCCAATCCAGCAACTGCTCGCCATAGGCGCCGACCATGCCGGTCTGCGGCAGGTGGATATGGGTGTCGATCAGGCCAGGGGTGATCAGCGCGTTCTGGTAATGGGTGATGTCAATATCCGCCGGCAGGGTCGGCAACAGGTCGCTGGAATGACCGATGGCGCTGATCTGGCCGTTATCGATCACCAGCAGGCCGTCTTCGAAGTACTCGTAGGACGCTTCGATCCCAACGATGGCGGGGTCGGCGATGCTGTGCAGGATAGCGGCACGGTAGGCTTTGCGAGTCAAAGGCATGGTTATCTCAATTCGTGGCTTGGCTGCGGCGTGACACCGGCAACAGTTTGGCAATGGGTTCGGCGCCCGCAGTGTGCTGGCCGAAGTTGGCGTTATAAGTGGCGATGATTTCCCCGGCGATGGAGATGGCGATTTCCACCGGCAATTTGCCCTTCACCTCGCTGAGGCCCATGGGGCAGCGCATGCGTTGCAACTGCGCGGCGTCGAAGCCGCGATCGCGCAAGCGGTGTTCGAACTTGACGCGCTTGGTCTTCGAGCCGATCAGGCCGAAGTAGGCGAAGTCATTGCGTTTGAGCAGGGCGGCGGTGAGTTCCAGGTCCAGCGCGTGATTGTGGGTCATGACGATGCAGTAGCTGCCAACCGGCAGGTCGGCAATTTCGTCGACCGGCTCTTCGCTGACGATTTTACGCACGCCCTCGGGGATATGTTCCGGGAACTCCTGGTCACGCGAATCAATCCAGCGTACCCGGCACGGCAGGCTCGCCAGTAACGGCACCAACGCGCGGCCCACGTGGCCGGCACCAAACACGGCAATGTGCGCCTGCACCTGGCCCATGGGTTCGAACAGCAGCACGGTCACCCCGCCGCAGCACTGGCCCAGGCTGGCGCCGAGGCTGAAGCGCTCCAGGTGAGTGTGCTGCTGGCCACGCGCGAGCATGTCCCGGGCGATCTGCATCGCCTTGTATTCCAGGTGCCCGCCACCGATGGTGTCGAAGGTTCGGGCGGCGCTGATGACCATCTTCGAACCGGCGTTGCGCGGCGTGGAGCCGAGCTCTTCGATGATGGTGACCAGCACGCAGGGTTCGCCGCAGGTTTGCAGGTGGGCGAGGGCGCTGATCCAGTTGTTCATGTTTTCCTCAACATTTCTGTTGTCAGTTCGGCCGTCTTCGCGAGCAAGTCCCACATTTGGAATGCGTTCCCATGTGGGAGTGGGCTTGCTCGCGAAGGCAGTGCCTCGGTTTAGAGCGAAGCCATCTCGGTTTCAGTCTCAACAGACTTCGCCGCCTGCCACTGGCGCATCTGCTCACACCCCCACAACACCCGCTCCGGCGTGGCCGGCGCATCGATATTCGGCTGGTGGCGATAGTCCCCGAGGCTCGCCACCGCGTCCTTAATCGCGCACCACGACGCGATGCCCAGCATGAACGGCGGCTCGCCCACGGCCTTGGAATGGAACACCGTGTCCTCCGGGTTCTTGCGGTTTTCCACCAGTTTCACCCGCAGGTCCAATGGCATATCGGCCACGGCCGGGATCTTGTAGCTGGCCGGGCCGTTGGTCATCAGCTTGCCCTTGTCGTTCCACACCAACTCTTCCATGGTCAGCCAGCCCATGCCCTGGATGAAGCCGCCTTCGACCTGGCCGATGTCGATGGCCGGGTTCAGCGAGGCGCCCACGTCGTGGAGGATGTCGGTGCGCAGCATTTTGTATTCGCCGGTCAGGGTGTCGACGATCACTTCGCAGCAGGCCGCGCCGAACGCGAAATAGTAGAACGGCCGGCCACGGGACTGGCTGCGGTCATAGAAGATTTTCGGGGTCTTGTAGAATCCGGTGCTCGACAGCGACACCTGGGCGAAATAGGCCTGCTGGACCAGCGTCTCAAAGCTCAGGATGTGCTCGCGCACGCGCACATGGCCGTTGTGGAATTCCACATCGGCTTCGCTGACTTCGTACTTGCGCGCGGCGAATTCCACCAGGCGCTGCTTGATGGTTTCGGCGGCGTTCTGCGCGGCCTTGCCGTTCAGGTCCGCACCGCTGGAGGCGGCGGTCGGCGAGGTATTGGGGACCTTGTCGGTATTGGTGGCGGTGATCTGCACGCGGTCGATGTCGACCTGGAACACTTCGGCCACCACCTGGGCGACCTTGGTGTTCAGGCCCTGGCCCATTTCGGTACCGCCGTGGTTCAGGTGGATGCTGCCGTCGGTGTAGATATGGATCAGTGCACCGGCCTGGTTCAGAAAGCTGGCGGTGAAGGAAATACCGAACTTCACCGGGGTCAGGGCCAGGCCTTTTTTCAGGATCGGGCTGTTGGCGTTGTAGCGGCGAATCGCTTCGCGGCGCTCGGCGTATTGGCTGCTGGCTTCCAGTTCGGCGGTCATCTCTTCGAGCAGGTTGTGCTCGACGGTCTGGTAGTAGTGGGTGACGTTTCGCTCGGTCTTGCCGTAGTAGTTGGCCTTGCGCACCGCCAACGGATCCAGCGCCAGATGGCGGGCGATGCTATCCATGACTTCCTCGATGGCGACCATGCCTTGCGGGCCACCAAAGCCGCGATAGGCCGTGTTGGACGCGGTGTTGGTCTTGCAGCGATGGCCGTTGACCGTGGCATCGCCCAGGTAATACGAGTTGTCGGCATGGAACATCGCACGGTCGACAATCGAATTGGAGAGGTCCGGCGAGCAGCCGCAGTTGCCCGCCAGTTCCAGGTGGATACCGTGCAGGCGGCCGTTATCGTCGAAGCCCACGTCGTATTCGATATAGAAGGGGTGGCGCTTGCCGGTCATCAGCATGTCTTCGACCCGTGGCAGGCGCATCTTGGTCGGCTGGCCGGTGAGGCGCGCGACCACCGCGCACAGGCATGCCGGGCTGGCGGCCTGGGTTTCCTTGCCGCCGAAACCGCCGCCCATGCGCCGCATATCGACCACGATCTTGTTCATCGACACGTCCAGCACTTCGGCCACCAGCTTCTGCACTTCGGTGGGGTTTTGCGTGGAGCAGTAGACGATCATGCCGCCGTCTTCGGTGGGCATCACCGATGAAATCTGGGTTTCCAGGTAGAAGTGTTCCTGGCCGCCGATGTGCAGCGTGCCCTGGAGACGGTTTTTCGCCGTCGCCAGCGCGGTCGCCGAATCACCGCGTTGGTGGGTGTGGCTGTCGAGCACGAAGTGTTTCCTGCGGTAGGCCTCGACCACATCCAGCACCGGCTCCAGGTCCTGGTATTCGATCACGGCGGCCATCGCGGCTTTGCGTGCGGTCTCCAGGTCGCGGGCGGCCACGGCCAGCACCACCTGGCCGACGAACTGTACCGTGTCGATGGCCAGCAACGGGTCGCCGGGCAACAGCGGGCCGATGTCCTTCAGGCCGGGTACGTCTTCGTGGGTGATGACGATGCGCACGCCGTCGAAGGCGTAGCAGGGCGTGGTGTCGATACTGATGATCTGCGCGTGAGCGCGGTCGGACAGGCGCGCATACAGGTGCAACTGGTTGGGGAATTCCAGGCGGTCATCGATGTACTGCGCCTCGCCGCTGACGTGCTTGGCGGCGCTGTCATGCTTGACGCTGCGACCGACTCCGCAGGTCAGGTCCTGGGCGAACAGCGCGGCCAGTTCGGCCTGGGTTTTTTCCACGGCGTGATGGTTAGACATAAGCGGTCACCCGAGTCTCGATGTGCGGCGTTTGCAGTTCGATGAAGTATTTACGCAGCAGATTCTGCGCGCTGAGCAGGCGGTATTCCTTGCTGGCGCGAAAGTCCGACAGCGGAGTGAAGTCCTCGGCCAGGGCCGCGCAGGCTTTTTCCACGGTGGCGCAATTCCAGGTAGCGCCGACCAATGCGGCCTCGCAGTTTTTTGCGCGTTTTGGCGTGGCGGCCATGCCACCGAAGGCGACACGGGCTGCGCGGATCACGCCGTTATCGAGCGTCAGGTTGAAGGCTGCGCACACGGCGGAAATATCATCGTCCAGGCGCTTGGAGACCTTGTAGGCCCGGAACAGTGCGTGGCCCTTGGGTACGATGATTTTCTCGATGAATTCGCTGTCCTGGCGCGCGGTGACACGGTAGTCGACGAAGTAGTCTTCCAGCGCCAGGGTACGGCGGGTCTCGCCCTTGCGCAGCACGATCTGCGCGCCCAGGGCGATCAGCAGCGGTGGCGAATCGCCGATGGGCGAGGCATTGCCGATATTACCGCCCAAGGTGCCCTGGTTGCGGATTTGCAGCGAGGCGAAGCGGTGCAGCAGCTCGCCGAAGTCCGGGTAGGCGTGATGCAGCGCTTCATAGCAATCGGAGAGGGCGGTGGCGGCGCCGATTTCCAGGCGGTCGTCGAAGCTTTCGACGCGCTTCATCTCTTCGATGTTGCCGACGTAGATCATCACCGGCAGGGTGCGATGCATCTGCGTGACTTCCAGCGCCAGGTCGGTGCCGCCGGCCAGCAGCCGGGCCTGGGGGTAGGCATCGTAGAGGTCGGCCAGGTCGGCCACGGTGAGCGGCACCAGGCAACGCTTGTCACCGCTGTTCAGCTCGCCGGTCTGCGTTGGCGCGATGGCTTTGAGGCGAGCGATGGTTTCGGCCTGGCGGCTGTCGAACTGGTCCAGGGGTTTATTGCAGCAGGCCTGTTCGGCGGCGGCGAGAATCGGGCGATAACCGGTGCAACGGCACAGGTTGCCAGCCAGGGCTTCATGGGCTTTCTGGCTGTCGGGGGCGTTGCTGTTCTTTTGCAGGGCGAACAACGACATCACGAAACCTGGGGTGCAAAAGCCGCATTGCGAACCGTGGCACGCGACCATGGCCTGTTGCACGCTGTGCAGCTGGCCCTGGTGCTTGAGGTCTTCGACGCTGATCAATTGTTTGCCGTGCAATGACGACACAAAGGTCAGGCATGAGTTGAGGCTGCGATAACGGATCTGCTCGGCGCCTTGCTCGTCCGCATGCAGCTCGCCGACCACCACGGTGCACGCACCGCAGTCGCCGCTGGCGCAGCCTTCCTTGGTGCCGGATTTGCCCAAGTGCTCGCGCAGATAGTCGAGCACGGTCACGTTGGGGTCCAGGGCGTGCTCGCTACGGAGTTCCTGGTTGAGTAAAAACTGGATCACGGAAGGCCTCGCAGACTCATTATTGTTGTTAACCGCTTTGCGCCGAATCTAGTCATGTCTGACTTTTCGGTCAATTGTTTTCTGACTTAAGGGTCAAGAAAATGCGCTGACAACACATTCAATTATGGTCCAGTCTTCTGGAACCGGCGTTTTTGGCGGCTTGTGGCTGTTCACGGTTGCTTATTTCATGCCAAATTCGCCCCCCTGGGCGTAGCGCCATCAGGGGGCCAATGCGCTACACTGCCGCGCTTGTACCGATAGAAGATTTTGAAGGGAAAACATGACGTTCAAGGCGCCGGACAGTCTCGCCGAGCAAATCGCTCATCACCTCGCCGAACGCATCATTCGCGGCGATCTCAAGCCTGGGGAACGGATCCAGGAACAGAAAGTCACGCTGGCGCTCAATGTCAGCCGTGGCTCCGTGCGCGAAGCCCTGCTGATCCTCGAACGCCGTCACCTCATCGCGATCCTGCCGCGCCGTGGCGCCCACGTCACTGAACTCACCGCGCACAAGGTGCAGAGCCTGTGCACGTTGATGAGCGAGCTGTATATCCTGCTGGGCAATGCGGTCGCCCAGGGCTGGCAGACCCAGGCCGATATGGCGCCGTTCGTACAGATCCAGCAGCGCCTGGTGGGCAATTTCGAGCGTCAGGACATCCGTGCCTTTGTCGAAGAATGCTTCAACGTGATGCGCGCCGCGTACCCGTTTGCCAATAACCCGTACCTGCAGGAAACCGTCGAGAATCTGCAACCGGCGATGAACCGCGCCTATTACCTGGCCCTGGATCAGCGCAAGGCCTCCATGAGCGAGTACCTGGCGTTGTTCGAGCAACTGCTCGCCGCCGTGCTGGACCGTGACCTGCCGCGGATTCGCCAGGTGCTGTCGGCCTACTGCCAGCGCAGCAGCTCGCTGGTCATCGCTGCGTTGACGGGCGCCTAAGCGTGCGGCTCAAGTGCATCAAACTGGCGGGGTTCAAATCCTTCGTCGACCCGACCACGGTGAACTTCCCCAGCAACATGGCGGCAGTGGTCGGGCCCAATGGCTGCGGCAAGTCGAACATCATCGACGCCGTTCGCTGGGTGATGGGCGAGAGCTCGGCAAAAAACCTGCGCGGCGAGTCGATGACCGATGTCATCTTCAACGGCTCCACCAGCCGCAAGCCGGTGAGCCAGGCCAGCATTGAACTGGTGTTCGATAACTCCGACGGCACGTTGATCGGCGAATACGCGGCCTATGCGGAAATCTCCATCCGCCGCAAGGTCACGCGCGACAGCCAGAACAGTTACTTCCTCAATGGCACCAAGTGCCGGCGCCGCGACATCACCGACATTTTCCTCGGCACCGGCCTGGGCCCGCGCAGCTACTCGATCATCGAGCAGGGCATGATCTCCAAGCTGATCGAAGCCAAGCCCGAAGACCTGCGCAACTTTATCGAGGAAGCGGCCGGCATCTCCAAGTACAAGGAACGCCGCCGCGAGACCGAAAACCGCATCCGCCGCACCCATGAGAACCTCGCCCGCCTGACCGACCTGCGCGAAGAGCTGGAGCGCCAGTTGGAGCGCCTGCACCGCCAGGCGCAGGCGGCCGAGAAGTATCAGGAGTACAAGGGCGAGGAGCGCCAGCTCAAGGCTCAACTGTCGGCCCTGCGCTGGCAGGCGCTGAATGACCAGGTCGGCCAGCGCGAAGCGATCATCGGCACCCAGGAAATCAGCTTTGAAGCCCTGGTGGCCGAGCAGCGCAACGCCGACGCCAGCATCGAGCGCCTGCGTGACGGGCACCATGACCTGTCCGAGCGCTTCAATCTGGTGCAGGGCCGCTTCTATTCGGTGGGCGGCGATATCGCCCGCGTGGAGCAGAGCATCCAGCACGGCCAGCAGCGCCTGCGCCAGTTGCAGGATGACCTCAAGGAAGCCGAACGCGCGCGCCTGGAGACCGAGTCCCACCTGGGGCACGACCGCACCTTGCTGCTGACCCTCGGCGAAGAGCTGGACATGCTCACCCCCGAGCAGGAGATCACCAGCGCCGCCGCCGAAGAAGCCGCCGCCGCCCTGGAAGAAGCGGAAACCACCATGCACGGCTGGCAGGAACAGTGGGACGCCTTCAACCTGCAGTCGGCCGAACCGCGCCGCCAGGCCGAGGTGCAGCAATCACGCATCCAGCAACTGGAAACCAGCATGGAGCGCCTGGCCGAACGCCAGCGTCGCCTGCAGGAAGAGCGCGTGCTGCTCGCCGCCGACCCGGAAGACGCGGCGATCATGGCGCTGAACGAGCAACTGGCCGAAAGCGAAATGACCCTGGAAGAGCTCGAGGCCAGCGAAGAACAGCAAGTGGAGCGCCTGGAACATCTGCGCCAGCAGCTGCAACAGGCGACCCAGGCCCAACAGCAGGCCCAGGGCGATTTGCAGCGCCTCAACGGCCGGCTGGCCTCCCTGGAAGCCTTGCAGCAAGCCGCGCTGGACCCAGGCACCGGCACCGCCGAATGGCTGCGCGACCAGCACCTGGCCGAGCGCCCGCGCCTGGCGGAAGGCTTGAAGGTGGAAGCGGGTTGGGAACTGGCGGTGGAAACCGTCTTGGGCGCCGACCTGCAAGCGGTGCTGGTGGATGATTTTGGCGGCTTTGACCTGGCCGGGTTTGCCCAGGGCGATCTGCGTCTGCTCAGCCCCGCCGCCGATGGCGCGCGGGTGCCGGGCAGCCTGCTGGACAAGGTCGAGGCCGCGATTGATCTGTCGCCCTGGTTGGGTCAGGTCAAGCCGGTTGAATCGCTTGAGCAGGCGTTGGCGCAGCGCAGCCAGTTGGCCGCTGGCGAGAGCCTGATCAGCCGCGACGGTTATTGGGTCGGCCGCCATTTCCTGCGGGTGCGTCGTGCCAGTGAAGCAGAAAGCGGCGTATTGGCCCGTGGCCAGGAAATCGTCAACCTGATTGCCGAGCGTGAAGAGCGCGAAGCCACCCTCGACAGCCTGGAAACCGAACTGCAAACCCTGCGCGCCACCCAGCGCCAGCAAGAGACCGGCCGCGAACACCTGCGTCGCCTGTTACAGGACGAAGCGCGCCAGCAAGGCGAATTGAAGGCCCAGTTGTCGGCGAGCAAGGCCAAGGCCGAGCAACTGACCCTGCGTCGCACCCGTCTCGACGAAGAAGTGGCGGAGATGGGCGAGCAGCGTGCGTTGGAGCACGAACAGATCGGCGAGGCGCGCCTGCACTTGCAGGAAGCCCTCGACAGCATGGCCTTGGACACCGAGCAGCGCGAACAACTGCTGGCCCAGCGCGACAACCTGCGCGAACGCCTCGACCGCGTGCGCCAGGAAGCCCGTCAGCACAAGGACCACGCGCACCAATTGGCGGTGCGCCTCGGCTCGTTGCGCGCCCAGCACGACTCCACGCGCCAGGCGCTCGAACGCCTGGAAATGCAGTCCGAACGCCTGACCGAAAAGCGCGAGCAACTGAGCCTCAACCTGGAGGAGGGCGAAGCGCCGCTTGAAGAGTTGCGCCTCAAGCTCGAAGAGTTGCTCGACAAGCGCATGACCGTCGACGAAGAACTCAAGACCGCGCAGATCGCCCTGGAAGACGCCGACCGTGAGCTGCGCGACGCCGAGAAGCGCCGGACCCAGGCCGAGCAACAGTCCCAACTGATCCGTGGCCAGCTCGAACAGCAGCGCATGGAATGGCAAGCCCTGACCGTGCGGCGCAAAACCTTGCAAGACCAATTGCTCGAAGACGGCTACGACCTGCATGGCGTGCTCAACACCCTGACTGCCCAGGCCAACGAGAAAGACGCCGAAGAAGAACTTGAGCGGATTGCCGCGCGTATCCAAAGGCTCGGCGCGATCAACCTCGCCGCCATCGACGAATACCAGCAACAATCGGAGCGTAAACGTTATCTGGATGCTCAGGACGCCGACCTGGTCGAAGCCCTGGACACCTTGGAAAACGTGATCCGCAAGATCGACAAGGAAACCCGTAACCGCTTCAAGGATACCTTTGATCAGATTAATGGCGGTTTACAGGCGTTATTTCCAAAAGTTTTCGGCGGTGGCAGCGCTTACTTGGAACTGACGGGCGAAGATCTACTCGATACAGGGGTAACGATCATGGCGCGGCCTCCGGGCAAGAAGAACAGCACCATCCATTTGTTGTCCGGCGGCGAAAAGGCCCTGACCGCATTGGCCCTGGTATTTGCCATCTTCAAGTTGAACCCGGCGCCGTTCTGCATGCTCGACGAAGTGGACGCACCCTTGGATGACGCTAACGTTGGCCGCTACGCGCGACTGGTCAAGGAGATGTCCCAGACCGTGCAGTTCATCTACATCACCCACAACAAGATCGCCATGGAAATGGCCGATCAACTGATGGGGGTGACGATGCATGAACCGGGCTGTTCGCGGTTGGTCGCGGTGGATGTGGAAGAAGCGATGAAGATGGTGGACGCCTAGCGGCGAGCTGTGAGCTGCAAGTTATAAGCTGCAAGCGAGTTGGCTTGAGCTTGAAGCTTGAAGCTCACAGCTCACAACCAGTTGGCCCTGTACGCGGGATGCCCAGTGTGTCGAAAGTGACCAATCCGACACACTTCCCGCCAACTGTGCTAATTTAATGTCAATTTTTCGTATGCGTGGGCAAAACGTCAGTCAGAACATAGAGTTGGCGCCACGTTTTAAAGCGGTTTGCACGGTGCTAAACCCCTTATTTTTCAGCATTTTTTATTAGAGGCACGGGATTACATGGAAATCGGTCTGCGCGAGTGGCTGATCGTCATCGGCATAATTGTCATTGCCGGTATTCTTTTTGATGGCTGGCGCCGCATGCGCGGTGGCAAGGGCAAGCTCAAATTCCGTCTGGACCGCAACCTGTCCAACTTGCCCGACGACGACGGCAGCGCCGAGCTGCTGGGTCCGCCTCGTGTGCTGGATACCCATAAAGAGCCGCAACTGGACGAACACGACCTGCCGTCGATGAGCGCGCCGGTGCGTGAAGCCCGTGAACCGTCTTCCAAGCGTGGCAAGCGCGCCAGCGCCGCCGCCGAGCCGCATCAGGGGGACTTGAACCTCGATGTGGAAGAGGGGCCGAGCTTCAGCAGTCGCGACGACGATTTCCCGGATGAAAACGCAGGCAAGAGTTCGGCGCGTCAATCGGTCAACGATCAGCCTGCCGCCGAAGAAGTGCTGGTGATCAGCGTGATCTGCCGCGACGCCGCCGGCTTCAAAGGCCCGGCCTTGCTGCAGAACATCCTCGAAAGCGGCCTGCGCTTTGGCGAGATGGATATCTTCCATCGCCACGAAAGCATGACCGGCAATGGCGAAGTGCAATTCTCCATGGCCAATGCGGTCAAGCCGGGCACTTTCGATCTGGACGATATCGACCATTTCAGCACCCCGGCAGTGAGCTTCTTCCTCGGCCTGCCAGGTCCACGTCACCCGAAACAAGCGTTCGATGTGATGGTGGCCGCCGCCCGCAAACTGTCCCAGGAGCTCAACGGCGAGCTCAAGGACGACCAGCGCAGTGTGCTGACCGCCCAGACCATCGAACACTACCGTCAGCGCATCGTCGAGTTCGAGCGTCGCGCCCTGACACAGAAACGCTGAGGATTGGCTTCCAGCGTTGTCGATAGAATAAGCGCACCAACATTTGAGCAGCTTCGGCTGCTCTTTTGCTTTATGAGAGAACACCCATGACCGCCGCCCACACCCGCATCCTCGAACTGCGCGCTGAACTGGATCAGCACAACTACCGTTACCACGTGCTCGACGAGCCGAGTATTCCCGACGCCGAGTATGACCGGCTGTTCCACGAACTCAAGGCTCTGGAAGCCGAACATCCGGAACTGGTAACCCGTGATTCGCCGACGCAGCGGGTCGGCAGCGCGGCGCTGTCGGCGTTCACCCAGGTGCGCCATGAGATTCCGATGCTCAGCCTGGGCAACGCCTTCGATGAAGCCACCATGCTGGAATTCGATCGCCGGGTCACCGAAGGCCTCGACCTGCCGGTGGGCGATCTGTTTGGCGGCGGTGCTGCGGTGGAATACAGCTGCGAGCCCAAGCTGGACGGCCTGGCGGTCAGCCTGCTGTACCAGGACGGCGAACTGGTACGCGGCGCCACTCGTGGCGACGGCACCACCGGCGAAGACATCAGCGTCAACGTGCGCACCGTGCGCAATATTCCGTTGAAGCTGCACGGCACCGGCTGGCCGGCGACCCTGGAAGTACGCGGCGAAGTGTTCATGTCCAAGGCCGGTTTCGAGCGGCTCAACGCTTCGCAACTGGAAGTGGGCGGTAAGACCTTCGCCAACCCGCGCAACGCCGCCGCCGGCAGCCTGCGCCAGCTGGACTCGAAGATCACCGCCAGCCGCCCGCTGGAATTCTGCTGCTATGGCATCGGCCAGGTGACCGCCGACATCAGCGACACCCACATCGGCAACCTGAAGCAGTTGCAGAAGTGGGGCCTGCCCATCAGCCACGAGTTGAAGCTGGCCAAGGGCATTGAAGATTGCCTGGACTACTACCGCGATATCGGCGCGCGGCGTAACAGCCTGCCGTATGAAATCGACGGCGTGGTGTTCAAGGTCAACAGCATCGCCTCCCAGCGTGAACTGGGCTTTCGCGCCCGCGAGCCGCGCTGGGCCATCGCGCATAAATTCCCGGCCATGGAGGAACTCACCGAGCTGCTCGACGTGGAATTCCAAGTCGGCCGTACCGGTGCCGTAACGCCGGTGGCACGCTTGAAACCGGTCAAGGTCGCCGGCGTGACCGTATCCAACGCCACCTTGCACAACATGGACGAAGTGGCGCGCCTGGGCTTGATGATCGGCGATACCGTGATCATCCGCCGTGCCGGTGATGTGATCCCGCAAGTCGTGTCGGTGGTCAGCGAGCGGCGCCCGGAAAATGCCCGCGCGGTGCAGATCCCCGAGAGTTGCCCGGTGTGCGGTTCCCATGTGGAACGCACGCAACTGGTCAAGCGCAGCAAGGGCAAGGAAACCGTCAGCGAGGGCGCGGTGTACCGTTGCGTCGGGCGTCTGGCCTGTGGCGCGCAACTCAAGCAGGCTATTATCCATTTCGTTTCGCGCCGGGCCATGGACATCGACGGCCTGGGCGACAAGACCATCGAGCAACTGGTGGACGAGAAGCTGATCGGCTCGCCGGCCGACCTGTACAAGCTCAAGTACGAGCAGATCATCGATCTGGAAGGCTTTGCCGATGTTTCCAGCAAGAAGCTGATCACCGCCATCGAAAACAGCAAGCGCCCGACCCTGGCGCGTTTTATCTATGCGCTGGGCATTCCCGACGTGGGCGAGGAGACCGCCAAGGTGCTGGCGCGCTCCCTGGCCTCCCTGGAGCGCGTGCAGAAGGCCTTGCCCGAAGTGCTGACGTACTTGCCCGACGTGGGCCTGGAAGTGGCGCACGAGATCCACAGTTTCTTTGAAGACAGCCACAACCGACAGGTGATCGGCGCACTGCTGTCGCCGCACGAATGCGACCTGCAATTGCAGGAGCAGGGCGAATTGAGCGCCGATTTCGCCGCCAGCACCACCTTGGGCGGCTTGCTTGACAAGCTGAATGTGCCCAGCGTCGGGCCGGGTGCCGCGCAGAAACTCGCGGACAAGTTCGCCACCCTCGAAGGCGTGATCAAGGCCGACTGGCTCGACATGCGTCAAGCGTTGCCGGAGAAGCAGGCCAAGGCCGTGCGCGAGTTCTTCGACAACTCGGAGAATGCCCGCCATGCCCAGGCCATCGAGCAGCAACTCAAGGACTTCGGTATGCACTGGGACAGCGAGAAGAAAGTTGTCGAAGGCTTGTCCGAAGCCGGGCACACCTGGGTCCTGACCGGCACCCTGGAGCGCATGAGCCGCGACGTGGCCAAGGAAAAACTCGAAAGCCTGGGCGCCAAGGTGGCGGGTTCCGTTTCGGCGAAAACCCATTGCGTGGTGGCCGGTCCGGGAGCCGGTTCCAAATTGGCCAAGGCCAGCGAGCTGGGCCTGAAAGTGATGGACGAAGCGCAGTTCGTGGGCTTTTTGACCGATCACAACATCCCAATTGATTGACGTTGTAATGAGCGGGCTTGCCCTGATGCCAGTCAGTTAAGCGCAGCTCCCCTGTAGGAGCTGGCTTGCCTGCGATAGCGGCGGATCAGTAGACCCCTATGCCAACTGACCCACCGCCATCGCGGAAAGTGGAACGATCCCAAGCTCTAAATGATCTAGTCTCAGTCACCCAGAGAGAGATCGCCATGTTCCGCTACTTCGAGCAACTCAGTTCGCGCATCGCCGCACCGTTCATGGCCGACACCTCGCGCAGCAGCAAGGTCTGGCAATGCCGTTGCGGGCAGTCGCTGTTCTTTCGCAACAGCCAATGCCTGGCGTGCCAGGCGTTGCTCGGCTACCAGCCCCAGCAAAGCCGCCTGGCCTCCTTGCAGCCCGGCCCCGTCGAAGACACCTGGCTGCAGGACGATAACCTCGACGCCGGCGCCTTCCGTCGTTGCGCCAACCTCGACACCCCGGCGGCCTGCAACTGGCTGATCCCCGCCCATAGCACCGCAGCGCTGTGTGTGGCCTGCAGTCTCAACCGCACCATCCCGGACCTGTCGATCCCGGAAAACCACGAACGCTGGTGCAAGGTGGAAACCGCCAAGCGCCGGCTGGTGGCGCAACTGATCAGCCTCGGCCTGCGCGTCGTGCCCAGGAGTGTCGACGAAGACGCCGGCCTGGCCTTCGATTTCGTCGGTATCGACCTTGAAGGCAACGCGCCGATGACGGGCCACGCCAATGGCCTGATCACCCTGGACATCAAGGAGGCCGACGATGCCCATCGCGAAAAAGTCCGCGTACAGATGCGCGAGCCCTACCGCACCTTGCTTGGCCACTTTCGCCACGAGGTCGGCCACTACTACTGGGATCGCCTGATCGCCAACAGCCACTGGCTGCAGCCTTTTCGCAACCTGTTCGGCGACGAACGCGCCAGCTACGCCGACGCCCTCGACCAGCACTACCAGAACGGCCCGCGTGCCGACTGGCAACAAAACTGCGTCAGCGCCTACGCCACCATGCACCCCTGGGAAGACTGGGCCGAAACCTGGGCGCACTACCTGCACATGATGGATGCCGTCGACACGGCCCTGGGCTTTGGCATGAGCGCCCGCGAGATGGACCTGGATTACCAGCCGTTTCCGCTCACCACCCTCTATGATCCCGAACACGCCAGTGGCCCGGCGTTCCTGGCATTCGTCAACGCCTGGATCGAACTGGCCGGCATGCTCAATGAACTGTCCCGTGCCATGGGCCAGCCGGATTTCTACCCCTTTGTGCTGCCGCCGGCGGTGATCGCCAAATTGCACTTCATACACCTGGTGATCCAGGAAGAGGGTGGCAGGGCGGATGAGGCGGTTCTTTTGTAGGCGTGAGCTTGCTCGTGAAGGGCGCGGGTGTTCTGGATGTGCGTGGGGTCTGTGAATTTTTTCGCGAGCAAGCTCGCTCCTGCAGGGAATGGTGGGAGCCGGTAGGCAAGTGCTTGAACCATCGAATGTTTTTAATCCGGAACCAACGGTTGTAACTTCCGATCAGATCGGTACAATGGCCCCGCTTGCCGAGAGGCCAGCGTCGTTATGGTGACCCCATCGGTCCCCCCGCAACGATTACCCGTGAACCTGGTCAGAGCCGGAAGGCAGCAGCCACAGCGGGAACATTGTGTGCCGGGGTGTGGCTGGTGGGGTTGCCTCCATAACGCTCCCCCGCAGTCAGCAACACACCCTTCGCTTCAAATCCCATGTATTTCCAGTCAACCGCCGATGTTTATTGCGCGGTCGATGACGGCTATTTCACAACTTTTAAAAGCCTCGCTGGACAACCCAAAACTGCCTTGTTAGTTTCCGCCAGCCCCTTGTTTCAGAATATGACAATGGCGCTGGGTTGATATTGAAGTGCTATCACTTCTTTAACTAACAAGGATGTCTGTGATGAAAAGCCTGCAAGGGTTACCCCGTCTTATCAGTGCTTCGGTAGGCGCCCCCGGTAAAGCCCGCAACTTGCCCGCCGATGTTCAGTGCATCCAGTATTTATTCAATTTGATCATTCCCAAGATGGGCTTCCCGCTGGCCGAAAATGGCAAGTGCGACGGCCAGTTGGTGCAGTGCATCAGCCAGTACCAGTTCCGTCATCTCAAATACGCTCACCCCGATGGCGTGATCGACCCCACTGGGCGCACCTTCAACAGCCTGATCGAAGAAGCGGTGAAAGTGCCGGTAAAAGCCTTCCCGAGCATGCGCATCCCGAGCTTTCTCAACGTGTTCGGCAATAACAACGGCGATGCGGTGCAGGCCACGGTCAATGTGTACCTGGACCGCATGCGTGCGATGGTCGAGGCCGAGCGACGCAACCGGCAACTGATGCTGCAGGCCACGTGCGACGGGGGCATGACCCTCAGCGAGACGGACTTCCAGAATGCCGCCACGCAACTGGGCGGCGGTATTTCGGTGAATATCATCAAGGCCTTCGCCACCGTGGAGTCCGGCGGGCGCTCTGGCTTCGGCCCGGCGAAGTTGCCGGTGATCGCCTTTGAAGGTCACCTGTTTCGCAAGTACACCAAGCACATCTACGACCAGGCGCACCCGCTGCTGTCTTACCCCTACAAGAAAAAGGCCGGGCCGCAGTGGCAGACCAACAACAAGGACCAGACCAAGGCCTGGGAAACCATGGCCACCGCGTTTGCCTTGGACCAGGAAGCGGCCCTGATGTCGGCCTCGTGGGGCATGTTCCAGATCATGGGCTTCAACTTTGCGTCGTGCGGTTACAAGACGGTATTTGAATTTTCGGCGGCACTGAAAGTAAATGCCGGCAACCAACTAAAAGCGTTCCTCGGCTTTTGCAGCAAGAGCCCGGCATTAATGAAGGCCATGAAAGCCAAGGATTTTACCGGTATGGCACGTAACTATAACGGTGAGGACTACGGCAACTATGACGTCCTTATGCAAAAAGCCTACGAAAAACTTGAAGGGAAAAAATAGGATGATCCGTTTTCTAGCGATAGGTGTGTTGTCGTTGTGCGCCGGGGGCTCAGCCTTGGCCGGTTCGGCCGCGTTGCATTCGGGTAAGTATGAAGGGCTGATGCTGGCGGTGACGCCGGAGCATCAGGTCGAAGGTTTCTATTCGGAAGCGATGGGCGAGGGCGTTACCCGCAGTTGCACGTTCTACCTGCAAGGCAAGCCCGGCGCGCTTACCACCTGGCTCGACGAGGCCTACCCTGGCAGCGTGGCGCCCTCGTCCGACGGCGTGACCCTGACGGTGGAGCGCGGCCGCGAGCATCCAGGGTGTCTCAATGTGCTGATGCCGGAGATTGCCACCGGCCTGGACCTGACCCAGACCGCCAACAAAAAGTGGATCGGCCTGGTCACCGTGTCGGCCGACAAGGCATACCTGCTGAAAAATCCAAGCGCCAAGGCCGCCAAACGCCCGTACATCGTCAAGAACGATGTGGTGGGGGTGCTGGCGTTCAAGGATGGCTGGGCCCAGGTGGAGTTCATCAACGCCGATGATCGTTCGTTCACCGGCTGGATCAGTCAGGATCAATACAGCCGTCTCGCCGCGCCCACTGCTCAGCACTGAGTGCTTCCCCCCCACGCCGCTGTGTGCCAGGCACACAGCGGCGTTTTCATGTCCGGGCTCAGGCCTTGTTACGGTTGAACAGTTTGCGCACGCCAGCGAGCAGCGCTACCACGCCAATCACCAGAAACTTCTTCGCTGCCAGCAGGAAGATGCCGATCTTGGCGAACAGACCGGCCTTGGCGGCTATTCCGCCGGCCACCAGAGCGGCGAGGCCGTAAGTGGCCAGCTTGTCGGTTTTCGGGTTGAAGTCGGTGTAGAGGTTACCGTCGGTGAAGTTGGTGAAGGCCAGGACCTTGGGCAGTTCCTGCTTGATGGTCGGCAGGTCGGCCATGGCCGCGACGGCGTTGAGTTCCAGCACGCCTTCACGACCCAGCACGCGGATGCTGTAGTTGAGGGTGTTCTGTTCGGCGTCATCGGCTTTGAGCTCACGCGCCCAGTACATTTTGTGGGACGTGTCGTCATAGTGCGGCGGCTCAGCCCAGCCCAGCAGGTGCAGGCCGGCGTAGCCTTGTTTCTGGCGCTCCTGGTTCTCGGCTTCGTCTTCTTCCTGCATTTGCTTGAGCAGGTCGGTGTAGTCGATTTTTGCGGCGTCTTCGTCGGAAATGTGCCCATCCGCCTTGTAGCTGACGATCACGCCCCAACCGCGTTCCGACAGCGGACTGACGGCTTTGGGCACGATCATGCCCAGGGTCTTGAAGCCTGGCGGGTTACCCCAGCCATCGGTGAGCAGGCGCTCGGTGTCGGCAGGGTTGAGGTAGTAGAACTCGTCGTTGAGCTTGAGCGTTGCAATGCCACTGGGCAGGGTGACCGTGCCGGTCTGTTGCTTGAGTGAGGCAAGAAAATGCTCGGCGGTCTCGGCGGGCGCACTGGCTTCAACCGGCGCAGCGGGTGCGGAAGCGGCAAAAGCGGGGGCGGCAGGCAGGCTCAGCGCGGTCGCCGCCAACAACAGGCGAAAGTAATTCATGGTAGTCCCTTACATTTTGAATTAATTTCGCGGAAGGATAACTGAAATAACCTGTTACAGGTTAGCCGAAGGTCTCGCGCAGCAGTCCGGCAAACGCATCCCTCGCCAGATGCCGCTGGGTGTCTTTGTGCCAGAACAGTAGGTTGTCCACAGCCTGCAATTCGTCAAACCGGTACGACGCCAACTGATCGGCCTGCTCATAGCGGGCCAGGATGCCTTCCGGCGCCAGCGCCACGCCAATCCCCGCACTCACACAACCAATGATCGTGCCCCAGCTGGCATAGCTGGCGATGGCCGGCTTGAATGCATGGGGCTTGAGCCAGTTTTCCAGTGCCGCCCGGTAAGGGCAGCCTGCCGGCCACACCAGCAGGGTGCGGCCGGCGAGGTCTTCGGCACTGCGGATCGGCGCGCTGGAGGCGCTGGCGATCAGCACCAGGCGTTCGCTGTAGACCACGCTGTGTTCGAGCTTGACGCGCTTGTTGCTGGCCGCCACCAGCGCGACGTCCAGGCGATGGTGCTGCAGATCGTCGAGCAACTGGGCCCAGGAGCCGGTCACCAGCTCCAGGCTGACGTCGGGGTAGCGTCTGTGATATTCCGCCAGCAGCGGCGGCAGGCGCCCGCTGGCACTGGACTCCACCGCGCCGATGCGCAAGGTGCCACGGGGAACGGCGTTGGCGTCCACTGCGCGTTTGGATTCATCCACCAGCGCGAGGATGCGCTCGCAATACTCCAGGAAAATCTCACCGGCGGCGCTGATGGCCAGCCCACGTCCGGCACGGATGAACAGCGACGTCCCCAATTCGCTTTCCAACTGCTTGATACGTGTGGTGATGTTCGACGGCACGCAGTGCAATTGCTGTGCGGCCTGGGCCACGCTGCCGGTTTGCGCCACGGCTCGCAGCATTTTCAGTTGGGCCAGTTCCATTGTTCAGTTCCGCTGATTTCAGAAGTCAGAAACACTTAATTGTCCTACTGCTTGTACGGGCCAAGACTGACGGCATTCCTTCTCAGTTTCTGGACACCATCGATGAAAACCCCGTCACCCCTGAAGCTTACGCTAGTCATTGCCGGCGTGATCCTCTGTTGGGCCTTTTCGCCGACTGGCGTGCACATGGGCTTGCACAGCTACAGCCCCGGCCAACTGGCGTTGCTGCGGTTTCTGATTGCCTCGGTCTTTATGGGCGGTGTGGCCCTGGTGACGGGCATCGGCCGACCGCGCCTGCGGGATGTGCCGTGGTTGTTGGTGCTGGGCTTTTTCGGCGTGTTCCTGCACCACATGAGCCTCAATGCCGGGCAGCAATGGGTAACGGCGGCGGCGTCCAGTGTATTGGCGCAGTCGGCGCCGCTGTTCAGTGTGCTCATCGCGTATTTCTGCTTGAAGGAACGCGTCAGCGCCTGGTGCTGGAGCTGCGTGCTGGTGGGGTTGCTGGGTGTGCTGGTGGTGATCTGGGGCGATCAGGGCGTGGGCACTATTGACCCGCGCGGTTTGCTGATCCTGCTGGCGGCGCTCTCGTGGAGCGTGTATTTCGCCATCCAGAAACACTATGCCTACCGCTACAGCCCGCTGACCATGGCGTGCTACATGGTGTGGTCGGGCACCCTGATGCTCTGCGTTAACCTGCCGGGTCTGCCCACGGCCGCAGTACGGGCGTCGTTGCCGGATAACCTGGCGGTGCTGGTGTTGGGTATTTTCCCCAGCGCCTTGGCATACCTGGCCTGGGGCTATGTACTAAAGCATGTCGAGGTCAGCCGCGCGTCGGTGGCGATGTACCTGATCCCGCCGGTGGCAATGGTGATGGCTGCGACACTGCTGGGTGAACAGATTGCCCAGCAGGTGGTGATCGGCGGCGTGATTGTATTGACGAGCGTGGCGGCCATCAGCCTGGAGGGGCGCTGGCGGTCAGTCGTTCAGGCAGAACGCGCGCAACCGGTGGCCGTCGAGGTCCTGGGCGACGAAGGTGTAGCCGAAGTCCAGGGTCGTAGGTGACTGGATAATGATGGCGCCCCGTTCCACCCATTGGTGGTGCAGCGTGTCCACGGCGGCTGTGTCGGGCAGCGAGAAGCCCACTTCACCACCACCGCCAGTGAGCTGGGCTGCCGGCTCGACGGTATGGCGCGACCAAAGCCCGAGCTTTACACCATTGTCGAGAATGAACAGGGCAAAGGTCGGGTTCAATTCGACCGGCGGCTTGTCCAGCAGGCGGCTATAGAAGTTGGCACTGGTGGCCGGGCTGTCGACGTACAGCAGGCAGTAATGGGCGATGGTGTTCATGCGAGCTCCTTGAGAACGGGCGTTGTGTGGCGCCGAGTCTATAAGGGGCGCCTGTCAGTTCTTGTCAGGAGCGTGTACGGGCACCGGGTTTTTGCCGGACATTTTCATCCGCAACTGCGCGCATACACTCTCCGGGTCCAGGCCTTCGCGGGACCGGCCAGGCGAGCTTGGTCAGATTAGACGAGCGTGCCGGATGCAATTTCCCCCTTGCTCCGCTAGCATTACCGGCTTCCGCTTCCCAGTTGCGACGGTTTTCGATGAGTTATCAGGTTCTTGCACGTAAATGGCGCCCGCGCTCGTTCCGCGAAATGGTCGGCCAGACCCATGTGCTCAAGGCTCTGATCAATGCCTTGGACAGCCAACGGCTGCACCATGCCTACCTGTTTACCGGGACCCGGGGGGTGGGCAAGACCACGATTGCGCGCATCATCGCCAAATGCCTGAATTGTGAAACCGGCATCACCTCGACGCCCTGCGGCACCTGTTCGGTGTGCCGGGAAATCGACGAAGGGCGTTTCGTCGACCTGATCGAGATCGACGCCGCGAGCCGCACCAAGGTCGAAGACACCCGTGAACTGCTCGACAACGTGCAGTACGCGCCAAGCCGCGGGCGCTTCAAGGTCTACCTGATCGACGAAGTGCACATGCTCTCCAGCCATTCCTTCAACGCCTTGTTGAAAACCCTGGAAGAGCCGCCGCCCTACGTCAAATTCATCCTCGCCACCACCGACCCGCAGAAACTGCCGGCGACGATTCTGTCGCGGTGCCTGCAGTTTTCCCTGAAAAACATGACCCCCGAGCGGGTGGTCGAGCATTTGACCCACGTGCTGGGCGTCGAGAACGTGCCGTTCGAAGACGACGCGTTGTGGCTGCTCGGCCGCGCCGCCGATGGTTCGATGCGCGATGCGATGAGCCTCACCGACCAGGCCATCGCGTTTGGTGAAGGCAAGGTCATGGCCGCCGACGTGCGCGCCATGCTCGGCACCCTCGACCACGGCCAGGTATTCGACGTGCTGCACGCGCTGATCGAAGGCGATGCCAGGGCGTTGCTCGAAGCGGTGCGCCATTTGTCGGAGCAGGGCCCGGACTGGAACGGCGTGCTCTCCGAAATCCTCAATGTGCTGCACCGCGTCGCCATCGCCCAGGCCCTGCCCGAGGGGGTCGACAACGGCCATGGCGACCGCGATCGCGTGTTGGCCCTGGCCCAGGCGCTGCCGGCCGAAGACGTGCAGTTCTACTACCAGATGGGGTTGATTGGCCGTCGTGATCTGCCTTTGGCGCCGGACCCGCGCGGTGGCTTCGAAATGGTCCTGCTGCGAATGCTGGCCTTCCGGCCCGCCGATTCGGCCGATGCGCCGAGACAACCGCTAAAGCCAGTGGGGATCAGCCAGGCCACAGTTGATTCCGCCAAGCCAGTGGCTGGCGCGGCGGAGGTCGCGCCAGTGGTTGCTGCGTCTGCGCCGGTTGCGCCGGCCCCTGAGCCCGCACCTGCGGTGGCGGCGCCCGTGGTTGAGCCCGAGCCGGTGATCGAGCCAGAGCCGGCGCCCGAGCCCGCGCCGGTCGTCGACCTGCCCTGGAACGACCCGGTAGACGCCGAGGCCGACATCGAGCTGCAGCCCGCCGTGGAGCCCGTCCTGGAAACCAGCGGCGAGCAACCTGAATTGACGCCGATGCCCACGCCCACCCCGGACAGCGTGGTTCCTGATG
This sequence comes from Pseudomonas sp. S1_G07, assembly GCF_054668565.1. NCBI lineage: Bacteria > Pseudomonadati > Pseudomonadota > Gammaproteobacteria > Pseudomonadales > Pseudomonadaceae > Pseudomonas > Pseudomonas sp. S1_G07. The sequence goes on along the minus strand of NZ_CP162778.1, from coordinate 5,472,005 downwards.
CGCCGGAATGGGTGTCGGCGCCGGTACCGGAGCCGACCGTCGCCCAAGTGGAGGCCGCCACGCCGGGCATCGACCTCGACGACGAGCCGCCGCTGGACGAAGACTACATCGAGCCGGACATGGATTCGGCCTACAGCTACCTGGACGAACTGGCCAGTGAACACACCGCTGAGCCTGCGCCCGAGCCCGAGCCTGAACCCGCCGCAGCGCCGGCCACCGGCCTGGCCCTGCAATGGCTGGAGCTGTTCCCGAAACTGCCGATCTCCGGCATGACCGGCAGCATCGCCGCCAACTGCACCCTTATCTCCATCGACGGCGACCACTGGGTATTGCACCTGGACCCGGCCCACAGCGCCCTGTTCAACGCGACCCAGCAACGGCGCCTCAACGATGCCTTGAACCAGTACCATGAGCGCACGCTGACCATCGCCATCGAGCTGATCAAGCCCGAGCAGGAAACCCCGGCCCAGGCCGCCACGCGTCGGCGCCTCAACCGCCAGCGCGAGGCCGAGGCGTCGATCCATGGCGATCCGCTCATCCAGCAAATGATGCAACAGTTCGGTGCGGTCGTCCGTCACGATACTATTGAACCTGTCGAAGCTCCGGTGCCCCAAGCGTCATGACACCGGGCTATTAATTGATCCACGTACTTTTGAGGTGATTCCCATGATGAAAGGTGGCATGGCCGGCCTGATGAAGCAGGCGCAGCAGATGCAGGAAAAGATGGCCAAGATGCAGGAAGAACTGGCCAACGCCGAAGTCACCGGTAAAGCGGGTGGTGATATGGTCAGCGTGGTGATGACCGGTCGTCACGACATCAAGCGCGTAAGCATCGACCCAAGCGTGCTGCCAGGCGTGGGTGAGGATGACCTGGAAATGCTCGAGGCGCTGTTCGCCGCCGCCGTCAACGACGCCGTGCGCAAGATCGAAGCCAACAGCCAGGACAAAATGTCCGGCGTGACCGCTGGCATGCAACTGCCGCCGGGTATGAAGCTGCCGTTCTGATTGGCGAGCGTCAGCAGCCACATAAATGCCAGGCGTCGCGCCTGGCATTTTTTTTGGGCGCTGATCCGATCGAACCCTGGGGGAGCTACCATGGTCTGCACCCTATACCGATGAATTCGATAAAGGAGCTCCTTTCATGTCTCAAGAACCGACCCTTAACCAACGCATTGTGTTGGTCTCGCGCCCTCACGGCGCGCCCACCCCGGAAAACTTCCGCCTGGAACGTGTCAGCCTGCCGGAATTGGCGGACGGCCAGGTACTGCTCAAAACCCTGTACCTGTCCCTCGACCCCTACATGCGCGGCCGCATGAGTGACGCACCGTCCTACGCCGCGCCGGTGGAAATCGGCGAGGTAATGACCGGCGGCGCTGTCAGCCGTATCGAGCAATCGCGTAATCCCAAATTCGAGGTGGGTGACCTCGTGGTGGGCGCCACCGGTTGGCAGAGCCACAGCATTTGCGACGGACGCAATCTGATCCCCGTGCCTGGCGGCCTGGCCAGCCCCTCCATGGCGCTGGGTGTGCTGGGCATGCCAGGCATGACCGCCTACATGGGCCTGATGGACATTGGCCAGCCCAAGGCCGGGGAAACCCTGGTAGTGGCCGCGGCTTCCGGCGCGGTCGGCTCGGTGGTGGGCCAGGTGGCCAAGCTCAAGGGCCTGCGTGTGGTCGGGGTGGCCGGTGGTGCCGACAAGTGCCGTTATGTGGTGGATGAGCTGGGCTTTGATGCCTGCATCGACCACAAGAGCGCAGGCTTTGCCGACGAACTGGCCCAGGCGTGCGTCAAGGGCGTGGACATCTACTTCGAGAACGTCGGTGGCAAGGTGTTCGACGCCGTGCTGCCGTTGCTCAACCCCAAGGCGCGCATTCCCCTGTGCGGGTTGATCGCCGGTTACAACGCCCATGAAGCACCCAGCGGCCCTGATCGCCTGCCGGCCCTGCAACGCACCCTGTTGACCAAGCGTGTGCGCATCCAGGGCTTTATCGTGTTCGACGACTATGGCGATCGCCAGCCTGAGTTCCTTAGTGCGATGGCGCCGTGGGTACGCGAGGGCAAGATCAAATTCCGCGAAGACGTGGTGGATGGCCTGGAGCAGGCACCCGAAGCCTTTATCGGCTTGCTCGAGGGGCGCAACTTCGGCAAGTTGGTGGTGCGCGTCGCGCAGGATTGAGCATTTGACGCTAATCCGGGGCGCGGGTATAAACCGCGTCTCGTTGTTTTGTCGGACCATTGCCCCATGAGCTTCAGCCCCTTGATTCGTCAACTGATCGACGCCCTGCGCACGTTGCCGGGTGTCGGCCAGAAAACCGCCCAGCGCATGGCGCTGCAACTGCTGGAGCGTGATCGCAGCGGCGGCACCCGGTTGGCCCAGGCCCTGAGCCAGGCCATGGAAGGTGTTGGCCATTGCCGCCAGTGCCGCACCCTCACCGAAGAAGAACTCTGCCCGCAATGCGCCGACCCGCGCCGCGACGACACGCTGCTGTGTGTGGTGGAAGGTCCGATGGATGTGTACGCGGTGGAGCAGACCGGCTATCGCGGGCGTTACTTTGTGCTCAAGGGCCACCTGTCGCCGCTGGACGGCCTGGGCCCGGAAGCCATCGGTATTCCGCAACTGGTGGCGCGGATTGAAGAGCAGGGCACCTTTACCGAAGTGATCCTGGCCACCAACCCGACGGTGGAAGGCGAAGCGACCGCCCATTACATCGCCCAATTGTTGAGCAACAAAGGTTTGATCACCTCGCGTATCGCCCATGGCGTGCCGCTGGGGGGCGAGTTGGAACTGGTGGATGGCGGCACCCTGGCGCATTCGTTCGCCGGTCGCAAGCCGATCGCGCTCTAAAGAACACCGCAGGATCCAATGTGGAAGCCGGGCTTGCCCCTGGACGGCGTCATAGCCGACAGATAGAGAGCTGGCGAAACGCGACCAACTGTGGGAGCGGGCTTGCTCGCGAAAGCGGTGGTTCAGTCAAAGATGTATTCACTGACACACCGCTTTCGCGAGCAAGCCCGCTCCCACAATTAAATCGCAATAATCCCGTTAAATACTTTTCGCTTGGCAGGCCGTCACGGGAGGCAAGCTCCCTCGCCACAAAGTTTCGCGTAGATACCGATGCCGCGATGGCGTCAGTCCGGTCAATCGTTAACGATCAGTCAACGCAAACTGCGTCAGGCAAAAAGCCGGAATCCCCATATCTTCCAAGCGCTGCGAGCCACCCAACTCCGGCAAATCGATAATCGCCGCCGCTTCGAAGACCTTCGCGCCCATGCGCCGCACCAGGTTCGCTGCGGCGATCAAGGTCCCGCCGGTGGCGATCAGGTCATCGAAGATCAGCACCGAATCGCCCTCGCACAGGCTGTCGGCATGTACTTCCAGGAAGGCCTCGCCGTATTCGGTCTGGTAACCCTCGCACAGCACGTCAGCCGGCAGCTTGCCCTGCTTGCGGAACAGGATCAGCGGTTTGTTCAGTTGGTAGGCGATGATCGAGCCGATCAGGAAGCCGCGTGCATCCATTGCGCCGATATGGCTGAAGTCAGCCTCGACATAGCGGTGCGCAAAGGTGTCGGCCACCAGGCGCAGGGCTTTGGGCGATTGGAACAGCGGCGTGATGTCCCGAAAGATCACCCCAGGTTTGGGGAAGTCGATGACGGGGCGGATCAGGGATTTGATGTCGAACGAATCGAAGGTCATCGTCGAAGAGTCCTGGGAGCGGAAAACGGACTCGAAGTATACCCGCGGCCTCGCCGATTGGCGCGGCCGCGGGTGTCTGGATCAGCCTTCGTGCATCAGCCTTCGAGTGAACCACCGGCCAGTGCGCAGAGTTGGATCGGGTCGAGGATGTGCACTTCCTTGCCTTCGGCCGCCAGCAATTCGTTCTGCTGGAAACGGGTAAAGACGCGGGACACGGTTTCCACCGCCAGCCCCAGGTAATTGCCGATTTCGTTGCGCGACATGCTCAAGCGGAACTGGTTGGCCGAAAAACCACGGGCACGGAAACGCGCCGACAGGTTGACCAGGAAGGTTGCGATGCGCTCGTCAGCGGTTTTCTTGGACAACAGCAGCATCATTTGCTGGTCGTCACGGATCTCGCGGCTCATCACACGCATCAGCTGGCGGCGCAGTTGCGGCAATTGCAGGGCCAGCTCGTCGAGGCGCTCGAAGGGGATTTCGCACACCGAGGTGGTTTCCAGAGCCTGGGCCGACACCGGGTGAATTTCGGTGTCCATGCCCGACAACCCCACCAGTTCGCTGGGCAAGTGGAAACCGGTGATTTGCTCTTCGCCGCCGTCGCTCAGGCTGAACGTCTTCAACGCCCCCGAACGAACTGCATACACGGAATCGAACTTGTCGCCCTGGCGAAACAGAAACTCGCCTTTTTTCAGCGGGCGACCGCGTTTTACGATCTCGTCCAGCGCATCCATGTCTTCCAAATTCAACGAAAGTGGTAAGCAGAGGGGGGCCAGACTGCAATCCTTGCAGTGAGCTTGGCCGTGAGCACGCAGTTTGGCTGGCTCGGACATTTCTTAGATCCTTGTGGGAAAACACACATAAGACGTAAGGGTACCGCACTGTGGGGTCGTGAGCCAGCATGTACAAAAAAGCAGTACCGATATATAGCTTTAGGTATCCGGGCCGATACAAAGCAATGAATCCCTGAGTTTGGAGGCTCTAATCGTGATTTCCCTGGGTAGCAATGCCCCCGCAAGCACTCACCCCACGCCCTTGCCGGAACCCAAGGACCTGGTGGCGGAAACGAAAGCGGCCGCTGCTGCCAAGGAACTCAGCGACGCCACTAGCGCGCCGCTCAGGAAACCCCAGGACACCGAGGGCGTGGTGGTGACTTTTTCCGGTGCCGCCTTGCAGGCCATGAGCGCGACGAAGAAATCCAACAGCGATATCGACGAGAGCGGCCTGCCGGACAACGTTCAGCAGGTGCTGAAGATGATCCGCAAGATCAAAGCGCAGATCGCCGAGAAGCAGGCTGAACTGCAAGCGGTGATGGCGGACAAGCGCCTTAACCCGGAAGAGGCCCGGATCAAGATCAAAAATCTGCAGGGCGCGCTCAGTGCTTTGCAGGCCAGCCTGGTTACCGCCCAGACCTCCCTGGCCAAGGCGATGAAAGGCTTGAGTGGCGAAGACGCCCTCAAGGCCGCTGCGTTGTCGATGTAACTAGATCACCTGTGAAAAGCGCTGTCGGTTGTGATGTTCCAGGTAGGCATCGAACACCATGCACACCGCTCGCACCAGCAGTCGCCCGGCAGGCAGTACGCGAATGCCCTGGGCGTCGAGTTCGATCAGTCCGTCGTCGGCCATGGCTTGCAGCTGTGGCCAGACGGCGTCGAAGTAGCCGCGAAAATCAATGTTGAAGGCCTGTTCGATCTGCTCGAATACCAGGCTGAAATTGCAGATCAACTGCTGAATCACTTCTCGCCGCAGGCGATCATCCGCAGTGCAGACCAGGCCACGGCTGGTGGCCAGTTGCGCGCCGGCCAAGGCGTTCTGGTAACCGTTGAGGTCGCTGCTGTTCTGGCAGTACAGGTCGCCCACCTGGCTGATGGCCGAGACGCCGAGCCCGATCAGGTCGCAATGCCCATGGGTGGTATAGCCCTGGAAATTACGCTGCAGGGTGCCTTCTTCCTGGGCAATGGCCAATTCGTCATCGGGCAGGGCGAAGTGGTCCATGCCGATGTAGCGGTAGCCGGCCTGGGTCAGTTGCTCGATGGTGGTTTGCAGCATCAGCAACTTGGAGGCCGGCGTCGGCAGTTCGTCGCTGTTGATCCGCCGCTGGGGCATGAAGCGCTCCGGCAGGTGTGCGTAGTTGAACACTGACAGGCGGTCCGGTTGCAGCTTGATCACTTCCTCCACGGTGCGCGAAAAGTTGATCGGCGTTTGTTTGGGCAGGCCATAGATCAGGTCGATATTGATCGAGCGAAATTGCAGCGTGCGCGACGCATCGATCACCGCGCGGGTTTCTTCCAGGCTCTGCAGGCGGTTGACCGCGCGTTGCACGTCCGGGTCGAGGTCCTGCAGGCCGATGCTCACGCGGTTGAAGCCCAGCTCACGCAGCAGGCCCATGGTGGCCCAGTCGGCTTCGCGCGGGTCGATCTCGATGCCGTAGTCGCCGGAGTCATCGTCCAGCAAATTAAAGTGTTGGCGCAGGCTGCCCATGACCTGCCGCAGTTCGTCGTGGCTGAGAAAGGTCGGGGTGCCACCGCCCAAGTGCAGTTGTTCGACCGGCTGTTTGGGGTCGAGGTGGCAGGCCACCAGCTGGATCTCCTGTTCCAGGCGTTGCAGGTAGGCCTGGGCGCGGCCGCGATCCTTGGTGATGACTTTGTTGCAGGCGCAGTAGTAGCAAATGTTCGCGCAAAACGGCACATGCACATACAGCGACAGCGGCCGCATGGCCTTGCGGCTGTCGCGCAGGGCATGGAGCAGGTCGAAGGTGCCGATCTGGCTGTCGAATTGTACGGCGGTGGGGTAGGAGGTATAGCGCGGCCCCGCCAGGTCGTAGCGTTGAATCAGGTCGGTGTCCCAACAAATGGTGTCGAGCATGCGGGTATCCCCCGGAGAGACTAGTGGGCCCGAGTCTAGGGGGATGGCGGATATGGCATCTTGATTTGTATCAACGGGGAGCGGCGCTATGCCACATGGCCTTTTAGTGGCCCATTAGCCAGTGCTGATGGGGCCCTGGCAATGTCCACAGGCCAAACAGGATCACCAGCAACCCACCAGCCACGCGCACGCTGCGTTTTCGCAGCACGGCGGTAACACGTTCGGCGGCCAGGCCGGTCGCCAGCAGGATCGGCCAGGTGCCCAAGCCGAACGCCAGCATCAGCAAGCCGCTGTTCAAGGCATTGCCCTGGCTCGCGGCCCACAGCAGGGTGCTGTAGACCAACCCACACGGCAACCAGCCCCACAATGCACCCAACAGCAATGCACGCGGCAGGCTGGTCACCGGCAGCAGACGGTTGGCAACGGGCTGGATATACCGCCACAGGCCGCGCCCGAGGCTTTCGATACGGGTAAGGCCGCTCCACCAGCCGGCCAGGTACAACCCCATGCAGATCAACAACACGCCGGCAAGCACGCGCATGAACATCGCCGCCGGGCTGTTGGCCACCGCCCAGCCCGCCAGGCCGATCACTATTCCGGCACTGGCGTAACTGAGGATGCGCCCCAGGTTGTACGCCAGCAGCAGGCGAAACCTAAGGCTGCGCTGCTCCTTGGGAATCGCCAGGGTCAGCGCGCCCATCAGCCCGCCACACATGCCCAGGCAATGGCCGCCACCCAGCAAGCCGAGGATCAGCGCGGAGACTAGTAACGGTGCCAGGTCAAGCATGGGGCGGGTCTTTCGGCGCGGGCGGCTGCTCGGGGCCGTTGGCTTCATCGACGGCGGCCAGGTGGTTGGGGTCCTGGTCATCGAACAGCACGCTGTGGGCGGGGCCGTCGAGGTCGTCGTACTGGCCGCTGTCCACCGCCCAGAAGAAGATGTAGATGGCGACACCCACCAATAGCAGCGCCGCCGGAATCATCACGTATAAAGCTGGCATCTGCACTCCATGCCCGCGCGGCTCAGGCCGGCAGCGGGCGGGTGATTGAGGGGGCGCTGACGGCCGGCGTGCTCGGCAGGCGAGTCAGGCGCAAGGCGTTGAGCACCACGGTCAACGAACTGAGGGACATGCCGATCGCCGCCCAGATAGGGGTGATCCAGCCCAGGGCGGCAAACGGCAGCATCAGGCCATTGTATAGGCCCGCCCACAACAGGTTTTCAATAATCACCCGTCGGGTACGTCGCGCCAGGCTGAAGGCTTGCACCAGGGCGTCCAGGCGGTTGGACAACAGCACCGCATCGGCGCTGGTTTTGGCCAGGTCGGTGGCCGAGCCCATGGCCACGCTGATATCGGCGGCGGCGAGTACCGGCACATCGTTGACCCCATCGCCGAGCATCAGCACCTTGCGGCCTTCCTTGTGCAGTTGTTGCAGCACCTGCAGCTTGTCGTCCGGGCGCAGGCCGCCATGGGCTTCGTCGATGCCCAGTTCAACGGCGACGCTGGCGACCATCGGCGAGCTGTCACCCGATAGCAGCAACGTGCGCCAACCGCGCGCCTTGCACGCGGCCAGCAGGGCCGGGGCATCGCTGCGCAAGCGGTCATCCAGCACGAACCAGGCGAGGGCACCCTGGCGGTCGCCCAGCAGCAGCCATTGCCCGGCGTCGTCCGGCGAAGCGGGCGTCGGGCAGCCGCTGAGTTCGCAGACAAACCCTGGCTGGCCGATGCGTAACAGGCGTTCGCCCACGCGCCCTTCCAGGCCGAGGCCGGGGGTGCTGAGCACTTCCTCGGCCGCCAGCGGCGCACGGCCAAAGGCGCGGGCAATAGGGTGTTCGGAGCGGTTTTCGAGGGCAGCGGCGAGGCCCAGGCACTGGTCGCTGTTCAACCCGCCCAGGGGCCGGATCGCCCGCAGCGCCAAACGGCCCTCGGTGAGGGTGCCGGTCTTGTCGAAAATCACCGTGTCGATCTGGTTCAGCCCCTCCAGCACATGGCCACGGGTCAGCAACAGCCCGAGTTTGTGCAAGGTGCCGGTGGCGGCGGTGAGCGCGGTGGGCGTGGCCAGGGACAACGCACAGGGGCAGGTCGCTACCAGCATCGCCAGCACGATCCAGAACGCCCGCGAAGAATCCAGTTGCCACCACCACAGGCCGATCAGCGCGGCGGCCATCAGCGAACCCAACAGGAACCATTGCGCGGCGTGGTCGGCGATTTGCGCCAGGCGCGGTTTATCGGCCTGGGCCCGCTCCAGCAGACGCACGATGGCCGACAGGCGTGTGTCGTGACCCAGGGCGCGTACTTCGACGGTCAACGCGCCTTCGACATTCAGCGTGCCGGCCGTGACCGTATCCCCGAGTTGGCGCGGTTGCGGCAGGTATTCACCCGTGAGCAGGGATTCGTCGATGCTGGACTGCCCATCGACGATCACCCCGTCCGCCGGCAGCACCGCGCCCGGATGCACGAGTACGCGGTCACCCAGGGCCAGTTCGCTCAAGAGGATGCGCTCGCTCTGGCCATCGCCCTTGAGGCGCAGGCACGAGGCCGGCAGCAGGTTGACCAGTTGGGCGGTGGCGGCGGCGGTACGCTCCCTGGCCCGACGCTCCAGGTAGCGCCCGGCCAGCAGGAACAGGGCGAACATGCCGACGGCATCGAAATACAACTCGCCGGCACCGGTGATCGCGGTCCATATGCCCGCCAGGTAAGCACCGCCAATGGCCAGGGACACCGACACATCCATGGTCAGGTGGCGCGTGCGCAGGTCACGCATGGCACCTTTGAAAAACGGCGCACAGCTGTAGAACACGATAGGGGTGGTCAGAAACATCGCCACCCAGCGCAGGATCACGTGCAGCTCCGGGCTCAGGTCGATATTGAATTCCGGCCAGGTGGCCATGGTCGCCATCATTGCCTGGAACCACAGCAGCCCGGCCACCCCCAGCTGGCGCAGGGCCAGGCGGTTTTCGCCGGCCAGTTGCTCGGCGGCGCGGTCGGCTTGATAAGGGTGGGCGGCGTAGCCGATGTGGCGCAGTTCGCTGAGCACCTGGCTCAGCGGCAATTGCCCGTCGGCCCAGCGCACGTGCAAGCGATGGTTGGACAGGTTCAAGCGCGCCTCGGCCACGGCGGGCAGGCTGCGCAGGTGTTTTTCGATCAGCCAGCCACACGCGGCGCAGCTGATGCCTTCCATCAGCAGGGTGGCTTCCGCCAACTCGCCGTCGTGGCGCACAAAGGGTTTTTGCACGTCGGCGCGGTCGTACAGCGCCAGTTCGTCCACCAGTTGCACCGGCAGCGCCTCGGGGTTGGCCGAGGCTTCGCTACGGTGCTGGTAGTAGCTTTCCAGGCCACCGGCGACGATGGCTTCGGCCACGGCCTGGCAGCCCGGGCAGCAGAGTTCACGACGTTCGCCGAGGATGTCGGCGGTGAACCGGCTGCCTGGCGGAACGGGCAAGGCGCAGTGGTAGCAAGGGACGGGGGTGGTCATGGGTTGGAATCTTCAGTGGCTGGGAGGGCCTCATCGCGGGCAAGCCCGCTCCCACAAGGACGCCGCGATCCTTTGTGGGAGCGGGCTTGCCCGCGATGCGCGAAGCGCTTTTTTACTTCTTCAGGTCTTCGGCGCCCTGCAACGGCTCATCCCCCAACAGCAGGTCCTTGTCGTGGCTGACTTCTTCTTCCTCGAACAGGCGCCAGGTCTTGTCGCCCTCCACGCCGAGCAGTTCCACGAAGCGGCGGCCATCGACCTTGTCGGTGACCTGGCCGATGTAACGGCCAGGCTCGCTGTCGCTGCGGGCCAGGTTGATCTTGCGGTCTTTCTCGGGCTGGGTCGGGGAAATCAGGTTCAGTTCCAGGGTCTTCGGGTTGCTGTAGCCGCTCAGTTGCAGGTCGACTTCACCGGTCAACTCATCGAGGTGCAGCTTGGCCCGCAGTTGCAGGGTCTGGGCCAGGCGTTCGCGGTCCAGGGAGCGGTTGATGCCTTTGCCGGCCTCGTAGTAGTTGTCGTTGACCAGGTTGTCCGGGTTGTTCACCGCGATGGTCACCATGGACAAGGTCAGGGTCACCGAGCAGGCCAGGATCGCAATGATGATCCAGGGCCAGAGGTGCTTGTACCAAGGGCTTGCGGCAGTGGCTGAAGGCATTGTTCGGCTCTCTGTTAACGAAGCTTTCTATTTAACGAACTTGGGGGCCGATGAATCGGCTCCGGGCTTCGATGTGGACGCTGGCGTCATCGGCATCCTTGAGGATGAACGTGACCTCGTTGGTACTCGATGGCAGTTGCTCCGGCGCGCTCGACAGCTCCACCGGCATGCTGACGATATCGCCGGCCGCCACCTTGATCTCGCGTCGGCCTTGCAGCTTGAGGTCTGGCAGGCCGGCGGCGTCGAGCACGTAGGTGTGGTCGCGCTGGTCTTTGTTCATGATCTTCAGGCTGTAGACGTTTTCGATGCGGCCTTCGGCGTTCTCACGGTAGAGCACGCGGTCCTTGCTCACGTCGAAACCCACCAGCGAGCGCATGAAGAATGCGGCGGCCAACAGGCTCATCATCGTCAGCAGCACCAGGGCGTAGCCGATCAGGCGTGGGCGCAATTTGTGGGTCTTCTGCCCGGAGAGGTTGTGCTCGGTGGTGTAGCTGATCAGGCCGCGCGGGTAGTCCATCTTGTCCATGATGTTGTCGCAGGCATCGATGCACGCGGCGCAACCGATGCACTCGATTTGCAGGCCGTCGCGGATGTCGATGCCAGTGGGGCAGACCTGCACACACATCGTGCAATCGATGCAGTCACCCAGGCCCTGGGCCTTGTAGTCGACGCCTTTTTTACGCGGGCCACGCGCTTCGCCACGGCGTGGGTCGTAGGAAACGATCAGGGTGTCCTTGTCGAACATCACGCTCTGGAAGCGCGCATACGGGCACATATAGATGCACACCTGTTCGCGCAGCCAGCCGGCGTTGCCGTAGGTGGCGAGGGTGAAGAAACCGACCCAGAAATACGACCAGCCGTCGGCCTGGCCGGTGAAGAAGTCGAACACCAATTCGCGGATCGGCGAGAAGTAGCCGACAAAGGTCATGCCGGTGACAAAGCCGATCAGCAGCCACAGCGTGTGCTTGCTGAGTTTGCGCAGGAATTTGCTGGCGCCCATTGGCGCCTTGTCCAGCTTGATGCGCTGGTTGCGGTCACCCTCGGTGACCTTTTCGCACCACATGAAGATCCACGTCCACACGCTTTGCGGGCAGGTGTAGCCGCACCACACGCGCCCGGCGTACACCGTGATGAAGAACAGGCCAAACGCCGCGACGATGAGAATGCCCGAGAGCAGGATGAAATCCTGGGGCCAGAAGGTCGCGCCAAAAATGAAAAACTTACGCTCCGGCAGGTTCCACCAGACGGCCTGGTGACCGCCCCAGTTCAGCCACACCGTGCCGAAATAGAGCAGGAACAAACCCGCGCCGCCCAGCATGCGTAAATTGCGGAACAGGCCGGTGAAGGCGCGGGTGTAGATTTTCTCTCGCGACGCGTAGAGATCGACCGTTTTGGGGTCTGCGCCATTCGGGTTTTTGGCAGGCGGGGTAACGTCATGTACCGGTATCTGGTTGCTCATCATTGCTTCCCACGGCGGTGGAGATTTGCCTCGGCCAGTACGTGCCAACCGGGGTCAAATTAAGGATGTTGCAGTGGCTTAATGATACGCCCCCGATGGTACGCCAAGGGTGCGACCTTTGGTCGCGTTGGGGGAAATCAATTGATGGTGTACGTGATCTGGATCAATTGACTTGGGAAGTATGGTCGGTTTTGGCCAGCGGGGAGGTCATTCGTCCCATGGATTGATCAGCGCAACACCGCTGGATTGAAAGTCACTGACGTTGCGTGTGACGACGGTGAGCCCATGCACCAGAGCGGTCGCAGCAATCAACGCATCGCTTTCGTTAGCCTGATCCGGCACATGCAGGTGCGCACAACGCAGCGCGACTGCAGCATCCACCGGCAGAACTCTGGCATCGAAAGCGGGCATCACATGGCGCTTCAGCCAGGTACGCAATACTTTCCCTTGCGCCGGATCTCGGCGCTCCATGCGCAGCACGCCGGTCTCCAGTTCTTTCAGGGTAATTGCTGAGATGAACATGCGCGGGGCAATCACGCTTCTGGCCCAGGCGACGACCTTTGCGTCGGCCTGGGGTTTACGAAGTTCAGAGATTACGTTGGTGTCGAGTAGATACATCAAGAGAGGTCCACGGGTCGATGAGTGATGACGGCACGCTCGGTTTCGAAGGCGATCTCTGCCGCTTCTGGCATCACCAACAGGTCAACGATGTCGGCATTGAGCCCTGTCAGTTTCTGATAGTCCTCAATGCTTAGCAGTACATGGGCAGGCTTGCCGCGATCGGTGATAAAAACCGGCCCTTGCCGGGCGGCTTTTTTGGCACCACTTGTGTCTTGGTTGAATTCGCGGCTGGAAATGGTCGTGATGGTCATTGGGCGCCTCCCAATTAATGGAGTGAATGTAGTTACGTTACTACGGCCCAGTTACAAGCTTCAAGCGGCAAGCCACAAGTGGTAGAGCGTCGTTTCAATTATCGCTGCATCCTGAACGAAAAAAGCCCCGTCAGCGTTCGCTGTACGGGGCTTTTCTCTTGCCGCTTGGAACTTATTCTTGCTTTTGCGACAAGCTGTACACATACGCCGCCAACAAGTGCACCTTGTCATTGCCTTGCAGCAATTCCTGCGCTGGCATCTGGCCCTGGCGGCCCCAACGGATGGTCTGCTGCAACTGGGCGAAGCTCGAACCGTAGATGAAGGCCCCTGGGTGGGTCAGGTCGGGCGCGCCCATGGCGGGAGTGCCTTTGCCGGCCGGGCCGTGGCAGGCGACGCAGTTGGCGGCGAAGAGTTTTTCGCCGTTGGCTACGTCGGCCTTGATGCCTTCCGGCAGCTTGCGCCCATCGAGCCTGGTCACGACGAAGGCGGCCACGTCGCTGACGCCTTGTTCCTTCAGGATATCCAGCCAGGCCGGCATCACGGCATGGCGGCCTTTCATGATGGTTTCCTTGATGGTGGCCGGCTCACCCCCCCAGCGCCAGTCGGCGTCGGTCAGGTTGGGGAAGCCATAGGCGCCTTTGGCGTCGGAACCGTGGCATACCGAGCAGTTGGAGGCGAACAGGCGGCCACCCATCTTCAGGGCTTGCGGGTCCTTGGCTACTTCTTCAATGGGCATCGACGCGAATTTGGCGAAGATCGGCCCGAACTTGGCGTCCGACCTGGCCATTTCCTTTTCCCATTCGTGCACGCCGGTCCAGCCGGTCTGGCCGTTGGCGAAGGGGGTTTGCTTGTCGTTGTCGAGGTAGTTGTAGCCCGGCAGCAAGCCTTTCCAGTTGCCCAGGCCGGGGTACAGCACCAGGTAACCGAGGGCGAAGATGATGGTGCCGACGAACAGCATGAACCACCACTTCGGCAGCGGGTTGTCATACTCCTCGATACCGTCGAACGAGTGGCCGACGGTCTCGTCGGTCTGTTCGGCGCGCTGCCCGCGGCGCGTCGACAGCAGCAGCCAGGTCAGGGCGAAGATGGTACCCAGGCTGAGGACTGTGACGTACAGACTCCAGAACGTAGTCATTCTTTGTTACTCCTAGAAGCTTGCTCGACGTGCTTGATGGCTTCGGGGTCATCCGCAAAAGGCAGCAAGGTCGCGTCTTCAAACTCCGACTTGCGCTTGGGGCTGAATACCCACAACGCCAGGCCGATAAAGGCCACCATCACGACAACGGTGCCCAGGCCACGAATCATCCCGATATCCATGAAGAATCACCGTTTGCTTTTGATGATAGTGCCCAGGCCTTGCAGGTAGGCCACCAATGCGTCCATTTCGGTCTTGCCCTTCACGGCGGCGGCCGCACCGGCGATGTCTTCGTCGGTGTAGGGCACGCCCAGGGTGCGCAAGACTTCCATCTTCTTCGCGGTGTCCTTGCCGTCGAGCTTGTTTTCCACGAGGAACGGGTACGCCGGCATTTTCGATTCAGGCACCACGTTGCGCGGGTTGTACAAGTGCGCGCGTTGCCAGTCATCGGAGTAACGCCCGCCGACACGTGCCAGGTCCGGGCCGGTGCGCTTGGAACCCCACAGGAACGGATGGTCCCACACGCTTTCACCGGCGACCGAGTAGTGGCCGTAGCGTTCGGTTTCGGCGCGGAACGGACGGATCATCTGCGAGTGGCAGCCGACACAGCCGTTGGCGATGTAGACGTCGCGGCCTTCCAGTTCAAGGGCGGTGCGCGGCTTCATGCCTTCCACCGGCTTGTTGGTCACGTCCTGAAAAAACAGCGGAACGATCTGGGTCAGGCCGCCGATGCTCACGGCGATCACCATGAAGAAGGCCAGCAGGCCGATATTCTTCTCGACTACTTCGTGCTTCATCAGTGCGCTCCTGCAACGACGATCTGGGCGGCGGCTTCGGCTTGTACAGGGTCCGAGGCACGCACGGTGCGCCAGACGTTGTAGGCCATGAACAGCATGCCGGAGGCAAAGAACGCACCGCCCAGGGCGCGGACGATGTAGCCCGGGTGGCTGGCTTGCAGCGCTTCGACGAAGGAGTAGGTGAGAGTGCCGTCATCGTTGATCGCACGCCACATCAGGCCCTGGGTGATGCCGTTGACCCACATCGAAGCGATGTAGAGCACGGTACCGATGGTGGCCAGCCAGAAGTGCGTGTTGATCAGCCCGACGCTGTGCATCTGCGCACGGCCGAACAGTTTGGGGATCATGTGGTACAGCGCGCCGATGGAGATCATCGCCACCCAGCCGAGGGCGCCGGCGTGTACGTGGCCGATGGTCCAGTCGGTGTAGTGGGAGAGCGAGTTGACGGTCTTGATCGCCATCATCGGCCCTTCGAAGGTCGACATGCCGTAGAACGCCAGCGACACCACGAGGAAGCGCAGGATCGGGTCGGTGCGCAACTTATGCCAGGCGCCCGACAGGGTCATCATGCCGTTGATCATGCCGCCCCAGCTTGGCGCCAGCAGGATGATCGACATCGCCATGCCCAGCGACTGCGCCCAGTCCGGTAGCGCGGTGTAGTGCAAGTGGTGGGGGCCGGCCCAGATGTACAGGGTGATCAGCGCCCAGAAGTGCACGATGGACAGGCGATACGAGTAAATAGGACGTTCGGCCTGTTTAGGCACGAAGTAGTACATCATCCCCAGAAAACCGGTGGTGAGGAAAAAGCCCACGGCGTTATGCCCGTACCACCACTGGATCATCGCGTCCGTTGCGCCGGAATAGGCCGAGTAGGACTTGAACAGGCTGACCGGTAACGAGGCGTGGTTGACGATGTGCAGCATCGCCGTGACCAGGATGAACGCGCCGTAGAACCAGTTGCCCACGTAGATGTGCTTGGTCTTGCGCTTGACGATGGTGCCGAAGAACACCAGCGCGTAGGTCACCCAGACGATGGCCAGCAAAATGGCGATCGGCCATTCCAGCTCGGCGTACTCCTTGGTGGTGGTGTAGCCCAGCGGCAACGTGATGCCGGCTCCGACGATCACGGCTTGCCATCCCCAGAAGGTGAAGGCGGCCAGGCTGTCGGAAATCAGTCGCGTCTGGCAGGTTCGCTGCACGACATAGTAGGAAGTGGCGAACAGTGCGCATCCGCCGAAGGCGAAGATCACCAGGTTGGTGTGCAGCGGGCGCAGACGGCCGAAGGTCGTCCAGGGCAGACCGAAATTCAATTCCGGCCATACCAGTTGCGAGGCGATGAAGACCCCGAGCCCCATGCCAAGGATCCCCCAGACCACCGTCATGATGGCGAACTGGCGGACTACCTTATAGTTATAAGCAGTCGGACTGATTGCTGTGCTCATTCTAAGGTTCCACGGTTTAGGTTTTTTTATAGGTAAAAATCGGCCGCAAGTATGTAGAAAGCAAGGGGTCATTGCAACGCAATGACTGACCTGTATCAATGCGTTCCACGCCAGATTCTGCGCCCTTTCCATGTTTGATGTAAGGACAAAATCCAAAATAGAAAGCTGATCAAGTGGACAGGAATTTTTTCGACTCGCAACGGTAGCCATCGCGTACGCCGGAACCGGTCCGCTGTGCAGCAAGCGTAGACCCGAATGGCAAGGGGGGAAAGTTGTGCTTTGGAAGGGTGTGACGAACTGCCGCAGAGCGGCAGTCATCAGCGGCAAGTTGCAAGCCGCAAGAAAAAGCGGCTGCAAGATCCAAGTTGGGCGCTCTTCTCTTGCAGCTTGAAGCTTAAAACTTCCAGCTCACCTGCTGCTATTGATGGGACAGGCTATACACGTAAGCCGCCAGCAGGTGCACCTTGTCATTGCCTTGCAGCAGTTCCTGCGCAGGCATCTGGCCCTGGCGACCGTGGCGGATGGTCTGTTGCAACTGCGCCAGGCTGGTGCCGTAGATATAGCCGCTCGGCTCGGTCAGGTTCGGCGCGCCCATGGCTTCCATGCCGTGGCCTTGCGGACCGTGGCAAGCCACGCAGGTGGTGCTGAACGCGGCTTGGCCTGCGGCCAGGTCGGCGCTGCTGTCGGCAGGCAGTGGCAGTTTGGCCAGGTCGTGGCGTACATAGGCGGCGACGTTTCTCACACCGTCATCACCCAACATCTCACCCCAGGCCGGCATCGCCGCGTGGCGACCGTTCATGATGGTGGTCTTGATCGCTGCGGCCGAACCGCCCCAGCGCCAGATGTTGTCTGCCAGGTTAGGGAAGCCGTACGCGCCCTTGGCATCCGAGCCGTGGCACACCGCGCAGTTGGAGGCAAACAGGCGACCGCCCATTTTCAACGCTTGCGGGTCTTTGGCGACTTCTTCCACCGGCATGGCCGAGAATTTGGCGAAGATCGGTCCGAACCTGGCATCGGCCTTGGCCATTTCCTTGTCCCATTCCTTGGCCGAGGTCCAACCGTTCTCATAACCGGGGAACACGCCTTTCCAGTTGCCCAGGCCGGGGTAGAGGATCAGGTAGCCGACGGCAAATACCAGGGTGCCGGCGAACAGCATGAACCACCACTGCGGCAGTGGGTTGTCGTATTCCTCGATACCGTCGAAGGCGTGGCCCATGGTCTGGTCGACGCTGCCCTTGGTCTCGCCCTTGCGGGTGCCGACCAACAGCCAGGTCAGGCCGATCAGGCTGCCGATGGTCAGTACGCAGATCCATGTACTCCAAAAAGTAGTCATGGCCGATTGCTCCTTGTTACAGGCTCTTCTTGAGCGTCGGATGGAGTGGGTTCGTCGGCGAACGGCAGCAGGCGTGCCTGCTCGAATTCCGCATTGCGACGGTTGTTGAACACCCACAGCGACAGGCCGATAAAGGCGATGGCAACCACCAGCGTGCCAAGGCCGCGAATGGTGCCCGCATCGAATTCAAATCCCATGGCTCACCTCTTGCTCTTGATGGCAGTGCCGAGCACTTGCAGGTACGAAACCAGCGCGTCCATCTCGGTCTTGCCCTTGAGGCTGGCGACCGCGCCACTGATGTCGTCGTCGGTGTACGGCACGCCGAGGGTGCGCATCACTTTCAACTTGGTCTCGGTGTGGCTGCTGTCGACGGCGGCGGTGACCAGCCATGGGTAGGCCGGCATTTTCGACTCGGGTACCACGTTGCGCGGGTTGTACAAGTGCGCGCGGTGCCAGTCGTCCGAGTAGCGTGCGCCGACGCGCGCCAGGTCCGGCCCGGTACGCTTGGAGCCCCACAGGAACGGGTGGTCCCACACGCTTTCACCGGCGACCGAGTAGTGGCCATAGCGTTCGGTTTCGGCGCGGAACGGACGGATCATCTGCGAGTGGCACTGCACGCACCCTTCGCGGATGTAGATGTCACGGCCTTCCAGTTGCAGCGCGGTATAGGGTTTCATGCCCTCCACCGGTTTGTTGGTCACATCCTGGAAGAACAGTGGGACGATCTGGGTCAGGCCGCCGATGCTCACGGCGAGCACCATCAGCAGCATCAACAGGCCGACGTTCTTTTCAATCGTTTCGTGTTTCATCACTGACTCCTCAGGCCATTTGCGTGGCGGTGGCGGCTTCGACAGGTTGTGCCGAGCGCACGGTGCGCCAAGTGTTGTAAGCCATCAGCAACATGCCGCTGAGGAACACTGCACCGCCGACCAGCCGCACGATGAAGCCTGGGTGGCTGGCCACCAGGGTTTCGACGAAGGAGTAGGTGAGGGTGCCGTCATCGTTGATCGCACGCCACATCAGGCCCTGGGCGATGCCGTTGACCCACATCGAGGCGATGTAGAGCACGGTGCCGATGGTGGCCAGCCAGAAGTGCGCGTTGATCAACCCGACGCTGTACATCTGCTCGCGGCCGAACAGTTTGGGGATCATGTGGTACAGCGCGCCGATGGAGATCATCGCTACCCAGCCGAGGGCGCCGGCGTGTACGTGGCCGATGGTCCAGTCGGTGTAGTGGGAGAGCGAGTTGACGGTCTTGATCGCCATCATCGGCCCTTCGAAGGTCGACATGCCGTAGAACGCCAGCGACACCACGAGGAAGCGCAGGATCGGGTCGCTGCGCAGCTTATGCCAGGCGCCCGAGAGGGTCATCATGCCGTTGATCATGCCGCCCCAGCTCGGTGCCAGCAGCACCAGCGACATCACCATGCCCAACGACTGTGCCCAGTCCGGCAACGCGGTGTAGTGCAAGTGGTGAGGACCGGCCCAGATGTACAGGGTGATCAGCGCCCAGAAGTGCACGATGGACAGGCGATACGAGTACACCGGCCGCTCGGCCTGCTTGGGCACGAAGTAGTACATCATCCCGAGGAAGCCGGCGGTGAGGAAAAAGCCTACCGCGTTATGCCCATACCACCACTGCACCATGGCATCCGTCGCACCGCCGTACAGCGAGTAGGACTTGGTCAGGCTGACCGGGATTTCCAGGTTGTTGACAATATGCAGGATGGCCACGGTGATGATGAACGCACCGAAGAACCAGTTGCCGACGTAGATGTGCTTGGTATTGCGCTTGGCCACGGTGCCGAAGAACACGATGGCGTAGGCCACCCAGACGACGGTGATGAGGATATCGATCGGCCATTCCAGCTCGGCGTATTCCTTGGAGCTGGTGTAGCCCAGCGGCAAGCTGATCGCGGCCAGCAGGATCACCAGTTGCCAGCCCCAGAAGCAGAACGCGGCGATTTTCGGCGCGAACAGCTGGGTCTGGCAGGTACGCTGCACCGAGTAGAACGAGCTGGCAAACAGCGCGCAGCCGCCAAAGGCGAAGATCACCGCGTTGGTGTGCAACGGGCGCAAGCGGCCGAAGCTGGTCCAGGACAAGTCGAAGTTGAGCGCGGGCCAAACCAATTGGGCGGCGAGAAAAACCCCGAGCCCCATGCCGACGATGCCCCACACCACCGTCATAATGGCGAATTGGCGGACCACCTTGTAGTTATAGGCGGTACTTAAAGTAGTGTTCATGGTTCCCCATCCACGGTTCAACCCAAGCTGATGCGACACTTGGGCTGGAGTTATAGGCAGACTGAATAGCGAGGCAAGCATGGGCAAAGAGCACAAGGCCAGTATTGACGGGGATCAATGGGCGCAGTGTGTACGGGAACACGGCTGGCTGTGGGATGTCGCCTCGGACGCGGCCGCGAGTACGCCGGTTACGCTGATCCTGGCCCACGGCGCCGGCGCCCCGATGGACTCATCCTTCATGAACGACATGGCCGCACGCCTTGCCGGGCATGGCGTGAACGTGCTGCGCTTCGAGTTTCCCTACATGGCCCAGCGCCGTGCGGATGGCGGCAAACGCCCACCGAATCCGGCGCCGAAACTGCTGGATGCGTGGCGTGAGGTGTATGCCGAGGTGCGACGCCATGTCGCTGGGAAACTGGCCATCGGTGGCAAGTCCATGGGGGGGCGCATGGCCAGTCTTTTGGCGGATGAAGTGGGCGCTGATGGGCTGGTTTGCCTGGGGTATCCGTTCTACGCGGTGGGTAAACCGGAGAAACCGCGGGTTGAGCATCTGGCTGGATTGAAGACGCCCACGTTGATCGTGCAGGGCGAGCGCGATGCCCTGGGCAATCGGACGGCGGTGGAGGGGTATGACTTGTCGCCGAGCATTGAGGTGATGTGGCTGGTAGCGGGGGATCATGACTTGAAGCCGTTGAAGGCTTCGGGGTTCAGCCATGAGCAGCATCTGGAGGCTGCGGCGGTGCAGGTGGCGAGGTTTCTTGGCGGCCTTTAGGGCCCCATCGCAGGCAAGCCAGCTTCTACATGTTTGATGTGTGAATACCGTCAACATGTGGGAGCTGGCTTGCCTGCGATAGCGGTCTACCGGTTGAAGCGTTCTACCAGCGAGTACTGGGTATTGGCCGTATGCGTCAACTCTTCACTCAACTGCGCCGAGCTCAACGCCTGCTCCGACGTCTGATCCGCCAGCAGTGCGATGGTGCTGATGTTGCGGCTGATCTCCTCGGCCACCGAACTCTGCTCTTCGGTCGCGGCGGCGATCTGCGTGGTCATGTCGGTGATGTGCGCCACCGCTTCGCTGATGCCCACCAGCGCCTGGTCCGCTTCCATCACCCGCGCCACACCTTCTTCGGCCTGGCGATGCCCGGCGTCCATGGTTTGCACGGCGGCGGCCGCGGTCTGCTGCAGCTTGGCGATCAGGGTGTGGATCTGCCCGGTCGATTCAGCCGTGCGTTGCGCCAGTTGACGGACTTCGTCAGCCACCACCGCAAAACCACGGCCCATCTCACCGGCACGCGCCGCTTCAATGGCGGCGTTCAATGCCAGCAGGTTGGTCTGGTCGGCAATGCCTTTGATCACGTCGACGACGCCACCGATCTCATCGCTGTCCTTGGCCAGTTGAGTGACGGTCACACCCGTCTCCCCAACCGCCACCGACAGGCGCTGGATCGCCTCGCGGGTTTCCCCGGCGATGTCGCGGCCGCGACCGGTCAGGCGGTTGGCCTCCTGGGTCGCATCGGCGGTGCGTTGTACATGGCTGGCGACTTCCTGGGTGGTCGCCGCCATCTGGTTGATTGCCGTGGCCACCTGCTCGGTTTCCACGCGCTGGCGTTCCAGGCCGCTGGAGCTGTTGTGCGCCAGGGTGTTGGACTGGGCCGCCTGGTCGTTGAGGTGTTCGGCGGTGTCCTGCAGGCGTGTAAGACACGTCTTCAGGCGCGCCTCCTGGCTGAGGATCGACATCTCCAGACGCGCCTGGGCGCCACGGCTGTCGGTATACATTTGCGCGATCAACGGGTCGGAGGTGGTCTGTTCGGCCAGGCGCAGCAGGCGCTTGAGGCCGCGCTGTTGCCAGGTCAGGCCGAGCAGGCCCAACGGCACCGAGAGCCCCGCCGCCAGGGCAAAACCCCAGTGGGAGTTGAGCGACGCACCGATCATGAAGCTCAACTGGCTGATCAGGATGAACGGCACCCAGTCCTGGAGCACCGGCAGCCACTTGTCCCGCTGGGGAATGGCCGACTTGCCCTGGTTGATGCGTTGGTAGAGCGCTTCGGCGCGGCGGACCTGCTCGGCGGTGGGCTTGATGCGCACCGATTCGTAGCCGACCACCTGGTTGCCGTCGAAGACCGGCGTCACATAGGCGTTGACCCAGTAATGATCGCCGGTCTTGCAGCGGTTCTTGACAATGCCCATCCATGGCAAGCCTTGTTTGAGCGTGGACCACATATGCCCGAACACCGCCGCCGGAACATCCGGGTGACGCACCAGGTTGTGCGGCGCGCGTAGCAGTTCTTCACGGGAAAACCCACTGATCTCGACGAACGCGTCGTTGCAGTAGGTGATTACGCCTTTGGCATCTGTGGTGGAGATCAACCGTTGCTGAGCGGGGAAGGTACGTTCGCGCTGTGTAACGGGTTGGTTATTACGCATGGTTGTTCAATCCGCAAGGCTTTCATGGGGTATCGGCGACAACAGGCGTTTATTTAACTTATTTTTGCAACAATCAGCGGGGCCTGCATTCGTGGGGAGGCGGTGTCAGCCCGCCAGCATCGGATACGTAAACAAGCCGAAGTGAAGCAGATTCAGGCCAAAGTGCGTGGCAATCGCCGCCCCCAGCCCGCCAAACCGATAAGCCAGGCCATACCCGACCCCGGCGATGCTCGCCAGCAGCACCCAGTGCCAGCCCGCGCTCAGATGCACCAGGCCGAACAACAGCGAGGCCAGCAGCAGGGCGAGGTTGTCGCCATAGGGCAGGCGTTGGAAGCGCCGGCTCAAGCCGCCTTGAATGTAGCCACGGAACAGCGCTTCTTCCACCAGTGTCACCAGCAGCAGGTTATTCAGCACCCATAACCAGGCCTGATCCGGCCATTTCGGCGCCCAACTGATCACGCCCAGCATCGCGGCACAGCCCAGGGCGGCGATGGCGGTGAGGGCCAAGGCCAGGGCGGTCACGCAGATCGACAGGCGCAGGCGCCGCCGGGCCACGATCCAGGGGCAGGCCAGCAACAGCCAGAAGCCGATGAGCGGCTTGTCCTGGTTCAGGTACATCGAGAAGGGCACGGCGTCGGGGGTGAAACGCTGCGGGTCAATGCCGCGCCCGTTGTAGAAGCCCGGCAGCCAGTGCATTGCCAGGCTCAGGGCCAATACGATAAACAAGCCGTGGCCCAGGTATCGCGCCCAGGGCGTGCGTTGCTGGCGCACGGCGTAGCCGGCGACCAGCAGCAGGGCCACGGACACGGCGGCCAACAGACCCAGTTGCCCATAGGCCAGGGCCAGCCCATAGCCGAGGGAAAGCAGCGCCAGATACAGCCAGGGCAATGTGATCATGGGGAGTCCTAGAAAAAATTTGGCGGCATTATAGCTACCGTCCTACATGGTCCACATGAAAACTCCTCCTCGCCATGGGCGTTGGCGAGGTGATTGCAAAACGTATCAGCGGCTGGTTATAGTCGCGTCTTCTTCGTCCCTTCACACCAGATCAGCCCATGCCAGCTCTCCAGCGCATAGCGGTAGTCGATTCAGCGGTCAACGCTGTGGTCGTGCCGTGCGGGAGTCAGCAGCCTGTGCAGATCAGTCATTACCCCCCACCTGTCAGTAGCACGCCGGTGTACGCAGTCGTATCACCGCCAGGCGTTGGCGTTTCGGGCTGATCAGCTGATTGCTGTGACCCCGTGCCCGCCTGAAAAAAACCTACTGAATTTCAACGGTTGTTGAATCGGCTTTTTTTGCCTGATAACAGGTGGTAACCATGTCTGTTCTTTCGAAACAATCCGTGGCCGCGGCGGCCTCGACGAGCCTGTTTGTGTTGTTGTGGAGCAGTGGGGCGATCTTCTCCAAGTGGGGCCTGGCCCACGCCTCACCTTTCGCGTTCTTACTGATCCGCTTTGCCATCGCCCTGGCGGGCCTGGTAGTGCTGGTGCCGATCCTCAAGCTGAAACTGCCGCGCCCCGGCAAACCCCTGCTGTATGCGGCGGCCACCGGACTGGTATTGCTGGGGGCCTATCAGATCTTTTACCTGCTGGCCCTCGACCTCAAGGTCACTCCCGGCATGATGGCGACCATCATGGGCGTGCAGCCGATCCTCACGGTGGTGCTGATGGAGCGCCAGCGTTCCTGGCGCCGGATGTTCGGCCTGGGCCTGGGGCTGGCGGGGTTGATCATGGTGGTTTACCAGGGCATTGGCCTGTCGGGTATGTCCCTGGCGGGGATGCTGTTCGGGCTGCTGGCCCTGGCAAGCATGACGTTCGGCTCGATCATGCAGAAGCGCATCACCGATAACCCCTTGGGCACACTGCCAGTGCAGTATGTGGCGGGGCTGCTGCTGTGTGCGGTGTGTGTGCCGTTCCAGCCATTTCACGTTGAGCACGCTACGGGGTTTTACCTGCCGGTGCTGTGGATGGGGCTGGTAGTGTCGGTGCTGGCGACGCTGTTGCTGTACCGCCTGATCGCACGGGGCAATCTGGTGAATGTCACCAGTTTGTTCTACCTGGTGCCGGCGGTGACGGCGGTGATGGATTACTTGATCTTTGGCAACAGGCTCGCGCTGTTGAGCCTGCTGGGGATGGGGTTGATCATTGTGGGGTTGGGGTTTGTGTTTCGTAAGCACTAACTGACCGGCTGCAGGCGCGGGCCAGCTCGCGCCTACAGTTTTTGCGGCCGTAACACCAACCCTAACGCCCCGGCAATCAACACCCCGCCATACACATGGGCCATCGACAGCGGCTCGTCCAGCAACAACGCGCCCCACAACACCCCAAATGGCGGGATCAAAAAGGTGGTGGTCATCGATCTCACCGGGCCTATGGCCGTGAGCAGCCGGAAGTACAGCACGTAGGCAAACGCTGTACACACCAGCCCCAATCCCAGCAGCGACATCCACACCTGCCAACCGCCCCAGGTCGCGGGCGGATGGCTGATGGCGCTGTAGGCAAAAAGCGGCAACAGCAACAATGTGGCGCCCAGCATGCTGCCCAGGGCGGCGAGTCGACTGTCCAAACCACCACGCTGGTCCAGCCAACGGCGCGCGAGGAATCCGGCAAAGCCATAACAGGTGGTCGCCAGCAAACAGGCCACTGCACCCATCAACAATTCCAGGTCAAACGCCACGGGCCCCGCACGGGTCAGCACGCCGACGCCAAACAGGCCCAGGCAGACCCCGGCGATTTTCGACGGCGTCAGCCGCTCACTGAAAAATAGCCCGCCAATCAACACGCCCATCAGCGGCGTGGTGGCATTGAAAATCGCCGAGTAGCCCGCCGGCAGTACCTGGGCCGCCACCGAGTACAGGGTCGCGGGGATCCCGGAGTTGATCATGCCCAGCACCAGCACGGTCTTGAACTTGCCCTGGAAGTCCCACTTCACCCGCATCACCGCCAGGATCACCAGCAACCCGGCGGCGGCAATCGACACGCGAAAAAACGCGGTCGGCACCGTGCCGATTGCCGGCGCGATGATGCGCATGAACAAAAAGCTCGCGCCCCAGATGGCGGCCAGCCCCAGCAAGTACAAGGTGTCGACAGGTCTCACGGAGAACTCCCACATCAATAAGGCGGCGAGTGTTGCCCACAGACCTGCCCGACACAATCACTGATTACAGGACAAAGCGTGTCACCAAACCATTGAGGTCCACCGCCAGGTGTGACAGTTCCTGGCTGGCGGCTGACGTTTGGGTGGCGCCGGCAGCGGTCTGCATGGACAGGTCGCGGATGTTCACCAGGCTGCGGTCAACCTCGCGAGCCACCAGCGCCAGCTGCCCGGCGGCGCTGGCGATCATCCGGTTGCGCTGGCTGATCTGAGAGATGGCGGCGGTGATTTTTTCCAGCGCGCTGGCCGCGCTGTTGGCCCGTTGCAGGGTGTGGCCGGCCTGTTCGGCGCTGCTGTTGAGGGCCATGACGGTGTCCTGGGTGCCTTGCTGGATACCGGTGAGCATCTGTTCGACTGCTTCGGCGGAATCCTGGGTGCGCTGTGCGAACGAGCGCACCTCATCGGCGACCACTGCAAACCCTCGCCCGGCATCGCCCGCGCGCGCCGCTTCGATCGCTGCGTTGAGCGCCAGCAGGTTGGTTTGCCCGGCGATGTTGCGAATCACCTCCAGCACCTTGCTGATGTTCTGAGCCTGCAGCGCCAGGTCCTCGGCCTTGTGGGTGGCAGCGAGTACTTCGTCCACCAGATTCTGGATCGAACGGATGGTCTCGCTGATCTGGTAATGGCCGTGCTTGCTGTCTTCATCGGAAGCCTGGGAGGCCTCGGCGCTGGACACGGCATTGCTCGCCACTTCGTCCACGGCGGCACTCATCTGGGTCACAGCGGTCGCGGCTTGCTCGATTTCGTGGTTCTGCGCCTGCAGACCACGGGTGCTCTGTTGCAGCACCGAGCTCATTTCCTCGGCGGCGCAGGCCAGTTGCTGCGCCGATTCGCTGATGCCGCGCATGCTGCGCGCCTGG
Source organism: Pseudomonas sp. S1_G07 (assembly GCF_054668565.1). Classification (NCBI taxonomy): domain Bacteria; kingdom Pseudomonadati; phylum Pseudomonadota; class Gammaproteobacteria; order Pseudomonadales; family Pseudomonadaceae; genus Pseudomonas; species Pseudomonas sp. S1_G07. The sequence continues at coordinate 5,445,607 of NZ_CP162778.1, read as the reverse complement.
TTGATCGGTGCAGTGATGCTGCGGGTCAGCAGCCAGGCCAGCAGCAAGGTAGCCAGCAATGCGATCACGATGATCAGGCCAACCACCCACCGCGCGCTGGAATACACCCGCGCGGCTGAGCCCGTGGCGGCTTCGACGCCGCTCCGGTTGACGGCGATCAGGTGTTCCAGGTTCTGGCCGAGAACCTTGCCCTGTGGTGCGAGGCGGTGGGTAAGCAGGTCGATGGCGTCCTGTTGCTGGTGCTTGTCCACCAGAGCGACCATTTGATTCACGACGTCGAGGTAGGTGGTGATATTGCCCTTGAGCTTATCCAGCAGTGCTTGTTCGGCGTCGCTGTTCAGCAGGGCCTCCAGGCGGATACTCGCCACCAGGGCTGCACTGTCGTGGGTAGGCATCCGCGACGGTTCAATGACCAGCGCGTTTTCGCACAGCTTGGCCATTTGGCCCAGGCCAAACAGACCGGCAATCACCAGCAAGCTGGCCAGCACCCCAAAACTCAGGCTGGCCCGCAGACCGATCCTCATATTTCTCAATGACATCTTTATGCTCCATGGGCGATTAGAACCTGCTCCCGGATCGGTCTTTTGACCCTGTGAGGGGAAGGGAGAGGGCGCGCTATATAGCAAGGTGCCACTATCGTGGTAATCAGGGTTTCCCTTAGTTGGAGCCGAAGCTTCACTGCGTGGCCGTAGCCGATAAGGCTCGCGGATTACCTGCTTGAACCTGCCAGGCCACGGCGTCAGAGGCGCGTAGAGAGGACGCAGGCTGAGGTTGGGGTACGTTTGTTGACCGAGTGGTCGAATAAAAGGAGTGAAAATAAATCTACGAAGTGGGCAGGGTTGTATCAGCCTGCGGAAAAAATCACCCTTCTCCTGCCCCCTCACACTGGCTAAGCTCTGGGCTTCCAGATGCCTGTTCGAGGTTTCCCGCATGTCGCAGCCCACACCCGCTCTCGCCATTGCCCGCACGATCCTCGAAGGCTTCGACGATTACCGCGAGCACTTCCGCCAGATCACCGACGGCGCCCGCGAGCGGTTCGAAAAGGCCCAATGGCAACAGGGCCAGGCGGCCTCGGCGGCGCGGATCAACCTCTATGAAGAAAAGGTCATTGAGGTGACCACAGCCCTGCACACTCGCTTCGATGACGCGGATTTGCTCGACATCGACCTGTGGCCCCTGGTGAAAAGCGCCTACATCGGCCTGATCGACCTGCGTTTCGACGATGAGCTGTCCGAAACCTGGTACAACTCGATCTTCTGCGGCCTGTTCAGTCACGACCTGATCAGCGATGGCTGCATGTTCATCCACACCACCCGGCCCAGCCTGCGTCGGGCACGGGCGGCGCAAACCCGCCTTTACACGCCGGCGGGTCAGATTCCTGAAATGCTCGCGCGGATATTCGCGGACTACCGTTTCAGCGAGCCCTACGCCGACCTGGCGGCCGACCTGCACCGCCTGGAGGCTCAACTGCGGGAAAACCTGCCGGACTGGGTGTGCAAGGACCCGGACCTCAAGGTCGAGCTGTTTTCCTCGGTGCTCTATCGCAACAAAGGCGCGTACCTCGTCGGGCGCATCTATACCCGCGACGAACAATGGCCGCTGGTGATTCCCCTGTTGCACCGCGAAGGGCGGGGGATCCAGATCGATGCGCTGATCACCGACGAAGCCGAGGTGTCGATCATCTTTTCGTTCACTCGCTCGTATTTCATGGTGGATGTGCCAGTGCCGGCGGAATTCATCGGCTTTCTCAAGCGCATCCTGCCGGGCAAGCACATTGCCGAGCTGTACACCTCCATCGGGTTCTACAAGCACGGCAAGTCGGAGTTCTATCGCGCGCTGATCAACCACCTGGCCACCACCGATGATCAATTCATCATGGCCCCCGGCGTGCGTGGCATGGTCATGAGCGTGTTTACCCTGCCGGGCTTCAACACGGTGTTCAAGATCATCAAGGACCGCTTCTCACCCTCGAAAAACGTCAACCGCGCCACGGTGATCGAGAAGTACCGTCTGGTCAAAAGCGTCGACCGCGTCGGGCGCATGGCTGATACCCAGGAGTTTGCCGACTTTCGTTTCCCCTTGAGCAAGTTCGAGCCCGAGTGCCTGGCCGAATTGCTGGACGTCGCCGCCGGCACCGTCGAAGTGGAGGGCGACACGGTGCTGATCCGCCACTGCTGGACCGAACGGCGCATGACCCCGCTCAATCTCTACCTCGACAACGCCAACGCCGCCCAGGTGCGCGAAGCCCTGGAAGACTACGGCCTGGCGATCAAGCAACTGGCGGCGGCGAATATCTTCCCCGGTGACATGCTGCTGAAAAACTTCGGCGTCACCCGTCACGGCCGTGTGGTGTTCTACGACTACGACGAAATCTGTTTTCTCACCGAAGCCAACTTCCGCCACATCCCCGAACCGCGCACGCCCGAGGATGAAATGGCCTCCGAGCCCTGGTACTCCATCGGCCCGCTGGACGTGTTCCCGGAAGAATTCCCACCGTTCCTGTTCGCCGATGCCGGCCAGCGCAAGCTGTTCGATGAGCTGCACGGCGAGTTGTACAACGCCGACTATTGGAAGGGCCTGCAGGACGCGATTCGCGCCGGCAAGGTGATCGATGTATTCCCGTATCGCAGAAAAGAGCAGCGGTAAGCGACAAGCTGCAAGTAAAAGCGGTTTTGCTCTTCCTTGCAGCTTGAAGCTTGCCGCTAGCCACTGCTTTTCTGCCACAATCGCGGGCCGTGCATAAATAGACGCCCTCGTAAGTACCTGATGACTGACCAAGCGCCCGCTATCGACCAACTGCTCAAAAACCTCGATCACGCCATGCTCGCCGACCGCCACCGCTTGCGCCGGCAGTTGCTTGAGCTGCGCAAGAAACCCGATGAGGAGAAGCTGGCGCAGTGGGTGGCGCGCATGCAGGCGTCCTGCGCCCAGGTGACGGCACGGCGCGCCAGCCTGCCGCTGATTCGCTATGACGACAGCCTGCCGATCGCCGCCAAGCGCGACGAAATCAAAGAGGCACTGCTCAAGCACCAGGTGCTGATCATTGCCGGCGAAACCGGCTCGGGTAAAACCACGCAGTTGCCGAAAATCTGCCTGGAAATCGGGCGCGGCCAATACGGCTTGATCGGCCACACCCAGCCACGCCGGATTGCCGCGCGCAGTGTCGCCAGCCGGGTCGCCGAAGAACTGGCCACGCCCTTGGGCGCGCTGGTCGGTTACCAGGTACGGTTCGAGGACCAGAGCGATGCCAACACCCTGATCAAGCTGATGACCGATGGCATCCTGCTGGCGGAAACCCAGAACGACCGCTACCTGGAACGCTACGACACGATCATCGTCGACGAAGCCCACGAACGCAGCCTGAACATCGACTTCCTGCTGGGTTACCTCAAGACCCTGCTGCCGCGCCGCCCGGACCTGAAAGTCATCATCACCTCGGCAACCATCGACCTGGAGCGCTTCTCCAAGCACTTCGACGATGCGCCGATTGTCGAGGTCTCGGGCCGCACGTTTCCGGTAGACACCTGGTACCGCCCGCTGACCCTGGAGCAGGACGAGGAGGGCAACCGTGTTGAGGACGACCTGACCGTCGACCAGGCGATCCTCGCTACCCTCGATGAAATCGCCGCCTATGAGCGCAGCGAACGACGCAGCCCCGGCGATGTGCTGGTGTTCTTGCCCGGCGAGCGCGAGATTCGGGACGCCGCCGACATGCTGCGCAAGGCCCAGCTCAAGCACACCGAAATTTTGCCGCTGTATGCACGCCTGTCGCCGGCCGAGCAGCAACGCATTTTCCAGTCCCACCCCGGTCGGCGCGTGGTGCTGGCGACCAACGTCGCGGAAACCTCGCTGACCGTGCCGGGCATTCGCTATGTGATCGACAGCGGCACCGCGCGCATCAGCCGCTACAGCTACCGCGCCAAGGTGCAGCGACTGCCCATCGAGGCGATCTCCCAGGCCAGCGCCAACCAGCGTAAAGGCCGTTGCGGTCGAGTCGAGCCGGGCATCTGCATCCGCCTGTACAGCGAAGAAGACTTTATCGGCCGCCCGGAATTTACCGACCCGGAGATCCTGCGCACCAACCTTGCCGCCGTGATCCTGCAGATGCTGCACCTGCGCCTGGGCGAAATCACCGATTTCCCGTTTATCGAGCCGCCGGATGGCAAGGCCATCAGCGACGGTTTCAACCTGCTGCAAGAACTCTCGGCGGTGGACCGCAACAGCCAGCTCACGCCGTTGGGTCGTCAGCTGGCGCGCCTGCCGGTGGACCCGCGCATGGGCCGCATGCTGCTCGAAGCCGCCAAGCTCGGCAGTTTGCAGGAAGTCCTGATCGTGGCCAGTGCCATGTCGATCCAGGACCCCCGCGAGCGCCCGCCGGAGCGTCAACAGGCCGCCGACCAGGCCCACGCCCAGTGGAAAGACCCGGATTCGGACTTCGCCGGGTTGGTCAATTTGTGGCGCGGCTTTGAAGAGCAGCGCCAGGCGCTCACCGCCAGCCCGCTGCGCAACTGGTGCCGCAAGCACTTCCTCAACTACCTGCGCCTGCGCGAATGGCGGGATTCCCATCGCCAGTTGAGCCTGATCTGCCGCGACATGCAGTTGACCCTCAACAAAGAGCCGGCCGATTACCCGAAACTGCACAAGGCGGTGCTGGTCGGTTTGCTCAGCCAGATCGGCCAGAAGACCGAAGACGGCGATTACCTCGGCGCCCGTCAGCGGCGCTTCTGGATTCACCCGTCCTCGGGCATCGGCAAAAAGCGCCCGCAGTGGCTGATGGCCGCCGAGCTGGTGGAAACCACCAAGCTGTATGCGCGCATGGTGGCGAAGATCGATGCCGACTGGATCGAGCCGCTGGCCGGGCACCTGATCAAGAAAAATCACTTCGAACCGCATTGGGAGAAGAAGCGCGGCCAAGTGGTGGCGTTTGAACAGATCACCCTGTTCGGGTTGATTGTGGTCGGGCGCCGGCCGGTGCACTACGGGCCGATCGACCCGGTGGTGTCGCGCGAGCTGTTTATCCGTGAAGGTCTGGTGCGTGGCGAAATCCAATCGCGGGCCAAGTGCCTCACGGCCAACCAGCAACTGCTGGAGCAGCTCGACGAACTGGAAGCCAAGGCGCGCCGCCGCGATATCCTGGCCGACGAAGAAACCCTGTATGCCTTCTACGATGCGCGGTTGCCGGCAGAGATCCACCAGACGGCGACCTTCGACAGCTGGTACAAGATCAACAGCCAGAAAGACCCGCAGTTGCTGATCATGCACGAGGAAGACGTGCTCGCCCGCGAAGCCAGTGAAGTCACCGCCGCGCATTACCCGGACACCCTGCACCTGGGCGACCTGGCCCTGGCCTTGAGTTACCACTTCGAGCCCAACCACCCGCGCGACGGCGTGACCCTGCGCGTACCGGCGCCGCTGCTGCCGGCCTTGCCGCCGGAGCGCCTGGAGTGGCTGGTGCCGGGGGTAATCGAAGCCAAGTGCATCGCCCTGGTGCGCAACCTGCCCAAGGCGCTGCGCAAGAACTTTGTGCCGGTGCCGGATTTCGTCAAGGCCGCGCTGCAACGCATCGAGTTCGGCCAGGGCTCGCTGCCCCAGGCGCTGGGCCGCGAATTGCTGCGCATGACCGGCGCGCGGGTCAGCGATGAGGCTTGGGCCGAAGCGGCGCAGCAGGTGGAAAACCACTTGAAGATGAACCTGGAAGTGGTCGATGGCCAGGGCAAGTTCCTTGGCGAAGGCCGCGACCTGGCCGAGCTGACCGCCCGCTTTGCCGAGGCCAGCCAAGCCGCCCTGGCGGTGCCGCAAACCGCCAAAAGCCAGCAACCGGTGGAGGCCAAGGTCTTCGCGGCGGTGGCTGAAAAGACCCAGCAAAACATCGCCGGGCTGTCGATGACGGTGTATCCGGCGCTGGTGGAAGACAACGGCACGGTCAAGGAAGGGCGTTTCTCCACCGCCGCCGAGGCCGAGTTCCAGCACCGCCGCGCCTTGCAGCGCTTGCTGATGCAGCAACTGGCGGAACCGGCGAAGTTCCTGCGCGGTAAACTGCCGGGTCTCACCGAGTTGGGCCTGATGTACCGCGAACTGGGGCGTATCGATGCGCTGGTGGAAGACATTCTGCTGGCCAGCCTCGACACCTGCGTGCTCGACGGCGAAGCCAGCCTGCCACGGGATGGCGCGGGTCTGGCGGCCCTTGCCGAGCGCAAGCGCGGCAGCTGGACCGAACACGCCGAGCGCCTGGCGCGCTTGACCCTGGAGGTACTGAAACTCTGGCACGGCCTGCAAAAGCGCTTCAAAGGCAAGATCGACCTGGCCCAGGCCGTGGCCTTGAACGATATCAAGCAACAGTTGAGCAACCTGGTGTACCCAGGTTTTGTGCGGGAAACGCCGGCGCAATGGTTCAAGGAGTTGCCGCGTTACCTCAAGGCCATCGAACTGCGCCTGGAGAAGTTGCCAGGCCAGGTGCAAAAAGATCGGGTGTGGAGCGGCGAACTCAGCGGGTTGTGGGCGCAGTACCAGAACCGCGTGAACAAGCACGCCCAGGAAGGCAAGCGCGACCCACAGCTTGAGCTCTATCGCTGGTGGCTGGAGGAATATCGGGTGTCGTTGTTTGCCCAGCAGTTGGGTACCAAGGTGCCGATTTCCGACAAACGTTTGAGCAAACAGTGGAGCCTGGTCGAAGCCTGAAGATCGCTGCCTCCTACCTTCATGGTGTACCCGTGAGAGGTGTTTGTTCGGGGTATGACGCCAAATCCCTGGGTTTGTGGCAAACTTCGCGGTTATAAATGCCGGGATCGTCGTGATGGGCTGGTGTGCAGCCACGGCGCGATGGAATAAAGCGTTGCCAGTTTGGTGTCCGCTGAGCGGAATCGGACTGCTTACAGTTTGGTACGACGGTACCAATATCTTCTGCCTGACAGATTTAGAGGAACGACCGTGCATAACGTCGTCATCAGCGGCACTGGCTTGTATACCCCGGCCAACAGCATCTCCAACGAAGAGCTGGTGCAGTCTTTCAATACCTACGTGCATCAGTTCAACAGCGATAACGCTGCTGCCATCGAGCGGGGTGACGTGCAGGCGCTGACCGAGTCCAGCGCGGCCTTCATCGAAAAGGCATCGGGCATCAAGAGCCGCTTTGTGATGGACAAAGACGGCATTCTCGACCCGCAGCGCATGGCCCCGCGCCTGCCCGAGCGCAGCAATGACCAATGGTCGGTGCTCTGCCAGATGGCCATCGGCGCCGCCGAGCAGGCCCTGCAACGCGCTGGCAAGACCGCTGCCGACATCGACGGCGTGATCGTCGCCTGTTCCAACCTGCAGCGCGCTTATCCGGCCATCGCCATCGAAGTCCAGGAAGCCCTGGGGATCGAAGGGTTTGGTTTCGATATGAATGTGGCGTGTTCGTCGGCCACCTTCGGTATCCAGAACGCCGCCAACAGCATCCAACTGGGCCAGGCCCGCGCGATCCTGATGGTCAACCCCGAGGTCTGCACCGGGCACCTGAACTTCCGCGACCGCGACAGCCATTTCATTTTTGGCGACGCGGCCACCGCCGTGATCCTTGAGCGGGCCGACCTGGCCACCTCCGAACACCAGTTCGACGTGGTGAGCACCAAGCTGCTGACCAAGTTCTCGAACAACATCCGCAACAACTTCGGCTTCCTCAACCGCGCGGCGGAAGAAGGCATTGGCGCGCCGGACAAGCTGTTCGTGCAGGAAGGCCGCAAAGTCTTCCGCGACGTTTGCCCGATGGTCGCCGAACTGATCGGCGCGCACCTGGAAGAAAACCAGTTGAACGTGGCCGATGTGAAGCGCTTCTGGTTGCACCAGGCCAACCTGAGCATGAACCACCTGATCGTGAAGAAACTGCTGGGCCGCGAAGCCACGGTGCAAGAGGCGCCGGTAATTCTGGATACTTACGCCAACACCAGCTCGGCCGGTTCGGTGATTGCGTTTCACACCTATCAGGATGATCTGCCCAAAGGTGCCGTCGCGGTACTCAGTTCGTTTGGTGCGGGCTATTCGATCGGCAGTGTGATCCTGCGCAAGCGCTGACAATACGCTGGCACGTGCTCAACTGTGGGGAGCGGGCTTGCTCGCGAAAGCGATCGACCAGTCACCGGATGCAGTGGCTGGCACGGTCCCTTCGCGAGCAAGCCCGCTCCCACATTGACCGTATTTCAAGGCAAGATTGAGGTTGACGATGGCAGCAGCGGACGACACGCACCTGCTTGAACGGTTGCTCAAGGGTGAGCAGCGGGCCTACAAGGAGTTGGTCACCACTTATCAGAGCGCCATGCGCGCGGTGGCCTATGCGATCGCCGGCCAGCGGCATGCCGATGAAGTGGTACAGGACGCCTGGCTGTCGGTGGTCCGCAACCTGGGCAAGTTCGAGGGGCGCTCCAGCCTCAAGACCTGGCTGCTGACCATCACCGCCAACGCCGCCAAGGGTCGCTACAAACAGAATCGTCGGGAAGTGTTGCTCGACGATCTACCCGCGCCCCACGGCACCATCGGTGATGACCGGTTCACGCCCGACGACGGGCATTGGGCCGTCGCTCCGTATGCCTGGCACCAGGACACCCCGGAAGCCTTGCTGACCGAAGACGAGCTGCGTAAATGCCTGGAACATACGTTACTCAGTTTGTCTGAGTTGCAAAGCAGCGTGCTGGTACTGCGCGAGCGCCAGGGCCTGGAGCTGGACGAGATCTGTAATCTTCTGACGCTCTCGCTCTCCAATGTCCGTGTGCTGTTGCATCGAGCGCGGCTTAAAGTCTTCGCCACGGTGGAGCATTTTGAGGAAACGGGCGAATGTTGACCTGTAAAGAACAAGTGGCACGGTCCAGTGATTATCTCGATGGGCAACTGACCTTTCGCGAGCGCCTGCTGGTGCGTCATCACTTGATGTTCTGCCCTAACTGCCGGCGGTTCATTCGCCAGATGCGCCTGATGCAGGCGACGCTGAAGATCATGCCGCAGGAGCCGGTCAGCGATGTTGACGCCCTGGCTGAACGACTGGCGGCCGAGCGCCGTAAGCATCAATAGGCAGTTACAAGCTGCAAGCTACAAGTAAAAAGCGGCAAATGACGCGCTCCTCCTTGAAGCTTGCCACTTGCCGCTCAAAGCTGCTTCTTTAAAACTTGGCTTCTGCGTCCAGCTGCAGGGTGTTGGTGCTGGCGTCACTCTGGGTACGGCTGGCGAAGTCCGCCTTGGTCAGGAAGTAGGTGGCGCCGATGGCGAAGTTCTTGTCGATGTCGTAACCCACTTTGAGCTTGTGACCACGCGAACCGGTGGTGCCGTTGGCGAAGTCCGAATCGGTGAAGGCGCCGACCACTGCGTTACGTTGCGTATCGCGGTAGTTGTAGTCCAGGTTGAAACCGAAGACCTTGGATTTGGCGCCCAGCAACCAGGCGGTGTCCTGGTCGTTGGAGGCGTCGTTGTTCTTCACGTATTGGCCATACAGCGACAGCGGTACGGCCAGGCCGCCGATGTCCAATTGGCTGAAGCCTTCGTACAAGCGGAACTCTTCGTTGGCCGAGTTGCCGTTGACCGCCAGTGCGCACGGTGTGGTGGTCGTGGTGCAGCGGCTGTCTTTATCGTTCTGGTAGGCGTAGACGCTGCCGCCCACGGTCAGTTTGAGGTTGTCGGTCAGTGAGAAGCGCGAACCCAATTGGCCGGAGGTCAGGCGCAGGTCGTGACGGAACTGCACGCCGTCACCGTCCACGTTGTCCTTGAGGTTGTAGTTACCGAGGCTGCCGAACAGTTCGGCGCTGCTACCCAGCGGATATTTGTAGGTCAGGGCCAGGCCTTCAGGGTTGATGTCGCTATCCCAGATCACGTCGCCCATGCTTACCCACGGCTGCAGCATTTTGCCGCCGATCACGTGCAGGTTCTTGATTTGGGTCGGGTGGTAGTCGATATAACCCAGGTCCAGCCAGATCGACTTCTTGTCGAAGTAGCCATCCTGATCCTGGTTGGTGGAGCGGGCATCGTCGCCGCCGCCGGTGGCGATGCGAATGCCGGTGTCCACTTGCGGGTTGATCTCGGTATAGGCGCCCAGACGGGCACGAATACGCTGACGGTCCTTGTCGCGCCCGCCGTTGTTGGGTTCGCCATCGATCTTGATGGTTTCCTGGCGGAAGCGCACATCACCCTTGAATTGAGTCTTGGCCGCCCAGGCCAGCTTCTGATCGAAGCTGCTCAGCTCGTTGGTTTTTTTCGCGGTGGCCGCGATCTGTTCGTTGGTCTCTTGTTGAGCTTGCCGTGCGATCTGCTGTTCTTTCTGGTCTTTGGCCAACTCGTTTTGCAGTTCGGTGTACTGCGCAGCGGTGATCTGGCCGTTAGCCTTGAGCATGTCGAGCAATTTAGCGTCGACTGCGGCGCTGGCCGGAATGCTCAGGGCCAGTAACAGGCCGCCGCACAGGACCGCCACAGTTTTAGTGGAAGCAAGACGCATATCAATCTCCGAAAGTGAGGAGGGATGGCAAACCATCCAGGACACAACCGACCGATGACGGACGGAAAAATAACCACCTGCTAGAACCAGGCGCTCTAAAAACAGGCGTCAGTATCGCGGTCGTTTATGACGGGGTGGTGGCTATGCGATGTCATCTACATGACAAATTATTTAAGAATGGAACTATTGGTCTAGAGCCTTGTCCGGCGATTCGAAGGTGTGCCGGGGGCGGGGATAAGCGATACTCGCGGGGCTGTCACGCCCTGAAGTAGTGAGGATGCCGATGCCGTTGCAACGCCTGCAAAACTTGTCTGAAATAGCCCCGCAGACCTGGGATGCCCTGGTGCCGCAGGCCCAGCCGTTCGTGCGCCACGCATTCCTGAGCGCGCTGGAAGACAGCGCCAGTGTTGGGCCGCATTCGGGCTGGCAGCCTGAGCATTTGCTGCATTGGGAGGGTGAGCGCCTGGTGGCGGCGCTGCCCGGTTATCGCAAATGGCACTCCTATGGCGAGTATGTGTTCGACCATGGCTGGGCGGATGCCTGTGAGCGCGCGGGTATCGACTACTACCCTAAATTGCTCACTGCCGTGCCCTTCAGTCCGGTCAGCGGGCCGCGGGTGTTGGCGAGCAGCGCCGCCGACGCTTTCCAATTGCTCAAAAGCCTGCCGGGCTACCTGGAGATCGAAGGCCTTTCCAGCGCCCATATCAACTTCACCGATGCGCTGGCAGATGAAGCGGTGGCCCAACAGCCCGGCTGGTTGCAGCGCCTGGGCTGTCAGTTTCACTGGCAGAACCGTGGCTACCGCGACTTCCAGGACTTTCTCGACGCCCTGAGTTCACGCAAGCGCAAACAGATGCGCAAGGAGCGCGAGCAGGTGGCGGGGCAGGGCATCGACTTCGAATGGCTGCAAGGTGATCAACTGAGCGAAGCACAGTGGGATTTTGTCTACGCCTGCTACGCCAATACCTACGCGGTACGGCGCCAATCGCCGTACCTGACCCGCGCGTTTTTCAGCCTGCTGGCCGAACGCATGCCCGAAGCCATCCGGGTGGTGCTGGCCAAGCAAGGCTCACGCCCGGTGGCCATGGCCTTCAGCCTGATCGGTGGTGACAGCTTCTACGGCCGTTACTGGGGCTGCCTGGCCGAGTTCGATCGCCTGCATTTTGAAACCTGTTTCTACCAGGGCATGGACTACGCCATCGCCCATGGCCTGCAACGCTTCGACGCTGGCGCCCAGGGCGAGCACAAGTTGATTCGAGGGTTCGAGCCGGTGATTACGCGGTCGTGGCACTACCTGCGCCATCCGGGGCTGAAGAAGGCCGTGGAGGATTTCCTGGAGCGCGAGCGGGTGGGGATCCTGGCGTATGCCGAAGAGGCGAGGACGGCCCTGCCCTATCGGCAGGGCTGACCCCGTTTGCGTCAGGCCGGCGTTTCCTTGCCCAGCCATCGATAGGTGACCCCGCCGATCACCGCCCCGAGGATCGGCGCGAGCCAGAACATCCACAACTGCTGGATCGCCCACCCGCCCACGATCAATGCCGGGCCGGTACTGCGGGCCGGGTTGACCGAGGTGTTGGTCACGGGGATGGAGATCAGGTGGATCAAGGTCAGCGCCAGGCCGATGGCGATGGGGGCGAAGCCCTTGGGCGCGCGCGGGTCGGTGGCGCCGAGGATGATCAGCACGAACATGGCGGTCATCACCAGCTCACACACCAGCCCCGCGGCCATTGAATAACCGCCCGGCGAATGCTCGGCATAGCCGTTGGAGGCCAGGCCCGACGCCAGTTCAAACCCAGGTTTGCCGCTGGCAATGAAGTACAACAGCGCAGCGGCAACCGTGCCGCCAATGACTTGGGCCACGATGTACGCCGGTAACTCCCTGGCCGGAAATCGGCCGCCTACGACCAGCCCCACCGATACTGCCGGGTTGAGGTGGCAACCGCTGATATGCCCGATGGCAAATGCCATGGTCAGTACCGTGAGCCCGAACGCCAGGGCTACACCCAGCAACCCGATCCCGACGGCGGGAAACGCTGCGGCCAACACCGCACTCCCGCATCCGCCCAACACCAGCCAAAACGTACCCAGCCCCTCTGTGACTGAACGCTTGAACAAAGACATGCAGCACGTCCTTGATAGATCGCTCTACCGAATCAGTAAATCAGTGATGCTCCCTGCAGATTTACTTCAGCGCCCGTCTGGGCACTGCACTGATTACAGCATGGCTTCAGAAAAAAAGTAGGAGCGAGCTTGCTCGCGAAAAACCTGAAAGCGCCGCGTTAAACCAGGGTTACCGTATTAGCGTTGAGGTTCTTCGCGAGCAAGAACTAGGCGTCCCCCTCGCTCCTACAGTGACAGGGGGTCAGTCGATGCCGACAAACCCGCCGGTCTGGTGCTGCCACAACCGCGCATACAAGCCCTTGTGGGCCAGCAGCTCGGCGTGGCTGCCGCTCTCGGCAATCTGGCCTTTTTCCAGCACCACCAGGCGGTCCATCCGCGCGATGGTCGACAGGCGATGCGCAATCGCTATCACTGTCTTGCCTTGCATCAGGGTTTCCAGGCTTTCCTGAATCGCCGCTTCCACTTCCGAATCCAGGGCTGAGGTGGCTTCGTCCATGATCAGGATCGGTGCATCCTTGAGCAGCACGCGCGCGATGGCGATGCGCTGACGTTGCCCGCCCGACAGTTTCACCCCGCGCTCACCCACATGGGCATCCAGCCCGGTACGCCCTTCGGCGTCCGACAGCAGCGGGATGAACTCATCGGCGCGCGCCTTGCGTATGGCCGCCCAGAGTTCTTCGTCGCTGGCGTCCGGCTTGCCATACAACAGGTTCTCGCGGATCGAACGGTGCAGCAGGGAAGTGTCCTGGGTGATCATGCCGATCTGTTCGCGCAGGGTTTCCTGGGCCACCTCGGCGATGTTCTGGCCGTCGATCAGGATGCGCCCGCCCTGCAGGTCGTAGAGGCGCAGCAGCAGGTTGACCAAGGTCGACTTGCCCGCACCGGACGGGCCGATCAGGCCGATCTTTTCCCCGGCCTTGATCTCAAGATTCAAGCCGCCAATGATCCCGCTCTTTTTGCCATAGTGGAAATCCACCTGTTCAAAGCGCACTTCGCCCCGGTGTACGTTCAGGCGTGGGGCGTTGTCGCGGTCGATTACCGCCAATGGCTGGGCGATGGTTTTGAGGCCGTCCTGCACCATGCCGATGTTTTCGAAAATGCCGTTGACCACCCACATGATCCAGCCGGACATGTTGACGATGCGGATCACCAGGCCGGTGGCCAGGGCAATCGCGCCCACGGAAATCAACGAATGGGTCCACAGCCACAAGGCCAGGCCGGTGGTGGTGACGATCAGCAGGCCGTTCATGGTGGTGATCACCACGTCCATGCTGGTGACCACGCGGCTGGCCAACCGGGTTTTTTCGGTCTGCTCGATGATCGCTTCCTTGGCGTATTCCTGTTCGGATCGGGTATGGGCGAACAGCTTCAAGGTGGTGATGTTGGTGTAGCCATCGACGATACGTCCCATTAATTTGGAGCGTGCTTCGGAAGAGATCACCGAGCGTTCTTTCACCCGTGGTACGAAGTAGCGCAGTGCCAGGCTGTAGCAGACGATCCAGGTCACCAGGGGGATCATCAGGCGCCAGTCGGCCTCGGCGAACAGCACCAGGGAGCTGATCGCATAGATCGCCACGTGCCAGATCGCGTCCACTGCCGCCACGGCGGAATCGCGCAGGGAGTTGCCGGTTTGCATGATGCGCTGGGCGATGCGCCCGGCGAAGTCGTTCTGGAAGAAATTCAGGCTCTGCTTGAGCACGTAGCTGTGGTTCTGCCAGCGGATCAGGCTGGTCATGCCGGGGCTGATGGTCTGGTGCACCAGCAGGTCGTGCAGGGCGCTGAAGATCGGGCGCAACAACAGGGCGACCACGGCCATCCAGATCAGCTCGGTGCTGTGCACCTGGAAGAAGTTGGCCGGCGGTGTGCCCTGGGCCAGGTCGATGATGCGGCTCAGGTAACTGAACAGGGCGACTTCGATCAGCGCACCGATCAGGCCCACCACCAGCAGCGCGGCAAAGCACGGCCACACCTGGCGCAGGTAGTAGAGGTAGAAGGGCAGGACTTTATCCGGGGGGGCGGCGCTGGGCGCGTCACGGAAAATATCGATCAGTTGTTCGAAACGACGATAGAGCATTAGGGTTGACGCCCGCCGGGCGGGCTCTCCTTTCAAATGCGCGCGCGGCCTTGTGGGCTGCGCGCGGAGCTTGCTGCAGACCTCAGTCGATGCGTTTGACCGACTCGATCAGGACAGGATCGACGGGCACGTTCTGCATGCCTTGCTTGGTGTCGGTCTTGGATTTGACGATGATGTCGACCACGTCCATGCCCTTGACCACTTTGGCGAATACCGCATAGCCGGCATCGCGTCCTGGGTCGAGGAAGGCATTGTCAGCCACGTTGATGAAGAATTGGCTGGTGGCCGAATCCGGGTTCGAGGTGCGCGCCATCGACAGCGTGCCGCGCACGTTGTGCAGGCCATTACTGGCTTCGTTCTTGATCGGTGCTTCGGTCGGCTTTTGCGACATCTGCTGGGTGAACCCACCGCCCTGGACCATGAAGCCCGGGATCACACGGTGGAAAATCGTGTTGGTGTAGAAGCCTTTGTCGACATAGGCCAGGAAATTCTTGGTACTGATCGGCGCCTTGACCGGATCCAGTTCGATTTCAATCTTGCCTTTGGTGGTCGTGATCAGCACATGGGGTGCCTTGACGGGCTCGGCCGCCATCAGGTTGGCAGCAAACAATACGGAACCGGCAAAGAAGGCGATTTTTTTCAGCATGGGTCAGTGATCCTGGTAGTGGTGTCGACGGTCTTTAGAAAATCGAGCAGGGTGGCATTAAAGACGGCGGGTTGATCCAAGGGCGTGGCGTGGCGGGAATCCTCGATCACCGTCAGTCGCGCATCGGGCAGCAGTTTTACATAGATTTCTTTCTGCGCCACGGGGGTGTAGTCGTGGTCGGCGCTGATGACCAGGGTAGGACAGGTGATTCTGGACAGTTGTTCCTGCACGCCCCAGCCCACAATCGCATCGAAGCTGGCGAGATAAGCACGTTTGTCGTTTTTTGCCCAGCGTTCGGCCATCTTGCGGCGCAGGTCGGCCTGCTCCGGTTTGGGAAACAGCCGGTCACCCAGGGCTTTGCCGATGGTGCTCAGGCTGAGCACGCGGGCCAGGGTCCAGCGCTTGGCCCACTGCCAATAGTCATCGGCACTGCGCACCTTGACCTCGGGGGCGCTGTTGACGATGCACAGGCTCCTGAGCAGGCCGGGTTCGTCCACCGCCAGCTGGAAGGCGATCATGCCGCCCATGGACAGGCCCACCACATGGGCGGGCGGCAGGTCCAGATGGTCGATCAGTGCTTTCAGGTCGCGGGTGAACCCTTCGATGCTGTAGCGCTCGCGCGGTTTGTCGGAGCGCCTATGACCGCGCACATCCATCACGATCAGGCGGTAATGCGCGGCCAGCACCGGCACCTGCAGTTCCCAGTCCTGGCTGCTGGAGCCCAGGCCATGGATCAGGATCAGCGGGGTGCCGTGGCCGTATTCCTGGTAATGCAGGTTGCAGCCTTCATGGTCGAACCAGGCCATGCATGAACTCCGTTTCAGGCTTGCCGGGGAGCGGCGAAAGGCGCGTCCAGCGGGGCGGTATCAAAGGTGCGCAGCAATTCCACGAGGATCTGCGTCGCCGGCCCCAAGGGTTTGTCCTTGTTTGAATACAGGTAGAACGTGGGGTGGCGGCTGCCGCCCTGTTCCAAGGGTAGCTGCTTGAGCAGGCCCTCGGTCAGTTCACGTTCGATCATGTGCCGGGGCAACCAGGTAAAGCCCAGGCCGCTGCCGACGAAGGCGGCGGCGGTGGCCAGGCTGCCGACCGTCCAGCGCTGCTCGGCGCCGAGCCAGCCCACGTCGCGCGGCTGCTGGCGGCCGGAGTCGCGGATCACCACTTGCATCTGGCTTTCCAGGTCCTGGAAGTTCAGCACGCGATTCATGCGGTGCAACGGGTGTTCGGGATGGGCCACGGCGATAAATTCCACATCGCTCATTTCCGTACCCAGGTAGCCGGGGATGCTGAAACCGCAGATCGCCAGGTCGGCCACGCCTTCGATCAACAGCTCTTCGACGCCCGACAGCACCTCCTCGCGCAAGCGCACGCGGCAACCGCGGCTCTGCGGCATAAAGGCGCTGAGGGCGCGCACCAGGCGTGCATTGGGGTAGGCGGCGTCGACCACCAGCCGCACTTCGGCTTCCCAGCCCTGCTCCATATGGTGGGCGAGGTCTTCCAGCTGGCTGGCGTTTTTCACCAGCTGCCGGGAGCGGCGCAGCAGCACCTCACCGGCGTCGGTGAGTACCGCCTTGCGCCCGTCGATGCGCAGCAGCGGCACGCCAAGCTGGTCTTGCATGCGGGCCACGGTGTAGCTCACCGAGGACTGCGAACGGTGCAGCGCTTCGGCCGCCTGGGCGAAGCCGCCATGGTCGACCACGGCTTGCAGCGTACGCCATTGATCGAGGGTAACGCGGGGCGCTTTCAAGATGGGTTCCTCTTGTCCTAAGCTGGCAGTCCTTATTGGAGACTGCCGAATGAGAAAATTCTGTTGTGTGTTGCTGGCGCTGCTGCCAATGAGCGTGTTTGCCTACCCCATCGACGTGACTAAAAAGATCGACGGCGTGAGCGTGGACTACACCGCCTCCGATGTGGACGGCGACATCAGCTCGATCCAACTAAACAACTACGGCACTCACGATGCCTTGTGCTCGGTAGTCTTCACCAATGGCCCGGAAGCGCCGCGTCGCCGTACGGTCACCGTGCCGGCGGGCAAAAGCACCAACACCACGGTCAAGTTCAACCGAGCCATTATCAAGATGCGTATTGCGCTGACGTGCGCGCCGAAATAAAGCGGCAGCGGAGCATGCCGACAGGAATACTCCGCTTATCAACAAATTTCTAGATGGGTTATAGCAGTTTTTTGCGCTTTTTAATCGAATTGGCTCTGTCTACTCTTCACTGCATCGACTTACAGCAGTTACAGACGGAGCCTACGAAGCCATGTCCAACGTTCTGATCATCGAAAGCAGCGCCCGCCAACAAGACTCTATCTCCCGCCAGCTGACCCGGCAGTTCATCAGCCAATGGCAGGCCGCCCACCCGGCGGATGAGATCACCGTACGTGACGTGGCCCTCAATCCGGTTCCGCACCTGGACGCCAACTTGCTCGGCGGCTGGATGAAACCGGCGGATCAGCGCAATGGCAGCGAGCAGGCCAGCCTCGACCGCTCCAACGAATTGACCGACGAACTGGTGGCCGCCGACGTGCTGGTGATGGCCGCGCCGATGTACAACTTCGCCATTCCCAGCACCCTCAAAGCCTGGCTGGACCACGTGTTGCGGGCGGGCGTGACGTTCAAGTACACCGCCACCGGCCCCCAGGGGCTGCTGACCGGCAAGCGTGCCATCGTGCTCACTGCTCGCGGCGGCATCCACACCGGCGCCAGCTCCGATCACCAGGAACCCTACCTGCGCCAGGTCATGGCCTTTATCGGGATTCATGACGTCACCTTCATTCACGCCGAAGGGGTGAATTTGAGCGGGGACTTCCAGGAGAAGGGCATTAACCACGCCAAGGCCTTGTTGGCGCAGGTGGCCTGATCCTTTAATCGTCAGATAATCGGGCGATGTTTATATCGTCCCACGCAGACCCTTCAAGTACGCGAACGAACCTCCCTTTGCACTTTTTGCTCCTGAGTGCTCCTGCCCGACTGACGCTTTTAGCGAGGTCGGGTTTTTTTTTGCGCCGAGTTTCGTCAACCGCTGAAAACCTTTAATGTCCCGCCCATTCGAAACGAGGCGCGCATGGGCTATCTACTGGTTGTCACCCTGATTCAGGCATTTTCCTTCAGCTTGATCGGCGAATACCTCGCCGGTCACGTCGACAGTTACTTCGCGGTGCTGGTGCGTGTGGTGCTGGCCGGGCTGGTGTTTATCCCCCTGACTCGCTGGCGTTCGGTAGAGCCGGCCTTCATGCGTGGCATGCTGCTGATCGGTGCGCTGCAGTTTGGCGTGACCTATGTGTGCCTTTACCTGAGTTTTCGCGTGCTCACGGTGCCCGAGGTGCTGCTGTTCACCATCCTTACGCCTTTGCACGTAACCCTTATCGAAGATGCCCTCAACCGTCGCTTCAACCCCTGGGCGCTGCTTGCTGCGCTGGTGGCGGTGGCGGGCGCGGCAGTGATTCGTTTCGACCAGATCACCCCGCACTTTCTGATGGGGTTCTTGCTGCTGCAATTGGCCAACTTCACCTATGCCGCCGGGCAGGTGATGTACAAGCACCTGGTGGCGCGCTATCCAAGTGACCTGCCGCACTACCGCCGCTTCGGGTACTTCTACCTCGGCGCCTTGCTGGTGGTGTTGCCGGCGTTCCTGTTGTTCGGCAAGTCCGACTTCCTGCCCGAAGCGCCGCTGCAGTGGGGGGTGTTGGTGTTTCTCGGGCTGGTCAGCACGGCACTGGGCATGTATTGGTGGAACAAGGGCGCCTGCCTGGTCCAGGGCGGTACCCTGGCGGTGATGAACAACCTGCATGTGCCGGTCGGCTTGCTGCTGAACCTGCTGATCTGGAACCAGCACGAGCCGCTGGGCCGATTGGCATTGGGTGGGTTGGTGATTCTGGCGGCGGTGTGGATCAGTCGGTTGGGCGTCAAGTCGCCCAACCGTGGCGTGGCTTAAACTGCGCAGCTTTCGGGGGTTGGCAAATGGCTGGCCCCGATCAGCGCTGGCAACATCCCCGCCCGCAAGTCATTGCCACTGGGCTGCTGATACAAACTCAAACCAAACTCCGGCAGCACCGCCAGCAGGTAATCGAAGATATCGCCCTGGATGCGCTCGTAATCGGCCCATGCCGTGGTGCGGGTAAAGCAGTAGATCTCCAGCGGCACGCCCTGGGCGGTGGTTTGCATCTGGCGCACCATGCAGGTCATGTTCGGCTGGATGTCCGGGTGGCTATTCAGATAGGCCAGGGCATAGGCGCGAAAAGTGCCAAGGTTGGTCATGCGTCGGCGGTTGGCCGACAGTTGCGCGCTATGGCCCTGGGCTTCGTTCCAGGCCTTGAGCTCGGCCTGCTTGCGGCCGATGTAGTCGGTGAGCAGGTGCACCTGGGTCATGCGCACTTCTTCGTCATCGCGCAGGAAACGCACGCCGCTGGCGTCGATAAACAGGCTGCGCTTGATGCGGCGCCCACCCGAGGCCTGCATGCCGCGCCAGTTCTTGAACGACTCGGACATCAGGCGCCAGGTGGGGATCGAGACGATGGTCTTGTCGAAATTCTGCACCTTGACCGTGTGCAGGGTGATGTCCACCACGTCGCCGTCGGCGCCGACCTGGGGCATTTCGATCCAGTCGCCGACCCGCAGCATGTCGTTGCTGGTCAACTGCACGCTGGCGACGAACGACAGCAGGGTGTCCTTGTAGACCAACAGGATCACCGCCGACATCGCACCCAGGCCCGACAGCAGCAGTAATGGCGAACGGTCGATCAGGGTGGCGACGATGATGATCGCGCCAAACACGAACAGCACCATCTTCGCCAACTGCACGTAGCCCTTGATCGAGCGGGTGCGTGCATGTTCGGTGCGCGCATAGATGTCCAGCAGGGCATTGAGCAGGGCGCTGATCGCCAGCACCAGGAACAGAATGGAGATGGCCAGGGCTACGTTGCCGATAAACAGGATCGCGGTTTTGCTCAGGTCCGGCACCAGGTACAGGCCGAACTGGATCACCAGGGATGGCGTCATCTGCGCCAGGCGGTGAAAAACTTTGTTGTGCCGCAGGTCGTTGAGCCAGTGCAACGACGGTTGGCGGCCGAGTAGTTTGACCGCGTGCAGGATGAGGTAACGCGCTACCCGTCCGAGCAGCAGGGCCACCACCAGCAACACCAGGAAGCCCAGGCTGGCATGCAGCAGCGGGTGTTGGTCGAGAGCGCCCCAGAGGTCTTGGACGTTGAGCCAGAGCTGTTTGATATCCATGGATGAAACCGATTCTTCTGTAAGACAAGACGGGGCGATTAGAGCATTTAAGTGCGACAAAGTTGACGTTGTGGAAAAAACCCTTAACAAAAAAGCAGCTGATTCGCGCCGTTCGCGTAAAGAAACTCGGTTTGGACGCCCGAAACCGTTACCCTATGCAGCTGATATTTTGTATTTCTTCGAGGTAGCACCCGTGTTTTCCCAATTCGCCCTGCACGAACGCCTGCTCAAAGCCGTGGCCGAGCTTAAATTTGTCGAGCCTACGCCTGTGCAGGCAGCGGCCATTCCGCTCGCGCTCGAAGGGCGTGACCTGCGGGTGACAGCGCAAACCGGCAGCGGCAAGACCGCCGCTTTCGTCCTGCCGGTCCTGAATCGTCTGATTGGCCCGGCCAAGGTCCGCGTCAGCATCAAGACCCTGATCCTGCTACCGACCCGCGAGCTGGCCCAGCAGACCCTGAAGGAAGTCGAGCGCTTTTCGCAGTTCACTTTCATCAAGTCCGGCATTATCACCGGCGGCGAAGACTTCAAGGTCCAGGCGGCCATGTTGCGCAAGGTGCCGGACATCCTCATCGGCACCCCGGGCCGCATGATCGAGCAACTCAACGCCGGCAACCTTGATCTCAAGGAAGTCGAAGTGCTGGTGCTGGACGAAGCCGACCGTATGCTCGACATGGGTTTTGCCGACGACGTACAGCGCCTGGTCGGCGAGTGCGTGAACCGCCAGCAGACCATGCTGTTCTCCGCCACCACCGGCGGTTCGACCCTGCGCGACATGGTTGCCAAGGTGCTGAACAACCCCGAGCACCTGCAGGTCAACAACGTCAGCGACCTGAACGCGACCACGCGCCAGCAGATCGTGACCGCCGACCACAACGTGCACAAGGAACAGATCCTCAATTGGCTGTTGGCCAACGAGACCTATCAGAAGGCCATCGTGTTCACCAACACCCGCGCCGCTGCCGACCGCATCTACGGTCGCCTGGTGGCCCAGGACTACAAGGCGTTCGTGCTGCACGGCGAGAAAGACCAGAAGGACCGCAAGCTGGCCATCGACCGCCTCAAGGCCGGCGGCGTGAAGATCCTGGTCGCCACCGACGTCGCCGCGCGCGGCCTGGACGTGGACGGCCTGGACATGGTGATCAACTTCGACATGCCCCGCAGCGGTGATGAGTATGTACACCGTATCGGCCGTACCGGTCGTGCCGGCAATGATGGCCTGGCCATCTCGCTGATCTGCCACGGCGACTGGAACCTGATGTCGAGCATCGAGCGCTACCTCAAGCAGTCGTTCGAGCGCCGCACCATCAAGGAAGTCAAAGGCACCTATACCGGGCCGAAGAAGGTCAAGGCATCCGGCAAGGCCGTTGGCGTGAAGAAGAAAAAGACCGACGCCAAGGGCGACAAGAAGAAGGTCGGCGCCAAGTCGCCGACCAAGCGCAAGATCGCCAACCGCCCGAAGACCGACAACCTGTCGCTCGTCAGCAAGGACGGCATGGCCCCGCTCAAGCGCCGCAAGCCAGAAGCGCCAGCCGCCGAGTGACGTTGGGCTGATGTGAAAAAACCGGACGTTATCCGGTTTTTTTGTGCCTTCAGTTTTTGGTTTTGGCGGCGGCTTCTTTCAGCTCTTTCAAACGAGCATCGATCAACTGGCACTTGTCGGGGAATTGCGCGCTTTCAGTGTCCAGGTCCATCTTTTGCAATTCGTCGTTCATCTCCTTGGCCTTGGTTGGGTTCTGTTCGGTGAGCTTGCTTACCTCCTGGGCCAACTGCTCGCGCTTGGCGGTAGCCTCCTCGGGGGTGCAGGCCCACGCGGGCAGGGTCGTGAGCAGGGTGGCGGCGATGGCCAGGTTTTTCAGGGTGTTCATGATCGGACCTCCTTGGCGGTGATACTCAGTGGAGGGAGCGAATGCCTGGAAAGTTCATAGAAGTGACGCTCGTCTGTTCGGCTGAACGGTGGATGACGGGGTATGTCACTTCCTTTGACGGGCTACTTTTCCATGCCCGCGGGAGGAATCAGGATGACCACTTACAACTGGGATTTGATCGAACGGCTGTTGCATGAAGTGCAGAACGGTGAAGGCAGCTTCGCTCCGCGCAAATATGCTGAACAGGAAGCCGCCGAGAAGGCCACGGCGGGCGAGTCCACGGGTAATCTGGATGCATTGAAAAAGACCGCCGCCGATTACGAGGCACTGTTGTTCAAGCGCGGTTTTATTGAATCTCGGCCCGAGGAAGAGGGCGGTAACGGCGAAAATTTCATCTTGACCCCGCGTGGTGCAAGTCTGCTGTCGCTGCTTGATAGCTCCATTCCCGGCAGTGAACACCCGCGCCAGGTCATGGATGAGCAGGACGATGCGCTGGACCCGGCGACCTTTGATGAGGTGGCGTCCAAGGCTGCCATTGCCGGGGGAAGCTGACATTCGGTGTTTCAGTTAGTGGCGGCCTTGAGGCATTTGAGGGCTTTGAAGTCGCTGCGCACGCCATCGATCTTTTTCGTCAACTTCTGACGTTGTTGCGCCGTGCTTTCGGCCATCACGTCAACTATGAGGCTGCGTGCGGCGGTTTCGGTCTGGGCATACGCAGCACGATATTCCGGGGGCCACAGGCTTTCGCGGTCTACCAGTAATTGCTGCATCTGCTGTGGGAAGTCAGCGCTATGGCGTTGTTGCACGGCGTCGATAAATTGCGCCTGCCAGCGGGCGCGGTTGCCGAGCCATGCCTGGTTCTGTTCACCCAGGTCGACGGACCAGGCATTCACCCGGTTCTGTTGGCTGGCGCTCAGTGGACCCATCCAGGCTTCCAGGCGTTTGTGCATGCGCTCGGCGCGCTCTTTGATCTGCTGGGCCAGTGGCGGCTTGAGGTACTCGTCCTGGCGTTTGCGCAAGTGCTTGGCCAGGGCGTCGTTCATTTCCCGGACTTGCTGATCATCCAGCCCCTGGAGCAATTCGATGGCTGACGGTGTGATTTCGCGGGCGACGTCCGCGACGGCCTGTTTGGCTTCCTCGGTACGGCTTTGCAGCGCGCCGTCGCTGACCTGGTGGTCGTTGACCATCTGTTGCAGGCGGTCCAGCCAATCCAGGTAACCCGGCAGTTGCGTGGTGCAATGCCAGGCCAGGTGTTCCTTGAGCTTGTCGTTGAACCAGCTCTTTTGCCCGGCGTTCATGTCCAGGTAGTCGTTGAGG
Organism: Pseudomonas sp. S1_G07; assembly: GCF_054668565.1. Classification (NCBI taxonomy): domain Bacteria; kingdom Pseudomonadati; phylum Pseudomonadota; class Gammaproteobacteria; order Pseudomonadales; family Pseudomonadaceae; genus Pseudomonas; species Pseudomonas sp. S1_G07. Next base: position 5,421,906 of record NZ_CP162778.1, on the reverse strand, counting down.
GTCCAGGGGATGATCACGTCCAGGTTGCGATAGGCCAGGCCCACGCGATTGCAGCCGGCGAGCACCAGGCTCACGGTCAGCAGTACCACCAGCAGTTTGAGCCGACGCAGCATGGGCGTGTCCTTGCACAGGGAGGTTAATGCATGTGAACCCACGTGGGGCGCGACAGTTCAGCCCATCAATAAAACGATCGCACGGCCTTCAAGGTCAACAGGCCGTCGCATTGCGAATTGTGTCCGGAGTAGGCCGAGCAATCGCTGCCGCTGAGGCTGGAGTCGCTGTAGATCAGGTCCAGGTCGATTCCGTTCCAGGCGCGGGAGAATTGCACCGACCAGTCGCTGAAGGTGCTGATGGTGCGGCCGTCTACCGAGGCCGGCGTGCCCAACTGGTGAGCGGTGTACTTCATGCTCACGCCGACGCCGAAGGGTTGTGTGCCGCCGAGGTCGGCGAACAGCGTGCTGTCCTGGCGGTCCGGGTCGTTGCTGAACGATACGCCGAAGCGATTGCCCAGCAGGTTCAGGCCACCGTAGAACTCCTGGCTGTCGAGGGGGCTGAGCTTGGGGTAGCTGTAATGGATCAAGCCCACTTCGTAGCCCAGGGTCTGATCGAAGGGGTGCTTGAACCCCAGGTAGGAATCGACTTCGAGGGTGCTGGCCGAGGACAGGCCCATATTCGGTGAAAATTGGCCGAGATACAGGCCGCTGGCGTGGCTGAGGTCCAGGCCACCATGAAACGAGTCGCTACCGGGTGAAGTCGGCTTGACCAGGCCCTGGGCCATGCTGCGGCTGGGTGTTGTACCCAGTTTCAGGTCGAAGTCGCCCAATTCGCGCTGGAAAATCTGCGCTTCGGCGAGGGGGCAAGCCACTAAGGCGCCGACCAGGAAAATACAGGGTTTGAGCATGCTTCACTCCATGAAAAGCGAGGAGCAGTAATGAGGAAAATCGAGCCGATGCCCGTTCTAGAAGCGTGCAAGGATACCGGCGAATGCTCGGCGCTGAGGCCCGTTCGTCGATTAGCACGATATTGATTATGTCGGGAGGGTATTTCGGGCTCTAGTCCTAGCGCCTTGAGGGCAAGACGCTTAGGGACCAGGTGTCGCGTGCGGGTTTTACTTTTTGCCCAGGCTGATCTGCTTGGACGGGCCGAAAGTCTGGCCGCTCACGCCCTTGGCAATCTGCTGAATTTCGCCGCCGGACTTGAGGAATGCCGCGATCTGGTTGTTGATCGATTCGCTGGTTTCAACGGCGGGAGCTGGCTTTGCTTTGCTGTTGGATGCTTTTACGCGCATGGCGGCCACTAACCTGTAGAAAATTAACTTGGCCAGGCATCGTACAGGAAATACTTGACAATTGCTTGGTAAATATCCCAGCGGAATAAGTACCGGGCCAGCAAATGGGCAACATTCATTATTGAAATAAACCCCTAACTACCTGTTTTAGCTCAAAACCATGGGCGAATGGGCAGTTGGCTACGTGACGAAATTCAGCCGATTGATCAGACGAGCGGGGCTAGGCCATTGGAACGCCATGCCCGCCCGGATTTTTCAGGCGCGCGCGCGTGCCGGGCGCAACTCGGGTAGAATGCCGCCCACGCAATGAGGGTATTGGAAATGGCTCTAGTCGGGCGCTACAACAGCTTACAAGTGGTTAAACACACTCACTTCGGTTTGTACCTCGATGGTGCGCAAGATGGAGAAATCCTTTTGCCTAATCGGTATATCCCAAAAGATATTCCCAGTGAAGATGAAGACTGGCTTAACGTTTTCATCTATCTGGACAGCGATGACAAACTTATCGCCACCACCGAAAAACCCAAAGTTCAAGTTGGCGAATTTGCCAGTTTGAAAGTGGTGGAAGTCAACAGCATCGGCGTATTCCTTGATTGGGGTTTGCCAAAGGATCTGTTGCTGCCGTATTCGGAAGAAAAACGTCAGATGACCGCCGGTGAATACTGCGTGGTGCACGTCTATCTCGACAAGCACACCAAGCGTATCACCGCGACCGCGCGCCTTGACCGCTACCTGGACAAAACCCCGGCCAACTACCAAGTGGGCCAGGAAGTCGACCTGCTGGTCGCCGAAGCCACCGATATGGGCTTCAAGGCGATCATCAACAACAAGCACTGGGGCCTGATCCACAAGAACGAAGTGTTCAAGTTCCTGCGCCCGGGCAAGGAAGAAAAGGGCTTTATCAAAGAAATCCGCGCCGATGGCAACATCAGCCTGAGCCTGCAGCCGGTCGGCCAGGAAGCTGCTTCCAGCCTCAACTCGAAGATCCTCGCCAAGTTGCGCGAAAACAACGGCACCTTGCCGGTCAGCGATAAAAGCGACCCGGCACTGATCAGTAACTTGTTCGGGGTGAGCAAAGGCAACTTCAAGAAGGCCATTGGTGCGTTGTACAAGCAGGGCCAGATCGTGATTCATGCCGATCGCATTGAACTAAGCTGACTACGCTTTGCTCTTTTGTAGGCGCCAATCGGCGTCTACTGAGGCAGCCTCCATGACCCGCAAAACCCTGTTTGCCTACCTCGGCACCTTGTTCGCCTTTCTGGTGCTGGACGGCCTTTGGCTTGGCGTCCTCATGGGGCCGACCTACGCGTCGCTGTTGGGCCCGCTGATGCTCGATCAGCCACGCCTTTTGCCCGCAGCGCTGTTCTATCTCTTGTATGCAGTCGGTTGCCTGGTGTTCGTGGTCTTGCCCAGCGCCAGCTGGCAGCGCGCGGCGCGTATGGGGGCGTTACTCGGCCTGGTGGCTTACGGCACCTATGACCTGAGCAATTGGGCGACTTTGCAAGGTTGGCCCGCCGTTTTGGCCGTGATGGACATGGCGTGGGGGACCTTGCTGACCGCCGCGTGCTGCACGCTGGGTTACTTGTGTGCACAACGGGTGCACCGTTGATTGTGTACAGGATTGAGCTGCACCGTTGCTGAGCATTGTCCCCGCTACCCAGTTGCCCTGAACGCCTTTGCGACCCCGTTATAGAGGGATTGTGTGCCATTGGCACGTATTCTGCTGACTTTCTCGTATACAAATCATGCCGCCTTCCGTATGCATCCTGTTGCGGGAGCGCAGGCCGGTATTTCGAGGAGCCCAGCGATGACCGAACAATTGCCCAAAGGCTACAGCCCGCGTCTGTACAACCAGGACCTGGGCCCACTGCCGCAAAAGTGGACCTGGTACAACATTTTCGCTTTCTGGATGAGCGACGTGCACAGCGTTGGCGGCTACGTGTTTGCCGCCAGTTTGTTCGCCCTGGGGCTGGCCAGTTGGCAAGTGTTGATCGCCTTGCTCGCGGGTATTTGCATCGTGCAGTTGATTGCCAACCTGGTGGCCAAGCCCAGCCAGCAGGCCGCCGTACCGTACCCGGTGATCTGCCGGCTGGCGTTTGGCGTGTTCGGTGCGAATATCCCCGCGGTGATTCGCGGGCTGATCGCCGTGGCCTGGTACGGCATTCAGACCTACCTGGCGTCGAGTGCCTTGATCATTGTGGTGTTGCGCTTTTTCCCACAGATGGCGGTGTATGCAGAGCCGCATTTTGCGGGCCTGTCCTACCTGGGCTGGTTTGGTTTCCTTAGCTTGTGGGTGTTGCAAGCCGCGGTGTTCTGGGCTGGCATGGAGTCCATTCGACGCTTTATCGATTGGGCCGGGCCGGTGGTGTACGCAGTGATGTTCGCGTTGGCCGGTTGGATTGTGTGGAAGGCCGGTTGGGCGAACATCAGCTTTACTCTGTCGGAAAAATCCCTGTCGGGCTGGCAGGCGTTCGGCCAAGTGATAGTGGCCACGGCGTTGGTGGTGTCGTACTTTTCCGGGCCGACGCTGAATTTCGGTGATTTCAGCCGCTACTGCCGCAGCATGCAGGACGTGCGACGCGGCAATTTCTGGGGGCTGCCGGTGAATTTCCTGGCGTTCTCGCTGGTTACCGTCGTTATTGTCTCGGGCACCTTGCCGGTGTTTGGCGAAATGCTCCATGACCCGATCGCCACCGTTTCACGCATCGACAACAACATGGCGGTGTTGCTGGGCGCCTTCGCTTTTGTGACTGCCACCATTGGCATCAACATTGTCGCCAACTTCGTGTCCCCTGCGTTTGACTTTGCCAACGTCGCGCCGAGCAAAATCAGCTGGCGTGCCGGCGGCATGATTGCCGCCGTGGCCTCGGTCTTTATCACACCGTGGAACCTGTTCAACAACCCGCTGATGATTCACTACACCCTGGACATTCTTGCGGCGTTTATCGGGCCGTTGTTCGGCATTCTGTTGGTGGATTTCTACCTGATCAAAAAACAGAAGATCGACGTGGATGCCCTGTTCGACGACAGCCCGAACGGGCGCTACTACTTCGACGGCGGCGTGAACTGGACGGCCGTCAAGGCACTGGTGCCCGCGACCCTGGTGGGCGTCGCGATCACCTTCACCCCGGCGTTGCAGGGCATGGCCAACTTTGCCTGGTTTACCGGGTGCTTCCTGGGTGGGCTGTTTTTCCTGATGCTGGCACGGCGCGAGCAGGTTCGCGCGCCGGCTCCGTTGGCCGCGAGCTGACCACCACCCCTCCCGCCACTAACAGCCCTGCGCCGGCGATCAGCAACGCCGGTTGCAGGCCGCCGCTCAAGTGGCTGCTGGCCGATGCCAGCAAGGGCCCGCTCAGTTGGCCAATGGCGAAACTGGCGGTGAGCAGCCCGGTGTTGCGCTGGTAACCGTTGGGCGCGACTTCACGCAAGCGCGCCATCACCAATTGCATGCACGCCAGGAACGACCCACCGCACAGCAATACCCCCAGCGCCAGACCCCATCCATTCCCCAGCAAACAGGCGAACACCCCGGCCGCCTGCAGCCACAACGTGGTCATCAACCAGCGGCGGGTGGTGTGCGGATCCTTGCGACGCAGGCTTGCGACGCCTACACCGAGCGCTGCCGCAAGACCAAAGCATGGCCAGAACAGGTCGGCCTGCCAGGCCCCGTGGAACTGCGCGGTGGCCATCTGTGACAGGAACGTCGCCGGAATGATGTAGCCCACGCCATACAGCACGTAGATCCAGCACAGGTGGGTGATGCTGCCGTTGCTGGCCGTGTCGGCGTGGCTGGCAGCAGGCGCGGTGACGGCGGAAGGCTGGGGCAAGAAAGGCAAGATTGCCAGCAGCATCACCAGTGCCACCACACCGTAGATCAGCCACAGCGTTGCAGAGCTTTGGCCCCACAGGTTGGCGCCCAACGCCAGCAACCCGGTCAACAGAATCCCCAGCCCCGGCCCGGCAAATACCAGCGCCCCCAGGCGTGGGCGCCCGGCGGCAAGTGCCAGCGGCTGGCTCAGGCTGGTGACCATCACCAGCACCCAGGCACTGGCCACGCCGGTGCCGAAGCGCAGCAACAGATGCGACCAGAAACCGTGGGCCCAGTACGACGCCAGGGTCAGCAGCACACACAGCCATAGCCCACCATACAGGCGGCCCCGGACATGGTGATGGCTGCGGGCAAAAATCGAATCCACTGCACCCACGAAGTAGCCCAGGTAATTGGCGGCGGCAATCAGCCCGGCGCCGGTCAGGTCGATCTGTCCTTCACTGAGCAAGTGCGGCATTTGCGGGGTGAGGGCGAAGCGGCCAATGCCCATGGCCATCATCAGGGCGACAAAGCTGGCGAGTAAACGAATCAGGGGTGACATGGTGGGTGTCCTGCAAGGTGGCGAATGACCTGCAGGCTAAAGCTGATTGAATTTCTGTAAAAATGAATAATAGTGAGTAACTTATTCAGTTTTGGAGAAAGGTATGGAGTTCAGTCAATTGCGTATTTTCCAGGCCGTGGCGCAAGAGGGCTCCATCACCCGTGCGGCCGAGCGCTTGCACCGCGTGCCATCAAACCTGTCGACCCGGCTCAAGCAGATGGAAGAGCAGCTCGGCGTGGAGCTGTTCGTGCGCGAACGCCAGCGCTTGCAACTGTCTCCGGCAGGCAAGGTGTTGCTGGACTACTGCACCCGTCTGCTGGCGCTGCACGACGAAGCCCACAGCGCGGTGCAAGGCGGGCAACCCGCCGGCGATTTCGTGTTGGGCAGCATGTACAGCACGGCGGCGGTGCATTTGCCGAAGCTGCTGGCGCGTTATCACAAGGCTTACCCGATGGTGAATTTGCAGGTGCAGTCGGCCCCCAGTGGCGAGCTGCTGGAAGGGCTGATCACCGGGCGTTTGGACGCGGCGCTGGTGGACGGCCCACTGACCATCGCCTCGCTGGACGGCGTGCAGTTATGCGAAGAAAACCTGGTGCTGATCTGCGAAGCCGACCACCCGCCTGTACGCGGGCCCCAGGACGTTGCCGGTCGCGCCGTGTTCACGTTCCGACGCAGTTGTGCCTACCGCGCACGCCTGGAAACCTGGTTTTCCCACGAGCGCGTGGCCATGGGCCGTGCGATTGAGATCGAGTCCTACCAAGGCATGTTGGCCTGTGTGATCGCCGGTTCAGGCGTGGCCTTGATGTCCGAATCGATGCTCGACGCCCTTCCGGGCAAGGACAGCGTGTCCGTTCATCCGTTGACTGGGCCATTTGCTACTGCGACCACCTGGCTGATGTGGCGAAAGGGTATGCTCGGCGCTAACCTCAATGCGTGGATCGACCTGCAACAAGAGGGCCGGGCGGCGATCGTGAAAGATACCCGCGCCAGCGCCTGATCGATGCGTCAGCATTTGGATGAATTCAGTAATAGTTCGTTGTGGTTTCGTTCAAGCAATATGTAGGACTTAGGGCTACTATCAGTGTAGGAAAAGGCGACAGAATTCCGCCTAACCGTACTACCCTCAAAGGGGGCAATCATGAAAGAGAAAATCCAGAACTGGCTCCATGACCTCGGCGTAGCGCTGGGTTTGATTGAGCCACCGCTGCAGCCTGTGCCGATTCGTACGGACGATGAGCAGCGCCGCCCACGTCGCAGATAGCGCCTGATTGCGCTCAAGCCCTGTGTTTGAGCGCGGCGTTCACCCAACCGCAGGCTGAGTGCGGTGGGTGTTGTGCAAGGCAAAAAAAACGGGCACGGCATCCGACGTCGCACCCGCTGAAGAAACCGCTCTGAATCAAACCGCCCGAGCTGCCGCTTGCTCCGGCCGGCGCGACAACCAACTCACCCCTGCAAAACTGACCAGCCCCACCGCCAGGCTGTAGTAGATCGGTGTGTTTGCATCCAGCCCATCCTTGAACATGAACACCAACGCGGTCACAAAGCCCAGGATCATGGAGGTGATTGCCCCCGAAGTCGTTGCACGCTTCCAGAAAATCGCACCGATCAAGGGGATCAGCATGCCGCCCACCAACAGGTTATAGGCCAGTGTCAGCGCGCTGATCACATCGTTGACCACCAGGGCGATACCCAGCACGGCAGTGCCAGTCAGCAACGTGAACAGGCGGTTGAGGCTCAGGTTCGACTGCTTGCCACCGCGCAAACGCGGCAACAGGTCTTCGGTCAGCACAGTGGAGGCGGCCAGCAAACCGGCGCTGGCGGTGGACATCATCGCGGCCAGGGCAGCGGCAATCACCAGGCCACGAATGCCGTCCGGCAGCGAGGCTTTGACGATGGCGGCAAAGGCGTTGTTGACGTTGTCCAGGTCGGGAATCAGCACATGGGCCGCCATGCCGATCAAGGCACAGGCCAGGCCATAGAGGATGCAGTAGAAACCGGCGAACGTACCTGCGTACCGGGCGACCTTCTCGTCGCGGGCGGTGAACACCCGTTGCCAGATGTCCTGGCCGATCAGGATGCCGAAGAAGTAAATCATGAAGTAGGTGATGATCGTGTCCCAGCCGATCGCGGTGAAGCTGAAGCTCGACGCTGGCAGCTTGGCCACCAGTTCATCCCAGCCGCCGACGCGGTACAGGCAGATCGGCAGCAGGATAAACATCAGGCCGACGGTCTTGATCACGAATTGCACGATGTCTGTAAGGGTCAGTGACCACATGCCGCCGATGGTCGAGTAGGCCACCACCACACCACCGCCGAGCAGCACCGAGACCCAGAACGGCAGGCCGAACAGCACTTGCAGCACGGTGCCGATGGCCAGGATCGAGGTCACGGCGATCATCAGCGCGTAGGCCAGCATGATCACCGCACTGGCCTGGCGGGCCATGGGGTTGTAGCGCTTTTCCAGGACCTGGGTGACGGTGAATATCTTCAATTTGAGCAGCGGCTTGGCCAGGAACAGGTTCAGGGCGATGATTCCTGCCCCCAGCGCGGCGCACAGCCAGAAGCCGGAGATGCCATGCACATAACCCAGGCGCACGGTGCCCACGGTGGAGGCACCGCCCAATACCGTGGCGGCCATGGTGCCCATGTACAGCGACGGGCCCAGGTTGCGGCCGGCCACCAGGTAGTCTTCGTGGGTCTTGGCGCGGCGCATGCCGTAATAGCCGAGCACGAGCATGCCGGCGGCGTAGAGGAGTACGACGAATAAATCCAAAGCCATGACGGCAGGTCTCCGATTATTGATTTAGCCGGCAGGCGAGCTTGTGGTGGCAGGGGCGCTTGTCGAATCGTCGCACCGTCCCGTTGGGTTGCGAGGCAGCCCTTTGGGGCCATAAACCGAAGCCGGTTCCGGGAACATGCGAAGCAAGCTCAGGTACACCACCGAGGCCAGCCCCAGTGTTACTGGCAGGCTGATATCGATGCCGGCGGCCAGGTTGCCCAGCGGGCCGACAAACTGCCCCGGCAAGTTGACGAAGCACAGGCCCACCAGCGCGCTCGGGATCCACGCCCCAAGCCCGCGCCAGTTCCAGCCATGGCTGAACCAGTAGCGCCCGCCGGTTTCACCGCGAGTGAACACCTGCAAATCATCCGGGCAGTAGAACCCTCGGCGCACGATCAGGCCGATGATCATCATCACCATCCATGGCGTGGTGCAGGTGATGATCAGCACGGCAAAGGTCGACACGCTCTGCACCAGGTTGGCGGCGAAACGTCCGATGAAGATGAAGGCAATCGACATCACCCCGATCAGTAGCGTGGCCTTGACCCGCGACAGCAGGCGCGGGAACACGCTGGACATGTCCAGTCCGGTGCCATACAGCGCGGTGGTGCCGGTGGACATGCCGCCGATCACCGCGATCAGGCACACCGGCAGGAAGAACCAGGTGGGCGCCACCGCCAGCAGACCGCCGACGTAGTTGTTGGCCGTGATGTAGTCCGGCGCCTTGATCGCCACGATGGTCGCGGTGGCCAGGCCGAACAGGAATGGGATCAACGTGGCGATTTGTGCCGCAACCACGGCCAGCATGATGCGCACTTTCGGCGTTTCACGCGGGATATAGCGCGACCAGTCACCGAGGAACGCGCCGAAGGAAATCGGATTGCTCATGGCCACCAGCGCCGCGCCGATAAACGCCGCCCAGAAGCCGCTCTGGCCGAGGGCCACGCTGCCCGCGAAGTGGCTGTCGAAAGCCGGTGCGAAGGCGAAGATTCCCAGCAGGAACAGCAGGCTCGCCGCCCATACCGCAATGCGGTTGACCCACAGCATGAAACGAAAGCCGTAGATGCACACCGTCAGTACCAGCAGGGCGAATACGCCGTAGGCCAGGCCCAGGGTCAGGTCGGTTTCCGGCAAGCCGATCAGCCGTTTCGCACCGCCGATTAGCGCATCGCCCGAACTCCACACTGACAGTGAGAAGAAGGCAATCGCTGTCAGCAATGACAGAAACGAGCCGACAATCCGCCCATGCACGCCGAAGTGCGCACCGGAAGACACGGCGTTGTTGGTGCCATTGATCGGCCCGAACAGGCCCATCGGCGCCAGGAACAGCGCACCCACCAGCACGCCCAGCACGATCGCCCAGACACCGGCCTGGAACGACAAGCCGAACAGCACCGGGAACGAGCCCAGCACGGCGGTGGCAAAGGTGTTGGCACCGCCGAAGATCAGGCGGAACAGGTCCTTGGGGCTGGCGGTGCGTTCGTGGTCCGGGATCTGTTCGACCCCGTTGGTTTCTATTTTGCGAATACTTTTATCGTTGTTTTTATTATTCATGATCAGCTCCGATCACATTGGCTAAGGGGGCGGCAGCCCTTCCGGCATAGCGGACAAATGTTCGTGACAGGCCAGCCATAGGCCTTGTTGTTCTGTGCGAGAGCCTTGCCGTGTGAAGACAATGGTTTCGCGTTCCTGGCTAGAAAATGACTCTCCGTTCATGCGCAGCTCGGTGGCCACGTCATGCATGAAAATCGCCATGTCACCGTGCAGGCTGACCACGGCGTTGCTTGAGGTGCAGGACAGCACCTCAAAGCCCTCGTCCCGGCGCCAGCCGTCCCACAACGCCTGGTAGGCATCGCGACTCAGCAGCGGCTGGGGGAGGGTGTAGAACACGAAGCTGGCATCGGCCGTGAACGCGTCGAAGTAGGCGGCGCGGTCATTGCAGGCGAAGGCGGCCACCAGGTCGGCGGCGGCCTTCAACACCTCATGGGCGCTCATCAGCGGTGCGCCACGCCGGGCAGTACGCAGAGCATCTCGTACAGCAGGTTGGCGCCGAGCAGCGAGGTGTTGCCGGTGGTGTCGTAGGGCGGCGAAACTTCCACCAGATCGCAACCAATCAAGTCGAGGCCCTGGCAGCCACGGATGATCTCGATCGCCTGGATAGTGGTCAGCCCGCCGATTTCCGGGGTGCCGGTGCCGGGCGCCCAGGCCGGGTCGATACCATCGATATCAAAGCTGAGGTACACCGGGCCGCCGCCGACTTTTTCCCGCACTTCGGCCATCAGCGGTGCGAGGGAGTGATGCCAGCATTCTTCGGCCTGGACCACACGAAAGCCCTGTTTGCGGCTCCAGTTGAAGTCTTCGGCGGTGTAGCCCTGGGCCCGCAGGCCGATCTGCACCACGCGGTCGCAGTCGAGCAAACCCTCTTCCACGGCGCGGCGGAAGGTGGTGCCGTGGGCGATTTTCTCGCCGAACATATGGTCGTTGACGTCGGCGTGGGCATCGATGTGCACCAGCCCGACCTTGCCGTGTTTCTTGTGGATCGCCCGCAGGATCGGCAGGGTGATAGTGTGGTCGCCCCCCAGGGTCATGGGGATCACACCGTGCTCGAGGATTTCGTCGTAGGCTTGTTCGATGATGCGCACGGCGTCCAGCAGGTTGAAGGTGTTGATTGCCACGTCGCCGATGTCGGCCACCGACAGCGAGTCGAACGGCGCGGCGCCGGTGGCCATGTTGTACGGGCGGATCATCACCGACTCGGCGCGGATTTCACGTGGCCCGAAGCGGGTGCCGGCGCGCAGCGAGGTGCCGATGTCCAGGGGCACGCCGATGAAGGCGGCGTCCAGCCCCTTGGCCGATTGCAAGTGGGGAAGGCGCATCATGGTGGCGATGCCGGCGAAGCGCGGCATTTCGTTGCCGCCCAGTGGTTGGTGGTAAATCTTGTCCACGGGAGTGCCTCATCGTTGTGTTTATCAGGGGCCGATTCTGCGAAAAGCGAAGAACGGGAAGAATCGGCAGGGGCAAATACTTAGTTCAGAATTTTCTAAACTAATGCAGGCGGGTAGACTGCTCGGATCAACACCCGGAGCCGACCATGGCCAACGCCTTGCCCGACCTGAAACTCCTGCGCATCTTCGTCAGCGTCGTGCGCCACCAAGGGTTCGCCAACGCCCAGCACGAACTCAACCTGTCCACCTCGGCGATCAGCACCTATATGAGCCAGCTGGAGTCGGCGTTGGGCCTGGTGCTGTGCCATCGCGGCCGGGGTGGTTTCAGCCTGACCAGCAAGGGGGAGTTGTTCCATCAGGAAACCCTGCGCCTGCTCGCTGAGCTGGAGGGCTTCGAGCAATACGCCGCCGCGCTCAAGGGCGAGCTGCGCGGTACGCTCAAGCTGGGCGTGCTCGATTCCACCGTCAGTGACAAGGCCTTGCCGTTCGCCGAAGTGATCGGCGCCTACAGCCTGGAACACCCGGCGGTACACTTGCATTTGTCGGTGATGAGCCCCTACGAACTGCAACTCGGCGTACAGGACAACCGCCTGGACCTGGCCATCGGTGCCTTTTCCAATCGCATGAGCGGCCTGATCTACATGCCGCTGTACCGCGAACAGCACTGGTTGTATTGCAGCAGTCGCCACCCGCTGTTCAACGAGCGGCGCATCCCTGAACAAGTGATCACCCAGCAACGCATGGTCGGGCGCGGCTACTGGAGCCAGGCCGAGCTGGCGCGCCATGGTTTCAAGCACAGCGCCGCCACGGTGGAAAGCATGGAGGCACAGCTGATCCTGGTGCTGTCCGGTGCCTATGTCGGCTACCTCCCGGAGCACTACGCCCAGGCCTGGGCCGACAAGGGCGACCTGCGCGTGTTGCTGCCGGCGACCTTCGGCTACCAGGCGCCATTCTCGATGATCATGCGCCGGGGCCGCAGCCGCGAACCGCTGATCCAGACCTTCCGCGACTTACTCAAAGCCCAGCTCAACCAGGCCTGAAAACCATGTCCAGACCCCAATGCTCCCGCTGTCTCAGGCCCGCCACCCATTGCCTGTGCGCGCTGATCCCCAGCCTCGACAGCCGCACCCGCGTGTTGCTGTTGCAGCACCCGAGCGAGGTCAACCATGCCCTTAATACCGCGCGGTTGGCGGCGTTGGGGCTGAACAATGCGCAGTTGCTGGTGGGTGAGGTGTTCGATGACCTGGCCACGTTATTGAATCCGCCTGGCTATCAGGCGCGGCTGCTGTTTCCGGCTGACGACGCCCAGCCACTGCAAGCCTATGTGTCCGACGACCAGCCATTGTTATTGGTGGTGCCCGATGGCACCTGGCGCAAGGCGCGCAAACTGTTGCACCTCAATCCGCTGCTGGCGGCGTTACCACGGGTGACCTTGGCCGACGGCGGTGTCTCGCGCTACCGGCTGCGCAAGGCACCGGCCCCTGGAGCCCTGTCGACGCTGGAGGCCATTGTGCAGGCGCTGCAGGTGCTGGAAGCCCCGGCCTCGTTTGAGCGGTTGCTTAATCCCTTCGACGCGCTGATTGAAGGCCAGATTGCCGCGATGGGGGAGGAGGTGTTTCAACGCAACCATGGCAACGTGACCTAAATGCTGCTTATTCCTTTAAGCCATAAGTACCGTACTTTGCGTGATATGGCCCGCCGACCTTTCCCGGTATGATGTTCGCCCCGCAGTCTGGATTGCGAATACGCCATGACCCTGCAGTACCCTACAATCGCCGACTGCGTCGGCAACACGCCCCTGGTCCGCTTGCAACGCATGGCGGGTGAGACCAGCAATACCCTGTTGCTCAAGCTCGAAGGGAACAACCCGGCCGGTTCGGTAAAAGACCGTCCGGCGTTGTCGATGATCACCCGCGCCGAGTTGCGCGGGCAGATCAAGCCCGGCGACACCCTGATCGAAGCCACCTCGGGTAACACCGGGATCGCCCTGGCCATGGCCGCGGCGATCAAGGGTTACAAGATGGTGCTGATCATGCCCGACAACGGCAGCGCCGAGCGCAAGGCGGCGATGACCGCCTATGGCGCCGAACTGGTGCTGGTGACCCAGGAAGAAGGCATGGAGGGCGCCCGCGACCTCGCCGAGCGCATGGCCGCCGAAGGCCGTGGCCAGGTGCTGGACCAGTTTGCCAACGGCGATAACCCCGAGGCGCACTACACCACCACCGGCCCGGAAATCTGGCGCCAGACCCAGGGCACCATCACCCATTTCGTCAGCTCCATGGGCACCACGGGCACCATCATGGGCAACTCGCGCTACCTCAAGGAGCAGAACCCGGCGATCCAGATCGTCGGCCTGCAACCGATGGAAGGCGCGGCCATCCCAGGTATTCGCCGCTGGCCCGAAGAGTATTTGCCGAAGATCTACAACGCTACGCGCGTGGATCGCATCATCGACATGGCCCAGCGTGAGGCCGAAGACACCACGCGCCGCCTGGCCCGTGAAGAAGGCATCTTCTGCGGCGTCTCCTCCGGCGGTGCCGTGGCGGGTATGTTGCGTTTGTCCAAGGAAGTGGAAAACGCGGTGATCGTCGCGATCATCTGTGACCGAGGCGACCGTTACCTGTCGACCGGCATTTTCGACGAACCCAACTGATGGCCAAGCACGAGAGAGGCCTGCGCTTCCAACCGACGGGCGGCAGCCGGGCCCCGCAGATTCCAGTAGGCAAGAAACAGCGCCTGACCATCGAGCGCCTGGCTAACGACGGCCGTGGCATCGTGTTTTTTGAAGGCCGTACCTGGTTCGTCAACGGCGCCTTGGCTGGCGAAGAAGTCGAAGCGCGGGTGCTGGGGGCCCATGGCAAAGTAGTCGAGGCGCGCACCGAGCGGGTGTTCAAGGCCAGCCCGTTGCGCCGCCCGGCACCGTGCGCGCACGTCGGCCGCTGTGGCGGTTGCAGCGTGCAGCACTTGCCCCATGACGAACAACTCGCCCTGAAACAGCGCATGCTCGCCGAGCAACTGTCCCGTGTGGCCGGTATCGAGCCGCAGGAGTGGGCGGCACCGCTGAGCGGGCCGGAGTTCGGTTATCGGCGTCGCGCCCGCATTGCCGTGCGGTGGGACGCCAAGGCCAAGCATCTTGAGGTCGGCTTTCGCGCCGTGTCCAGCCAGGACATCGTCGCCATCGACGATTGCCCCGTGCTGGTACAGGCCTTGCAACCGATCATGCAGCGTCTGCCGACTATGTTGCGACGCTTGAGCAAACCTCAGGCGTTGGGGCATGTGGAACTGTTCAGTGGCACCTCCATCGCCGTGCTGCTACGGCATATGGCGCCGCTGTCCGACGCGGACCTGCACGTATTGACGGAATTCTGCGCCTTCCATGAAGCCCAGTTGTGGTTGCAGGGCGAGGGACGGCCGGAGCCCGTGGCGCCCGATCAGGCCCTGGGTTTTCGCCTGGATGCATGGGATCTGGAACTGGCGTACCGGCCAGGAGATTTTGTGCAGGTCAACGCCGGGGTCAACCAGGCGATGGTTGCCCAGGCCCTGGAATGGCTGGCGCCGCAGCCCGATGAGCGAGTGCTGGACCTGTTTTGCGGGCTGGGCAACTTTGCCCTGCCACTGGCTCGCCAGGCGCGCGAAGTGGTGGCGGTGGAGGGCGTACAGACCATGGTGGACCGGGCGGCGCACAATGCCGTCAGCAATAATTTGCATAATGTGCAGTTTTTTCAGGCCGATTTGTCTCAGCCTTTGACTGACGCGGAATGGGCCAAACAGGGCTTTTCTGCGGTACTCTTGGACCCACCCCGCGAGGGTGCCCATGAGGTGGTGCGCAAGCTCGCCACTCTGGGGGCCAAGCGCCTGGTGTATGTGTCCTGCAACCCGGCCACGCTGGCGCGGGACACGGTTGAGTTGGTCAAGCAAGGCTACCGGCTAAAACGGGCCGGGATCCTCGACATGTTTCCGCAGACAGCGCATGTCGAGGCCATGGCGTTATTTGAAGCGGGCTAGGATGCCCGTTTAATCCGACTGGCCTGCGTTCTCCAAGGCCTATGACCTGCCACGGAGCTCGCAGTAAAAAGGTCGGCGATGATTTTGGCGCATCGAAGGTGCGTCGTAGGGAAGGTAAGCAAGATGGTACAGGTGAGAGCACACCAGCCGATCAACACCGACGGCAGTATCAATCTCGAGGCATGGCTGGATCATGCCATCAGTGTCGACCCGGCACTGGACCGTGAAGCCTTGAAAGCAGCCTGCGAGTTCGCTCGTGAGTCTGAGCAGCAAGACAATGCGGCCAAGAACCTGTGGGCCGAAGGCACTTCCAGCTTTCGCACGGGCCTTGAGATCGCCGAGATTCTCGCCGATCTCAAGCTGGACCAGGATTCACTGATCGCCGCCGTGCTCTATCGCGGCGTGCGCGAAGGGCATATCCCGTTGGCCACCGTTGGCCAGCGCTTCGGCTCCGTGGTAGCCAAGCTGATCGACGGCGTGCTGCGCATGGCCGCCATCAGCGCCAGCCTCAGCCCGCGCCAGTCCATGGTGCTGGGCACCCAGGGCCAGGTGGAAAACCTGCGCAAGATGCTGGTGGCGATGGTCGACGACGTACGCGTCGCGCTGATCAAGCTGGCCGAGCGCACCTGCGCGATCCGCGCGGTCAAGACCGCCGACGACGAAAAACGTAACCGCGTCGCCCGCGAAGTCTTCGACATCTATGCGCCCCTGGCGCACCGCCTGGGTATCGGCCATATCAAGTGGGAGCTGGAGGACTTGTCCTTTCGCTACCTCGAACCCGATCAATACAAACAGATTGCCACGCTGCTGCATGAGCGCCGGCTCGACCGCGAGCGCTTTATCACCGATGTGATGGGCCAGTTGCGCGCCGAGTTGCAAGCTACCGGCGTCGATGCCGACATCAGCGGCCGCGCCAAGCATATCTATTCCATCTGGCGCAAAATGCAGCGCAAGGGCCTGGCGTTCAGCCAGATCTACGATGTGCGTGCGGTGCGCGTGCTGGTGCCGGAAATGCGCGACTGCTACACCGCGCTGGGCATCGTGCACACCCTGTGGCGGCACATTCCCAAGGAGTTCGACGACTACATCGCCAACCCCAAGGAAAACGGCTATCGCTCGCTGCACACCGCGGTGATCGGCCCCGAGGGCAAGGTGCTGGAAGTGCAGATCCGCACCCACGCCATGCACGAAGAGGCGGAACTGGGCGTGTGCGCGCACTGGCGCTACAAAGGCACCGACGTCAAGGCCGGGTCCAACCAGTACGAGGAGAAAATCTCCTGGTTGCGCCAAGTGCTGGAATGGCACGAAGAACTCGGCGACATCGGCGGCCTGGCCGAACAACTGCGGGTGGATATCGAGCCGGACCGAGTCTACATCTTCACCCCCGACGGCCACGCCATCGACCTGCCCAAGGGCGCCACGCCGCTGGACTTCGCCTACCGCGTGCACACCGAGATCGGCCATAACTGCCGGGGCGCCAAGATCAACGGGCGCATCGTGCCGCTCAACTACAGCCTGCAAACCGGCGAACAGGTCGAGATCATCACCAGCAAACACGGCACGCCAAGCCGCGACTGGCTGAACCCGAACCTTGGCTACATCACCACCTCGCGGGCGCGGGCCAAGATCGTGCACTGGTTCAAGTTGCAGGCGCGCGACCAGAACGTCGCTGCCGGCAAGACCCTGCTCGAACGAGAACTGGCGCGCCTGGGCCTGCCTCAGGTGGACTTCGACAAGCTGGCCGAAAAGGCCAATATGAAGATCGCCGAAGACATGTTCGCCGCCCTCGGTGCCGGCGACCTGCGCCTGGCGCAACTGGTCAACCTGGCCCAGCAACTGGTCGAGCCGGAGCGCGGCAACGAACAACTGGAACTGATCCCGCGCAAAGCCACCGGCTACAAGCCCGGCAAGCGCGGCGATATCCAGATCCAGGGCGTGGGTAACCTGCTGACGCAAATCGCCGGGTGCTGCCAGCCGCTGCCGGGCGACGCGATCGTTGGCTACATCACCCAGGGCCGTGGCGTGAGCATTCACCGCCAGGACTGTGCCTCGGTGCTGCAACTGGGCGGGCGCGAGCCGGAGCGGATCATCCAGGTCAGTTGGGGGCCGGTGCCGGTGCTCACCTACCCGGTGGACATCATCATCCGTGCCTACGACCGTTCCGGCTTGTTGCGTGACGTGTCGCAGGTGCTGCTCAATGAGCGGATCAACGTGCTGGCGGTCAACACCCGCTCGAACAAAGAGGACAACACCGCGTTAATGTCCTTGACCATCGAGATCCCGGGGCTGGACGCATTGGGGCGGTTGCTGGGGCGCATTTCCCAGTTGCCGAACATCATCGAGACACGGCGTAATCGCACACCATGATGTATTCGCTTGAAGACCTGCTGCACCTGATGAATCGCCTGCGGGACCCGCAATACGGGTGCCCGTGGGACATCAAGCAGACCTACGCGACCATTGTCCCGCACACCCTGGAAGAAGCCTACGAAGTCGCCGATGCCATCGAGCGCGGCGACTTCGAGCACCTGCAAGGTGAACTGGGCGACCTGCTGTTCCAGGTGGTGTATTACAGCCAGCTGGCGCGCGAAGAAGGGCGCTTTGAATTTGCCGGGGTGATCGACAGCATCACGCGCAAGCTGATCCGGCGCCATCCCCATGTGTTCCCAACCGGCGATCTGTACGCACCGCTGGATGTCCCGCAGTTGAGCGAAGAGCAAGTCAAAGAGCGCTGGGAACAGATCAAGGCCGAGGAGCGTGCGCAGAAATCCGACGCGCCGCAGCAACTCTCCCTGCTCGATGATGTGCCCACCGCTTTGCCGTCGTTGTCCCGTGCTGCCAAATTGCAAAAACGCGCCAGCCAGGTCGGTTTCGACTGGCCGTCGGCCTTGCCGGTGGTGGATAACGTGCGCGAAGAGCTGGATGAAGTGCTCGAAGCCATGGCCGATAACGATGCGGTGGCCATCGCCGATGAAGTCGGCGACCTGCTGTTCGCGGCGGTCAACCTGGCTCGTCACCTCAAGGTCGACCCGGAAACCGCGCTGCGTGGCGCCAATGCCAAGTTCGAACGACGCTTCCGATTTATCGAACAGGCATTGCGCGACACCCAGCGTCCCATGGAAGATTGCACCCTCGAAGAGTTGGACGCCCTATGGGGTGAAGCCAAACGCCAGGAAAAGAATGTGTCCAGCTGCGGTTGAGCAGTTGCCTAAGTGAGTAAGCACCATGAGCCTTTCCCTTCGCGACCAGTTGCTCAAAGCAGGTCTGGTCAACCAAAAGCAGGCCAAGCAGGTCGGCAAAGAGAAACAGAAACAGCAGCGCCTGGTCCATAAGGGCCAGATCGAGGCGGATGATACCCAGGCACGCCTGGCCGCCGAGGCGAAAGCCGAGAAGGTCAAGCGCGACCAGGAACTGAACCGCCAGCAGCAGGAAAAAGCCGAGGCCAAGGCCCGTACCGCCCAGGTCAAGCAACTGATCGAAACCTCGCGCCTGCCCAAGCTGACCACCGAGGACTACTACAATTTCGTGGATGACAAGAAGGTCAAGCGCCTGTCGGTCAACACGCTGATGCGCAACAAGCTGAGCAACGGCTCCCTGGCGATCGTGCACCACGGTGGCGGTTATGAGGTGATCCCGCGTGAAGCGGCGCTGAAGATCCAGGAGCGCGCACCGGAGCGTATTGTGCAGCTCAATATCCTGACGGAAAGCCAGGTACCGGATGAGGACGATCCGTATGCGGCCTACCAGATCCCTGATGACCTGATGTGGTAAGGCGTTAGAAGCCCTTTTTCTACGCCCCGAAAACCAACAAACCCCGCTCAAAAGGCGGGGTTTGTATCTTCAGATACCGTGCTCCATGGTGGGCTCGGTGCCTGAATCCTACGAATATTCAGGAGCTTTGTGCCTGGCGTTGCTGTTCGAGGGTTTCCAGCTCGTTTTTATAACTATGGGCATCGCTCTCATTGTGGAACATGCCGACCAGCAGGTCTTGTTGGTGTACGTCCCAGATATGAATCCCATGGCCCAAAGCTTCGTGGGACATGTGTGCATCGTCGCGTTCAGTTACTTTTACAGTCATCTGCTTGCTCCAATCTCTGGTGGATCTGCGGCAAGTCGTCGCAGGCCTTTGTTATATGTTTTGTTAGCTTGCTACGTAAACGGGTTCTGCGTGCAACGGTTCATTGCAGAAAATGCAACAATGCTGCAAGCCCCGAAAACCGCGGCATTGCGTTGCAAGGGGGCGAGTTTTATGACAAAGGTTTCATGTTCAAATCAGGCGTTATCACGGTATTGACCCTGCTATCGCCCCACATTGGGAGCACGACTCAAATGTGGGAGCGGGCTTGCCCGCGAAGGCGGCAGAAGCTTGAACACAGAACCACCAGACGAAAAAAAGCCCCGCATTCAGCGAGGCTCTTGTTCAGCTCATCCGTGCATCAGCTGCCTTTGACAGGCTTGCCGTCAACGGTACCGTCTTGCAACATGATGTTGTATTCCTTGCCGTCGGTTTCTACCTGACGCAATGCGACCAGGATGCCGCCCTGGTCCTTGGCAAACCACATCTCGGTGATGCGCTTGCTTTGGGTTGGATCACGCACGCGCTCGACCTTGATCGCATCGATGGAGCCGACCTTGGTCTGCACCTTATCAGGACCGATCACGCGGAAGTCGTAGATATCGACGTCAGTGCCTTCAACCACGTTGTAGCTCATGCTCTTCTTGCCGGCCGCCACGTCGCGCTGCAGCGCCAATTGGTAGGTCGACTTGTCGAGCATGCCGCTTTGCAGGGGCACGTTGACCGCATCCTTGTTTTCAAACCCGGTGACTTTCTTGGCGCTCTGGTCGAAGTCGAGGTTGATCTTCTTGGCCTTGCCCAGGCCGCCGCGTTCGAAGGTATAGCTCTTGGGTTGCAGGGTGTCCTTGTCAAACAGGATCACGCTGGTTTCGGTCAGGCTGGCGATCATCATGGACGCCTTGAAATTCAAGGTCCAGGTGCCGTCGCCATTCTTGGTCAGGCTGCGTTCAGCCGAACCACTCATGGGCAACTGTTTCCAGTCGGCGGTGTAGCTGACGGAGAAGGGGTGAAGGTCTGCCGCTTGCACGGCAGGCAAGGCAAACAGAGCAAAAGCGAAGAGCAAGGCGCGACGCATAAAATCTCCTAGGTTCGAATCAAGTGGCCGCTGGCCGCGAGTAATTGACCGTCCAATAATGCACCCTGGTCGCCCAGAATCAACCGGCCCTCGGCAAACCAGCGCACAGCCAGCGGGTAAATCCTGTGTTCTTGGGTATGAACCCGTTGCGCAAGCGTCTGCGCCGAGTCGTCAGACTCTACCGGAACCACTGCCTGTACGACCAGAGGCCCGCCATCGAGTTCCTCGGTGACGAAGTGCACGCTGCAGCCATGCTCGCTGTCGCCCGCATCAAGCGCGCGTTGGTGCGTGTGCATGCCTTTGTATTTGGGCAGCAGGGAAGGGTGGATATTGAGCAGGCGCCCGGTGTAGTGGCGTACGAAGTCAGCGCTGAGAATGCGCATGAAACCGGCCAGTACCACGAGTTTGGGGTTGAACGCGTCGATCAGTTCGATCAAGGCGGCATCGAAGGCCTCGCGGCCTTCGAACGCCTTGTGATCCAGCGAACGGGTTTCGATACCCGCATCGCTGGCACGTTGCAGGCCGTAGGCGTCGCTGCGGTTGGAGATCACCGCAGCAATGCGCACCGGGCTGTCGCAGGTCAGCGTGCTGTCGATCAGGGCCTGCAAGTTGCTGCCGGTGCCGGAGAGCAGCACCACGACATCACAGGTCTGAGGCATCAGTGAGCCTTGAGGTTCTTCAGTTCAACCTGGGCCGCGCCTTCTGGCGCGTTGGCGATCTGACCGATGACCCAAGGCTGCTCGCCAGCCTCACGCAAAACGTTCAGCGCGGTTTCAACGTGTTCTTGCGCCACGCAGATGACCATGCCCACGCCGCAGTTCAGCACGCGGTGCATTTCGGTTTCGTTGACGTTGCCTTTCTCTTGCAGCCAGTCGAAGACCGCAGGACGCTGCCAGCTGGCCACGTCGACAATCGCCTGGGCGCCTTTTGGCAGGACGCGCGGGATGTTGTCCAGCAGGCCGCCACCGGTGATGTGGGCCATGGCCTTGACCGCGCCAGTGTCCTTGATCAGCTTGAGCAGTGGCTTGACGTAGATGCGGGTCGGGGCCATCAGCAGGTCGGTCAGTGGCTTGCCGTCGAGCTGGATGTTCTCGATGTCGGCACCGGACACTTCGATGATCTTGCGGATCAGCGAGTAGCCGTTGGAGTGCGGGCCGGACGATGGCAGGGCGAGCAAGGCGTCACCGGCTGCCACTTTGGAACCGTCGATGATCTCGGCTTTTTCTACGACACCGACGCAGAAACCGGCCAGGTCATAGTCTTCGCCTTCGTACATGCCCGGCATTTCAGCGGTTTCGCCGCCGACCAGGGAGCAACCCGACAATTCGCAGCCGGCGCCAATGCCGGTCACGACCTGGGTGGCGGTCTCGACGTTGAGCTTGCCGGTGGCGTAGTAGTCCAGGAAGAACAACGGCTCGGCGCCGCAGACCACCAGGTCGTTGACGCACATCGCAACCAGGTCGATGCCAATGCTGTCGTGCTTGTTCAGGTTCAGCGCCAGGCGTAGCTTGGTGCCCACGCCGTCGGTGCCGGAGACCAGCACAGGCTGTTTGTAGCCGGCCGGGATTTCGCAGAGGGCACCAAAACCGCCCAGGCCGCCCATGACTTCGGGGCGCGCAGTGCGCTTGGCGACGCTCTTGATGCGTTCGACCAATGCTTCACCGGCGTCGATGTCTACACCGGCGTCCTTGTAGCTCAGGGAGGGTTGCTTGCTCATGATCCAGGCCTTTAGGGGGGATTTCTGGGTAACGACCGAGCGGGCAGGCACTTTTGGTAAAAGCCCCAGCCGTTGACGGTCTGCGAAGGCGCGCGATTTTATCAGGCTTGAGGGGCAGCGGCCATCCTCGGGCCGACGGGCAGGGGTATATGGGCTTAAAAAAATGCTAATCGGCTCGGCTTTGCCGCGTATTAAGGTATAGCCTTGAACTCGCTATCGTTATGACAGTGCGAAAACTTACCGAGACCCTGTGAATGTTTTATCGGTGGGCGTGGTCACAGCCTTGCCAAATCGAGTTCGCGCGGTCTGTTCCAGCCGCTAAATTTGTCGTTCGGGAATCTTCCATGCGTCTGTGTAAATTCTTCTTTGTAGGCTGCTTGTCGTTGGTCAGCCTGGCGAGTCATGCCGAAACCCTCAATGGCCTGTATCAAGTGCTCGAGCCCGTCAACAGCCAATCGCCGCAGGAGCGCGACCAGGCGACCCAGCGAGCGGTGCAAACCCTGGTGATCCGCCTGACCGGCGACGCCAAGGCCGCCGAAGGCCCGGGCCTGGCGGCAATTCGCAAGGACCCGCAACAAATCATCACACAATACGGCTACGACGCCGGCCCACCCGAGAGCCTGCAAGTGGACTTCGACCCGGTCAGCACCGATCGTGCCTTGCGTGACGCGGGCCTGGCGATCTGGGGCAGTAATCGGCCGTCGATCCTTGGCTGGTGGCTGAACGATTCCACCGAAGGCAGCAGCCTGGTGGGCGACGGTCAGACCGTTGCCCCAGCGTTGCGCCGCGCGGCTCAACACCGTGGCTTGCCGTTGCGCCTGCCGATGGGCGACCTGGACGAACAGGTGGTTGCCACGGCGTCAAACCTGGAAAGCGCCGACGCCACGCCGTTGCGCGCCGCCTCCGAGCGCTACGGCGCCGACGCCTTGCTGGCGGTCCATGCGCGCCAGGACGGCAGCCAGTGGCAGGCCAAGTGGCGCCTGTGGCTGGGTGACAAGAGCGAGCAGGGCACCGCGCAGGGGGCCGACACGGGTGCGGTGGCGGATGCCGTGATGCTGGCGGTCAGCGAAAAGCTGGCGCCGCGTTTTGCGGTCAAGCCGGGTGTCAGTACTGAACAATTGCTGGAGGTGCAGGGGATGAACCTGGAGCGCTACGCCGCGCTGGGCCGTCTGCTTGAGCCGTTTGGCGCCCAGCCGCAGCGGGTGGATGGCGATCGCATTGTGTATCGCGTCCACGGCAGTGCAGATCAGTTGCGGACCCAACTGAGCCTGGCGAAGTTGCAGGAGGTGCCGGCGGGCGAGGCACCTGCGCCGCAACCCGTGGCCGAAGGCACACAACCGGCCGCTCCTGAACCTCAGGCGCAACTGCGGTTTCGTTGGTAACAACAGTTCTTCCTTATATAGAAGCAATGGAGTGGTGTATGGCGGATACGCGTCGTTGGGTGTGGCTTGGCGGGATTGTCCTGCTGTGCGTGTTTGTGTTCCTGCTGCATTCGATCCTGACGCCGTTCCTGGTAGCGTTGCTGCTCGCCTATCTGTTCGACCCGGTGGTGGATCGCCTGGAGAAAGCCGGGCTGTCACGTACCTTGGGGGTGGTGGCGGTATTTGCGCTGTTCAGCTTGATCGTCACCGCGCTGGTGCTGGTGCTGGTGCCGATGCTGGCCAAGCAGCTGTTTCGCCTTTATGAATTGGCGCCGCAAATGCTCGACTGGCTGCAGCACACGGCGATGCCGTGGGCCCAGGCCAAGCTGGGGTTGGCGGACGGCTTCTGGAAGTTCGATAAGGTCAAGGCGGCGATCAGCGAGCATATGGGCCAGACCACCGACATCGTCGGTGTGGTGCTCAGCCAGGCCACGGCATCCAGCCTGGCACTGATCGGCTGGCTGACCAACCTGGTGCTGATCCCGGTGGTAGCGTTCTACTTGCTGCGGGACTGGGACATCATGATGGCCAAGATCCGTAGCCTGCTGCCGCGTGATCGCGAGGCGCGCATCGTCTCCCTGGCTGGCGAGTGTCATGAGGTGCTGGGCGCCTTCGTGCGTGGCCAGTTGCTGGTGATGCTGGCGCTGGGGGTTATCTACGCCGCCGGCCTGATGGCCATCGGCCTGGAGCTGGGGCTGTTGATCGGCCTGATCGCGGGGCTGGCCGCCATCGTGCCGTATATGGGGTTCGTGATTGGTATCGGTGCGGCGCTGGTGGCCGGGTTGTTCCAGTTTGGCGGCGACCTGTACCCGATGCTGGGGATTGTCGCGGTGTTCATGGTGGGCCAGGCGCTGGAGGGCATGGTGCTGACGCCATTGCTGGTGGGTGACCGGATTGGCCTGCACCCCGTGGCGGTGATCTTTGCGATCCTGGCGGGCGGTGAGTTGTTTGGCTTTACCGGCATCCTGCTGGCGCTGCCGGTGGCGGCGGTGATCATGGTGCTGGTGCGCCATGTGCACGATCTGTACAAGGATTCCGAGGTGTACACGGGTATTGAAGACCCCGAGCTGTAATCGCTCGGTCACAAACCCGGCTTCGGCCGGGTTTGTAGTTTATGGCCCGTGCCGTCAAACAATTTGCGCGAAACCGGCAAGTTAACGCAAACCTTTGATTTTGCTTGTGGTCTGCTGCATTGTGCGCCCGGCGTCACGGGTATAAACTTTGCAAACTTTACACAGAGGCCACTAACGGTTCGATGGGAGCCGTTCAGTCAGCATGAAACCGATTCAGCTGCCCTTGGGTGTGCGTCTGCGTGATGACGCCACCTTTATCAATTACTACCCAGGCGCCAATGCCGCTGCACTCGGCTATGTCGAGCGGCTCTGCGAAGCCGACGCCGGGTGGACTGAAAGCCTGATCTATCTGTGGGGCAAGCACGGCGTGGGGCGTACCCACCTGTTGCAGGCCGCCTGCCTGCGCTTCGAGCAAATGGGCGAGCCAGCGGTGTATCTGCCCCTGGCCGAGTTGATGGACCGCGGTATCGGGATTTTCGACAACCTGGAGCAATACGAACTGGTGTGTCTGGACGACCTGCAAGCGGTCGCCGGCAAGGCGGATTGGGAAGAGGCGCTGTTTCATCTGTTCAACCGCTTGCGCGACAGCGGCCGACGCTTGTTGATCGCCGCGTCCACCTCGCCACGTGAGCTGCCGGTCAAGCTGGCCGACCTCAAGTCGCGCCTGACCCTGGCGCTGATTTTCCAGATGCGCCCGCTGTCCGACGAAGACAAGCTGCGTGCCCTGCAACTGCGTGCGTCCCGCCGCGGCCTGCACCTTACCGACGAGGTGGGGCACTTTATTCTCACCCGTGGCACCCGCAGCATGAGCGCATTATTCGATTTGCTCGAACAGCTCGACCAAGCCTCTTTGCAGGCCCAGCGCAAGCTGACCATTCCCTTCCTTAAGGAAACCCTCGGCTGGTAGCCAAGCCTTTGCTTACGGGGCTTTCGGCAAAATACAGGCGCCATAAAACCCGCGTTTGGGCCGGTTTTGCCACGCGAAAGACGCCTAGGGGGAGTTAAGGGCTTAGATGTCAGCGTCCAAACAAGAAGTCACAAAGAGCGCGATTGAATTTGCAAATCGATGTGATAGAAGGCATAGTCTCGGCTTCTTTACACATCAGCCACGGTCGTGCCCATGCTAAATCGCTTCGCACCCCTCGTGCCTCTCGCACTCGTTACCCTGTTGTTTGGTTGCGCCTCCCACCCTCAACAGGTGGCAGAACAGCAAAAACTTCAGGTTCAAAATCAGGCTAAATTTGTTGCTGCACAGTCTGCTTCTGTTTATGAAGAAGAGGTAGCAACTGAAAAGGAACTGGCCGATTTCTCCGGCAACAAGCCTTACCAGCTTCCAGTTCTGGCCGACAGCATTCTTGAACGCGGCATGTCCCTGATCGGTACCCGTTACCGTTTCGGCGGTACCTCCGAAGCCGGTTTCGACTGCAGCGGTTTCATCGGTTACCTGTTTCGTGAAGAAGCTGGCATGAACCTGCCGCGCTCCACTCGCGAAATGATCAACGTGAAAGCACCGTTGGTCGCGCGCAACAACCTCAAGCCCGGTGATCTGCTTTTCTTCAGTACTGCAGGCCGTGGTCGTGTCAGTCACGCCGGTATCTACCTGGGTGACAACCAGTTTATCCACTCCAGCAGCCGTCGCAGTGGCGGTGTTCGAGTCGACAGCCTGGGCGACAGCTACTGGAGCAAAACCTTCATTGAAGCCAAGCGTGCACTCGCCATGGCCCCAACGACGGTTACAGCCAGTAAGTAAAGTTAAAGTGATACTTGAAGTTTGACGTGTAAGCGCTAGAATCCCTGGACATTGTTGTAATCCGTTCGCGCGAGCTTTGCTTGCGCGTTCTGGTTTTCAGCGTTCGGCAGCGATAGCCGCATCCAGACCAGGATTGTTCTGCACATGTCGACCTCAGCCCGCCTGATCCTTATTCTCTGCGCCGCGCTTATCAGCGCCTGCGCCAGCCGGCCGCCGCCCGCTCCCATTGCGGTCAAGCCCAAGCCGGTCTTCAACTATTCCAGCCAAAGTTACTCGCCTGCCGCCGAAGATGTGCTCTTTCGCGCTCTGGGCCTGGTCGGCACGCCTTATCGTTGGGGCGGCAACACGCCGGATTCGGGGTTCGATTGCAGTGGCCTGATCGGCTTTGTCTTCCGTGACGCCGCCGGCATCTCCCTGCCGCGCACCACCCGCGAACTGATCGTGATGCGTGCCCAGGATGTCAGCGAACAGAACCTGCAGACCGGCGACCTGCTGTTCTTCGCCACCGGTGGTGGCTCGCAGGTCAGCCACGCCGGGATCTACGTCGGCGAGGGGCGCTTTGTGCATGCGCCGCAGACCGGCGGTACGGTGAAGCTGGACACCTTGTCCAAGGCTTATTGGCAGAATGCCTATCTGAGCGCCAAGCGCGTGTTGCCAGCAAATCTGGCACGAAATCCCTAAAAGCAGCGATAAGCTTCAAGTTGTAAGCTGCAAGAGGGTGCACCGCCACCTTGCAGCTCCAGGCTTGAAGCTTGCGGCTTCGCTACCTAGCGGCCGACACCCGCCACACCTTGTTCCCCACATCATCCGCCACCAGCAAATCCCCCTGCTTGTCGATCACCACGCCCACCGGCCGGCCCATGGCGTTCTCATCCTTATCGAGGAACCCGGTCAGCACGTCCACCGGCTGCCCGTTAGGCTTGCCCCCCTCGAATGGTACGAAGATCACCTTGTAGCCACTGTGCGGCTTGCGGTTCCACGAACCGTGCTGGCCAATAAATGCGCCATTGCTGAACGGCGCTGGCAGTTTGCTGCCCTCGGCGAAGGTCAACCCGAGCGAAGCCGTATGCGGGCCTATCGCGTAGTCCGGCGCAATCGCCTTGGCCACCAGGCCCAGGTTCTGCGGGGTGACGCGCACGTCCACGTGTTGCCCGTAATAGCTGAACGGCCAGCCATAGAAGCCGCCGTCCTTGACCGAGGTGATGTAGTCCGGCACCAGGTCGCTGCCGATCTCGTCGCGCTCATTCACCGCCGTCCACAGTTTGCCACTCTGCGGTTCCCAGGCCATGCCATTGGGGTTGCGCAGGCCAGAGGCGAAAATGCGGTGTTGGCCGCTGGCGCGGTCGACCTCCCAGATCGCTGCGCGCCCCTGTTCCGCCTCCATTCCGTTTTCGCCCACGTTGCTGTTGGAGCCCACGCTCACATACAGCTTGCTGCCGTCCTTGCTGGCCACCACGTTTTTCGTCCAGTGATGGTTCAGCGGGCCGCCCGGCAAGTCGACGACCGTGGTGCCTGGGGCTTTGATCGCGGTTTCGCCCGGCTGATACGCAAAGCGCAGCAGCTTGTCCGAGTCGGCCACGTACAGGTCATTGCCGACCAGGGTCATGCCGAACGGCGAATTGAGGTTTTCCAGGAACACCGTGCGCGTTTCGGCGACGCCATCGTGGTCGGCATCGCGCAGCAGGGTAATGCGGTTCGGGCTTGGCACCCCGGCGCCGGCACGCCCCATGACCTTCTCCATAACCCAGCCGCGCACGCCCTTGGCGTCGTCGGGTTTGGGCGGTGCGTTGGTTTCCGCCACCAGCACATCGCCATTGGGCAGCACATACAGCCAGCGCGGGTGGTCGAGGCCCTCAGCGAACGCGGCCACTTGAGTGCCGGCGGCGGCCGTCGGTTTCGCGCCCTCGGGCCAGCCGATGGCCGGCGCGATGTTGACGGTGGGGATCAGCGTCTTGTTCGGCTCCGGCAGTTGGGGCGAAGGCCCGGTGCCCTCGGACACCTGCAAGGTGGAGCTTTCGCCGCAGGCCGTGAGGGTGCCGGCGAGCATGATCAGTAGGGCGAGTCTGGTTTTATGCATGGTGTTCTCCTTAATACCTGTAAGGGTAGAGGAGATCAGCCGTGCGTTGGTTCCAGTGCAAGGCCAGCTTTAATTGACGCTCCACCCCCAACCCACTAACCTTCGCGGCTTGTTCCAGGTGCTCTGTGACCTGTGGGTCGACAGAGTGAAACAGGGAAGCCGGTGAGTGAGCGCACTTATACACAGTGTCGCCGCGATTCCGGCGCTGCCCCCGCAACGGTAAATGAGTCAAAACGCTGCCTTTTGCCACTGTATCGCGTGCGATATGGGAAGGCGCAGCGTGGGCCTGTTCTCTCCAGAACGCCACTCATGAGCCCGGAGACCGGCCTGGCTCATTCAACAGCATCACGGTGGGCGATGCTTGGCTGTCTGTTTTCTCTTTTTCCTGCCCGCCGTTTTTGTCCAGCCCCAACGGAGAGCTGCCATGACCGATACCCCCGACCGCGACGAACGCCATCTGGCGCGCATGCTGCGCAAAAAAGCCGTGATCGACGAGCGCATCGCCAATTCTCCCAACGAGTGCGGTTTGCTGCTGGTGCTGACCGGCAACGGCAAAGGCAAGAGCAGCTCGGCGTTCGGCATGCTTGCCCGCGCCATGGGCCATGGCATGCAGTGTGGCGTGGTGCAGTTCATCAAAGGGCGCAACAGCACCGGCGAAGAGTTGTTCTTCCGACGCTTCCCCGAGCAGGTGCGCTTCCATGTGATGGGCGAGGGCTTCACTTGGGAAACCCAGGACCGCCAGCGCGACATTGCCGCCGCCGAGGCCGCCTGGGCCGTGTCGCGGGCATTGCTGCAAGACCCGAGCGTCGGCCTGGTGGTACTGGATGAACTGAACATCGCACTCAAGCACGGTTACCTCGACCTGGACCAGGTCCTCAGCGACCTGCAAGCCCGGCCGCCGATGCAGCACGTGGTGGTCACCGGCCGTGGGGCCAAGCCTGAACTGATCGAAATGGGCGACACCGTCACCGAAATGGGCATGCTCAAACATGCGTTCCAGGCCGGTATCAAGGCACAGAAGGGCGTCGAACTTTGAATCAGCCCCGTCATTGCCCGGCCGTATTGATCGCCGCACCGGCGTCCGGCCAGGGTAAAACCACCGTCACCGCCGCGCTGGCCCGCTTGCACCGCAACCTGGGGCGCAAGGTGCGCGTGTTCAAATGCGGCCCGGACTTTCTGGACCCGATGATTCACGAGCGCGCCAGCGGTGCGCCGGTGTATCAATTGGACATGTGGATGGTGGGTGAGCAGGAAAGTCGCCGTCTGTTGTGGGAAGCGGCGGGGGAGGCTGACCTGATCCTGATCGAGGGCGTGATGGGGCTGTTCGACGGCACCCCTTCCAGCGCCGACCTGGCACGCCACTTCGGCGTACCGGTGCTGGGCGTAATCGACGGCACCGCCATGGCCCAGACCTTTGGTGCCCTGGCCCTGGGCCTGGCGCGCTATCAGCCGGACTTGCCATTCGCCGGCGTGCTGGCCAACCGCGTCGGTACCCTGCGCCATGCGCAGCTGCTTGAAGGCAGCCTTACCGAGGGCCTGCGCTGGTATGGCGCGTTGTCCCGCGAAACCGGTATCGAATTGCCCAGTCGTCACCTGGGCCTGGTGCAAGCCAGCGAACTGAACGACCTGGACCTGCGCCTGGACGCCGCCGCCCAGGCGCTGGGCAGCAGTTGCGAAGTCGCGCTGCCGCCGCCGGTGACCTTTGTCGCGCCGCAAGTGATCGAGGCCCAGCCGTTGCTCGCCGGCGTGCGCATTGCTGTCGCCCGTGACGAGGCGTTTGCCTTCACCTATGGCGCCAGTCTCGATCTGTTGCGGGCGATGGGGGCTGAGTTGACGTTTTTTTCGCCGATTCATGACCGCCAATTGCCTGACGCCGACAGTCTCTATCTGCCGGGTGGTTACCCGGAATTGCACCATCAGGCGTTGTCGGAAAATACCGCGATGCTCGCGGCCATCCGTGCCCACCACTTGGCCGGCAAGCCGTTGCTCGCCGAGTGTGGCGGTATGCTCTACCTGCTGGACTCGCTCACCGACGTCGACGGCAACCGCGCCCAGTTGCTGGGCCTGTTGCAGGGGGATGCGGTGATGCAAAAGAAACTGGCGGCCCTGGCCCTGCAAAGCGTCGAGTTGCCCGAAGGTGTATTGCGCGGGCATACCTATCACCATTCCCTGACCAGCACCGAGTGGCAGCCGATTGCCCGTGGCCTGAGCCCCAATGGTGGGCGCGGTGCCGAGGCGGTGTATCGGCAGGGGCGGATGACCGCGTCCTACGTGCACTTCTACTTCCCGTCCAACCCGGCAGCGGTCGCCGCACTGTTTACGCCGGCGCTCACCGTTGATCGAGTTGAACCCCAACCCAATCAGCACTGCACATCCCCTGTGGGAGCGGGCTTGCCTGCGAAGAGGCCATGACTGACAACGCATTCCCCCAGGCCGACCGCGATGCCGTCTATCGCGCCATTGCCGAGCGCCGCGACATGCGCCACTTCAGCGGCGGTACGGTGGCCCCTGAACTGCTGCACCGCCTGCTCCAGGCCGCGCACCAGGCGCCGAGTGTCGGCTTGATGCAGCCGTGGCGTTTCATCCGTATCAGTGACCGCCCATTGCGTGGGCAAATCCAGCAACTGGTGGAAGAAGAGCGCATGCGTACCGCCGAGGCCTTGGGCGAGCGCTCCGATGATTTCATGAAGCTCAAGGTCGAAGGCATTCACGACTGCGCCGAAGTGTTGGTGGCGGCGCTGATGGATGATCGCGAGCGCCACATCTTTGGCCGCCGCACCTTGCCGGAAATGGACATGGCGTCGCTGTCCTGTGCGATCCAGAATCTGTGGCTGGCGGCCCGTGTCGAGGGGCTGGGCATGGGCTGGGTCTCGCTGTTCGAGCCTCAGGCCCTGGCTGACCTGCTGGGCCTGCCGCCCGGTGCCAAGCCCCTGGCCGTGTTATGCCTGGGGCCGGTCGCCGAGTTTTACCCGGCACCAATGTTGCAGCTCGAAGGCTGGGCCGAACCGCGGCCACTGAGTGACCTGTTGTACGAAAATAGCTGGGGAGTGAGTCAATGAGTGTGGCCTTGCTGTGCTTCGCCGCAGTGGCGCTGGATGCGCTGCTGGGGGAACCCAGGCGCTGGCATCCGCTGGTGGCGTTCGGCAATTTTGCCGGGCGCATCGAGCAGCGTTTCAACAGCGGTGGGCGTGGCTGGCGCAGCCATGGCGTGACCGCTTGGTTTATCGCGGTGGTGCCATTGACGCTGCTCGCCACGGCCTTGTCGTGGGCGCCCTATATCGGCTGGGTCCTGGAAATTCTGGCGCTGTACTGTGCCCTCGGCCTGCGTAGCCTCGGCGAACACGTGATGCCGGTGGCCCAGGCCCTGCGCAGCGATGACCTGGAGACGGCGCGCACCCGCGTGAGCTACCTGGTGAGCCGCCAGACCAGCGAGCTGGACAGCACCGAGGTTGCCCGCGCCGCCACCGAATCAGTCCTGGAAAACGGTAGCGATGCGGTGTTTGCCGCGCTGTTCTGGTTCGTGGTCGCCGGCGTGCCGGGCGTGGTGCTCTATCGCTTGAGCAATACCCTTGATGCCATGTGGGGCTATCGCAATGAACGCTTCGAGCGCTTCGGCTGGGCGGCGGCCAGGATCGACGACGTGCTGAACTACATTCCCGCCCGCTTGGTGGCATTGACCTACGCCGTGCTGGGCAAAACCCGCTTGGCGATTAAATGCTGGCGCACCCAGGGCCCGACCTGGGACAGCCCCAATGCCGGGCCGGTGATGGCCGCTGGTGCGGGGGCATTGGGGGTTGAACTGGGTGGTGCCGCGATTTATCACGGTGAACTGCACCAGCGCCCAACCCTGGGCGAAGGGCCGGCGGCGGATGCCGATGCCATCGACCGGGGCTGGCAACTGGTGCAACGCGGCGTATGGTTGTGGTTGCTGATCCTATGCGCGGGGGCGCAATTCTATGCTTGAGCACGGTGGTCGCTTGCGTAAGGCATCCATTCAATACGGGATTGCCGAGGCCGATTGGCTCGATCTTTCCAGTGGCCTCGCCCCTTGGCCTTGGCCGATCCCGGAGATTGCGCAGCGTGCCTGGGCACGCCTGCCGGAAAACGACGACGGCCTGGAGCAGGCCGCCAGTGAGTATTACGGCGCGGCCCACCTCTTGCCGGTGCCCGGCTCACAGGCGGCGATCCAGTTACTGCCGCGCCTGCGCCGTGCCGGCAAGGTGGGCGTATTGTCGCCGTGCTACGCCGAGCACGCCGAAGCCTGGCGCCGAGCCGGCTACGTGGTGCGCGAAGTGCAGGAGCAGGAGGTCGACTTCTTCCTCGACGGTCTCGATGTGCTGGTGGTGGTCAACCCCAATAACCCCACGGGCCTGAGCCTGCCCCCTCAACGCCTGCTTGACTGGCACTCGCGGCTGGCCCAGCGCGGCGGCTGGCTGGTGGTGGACGAAGCGTTCATGGACGTCACCCCGCAATTGAGCCTGGCGAGCCGGGCCCATCAGGTCGGCCTGATTGTGCTGCGTTCGTTCGGTAAATTCTTCGGCCTGGCCGGTGTGCGCCTGGGTTTCGTGCTGGCCGATCGCCGGTTGCTCAAGTTGCTCGCCGAACAAGTCGGGCCGTGGGCGGTCAGCGGGCCGACGCGGGCACTGGGGCAGGCGTGCCTGCGCGACACCGCCGGGCACGCGCGCCAGCGAGCGCGCTGCATCGAGGCCAGCCAGCGCTTGTTTGAGCTGCTGAAGCACCATGGCTTTGAGCCGCAGGGCGGTTGTGCGCTGTTCCAATGGCTGATCACCCCGCATGCCGAACGCATGCACGAGTTCATGGCTCAGCGTGGCATCTTGCTGCGCCTGTTTGTGCATAACAGCAGCGTGCGGTTTGGCCTGCCCGACACCGAGCCCGACTGGCGCCGCCTCGACGAGGCCCTGGCCGCTTACAAGGACGCTTCATGAGTACGCTGATGGTGCAAGGCACCACCTCTGACGCGGGCAAAAGTACCTTGGTGACGGCGCTGTGCCGTTGGCTGGTGCGCCAGGGCGTGGCGGTGGCACCGTTCAAGCCGCAGAACATGGCCCTCAACAGTGCCGTGACCGCCGAAGGCGGCGAGATCGGCCGCGCCCAGGCGGTGCAGGCCCAGGCGGCCAACCTGGCGCCCCATACCGACATGAACCCGGTGCTGCTCAAGCCCAACAGCGACACCGGCTCCCAAGTGATCATCCATGGCCGCGTGGTCACCAGCATGAACGCCGTGGCCTATCACCACTACAAAGCCATCGCGATGCAAGCGGTGCTGGCTTCCCATGCGCGGCTGAGCGAAACCTACCCGGTGGTGGTGGTAGAAGGCGCGGGCTCGCCGGCGGAGATCAACCTGCGCGCCAATGACATCGCCAACATGGGCTTCGCCGAGGCGGTTGACTGCCCGGTGCTGCTGATCGCCGACATCAATCGCGGCGGGGTGTTCGCCCATCTGGTCGGTACCCTGGAATTGCTTTCGCCCAGCGAACAGGCGCGGGTCAAAGGCTTCATCATCAACCGCTTTCGCGGCGATATCGCGCTGTTGCAGCCAGGCCTGGATTGGTTGGAGGCACGCACCGGCAAGCCGGTGGTGGGCGTGTTGCCCTACGTGATGGACCTGCACCTGGAGGCCGAGGACGGCATCGACAGGCGCCAGATCGACAAGGCGGCGCAGGTGCTCAAGGTGGTGGTGCCGGTGTTGCCGCGCATCAGCAACCACACGGATTTCGACCCGCTGCGCCTGCATCCCCAGGTGGACCTGCAGTTTATCGGGCCGGGTCAGTCGATTCCGCCTGCCGACCTGATCATCCTGCCAGGCTCGAAAAGTGTGCGCAGCGATCTGGCCTACTTGCGCGCCAATGGTTGGGCGACCGCCGTGGCGCGACATTTGCGCTATGGCGGCAAGGTGCTCGGCATTTGCGGCGGCTTGCAGATGCTCGGCGAGCACGTGCACGACCCGCTGGGCCTGGAAGGGCCGGCTGGCTCCAGCGAAGGGCTGGGGCTGCTGGCGTTCAGCACCACCCTGGAAGCAGAAAAGCAGCTGCGCAATGTCCGTGGACGCTTGTTGCTGGAGGACGCTGAAGTGTGTGGCTATGAGATCCACGCGGGGGTGACCTGCGGTGCAGCCCTGTCGATGCCCGCTGTAACCCTGGACGATGGCCGCAGCGAGGGGGCCCAGAGTGCTGACGGGCAGATTTTCGGCACGTATCTGCATGGCCTGTTCGAGGCGCCAGCGGCGTGCAGTGCGTTGCTGCGCTGGGCGGGGTTGCAGGAGGTCCAGGACGTGGATTACCACGCCCTGCGCGAGCGCGATATCGAGCGGTTGGCGGACTTGGTGGAGCACCATTTGGACACCGAGTTGCTGCGCCGGTTATGTGGGGTCGCCCCATGCACCAATTGATCCTCGGTGGTGCTCGTTCCGGTAAAAGCCGACTCGCCGAAAAGCTCGCCAGCGACAGCGCATTGCCCGTCACCTATATCGCCACCAGCCAAGCGCTGGACGGCGAGATGAACGCACGCGTGGCCCTGCATCGCCAGCGCCGCCCTGGCCATTGGGGCTTGATCGAAGAGCCCATCGAGCTGGCGCGAGTGCTGCGTGAGAACGCCGCCGTCGACCGTTGCCTGCTGGTCGATTGCCTGACCCTGTGGCTGACCAATCTGCTGATGCTCGAAGATGCCGGGCGCTTGGCGTTCGAGCGCGATCAATTGCTGGAAAGCCTGGCCTCGTTGCCGGGTGAAATCATTTTTGTCAGCAACGAGACCGGTCTGGGTGTCGTGCCGCTGGGCGAATTGACTCGCCGCTATGTGGATGAAGCCGGTTGGCTGCATCAAGCCTTGGCCGAGCGTTGTCAGCGGGTTGTGCTGACGGTCGCCGGCCTGCCCCTGACTTTGAAAGGTACTGCGTTATGACTGACACCTGGTGGCTCAACCCCTGTAAGGCCAGCGACGCCTCGGCGTACGAACAGGCCCTGGCACGCCAGCAGCAGTTGACCAAGCCGGCCGGTTCCCTTGGCCAGTTGGAAGCGCTGGCGGTGCGATTGGCCGGCTTGCAGGGCCAGGTCAAACCGTCGGTGGAGCAACTGTGGATCGCGATTTTTGCCGGTGATCACGGCGTGGTCGCCGAAGGGGTGTCGGCATTTCCCCAGGCAGTCACCGGGCAGATGCTGCATAACTTTGTCTCCGGTGGCGCGGCCATCAGTGTGCTGGCGCGGCAGTTGGATGCGCCGTTGGAAGTGGTCGACCTGGGCACCATCACCCCGTCGCTGAACCTGCCGGGGGTGCGCCACCTGAATATCGGCCCGGGTACGGCCAACTTCGTCGACGGCCCGGCAATGACCGCTGCCCAGGGCCGACAGGCGCTGCAAGCCGGGCGTGACAGCGTGCTGCGCGCCCGTGAGCGCGGGGTGCAATTGTTTATCGGTGGCGAGATGGGCATCGGCAATACCACCGCCGCCAGTGCCCTGGCATGTGCGTTGCTCGAGTGCCAGGTCTGTGAGCTGACGGGCCCGGGTACCGGGCTGAACGCCCAGGGTGTCAGCCATAAGGTCGCCGTGATCGAGCGCGCGTTGGCGCTCCATGCCGGGCAGCGCGGCGATGCATTGCAGACCTTGTTCAACCTCGGCGGCTTTGAGATTGCAGCACTGGTGGGGGCGTACCTGGCCTGCGCCCAGGAAGGCGTCGTCGTGTTGGTCGATGGGTTCATCTGCACGGTTGCCGCACTGGTCGCCACGCGCCTGAACCCGGCTTGCCGCGACTGGCTGGTGTTCGGGCATCGTGGTGCCGAGCCTGGCCACCGGCATGTGCTGCACAGCCTCGACGCCCAACCGTTGCTGGAGCTGGGCTTGCGCCTGGGCGAGGGCAGTGGTGCCGCGTTGGCGGTGCCGTTGCTGCGCCTGGCGTGTGCGCTGCACGGGCAAATGGCGACCTTTGCCGAAGCCGCCGTGGCAGATCGCCCGGCATGATCTTGTACCTGGACCTGCTGCGCCACGGCGAAACTGAACTGGGCGGCGGCTTGCGCGGTAGCCTGGATGACGCACTGACCGCCAAGGGCTGGGAACAGATGCGCGCCGCCGTGGTGGCGCAAGGGCCTTGGGACCGGCTGGTCAGTTCGCCGCTGCAGCGCTGCGCACGGTTCGCTGAGGCGTTGGGAGCGCGACTGAACGTGCCGGTGAGCCTGGAAAAGGACCTACAAGAGCTGCATTTCGGCACCTGGGAAGGGCAGAGTGCGGCGGCGCTGATGGACACCGATGCCGAAGGGTTGGGGTTGTTCTGGGCCGATCCGTACCGCTTCACACCGCCCGAAGGCGAGCCGGTTGAGGATTTTTCCCAACGGGTTCTGGGCGCTGTCTCACGCCTGCATCAGGCGTATGCCGGTGAGCGTGTGCTGTTGATCAGCCACGGTGGTGTGATGCGGCTATTGTTGGCCCGCGCACGGGGGTTGCCCCGCGAGCAGTTGCTGAGTGTCGAAGTCGGCCATGGTGGGCTGTTCAGGCTGCGGGTCGCGGCCGACGGATCATTGAAGGAAGAGCTCTGAAGATGCTGCCGTTCTGGATTGCCCTGCAATTTCTCAGCAGTTTGCCGGTTCGTCTGCCGGGCATGCCGCAGCCGCATGAACTGGGGCGCTCGCTGCTGTTTTATCCACTGGTGGGTGTGCTGTTCGGGGTGTTGCTGTGGGGCCTGAACAGCGTGTTGATGGGGGCACCGCTGTTGCTGCACGCCGCGGTGTTGCTGACGGCCTGGGTGTTGCTCAGTGGCGGCTTGCACCTGGACGGCCTGGCGGACAGCGCCGACGCCTGGCTGGGCGGCTTCGGCGATCGCGAGCGCACCCTCTCCATCATGAAAGACCCGCGTAGCGGCCCGATTGCCGTGGTCACCCTGGGCCTGGTGTTGTTGCTCAAGTTCACCGCGCTGGTGGCCTTGATCGAGCAGCACAACGGCGCGGCGTTGATCCTGGCGCCGCTGATTGGACGAACGTCGATGCTGGCGCTGTTCCTGAGCACCCGTTATGTGCGTGCGGGCGGGCTGGGCCAGGCCTTGTCGGATCATCTGCCAAGAACCATCGGTCAACAGGTCCTGATGCTCAGCGGCCTGGCTTGCCTGCTCATCGGTGGTTTCAGCGGCGGAGTTGCGGTGCTGCTCGCGGCCATCTGCTTCGTGGGGTTGCGCCAGTTGATGGTCAATCGTCTCGGTGGCACCACCGGCGATACCGCCGGGGCTTTGCTGGAGCTGCTGGAAGTTGTGGTGTTGGTCGGTCTGGCGTTGTAACACTTTCTTGCATTTCCTTAATCGCGGGTATATACACGCTCCATGCTTGCCTCCCAATGTTTATGCACCAACCTGCGACGTGCCGCCCGTGGCGTCAGCAGGCACTACGACGGCGCCCTCGACGGCTTCGGGATCAATGTCGCCCAGTATTCGTTGCTGTGTAACCTGCAACGGCTCGATCAGCCGAGCATTTCCAGCCTGGCCGAAGCCATGGGCCTGGATCGCAGCACCTTGGGGCGAAACCTGCGGGTGCTGGAGTGTGAAGGTTTGGTGCAACTGGTCGAGGGCAATGACCTGCGCAACCGCCTGGTGCTGTTGACCGATGCCGGTGCACAACGCCTGGCCGAAGCCTTGCCGGCCTGGGAAGCGGCACAACAGAAATTGATCGATCGTCTCGGCGCAGAGAAACGCGAAACCTTGTTGGCCTTGCTGGATGAACTCGCCTGAACGCGGGTTTGTTCGAACATAAGCGGGTATATACCCGTGAGCGGAGAATAAGAAATGACCTCGATGTGGCGCACCAGTGGTTGGATACTTATGGGGAGTGCGCTGATCCTGGCGTTGTCCTTGGGCGTGCGGCACGGTTTCGGCCTGTTCCTGGCGCCGATGAGCGGCGAATTCGGCTGGGGTCGTGAGACCTTTGCCTTCGCCATTGCCTTGCAGAACCTGATCTGGGGGTTGGCGCAGCCGTTTACCGGGGCCTTGGCGGATCGCTTCGGCGCCACCAAGGCGGTGTTTGTCGGCGGTGTGCTGTACGCCGTGGGCCTGGTACTCATGGGCATGTCCGATTCGGCGTGGTCGTTGTCGTTGAGTGCGGGGCTGCTGATCGGGATCGGCCTGTCGGGTACCTCGTTCTCGGTGATCCTGGGCGTGGTCGGCCGCGCCGTGGCGCCGGAAAAACGCAGCATGGCCATGGGCATTGCCAGTGCCGCCGGGTCTTTCGGCCAGTTCGTCATGGTGCCGGGGACCCTCGGCTTGATCAGTTGGCTGGGCTGGTCGGCAGCGCTGTTGGTGTTGGGTTTGATGGTGGCGCTGATCCTGCCGCTGGTGGCGATGCTCAAGGATCGGCCGTTGCCGGCCATGGCCGGCCAGCAAACCCTGCGCGAAGCGCTGAAGGAAGCGTGCTCCCACTCCGGTTTCTGGCTGCTGGCCTTTGGTTTTTTCGTCTGCGGTTTCCAGGTGGTGTTTATCGGTGTGCATCTGCCCGCCTACCTGGTCGACCAGCATTTGCCCGCCACGGTCGGCACCACCGTGCTGGCACTGATCGGTTTGTTCAATATCTTCGGTACCTACACCGCCGGCTGGCTGGGCGGGCGCATGTCCAAGCCGCGTTTGCTGACGGGGTTGTACCTGCTGCGCGCGGTGGTGATCGTGTTGTTCCTGTGGGCACCGTTGACCGAAGTCAGCGCCTATTTGTTCGGCATGGCCATGGGCTTTCTGTGGCTGTCCACGGTACCGCTGACCAACGGCACTGTCGCGACGCTGTTTGGCGTGCGAAACCTGTCGATGCTCGGTGGGATTGTGTTCCTGTTCCACCAGCTCGGTTCATTCCTCGGTGGCTGGTTGGGCGGGGTGGTCTATGATCGAACCGGCAACTACGATTTGATCTGGCAGGTGGCGATTCTCTTGAGCCTGCTCGCCGCCGCCCTGAACTGGCCGGTGCGCGAGCGGCCAGTGGCGCGATTGCAGGCGCAGATGGAGGCAGCATGAGTATCAGTGGGTATTGGCTGGTTGGCGCAGGGGCGGCCACGCTTCTGTTGCTGCTGGCGTGGTGGGGGTGGCAGCGCGGCGGCTTGGCGTTGATGCAACTGGGCATGTCGATCTGTTAAGTTCGATGCCTGAACCTTTTAAAGGACGTTTCGACATGCAGATGCGCTG
Organism: Pseudomonas sp. S1_G07; assembly: GCF_054668565.1. Taxonomy (NCBI): domain Bacteria; kingdom Pseudomonadati; phylum Pseudomonadota; class Gammaproteobacteria; order Pseudomonadales; family Pseudomonadaceae; genus Pseudomonas; species Pseudomonas sp. S1_G07. The sequence goes on along the minus strand of NZ_CP162778.1, from coordinate 5,382,180 downwards.
GCTTGCAGTACCCGTGCTGATGGCTGCTTTTGGCGGCGTGGCGTTGGCCGCCGATTGCCCACCGTTGCTGGAGGGCCAATTACCCAAGCTGCGGGCCAAGGAATCCATCGACCTGTGCCAGCGCTTTGCCGGTAAACCTTTGGTCATCGTCAATACCGCCAGCTTTTGCGGGTTCGCGCCGCAGTTCAAAGGCCTCGAAGCCTTGTATCAACGCTACAAGGGCCAAGGGCTGGAAGTGATTGGCGTGCCGTCGGATGACTTCAAGCAGGAAGCCAAGACCGGCGAGGAAACCGCCAAGGTCTGCTACGTGAACTATGGCGTGACCTTCACCATGACCGAGCCGCAGAAGGTCAAGGGGGCGGATGCGGTGCACCTGTTCAAGGTGTTGGCGCAGCAGAGCAATGCGCCGAAGTGGAATTTCTACAAATACGTGGTGGACCGCCAGGGCAAGGTGATCGCCGACTTCTCCAGCCTGACCAAACCGGACAGCCCGGAGCTGATCAAGGCCGTGGAGCAGGCGCTGGCTTCCAAACCCTGATCAGCGGCCATTGAAAAGCCCCGCCTCCTTTGCAGGAGAGCGGGGCTTTTTTTACACCGGTCTGGATCAGAAGGTGTAAGTCATGCCGAGGCCGAAACCGTTGGCACTGTTTTCATACTTGGCACGGTAGCTGGCCGTCGAAGGTGGGTTGGCGGTGTTGTTCACCTTGACGTCTTCTTCTTTCAGGTACGAGTAGGCCAGGTCTACGGTCATGTTATCCATGACCTTGTAGCCCAGGCCCACGCTGAAGATCGTACGGTCGCCGGTAGGAATGCGCGGCGAACGATCGGTGTTGTTGGCCGGGGACTGGTCGAAGGTCAAGCCGGTGCGCAGCACGACTTGTTTGGTCAACTGATACGAAGTACCCACGGCGTAGGCCCAGGTATCGTGCCAGTTTTGCTCTTCGGTGATAGCGCCGAGCTGGCTAGGTGCCAGAATGCCGCCGGCAGCCGTGACGCCCTGGTTGTTGACGGTGATCTCTTTCAGGCGGCTCCAGCGCGTCCAGGTTGCACCGCCATAGAGTTTCCAGGCATCGGTCAGGTCTTGAGTGACCGACAGGTCGTAGGACTCAGGCGTGTCGATTTTCAGCGAGGCATCGTAACGGTTGTTACGCAGGAACGGCTGAGTGGCCGCCGGGCCGTCCACGGTGGTGTGGCCGTCGAGCTTGTACTTGACCTTGGAGTGGTAGGTCAGGCCCACGCGCGTGGTGTCGGTGGCCTGGACCAATACGCCGACGTTGAAGCCCAGGGCGGTATCGTCACCCTTGATCTTGACGTTGGTATCGGAGACGAGCGGGTTGAGGGTCTTGTCCGACTCGAGTACACCGGAAATCCGGTTGATGGTCGGGCCAAAGCCGATGGACACGCGGTCGTTGAACGCGTAGCTCACCGTAGGCTGGAAGGTGATGACCTTCACTTCGCTCTTGCTGCCGAAGCCACGGCCCTGGAAGCCGTTTTCATAGTCGGTCACCAGGCCGAAGGGGGCGTATACACCGAAGCCGATGGCCCACTGGTCATTGAGTTTGTTGGTGTAGAAACCGAATGGCACCGCGGTGAACGGAACCATGTCACCTTTGTTGGAACCGCGGGAGTTGCCACCGGTATTGCTGATGTCGGACGAGGCGTCGATCGCCGCGACACCGCCCGTGATTTGCTGGCCATTGAGGCGAGACATACCGGCTGGGTTACCGTAAACAGTACTTGCATCATCGGCAGAAGAAGAGCGACCTGCGAAACCCGTACCCATCCCGCTGACGCTCTGTTCGTTCAGGGCGAAACCGCTGGCGAAGAGTTGGGAAGAGGCCATGGCAACGGCGAGGCTGAGTGTGGTCTTGAGCATTACTTTTTTCATTATTAGAAACTCCGGGATGATCACCGCTGCGAAAAGTATCAATAAAATTGACATCGCGCTATAGGCTGTAATGTAGGAGATAGAGCCTTTTTGTAGGACAATCCGACCAGAATTAGGGATTTTGAGCGAATCTTGCAAATTGCCCGGTCAGCAAACCGCGTGATTCATGGATGAAACACAGGTTTGCCAGGTTTGAGTGAAATCGCGCAGTCGTCCTTGAGGATGAAAAATTTCTTTCCAGATACGCGCCATCGCCAAAATGTCCCCAGGCGGCGGCAGCGTAGGGTTGTGTTGTTCCACCAGTAACCAGGCGATGGCGGTGGCGTAGCGCAGGTTTACCGTGAGTTCGAGTTGGGGGGCGCCGAGGAATGCATGTTGGCTGGCCAGGCCGCGTACCAGGCTGGCACGCTCGGGGCCCAGGGCCAGGTAGTTATCCCACAGGGCGCGATGGCGGGTTTCAGTGATGCTGTAGAGGCCATGCCCACGCCGGTCGTGCAAAGCGGAACCCAGTTCCGATTGGCTGGCCGCGATGCCCAGCAGCAGGGACTCGGCCGTTTGATTGTGACGGCCGAGGTACATCAGCGTCGGCCGGATCACATAACGACACAATTCACTGGCAGCGATACCCATATAAGCCTCAATCCGTGAACGTGGTCGACGAGCCTGAGAGGAGGGGGCTTGGCAGCAGTGGATCGAATCTCAGGCTCGTCGGAAGCGGATCATGCCGCTTGAGTTGAAGTGTAGTGTCATATTTGTGATGTAAAGGACTGTTTTTAAAACATCTTATTCATTCAGTTATAAGATTTATATCTATTTGAACTTAGTGGAGATGCCCGAGAGCCGAATGGCAGGCAATAAAAAACCCTGTGTTTTAAACAGGGTTTTTTGTGTTTCAGCGTCTTGGTTCGATCAGGCAACCAGTGCCTGACGGGTACGCTCGATCACGGCCTGCAGCGGTTCTGCGCTGGAGTACTGATCGGGGTACAGGCGTTCGCTGTGACGTGCGATGCCGTGTTCGTTAACCAGGGTGAAGCTGAAGCAGCCTTTGCGAGCGGCCATGATCAGGCAGTTCATTGGGGCAAAAGCATTGGTGAGGGTGCGAATGGCATCCTGAGTATGGATTTGAGTGGACATATTATTGGTGTTCCTACAAATGACACGGATAAGAACCGTGCAACGTTAAAACGTTCCAGTGACGTTGATCACCATTGATCAAACGAAGAACCCGACTGGAACAAAGCAGCCAGTTTGAAGCGCTGATAAGTTAGGCGCGCTTGGGCTGGCAGGTAGGTACTTAGGAGGGCAGGCAACACAACAGGGGCAAAGGTTCTGGGCCCAGGGTGGAGATCCTGATCAATCTGCAGGTTGGTTCGGTCAGAGTATGCACGCTTCACGACCCCCTTTGCTTGTTCAAAGGCAGTGTCGTCGCAAGTGATACCTGGAAACCATCTAGGTGGTCGATCCCGTGTTGTTCAGGGGAGTTGTTCGACCAGAATTGACTTTCAGCTTGGTACTAACGCTGCGGATAGTATCGGATCGGAGCAGGTAATGGAAGTGTGCTGAGCCAAAAACTTCAATCAGCCGCCCAGCAGGCCACGGTAGACCAGCACCGTGGTGGCTGCCGCCAGCGAACAGCCAAGCGCATAGGCAGCCAGTGTCAGGCGCAGGGACTGGCCGGTCTCGACCACCTTCATCACGTCGCCCATGTTATCGATGCGGCCCTCACCCAGTTCGATACACAGGCTCACGGCCGTGAACGCGGCCGACAACAGGATCGCGATCGCAAACAATGCCCCGTCCGGGGACGGCAGGGCCGCATTGATCCCCAGAGAGATGGCGCAAATGGCCAGTAACAACACGGCGAATAACAGCATTCCTTTCATGGATCCTCCCCTGGCGCTGCGCTGTAGGCCGGGGAGTGTGGCGAGGCTGGGTCGATTTGAAAAGTCCCTGGTTAGCCCTTGCGGTAACATTTTTGCAGCTTATCGCTTCAAAAAATGCCGGGGATATAACCATCCGGTGGGTACTTGTGCACATTAGTTGCCGGGTATGTAACCGGGCTGTCAACTCCCTTGCAGGACCGCCATTTGCCTGCAATGGAAATTTAAGTCAATGAAAAATCTGGCTTTTTTTATTGGTGAAAAAATCGTCAGTTTGACTGCGGGCCCCGTTCCATGGGCGTTTGCGCGAGTTAAAGGCGGGTTGTCCACTGAGTTATCCACAGCTTCTGTGGATTGTCCCAAGCGCTTGCTCTAGGACGGGCGTGCAGGGTTTTTTCAGCTTTACCTGTGCGAAAAAAAGAGTAGAGTTGCGCGCCTTCCGTTCTATCCCACAGTGCTTTATGAAGTTTCGCTCAGTATCACCTTCTGTTACCGACACCCTACAGACTGTTACCGCACCCAAGCGTTTCTCCTTGAAGGTTGCCCTGTGGCTGCTCGACAGTCCGCGCCTGGGGCACAACACTAACGTCAAACACTTTGCCGGTCGCTTGCTCAAGCAGCCTGCGCGTGACGGTGTGGTTGCCGCTCAAAGCCGTCTGGGTCAATTGATGTGCCGTGAATGCGGCAACGCCCGCGACCGCCGCATCGGCCACGACCTGTTGCGCCTGGCCGCTCGCGCCGGCGACCGTCGTGCCCAACGTGAACTGGGCCAGGTCGAAGACTGAGCTGTCCTCCCGCTCTATGCTTGGTTAACCTTGCTCTTTTTCGGTGATGGCAGAAATGGTTATGGCTTTTGACTGGACCAGCATTGCCCTGGGCCTTGCTGGCGCTGCTGTGCCGTTATTGGCGGTGTGCTGGCAACTGCAACGACGGCTGACCGCGCGCACCACCGGCTGGGAACTGCTTGAAGAGCGCCTGGCCACCGCGCAGCTGGCCCAGGAAGGTCTCGCCGCGCAGTTGGAGGCCAGTCGTGATGAAATCAGTGACCTGAGCCAGGCCAATGCCGCCAGGCAAGCCGACCTGGCCGCCGCGTGTCGAGAGGTCGAACTGTTGCAGATCGACCGCGATAACGCCCGCGACGCCGCCCATGCCTGGAACCTCGACCGCAGTGCCAAAGAAACCGAATTGCGACGCCTCGACGCCTTGGCAGCGGCCCTGCGTGCCGAACTGCGTGAGCAACAGGACAGTCACCAGCAGCGCCTGGCCGACCTGCAAGGCTCGCGCGACGAGCTGCGGGCGCAGTTCGCGGAGCTGGCCGGCAAGATCTTCGACGAGCGCGAGCAGCGCTTTGCCGAAACCAGCCAGGAGCGCCTGGGCCAATTGCTTGACCCATTGAAGGAGCGTATCCAGTCCTTCGAAAAACGCGTGGAAGAAAGCTATCAGAACGAAGCGCGCGAACGCTTTTCCCTGGCCAAGGAGCTTGAGCGCCTGCAACAGCTGAACCTGCGTCTCTCAGACGAAGCCACCAACCTGACCCGCGCCCTCAAGGGCCAGAAAACCCAAGGCAACTGGGGTGAGTTGATCCTCGAACGGGTGCTGGAACATGCCGGTCTGGAGAAGGGCCGCGAGTACCAGACCCAGGTCAGCCTCAAGGGCCCGGATGGCGAGCGTTTCCAGCCGGACGTGCTGATCATGCTGCCCGGTGACAAACAGGTGGTGGTCGATTCCAAGGTCAGCTTGACGGCGTACCAGCAGTACGTCGCCGCCGATGACGAGGTGATCGGCCAGGCGGCGTTGAAGCAGCACGTGCTGTCCCTGCGCAATCATGTCAAAGGCTTGGCCGGCAAGGACTACAAACGTTTGGAAGGCTTGCACAGCCTGGATTTCGTCTTGTTGTTCGTGCCCATTGAGGCGGCGTTTTCCGCAGCGCTGCAGGCCGAGCCGAACCTGTTCCAGGAGGCCTTCGACCGGCATATCGTGATCGTCAGCCCCACCACCTTGCTCGCCACCCTGCGAGTGATCGACAGCCTGTGGAAGCAAGAGCGCCAAAGCCAGAACGCCCGGGAAATCGCCGAGCGCGCCGGCTGGCTGTACGACAAGTTCGTGCTGTTTATCCAGGATCTGGATGAAGTGGGCAACCGGTTGCAGCAGTTGGACAAGGCTTACAGCGCGGCGCGGAACAAGCTTACAGAGGGTCGCGGCAATCTGGTCAGCCGCACCGAGCAACTGAGGCTGCTCGGTGCCCGCGCTAGTAAAAGCCTGCCGGCGGATTTGCTGGAAAGGGCGATGACGGACTCAGATGGCGTCGCCCATTTACCTGAATAAACCCGGCTCGAAAATGTGCGGCCGGGATGGCTTGGTCAAAGCGGCAGATGCCGACTGAGCAACGCCCGCAACGCCGCCGGCTTCACCGGCTTGGCCAGGTAATCGAGCCCTGCCGCATGCACCTGGGCCACCATTTCCGGGCGGCCGTCGGCGCTGATCACCACGCCCGGAATCGGCTCGGCCAATTGCGCGCGCAGCCACCCCATCAACTCGGTACCGGTTTCACCATGGTCCAGGTGGTAATCCACCAGCGCCAGTTGCGGGCGCACGCCCTCGGCCAGCAGCGCCGCGCATTGCGCCTGGTCGGTGGCGGTCCACACCTCGCAGCCCCAGCGGGTCAGCAGGCTGCGCATGCCGATCAGGATGCTCTCTTCGTTGTCCACGCACAGCACCTGCGCACCGCTCATGGGCAGGCCATTTTCCTGTGCTGCCTTGACCTGTGGGCTGGCCTGGTTGCGCGCCAGTGGCACGCTCACACTGAACACGCTGCCCTTGCCTGGCCATGAGCGCACACGCAGGCGATGGCCCAGCACGCGGCACAAGCCGTCGGCAATCGCCAGGCCGAGGCCCAGGCCTTTTTCCGCTCGAGTCTGGTGACTGTCCAGGCGCTTGAACTCTTCGAAGATCACCTTTTGTTTATCCAGCGGGATGCCAGGGCCACGGTCCCAGACTTCCAGGCACAGCTCCCCGTTGCGTCGACGAACGCCCAGCAGCACCGGGCCGTCGGCATAGCGGAAAGCGTTGGTGAGAAAATTCTGCAGAATTCGTCGCAGCAGCTTGATGTCACTGTCAACGCGCAAGCGACTGCCGCGCAGGCGAAAGCGCAAGCCTTGTTCCTGGGCGAGAACCTTGAATTCCGCGCCCAAGGTGTCGAACAGCTCGTTGAGCGCAAAGGGCTGGCGCTGCGGATTGATCTTGCCGTTTTCCAGGCGCGAGATATCCAGCAGGTCGCTGATCAGGTCTTCGGCGGAGCGCAGCGAACTGTCCAGGTGCTGCACCAGTTGCCGGGCTTCGCTGGACAGACCGTCGTTCTGGTGGGAGAGGGCAGCGGAGAACAGGCGTGCGGCGTTCAACGGTTGCATCAGGTCGTGACTGACAGCCGCCAGAAAACGGGTTTTCGACTGGTTGGCGGATTCGGCCACGCCTTTGGCATCGGTGAGCGCCACATTGAGCTGCGACAGTTCATGGGTACGCTCGGTGACCCGTTGCTCAAGCCCCTCGTTGGCCTCGGTGAGTGCCTGCTCGGCTTCACGGAATGCGGTGATGTCAGTGAAACTCATGACAAAGCCGCCGCCGGGCATGGGGTTGCCGATCAGCTCGATCACCCGCCCATTGGGGAACAGGCGCTCGGAGGTATGCGCGCGGCCCTGGCGCATCCAGTGCAGGCGCCGTGCCACGTGCACTTCGGCCTCGCCCGGTCCGCACAGGCCACGTTCGGCGTTGTAGCGGATGATATCGGCGATTGGCCGGCCTACGCTGATCAGCCCCTCCGGGTAATTGAACAGTTCCAGATAGCGCCGGTTCCAGGCCACCAGCTTGAGGGACTGGTCCACCACGCTGATGCCCTGGGTGATATTTTCGATGGCGCCTTGCAACAATGCCCGGTTGAATTGCAGCACTTCCGATGCTTCGTCAGCGATCCTTACGACGTCCTCCAGCTGCATGTCCCTCCCTTCAATGGCGGCCTTCACCACCGCTCGGGTCGACGATGCGCCGAGGACACCGGCCAGCAGGCGCTCGGTGTGCGCGATCCAGTCGTTGTCGGCATTCTGGTTGGGGTTGAAGCCTTTGCCCTGGCGATAGGCGAAGCGGATAAAGCTCTGCTGGGCGCGCTCTTCACCGACAAAGCGCGCCGCCAGGCTGAGCAGGTCGCTGATCTGCACCGACAGCATTGAGCGGGCATTGGCGCGCTGGCTGATCTCCTGGCCAATGAAGCGCCCTGCTTGCCAGTGCTCGGAGACCCGCGTGCGCGACAGCATCGACACCCAGACAAACAGCGTGAAGTTGCCCGCCAGGGAGAACACGGTGCCCAGGGTCAGCGAGGTGACGGACAAGCCCAATGGGTGTGAATGCAGCCACGTCAGGCCGGGGAACAGGCTGAGGGACCAGCCCAGGCTCTTTGCGGTTACCGGTAGCACCAATGTGTAGAACCACAGGAACGTACCTGCCGCCAGCCCGGCAAATACACCACGCCGGTTGGCCTGCTTCCAGTACAGCGCGCCGAGCATGGCCGGGGCCAGTTGGGTTACGGCGGCAAAGGCGATCTGGCCGATGGTCGCCAGGCTCGCGGTAGAGCCCAGCAGGCGGTAGCTGACATAAGCCAGCAGCAGAATGAGCACAATGCTGACCCGGCGCACTGAGAGCATCCAGTGGCGGAACACCTCGAACGGCCGCTCCGAGCTGGAACGGCGCAGCAGCCAGGGCAGCAACATGTCGTTGGAGACCATGGTCGACAAGGCGATGCTCGCGACAATCACCATGCCGGTGGCTGCCGATGCGCCGCCGATGAACGCCAGTACCGCCAGCGCCGGGTGGGCTTCGGCCATGGGCAGGCTGATCACATAGGAATCCGGCATCACGGTGCCGGGCAGCATCATTTTGCCGCCGAGGGCGATGGGCACGACAAACAGCGCAGCCAGGATCAGGTACGCCGGGAACACCCATTTGGCCAGGCGCAGGTCCTGCGGGTCGATGTTTTCAACCACCGTCACATGAAACTGTCGGGGCAGACAGATGATCGCCATCATGGCCACGCCGGTCTGGACCACCATCGACGGCCAGTTGACGGTCTCCTTCCAGTATTCCTCCAGGCGCGGCGCCAGCATCGCCTGGCTGAACAGGTCGCCGAAGCCGTCATACAGGCCGTAGGTCACGAACGCACCGACGGCCAGAAACGCGAACAGCTTGACGAGCGATTCAAACGCAATTGCCAGCACCATGCCACGGTGGTGTTCGGTGGCGTCGAGGTTGCGGGTACCGAACACAATGGTGAACAGCGCCAGCACCAGTGACACGATCAGCGCCGTGTCCTGGGCCCGGGTACCGGTGGTGTCGGCGCCAGCGCCGATCAGCAGGTTTACCCCCAGCACGATGCCTTTGAGTTGCAGGGCGATATACGGCAGCACGCCCACCAGGCAGATCAGCGCGACCACCACCGCCAGGGACTGGGACTTGCCATAGCGAGCGGCGATAAAGTCGGCGATGGAGGTGATGTTTTCCTGCTTGCTGATCAGGATCATCTTTTGCAGCACCCAGGGTGCCAGCACCAGCAACAGCACCGGTCCGAGGTAGATTGGTAAAAAGGCCCACAACTGTTCCGCAGCTTGGCCTACGGCGCCAAAGAACGTCCAACTGGTGCAATACACCGCCAGCGACAAGCTATATACCCAGGCGCGCATACGCGGTGGCAGCGGCGCATGGCGGCGGTCACCGTAGAAAGCGATGGCAAACATAATGGCCATATAGGCCAGGGCAACGGCGGCGATCAGCCCGCTGGACAGCGTCATGGTAACTCCGAACATAAGAACGCCCAGGCATTCCAGGCCCGGTTGGACAGTCTCGCATGATGCTTGGGGTTAGTCAGTGTCGACCAAGGTCTGAGCGCGACTTGATGTCGCGGTTCAGCGTGGCGGCAGGGTTTTCTGGCGCAGGATGTAGATCGTCACCAGCACGGCGCTGGTCAGCATGAAGGCGCGCGCCCAGGGCAGCGGCACCAGGTAGCAGGAAAAACCGATGCTCAGCCACATTAGACCGATGGCGTAGACCTTGCCCTTGAGCGGGATGCCGTTGCCGTCCAGGTAGTCACGAATCCATGGGCCCAGGCGCGGGTGTTCCACCAGCCATTGGTAGAAGCGCGGGGAGCTTCGGGCGAAGCAGGCGGCGGCAAGCAGGAGGAAGGGGGTGGTCGGCAATACCGGGAGGAAAATGCCGATTACTCCCAGCGCCACGCTTAACCAGCCGATGGCCAGCAGCGCGTAACGCAGGAGCGCCGAGCGGTTGCCCATGGGTGCCACGGGCAAGCGACTCAGTGGTGACGTGGCTTGAGGATCGCCGGTTTTTCGTCAGGTGCGTTGCACAGCAGGTACAGCGCGGTCAGGGCTTCCGGGATCTGGACGATCATGTCGTCCATCAGGTTGGCGTCGGCGGCGATGTCGGAGAACTCGGCCTCCTCCTCGAACAGGCCCGAACCGACCATGATCGGCAGCAGCATCTCGCTGACTTCTTCCTCGGCGGATTCGAACCAGGCTGCCTCGCGCAGGAACACGCCTTCCATGAAGCCGATGCACCAGCCGCGCAGGTCGGAATCGTCTGGCTCTTCACCCAGGTCCAAGTCGCACGGCAGCTCGAATTCCTCGTCGGAGGCCAGCTGGCGAGCGATGTGAGCCTTGAGGGCGATCAGGGTGGCTTCGATTTCTTCGCGCTGGGCGGCATCGGCGTAGTGCGGCTCTTCGGCGAACAACGCGTCGATCCATTCACGGTCAGGTACGACTTCGGAGCAGATCGACAGGGCGGTCAGGTAGCCGTGAGCGGCCACGTAGTCCAGCGCCTCGTCATGCAGCTCATCGGCGTCGAGGAAGGCTTGCAGGCGGGTTAATTGCTCAGCGAAGGACATTGAAGGACTACCTTGGGAATAAACGATGCTGAATTCTAGGCGTTCTTGCGCGCCCAAGCCAGTCGGCATGCATATTTGCCAGGTTTTAGAGACGGGCAGCAATTCGTCGGTGGCGCCCTTTGCCGGATGACGCTCGGGTATACTGCCGCGTTTTGTGATGCCCGTGCAGGCCAGGCACCAGTCCGCGAAAACTTCGCTTACGGATTATTTTCCGTGAAGGCGTTTTTTTTCGGCCAGCCTGTACAAAGGGTTTCGGGACTATTTTTGGAGTTATACATGCTCGAGCAGGCTCAACGCGTCCTCAAGGACATCTTCGGCTACGACAGTTTTCGTGGCCGCCAGGGTGCGATCATTGAGCGCGTGGCCAGCGGTGGTGATGCTCTGGTCCTGATGCCTACCGGTGGCGGCAAGTCGTTGTGCTTCCAGGTCCCGGCATTGCTGCGCAACGGACTGGCCGTGGTGGTGTCGCCGTTGATCGCCTTGATGGACGATCAGGTGGCGACCTTGGAAGAACTCGGCGTTGCCGCCGCTTCCTTGAACTCCACCCTCAGCGCCGAACAGCAGCGTGACCTGGCCGCGCGGATCAAGCGTGGCGAAGTGAAGATGCTCTACCTGGCTCCCGAACGGCTGGTGCAGCCGCGCATGCTGGCGTTCCTGCAGAGCCTGGAGATTGCCCTGTTCGCCATCGATGAAGCTCACTGCGTATCGCAGTGGGGTCACGATTTTCGCCGTGAATATCTGCAGTTGGGCCAGTTGGCCGAACTGTTTCCCGACGTGCCGCGTATCGCCCTGACCGCTACCGCCGACAAACGCACCCGCGAAGAAATCGTCGAGCGCCTGCACCTGCAGAACGCCGAGCGCTTCCTGTCGAGCTTCGACCGCCCGAATATTTTCTACCGCATCGTACCCAAGGAGCAGCCGCGCAAGCAGTTGCTGGCGTTTCTCTCCGAACGGCGCAGCGATGCCGGTATCGTCTACTGCCTGTCGCGCAAGAAAGTCGATGAAGTGGCCGCGTTCCTCTGCGAGCAAGGCTACCCGGCGCTGCCCTATCACGCCGGCCTGCCCAATGAGACCCGCTCCGCGCACCAGAAGCGCTTCCTCAATGAAGAGGGGTTGATCATGGTGGCGACCATTGCTTTCGGCATGGGGATCGATAAATCCAACGTGCGCTTTGTCGCGCACATGGACTTGCCCAAGTCCCTCGAGGCCTACTACCAGGAAACCGGTCGCGCCGGCCGTGACGGCCTGCCCGCGGATGCCTGGATGGTCTACGGCCTGCAGGACGTGGTGATGCTCAAGCAGATGCTGCAGAACTCCGAAGGCGATGAGCGCCACAAGCGCCTGGAGCAACACAAGCTCGACGCCATGCTCTCGTTGTGCGAGGAGACACGCTGCCGCCGCCAGACCTTGCTGGCGTATTTCGACGAGGACATGCCCGAGCCATGTGGCCACTGTGATAACTGTGTGGACGGTGTGCAGACCTGGGACGCCACCGAGCCGGCGCGCCAGGGTTTGTCGGCGATCTATCGCACGGGCCAGCGTTATGGCGTGGGCCATCTGGTGGATGTGCTGCTGGGCAAGGACAACGAAAAGGTGCGCAGCTTCGGCCACGAAAAGCTCTCGGTCTATGGCGTTGGCAAGGCTCGCGCCGAAGGCGAGTGGCGCTCGCTGTTCCGCCAGATGGTCGCGCGCGGCCTGGTGGACATCGACATCGAGGGGTTCGGCGGACTGCGCCTGAACGACAGCTGCCGGCCATTGCTCAAGGGCGAAGTCAGCCTGGAGCTGCGCCGTGATCTCAAGCCGCAGACCACCGCCAAGAGCAGCACCAGCCAGGCCAGCCAGCTTGTACGCGGGGAGGAGCGCGAACAGTGGGAAGCCTTGCGCAGCCTGCGGCGCAAACTGGCGCAGGAACACAGCGTGCCGCCTTACGTTATTTTCCCCGACTCGACCTTGCTGGAAATGCTCCGCGAGCAGCCCACTACCCTGGCCGAAATGGCGCGGGTCAGTGGTGTGGGGGCGCGCAAGTTGGAGCGCTACGGCCAGGCGTTCCTCGAAGTGCTCGGCGGCCAGGCCGAAGCGCCGAAGGAGGTGGCCGATATTCGCCACGAACTGATCAGCCTGGCCCGCGCAGGCATGACGCCGATCCAGATCGCCGGCCAGTTGCAGTGCTCAGAGAAAAACGTCTACACCTTGCTCGCCGAAGCCATTGCCAAGCAGCAGTTGTCGCTGGAGCAGGGCCTGGATTTGCCCGAGGATTTGCTCGGCGAGATCCAGGACGCGTTCCTCGACGGCGAGGGCGAACTGCCACCTGTTGCCGAGATCGCCCCGCTGTTTACCGGACGCGTTCCTGAGGGGGTTTTGTACTGCGTGCGCGCGGCGTTGCAGTCTGAATTCGAAATTTAGTGTGTCAATTACGACAATGTAACGAATCAGCGCATAGCATCTCTTGCCTGCGGGCAAGGCTCATGCTTAGCTGACTAATAATTAGCCAAATTTTATTTTCAGTCTAAATCATGAGTTTTTTATGCCGTTAACCGATCAACACCGTTTTGGCATGCAGTTGGCGCAAATGTCCCGAGGTTGGCGGGCTGAGTTGGACCGCCGCTTGGCGGGGCTGGGGTTGTCCCAGGCACGCTGGCTGGTGCTGCTGCACCTGGCTCGCTTTGAAGAAGCCCCTACCCAGCGCGAGCTGGCGCAAAGCGTCGGTGTAGAAGGGCCGACCCTTGCCCGTTTACTCGACAGCCTCGAGAGCCAGGGCCTGGTGCAGCGCCAGGCCGTTGTGGAAGACCGACGAGCAAAGCGCATTCTGTTGTGTGACACCGCCCGCCCCTTGATCGAGCAGATCGAAACCATTGCCACCGCCTTGCGTCAAGAGCTGTTCATGGGGGTGGACGAAGCGGATATGCGGGTGTGCATGCGCGTGCATGGTCACATCCTGGCGAATCTGGAAAAGTCCTGAGTCAAACACCGATTCATGCCGCGCGGGCTTGTTGTGGCGTGCCTGCTCACCACAACAAGCCTGCTTCGACAGTCGTCCAGCCTTGTATCAGAACGTCTGTCCCAGGTTCAGGTACACCGCCTTCTGATTATCATCATTGAACCCGTAGCTGAAGTTCAGCGGCCCCAACGGTGTATCAAACCCCAGGAAAATACTTGCTGCGTTGATATAGCCGCTGTCGAATTCATTGTCGTTGTTCCACGCCCGGCCCCGTTCCAGGGACGCGCCCAGGTACAGCGGGAAATCCAAGGGCAGGTAGGATCGCGGCGTCAGGCGGCGGTAGTACACCGCGCGCATCAGGCTGACGTTCTGCCCTGAGATTGCATCCTGGCGAAAGCCCGACAGTTGTCGTGCGCCGCCGAGCAGGAAGCTGGAAATCACCACATCCGAATCATCCAGGGTGCGTCCATAACGTCCGCCCAGTACCAGGGTGTCCGGTCCGTTGCTCATGGCCTTGTCCAGTTTGAATTCCCATTGCCGGTAGCGCTGGTCGGAGCCCAGCCCCGGCTCGAATTCGCGGTAGGCCAGGCCGATGTTCTCGCCGGAGTGGGGGAAATACACGTTATCCAGGGAGTCGAAGGAGTATTTCAATTCATAAAAGCCTTCGCTGAAACTCACGCTCGGCAAGTTACGGTCACCGATGCGCACATTGGCCTTGCCCCAGGCCTCGCCGACACCGAAGCGGATCTCGCCGCTGTTGCCGATCTGGCGCCCCACGTTCAGGCCGAAACCGTAGCGTTCCAGGCGATATTCGGAGATCGGATCGTTGTCCATGATCAGCTCCACGTTCTGCGCCTGTGCGTTGATATAGGGGGCGACGAAGTAGCGCGAGCCCGTGTCCATCGGTTGGTAGAACTCACTGTACAGTTCTTGCCGATCACCGATCTGCATCCGCGTCAGCCATTCGGCACCGAGGCGGTTGATGCCGTTCATGCGGTAGCTGGCACCGAGGTTGAAGGCGCTGTCGCCACGCATATCATCCGACAGGCTCAGGCCAAGGCGCAGGTAGTCGGTGCCACTGCGCTTGCCGCGCGCGCTGATCACCAGGGTGTTGTCCTTGCCCTTTTTCACCACGCGGTATTGCACCTGCTCGAAATAGTCCAGGCCATACAAGGTGCCCATGTCGGTTTGCAAACGGCCGAGGTTCAGCGGTTCGCCCAGCGGCTGGCGGATGTAGTAGCGGATGACGTCGTCGCTGACTTTAGAGTCGTTTTCTACCGTGATTGCGGTGATCACCGGAGTGCGCTCGCCTGGGGCGCGCGCGGCCACCAGTTCGGGGTCGATCGGCTCGGCGGGGCGCAAATGTGCCAGGCGCAGGTCGAGGGCGCGGGTGGCGCGGTAGCCCGCGTCGATCATGTCTTTGGCACGACCGAAATCCGTCACGCCGTAGGCCGCCAGGGGCGGTTGGATCAGTACGTCTTTGGGGTGCAGGGCCTTGAGTTGTTCTTCGGAGTTGCGCCGGGTCATCAGGGTGATGGACTGGTTGAGCACATCCACCACCGTGGCCAGTTGCTTGCGCGAGCGAAGCGGGGTACCGATATCCACCACGATGGCGATGTCGACGCCCATTTCCCGCGCCACATCCAAAGGGATGTTATCAGTCATGCCGCCGTCAACCAGCAGGCGGCCGTCCAGCTCCACCGGAGCGAACACTGCCGGGATCGACATGCTGGCACGGATCACCTGGGGCAGGTGGCCTTTGCTGAACACCACTTTTTCGCCCGTGGTGATGTCAGTCGCCACGGCGCGGAACGGAATGGGCAGCTTGTCGAAATTACGCGTGTTACTGCTGTGGGCGAACATGCTTTCCAGCAGCAGCGCCAGGTTCTGACCCTGGATCACGCCCAGGGGCAGGCCGAGGCTGCCATCATCGCGAAAGCTCAGCTTCTGCTTGACCAGAAAGTCCCGGTCATCCTGTTTGCGTCGAAACGGCACATCCTCGCGCGGTGGCGCGTCGGACAGGGCCTGCTGCCAGTCGATACTCAGCGCGAGTTTTTCCAGTTCGTCGATCTTGTAGCCCGAGGCGTACAGCCCGCCAATCACCGCGCCCATGCTGGTGCCGGCGATAGCGTCGATAGGGATGCCCTGTTCCTCCAGCGCCTTGAGCACACCGATATGCGCCAGGCCACGGGCGGCCCCGCCGGACAGTACCAGGCCGATTTTAGGGCGCGGTGGTTCAATGGCGTCGGCAAGAAGGGGGATGAGGCACAGGAACAGGCAGGACAACAAGCGGCGCATCATGAATCTCGAGGCTGGGCGATAAAGGCCGGTATTATAGCCATCCGGTCCTCATCCCTTGTTATGCCTGGAGCCTGTCAAATGATGTCCGCGAGCAAACCCGAGATCGTCATCACCTATTGCACCCAGTGCCAGTGGCTGTTGCGCGCTGCGTGGCTGGCCCAGGAGCTGCTGAGCACCTTTGCCGATGACCTGGGCAAAGTGTCGCTGGAGCCGGCTACCGGGGGGGCGTTTCGTATCACCTGCGACGGTGCGCAGATCTGGGAGCGCAAGGCCGATGGCGGTTTTCCAGAGGCCAAGGTATTGAAGCAGCGGGTGCGTGACCGGATCGACCCGCAACGCGACCTGGGGCACAACGATCGGACGTCGTGAAGGTCACCGCCGCCGAGGGCGGTGACCCACCGATGCACGTTACTTGGTGGCCATCTTGTTTTTGATGAAGCCCACGACCCACGTCAACACCAGGCCGCCGATGCCACTGCCGACGATATTGCTGCCGACCGCCGCCACATCCAGCGTTTCGCCGCCTGAGGTGCCGGTCAATGCCGAGACAACCTGGCCCAGTATCAGGCCGCCGATACCGCCAAGCATGGTGTTGAGCCCGGTGCCCAGGCTCTGTTTGGTCATGCCGGCTAAATTGCCGCCGACGGCGCCGCTGATGATTTGAAGCAGCAAACTGATGAACACTTCCATGATGAAACCCCTGCATAGCGTTAATGGAGTGACCACTCGCTTGCAGCAACTTCAAACATCATGGCTGTCGTCGAGGAGTCAGTATCCGTTGAACGACGACAGACTGTTGCGGATGGGCAGAGTATAGATCAGGCCGTTGCTGCCGGCTGCTTGGCCTGGCTGGCGCTGCCCGTGAGCCCCGAGAGCACGATGGCGACGATGATCAATGCACCACCCAACAGCATGCGCAGTGTCGGGGTTTCGGCAAACAGCAGCCAGGCCATTGTGATGCCGTACACCGGCTCCATGGCAAACACCACCGAGGCTGTGCGCGCCTTGATCACTGCGAGGCTGGCGACAAACAAGCTGTGGGCCAGGCCGGTGCAGAACACGCCAAGCAGGCCGATCCACAACCAGTCGATTCCACGCACATCCGCCAGACCTGGCGCCGCCACCGGCAGCAGGCACGCTGCGACCACTACGTTCTGGCACAACGCCGCCTGCACGGCCGGGATGCGTCCGGAGCTGGCGCGGTTGTTCAGGGACAACAGTGAAAACAGCAGCCCCGACACGATACCCCAGAGCAGGCCGCCGGTGGCTTCGCTGGCCAGGTTGAAGTCTGGCGTGACCAACACCAGGCCGACACTCACCAGCACCACCAGCAGCACCTCGTTGGCGCGGATGCGCTCACGGAAGATCAGCCCTTCGAGAATCACGGTAAACGCCGGGAATGCGGTAAACCCCAATGTAGCCACTGCCACGCCGGCCACCTTGACCGCCATGAAGAACGTGACCCAATGTGCCGCCAGCAATACCCCGCTGGCCAGCAGGCGGCGCCAGTCGCGCCGTTCGAGTTTTTTCCAGGCGGTGTCGCTGGCAAACCGGGCAAACATCGCCAGGGCCAGCACGGCAAATACCGCACGCCCAAACACGATAATGGCCGGCGAGGCGGCCGCCAGCTTGCCGAATACACCGGTAAGGCCAAACATCAATGCGCCGATATGCAGGGCGCCGAGGGCTGAGCGGGGAGTCATTGCGATCCTTGAACCAACGAGAGTGACAGACTCGCAGTCTAGAGGGGCCAGGGGCGGGCGTCTGTCGCGAGGCTCGCGATGTTTAGCGCCAGACTCTCCCTACGCAGACCGCCGCAGTGCAACGGGAGAGGCGCCGAATGCCCGCAACATGGCAGCAGCAAACGCACTTTGCGAGGTGTAGCCGACGCGTTCGGCGATTTCACCGACGGGCAGCGGTGTTTCCCGCAACAGGGTCAGGGCCATCTGCAGGCGACGGCTGCGGATGTAGTCCATGGGCGTTTGCCCGCATTCGGCGAGAAAGCGCGCGTGCAGGCGTGCCACCGACAGGTCGGCGATACGCGCCAGGTCGGCCACCTGCAGGGGGTGAGCGACGTGGCGTTCGATATGGGCGTTGAACGCTGCATACGGCAGGCGTCGGCCCGGCTCCGGTGGGGCGGGCGAATGGTTGAGGCTGGCCAGCAACAGCACCGCGCCTTGCTGGACGATCAACGGGTCGTTCACCGGGCTGTGGGCCAGCCATTGCACCAATTGGTGTTGCCGGGCATCCAGGGTCAGGCGAGCCGGTTGGTCGAGCAGGCGGCGGGTGGCATCGGCATGTTCGCCCAAGGATTGCAGCAGCCAATGCTCGGTGGGCACGTCCAGCACCAAGCAGCGGCTGCCATCGCGGCTACCACAGGCATGGTGGGCGCAGAAGGGCAGGACCATCACGCTGCTTTCTCGCACCTGGCTGCCGAGGCCATCGACTTCCAGGTCCAGATGACCGGAAAGGCCGAACACCAACTGCGCATGCTCATGGCTGTGGGCGATGGGCGCTTCGAGGTAGTGGCGTAGCGTGAGCGTCGGTCGCATCGCGGTCTCCTGGGGTAGCAGGGCGACAGTCTACAACGCTTCGCGGCCGGCGAGCGCTGTCATCAGACTGACGCACAGTTGTCATGAGCTATTAATCGCCAGGGCGCAAGCTCGCTAAAACAGCGTCGAGGGATGCCCATGACCGGTGCCGAGTTCACCAAGCCCAGCCGTAAGCAACGCGTGCGTACCCTGTGGATTTCCGACGTGCATCTGGGCACCCGGGATTGCCAGGCCGAACACTTGTCGCAATTTCTCAAGGGCTATCACGCCGACAAGATTTACCTGGTGGGCGATATCATCGATGGTTGGAAAATGCGCGGCGGCATGTACTGGCCCCAAGCCCACACCAACGTGATCCGCCGCCTGCTGACCATGGCCAAGCGCGGCACCGAGGTGATTTATGTCACTGGTAACCATGACGAGTTCCTGCGCCGCTATTCCAAGCTGATCCTGGGCAATATCCAACTGGTGGACGAGGCGGTGCATGTCACCGCCGACGGTCGCCACCTGCTGGTGATCCATGGTGACCAGTTCGATGTGATCACCCGCTATCATCGCTGGCTGGCGTTTCTCGGCGACTCGGCCTATGAGTTCACCCTGACGTTGAACCGCTGGTTGAACCACTGGCGCGCGCGGTATGGCTATGGCTATTGGTCGTTGTCGGCGTATTTAAAGCACAAGGTCAAAACCGCCGTGAGTTTCATCAGCGATTTCGAAGAAGCCATCGCCCATGAAGTGACCCGGCGCCAATTGCATGGCGTGGTGTGCGGGCATATCCACCATGCGGAGATCCGCAAAGTGGGCGAGGTGGATTACCTCAACTGCGGGGACTGGGTGGAGTCATGCACGGCGTTGATCGAGCATTGGGATGGGCAGATCGAGTTGTATCGCTTGGCGGATGCGCAGGCGAAAGAGGCACAGCTTAAGGCCGAGATGGTCACCAGCTGACGTTCGATTCGGTCAATACTGTGGGAGCAGGCAAGCCCCACAGTTTGATCCGGTCTTGTCAGTGGCTAACGTCCGCGATCGCTTCAGCCAGTTGCGCCAACCGCGACGCATCAGCCCCGGCCACGTTGGCCCGCCCCGAACTGACCATGTACACGCCGTGCTTCTCGCGCAGTTGCTTGACCTGCCCGGCACTCAAGCCGGTGTAGGAAAACATCCCACGCTGCGCCCCGATATGAGCAAACCGCTCGGCCAGGCCGTGAGGCGCCAGCGCCTCCACCAGCCCGGAACGCAACTGCGCGATCCGTGAGCGCATGGCTTCCACTTCGCCGCTCCACAGTGCTTTGAGCTCGACATCACCGAGAATGGTCGCCACCACGGCGGCCCCATGATCCGGCGGTGTCGACCACAGGTTACGCGCGATATTCGCCAGTTGGCTGCGCACATCCGTGAGTTTCTCGGCATCTGCCGCACAGACGATCAGCGCGCCGACCCGGTCGCGGTACAGGCCGAAGTTCTTCGAGCAGGAACTGGTGACCAGCACTTCCGGCAGTTCGGCGGCAAACAGCCGCACCGCCCAGGCGTCCTGCTCCAGACCGTCGCCAAAGCCTTGGTAGGCAAAGTCGATCAGCGGCAACAACTGGCGCTCGCGCACGATCCGCAGCACCTGGCGCCAGTCATCCTGGGACAGGTCGAAACCGGTTGGGTTATGACAGCAGGCGTGCAGCAACACCACATCACCTTGGGGCACTGTGGACAGGGTCGCCAGCATCGCCGCCACATCCAGGCGGTTGTCGCTGCCCACGTACGGGTAGTGACTGACCTTGAGCCCAGCCTTGGCGAAAATGGTTTCGTGGATCGGCCAGGTCGGGTTGCTCAGCCACACGCCACGGCCGGGCAGGCTGTGGGCGATGAAGTCGGCGCTCAGGCGCAGGGCGCCGGTTCCACCAGGGGTCTGGGTGGCGCCAGCACGGCGTTCGCGCAATAGGGCGGAGTCGGTGCCGAGCACCAGTTCGCTGATGAGGGTGCCGAAGGCGACGTCGCCGTGGCCACCGATGTAGGTCTTGGTGGCCTGGGTATCCACCAGGCGTTGTTCGGCGAGCTTTACCGAATGGGGAATCGGCGTCAGGCCCTGGTCATCCTTGTAAACGCCCACGCCCAGGTCGAACTTGTTCGGATTGGTGTCCTGGGCATACAGGTCCATCAGCCCGAGGATCGGGTCGCCGGGCACGCGTTCAATGGCATCGAAATGCATTACTTGCGGCCCTCGGCAGCCTGGGCCACTTCATCGGTGCGTGCGGCCATGATGAAGTCGTTGCGATGCAGGCCCTTGATCGAGTGGCTCCACCAGGTCACGGTGACTTTGCCCCATTCGGTGAGCAGGCCTGGGTGATGGCCCTCGGCTTCGGAGATGACACCCACGGCGTTGGTAAACGCCAGGGCGAATTTGAAGTTCTTGAACAGGAAAACCTTTTCCAACTGCATCACGCCATCGCGCACTTCGATGTTCCAGTCGGGGATCTGCTTGAGCAGTACCGGCAACTCTTCATCGCTGACTTGTGGGGCGTCGGCGCGGCAGGCTTCGCAGTGGGCTTGGTTCAAGGTGGTCATGTGGGGTGTCCTGAATTCGAGTGTTTGAAAAACGGTCGTCAGTGGGCGTTACCCTAAAGCAACGCGGGGCCAGGGAACAGACTCACCTGGCCTTAAAGGGCGCGGTTCACGCCACCTTCGGTTTGGGCGGGACTGCCTTTGGGGTGAAGAGCGGCGCATGCAAACCCAGCTGCATGCCGCGCTCGACCATGCCCATAATGTCCTCCTGCGCCACGTCGAACAGGCGCTTGAGCTCGGGCAGCACGAAGTAGAGCGGTTGCAGGATGTCGATGCGATAGGGTGTGCGCATGGCTTCCAGCGGGTCGAAGGCCTGGTGTTCAGGTATGCCCGAGAGGCTGTACACGGTTTCTTTGGGCGACGACAGAATCCCTCCCCCGTAGATGCGACGCCCCTCGGGTGTATCCACCAGGCCGAACTCGATGGTCATCCAATACAGGCGCGCCAGGTACACCCGCTGCTCCTTGGTGGCCGCCAGGCCGAGCTTGCCGTAGGTGTGGGTAAATTCGGCGAACCAGGGGTTGGTCAGCAGCGGGCAGTGGCCAAAGATCTCGTGGAAAATATCCGGCTCTTGCAGGTAGTCCAGTTCTTCACGGGTACGAATAAAAGTCGCCACCGGAAACTGCTTGCTGGCGAGCAATTCGAAGAAGGTCTGGAAGGGGATCAACGCCGGTACGCGGGCGACTTGCCAGCCGGTGGTCGCGGCCAGCACCTGGTTGATTTCGCCCAGTTGCGGGATACGATCCAGCGGTAGGCCAAGCTTGTCGATGCCGTCCAGGTATTCCTGGCAGGCGCGACCCTCGATCACTTTCAGTTGACGGGTGATCAGGGTATTCCACACCGCGTGTTCTTCCGGCGGGTAGTGGATAAAACCTTGCGCATCGGGCTCGCGGGCCACGTAGTGCGTCTGCTTCATACGGCTCTCCTGCTAGGCATTCGTTCTTGTTATGTCCTGCGATGAACGTATTGATACCCCGTACGAGGCAGGATGCCATCTACCGAAAAGACGTTTGGGTAGGAAAAGTTACCGGTTTTCGTAAAGTATTCGTTACGGCTGCGTGGCCTGTGGGCGTATCGGGCTGGGAAAAGCCGGCAAGCTGTCACATAATCTTGACGACTATCTGCGCCCAGCGACAAAAAGACGCGGCGCCTATCCACTTTTCGGGCCTTTTCATGCGTATCAAAGTGCATTGCCAGAACCGCATCGGCATTCTGCGGGACATTCTCAACCTGCTGGTCGAGTACGGCGTCAACGTCGCCAAGGGTGAGGTGGGCGGCGAGCATGGCAATGCGATTTACCTGTTTTGCCCGAATCTGGTGAACATGCAGTTTCAGGCACTGCGCCCGCAGTTCGAGGCGATCGCCGGCGTTTTCGGCGTAAAAGGGTAGGGCTGATGCCCAGTGAGCGCCGGCATATGGAGCTCAACGCCTTGCTTGGTGCCTTGGAGTTTCCGGTGCTGTCCATCGACATGGGCGGCTCTATCGTTGCGGCCAACCGGGCGGCCGCGCAGTTGCTCGGCGTGCGGGTGGACGAAGTGCCGGGCATCCCGCTGTCGCGCTATGCCGAGGATTTCGACCTGCCGGAATTGGTACGCGCGAGCAAGTCGCGGATCAATGGTCTGCGGGTCAAGGTCAAGGGTGACGTGTTCCTGGCGGATATCGCGCCCCTGCAATCCAGCGAACATGATGACAGTGAAGCCATGGCCGGTGCCGTGCTGACCCTGCACCGTGCCGACCGTGTGGGGGAACGCATCTACAACGTACGCAAGCAGGAGCTGCGCGGCTTCGACAGTATCTTCCAGAGTTCAAGGGTCATGGCCGCAGTGGTGCGTGAAGCCCGGCGCATGGCCCCGCTGGATGCGCCGCTATTAATAGAAGGCGAAACCGGCACCGGCAAAGAGTTGCTGGCCCGTGCCTGCCACCTGGCCAGCCCCCGTGGGCAATCGCCGCTGATGGCGCTTAACTGCGCCGGCCTGCCCGAGTCGATGGCCGAGACCGAGCTGTTTGGTTATGGCCCCGGTGCATTCGAAGGCGCAAGGGCCGAAGGCAAGCTGGGGCTGTTGGAACTGACGGCGGGCGGTACGTTGTTTCTTGACGGCGTGGGGGAAATGAGCGCGCGCCTGCAGGTGAAACTGCTGCGCTTTCTGCAGGACGGTTGCTTTCGTCGTGTGGGCAGTGATGAAGAGGTGTACCTGGACGTGCGGGTGATCTGCGCCACCCAGGTGGACTTGTCCGAACTTTGCGCGCGCGGCGAATTCCGCCAGGACCTCTATCACCGTCTCAATGTGCTGTCCCTGCATATCCCCCCGTTGCGCGAATGCCTCGACGGGCTGGCGCCGTTGGTGGAGCACTTCCTCGACCAGGCCAGCCGGCAGATCGGCTGCCCGCTGCCCAAGCTGGCGCCGGCGGCCATGGAGCGGCTCAGCCACTACCATTGGCCGGGCAATGTGCGGCAGCTGGAAAACGTGCTGTTCCAGGCGGTATCGCTGTGCGAGGGCGGTACGGTCAAGGCCGAGCATATTCGCCTGCCGGATTATGGCGTGCGTCAGCCCCTTGGCGATTTTTCCTTGGAGGGTGGGCTGGACGAGATCGTAGGACGCTTCGAAAAGGCGGTTCTGGAGAGCCTGTATGCCGAGCACCCCAGCAGTCGGCAGTTGGGTAAACGACTGGGGGTGTCGCACACCACCATTGCCAACAAACTGCGCGATTACGAAATCCTCAAGAATGACAAATAACCTGGCGGCCTGAGCGCGGTTAAAACTGTGGGAGCGGGCTTGCTCCCACATTTGATCTTCGTCGTTTTCAAGGCGGGGGCTTGCCGCAGGCGGCAGTAGTCCGCCGTTTTTTCGACTCTCACCGGCGCGCGAAAACTTGACCTGCGCCCGCAAACCCCCGGCCAGCCTGGACTTAACCCTCTTTTAAAAAGTTGGTTCGCAAATTGCTTAAGCCTCATCAGTACAGCGGTAGGCGGCAAGCCTGCGTCAGAAAGAGGAATGAGTGTGGACAAGTACCTTTATGTGGCAATGACCGGCGCCAGCCAGAACGCACTGGCGCAGAAGGCCCATGCCAACAACTTGGCGAACATTTCCACCAATGGCTTTCAACGCGACCTGGAGCAGGCGCGTTCGATGCCGGTATTTGGTGACAGCTTTCCGGCGCGGGCCTTTGCCATGACCGAGCGACCAGCCACCGACTTCTCCCCTGGCGCGATGATCGAGACCGGTCGTGACCTGGACGTGGCCGTCAACGGCGACGGCTGGATGGCCGTGCAGACCCCGGATGGCGGCGAAGCCTACGTGCGCAGCGCCAGCATGAACGTCGATGCATTGGGCGTGCTGCGCGCCGGCAATGGCATGCCGATCATGGGCAACGGTGGCCCGATTGCCGTGCCGCCCCAGCAGAAAATCGAAGTCGGCGCAGACGGCACCATCAGCATCCGCGCCATGGGCGAAGGCCCGCGGGTGATGGCGGAAGTGGACCGCATCAAGCTGGTCCAGCCCGATTTCAAGAACATGACTAAAGGCCTGGACGGCACCATCCACACCAAGGATGGCAAGCCAGCCCAGGCCGATGCGAAGGTCACGCTGACCTCGGGCTTTCTGCAGGCGAGCAACGTCAATGCCGTGGAAGAAATGACCGCGGTGCTGGCGCTTTCCAAGCAGTTCGAGCTGCACATCAAGATGATGAACAGCGCCAAGGAAGATGACCAGGCCATGACTCGCGTCATGGCCATGAGCTGATTGCGGTTTCACTGACTACTAATTTTGCGGCGCGGCGCCAACAAACAGGCGCACGAAGGAGAACAGCATGCTTCCGGCTCTATGGGTTGCCAAAACAGGTCTGTCCGCCCAGGACACCAACCTGACCACCATTTCCAACAACTTGGCCAACGTCTCGACCACGGGCTTCAAACGTGATCGTGCCGAGTTCCAGGACCTGCTCTATCAGATCAAGCGCCAGCCAGGCGCCCAGTCGACCCAGGACAGCGAATTGCCGTCGGGCCTGCAACTGGGTACCGGTGTGAAGATCGTCGGCACCCAGAAGAACTTCAACGCCGGTAACCTGCAGCAAACCGGCCAGCCGTTGGACATGGCCATCAACGGCAAGGGTTTCTTCCAGATCCTGCAACCGGATGGGACCACGTCCTACACCCGTGACGGTACGTTCCACCTGGATGCCAACGGCCAGATCGTGACGGCCAACGGCTTCGCCCTGGAACCGGCGATCGTCGTGCCCAACAACGCCCAGACCTTTACCGTCGGCAACGACGGCACCGTGTCCATCACCGTGGCCGGCAACCCGGCGTCGCAAGTGATCGGCAACCTGCAAACCGCCGACTTCATCAACCCGGCCGGCCTGCAGGCGGTGGGTAACAACCTGTTCCTGGAAACCGCTTCCAGCGGCGCGCCGCAAATCGGCACCCCTGGCCTGAACGGTTTCGGCACCACGCTGCAAAGCACCCTGGAAACTTCCAACGTCAGCACCGTTGAAGAGATGGTCAACATGATCACCACACAACGTGCCTACGAGATGAACTCCAAGGTGATCTCCACCGCCGACCAGATGCTTTCGTTCGTAACGCAGAATCTGTAATCAAGTCTATGGGGCGCCTTGCACGGCGCCTGCAACACCGTGAGGTAAGGGTCATGAATCGCTATGTTTCCGTTCTGGCATTGAGTGGGATTGCCGTGCTCGCGGGCTGTGTCGCCCCGACGCCAAAACCCAATGACCCGTACTACGCGCCGGTGTTGCCGCGCACCCCATTGCCGGCGGCGGCCAATAATGGCTCGATCTACCAGGCCGGTTTCGAACAGAACCTGTACAGCGACCGCAAGGCCTTCCGGGTCGGTGACATCATTACCATCACCCTGAACGAGCGCACCCAGGCCAGCAAGAACGCCAACTCGCAGGTGGGCAAAACCAGCAAGGCGGGCATTGGCCTGACCTCGTTGTTCGGTGCCGTGCCCAACGTCAACAACCCGCTGGGCGACGGAGACCTGAGCCTGAGCGCCGGCTACAGCGGCGACCGCGCCACCAATGGCAAGAGTGCGGCAGGGCAGGGTAACAGCCTGACCGGTTCGATCACCGTGACCGTGGCCGATGTATTGCCCAACGGCATCATCGCGGTACGCGGCGAGAAGTGGATGACGCTCAATACCGGCGACGAACTGGTGCGCATTGCCGGCATGGTTCGTGCGGACGACATTGCCACCGACAACACCGTGCCTTCCACGCGGATCGCCGATGCACGCATTACGTATTCCGGTACCGGCGCTTTCGCCGATGCGAGTCAGCCGGGCTGGTTCGACCGTTTCTTCCTTAGCCCGCTGTTCCCTTTCTAGGTGGCCACTTTGAAATTCAAACAGCTGATGGCGGCGGCGCTCTTGCTTTCCTTAAGCGCTGTCGCCCAGGCCGAACGTCTGAAAGATATCGCCAGTATCTCCGGCGTGCGTTCCAACCAGTTGATCGGCTACGGCCTGGTGGTGGGGCTCAACGGTACGGGTGACCAGACCACCCAGACCCCGTTCACGCTGCAGACCTTCAACAACATGCTCTCGCAGTTCGGTATCAAGGTGCCGGCGGGTTCGGGCAACGTGCAGCTCAAAAACGTCGCGGCGGTGTCGATCAGTGCCGACTTGCCGGCGTTTTCCAAGCCGGGGCAGGTGGTAGATATCACTGTGTCGTCCATTGGTAACTCGAAAAGCCTGCGCGGCGGCACCTTGCTGATGACCCCGCTCAAGGGTATCGACGGCAACGTCTACGCCATCGCCCAGGGCAACCTGGTGGTGGGCGGATTTGACGCCGAAGGTCGTGATGGTTCGAAGATCACCGTCAACGTGCCGTCGGCCGGTCGTATCCCCGGTGGCGCCACGGTTGAACGCACCGTGCCAAGTGGTTTCAACCAGGGCAACAGCCTGACCTTGAACCTCAACCGTTCGGACTTCACCACCGCCAAGCGCGTGGTCGACAAGATCAACGACATGCTCGGCCCTGGCGTGGCCCAGGCCATCGATGGCGGCTCGGTACGGGTGACCGCACCGCTGGACCCAAGCCAGCGCGTGGATTATTTGTCGATCCTGGAAAACCTTGAAGTCGACCCCGGCCAGGCCGTGGCCAAGGTCATTATCAATTCGCGCACCGGCACTATTGTGATCGGCCAGAACGTCAAGGTATCGCCGGCTGCGGTGACCCACGGCAGCCTGACCGTGACCATCACCGAAGACCCGATCGTCAGCCAGCCTGGGCCGTTGTCCAACGGTCAGACGGCGGTTGTGCCGCGCTCGCGTGTCAACGCCCAGCAGGAAGCCAAGCCGATGTTCAAGTTCGGCCCCGGCACCACGTTGGATGAGATCGTGCGTGCGGTGAACCAGGTGGGCGCGGCGCCAGGCGACTTGATGGCGATCCTTGAAGCATTGAAGCAGGCCGGCGCGTTGCAAGCCGACCTGATTGTGATCTGAGGCCATGGCCATGGATATGCGCAAGAGCGGCATCAGCAGCACGGCGGATTCGGGTTCGTATTCCGACCTCAATCGCTTGAATCAGCTGAAAGTCGGCGACAAGAACAGCGAAGGCAACATGCGCAAGGTGGCGCAGGAGTTCGAGTCGCTGTTCTTGAGCGAGATGCTCAAGTCGATGCGTTCGGCCACCGAAGCCCTGGGCAAAGACAACCCGATGAACACCCCGGCGGCCAAGCAGTATCAGGAAATGTACGACCAGCAACTGGCGGTGTCGATGTCTCGTGAGGGCGGCGGTATCGGCCTGGCCGACGTGCTGATGCGCCAGATGCAAAAGAACAAACCGGTGGACGCCCAGGCAGCCACCCTGCAGGGCCCGGCGACAACCGAGGCGGTCAAAAAAGTGGATGTGCCGACGCAAATTGCCGCCGGTACCCAGGCCGAGGGCCTGCTGGGGCGCTCCAATGGCCAGCGCCCGCTGTGGGCCTACCGCGTGGCGGAGCCCCAGGCGGGCGGCGCGGCAGCCCACGGCAATGACATGGCGCTGATGAACCAGCGCCGTATCGCCTTGCCGAGCAAACTGACCGATCGCCTGCTCGCGGGCATTGTGCCCAGCACCCAGGCCACGACCGAGGCCAAGGCCGCGCCGCTGCGTAATAGCGTGGCCGATGACAACGTGATTAAAGGCGCGGTGCGCAATGTGGCCGTGCCCAGCGACCGGATGCAGATCTATAGCCGCGCCGTGGCCCAGCCACCGTTGGCGCCGGCGAAGAAAGCCTTCAGCTCCCAGGATGAATTTGTCGCCACCATGTTGCCGATGGCCAAGGCCGCCGCCGCGCGCATCGGTGTCGATCCGAAGTACCTGGTGGCCCAGGCCGCGCTGGAAACCGGTTGGGGTAAATCGGTGATGCGCGCTGAAGACGGCAGCAGCAGCCACAACCTGTTCGGCATCAAGGCCGGCCAGAGCTGGCAGGGCGGCCAGGCACGCGCGATTACCAGCGAATTTCGCGATGGCGCGATGGTCAAGGAAACCGCGCAATTCCGTTCCTACGATTCCTACCAGGACAGCTTCCACGACTTGGTGACCTTGCTGCAAAGCAACGATCGCTATAAAGAAGTTATTAAGTCGGCCGACAACCCGGAACAGTTTGTACGCGAGTTGCAAAAGGCCGGTTATGCGACCGATCCGGCCTACGCCAGCAAGATTTCGCAGATCGCAAAAAACATGAACAGTTACCAGAACTACGCTGCCGCGGGCGCGACCACTCTTTTATAAGGTCTGAACCATGAGTTTGCTCAATATCGGGATGTCGGGGCTTAACGCCGCTCAAGGATCGTTGTCGGTCTTGAGTAACAACATCGCCAACGCCAATACCGCAGGCTATTCGCGTCAGCAGACCACTCAAAGCGCGAATGCCGTGAACCAGTTCGGCGGCGTTTATATCGGCAGCGGCACGACCCTGGCCGACGTGCGCCGGGTGTACAACGAATTCCTCGACACGGCTTACCAGAACAGCACCTCGCTCAATGCCGACGCCAAGGCTTACCTGGATCAGGTCGGTGCGGTGGACAAGACCCTGTCGGACAAGACCACGGGCATGTCGGCGGTGCTCAGTTCGTTTTTTGCGGCGGTGCAGACGGCTTCGGGTAACCCCAGCGACGTGACGGCCCGTCAGGTCCTGATTACCAACGCGCAAACCCTGAGCAACCGCTTCAACGCGATCTCCAGCCAGTTGAGCCAGCAGAAGGAAACCATCAACGGTCAATTGGTCTCGATGAGTGACCAGGTCAATCAGTTGACCGCGTCGATTGCTTCTCTCAACAAACAGATCAACCAGGTGCAGGGTGCGTCCAACACCACTCCGGCCAACCTGCTCGACTCGCGCGCCGAAGCCGTGCGTTCGCTCAATGAGCTGATCGGCGTGACCGCCATCGAAAAAAACGGTGTATTCAGTGTCAGCACCGGCAGCGGTCAATCCCTCGTGCTGGGTGATCAGTTCAGCACCATTTCCGCCGTGCCGAGCAGAGGCGACACCAGCCAGTACACCATCGAACTCAATGCGCCCGGCGGCACCAAGCTCGACCTGGGCAACGTGATCAGCGGGGGCAGTATCGGCGGCCTGTTGCGTTATCGCAGCGACGCGCTGATCCCGGCGATCAATGACCTGGGCCGCATCGCGGTGGTGGCGGCCGATGCGGTCAACAGCCAACTGGGCCAGGGCCTGGACCTCAATGGCGAGTTCGGCGCTTCGTTGTTCACCGACATCAACAGTGCGACGGCCGTGGCCCTGCGCAGCCAGGCCGCGCAAGGCAACCAGGGCACCGGCAGCCTGGGCGTGACCATCAAAGACACCAGCAAACTGACCAACTTCGATTACAAGGTCACCTTCAGTGACTCCGCCGACCCCAACAAAGTGACGGTGTTGCGCTCCGACGGCAAAGCCATGGGCAGTTTCGATATTTCGGCGACGCCGCCCTCGGTGATCGATGGCTTTACCCTGGCGCTCACCGGCGGCCCGATGCAGGCCGGTGACAGCTTCAAGGTCAGCCCGACCGCCAACGGCGCCAAGGAAATCGGTACCGTGCTTACCGACGCGACCAAGCTCGCCTTTGCCGCGCCGTTGCTGGGCGAAGGCAGCAAGACCAACCAGGGCACTGGCAACTTCACGCAGCCGACGCTCACCGTTCCCCTGAATATCCAGGGTGGCGCCGCCACCGCGCAATTGCGTACTGGCATTGAGCACTCGATGCCGGTGAAGATGGTCTTCGGCAAACCGGCGGCGGATGGCACGCAGCCGTACACGCTCAACGACGCCCAGGGTAACCCGATCGGCAGCGGCAGCATCGTTCCAGGCCAGGGCAACAAAATTACGGTCAATGTGCCGATGCGTGATGCCAACGGTGCCTTGGTGGTGCCGGCCGCCAGTTTCGGTTTCGACACCACGGTGGGCGGTTCGCCGGCCGACGGTGACAGCACCTCTTTCTCGTTCAATGCCGCGGGCAAGTCCGACAACCGCAATGCCCTGCAGTTGTCGAACCTGCAGACCAAGGCGATCGTGGGCACTGCAGCCGATGGCAGCGGCGGTATCAGCCTGGTGGGCGCCAACAGCAAGTTGGTATCCACTGTCGGCGCCAAGGCCGCTGCGGCCGGCACCGACACCACGGCCACCGGTGCACTGTTGACCGCCAACAAGAACGCGCGCAATTCCGTATCCCAGGTCAACCTGGACGAAGAGGCGGGTGACATGATCAAGTTCCAGC
Source organism: Pseudomonas sp. S1_G07 (assembly GCF_054668565.1). NCBI lineage: Bacteria > Pseudomonadati > Pseudomonadota > Gammaproteobacteria > Pseudomonadales > Pseudomonadaceae > Pseudomonas > Pseudomonas sp. S1_G07. Next base: position 5,351,415 of record NZ_CP162778.1, on the reverse strand, counting down.
AGTACTACACGGCATCGTCGCAGATCATCAAGGCTGCGCAAGAAACCTTCAGCACATTGATCAATAGTCTTTAAGGGAGCCAGGGACGATGCGTATTTCTACACAGCAGTATTTCGAAACCAGCTCCACCAAGTATTCGAACAACTATTCAGGCGTAGTCAAGGCTCAAGACCAGGCCAGTAGCGGCGTGCGCGTGCAAACCGCGGCAGATGACCCGGTAGCGGCGGCGCGTCTGTTGATGCTGCAACAGCAGAAAGACATGCTGACCCAGCACAACGGCAATATCACCAGCCTCAAGGATTCGCTGACCAACGAAGAGAGCGTCTTGAACGCGATCAGCGATGCCATGCAGCGTGCCACTGAGTTGGCGCTGCGTGCCGGTGGTTCTGTCAGCGATGCTGATCGCCGTTCGATCGCCAGCGAGGTCGGTGCGATCGAGGATCAGGTGTTGGGCTTGCTCAACAGCAAGGACTCGTCCGGCAACTACCTGTTTTCCGGGTCCAAGACCCAGACGCCGCCGTATGCCCGCAACAACGACGGCACCTACAGCTACCAGGGCGATGAAACTCCGCTGAGCCTGCAGATTTCCAATACGCTGACCGTCAACGCCGGCGATACCGGCAAGACGGTGCTCGAAGGCGCGGCAAACTCGGGTCGCACCCAGGCCCCATGGTTGGCGCCGGTGCCGCAGACCGTGCCGCCGACCACCAACGACAACAAGGTCGCGCTGTCGGCGGGCCTGGTTACATCGAGTTCTGACTACTCCAATAAATTCGCCGATGGCCAGCCTTACAAACTGACGTTCACCAGCAGCACGCAATTTAAGGTGGCGGATAAAAACGGCAACGACGTCACCTCCGAGATTCCCGGTAACGGCGCATTCGACGCTACCAAGGAAGGCAGCTCGAGTGTTGCACTGCGCGGCGTGAAGTTCGACATCACCATGCAGCTTGGCGAGGACGTCGCGCCAGGCGCGTCCTCCGACGCGATGGTCAAGGATCGTACGTTCAGCCTGGAGTCCAAGCCCGATACCTTCAGCGTCTCGCGAACCCCCAGCAATGCGTCGAGTGCGCAATTGACCGGCGCTCGCGTGTCCAGCCAGGCCGACTACACCAGCACCTTCCCGACCAACAGCGGGGCGATTATCAAGTTCACCAGCGCGACGGCCTACGAGGTGTATGCCCAGCCTTTCAGCGCCGACAGCAAATCCATTGCCACGGGCGACACCGGCGGTGGCACCACGGTGACGGCGGCCGGGGTGACCTTCGACGTGAGTGCCGGGCCACCGCAGGCGGGCGATCAATTCTCCGTCGGTGCCAATACCCAGAAAACCCAGAATGCGCTGGACACCCTGGGCCAATTGCGCCGCGCGCTGGAAGTGCCCGCCGACGGCAATCCGGCGGCGACCGTCAAGCTCAAGGATGTGCTGGATACGTCCATCGCCAACCTGGCAAACTCGACCTCGCAGATTGTCAACGTGCGCGGTTCCATCGGCGCGCGGGGCAATGCGCTGGATATTCAGTCCAGTGAAAATGCCAGTCTCAATATTGCCAACACCAGCACCATGAGTGACCTGGCCAACATCGACATGGGCGAGGCGGCGATCAACCTGTCCCTGCAACAAACGATGTTGCAGGCCTCGCAACTGGCTTTTGTTAAGATTTCTCAACTGAGCCTGTTCAACAAGATGTGATTTGTCCACCTCTGCACAACGGCCCACCCTGGAAACAGGCTGGGCCGTTGTCGTTTATGCGGTTAAATTGTTGAAACGTTTTGTACAAACCGCAGAAAATTGAGTGACCTGTGAGTCATAAAGCGCATCTTCACTGTATCGTGTGAAAAGGATGAGTCGTCACAGGGTCCTTGCGGGGCGGCTTTCAGCGAGATTGTTATGGGGTTACCCCCTTTATTGTCAGCACTCCAGGCGTAGTCCTAGGGGTGTTCTCCAGCTATTTAGTATTGGGAAGCCACAATGATTGGCATAAAAAGCATCGCCAGTTACGTGCCGGCAGACGGGATCGATAACTATGCCCAGGGTGCCAAATTTGCCAAGGATGAAGAATTCATCATCGGCAAGATCGGTTCGGCGTTCCTGCCGCGCAAGGAGGCTGCGCAGGAAACCTCCGATCTGTGTGTCGAGGCGGTCAACGCTTTGTTTGCCAACAACCCGGATCTGAAGCGCGAATCGATTGACGCGCTGATCGTCGTCACCCAGAACGGCGACGAAGAGGGCTTGCCTCACACCGCCGCCATCGTCCAGGACAAACTGGGCCTGCCAACCCATGTGGCGGCCTTTGATATTTCCCTGGGCTGCTCGGGCTATGTCTACGGCATCTATGCGATGAAGGGCTTCATGGAAGCCACCGGCCTGAAAAACGGCCTGCTGGTCACCGCCGACCCGTATTCGAAGATCGTCGACCCGGAAGACCGCAACACCACCATGCTGTTCGGCGATGCCGCCACCGCCACCTGGATGGGTGAAGACGCACCGTGGTTACTGGGCAAGGCCAAGTTCGGCACCGACGGCTCCGGTGCGCCGCACTTGAAGGTCAGCGACGGCGTGTTCTTCATGAATGGTCGGCAGGTGTTCAACTTTGCGCTGCTCAAGGTGCCCGCGCATTTGCACCAGTTGCTCAACGAGTCTGACCTTAAGGCCGATGAGATCGATGCATTCTGCATTCATCAGGGCAGTGCGGCAATTGTCGACGCCGTGGCGCGCCGTTTCGAAGATGCACCGGTGGACAAGTTCATCAAGGACATGGTCGAGACCGGCAATACCGTGTCGTCGAGCATTCCGCTGCTGCTGGAAAAGCACGTGATGGACGCCGCCTGGAAGCGCGTGGCGATCAGTGGATTTGGGGTGGGCCTGTCGTGGGGATCGGCGATTCTCTACCGTCCGTGACGCTTCAGTAGACCGCCTTCACCGCAAAAGCAAACGCCGATGATCAAAAGATCATCGGCGTTTTTTATTTGGCGCCAAAAAAACCAACAAAATCGGGGGTAGGCGCCAGTCTAAACCCTTGAATTACAAGGAGTGGCAAGGCGCCAGTAAAAAAAATCAAAAAAACCCTCAAGCAACCGGCTACCACGACGATAACTATTACGTAGGTTCTCAGGCCACACCCGGCGGTTGCCAGGGCCGGAAGCCGCAGTATCCATCCAACGAGGATTTCGTCATGGCTTTAACAGTAAACACCAACATTGCTTCCATCACTACTCAGGGCAACCTGAACAAAGCTGGCAGCGCCCTGGCCACTTCCATGCAGCGTCTGTCTTCCGGCCTGCGTATCAACAGCGCTAAAGACGGTGCAGCTGATCTGGGTATCGCCACCCGTATGACCAGCCAGATCAACGGCCTGGGTCAAGCAATCAAGAACGCCAACGATGGTATCTCCATCGCGCAGACCGCTGAAGGCGCAATGCAGGCTTCGACCGACATTCTGCAAAAAATGCGTACCCTGGCTCTGTCTTCGGCCACTGGCTCCCTGAGCACCGACGACCGTAAGTCGAACAACGACGAATACCAGGCTCTGACTTCGGAACTGACCCGTATCTCGCAAACCACTACATTCGGTGGCCAGAAGTTGCTGGACGGTTCCTACGGTACCAAAAACATCCAGGTCGGCGCCAACGCCAACGAAACCATCGGCCTGAGCCTGGAAAACGTTGCAGCCAACAACATTGGTTCGCAGCAGATCAAAAGCCTGGGCATCACCCCTGGCGCCGGCGTAGCCGGTGGCGCAATCGCAGTGACTGGTAACGGTCAGACTTCCAGCATCACCGTAGCAGCTGCTGCCTCCGCTAAAACCATCGCTGCCCAGCTCAATGGCGCCATCGGTGGCCTGAGCGCTACCGCCAGCACCGAAGCTCAGTTCGTGGTCGGCGCTGGTGCTGCTGCTGCTCCGGCTTCGTTCACCATGACCGTTGGCGGCCAAGCCACCACGTTCGTCGGTGTGAAAGATACCGCCAGCCTGGCTGACCAGTTGAAGTCGAACTCGGCCAAACTGGGCATCAGCGTTAACTACGACGAGTCCAAAGGCACCCTGTCGGTTAAATCCGATACCGGTGAGAGCCTGTCGTTCAGCGCTTCGACCGCTGCCGGTACCATCACTGTTGCCACCAAAGACGGCTCCGGTGTCTACGGTACTGCCACTGCCCTGGCTGACGGCATCATCGCTACCGGTGCTGTGAACATGAACTCCTCCAAGGGTTACTCCCTGGAAGGCGCTGGCGTGACCGATGTGTTCGGTGCCGCTACTTCGGCTGCTTCGGTCAAGACCTCCGTGTCGCAGACCGACGTAACCGACGCTACCAAAGCTCAGGACGCTGTATCGGTGATCGACCAGGCTATCGCTGCCATCTCCAGCTCCCGTTCGGGCCTGGGTGCTGTGCAGAACCGTCTGACCAGCACTGTAGACAACCTGTCCAACATTCAGAAAAACAGCACCGCTGCCCGTAGTACTCTTCAGGACGTCGACTTCGCTTCCGAAGCTGCTGAACTGACCAAGCAGCAAACCCTGCAGTCGGCTTCCACTTCGATCCTGTCGCAGGCCAACCAGCTGCCATCCGCTGTACTGAAGCTGCTTCAGTAATCACAGCGCTTGGTAACTGACGGAAGGGCGCGTTTACGTGCCCTTTCGTCTTTTCCAATCAGAGGAGATTGGGCATGGATATGAATGTAAATTTGAACTTGTCTTATCCGCCGCTCGCCCCTCAAGGCGCAGTGGCACCTGTGGTTGTGGATAAAGACAAGAGTACGGACAAGGTCGAAGCGGCCGCGCCGACCACGGATAAAGCCCGTCCGGGCGATCTGGAAAAAGCGGTCACCGATATTAAAGAATTCGTACAAGCGGCCCAGCGTAATCTGGATTTTTCCATTGATGCTTCCACTCACAGGGTGGTGGTCAAGGTCATTGCCACTGACACCGGTGAGGTGATTCGCCAGATCCCTTCGGAAACAGCCCTGAAGCTGGCGCAAAGTTTGTCCAGCGCCAGTCACGTGTTGTTTGACGACAAGGCGTGAGCTGGCATGAAACTTGTTGCTGTCGCCGTTTGAAGCGATATTCGCCAAGATAACGGCAGCCACCGACTAGGAGAGAGATGATGGCGGGTACAACGATTACTGGCGTGGGCTCGGGCTTCGACACCCAGGCCATTGTGAAGTCCCTGGTGGATGCCGAGCGAGCGCCGAAACAAGCGCAGATCAACCTGCAGTCGCAAAAAGCAACGACCCAGCTGTCGTCGATCGGCAAGATCCAGGCAGCCCTGGATGCCTTCCGTGGTGCGCTGGCCAGCATGGGCACCGACAGCAGCTTCACTGGCTTGACCGGTACGTCTTCGGACGAAAAGGTCGCCACCATGACCGCCAATCAGAGCGCGGCTAACGGCAGCTTTGCGCTGATCGTCAACCAGCTGGCGCAGCCATCAAAGTTGTCGACCACCAGCTTCGCCGGTGGCCAGTCCACCGTTGTCAACAAAACTGACAAGGCCACCACGCTGACCATCTCTCAGTCGGGCAAGAACTTCGACCTGAGCGTACCGGCGGGCGCCACCTTGCAACAGGTGCGCGACTCGATCAACTCGACATTCGGCACTGCGGGCCTGAGTGCCAACATCCTCACCGACTCCAATGGTTCGCGTCTGATCCTGACCTCCACCAACGGCGGGGTGGGCTCGGACCTGACCATGTCGGGCAACTCCGGGATCGATACCGGCTACAAAGTGGTTGATGTGCCTCAGAACGCCAAGTACACCATTGATGGCATTGCGGCAGAATCCAAGAGTAACAGCATTTCCGATGCCGTGAGCGGTGTGAGTATCAAGTTGCTGTCGCTTTCACCGACGGTCACGGCCAACGATCAGACCCCGAATCCGCCGCGCACCGCCCTGACCATCTCGGTCAGCACCAGCACCACCGCCCTCAAATCCGGGGTCAAGGGCTTCGTCGATACCTACAACGCGTTGCTCAAGGCGATGAACGCCGAGACCAGGGTGACCAAGGATGCTGCGGGTAACTCCATTGCTGCAACGCTGACCGGCGATGCGACCATGCGCACGCTGCAGTCGGCGATCCGCAACGAGTTCAACGCGCTGTCCGGCAACGGCACATTGAAGTCGCTGGCGCAATTCGGTGTGACCTCTGACCAGGATACCGGCGCGCTGAGCATCGATGCCAAGCGGTGGGACAAGGCGGTGCTGACCAATGCTGCGGATATCACCAGTATATTCAGTGGCAAGAGCGGTTTGCTGGCGCGCCTGACGACGGCGACCGATTCCTATGCCAGGCCTTCTACCGGCATTCTGGCCACGCGCACCGCATCGTTATCTGAGAGCTTGAAGGACCTGATCAAGGACCAGACCAGCCTGGATGACCGTATTGCGACGATGCAGGATTCCCTCACCCGCAAATACACGGCAATGGACACACTGGTCGCGCAGCTGCGTCAGCAGAGCAACAGTATTCTCGGCACGCTCAACGCGATCAGTAATTCGAAAAATAACGACAACTGATTGATCGGTCGAAGAAAAGCCCGGGTCCCTTGACCTGGGCTTTGTTCTTCATGCGGCCATCGGGCTAAAGTTTTCCGCAACCGAGTCGACATAATTGTTATTGAGACCCTTCTCGCTGTAGCTTTCCACGAGGTAGAAACATGAATCCCATGAGAGCCCTTCGCCAATACCAGAAGGTCAATTCCCACGCTCAAATCTCCGAAGCCAGCCCGCATCGCCTGGTGCAACTGCTGATGGAAGGTGGCCTGGACCGGATGGCGCAAGCCAAGGGTGCCCTGGCGCGTGGTGATATTGCGCAGAAGGGCCTGATGTTGGGCAAAGCCACGGATATCATTATTGGTCTGCGTGATGGCCTGAATGCGGAAAAAAGTGACAACAAGGAATACGTTCAGCGCTTGGAAGGTCTGTATGTGTACATGAGCAACCGACTGATGGAAGCCAATCTACACAATGACGCCGACATGATTGACGAAGTCGCGCAGTTGCTGATTACTGTGAAAGAGGGTTGGGATGCCATCGGCGCGCCGCAAGGTGCCGCACAATAAGGCCGTCGGTCTTGAGGAATACGTCATGAGCCACGCACTGCAACGCATCGACGAAACCCGCGAAGCCCTGATCGGCGCGCTGGCGGACCGCAATTGGGACGCCATCGGCGAGCTGGATATGGGCTGTCGCAACGTGATTGACGAAGTGCTCAGTGAAGCGCCAGTGGACGAAGATGCGTTGCGTGAGAAGCTCGAGAGCCTGCTGGCGGTGTACCAGCAACTGCTTGAGGTGACGACCGGCGAGCGCCAGGCGATTTTTGAAGAGATGTCGCAGATCAACCAAGCGAAAAATGCGTCAAAGGTTTACCATCTGTTCGGCTGAGCAGGCGTAGTTAATCGCGACCGGCGCGTCATATATTTGACTGTGCCAGCATTTTTGACTTAACTAGTGCTGTTTTCAGATTTCAGACGTCTAGTAAGGTAAGAAGTCTTACAGGCGCCTCGATTGCCCTCGCTCCGGGGCAGGAAGTTTTACTAGGGAAGTTGCTATTGCATGTGGCGTGAAACCAAAATTCTGCTGATTGATGACGATAGCGTCCGCCGCCGCGATTTAGCGGTGATTTTGAATTTTCTCGGTGAAGAAAATTTGCCCTGCGGCAGCCATGATTGGCAGCAGGCGGTCAGCTCGTTGTCGTCGAGCCGTGAAGTCATTTGTGTGCTGATCGGGACGGTAAACGCTCCTGGCGCTGTTTTGGGCTTGTTAAAGACACTGTCTACCTGGGATGAGTTCCTTCCGGTGTTGCTGATGGGCGATATTTCTTCCATCGACCTGCCGGAAGACCAGCGCCGCCGTGTGCTTTCCACCCTGGAAATGCCGCCCAGCTACAGCAAATTGCTCGACTCCCTGCACCGCGCCCAGGTGTATCGCGAAATGTACGATCAGGCCCGCGAGCGCGGTCGTCACCGCGAGCCCAACCTGTTTCGCAGCCTGGTCGGCACCAGCCGCGCCATTCAGCATGTGCGCCAGATGATGCAGCAAGTGGCCGATACCGATGCCAGCGTGCTGATCCTCGGCGAGTCCGGCACCGGCAAGGAAGTGGTCGCGCGCAACCTGCATTACCATTCCAAGCGCCGCGACGGACCGTTTGTGCCGGTCAACTGCGGAGCGATCCCGGCCGAGCTGCTCGAAAGTGAACTGTTCGGTCACGAGAAGGGCGCCTTTACCGGGGCGATCACCAGCCGTGCCGGGCGTTTCGAGTTGGCCAACGGCGGCACGCTGTTCCTTGACGAAATCGGCGACATGCCACTGCCGATGCAGGTCAAGCTGCTGCGCGTGCTGCAGGAGCGCACCTTCGAGCGCGTGGGCAGCAACAAGACCCAGAGCGTCGACGTGCGCATCATCGCCGCCACCCACAAGAACCTCGAAAGCATGATCGAGGTGGGTAGCTTCCGCGAAGACCTGTACTACCGCCTCAACGTATTCCCGATCGAGATGGCCCCGCTGCGCGAGCGCGTCGAAGACATTCCGCTGCTGATGAACGAACTGATCTCGCGCATGGAGCACGAAAAGCGCGGCTCGATTCGTTTCAATTCGGCTGCGATCATGTCCCTGTGCCGCCACGGCTGGCCGGGCAACGTCCGTGAGCTGGCCAACCTGGTGGAGCGCATGGCGATCATGCACCCCTACGGTGTGATCGGCGTGGTCGAGTTGCCGAAGAAATTCCGCTATGTCGACGACGAAGACGAGCAACTGGTCGACAGCCTGCGCAGCGATATGGAAGAGCGGGTTGCCATCAACGGCCATGCCCCGGACTTCGGTTCCACTGCCATGCTGCCGCCCGAAGGCCTCGACCTCAAGGACTACCTGGGCAACCTGGAACAAGGCCTGATCCAGCAGGCGCTGGACGACGCCAACGGCATTGTCGCCCGTGCCGCCGAACGCCTGCGTATCCGCCGAACCACCCTGGTGGAGAAGATGCGCAAGTACGGTATGAGCCGCCGAGAAGGTGATGAACAGGCGGATGATTGACGCCTGTTTCACAAGCCGCTGATTCGTCAGCGGTTTTTTTTTAGGCACGGGTATTGCTACAGCCCTCGCAACGTTCCGTTTAACTGACGGTCAGCCAAGCGAGAGAGCATGATGCCCCACGCCGCCCAAGTATCTTCGACCCCCGCCATCCAGGGGCTGGTACTGCCTGTAGAGCCGCCGACCCGCCAGGGTCTCGAGCAGGCGTTCTCGCAGTTCAGCCAGATGTCCAGCCAACTGACCGATTCCTACAGCCTGCTGGAAGCCCGGGTCTGCGAGCTCAAAGGCGAGCTGGCGGTGGTCAGTGCCCAGCGCATGGAAGAGCTGGCCGAGAAAGAACGCCTGGCCAACCGCCTGCAAAACCTGCTGTCGCTGTTACCCGGTGGCGTGATCGTCATCGATGAAGATGGCCGCGTGCGCGAAGCCAACCCGGCCGCCTGCGACATGCTCGGCCTGCCGCTGGAAGGCGAGCTGTGGCGCCACGTCATCACACGCTGCTTTGCGCCGCGTGAAGACGACGGCCACGAAATCTCCCTCAAGGACGGGCGGCGCTTGTCCATTGCCACCCGTTCACTGGATGCCGAGCCCGGCCAACTGGTGTTGCTCAACGACCTGACTGAAACCCGTCACTTGCAAGACCAGCTGGCGCGCCATGAGCGCTTGTCATCGTTGGGGCGGATGGTCGCGTCGTTGGCGCATCAGATCCGCACGCCCCTGTCGGCTGCACTGATCTACGCCAGTCATTTGACTGATGAGCAATTGCCCGCCGCCACCCACCAACGATTTGCCGGGCGCCTCAAGGAGCGCCTGCATGAGCTGGAGCACCAGGTGCGCGACATGCTGGTGTTTGCTCGGGGCGAGCTGCCGCTGACCGACCGCGTGACCCCGGCCGGGTTGCTGCAAGCCCTGCAAGCCGCCGCGGCCGCGCATGTTCAGGACACGCAAATACGCTGGCAGTGCGACAGCCATCTCGGCGAGTTGCTGTGTAACCGCGACACCCTGGTGGGCGCGCTGCTCAACCTGATCGAGAACGCCATCCAGGCCAGCGGTCCGGGTGCACGCCTGAAGGTGCACCTGTACAACCGCGCGCAAACCCTGCGCCTGTGCATCAGCGACAGCGGCAGTGGTATCGAGCCTGCGGTGCTCAAGCGCCTGGGCGAGCCCTTTTTCACGACCAAGACCAACGGCACCGGCCTGGGCCTGACCGTGGTCAAGGCGGTGGCGCGTGCCCACCAGGGAGAATTGCAGCTGCATTCCCGTGTGGGGCGTGGCACCTGTGCATTGATGACCTTGCCGCTGTTCTCATGCGCGGCAGGCACGGAGTAAAGAGTCATGGCTATCAAGGTTCTATTGGTGGAAGACGATCGCGCCCTGCGTGAAGCATTGGCAGACACGCTGCTGTTGGCGGGCCATGACTACCGGGCGGTCGGTTCTGCCGAGGACGCCTTGGAGGCTGTCGAGCAGGAGTCCTTCAGTTTGGTGGTCAGCGATGTGAACATGCCCGGCATGGACGGCCATCAGTTGCTCGGCCTGTTGCGCGCCCGTCAGCCGCAATTGCCTGTGCTGTTGATGACTGCCCACGGCGCGGTGGAGCGGGCGGTGGATGCGATGCGCCAAGGCGCGGCGGATTACCTGGTCAAGCCGTTCGAACCCAAGGCATTGATCGAGTTGGTGGCGCGGCACGCCCTGGGTGTGATCCCGGCCAGCGAAAGTGACGGCCCGATTGCCTTCGAACCGGCCAGTGCGCAATTGCTTGAGCTCGCGGCCCGGGTGGCGCGCAGTGATTCCACGGTGCTGATTTCCGGCGAATCCGGCACGGGTAAGGAGGTGCTGGCGCGTTACATCCACCAGCAATCGACCCGCGCCAAGCAACCGTTTATCGCGATCAACTGTGCGGCGATTCCCGACAACATGCTCGAAGCCACGCTGTTCGGTCACGAAAAAGGCTCGTTCACCGGCGCCATCGCGGCCCAGGCGGGCAAGTTCGAACAGGCCGACGGCGGCACCATCCTGCTCGATGAGATCTCGGAAATGCCTCTGGGCCTGCAAGCCAAGCTGCTGCGGGTGCTGCAGGAGCGTGAGGTGGAGCGCGTCGGGGCACGCAAGCCGATCCAACTGGATATCCGTGTGGTTGCCACCACCAACCGCGACCTGGCCGGCGAAGTGGCGGCGGGGCGCTTCCGGGAGGATTTGTTCTACCGGTTGTCGGTGTTTCCCCTGGCCTGGCGCCCGTTGCGCGAACGCCCGGCGGACATCATTCCATTGGCCGAGCGCCTGTTGAACAACCACGTCAAAAAAATGAAGCACGCCCAGGCGCGGCTGTCGGCCGAGGCTCAAGCGTGCCTGATCAGCTACCCCTGGCCGGGCAATGTGCGCGAGTTGGACAACGCCATCCAGCGCGCGCTGATCCTGCAGCAGGGCGGGTTGATCCAGCCCCAGGATTTCTGCCTGGCCATGGGCAGCGGCGCCGCGCCATTGCCCACGTTGGCGCCCGCGCCTGTGGTGGTCGAGGCGGAGTCTGGCGGTGCCTTGGGCGACGACCTGCGTCGCCGCGAGTTCCAGATGATCATCGACACCCTGCGCGCCGAGCGCGGCCGGCGCAAGGAGGCGGCCGAGCGCCTGGGCATCAGCCCGCGCACCCTGCGCTATAAACTGGCGCAGATGCGTGACGCCGGGATGGACGTGGAAGCCTATCTTTTTGCGACATGAGTCGGAACAAGCCTGACAAGGTTTGTCGCCTTTTCTTACGAGTTGATCCAGAGCTGGCACCCTTGTTGCACCTCTCCTGGTAATTGCGGCGTAGCGTCAAAAAAAATGCGGGTTGTCGGAGAGAGAAGTTCATGAGCCAGGGTATTGAGTTCAATCGGTTGATGTTGGATATGCGCTCCATGCAAATGGACGCCATGGCTCAACCGAAATCCGTCGCGCCAGCGCCGGAATTGGGCCAAAGCAGTTTTGCTGACATGCTCGGTCAGGCGATCAACAAGGTCAGCGATACCCAGCAAGCCTCCAGCCAGTTGGCTACCGCGTTCGAGATCGGCAAAAGCGGCGTGGACCTCACCGATGTGATGGTCGCCTCGCAAAAGGCCAGCGTTTCTTTCCAGGCTCTGACCCAAGTGCGTAACAAACTGGTTCAAGCCTATCAAGACATCATGCAGATGCCGGTTTAAGGGCGAGAGTTAAGTCATGGCAGAAGCAGTCGTGGACAACGTACCCGCCAAGGCAGACGGCAAGCCGCCGCTGTTTGGCCTGTCGTTCCTGGAAAACCTCTCGGAAATGACCATGTTGCGTCAGGTGGGCCTGTTGGTCGGCCTGGCTGCCAGCGTGGCGATTGGTTTTGCCGTGGTGTTGTGGTCGCAGCAGCCCGATTACCGGCCGCTGTACGGCAGCCTGGCGGGCATGGATTCCAAGCAGATCATGGAAACCCTGGCCGCCGCCGACATCGCCTACACCGTGGAGCCCAACTCTGGCGCCTTGCTGGTCAAGGCCGACGATGTGGCCCGTGCGCGCATGAAGCTGGCCGCCGCCGGCGTGACCCCGTCCGACAGCAATATCGGTTTCGAGATCCTCGACAAGGACCAGGGCCTGGGCACCAGCCAGTTCATGGAAGCCACCCGCTACCGGCGTGGCCTGGAAGGCGAACTGGCGCGCACCATTTCCAGCCTGAACAACGTCAAGGGTGCCCGCGTGCACCTGGCCATCCCGAAAAGCTCGGTGTTTGTGCGCGACGAACGCAAGCCAAGTGCCTCGGTACTGGTCGAACTGTTTTCCGGCCGCTCCCTGGAGCCTGGCCAGGTCAACGCGATCGTCAACCTGGTAGCCACCAGCGTTCCCGAGCTGAGCAAATCCCAGATCACCGTGGTGGACCAGAAAGGCAACCTGCTGTCCGACCAGCTCGAAAACTCCGCATTGACCATGGCCGGCAAGCAGTTCGACTACAGCCGCCGCGTGGAGAGCATGCTCACCCAGCGTGTGCATAACATCCTGCAACCGGTACTGGGCAACGACCGCTACAAGGCTGAAGTGTCCGCCGACGTGGACTTCAGCGCCGTCGAGTCGACCTCCGAGCAGTTCAATCCGGACCAGCCGGCCCTGCGCAGCGAGCAGTCCACCAGCGAACAACGCACCGCCAGCAACGGCCCGCAAGGTGTGCCGGGCGCCCTCAGCAACCAGCCCCCGGCTCCGGCCTCGGCCCCGCAAACCACCGGGGGCGCCGCCGCCACCGCTGGCGCGATCCAGCCTGGCCAGCCGCTGCTGGACGCCAATGGCCAACAGATCATGGACCCGGCCACCGGCCAGCCGATGCTCGCCCCGTACCCGGCGGACAAGCGTAACCAGTCCACCAAGAACTTCGAACTCGACCGTTCCATCAGCCACACCAAGCAGCAACAGGGCCGCGTCAATCGCCTGTCGGTGTCGGTGGTGGTCGATGACCAGGTCAAGGTCAACCCTGCTGACGGCGCCGTTACCCGTGCGCCATGGAACGCCGACGAATTGGCGCGCTTCACTCGCCTGGTGCAGGACGCCGTTGGTTTCGATGCCAGCCGCGGTGACAGCGTCAGCGTGATCAACATGCCGTTCTCCGCCGAACGTGGCGAAGTGATCGCCGAGCCGGCGTTCTACTCGCAGCCCTGGTTCTGGGACATCGTCAAGCAAGTGCTGGGCGTGTTGTTCATCCTGGTGCTGGTGTTCGGTGTGCTGCGTCCGGTACTTAACAACATCACCGGCCATGGCAAGAAACAACAACTGGCGGCCTTCGGTGGCGGCGACGTGGAGCTGGGTGGCATGGGCGGCCTGGACGGCGAACTGGCCAACGACCGCGTCAGCCTCGGCGGCCCGCAGAGTATCCTGTTGCCGAGCCCGAGCGAAGGCTATGACGCTCAGTTGAATGCAATCAAGAGCCTGGTGGCGGAAGACCCGGGTCGTGTGGCCCAGGTCGTGAAAGAGTGGATTAACGCAGATGAGTGATCGAGCCGCTGTTGCCAAACTCACCAAGGTCGACAAAGCCGCAGTCCTGCTGCTGTCCCTGGGTGAAACCGACGCTGCCCAAGTGCTGCGTCATATGGGGCCCAAAGAGGTTCAGCGTGTCGGCGTGGCCATGGCGCAAATGCGCAATGTGCACCGTGAGCAAGTCGAACAGGTGATGAGCGAGTTCGTCGAGATCGTCGGCGACCAGACCAGCCTGGGCGTCGGTTCCGACAGCTACATCCGCAAGATGCTCACCTCGGCCCTGGGCGAAGACAAGGCCAACGGCCTGATCGACCGCATCCTGCTGGGCGGCAATACCAGTGGCCTGGACAGCCTCAAGTGGATGGAGCCGCGTGCCGTCGCCGACGTGATCCGCTACGAGCACCCGCAGATCCAGGCCATCGTGGTGGCCTATCTCGACCCGGACCAGGCCGGTGAAGTGCTGGGCCACTTCGACCATAAAGTGCGCCTGGACATCATCCTGCGCGTGTCGTCGCTGAACACCGTGCAGCCGGCGGCGTTGAAAGAATTGAACACCATCCTCGAGAAGCAGTTCTCGGGCAACTCGAACGCTTCGCGTACCACCTTGGGCGGTATCAAGCGCGCGGCCGACATCATGAACTTCCTCGACAGTTCGGTCGAAGGTCAGTTGATGGACTCGATCCGCGAGATCGACGACACCCTGTCCGGCCAGATCGAAGACCTGATGTTCGTGTTCAACAACCTCTCCGATGTCGACGACCGTGGCATCCAGGCGTTGCTGCGCGAAGTGTCCTCCGATGTGCTGGTACTGGCACTCAAGGGCTCCGACGAAGGCGTCAAGGAGAAGATCTTCAAGAATATGTCCAAACGTGCGTCCGAACTGTTGCGCGACGACCTGGAGGCCAAGGGCCCGGTGCGTGTCAGCGACGTGGAGACGGCGCAGAAAGAAATCCTCACCATTGCCCGCCGTATGGCCGAAGCCGGAGAAATCGTTCTCGGCGGGAAGGGCGGCGAAGAAATGATCTAAGGCGCCTTTCATGTCGAACAAAGATGAGGCTCCCAGCGATCTGATTCGCGCGCGGGATGTCGGCGGGTTCGACATCTGGTCGTTGCCCAGCTTCGACCCGCACGTGCCCGAGCCTGAGCCGGAACCGGTGGAAGAGCCGCCGGTGGAAATGGAAGAAGTGCCGCTGGAAGAAGTCCAGCCACTGACCCTGGAAGAACTGGAAAGCATCCGCCAGGAAGCCTACAACGAAGGCTTTGCCGCCGGTGAGAAGGACGGTTTTCGCAGCACCACCCTCAAGGTGCGCCAGGAAGCCGAAGCGGCGTTGAGCGTCAAGTTGGCCAGCCTGGAACGCTTGATGGGCAGCCTGTTCGACCCGATCGGCGAGCAGGATTCGCAGATCGAAAAAGCCATGGTACGTCTGGTGGAGCACATCGCTCGCCAGGTGATCCAGCGCGAACTGGTGCTGGACTCCAGCCAAATCGAAAGCGTGATGCGTGAAGCCCTCAAGCTGCTGCCCCTGGGCGTGGGCAATGTGCGGCTGTATATCAACCCGCAGGATTTCGAACAGGTCAAAGCCCTGCGCGAGCGGCATGAAGAAACCTGGCGGATCGTCGAAGATGCGGCGCTGCAGCCTGGCGGCTGCCGCGTCGAGACCGAACACAGCCGCATCGACGCCACGGTGGAAACCCGCATCAGCCAGATCATGGCCAAGCTGTTGGACCAGCAGCACGAGCAAGCACTCAATCCGGCCGAGCCTGACCTGAGCCTGGACCTGGACCTGGACCTGGACGCCGTCGATGCGCCTTGACCGCACCAGCTTCGCCAAGCGCCTGGATGGCTATACCGAGGCCACTGAGTTGCCCGGCCAGCCGATCCTTGAAGGGCGCCTGTTGCGCATGGTCGGCCTGACCCTCGAAGCCGAGGGTCTGCGTGCCGCCATGGGCAGCCGCTGCATGGTGATCAACGACGACAGTTACCACCCGGTGCAGGTCGAAGCCGAAGTGATGGGCTTTTCCGGCAGCAAGATTTTCCTCATGCCGGTCGGTGGCCTGGCCGGCATTGCCCCTGGCGCCCGCGTGGTGCCCCTGGCCGACACCGGTCGCCTGCCGATGGGCATGAGCATGCTCGGGCGTGTGCTCGACGGTGCCGGTCGCGCGCTGGACGGCAAGGGTGGCATGAAGGCCGAAGACTGGGTGCCGATGGACGGCCCCACCATCAACCCGCTCAACCGCAACCCCATCAGCGTGCCGCTGGATGTGGGCATTCGCAGTATCAACGGATTATTGACGGTCGGCCGTGGCCAGCGTCTGGGCCTGTTCGCCGGTACCGGCGTGGGTAAATCGGTGTTGCTGGGCATGATGACGCGCTTTACCGAGGCCGACATCATTGTGGTGGGGCTGATCGGCGAGCGGGGCCGCGAGGTGAAGGAGTTCATCGAGCACAGCCTGGGTGAAGAGGGCCTCAAGCGTTCGGTGGTGGTTGCGTCGCCAGCGGACGATGCGCCGCTGATGCGCTTGCGTGCCGCCATGTACTGCACGCGTATCGCTGAATATTTCCGCGACAAGGGCAAGAACGTCCTGCTGCTGATGGATTCGCTCACGCGTTTCGCCCAGGCCCAGCGGGAAATCGCCCTGGCCATTGGCGAGCCGCCGGCGACCAAGGGCTATCCGCCTTCCGTGTTCGCCAAACTGCCGAAACTGGTGGAGCGCGCCGGTAACGCCGAGGCCGGTGGTGGCTCGATCACTGCGTTTTACACCGTGTTGTCCGAAGGCGATGACCAGCAGGACCCCATCGCCGACTCGGCGCGAGGCGTGCTCGACGGCCACATCGTGCTGTCACGGCGCCTGGCGGAAGAGGGGCATTACCCGGCCATCGATATCGAAGCGTCCATCAGCCGGGTGATGCCGGCGGTGGTCACGCCCGAGCATATGGCCCGCGCCCAGCAGTTCAAACAATTGTGGTCGCGCTATCAACAGAGCCGCGATCTGATCAGCGTGGGCGCCTACGTGGCTGGCGGCGATCGTGACACCGACCTGGCGATCGCCCTGCAACCGCAACTGGTGACGTACCTGCGCCAGGGCCTCAACGACAAGATCAGCATGGGTGAGAGCGAAGCCCACCTGGGCTCGATCTTCGCCCCCGCGCCAGGCGGCTAAGCCATGGCCAACAGCCGTGCTGCGCGCCTGGCTCCCGTGGTGGACATGGCCGAAAAGGCCGAAAAAACCGCTGTGCAGCGCCTGGGCTACTTTCAAGGCCAGGTGCGCCTGGCGGAAAGCAAGCTGGGCGACCTCGAGCGCTTTCGCAGCGAATACCAGCAGCAATGGATCGAGCGTGGCACACAAGGCGTGTCGGGCCAATGGTTGATGGGCTACCAGGGCTTTCTCAACCAGCTGGAAACCGCCGTTGGCCAGCAGCGCCAAAGCCTCGCCTGGCACCAGAACAACCTCGACAAGGCCCGCGAGAGCTGGCAGCAAGCGTTTGCCCGGGTCGAGGGCCTGCGCAAGCTGGTGCAGCGCTATATCGACGAAGCGCGGGCGCTTGAAGACAAGCGCGAGCAGAAACTGCTCGATGAGTTGTCCCAGCGCCTGCCGCGCAAAGATGCCTACTGATCCAGGCTAAAGTTGCCCCTATCTCTATCACCTGCTACACCTTGTCTCTATTGCCAATGACAAGGAAGCAGTCACATGTCAATCAAGTCAGAAGTATCCCTGGATGGGAAGAAGTTGACGATCTCAATCAACGGCCGGTTCGACTTCGGCAGCCATCAGGCGTTTCGTCAGTCCTACGAGAGTTTCTACAAGGTGCCTGAGACCTATGTGGTCGACCTCAAGGAAACCACCTATATGGACAGCTCGGCCCTGGGCATGCTTCTGCTGCTGCGTGACTACGCGTCGAGCGACGGCGCTGAAGTCAGGGTGATCAACAGCACCAGCGACGTGCAAAAGATTCTTGCGATCTCCAACTTCAACCAACTGTTCGACATTCGTTGAGTGCCGTGGCTTCGGTAGTGGAGGCGCTGACGATCCTGATTGCCGAAGACAGCGCCGCCGACCTGCTGTTGCTGTCCACCATTGTGAGGCGCCAGGGGCACCAGGTGCTCACCGCGAGCAACGGCGAGGAGGCCGTTGAAGTCTTTGCCCGTGAGCGCCCGCAACTGGTGTTGATGGACGCGATGATGCCCGTGATGGATGGCTTTGCCGCCGCGCGGTGGATCAAGCAACTGGCGGGGGAAGCACTGGTCCCGATTATCTTCCTCACCTCCTTGCGCGAGAGCGCTGCCCTGGCCGAGTGCCTGGACGCCGGCGGCGATGATTTTCTGCCCAAGCCCTACAACCCGCTGATCCTGGCCGCCAAGATCAATGCCATGGATCGCCTGCGTCGCCTGCAGGCCACGGTGTTGCAGCAGCGCGACCTGATCGCCAGGCATCATGACTACCTGCTGCATGAGCAGCGGGTGGCCAAGGCGGTGTTCGATAAGGTCGCCCATTCCGGCTGTATCAACGCCGCGCCGAATATTCGCTACCTGCAATCGCCCTATGCGCTGTTCAACGGCGACCTGCTGCTGGCGGCCTACACGCCGTCGGGCGATATGCACGCGCTGCTGGGCGACTTCACCGGCCATGGTCTGCCGGCGGCAGTGGGGGCCATGCCGCTGGCGGAAGTGTTCTACGGCATGACGGCCAAGGGCTATGGCCTGACGCAGATCCTGCGGGAGATGAACGCCAAGCTCAAGCGCATCCTGCCGGTGGACATGTTCTGTTGCGCCACCCTGTTGTGCCTGAGTACCGAACGACGAGCGGTGGAGGTGTGGAACGGCGGCATGCCTGACGGCTACGTGCATGAAGTCGCCAGCGGCAAGCGTACGCCACTGCAGTCGCGGCATTTGCCATTGGGGGTGCTGTCGGCGCAAGCCTTTGATGACCGCACTGAAGTCTGGCCCATGACGTTGGGGGATCGAGTGTTCCTGCTCTCCGATGGTGTGCTGGATACCGCCGATGCCAACGACCAATTGTTTGGCACTGAGCGGTTGCAGCAGGTCTTCGCCGCCAACCGCGAACCGGACCGGTTGTTCGAGGATATCGAACAGGCCCTGGCGGCATTTTGCGGTGAGGCGCGGGATGACGTCAGCATGGTGGAAATTACCCTGCGGCCCGGCCAGTCGCTGCGGGCGACGGGGCCGTTGTATGCCGACAGCGGCCAGTCATGCCCACTGGACTGGTCGGCAAGTTTCGAATTCCGCGCCGAGACGCTCAAGCGTTACAACCCATTGCCCTACCTGTTGCAACTGCTGCTGGAGGTCCATGGCCTGCGCGAGCAGAGCGGCGCGCTCTACAGTGTGATGGCCGAGTTGTATTCCAATGCACTGGAGCACGGCGTGCTGGGCCTGGACTCGCGGCTCAAATGCGATGCCCAGGGCTTTGCCGAGTATTATCGCCAGCGCAATGACCGCCTGGCGCGGTTGAACAGCGGCTACGTGCGGGTGCATGTGCATGTGGCGCCGACCGTGACGGGCGGCACCCTGGCCCTGCGTCTCGAAGACAGCGGCCCCGGGTTCGACGTGGAAGCCGTGCTGGCGCGACCCCTCGACGTCGACCGCCTGTCTGGTCGAGGCCTGAACCTGGTGCGCCGGCTGAGTGACGATGTGCGCTGGTCCGATGGCGGGCGCAGTGTCTGCGTAGAGTTTTCCTGGGGGGCTCTGGCATAATCCAGCGATTCTTGATCAGGGAGCGAGCAAGTGGTTGATATACATATGGACCCCGAGGTGTTGTCGGGTTTGCAGGAAGTGATGGAAGACGAGTATCCCAAGTTGCTCGAGACCTTCCTCGATGACTCGCAAAAGCGCATCGAAGCCCTGCGCAAGGCGCGCGATGACGCCAAGGCCTTGGGGCGGATCGCGCACAGCTTCAAGGGCAGCAGCGGCAACCTCGGAGCGGTGCGGCTGGCGCAGTTGTGCCAGCGCCTGGAGGTGGAATCCGTTGAGTCCACAGCGGACCTGGGGGCGCTGGTCGATCAGATTGATCATGAGTTTGCGCTGGTGAGGCCGCTGTATGAGTCGGAGCGGCAGCGGTTTCAGATGTGATTGACCGAGCACCTTTCCATTACCGCAAAAACGCATGGGCACACGGGCTGACGCGCTCCCGAAAAACTTGGCCCGACTCTTGCTCTACCTCCTGATACTGCATCCCCGACCTTCATGCAGTGGAGACCTTTACCTATGCCAGTCGCTCCCAATTCGCTTCTTCAGGCTGCCCCCGCGGCCAAGCCTCAAGCGCCCGTCGCCACCCCGTCGGTAGCGGCCGCGGACCCACGGGACAAGGGCCCTGGCTTCGCTCAAGTGTTCGCCAACCAAGGCGCGAAACCCACCGCCAAGTCTGACGACAACGCGCCCAAGCCCACGCGGGACAAGCCTTCTGACCCCAGCGCCAAGCCGGCGGTCAGCAGCGACACGCCTGCCGCCAGCACGCCGACGGTTGCCGATAGCGGCAATACCTTGCCTGCCAAGCCAGCGGCCACCGCCGACGACAGCGCCAGCACCGATGACGCCGCACCCGTCGACCCGACCCTGGTGCAACAGCCGCCGGTTGATCCAGTGGTCGATCCGGCCATGATCGCCGCTGTCACCCCGGTAGCCGTTCCGGTGCCGGTGGAAACCCCGGCGCCTGTGGCGTCAGCCAAGGATGACAAGGCTCAGCCTGTGGCTGCTGCACCGATCGCGGCCACCGAGGAGGCCAAGCCGGCGTTCGACCCTGAGGCCGATCCTCTGGACGCCATGCCGGCCGTGCGCCTGGCGATGGAGCAGGGTGGGCATGTCTCGGCCAGCAGCCAGGCGCCGGCAAAGACCGCGCCGACGACCTCCCAGGACCAGCCGACCGCCGCACAGAACTTTGCCGCCGGCCTGGCCACGATGGTCGATCAGCAAGCCACCAAGGACAGCACCGGCCAGGGTGGCGACAAGGCCTTCGGCGGTCTGATCGAAGAAGGCCTCAAGGACCTGAAGAGCGCCAGCAGCGACACCCGCGTCGATGACTTCGCCAATCGCCTGGCGGCCCTGACCCAGGCGGCCACGCCGAAAACCGCCAACGCCTTGCCGCCGGTCGTCAATGCGCCGTTGGCCATGCACCAGAGCGGCTGGACCGACGAAATCGTCAACCGCGTGATGTACCTGTCCAGCGCCAGCCTCAAATCGGCGGAGATCCAGTTGCAGCCGGCTGAGCTTGGACGCCTGGATATCAAGGTCAATATGACGGCCGACCAGCAGGCCCAGGTCAGCTTCATGAGCGCCCACGCGGTGGTGCGTGAAGCCCTGGAAAGCCAGTCCGGTCGCCTGCGGGAGATGTTCGCGCAGCAGGGCATGGGGCAGGTGGACGTCAACGTGTCCGATCAGTCCCGTGGCCAGGAGCAGCAGCAACAGCAAGCGCAGACACGTGGCGTGGGCAACAGTGGCGGTCGCGTTGACGGCGGTGACAGCGGCAGCCACGTCGATGTGGCTGAAGCGATGGCGCCGGTGACCTCGACGGTGGTCGGCTCCAGCGCCGTCGACTACTACGCCTGATTTCTGTCGAAACTCTGCCAGTGTGGAGCTGATTTTAAAGGGTTGAAACTTCACCCTGAGGTCCGGAGTTGCATAGCCATTTCAGTCGAGCGCATTTTTGTGGCGAGCGGGTGGTGCGACGATTCGCCAAGCCCGCTCGCCACAGGATTCCCGTTTGCTGCTCGACAGCGCTACGTCGAAGAGGGAGTGGGGCCTCCCATATTTGACCGGTGGTGTTCCTTGGCCCGCGCCATTCTCCAGATTGCCCAGACAACTCTGGCATAACACTTGCTCTTGCCTTTCCGTAGATCTATGAATCCCCGAATAGTGACGGATTATTGGCATGGCGAAGAGCGACGACGCAGCAGTAAAAGCACCCGCAGGCAAAGGCAAGCTCAAGCTTATCCTGCTAATCGTCGTGGGCCTGCTCCTGGCCATCGGCGCGTCGGTGGGTGGCACCTGGTACATCATGCACACCAACGCAAGCAAAGCGGCACCTGCTGCCGAGACCGCCACTAACGTCAAGCAACCGGCAATCTTCGAGCCGATGCTTCCGGCCTTTGTCGCCAACTACAACCAGAATGGTCGTCAACGTTATCTGCAGGTGAGCATCACCTTGCTGGCGCGTAACGCAGCGGACCTGGAAGCACTCAAAGTGCACATGCCAGTGATCCGCAACAACCTGGTGATGCTGTTCTCCGCCCAGAGTTTCGATGCCCTGGCCACCCCGGTGGGCCAGGAAATGCTGCGCCAGAAGGTCACTGCCAGCGTGCAGGAAGTGGCCCAGAAAGAGCTCGGCAAAGTCGTGATCGAACAGGCGCTCTTCACTAACTTCGTATTGCAGTAGGACCACGACATGGCCGTGCAAGACCTGCTGTCCCAGGATGAAATCGACGCACTGTTGCACGGTGTGGACGATGGTCTGGTACAGACCGAAATGGCTGCCGAGCCCGGCAGCGTCAAAAGTTATGACCTGACCAGCCAGGATCGCATCGTCCGTGGACGCATGCCGACGCTGGAAATGATCAACGAACGTTTCGCCCGCTACACCCGCATCAGCATGTTCAACATGCTGCGTCGTTCGGCGGACGTGGCGGTGGGCGGCGTGCAGGTGATGAAGTTCGGCGAATACGTGCATTCGCTGTACGTGCCCACCAGCCTCAACCTGGTCAAGATCAAGCCGCTGCGTGGCACCGCCCTGTTCATCCTCGACGCCAAGCTGGTGTTCAAGCTGGTGGACAACTTCTTCGGCGGTGACGGCCGTCATGCCAAGATCGAGGGCCGTGAATTCACCCCCACCGAGCTGCGGGTGGTGCGCATGGTGCTGGAGCAAGCCTTCATCGACTTGAAGGAAGCCTGGCAGGCGATCATGGAAGTCAATTTCGAGTACATCAACTCGGAAGTGAACCCGGCCATGGCCAACATCGTCGGCCCCAGCGAAGCCATTGTGGTCTCCACCTTCCACATCGAACTCGATGGCGGTGGCGGCGACCTGCACGTGACCATGCCGTACTCGATGATCGAGCCGGTGCGCGAGATGCTCGACGCCGGTTTCCAGTCCGACGTGGACGATCAGGACGAACGCTGGATCAAGGCCCTGCGCGAAGACCTGCTGGATGTCGACGTGCCGCTGAGCGCCACCGTTGCTCGTCGCCAGTTGCGCCTGCGGGACATTTTGCATATGCAGCCGGGGGACATCATTCCCGTCGAGTTGCCGGAAGACATGATCATGCGCGCCAACGGCGTGCCGTCGTTCAAGGTCAAGCTCGGTTCCCACAAGGGCAACCTGGCGCTGCAAGTGGTTGAGTCGATCCCCCGTCGCTGAACCACTGCATTGAAGCACCCCTATTTATGAATGTTTGCTCCGCCGAGGACATGTAATGGCTACCGAACACGAAAACACTTCCGCCGAAGACCAGGCCCTGGCTGATGAATGGGCAGCAGCCCTGGAAGAAACCGGCGATGTCGGCCAGGACGATATCGACGCACTGCTGGCTGCTGACGCCGCCACCGCGCCGGCCGGCAAGCGCCTGCCGATGGAAGAGTTCGGCAGCGTGCCGAAGAGCAACGACCCGGTGAGCCTCGATGGGCCGAACCTGGACGTGATCCTCGACATTCCGGTGTCGATCTCCATGGAAGTGGGCAGCACCGACATCAACATTCGCAACCTGCTGCAACTCAACCAGGGCTCGGTGATCGAGCTGGACCGCCTGGCCGGCGAGCCGTTGGACGTGCTGGTCAACGGCACCCTGATCGCCCACGGCGAAGTGGTGGTGGTCAACGAGAAGTTCGGCATCCGCCTGACCGACGTGATCAGCCCAAGCGAACGCATCAAGAAGTTGCGCTGAGATGAAGCGGCTCATGGTGGGACTGTTCGTTGCGCTGCCATTGGAGGCATTGGCAGCCGAGCCGATGGCTCAGGCCGCGGCAGCCGCAGCGGCACCGGTCGGCAGTGGCCTTGGCGGGCAACTGACACAGCTGGTGCTGGGCCTGCTGCTGGTGGTGGGGCTGATCTTTGTGCTCGCCTGGTTGTTGCGCCGTGTGCAGCAGGTGGGGCCGGGCAACGCCCAGGTGATCGAGATGATCGGCTCACGCGCCCTCGGCCCGCGAGATCGGTTGGTGCTGGTGCAGGTCGGCGAGGAGCAGATTCTGCTCGGCCTGACCCCTGGCCGCATCACCCCATTGCATGTGCTCAAGACACCGGTGAACGTGGCCCAATCCCAACCCGCCACGCCAGAATTCGCCCAGCGCCTGATGGAGTTGCTGGGCAAGGATCAGAAGGATAAGAAGTAATGCGCGTTTTATTGACGCTCATGCTGTTGCTCGCCACGCCGCTGGCGTTCGGCGCCGATCCGTTGTCGATTCCGGCGATTACGCTGGGCACCAACGCAGCCGGGGCGCAGGAATATTCGGTCAGTCTGCAGATCCTGTTGATCATGACGGCGCTGAGCTTTATCCCGGCATTCGTCATGCTGATGACCAGCTTTACCCGGATCATCATCGTGTTCTCGATCCTGCGCCAGGCCCTCGGCCTGCAGCAGACGCCATCGAACCAGATCCTCACCGGCATGGCCTTGTTCCTGACGCTGTTCATCATGGCGCCGGTGTTCGACAAGGTGAACCAGCAAGCCCTGCAACCTTACCTGGCGGAAAAAATGACCGCCCAGGACGCGATCGACAAGGCCCAGGGCCCGATCAAGGACTTCATGCTGTCGCAGACCCGCTCCAGCGACCTTGAACTGTTCATGCGCCTGTCCAAGCGTACCGACATCGCCACCCCGGACCAGGCGCCGCTGACCATCCTGGTGCCGGCGTTTGTCACCTCCGAACTGAAAACCGCGTTCCAGATCGGTTTCATGATTTTTATCCCGTTCCTGATCATCGACCTGGTGGTAGCGAGCGTGCTGATGGCCATGGGTATGATGATGCTGTCGCCGCTGATCATCTCGTTGCCGTTCAAGATCATGCTGTTTGTACTGGTGGACGGTTGGGCGCTGATCATCGGCACCCTGGCCAGCAGTTTCGGCGGAGTGTAGGGCCATGACCCCAGAAGTCGCTGTCGACCTGTTCCGTGAGGCGCTGTGGCTGACCACCATGATGGTCGCCGTGCTGGTAGTGCCGAGCCTGCTGGTGGGCCTGCTGGTGGCGATGTTCCAGGCCGCGACCCAGATCAACGAGCAGACCTTGAGCTTCCTGCCGCGCCTGCTGGTGATGCTGGTGACGCTGATTGTCGCCGGCCCGTGGCTGGTGCAGACCTTCATGGAATACATCCTGCAGCTGTACGGCAGTATTCCGCAGTTGATCGGCTGACCGGATGAACTCGCTGCTGGCGTTGACAGACACCCAGATCAGCACCTGGGTGGCCTCGTTCATCCTGCCATTGTTCCGTGTGACGGCCATGCTGATGGCCATGCCGGTGTTCGGTACGACCCTGGTGCCACGTCGCATTCGCCTATATTTCGCCGTGGCTATTACCGTGGTGATCGTGCCTGGCTTGCCGCCCATGCCGCCGGTCAATGCCCTCGACTTGAGTGCCCTGATGCTGATCGCCGAGCAGATTCTGATCGGTGCCATGCTGGGCTTTTCCCTGAGCCTGTTTTTCCAGGCCTTTGTGGTCGCCGGGCAAATTATCTCGGTCCAGATGGGCATGGGCTTCGCCTCCATGGTCGACCCCACCAACGGTGTGTCGGCGGCGGTGATCGGCCAGTTCCTGACCATGCTGGTGACCCTGCTGTTTCTGGCCATGAACGGTCACCTGGTGGCGTTCGAGGTATTGACCGAAAGCTTTACCACCTTGCCGGTGGGGTCGGGTCTGGTGGTCAATCATTACTGGGAAGTTGTCGGGCGCCTGGGATGGGTGTTGGGCGCTTCGCTGTTGCTGGTGCTGCCGGCGATCACCGCGTTGCTGGTGGTCAACATCGCGTTTGGCGTGATGACTCGCGCCGCGCCGCAATTGAACATTTTTTCCATCGGTTTCCCGTTGACCCTGGTGTTGGGCATGTGGATTTTCTGGGTCGGCCTGGCTGACATTCTCAATCAGTATCAACCGCTGGCGACCGACGCCCTGCAGTTTTTACGTGATCTGGCACGGGCGCGCTGAGCCATGGCCGAGAGCGAGAGTGGTCAGGACAAGACCGAAGACCCCACGGAGAAACGCAAAAAGGACTCCAGGGAAAAGGGCGAGATTGCGCGCTCCAAAGAACTCAATACCGTTGCCACGATGATGGCCGGCTCCGGCGCCTTGCTGATTTACGGCGGCGGTTTGGCGCTGGACCTGCTGGAGCTGATGAAGCACAACTTCAGTTTGCCCCGTGAGGTGTTGCTCAACCCCGACTCCATGGGGCAATACCTGCTGCATTCGGGCAAAATCGCGATCCTGGCGGTGCAGCCGATCCTGATCACCTTGCTGCTGGCCGCGCTGATCGGCCCGGTCGCCCTCGGCGGCTGGTTATTCGCCGCCGGCAGCATGGCGCCCAAATTCAGCCGCATGAACCCGGGGGCCGGGCTCAAGCGCATGTTTTCCACCAAGGCCCTGGTGGAACTGCTCAAGGCCCTGGCCAAGTTCCTTCTGATCCTGTTCGTGGCGCTGATGGTGTTGTCATCCGACATCGATGACCTGCAGCGCATCGCCCATGAGCCGCTGGAGTCAGCGATCATTCATAGCGTGCAGGTGGTTGGCTGGAGCGCACTGTGGATGGCCGCCGGGTTGATCATCATCGCGGCGGTGGATGCACCGATCCAGCTGTGGGAAAGCCACAAGAAACTGCTGATGACCAAGCAGGAAGTGCGCGACGAGCACAAGGATCAGGAGGGGCGGCCGGAGGTCAAGCAACGCATTCGCCAGCTGCAGCGCGAAATGTCCCAGCGCAAGATGATGGCCTCGGTGCCCGACGCCGACGTGGTCATCACCAACCCGACCCACTACGCCGTGGCCCTCAAGTACGACCCGGAGAAGGGCGGCGCGCCGATGCTGCTGGCCAAGGGCAGCGATTTCACTGCCCTGAAAATCCGCGAAATCGCCGTGGCCAACGACATCCTGTTGCTGGAATCGCCGGAACTGGCGCGGTCGATCTTCTACTCCACCGATCTCGATCAGGAGATCCCCGCGGGGCTGTACCTGGCCGTGGCGCAGGTGTTGGCCTATGTCTATCAGATTCGCCAATACCGTGCAGGCAAGGGCAAGCGCCCGGATCCGCTCAAGGATCTGCCGATCCCGCCGGACCTGCGCCGCGATTCCTGATCGCCCGGCCTGCGCTGAGCCCGCTCATTACCACGGGTTAAGTCGTTGTTCTCGCCTCTACCACTCGTCTGGGATCGCCGTCTACCTGTCAACTCTGACAGTAGTCAACGGTGTTTTTAAACGGTTTGATAGGGCCTACGCCCCAAGCAGGTAGTTGGAGATTGGCAATGGCAACTGGCACCGTAAAGTGGTTCAACGAAGCAAAAGGGTTCGGTTTCATCACGCCGGACGATGGTTCTGATGATGTGTTCGTGCATTTTTCAGGCATTTTTTCCGACTTCAAAAGCCTGGAAGAGAATCAAAAGGTTGAGTACACGCTTACCGAAGGCCCCAAGGGGCCGCAAGCAATGGACGTAAGACCGTTATAGTCGCGTCGAACCTTCTTGATCGTCCCCATGGAAGGGGATGATCACTTACCCCATGCCCAAGCTTATGGTTTGGCCGTCTGCGTTCACGGTTCAATACCGTCCAGTACCCGCTCAGCCAGCCAACCTGCCAGCTCAATCAACTGCGCAATGTCTGATGCCCCCTCGCGCCGAAAGTCTTCGCCAGCGTCCGCACTTGAACCGCATTGTATTCGGCGACGTCGTTCGCCTGCCCGCTCACTATCCCCTGGAATAAAGGGATCTGAACCGCAAAGTAAAAGTTGGAAGGCTTCTTGCAATAGCGCCTCCAAGTCGCCAACTGGCGTCAAAAGTTTGCTTCAAGGAAACGAGGAATACCGGTGGTGGATCGCTCTCAAATGCTCGGCACGGCTCGTACGACCCTGACTGACCTCTCGCGGGGCAATCTGGGTGTGCCGCTGTTGTTGCTGGTCATGCTGGCAATGATGATGTTGCCGATGCCGCCGTTCCTGCTGGACGTGTTCTTCACCTTCAACATTGCCCTGTCCGTCGTGGTACTGCTGGTGTGCGTATACGCCCTGCGGCCGCTGGATTTCGCAGTGTTCCCGACCATCCTGCTGGTAGCGACCCTGCTGCGCCTGGCGCTCAACGTGGCGTCCACGCGGGTGGTGATGCTCCACGGCCAGGACGGCCACGCCGCCGCCGGTAAGGTGATCCAGGCCTTCGGTGAGGTGGTGATCGGCGGTAACTATGTGGTCGGTATCGTGGTGTTCGCGATCCTGATGATCATCAACTTCGTCGTGGTGACCAAAGGTGCCGGGCGGATTTCCGAAGTAAGCGCGCGCTTTACCCTCGACGCCATGCCCGGCAAACAGATGGCCATCGACGCCGACCTCAACGCCGGCCTGATCGACCAGAACCAGGCCAAGTCACGTCGTTTGGAAGTGGCCCAGGAAGCCGAGTTCTACGGGTCCATGGACGGTGCCAGCAAATTCGTGCGCGGTGACGCCATCGCCGGCCTGCTGATTCTGTTCATCAACCTGATCGGCGGTGTGGCGGTCGGCATGTTCCAGCACGGCATGAGCTTCGGCGATGCGGGCAAGGTATACGCGTTGCTGACCATCGGTGACGGTTTAGTGGCGCAATTGCCATCACTGTTGTTATCTACAGCTGCGGCCATCATGGTTACCCGGGCTTCGGGCTCCGAAGACATGGGCAAGCAGATCAGCCGGCAGATGTTCGCCTCGCCCAAGGCCCTGGCCGTGGCGGCGGGCATCATGGCCGTCATGGGTATCGTGCCGGGCATGCCCCATGTGTCGTTCCTGAGCATGGCCGCCATGGCGGCCGGTGGCGCCTACCTGTTCTGGAAGAAGCAGAACGCGGTCAAGGTCCAGGCCCAGCAGGAGATCGCGCGCCAGCAGGAGCTGCTGCCGTCCCCGGCCCGTGCCCAGGAAACCAAGGAGCTGGGCTGGGACGACGTGACCCCGATCGACATGATCGGCCTGGAAGTCGGCTACCGCCTGATTCCACTGGTCGACCGCAACCAGGGCGGCCAATTGCTCGCGCGGATCAAGGGCGTGCGCAAGAAGTTGTCGCAGGACCTGGGTTTCCTGATGCCCACCGTGCACATCCGCGACAACCTCGACCTGGCCCCCAGCGCCTACCGCCTGACGCTGATGGGCGTGATCCTGGCCGAAGCCGAGATCTACCCCGACCGCGAACTGGCGATCAACCCAGGGCAGGTATTCGGCAGCCTCAACGGCATTACCGCCAAAGATCCGGCTTTTGGCCTGGAAGCGGTATGGATCGAAGTCAGCCAGCGCAGCCAGGCACAGTCGCTGGGTTACACCGTGGTGGACGCCAGTACCGTGGTAGCGACCCACCTCAACCAGATTCTGTACAAGCACTCCCATGAGCTGATCGGCCACGAAGAAGTCCAGCAATTGATGGGCCTGCTCGGCAAAGCCTCGCCAAAACTCGCCGAAGAGCTGGTGCCGGGCGTGCTGTCGTTGTCGCAATTGCTCAAGGTGCTACAGGCGTTGCTGGCCGAACAGGTGCCGGTGCGCGACATTCGCAGCATTGCCGAAGCCATCGCCAACAACGCCGCCAAGAGTCAAGATACTGCCGCGCTGGTGGCCGCGGTGCGCGTCGGCTTATCCCGCGCTATCGTGCAAAGCATTGTGGGGCTTGACTCCGAGCTGCCTGTGATCACCTTGGAACCAAGGTTGGAACAGATATTGCTCAATAGTATTCAAAAGGCAGGACAAGGCCAGGAAGAGGGCGTTCTGCTGGAGCCAAGCATGGCTGAGAAGCTGCAGCGTTCGTTGATCGACGCCGCGCAGCGCCAGGAAATGCAGGGCCAACCGGTGATTCTGCTGGTGGCGGGCCCGGTCCGCGCGATGTTGTCGCGGTTTGGACGCCTGGCAGTACCGAATTTGCACGTTTTGGCTTATCAGGAAATTCCTGACAACAAGCAAGTGACTATTGTCGCGACAGTAGGGCCCAACGGCTGAGGGTAGTGGGTTATGCAAGTAAAGCGTTTTTTCGCCGCCGATATGCGTCAGGCCATGAAGTTGGTCCGCGATGAGCTGGGCGCCGACGCCGCGATTATCGGTAACCGTCGCATCGCCGGCGGTGTCGAGCTGACGGCTGCCCTGGATTACACCCCTCAGGCCCTGGCCCCGCGTGTGCCGAACATGGAGCTCGAAGACGAGCTGCGCAAGACTGCCTCGCGCATCGTTTCGGCCCAGGCCGAGCTGAGCATGCGTGGCGACAGCGATGCCACCACCAACCGCCAGCTGTTCGCCGGCCTGCCGCTGACCGCTGCCGAACCGCTGGTCGAGCCGACTTTCATCGAACCCCCGCGCCCTGCGGCGCCCGCCCCGGCACCTGCGGTCGATCAGCGCGTGTTCGATTCGATGCGCTTTGAGCTCAACGGCCTGCGCGAGCTGCTGGAAGTGCAGTTGGGCTCCCTGGCGTGGACACAACTGCAAGGCAGCAAGCCGCAACAGGCCAACCTGTGGCGCCGCCTGCAACGTATCGGCCTGTCCGGTCCGTTGTCCCGTGACCTGCTGGCGCTGACCAGCGAAATCGAAGAGCCTCGCCAGGCCTGGCGCATGTTGCTGGCCCACCTGGCGCGGATGATCGTTACCCCGGAAATCGAGCCGCTGGAAGAGGGCGGTGTGATCGCCATGGTCGGCCCCGCCGGCATGGGCAAGACCACCACCCTGGCCAAGCTCGCGGCCCGCTACGTGCTCAAGTATGGCGCCCATAACATCGCCCTGGTGAGCATGGACAGCTACCGCATTGGCGCTCAGGAGCAACTCAAGACCCTGGGCCGCATCCTCAATGTGTCGGTGACCCACGTCGACCCGGGCCAGTCCCTGGCCAACGCCCTCGACCCGTTGCTGCGCAAGCGTGTGGTGCTGATCGATACCGCCGGCCTGCAAGCCAGTGACCCGGCGTTGCGCATGCAACTGGAAAGCCTGGCCGGGCGAGGCATCAAATCGAAGAATTACCTGGTGCTTGCAACCACCAGCCAGAAGCAGGTGCTTACTGCTGCGTACCACAGCTACAAACGCTGCGGCCTGGCCGGTTGCATCCTGACTAAACTGGATGAAACCGCCAGCCTGGGCGAAGTATTGAGTTTGGCCATCAGCCATGAACTACCGGTTGCCTACCTGACCGATGGGCCGCGGATCCCGGATGATCTGCATCTGCCGCGCCGTCATCAGTTGGTCAGCCGCGCCGTGAGCGTGCAAATGCAAGACGAGCCTAGCGAGGAAGCGATGGCCGATATGTTCGCCGACCTCTACCACAACCCGACAAAACGGGTCGGTTGAAGTCAGGATGAACACCGTGAAATGTACCTACATCGATGGTCTGCAAGCGATTCACGCGGCCAAGCCATGTAGCCTGCGTCTAAGCAAGACAAGGTAAAGAAATAAAATGGGCAGCATGCATCCCGTACAGGTGATCGCGGTGACCGGCGGCAAAGGTGGCGTCGGCAAAACTAACGTGTCAGTGAATTTGTCCCTGGCCCTGGCAGAGCTTGGCCGTCGCGTCATGCTGCTGGATGCGGACCTGGGGCTGGCGAACGTCGACGTTCTGCTCGGGCTGACACCCAAACATACCCTCGCCGATGTGATCGAGGGGCGCTGCGAGCTGCGCGATGTTCTGCTCCAGGGCCCTGGCGGGGTTCGCATCGTGCCGGCCGCCTCCGGCACCCAGAGCATGGTGCACCTGAGCCCGGCGCAGCATGCCGGCCTGATC
This sequence comes from Pseudomonas sp. S1_G07, assembly GCF_054668565.1. Lineage (NCBI taxonomy): Bacteria > Pseudomonadati > Pseudomonadota > Gammaproteobacteria > Pseudomonadales > Pseudomonadaceae > Pseudomonas > Pseudomonas sp. S1_G07. The sequence goes on along the minus strand of NZ_CP162778.1, from coordinate 5,319,550 downwards.
CAGGCGTTCAGTGATATCGGCGATAACCTCGACGTGCTGGTGATCGACACCGCCGCCGGGATCGGCGAGTCCGTGGTCAGCTTCGTGCGCGCGGCCCAGGAAGTGCTGCTGGTGGTCTGCGATGAACCCACCTCGATCACCGACGCCTATGCGCTGATCAAACTGCTTAACCGTGACTACGGCATGAATCGCTTCCGCGTCCTGGCCAACATGGCCCAGAGCCCGCAGGAAGGTCGCAACCTGTTCGCCAAGTTGACCAAGGTCACGGATCGCTTTCTCGATGTCGCCTTACAATACGTCGGCGCGGTTCCCTACGACGAGTGTGTGCGCAAGGCTGTGCAAAAGCAGCGTGCAGTCTACGAAGCGTTCCCTCGTTCCAAATGTGCACTGGCGTTCAAGGCGATTGCCCAGAAGGTCGATACCTGGCCGTTGCCCGCCAACCCCCGGGGGCATTTGGAGTTTTTCGTCGAGCGATTGGTTCATCAGACGAGCGCAGGACCGGTGCTATGACCGCGAACGGCTATAACGTTTACAAGAAGTCTGCCCGTGACAGTCAGGGTGAGTTGATCGAACGCTATGCGCCGTTGGTCAAGCGTATTGCCTATCACCTGCTGGCTCGCCTTCCCGCCAGCGTCCAGGTCGAAGACCTGATCCAGGCGGGCATGATCGGCCTGCTCGAAGTGTCGACCAAGTACGATGCCAGCAAAGGGGCGAGTTTCGAGACGTATGCGGGTATCCGCATCCGTGGCGCGATGCTCGACGAGGTGCGTAAGGGGGATTGGGCGCCACGTTCGGTACACCGCAATACGCGCATGGTCAGTGACGCAATTCGTGCAATTGAAGCAAAAACCGGTCGCGACGCTAAAGATCACGAAGTTGCGGCCGAACTCCAATTGAGTCTCGACGATTATTACGGGATTTTGAACGACACCTTGGGCAGCCGCCTGTTCAGTTTCGACGACCTGTTGCAGGACGGCGAACACGAAGGGCTGCACGAGGACGGAGCGAGTACTCATATGGAGCCGGCGCGCGACCTGGAAGATGAACGCTTCCAGGGCGCGTTGGCAGACGCGATTGCCAATTTGCCTGAGCGTGAGCGACTGGTATTGGCGCTGTACTACGACGAAGAACTGAACCTCAAGGAAATCGGTGAGGTCCTGGGGGTCAGCGAATCGCGGGTCAGCCAGTTACACAGCCAGTGCGCGGCCCGCTTGCGGGGGCGTTTGGGAGAGTGGCGAGCGCGCTGACAGGCAGTGTGTGGGCGCTTGAGAACTTCACCGCGAGGGTGTTTGACCTTTGCGGTTTGATCCAGGGTGCCCCCGACAGTCCTTTTTGTGTAATGCCTGTTGATTGAAATGGCGCGTCCAGGTGCTGGGCGCGTTTAAGACTGCTTGGAGGTCGAATTGGACAAGAACATGAAAATCCTCATCGTGGATGACTTCTCAACGATGCGGCGGATCATAAAAAACCTGTTGCGTGACCTTGGGTTCACCAACACGGCCGAAGCAGACGACGGGACCACTGCGCTCCCGATGTTGCAAAGTGGCAACTTTGATTTTCTGGTCACTGACTGGAACATGCCGGGTATGACCGGTATCGACTTGCTGCGCAAAGTGCGTGCCGATGAAAGGCTCAAGCACCTGCCGGTATTGATGGTCACCGCTGAAGCCAAACGTGAGCAAATCATCGAAGCCGCCCAGGCCGGGGTCAACGGTTACGTGGTCAAGCCTTTCACTGCACAAGCCTTGAAAGAGAAGATTGAAAAAATCTTCGAACGCATCCACGGCTAATGCCATCGCGGGGGAGCTATGGACAATAACGAAACGTCACAGGGAGACTTTGAGTCAACCCTGAAAAAACATGCTCACCAGTTGGTCGAATGCCTTGAAAGAGGCCAGTTTGGCGAAGCGGTGCAGTTGATCCATGAGCTCAACCAGACCCGTGACCGCGGTCTGTACCAGGAAGTGGGCAAGCTCACGCGTGAGCTGCACAGTGCAATCGTCAATTTCCAGATTGACCCGCACATGCCCCAGGCCGAAGAAATCTCGCAAATCACCGATGCCACCGAACGCCTGTCCTATGTGGTCAGGCTGACTGAGGCGGCGGCCAACCGCACCATGGACCTGGTGGAAAACGCCACGCCCTTGGTCAACGGCATGGCGACGGATGCCCAGGCGCTCAGCGCTGACTGGGGCCGCTTCATGCGCCGTGAAGTGGGGGCTGAAGAGTTTCGTGAGCTGGCCCGTCGGGTCGAAGGGTTCCTGTCACGCAGCGAGCAGGAAAACCGTACGGTTTCCAGCAACCTCAATGACATTCTGCTGGCCCAGGACTACCAGGACCTTACCGGTCAGGTGATCAAGCGCGTGACCCAATTGGTCACCGAAGTGGAAAGCAATCTGCTCAAATTAGTGCTGATGGCAGGCCAGGTTGATCGTTTTGCCGGCATCGAACATGACCGCGCAGCGATCCTCTCGGAAAAAGATCCACAAAAACATCTCGCCAAGGGTGAAGGTCCGCAGATTCATGCCGATAAACGTGAAGACGTTGTGTCAGGTCAGGATGACGTAGATGACCTGTTATCCAGTTTAGGCTTCTAAGGAGCACCCACATGAGCTTCGGCGCCGATGAAGAGATCCTTCAGGATTTCCTTGTAGAGGCCGGCGAAATTTTAGAGCAACTGTCCGAACAACTGGTCGAGCTGGAAAGCCGCCCGGATGATGCGAACCTGCTCAATGCAATTTTTCGCGGTTTTCACACTGTAAAAGGGGGCGCCGGCTTCCTCCAGCTCCATGAGCTGGTGGAGTGCTGCCACATCGCCGAGAACGTCTTCGACATCCTGCGCAAGGGTGAGCGTAAGGTTGATTCGGAGTTGATGGACGTGATTCTCGAAGCACTGGATGCGGTCAACGGCATGTTCAGCGAAGTTCGCGAACGTGCCCCGATCACCGCGGCCACCCCGGAGCTGCTGGCCGCCCTGGCGCGCTATGCCGAACCTGCCGACACCTCGGCGGCGCCTGTGGCCGAAGCGGTACCTGAGCCGGTCGCGGAGCCTGAGGCGGATGTGACGGACAGTGAGTTCGAGCAGTTGCTCAACTCCCTCAGCGCCGTCAAGGCCGAGGCCGAGGCATCGACCGTCGTCGCGCCGGTTGCCACGCCAGCCGTAGCCCCGAGCAGCGAAGACATTACCGACGCGGAATTCGAATCCCTGCTCGATCAGTTGCATGGCAAGGGCCAGTTTGCCGCCGATGCCGTGGTGCCTGCCGCGGCCGCGCCAGCACCCGCTGCTGCGAGCACCGACATTACCGACGACGAATTCGAAGCGTTGCTGGACCAGTTGCATGGCAAAGGCACCTTTGCGGTCGATGCCTTGCCGGAAGGTGCGGGCACGGCTGCAGCGCCTGCCGCGCCGGCCACCCCCGCGCAGCCGGCCGGTGCTGGCCTGATCACCGATCACGAATTCGAAGCGTTGCTGGACGATTTGCACGGTAAGGGCAAGTTCAGCGAAGTGGCCCCCACCGCAGCGGCCACTGCCGCCCCGGTAGCGGCTAAACCCGCGCCTGCCAAGGCTGCGGCGCCTGCCGCTGGCAAACCAGCCCCGGCACCTGCCGCAGCCCCTGCTCCGGCGCGCGCCGCCGCGGCACCGGTTGCGGAAAAGCCGGCCAGTGAAGCCGAAACCACCGTGCGGGTCGATACCGCGCGCCTGGACGACATCATGAATATGGTTGGTGAACTGGTACTGGTGCGTAACCGCCTGGTGCGCCTGGGCCTGAACAGTGGCGATGAAACCATGCAAAAGGCCGTGTCGAACCTCGACGTGGTCACCGCCGATCTGCAAACCGCTGTCATGAAAACGCGGATGCAGCCGATCAAGAAAGTCTTCGGCCGCTTCCCGCGCCTGGTGCGTGACCTGGCGCGCCAGCTGAAGAAAGAGATCAACCTGGAACTGGTGGGTGAAGAAACCGACCTCGACAAAAACCTCGTCGAGGCCCTGGCCGACCCGCTGGTCCACTTGGTGCGCAACGCGGTCGACCATGGCGTTGAAACCCCGGAAGAACGCGAAGCCTCGGGCAAGTCCCGCAACGGCAAGGTGATTCTGGCGGCGGAGCAAGAGGGCGACCATATCCTGCTGTCGATCACCGATGACGGCAAGGGCATGGACCCGGCCATCCTGCGCAATATCGCGGTCAAGCGTGGCGTGATGGACAAGGACGCCGCCGACCGCCTGACCGATACCGAGTGCTACAACCTGATCTTCGCCCCGGGCTTCTCGACCAAGACCGAGATTTCCGACGTGTCCGGGCGTGGTGTCGGCATGGACGTAGTGAAAACCAAGATCAGCCAGCTCAACGGTTCGATCAACATCTACTCGACCAAGGGCCAGGGCTCGAAGATCGTGATCAAGGTGCCGTTGACCTTGGCGATCATGCCGACCCTGATGGTGATGCTGGGTGACCAGGCCTTCGCCTTCCCGCTGGTCAACGTCAACGAGATCTTCCACCTCGACCTGTCGCGCACCAACGTGGTGGACGGCCAGGAAGTGGTGATCGTGCGCGACAAGGCGTTGCCCCTGTTCTACCTCAAGCGCTGGCTGGTGGCGTCGGCGGCTCATGAAGAGCAGCGCGAAGGCCATGTGGTGATTCTTTCCGTGGGCACTCAGCGTATCGGCTTTGTCGTCGATCAACTGGTTGGCCAGGAAGAAGTCGTCATCAAGCCCTTGGGCAAAATGCTGCAGGGGACCCCGGGCATGTCGGGTGCGACCATCACCGGCGACGGTCGGATCGCGCTGATTCTCGATGTTCCGAGCATGCTCAAGCATTACGCCGCTCGGCGTATTTGATTCTGGTGGGGCTCAGGCAGTTTGCCCGCCCCACCTAACGGAGTGTTTATGGCAGTCAAGGTCCTGGTGGTGGACGATTCAGGTTTCTTCCGCCGCCGCGTCTCGGAAATTCTTTCCGCCGATCCAAGCATCCAGGTGGTCGGCACGGCCACCAACGGCAAAGAGGCGATTGATCAAGCCATTGCGCTGAAGCCGGACGTGATCACCATGGACTACGAGATGCCGATGATGGATGGCATCACGGCTGTTCGGCACATCATGCAACGCTGCCCCACCCCGGTATTGATGTTCTCTTCGCTGACCCACGAAGGCGCCCGAGTGACCCTCGATGCGCTGGACGCGGGGGCGGTGGACTTCCTGCCGAAAAATTTCGAAGACATCTCGCGCAACCCCGAGAAGGTCAAGCAAATGCTGTGCGAGAAAGTCCACAGCATTGCCCGCAGCAACCGTCGCAGCCTGTTCAGCGCGCCAGCGCCGGCGCCGGTTGCCGCACCGGCTGCGCCCTCCAGTGCCTCGTTTGGTCGCCCGGCCCCCGCGCCGCTTGCGCGCCCGGCGCCGCCGGCTCGTGCCGCGGCACCCGCGGCCGGGCAGTCCGCCGCACCCAAGCGCAAGGCCTACAAGCTGGTTGCCATCGGTACCTCGACTGGCGGCCCGGTCGCCCTGCAGCGCGTGCTGACGCAACTGCCGGCCAACTTCCCGGCGCCGATCGTGTTGATTCAGCATATGCCGGCCGCGTTCACCAAGGCGTTTGCCGAGCGCCTGGACAAGCTGTGCCGCATCAGCGTCAAGGAAGCCGAGGACGGCGACATTCTGCGCCCTGGCCTGGCGTTGCTGGCCCCGGGTGGCAAGCAGATGATGGTTGACGGCCGTGGCGCGATCAAAATCCTGCCGGGCGATGAGCGCCTGAACTATAAGCCATGCGTAGACATCACCTTCGGTTCGGCGGCCAAGTCCTACGGCGACAAAGTTCTGGCGGTGGTGCTCACCGGCATGGGCGCCGATGGCCGCGAAGGCGCGCGTCTGCTCAAGCAGGGCGGCAGCGCGATCTGGGCCCAGGACGAGGCCAGTTGTGTGATCTATGGCATGCCCATGGCCATCGTCAAGGCTGACCTGGCCGACGCCGTCTACAGCCTGGACGACATCGGCAAGCATCTGGTGGAGGCCTGCCTCTGATGGATGTATTGAGCCTGATGGGCATCATCCTGGCGTTTGTCGCAATCATTGGCGGCAACTACCTCGAAGGCGGCCACCTTGGCGCGCTGGCCAACGGCCCGGCGGCGTTGATCGTGATTGGCGGCACCGTGGGCGCCGCGTTGCTGCAGTCGCCGATGAGTTCGTTCAAGCGCGCGATGCAGATCCTGATCTGGATCATTTTCCCGCCACGTGTCGACCTGCCCGGCGGCATCGACCGCGTGGTCAACTGGAGCCTCACCGCGCGCAAGGAAGGCCTGCTGGGCCTGGAAGGCGTGGCCGATGCCGAGCCCGACAGCTACGCGCGCAAAGGCCTGCAATTGCTGGTCGACGGTGCCGAGCCGGAAGCGATCCGCAGCGTTCTCGAGGTGGATTTCTATACCCAGGAAAGCCGCGACATCAACGCCGCCAAAGTATTTGAAAGCATGGGCGGCTATGCGCCGACCATCGGCATCATCGGTGCGGTAATGGGCCTGATCCATGTGATGGGCAACCTGGCCGACCCTTCGCAACTGGGCAGCGGGATTGCCGTGGCGTTTGTCGCCACCATCTATGGCGTGGCCAGTGCCAACCTGGTGCTGTTGCCGGTGGCCAGCAAGCTCAAGTCGATTGCCATGCGCCAGTCCCGTTATCGCGAAATGTTGCTCGAAGGCATCCTCTCGATTGCCGAGGGCGAGAACCCGCGCTCCATCGAATTGAAGCTCCAGGGCTTCATGGACTGATGGTTATGAACACCCATCCCCCTGTAGGAGCGAGCTTGCTCGCGAAGAACTCAAAAGCGCCGCATTTATCCAGGATGCCCGCGTCATCATTGACGTTTTTCGCGAGCAAGCTCGCTCCTGCAGTGGCCGGTGTTTTCGGAGGTTGCCAGTGAGCCGACGCCGTCGCGAGCCTGAAGAGCACGTCAACCACGAACGTTGGCTGGTGTCCTACGCGGACTTCATCACCTTGTTGTTTGCATTTTTCGTGGTGATGTACTCCATCTCGTCGATCAACGAAGGCAAGTACAAAGTCATTTCCCAGGCGTTGATCGGTGTGTTCAACGATGCCGACCGCTCCTTGAAGCCGATTCCCATCGGCGAAGAGCGGCCCAGGACCGTGACCCCGGCCAAGCCGCTGGTCAACGACAGCGATGAAACCGCTGCCGGCATTGGGGGCACCAGCGACCCGCTGAAAAGCATCGCCGATGACATCAGCGCCGCGTTTGGCGACCTGATCAGTTCCAACCAGATGACCGTGCGTGGCAATGAGTTATGGGTGGAGATCGAACTCAACTCCAGCCTGTTGTTCGCCAGCGCCGACGCGATGCCCAGCGACCAGGCGTTCACCATCATCGACAAGGTCGCGGCCATTCTCAAACCCTTCGAGAACCCGATACACGTCGAAGGCTTTACCGACAATATCCCGATCAGCACCGCGCAGTATCCGACCAACTGGGAGTTGTCCTCGGCCCGGGCGGCGAGCATCGTGCGCATGCTGGCGATGCAGGGCGTGAACCCCTCGCGCCTGGCGTCGGTGGGTTACGGCGAGTTCCAACCGGTGGCCAACAACGCCACAGTGGAAGGCCGCGCGCGCAACCGTCGGGTGGTGTTGGTGGTTTCGCGCAACCTGGATGTGCGCCGCAGCCTGACCGGTACCGGCACCGCCAATGCAACACCGGACGCGGCCTTGAAGCGCGCTGGCACACAAACTGCACCGGCCCTTGCAAAGCCGCCGGTTCGGCAGAGTGCCGTCAATTCTCCGTCACCGGCTCAATAATCCATGCAATGTCTCGGTCGCGCCAATGCCTGCCGGGAGGAACCATCCGAATGAGAGTCTGGGCAGTTGCCAATCAAAAAGGTGGAGTCGGCAAGACCACCACCTCCATCGCTTTAGCCGGCTTGCTGGCCGAGGCGGGCAAGCGTGTGGTCGTGGTCGACCTCGACCCCCACGGCTCAATGACCAGCTATTTCGGCTACGACCCGGACGCGCTGGAACACAGTTGTTATGACCTGTTCCTGCACAAGGGCAATGTGCCCGGCGACTTGCCCGGTCAATTGCTGCTGCCCACCAGCAACGAGAGCATTTCCCTGCTGCCCTCCAGCACCGCGCTGGCCACCCTTGAGCGCCAGTCGCCGGGGCAGAGCGGTCTGGGCCTGGTGATCGCCAAGACCCTGGCGCAACTGTGGCAGGACTTTGACTACGCCATCATCGACAGCCCGCCGTTGCTCGGTGTACTGATGGTCAACGCCCTGGCGGCCAGCCAGCAACTGGTGATCCCGGTGCAGACCGAGCACCTGGCGGTCAAAGGCCTGGAGCGCATGGTCAGCACCCTGGCGATGATCAATCGCTCGCGCAAACAGGCGCTGCCGTACAGCATCGTGCCGACCTTGTTCGACCGTCGCACCCAGGCGTCCCTGGGCACCTTGCGTGTACTGCGCGACGCCTATCCGGAGACGATCTGGAACGGCTATATCCCGGTGGACACGCGCCTGCGCGATGCCAGCCGGGCAGGGCTCACGCCTTCGCAGTTCGACGGTAAAAGTCGTGGCGTGCTGGCCTACCGCGCGTTGCTCAAGCACCTGCTGTCCCAGCAGCTTGTGGCGCAGGTGGCCTGATGATGAACCGCCCCGTCGACCTCAAGGTCAAGACCCGGCCGCAACTGGCACTGGAATCCTACCTGGATGCCTTGCTGCAGGATGCGACCGAGGAAGAGTTGCCGGAACCGGTCCTGGCGCTGGAGCCGGTGCTGGAAGTGCCGTCGTCGAGCAGCCTGGATGAGTTCCAGCTGGCCGTGTTGGAAGAGCAGGCCCGCGATGCGCATATCGCGCCGACGATCGTGCCGGTCGCCGCGCCCGTGGTGGTGCCGGTCGTGGCGCCGCCGCAGGTGGTGGTCGAGCCGGTGGTGGATGTGCACCTGCCGCCGAGCATCACCCCGCCGCCGGTGAGCGGCGATGATCGCCCTTCATGGGCTGCCGAGCCGTTCGAATGCTTGCTGTTCGATGTCGCCGGCTTGACCCTGGCGGTGCCGCTGGTGTGCCTGGGCTCGATCTATTCCCTGGAAGGCCAGGAGCTGACGCCATTGTTCGGCCAGCCGGAGTGGTTCCTCGGCATCCTGCCGAGCCAGGCCGGCAACCTCAAGGTGCTGGACACCGCGCGTTGGGTGATGCCCGACCGCTACCGCGATGACTTCCGCCAGGGCTTGCAATACGTGATCTCGGTGCAGGGCTACGAGTGGGGGCTGGCGGTGCATCAAGTCAGCCGTTCGTTGCGCCTGGACCCGAATGAAATCAAATGGCGCAGCCACCGGGGCCAACGGCCTTGGCTGGCGGGCACCGTGATCGAACACATGTGCGCGTTGCTCGACGTTGCCGAACTGGCCGAATTGATCGCCAGCGGTGCCGTCAAGACAATGCCTGTTGCCAAACGCAGTTGATTGAACAATAAGGGCCGCGCGCAAGTGCGGTCAAAAGAAGTACACACGCCGCCTACATCGGCATTTGAAGGGGTCACAGCTATGAACAAGTCAGCGTCTGCACAAGGTTTGGATGATCCTATCCTGCAATGGGTTACCTTCAAACTGGACAACGAAACCTACGGCATTAACGTGATGCGCGTGCAGGAAGTGCTGCGCTACACCGAGATCGCCCCCGTCCCAGGTGCGCCAAGCTACGTGCTCGGCATTATCAACCTGCGCGGTAACGTGGTGACGGTCATCGACACCCGCCAGCGTTTTGGTCTCGATACGGCCGAGATCAGCGACAACACGCGCATCGTGATCATCGAAGCCGACAAGCAAGTGGTCGGCATCATGGTCGACAGCGTCGCCGAGGTGGTCTACCTGCGCCAATCGGAAGTGGAAACCGCGCCGAACGTGGGTAACGAGGAATCGGCCAAGTTCATCCAGGGCGTGTGCAACAAGAACAACGAATTGTTGATTCTGGTTGAGCTGGACAAAATGATGAGCGAAGAAGAATGGTCGGAACTGGAGAGCATCTGATTGTTCCTTGAGGCTGCGGTAATCGTCCTGGCCCTGCTATGGGCCGGGACATTGGCCTTCCTGCTGCGCTACCTGCGCCAGCAGCGGGAACTGGCCATGCAACAGGCCGAGCGCGATGCATTGCGTGACCGGCGCATCCTGGAGCTGGTCAAGCGTGTTGATCACTTCCAGCAAAGTGCGGTGAAGGTCGGGGATGAGGTGCATGAGCTGCGCGCCATCCTTGCGCCGTTGCCGGACAAACTCGCGCAGATCGAACAGCGTGATCCTTCCAGCCTGTCATTTGCCCAGGCGGCGAAGCTGGTGGGCATGGGCGCTACGGTGGATGAACTGACCCAGTCGTGCGGCCTGACCCAGGCTGAAGCGCAGTTGATGAGTAAGTTGCATAAGAGCAGCTGAAAGCTTCGAGCTTCAAGCGGCAAGTTTTGAGTTTTGGCTTGCCGCTGATGACTTGGCGCTTGTGGCTGCACTTTCCCTACTGGTTCAAGGTCCACATCAGCGCAGTTGATGAGTAAGTTGCATAAGAGCAGCTGAAAGCTTCGAGCTTCAAGCGGCAAGTTTTGAAGCCTGATAGGTGTTGCTTATAACTTGGCGCTTGTGGCTGCACTTTCCCTACTGGTTCAAGGTCCACATCCTTCAAGCACCTTTGAATCCAGGAGTAAGCCATCCATGAGCACCGCCAAAGCACTGTTGATTCTTCACGGCAAGCAAGCCCTCAACGAGGACGTGCGTGCGGCCGTGCAGGCACGGCGGGAGCAGGGCGGGGAGCTGGCGGTGCGGGTGACGTGGGAGGGCGGTGACGCCCAGCGCCTGGTCAAGGAGGCCTTGGACGGCGGCTATACCCACATCATTGCCGGCGGCGGCGACGGCACCTTGCGTGACGTGGCTGAAGCCATGGCGTTGGCCAACTCCGACGCCAGCCTGGTACTGATGCCCCTGGGCACCGCCAATGATTTCGCCAAGGCCGCCGGCGTGCCGCTGGAGCCCGCGCTGGCCCTGGCATTGCTGGACGCACCGGCCAGGGCAATCGACCTCGGCCAGGTGGGTGGGCAAATCTTCCTGAACATGGCCACCGGCGGCTTCGGCAGCCAGGTCACCGCCAACACCTCCGAAGACCTGAAGAAAATCCTCGGTGGCGCGGCCTACCTGTTCACTGGCTTGACGCGTTTCAGCGAATTGAAGGCCGCGTATGCCGAGCTGGATGGGCCGGATTTTCATTGGAAAGGTCAATTGCTGGCGCTGGGCATCGGCAACGGTCGCCAGGCGGGCGGTGGGCATGAGCTCTGCCCTGGGGCCATGGCCGATGATGGCCTGCTCGACGTCAGCATCCTGCCGGCGCCCCAAGAGGTGGTCAGTACCTTGCGTGAGCTGATGAGCAACGGATGGGGCCTGGATGCCATGTTCGTGCGTGCACGCCTGCCGTGGGTCAATATCAAGGTTGCCCAGGGGTTGTACATCAACCTCGACGGCGAACCGCTGCAAGGCGACGACCTGCATTTCGAGGCGTTGCCCAAGGCCCTGCGCGTGCATCTGCCGCTGGGTTCGCCCCTAGTCGTCCAGGCTGATGATCTGCTCGCGTACCGCGAATAACACCAGGCCCGCCACGTCGAAAATCTGCAGGCGCTTCATGATTTGCGAACGGTGGGCCTCGACGGTCTTGATACTCAGGCCCAGGCCGTGGGCAATCTCGCGGGTGGATTTGCCGCGCACGATCAGGCGCAGGATTTCCAGTTGCCGGGCCGTGAGGTTATGGCTGTGGCCTGCGGGCGCGGCGGCGCCCTGGCTGCGCACCAGCGCCTGGCTGATCACGGTGTGAGCGATGGCCGGGCTCAGGTAGCGCTCGTTGTTGCGCAGTGCCATCAGCGCGTGTTCCAGCTCGTTGGCGGTGGTGTCCTTGAGCAGGTAGCCATGGGCGCCGGACTCCAGTGCGCACATGATCAGTTCCGGGTCGGTGTGCATCGACAGGATCAGCACCTTGCTCTTGGGCCAGGCGCGCTTGAGTTGCTGCAAGGCATCCAGGCCACCGGTGTGCTTCATCGACAGGTCGAGCAGCACGATATCCGGTTGCAAGGCGTTGAACTGCTCAAGCAACTGCGCGCCATCGCTGGCCTCGCCGCTCACCGTGTAGCCGGGAATGTCCTGGATCAGCGCGCGTACGCCGGCCCTGATCAGTGCATGGTCATCCACCAGGAGTAATGTGCAGGTCACTCGAGAACCTTAGGGGGACTGGCCCGTTCGAGGGCGCGCGGCGCCCAGGGGAAAAGCGCATCGATCCGCGTGCCTTCGCCTGGCTGGCTGCTGACGGACAAGCGGCCTCCCAGTTGATCGATCCGCTCGGACATGCCGGCCATGCCCCGTTGGCCTTCCAGGGCGGGGTTGATGGCGGGCGAGAAACCCTTTCCGTCATCGCAAATGGTCAGCGACAGGCCCTCGGGCAGGCGTTGCAGGCGCACCAGCAGGTTACGCGCCTGGGCGTGGCGTAGCATGTTGGTCACCGCTTCCTGGGTAATGCGAAAGGCCGCCACGGCCATTTCTTCAGGAATGCCGGTCAGCCGCTGCTGGCATTCCAGGCTCCAGTGCACCGGGGTGTTTTCCAGGGTCTTGAGCAGGTGCGCGCGCAGGCTGGCTTCCAGGCCGAGGTGGGTAAGCTGGCGGGGGTTGAGGATAGCCGATACGTCGCGGACCTTGGCCAGGGTCTCATTCAAGGTGTTGCACAGTACCGTGCACTGGCTTTGCAGGTCGTCCGGCAGGCGGCGCTTGAGCCATTCGCTTTGCAGCTTGGCGGCGGTCAGCAGTTGGCCAATGTCGTCATGCAGTTCGCGGCTGAGGCGATGGCGTTCGTTTTCCTGCACCTGCAGCAGGCGGTCGGCCAATTCCTGCGGTTGGAACTTGATAGATTTGCGTGAGTACCACTGTTGCAGGCCAACCACCAGCAAGGTGCCCAGGTTGAACAGCGGCACCATCAGCGGCAGCGGCGCGGAGCGGCTGTAGGCCCACAGGCTCAGCAGCAGCGAGCCAAGGCATAGGGCGAGAAGCAAACGGCGTGCATTGCTGCGGGACGCGGACCTTGCGATGAATGTCTTGAGGCTGGCATGCATAGCGGATGGAGCCAATGAAGGTTCGCTGCGAAAAGAGCGGTCAAGGCGGCTGACCGGGCTCTGTTTGAAATACGTTATCGAGTCATTTTTTTGCATGATGAAGTTGCGTCACTTCAAGCGTGGGCATATTACCACCACTATTACCGTTGGTCGCCTGCTGCCGTGCCTGGCAGGCTGACTTCACCGCACAGAGACTCCGGGCGGTAATCCCGGCGTTCATGAAGTGGGGGAAGTTGGGTGACTTAAAAGGGGTGTATCGTCATTAAAGAGTGCTGGCTATTTGATATCTTTTTGTGCGCATTGATTACCAGCAAGTTCGTTAAACTTGTCGCTTTTAGATAACACGGCGTTTCAATACCACCTGTGGCGGCGTCAAAAAGTGTGATGCATGCGTTGCTGGGGTTTATGACTGAAGCTTTTTTGCGGGATCTGCAACGTTACCGTGGCAATCAACGTGGCTTGTTCCGCTTCATCCAAGGCCAGTTGGCCAGTCTTCACGTCGATCAACTCCAATTGCCAGGCCAGCAATTTCAGGCACTCTTCCAGCGCCTGGAGCGCTTGGTCGTGCAACTGCAACGGGTTTTCGGCGTTGGCGATCAGGTACTGGATATGCCGCGAGAATTCGCTGATCGCCTGCAGGGCCAGGCAGTCGGCTCGTTCGGCGAGCTTGGTCAGGCTGATTTTCATGCACTCGATAGCGTCACTGTCGTTGCGAATCAAGTGCAGGTGGCTCAGGCACTCTTCCGACTTGACCAGCAGCTTTTCAGCCTCGTGCAGGAACTCGGGAAATGCAGCTTGCCACTCGTTACCGTCGTTCATCACGCAAGTCTCCACAACTTAAGGTCGGGTATTGAGATGTCGCATCGGGTGAATGGCGTAAAACTACCGCTGAAATATGACCGGAAGCTGTAGGTCGCTTCTGAATTTGCAGTAGGACGTTTATTTGAATGACGGTGACGGCTCTGGGTGGCCCTTGTGAGTGGGCTTAGTCGCACACTGTCAGTTGCCGCCACGTGAGCGTCTGGAAGGCCCGTGGGCCGAGGGCTTGGCATGGCAAACAATAGCCTGACTCCATTCATGCAATGAGAATGGCGTCACATTAATGGCTATTAGATACTGCGAATATCAGGTTGGGCCTGATTGCGTATAGGGGAATCCCTTACATGGCGGAACCTTGCGTCGATTTAAGTGTCGCGCAACGTCGCCGCACCCGCCATGGATAGTGCTGTGGGGATGCCTGGGCAGTAAAGCATGATATCAGTGTGACATCAATGAATTTACGTGGCATTTTACAGGGGTCAAGGTCTGGCTTGCGCCGCCGATAACCAGTTTTAGTAAACCGCACAATTCCTTCGGGCAATATTTCCAGCGCACACCAGGAGCATTTAATGGCCGGCATTCTCGACACGGTAGATCAACGCACGCAACTGGTGGGTGAGAATCGCCTGGAAATCCTCATGTTTCGCCTGGCCGGGAGGCAGTTGTTCGCCATTAACGTGTTCAAGGTTCAAGAGGTGCTGCAGCTGCCCAAGCTGACCCTGATGCCGCAGCGCCATCCATTCGTGTGTGGCGTGGTCAACCTGCGCGGCCAGACCTTGCCGGTGATCGACCTGTCCCAGGCGATCGGCATGCGCCCGCTGGTACCGGGCCCGAACAGCACTATCATCGTCACTGAGTACAACCGCTCGGTGCAGGCGTTCCTGGTCGGTGGCGTGGACCGCATCGTCAACATGAACTGGGAATCCATCCTGCCGCCGCCCACCAGCGCGGGGCGCCAGCACTACCTCACGGCTATCAGCAAGGTCGATGACCAACTGGTGGAAATCATCGATGTGGAAAAAGTCCTCGCCGAGATCGTGCCCTACAACGCCAAGGTGTCCCGCGAGAAACTCGACGACCCGGTGCTGGAACGTGCCCGTGGCCGCGAAGTGCTGCTGGTGGACGACTCCAACGTCGCCCTGTCGCAACTGCGCGACACCCTGGGCCAGCTGGGGGTGAAGATGCACATCGCCAGCGACGGCCTCAAGGCGCTGAACATGCTCAAGGCCTGGGCCGACGCCGGCCACGTGATGACCGACAAGCTGCTGATGATCTTCACCGACGCCGAAATGCCCGAGATGGACGGCTACCGCCTCACCACCGAAATTCGCAACGACCCGCGCCTGCGCAAGCTCTACGTGGTGCTGCACACCTCGCTGTCGGGCAGCTTCAACGACTCGATGGTGAAGAAGGTCGGGTGCGACAACTTCCTGTCCAAGTTCCAGCCCGACAAGCTGGTGGATGTGGTGCGTCAACGACTGATGCTGGACGAAGCTTCGGCTTGACCTTAGGGTGGCATCTTTGCCCCCCAGGAATGCAGGCCCATGCTTCGTCTCAGCGCGTTGTACCGTTACCCCTTGAAGTCCGGCAAGGCCGAGATATTGCAGGAAATCGGCCTGGATAAGCTCGGTTTGCACGGTGATCGACGCTGGATGCTGGTGGACGAGGCCAGCGGGCGTTTCCTCACGCAGCGCGCCGTGGCGAAGATGAGCCAACTGTCGGCGCTGTGGAACCCAAGCGGCGGCCTTACCCTCAGCTCACCTGGCTACGCGCCGCTGGACGTGGCGTTGCCGGGCATCGACAGTGAGCTACGCGGCGTGACGATCTGGCGCGACACCTTGCGCGTGCCGGACGCCGGTGACGCGGCGGCGGCCTGGGTCAGTGAATTTATCGGCAAGCCGACGCGGCTGGTGCAGATGCCCCTGGACCGCGCCCGTACCACTCAAGCCGGTTATGGCCGAGATGATGACCAGGTCGCGTTCGCCGACGGTTACCCGTTGCTGCTGATCGGCCAGGCCTCCCTTGACGACCTCTGCCAAAAAGTCGGCCGCCCCATGGAGATGCTGCGCTTTCGCCCCAACCTGGTGGTCGAGGGCGGCGAAGCCTTTGCCGAAGATGGCTGGAAGCGCCTGCGCATCGGCGATCTCGAGTTTCGAGTGGTCAAGCCGTGTTCACGCTGCATTCTCACCACCCTCGACCCGCAGACCGGCGAACGCAGTGCCGATCGTGAACCCTTTGCCACGCTTGAGGCTTACCGCAAGACCCCAGAGGGTGCGATGTTCGGCCAGAACCTGGTCAACAACGGGGCGGGGCGCCTGGAAGTGGGCATGCCGGTGACGGTCCTGGAATAACAGGATCACCGCCAACGGTTGACCAGCGAGAGCCTGCCTGACGGGGGCGCTGAATTCCAAGTAATCTTCTGGTCAAGCGACGCATGACTGAATGATTAAAGTGCCTGGCATTATGTCGAATTCATATTGAAGCCTGTCAGATCTGACAGTTAGAAAACTCCAAGCCGAATGCAAAAATCTGGGCGACCCTGCTCTCTCGAGAGGGCGATGGCTTTCAGGAGAATCAATAATGGAATTTATCGTGGACTTGCCAAGAACTGACGTGACCGAAACGGCCGCACGGGCGAAATTCTTGTCGGTAAAAGGATTTTATCCAAACAATCCTCAGTATTTTTATGACATATCAAAGGTGGAGTTACATCCAAAATCGCATTCGGCATCCATTACTTATGAGGTACGAAAAAATCCTGACTATAAGGAGCCCCCCGAAGAATAAATGAGTGAGATGGTTTCGTTATCGAGGTTTTCAGCCACGACTTCACGTGCGGATGCTTGTGGGGTGTGGCTGTCCACGAGCAGTCGCGCCTGGAGAGGGTGCTGCGTGCGAGGCCATCATGGTTCACCTGGTCGTGCGATTGCGGGCGAACAGGAACGATCCCTGGGGGATAATCTCAGTAGAGTACGCCCCGATCCCGCTCGGCATACTCTCCTGGACTTAGGACTTTTTTGCGCGGGTAAGGTTTAGCCGCGGTATTCGCACAGGTAAGCGGTGTCCACGGCGACCTTGAGCTGGAACTTGCTGTTGGCCGGGACGTTGAACTGGCTGCCGGCGGCGAAGGTTTCCCAGTCGCTGGCATCAGGCAGCTTGACGGTCAGGGCGCCGGAAACCACGTGCATGATTTCACGCTGGGCGGTGCCGAATTCGTATTCACCCGGGGCCATCACGCCGATGGTCGCCGGGCCTTCTGCGGTGCCGAAAGCGATCGACTTGACGGTGCCGTCGAAGTACTCGTTGACTTTAAACATGGGCGAATCCTCGGAAAAAGGGTCTGAAAAGGACGGCCAGTATGCCCAAGGGCAGGGAAGCTGCCTAGACCGGCAAAATCAGTGGCAGCAGGCGGGCGGTGTTGCGTGCGTCCTCCAGGGCCCGATGTTGCTGGCCATGGAACTGCATCCCCGCCAATTGCAGGGCACCGTTGAGCCCCAGGGGCTTGTCCAGGCGCCGGGCCTTGGCGAAGCGTTGCTTGAGGTTCACGTGGGGCGTGTCGGCCAGGAGGCTGGCCAGGTTGTTGCGCTGCCACTCCAGTTCCAGTTGCTGGCGGTCGTAGTCGCCCCAGCTGGCCCAGCCTTCCAGGCGCGTTTGATGCTGGCCCAGCCAGCGTTCGAACAGTGGCCATACCTCGGTGATAGACGCCGCGGTGTCGATATTCGCCTGGCTGATATGGGTCAGCTTGCGGCAAAAGGCGGTGAGCAATGGGCGCCGCAGCGGCCGCACAAAGCGCTGGAAATGGTCCAGTTCGCGGCCCTGGCGGTTTACCAGGCTCGCGCCGATCTCGATGACCTCCATCTCCGTCACGGGCCAGCCGCCGTCATCCGTTGTGGCTTCAAGGTCAATAATCAGCCAATGAGGCATCGTGCAGGTTCCCGTACTCTTCCTTTCCTGGGGGATAGAGCGTAGCCCGGCCCTGTAGTTCCGTGCTGTTTTTTCATTGAGGCCCGGGGTTATTCGATCTCGAGTAAAACCTGGCGATTGCGTACCTGATCGCCGGCGCTCACCTGCACGCTCTTGATCACACCGTCCATGCCGGCCTTCAGCGGATGCTCCATTTTCATGGCCTCGAGCACCAGCAGCAGTTGGCCTTTGGTCACGCTGTCACCGGCACTGATGTGTACATCGACAATGGCACCGTCCATCGGTGCCTTGACCGTTGCGGTGTCGGCGCTGGCCTGGCGGCTGGCGACCTGTTGGGTGCGGTGGGTAAAGGTCACGCCCGCCAGCCACAGTTGGTCTGCGGCGAGGTGGTAGGCGATGCGGCGACGGATGCCGTTGATCACCACGCTGGCGTGGCGGCCGTCGGTGGACAGTTGCAGGTCCTCAACGGTGACTGTGTGGGTTTCGTCGTTGACCTCCAGGCGGCAAGTCCAGGGTGTACTCGCGTTATTGCGCCACCCCGCCAGTACCTGGGCGTGCTGGTCGGCGCTGTGTTGATAGAACAGCGCGGCGGCCACGGCGAGCTGGTCATGGGTGACGGCCTGGCGTGGAATCTCACTGAAGTGTTCGGCGATAAACCCGGTGCTGAAATCACCCGCGATAAAGTCCGCATGCTTGAGCAGATCGGCCAGCAGCCGCTGATTGGTGCTTACTCCCAGCAGCAAGGTGTCTTCCACGGCCCGCAGCAGTTTGCGCCGCGCCTCTTCGCGGGTTGCGCCATGGGCGCTGATCTTGCCCAGCATGGCGTCATAGAACGGGCTGATGCGTTGACCTTCGCTGACGCCGTGGTCGGTGCGAACGCCGGTGGCCGGCTCCCAGCGCAGCACCTCACCGGTTTGCGGCAGGAAGCCCTGGGCCGGGTCTTCGGCGTACAGGCGCACCTCCATGGCGTGGCCGGTCAGGGTCACCTCTTGTTGGGTTAATGGCAGCGGCTCGCCGGCGGCGATCCGCAGTTGCCAGGCCACCAGGTCGAGGCCGGTGATCAGCTCGGTAACCGGGTGCTCCACTTGCAGGCGGGTGTTCATTTCCAGGAAATAGAACTGCCCGTTGCGGTCGAGCAGGAATTCCACGGTGCCGGCACCCACATAGTTCACGGCTCGACCGGCCTGGAGCGCGGCTTCACCCATGGCCTGGCGCAGGTGGGGTGTCATCACCGGGCAAGGGGCTTCTTCGATGACTTTCTGATGGCGACGCTGGATCGAGCAGTCGCGCTCACCGAGGTAGATAAGGTGGCCGTGACTGTCGCCGAACAGTTGGATTTCCACGTGGCGCGGCTCGATCAGCGCCTGTTCCAGGATCAGCTCATCACTGCCAAAGGCATGCTGTGCTTCGGAGCGGGCGGTGCGCAGTTGCTCCAGCAGTTGCTCGCGTCGGTGTACCAGGCGCATGCCACGACCGCCGCCACCGGCGCTGGCCTTGATCATCAGCGGGTAGCCGATGCGTTCGGCCTGGTGTTGCAGGGTGGCGTCGTCCTGGGCACTGCCCTGGTAGCCGGCGATGCAGGGCACACCGGCGTCGAGCATGGCGAGCTTGGACAAGCGCTTGCTGCCCATCAGTTCGATGGCTTCGATGCTGGGGCCGATGAACGTAAGCCCGGCGTCGAGGCACGCTTTGGCGAAGTCGGGATTTTCGGAAAGGAAGCCGTAGCCAGGGTGCACCGCATCGGCACCGGTGATGTGCGCCGCCTGAAGAATGGCCTGGATATTGAGGTAGGATTGCTGCACCGGGGCAGGGCCGATATGCACGGCCTCATCGGCCATGTGCACATGCAGGGCATTGGCGTCGGCGTCGCTGTAGACTGCCACCGTACGGTAGCCCAGAGCCTGGGCGGTGCGCTGGATGCGGCAGGCGATTTCGCCGCGGTTGGCGATCAGGATCTTGGTGAATGCGGCCATCGGTTTATCCCTTGGTAGATGCAGCGTTTGTCAGGGCCTCTTCGCGAGCAAGCCCGCTCCCACAGTTGAACTGCATTCCAACGTGCGGAGGCGGGCTTGCTCGCGAAGGCATCATTTGCACCACCTTGGCTTACGCTTCTGCACAAACGCCTGCGTCCCCTCAATTCCTTCTTCACCCGTCACCGCCTCGGCAAACCACTGCGCCGCCTGATCCAGCAACGGTCCCAATGGTGATTGCGCACTGGCCAGCAACAGCGCCTTGGTGCGTGCATTGGCCCCCGGCGCACACTGCAACACCTGGCCCAGCACCTCGTCCAAGCGTTCGGCCAGTGCCTGCGGATCGCTTTCAGTAAAGTGCACCAGCCCCAACCGCTGCGCTTCCACCCCGTCAAACCGTGCCGCCGTCAGTGCCAGGCGCCGGGCCTGGGTCAGCCCGATGCGCTTGACCACAAACGGCGCGATCTGCGCCGGCAGCAAGCCCAGGCTGGTTTCCGGCAGGCCGAACCGGGCCTTGTGATCGGCAATCGCGATATCGCTGACGCACGCCAAGCCAAACCCGCCGCCGAGTACGGCGCCTTGCAGCACCACAATGACCACTTGCGGCACGGCTTCGACGGCTTGCAGCAAGGTGCCGAAGGCGCGGTTGAGCGCCTGCAACTGGTCGCCCGCATTGACCATGTCCTTCACATCGGCGCCCGCGCAGAAATGCCCGCCCGCGCCGCTGATCACCACGGCCCGCACCTGGTCGTCGAGCTGTGCCAGCACCGCATGCAGTTCATTGACCATGTGCAGGCTCATGGCATTGCGGCATTCAGGGCGGTTGAGGGTGATGTGCAGCACGCCGTTGTGCGGTTCGAGCAACAGGGTGTTCATGGTTTTTTTCCCCGGCAGGGTGCCCATCAGTTTGCAGATGATGCCCAGCATGATTTCGTCGGCACCGCCGCCGATCGATACCAGGCGCACGTCACGGTAGGCCCGCGCTACCGGGTTGTCCCACATGAAACCCATGCCGCCCCAGTATTGCAGGCAACTGTCGCTGACTTCGCGGCCCAGGCGCCCGGCCTTGAGTTTGGCCATGGAGGCCAGGCGGGTCACGTCCTGGCCCTTGATGTATTGCTCGGTGGCCTGGTAGACCAGCGCGCGCAGGCATTCGATTTCGGTGGCCAGTTCCGCCAGGCGGAAGTGGATCACCTGGTTGTCGATCAGTGCCTTGCCGAAGGTCCGGCGCTCCTTGCAGTACTCAACGGTGCTGTCGATGCAGTACTCCAGGCCCTTGATCATATTGGCCGCGCCGAACAGGCGTTCTTCCTGAAATTGCAGCATCTGCATCATGAAGCCCGCCCCTTCGTGGCCGATGCGGTTGCGTTGCGGCACGCGCACATCGTCGAAAAACACCTGGGCGGTCTCGGAGCTGTGCATGCCGAGCTTTTCCAGGGGAGGGCTGACGCTGATGCCAGGGGTATTCATCGGCACCATGATCAGCGACTTGTTGATATGCGGTTTGTCGTCCGAGGTGTTGGCCAGCAGGCAGATGAAGTCGGCGCTGGGTGAGTTGGTGATCCACATTTTGCTGCCGTTGATCACATAGTCGTTGCCGTCCTTGCGCGCGTGGGTCTTGAGCCCGGCCACGTCGGAGCCGGCACCGGTTTCCGAAACGCCGATGCAACCGACTTGCTCGCCGCTGATGGCCGGGCGCAGGAACTCCTCACGCAGTTCATCCGAGCCGAAGCGCGCGAGGGCGGGAGTGCACATGTCGGTCTGCACGCCGATGGACATGGGGATGCCGCCGCAATGGATGGTGCCGAACTCTTCGGCCGCGACAATCGAGTAGCTGTAGTCCAGGCCCATGCCGCCGAATTGTTCCGGCTTGGAAATGCCCAGCAGGCCGAGGTCGCCCGCCTTGCGGAAAATCTCGTGGATGGGAAAGCGCCCGGCTTTTTCCCATTCCTCGACATGAGGGTTGATCTCGTGGTCGACGAAGGCGCGCACGGTGCGTCGCAGTGCCTGATGTTCCTGGGTAAAGATCATTGTTGTGCTCCTTAAAAACGCGCCACGCCGAAGCTGTTCGGCTGCAACTGCCGCACGTCGGCCTCATGACAGATATCCAGTAGAAACCCCAGCAGCGTGCGGGTGTCCCGTGGGTCGATCAGCCCGTCGTCCCACAGGTTCGCACTGCCGTAGAGGGCGGTGGACTGGCTGTCGAGCTTTTGTGCGGTGACCTGTTCCAGCATGTCCAGCACCTTGGGGTCGGGTACCAGGCCGTCCTTGAGTTGCCTGGCCTCGGTGACGATGCGCAGCACCTTGCCGGCCTGCGCGCCGCCCATCACCGCCGTGCGGCTGTTGGGCCAGGCGAAGATAAAGCGCGGGTCGAGACCACGGCCGCACATCGCATAGTTGCCGGCGCCATAGGAACCGCCAACCACCACCGTGAGTTTAGGCACTCGCGCATTGGCCACCGCCTGGAGCATCTTCGCGCCGTGCTTGATCACCCCTTGCTGTTCCGCCTCGGTGCCGACCATGAAACCGGTGGTGTTGTGCAGGAACAGCAGCGGCGTGCGGCTCTGGTCGCACAGCTGGATAAACTGTGCGGCTTTGCTCGCGCCCTTGGGCGTGATCGGGCCGTTGTTGCCGATCACACCCACCGCTCTGCCCTGAATCTGCAGATGGCCGCAGACGGTGTGAGCGTCGAACTCGCCCTTGAATTCGAGGAAGTGGGAACCGTCGGCCAGGCGCGCAAGGATCTCGCGTACGTCGTAGGGTTTTTTCGGGTCATCGGGGATCAAGCCCAACAGCTCGTCGATGGGGTACAGCGGCTCCTGGTAAGCGCGTGCGGGCGCCCGCGGCAGGCGGTCGTCCCAGGGCAGCAGGCTGGCAATTTCACGCGCGATGCGCACGCCGTCGGCGTCGTTTTCCGCCAGGTATTCGGCGGTGCCGGCGGTTTGCGCGTGCATCTCGGCGCCGCCCAGTTCTTCATCGGTGGCCACTTCGCCGGTGGCGGCCTTGAGCAACGGCGGCCCGGCGAGGAACAGCTTGGCCTTGCCACGCACCACCACCACGTAGTCCGACAGCCCTGGCTGGTACGCGCCGCCCGCCGTGGCCGAGCCGTGCACCACGGTGATCTGCGGCAAGCCCATGGCCGACATGCGCGCCTGGTTGGCGAAGCTGCGCGCGCCTTCGACGAAAATCTCGGCGGCGTAGTTGAGGTTGGCGCCGCCGCTTTCGGCGAGGGTCACCACCGGCAGTTTGTTCTCCATGGCGATCTGTTGCAGGCGCAGGGATTTTTTCAAGCCGGAGGGCGAGAGGGTGCCGCCCTTGATCGCGCTGTTGTTGGCCACCACCAGCATGCGCACGCCGCTGACGTAGCCAATACCGGCGATCAACCCGCCACCGGCGGCGCTGCCGTCCTTGTCGTCGTGCAGCTTGTAGCCGGCCAGGCCGGCCAGTTCCAGAAACGGCGCGCCGGGGTCCAGCAGCAGGTCGAGGCGTTCGCGGGGCAGCAGTTGGCCGCGTTTGTCGAACTTGGGCTTGGCTTGCTGGGCCTTGCTCAGCAGGTTGTGTTCCAACTGACGCAGTTGCGCGACAGCGGCGAGCATGGCTTCGCGGTTGCGTGCGAACTGCGGGTCGTTGGCGTCGATCTGGCTTTCAATCACGGGCATGATTCAGGGCTCCGCCTTGAGTACATCCGGCAGGTAAGCGCGGTGGAAACCGTTGAACGGCTCGCTCGGTGAGCGTGGGGTATGCAGTGGCCAGGCGCGGTTGCCCTGGCTCGCTGCACCGTCGATGCGCAGGGTGCTGCCACTGATGAACGCGGCGGCCGGGCTGAGCAGAAACACGATGGCGGCGCTGACTTCCGACTCGGTGCCGATGCGCTTGAGCGGCACATATTCGCGCAGCGTGGGGATCACCGCCTTGAATGCGCCCTCATAGGTGTCCATGCCGCTGGATGCGATCCAGCCCGGTGCCACGGCATTGACCCGCACCCCGGCGCAGCCCCATTCGAAGGCGGCGGTCTTGGTGAAGTTGTCCATGCCCGAGCGCGCCGCGCCCGAGTGGCCCATGCCAGGCATGCCGCCCCACATGTCGGCGAGCATGTTGACGATCGCGCCGCCGTGCGTGCTCATCGACTGGTTGAACACTTCCCGCGCCATCAGGAAGCCGCCGACCAGGTTGGTGCGCAGCACGGTTTCGAAGCCTTTCTGGTTGATCGAGGCCAGCGGTGACGGGTACTGGCCGCCGGCGTTATTGACCAGGCCGTGGACCGGGCCGTGTTCGTCAATGACCTGGGCGACCAGCGCTTTCACCGCATCTTCATCGCGGATATCGCAGGCCTGCCAATGGGCGCTGCCACCGTCTTCGGCGATCTCCTGCGCGACCCTTTGCAGTTTGTCCGGTTTGCGCCCCACCAGGATTACCCGGGCACCGAGGGCCGCGAGCTCATGGGCGGTACAACGGCCG
Source organism: Pseudomonas sp. S1_G07 (assembly GCF_054668565.1). Lineage (NCBI taxonomy): Bacteria > Pseudomonadati > Pseudomonadota > Gammaproteobacteria > Pseudomonadales > Pseudomonadaceae > Pseudomonas > Pseudomonas sp. S1_G07. The sequence continues at coordinate 5,295,277 of NZ_CP162778.1, read as the reverse complement.
ATGCCGCTGCCGCCGCCGGTGACAATCACGGTGTGCCCCTGGAACAGGCCGGCGTTGAAGATTGAGTCGTAGGCCACGGCAACGCTCCTTTCAGGTGAATTGAACGGCGATGTGTTGCGGTACGGCGATGGGGATCTCCAGCAGCTGCTGGGCGAAGGCCTTGCCTTGCGGGTCGATGCGCAGGCTGGCGATACCGCCGCCGCCCAGGGCGTTCTCCAGCAGGAAGTTCAGGCTATGGCTGCCGGGCAGGTACCAGCGCTCGACGCGACCGTGGAGGGGGTCGAGTACGTGGCTCATCCAGTCGACGATCACGGCCGGGGTCAGCGCTTCGGCGATCCACGGCAGGTACTCGGGCTGGCGGGCGATCACGCCGATATTGCTGTGGTTACCCTTGTCGCCAGAGCGCGCCACCGCCAGCTTTACCAGCGGCACGCTGGCGTCGGCGCGGCCTTGGGGCCTGGGCGGGTCGATGGGCGCGACGGGTGTGCCGAGTGCGTGAACGGCGGGCAGGGGGCAGGCGTGGCGCTCGCCTTGGAAGTCGATCTGCACTTCACAGGCGCACTTGTCGATCAGGAACGAGAACAATCGAATCAGCGGATACACCGTTGGCCGCCCGCCGACGATGCCGGTCAGCCCCGGCGCCATGCCGGTGGCGGCCTGGGCGATCTCCCGGGCGAACAGCACCAGTGCCTGTTTGCTCGGGTGCCGCACCGCCAGTTTCAGCACCACCTCGCGGCAGTCGTGGCGCTGGGCGTGGGCGCCATAGGTGGCTTCGCTGCCGAGCAATTCGATATTGACCTCGGTGTAGGGCCCCCAGCCGCGCTGGCTGAACAGTTCGCTGGTCTTGTTGATGATCGCCTGGCTGACCCGTTCGGCCTTGGCCACCGCATCGATTCCGGCGAGCAGGCAACTGGCGGTGCAGCGGAAGCCGTCGGGGTAGGTGGCGCTGACCTTGTATTGGTCGGTCGGCGGCATGCCTTTGGCGCCGCGCAGGTGAACCCGGTTGTCGCCGTGTTGCTGCAACGTGACCTGGCTGAAATCGCAGATCACGTCGGGCAACAGATATGCGCGCGGGTCACCGATTTCGTAGAGCAATTGCTCGGCCACGCTGAGTTCGTTGATCAGCCCGCCGGTGCCGTCGACCTTGCTCACGGTGAACTGGCCGTCGGCGCTGACCTCGACGATGGGGAAACCGATGTGTTCATAGTCCGGCACGTCGCGCCAGTCGGTGAAATTACCGCCGGTGCACTGCGCGCCGCATTCGATGATATGCCCGGCCAGGGCGGCTTGGGCCAGGTGGTCGTAGTCGTGCCATGACCAGTTGAATGCATGCACCAACGCCGCGCTGACCACCGCGCTGTCGACCACCCGCCCGGTAATGACGATATCGGCGCCCAGCGCCAGCGCCTGGCTGATGCCCGGCGCGCCGAGGTAGGCATTGGCGGACACACACATCGGTGGCAGCGGTGCGCCGGTGAACATATCGGTGATGCCGTGCAGGTGCTTGAGTTGGGGGTGCAGGTCATCGCCGAGCAGCACGGCGATTTTCAGCGGGATGTGCGCGGTGTCGCAGGCCGCTTGCAGGGCAGCGGCGCAGGCGCGGGGGTTGATGCCGCCGGCATTGCTGATCACGCGGATGCCCTGGGCCTGGATATCGGCCAGCAGGGGCGTGAGCACCTCGACAAAATCCGTGGCGTAGCCGGCCTGGGGATCTTTCATGCGGGCGCCGGCGAGGATCGACAGGGTGACTTCCGCCAGGTAGTCGAAGACCAGGTAATCCAGCGCGCCACCTTGCACCAGTTGGGCGGCGGCGGTGCAGGTGTCGCCCCAGAAGGCGCTGGCGCAGCCGATACGAACCGTCTTGCTCATGAGAAATCCTTCCTCGAATGGCTGGCACCGAGACTACCAAGCAAGCGCTTGGTTTGTAAACGCCCGGCACTAGTTTTGGCCAAGCGCTTGCTTGGGTGACTGGCACGGCCTAAATTGCCGCCCAAGACGTCAGTAGAAGTAAAGGAGAGCAGCGTGGATGAGCAAAAAGCCCAACGGGTGATGCGCACCATGGTCGACGGCGGCCAGTTGACCGACCCCGACAGCGCCCGGGGCAAGTTGCTGCAGACCGCAGCCCACCTGTTTCGCAACAAGGGCTTCGAGCGCACCACCGTGCGCGACCTGGCCAGTGCGGTGGGCATTCAGTCCGGCAGCATCTTTCATCACTTCAAGAGCAAGGACGAGATCCTGCGCGCGGTGATGGAAGAAACCATCCACTTCAACCTGGCGATGATGCGCGCTTCGCTGGAAGAGGCGAGCACCGTGCGCGAACGCGTGCTGGCGCTGATTCGCTGTGAATTGCAGTCGATCATGGGCGGCAGCGGCGAGGCTATGGCGGTACTGGTGTATGAATGGCGCTCGCTGTCGGCTGAAGGCCAGGCCCGGGTGCTGGCCCTGCGTGATATTTACGAAGACCTCTGGCTGCAAGTGCTGGGCGAGGCCAAGGCGGCGGGCTATATCAGGGGCGATGTGTTTATTGCCCGACGCTTCCTGACCGGTGCATTGTCCTGGACCACCACCTGGTTCCGCGCCGAGGGCAGCCTGACGCTTGAGCAGTTGGCCGAAGAAGCGTTGCTGATGATTCTGAACGCCGACTGAGGCGCAAGCTATTAATTTGCCGATGGAAAGTTGTCTCGCCAGATAAAAACGCCTAGCTTATCGACATCGACGTGTTGAACGGTGTGTGCCTTGATGTTTATGCCATGGCGGCTGGCTGCAGGACTGACTTTATGGGCGCTCGGCACCGCAGCGGGGATGCCGGCTTCGGCTGCGCAACTGGTGCGTATCGGCGCGGCGCATTTCCCGCCTTACACCGTGCGCCCGGAGCAGGGCGCCGACACCGGCTTGCTGCCGCAACTGGTCGAGGCCCTGAACGCCTCGCAGACCGATTACCAGTTTGTGCTGGTACCCACCTCCATCCCGCGGCGCTTCCGCGATTTCGAACAAGGCCGGATCGACATGGCCATCTTCGAAAACCCCAACTGGGGGTGGCAGGACATCCCCCATACGGCTGTCGACATGGGCCTGGAAGATGCGGAAGTTTTCGTCGCCGAACGCAAGCCCGGTCGTGAACAGCGCTATTTCGCCGACCTGGATGGCAAACGCCTGGCGGTGTTCAGTGGTTATCACTACGCCTTTGCCAACTTCAACCCCGACCCCAGGTACATGGCCGAGCACTTCAACGCTACGTTGACCTACTCCCACGACAGCAACCTGCTGATGGTCGCTCGCGACCGTGCAGACATCGCCTTGGTGACCCGTTCGTACCTGAGTGACTTCATGGTGCGCAATGCCGATATGGCCGGGCAGTTCCTGGTCTCGGAACGCATCGACCAGCTGTATCACCACTATGCGTTGCTGCGGCCCAGGGCACCGATCAGCGGCGAGGCATTTTCCGCATTGCTCAAGCGTCTGCGCGACGATGGCCAGATGTTGAAGATTTTCGAGCCCTACCGCATCGATGTAATGGCGGTGCCTTGATCGGCTAAATTTCCGCCCGCGGCTCACGTCACTTCTCTATCTGTCGACGAGTGTGAGCCCTCTCCATGTCCAATCTGAATGACCTGTCGGTCTTGCCGTTGCCGGCCGGGCCGGCCTTGAACGCCGATGAAACCGACAGCCACCTGAGCCTGACCCTGGAAGGCCAGCCATTGGCACGCTTGCGCCTGGAGCGCGGCGATGAGCTGCATGTGCACTTGCAGAACGTCGGCGAGGTGCCGACCGCGCGGGCCTTGTGGGCCGCCTGCTACTGGTTGTTCGTCAGGGAGCCCGCGCGGCAGCGCCTGGCCTGGCACCTTGAACATGCGCCCGAGGATGCCTTGCGCAGCGGGTTGCTGCGGGCCACCGAGATCGCCGGGCAGTATGGCTGTGAACGCACCCTGTTCTGGCAGTTGCCCCAGCCGTGGCTTGGGCCATCGCTCCGTGGCAATTACCCGCAACAGATGATCATCAGTGCCGGCAAGCGCCACCCCGCCCGTGAGCCGAAGCCTCGCGGTGAGGTGTACCGTCGTTTCGATGCGCGCCTGGGGGCGTGGATTTCCCTGCGCACCGTTGAGATTGATGTCGACCTGGCGCGCTTCCATCGCTGGCAGAACAGTGCGCGGGTGGCGAGTTTCTGGCAGGAAAGCGGCAGCCTGGAGCAGCACCGGGACTATCTGCACACGCTGGAGGCCGACCCGCACACCCTCACGCTGATCGGCTGTTTCGATGATGAACCCTTCGCGTATTTTGAAGCCTACTGGGCCAAGGAAGACCGAATCGCACCGTTCTACGATGCCGGTGACTACGACCGTGGCATTCACATGCTGGTGGGCGAGGAGCATCATCGCGGCCCGCACAAGGTCGCCAGTTGGCTGTCGGCGCTGGTGCACTACCTGTTCCTGGATGACCCGCGCACCCAGCGCGTGGTCGCTGAGCCCCGCGCCGACAACGCGAAGATGATTGGCCATATGCACAGCCAGTGTTTTCACTGTGAAAAGGAATTCGACTTCCCGCACAAGCGCGCGGCGCTGATGATTCTGGGGCGGGAGCGGTTTTTTGAGCAGTGCGCATTAGTGTGAAGTGCCGCTGATCGTTCCCGCTTCGGGAGCGATCAGCGGGTGCTCAGACCCGCCGTGCAAAGGTATCGCTGTGGTTGCCCGAGACCTTGCGGCAATGCACCAGGGCATCGCGAATCATGAAGTTCACCAGCGTCGGTGACACCCCCAGTTCCTTGGCGATGTCCTTTTGCGGCACGCCGTGCAGGCGGTACATCTCGAATGCGTAGCGGGTGCGTTGGGGCAGCTCCGTCAGGGCATCGGCGATGTTTTCCAGGGTATTGAAATTGATGTGGGAGGTTTCCGGTGAAGCACCGTGAATAACCACATTCAAGCCTTCTTCTTCGGTCCCGGAGTATTTGAGCTCCAGCGCCTGCTTGCGGTAGTGATCGATCGCCAGGTTGCGCACGATCTGGAACAGATAGCTCAACTGGGCCTTGAACGACGACGTGATCGTCGGTGCCGAGTGCAGTCGGAAATAGGCGTCCTGCACCACGTCTTCGGCACGGGAGCGGCACCCGGTAATGCGTGCCGCAATCTTCACCAGAATCAGCCGATTGTCGACGAATGCCTGGAGAAGGGGTGAGTCGCACCTGCCTGTGGATACTTGTTCCGTCATGGAAATCACCTTGTTGCAAAAGAGGGTGGGGGGAGGGCGTCCTTGCTGAGGCCTCCTACACATCGGGCAACAAATTATGCTTAATGATAATTATTGTCAAATGAGAAAGAGAACTGATCTTGCGCTTTCTTGCCGGGGGCGCCCAGCTTCTGGCGTTCCCCGGCGACTAATTATTTGCTGGTGCCGTCCGTTCTTCTGGGTGACAGGTCCGTTAGCGAACGGCCAAGGATCAGCACCCGCAGGAGGGCGAAATGGGTTTTTACCGTGCACACAGCGTGTTTCAGTCTGGAGTCCTGGTTTGATGAGTACGCCAACACGACTGCGCCTGTTCTGCCTGCCCTATTCAGGCGCCAGTGCCATGGTTTACATGCGTTGGCGGCGCCTCCTGCCGGACTGGTTGCAGGTCTGCCCGCTGGAATTGCCCGGTCGTGGCATGCGCATGGACGAGCCCTTGCAGCGCGACATTCAGGCCCTGGCCGCGCAACTTGCGGATGAAATCAGCCACGACCTGAATGGCCCGTACGCCCTGTTCGGCCACAGCCTCGGTGGCCTGCTGGCCTTTGAATTGGCTCATGCGTTGAACGCGCGCAATCTGCCGGCGCCGCTGGCGTTGTTTGCTTCCGGCACTGCCGGCCCGGCGCACCGCGATGTCAGCGAATACGCGCTTGAAAAGACCGACGCGCAATTGATCGCCCGTCTGCGCGAACTGCAGGGTACCGCCGAGGAAGCCCTGGCCAACCCCGAATTGATGCACCTGATGCTGCCGATCCTGCGCGCCGATTTCCTGCTCTGCGGCAGTTTCACCTATGGCCAGCGCGAGCCGCTGGGCGTGCCGATCCATGTCTTGGGCGGCAAACAGGACAGCGTGCGCGCCGACCAATTGCTCGACTGGCAACTTGAGGCCGCCAGCGGCTTTTCCCTCGACATGTTCGACGGTCACCACTTCTTCCTCATGCAGCACGAAAGCGCCGTATTGCGCTGCGTGCGGCGCTACGCCGATGAACACCTGGCCCGCTGGCGCAATGGCGCGGCGCGGCAACTGGCTGCCGGCTGACAGCCCTTCACTTCTCGACTTTCCCGTAAGCCGATTTCAGGCAGGAACCCCATGATGGACGCCTTCGAACTCCCCCGCACCCTGGTCCAGTCCCTTCAACGTCGCGCCGCGCAGACCCCGGACCAGGTCGCCCTGCGCTTCCTCGCCGAGACCGCTGAGCACAGCGTGGTGCTCAGTTATCGTGACCTGGACCAACGTGCGCGCACCATCGCCGCGGCCCTCCAGGCCAATGCCGAACCAGGCGACCGCGCGGTGCTGTTGTTCCCCAGCGGCCCGGACTACGTCGCGGCGTTCTTTGGTTGCCTGTACGCCGGGGTGATCGCGGTGCCGGCCTACCCGCCGGAGTCCAGCCGTCGCCATCACCAGGAACGTTTGTTGTCGATCATCGGTGACGCTGAACCGCGCCTGCTGCTGACCATTGCCAGCCTCGAGGATGGCCTGGCGCAGATCGAAAACGCGCCGCCGCTGATCAGCGTCGACACCCTCGATGCGCAGCTTGCCGGTGCCTGGGCCGCGCCCGAGCCGCAGCCCGACGACATCGCCTTCCTGCAATACACCTCCGGTTCCACCGCGCTGCCCAAGGGCGTGCAGGTCAGCCACGGCAACCTGGTGGCCAACGAAGTGCTGATCCGTCGTGGGTTTGGCATCGATCTCAACCCCGACGACGTGATCGTCAGCTGGCTGCCGCTGTACCACGACATGGGTCTGATCGGCGGCCTGCTGCAACCGATCTTCAGTGGCGTGCCCTGCGTGCTGATGTCGCCGGCCTACTTTCTCGGTCGCCCGTTGCGTTGGCTGGAAGCGATCAGCGAATACGGCGGCACCATCAGCGGCGGCCCGGATTTCGCCTACCGCCTGTGCAGCGAGCGGGTCAGCGAGTCGGCCCTGGAACGCCTGGATTTGAGCCGGTGGCGCGTGGCCTATTCCGGCTCCGAGCCGATTCGCCTCGACACCCTGGAACGCTTCGCCGAGAAGTTCGCCGCCTGCGGTTTCAGCTCGAACCATTTCTTTGCCTCCTATGGCCTGGCCGAGGCGACGCTGTTTGTCGCCGGTGGCAGCCGTGGCCACGGCATTCCGGCGTTGCGGGTCGACGAACAGGCCCTGGCCGCCCACCGTGCAGCGCCGGGGCAGGGCAGGGCGATCATGAGTTGCGGCACCCGCCAGCCGGACCACGACGTGCTGATCGCCGATCCCCATACCCTCGACGCACTGGCCGACAACTGCATCGGTGAACTCTGGGCCACGGGCCCGAGCATCGCCCTGGGCTACTGGCGCAACCCTGAAGCCACCGCCAGCACCTTCGTCCAGCACGCCGGCCGCACCTGGCTGCGCACCGGCGACCTGGGCTTTATCCGCGACGGCCAGGTGTACATCACCGGGCGCCTCAAGGACCTGCTGATCGTGCGCGGCCACAACCTCTACCCCCAGGACATCGAACAGACCATCGAGCGCGAAGTGGAAGTGGTGCGCAAGGGCCGGGTCGCGGCGTTTGCCGTCAACGACCAGGGCCACGAAGGCATCGGTATCGCCGCCGAGATCAGCCGCAGCGTGCAGAAAATCCTGCCGCCCGAGGCGCTGATCAAGGCCATCCGCCAAGCGGTGGCCGAGGCTTATCAAGAGGCGCCGTGCGTGGTGGTGTTGCTCAACCCCGGCGCGTTGCCCAAGACCTCCAGCGGTAAGCTGCAGCGCGCGGCCTGCGCGTTGCGTCATGCCGATGGCAGCCTCGACAGCTACGCGCGTTACCCCGAGCTGCACGTGCCGGCAGGCGACGCGGTGCTGGAACCCGAGCTGCACAGCCAGGTCGCCGCGATCTGGTGTGAGCAGTTGCAGCTGGCAAGCGTCGCCGCCGACGATCACTTCTTCCTGCTCGGTGGCAACTCCATCACCGCCACCCAGGTGGTTGCGCGTTTGCGTGAAACCCTGGGCCTGGAACTGAACCTGCGCATGCTGTTCGAGGCGCCCACACTGTCGGCGTTTGCCGCCAACGTGGCGCAGTTGCAGCAGGACGGTGGCGTGGCCCAAGGCGCCATCCACAGGCTGTCGCGCCAGGACGAACTGCCGCAATCCCTGGCCCAGAACCGCCTGTGGATCACCTGGCAGCTCGACCCAGGGAGTCGCGCCTACACCATCCCCGGCGCATTGCGCCTGCGCGGCGCGTTGGATGAAGACGCGGTGCGCTCAAGCTTCCAGCACCTGGTCCAGCGCCACGAAGCCCTGCGCACACGCTTCTACGAGCGCGACGGCCAAGGATTCCAGCGCATCGATGCCAACGCGGATTTCGAGCTGCAAGTCATCGACCTCAGCGACCTGCCCGCCGCCGAACGTGAAGCCCGCGCACAGCAGGTCCGTGAAGACGCAGCGCACACTCAGTTCGACCTGGAAAAGGGCCCGCTGCTGCGGGTGACCCTGGTTCGCCTGGACGATGACGATCATCAGTTGCTGGTGACGCTGCACCACATCATCGCTGATGGCTGGTCGCTGAATATCCTTATCGACGAATTCTCGCGGCTGTACGCCGGCGCTTCCCAGGGCCAGGCCGTGGAACTGCCGCCCCTGGCCCTGCAATACGCCGACTACGGCAGCTGGCAGCGCCAATGGCTGGCCGAAGGTGAAGGCCAGCGGCAATTGGCGTACTGGAAGGCGCAGCTGGGGGACGAGCACCCCTCGCTCGGCCTGGCCACCGACCACCCGCGCGCGGCGCAGCAGCTGCACAGCGCCTCGCGGCACAGTGTGCGCCTGGACGCAGGCCTCAGCGAAGCGCTGCGCCAGACCGCCCAGGCCAATGAGTCCACACCGTTCATGCTGTTGCTGGCGGCGTTCCAGACCTTGCTCTACCGCTACAGCGGCCAGCGCGATATCCGCATTGGCGTGCCCAGCGCCAACCGTCCACGCCAGGCCACCCAGGGCCTGGTCGGCTTCTTTATCAACACCCTGGTGCTGCGCGCCGAGCTGGACGGGCGCCTGCCCTTCAACCAGTTGCTGGCCGCCACCCGCGAGACGGCACTCGGCGCCCAGGCCCATCAGGACCTGCCGTTCGAACAACTGCTGGAGGCCTTCCCCCAGGCCCGCGAGCAGGGCCTGTTCCAGGTCATGTTCAACCACCAGCAACGCGACCTCGGTGCCCTGCGCCGCCTGCCGGGCCTGCTCGCCGATGAACTGCCGTGGCACAGCCGCGCAGCCAAGTTCGACCTGCAACTGCACAGCGAAGAAGACCGCAACGGGCGCCTGAGCCTGTCGTTCGACTACGCCGACGAACTGTTTGACCGCGCCACTATCGAGCGCCTGGCCGGGCACTTCATCCACCTGCTGCATGCCGTTTGCGCGCAACCGCAACTGGCCATCGGTGACCTCCCGCTGATGCGCCAAGACGAACAACAGCCGTGGAGCCAGGCCCCGTGCGCGCCGGCCCGACAGTGGCTGCCCGAACAGCTCAACCAGCCCTTGACGGACCGCCCCGCGCTGGTCTGGCAGGGCGGCAGCCTGAGCGTCGCGCAACTGCACACCCAGGCCAACCGCCTGGCCCATTACCTGCGCGACAAAGGTGTCGGCCCGGACGTGTGCGTGGCCATCGCCGCCGAACGCTCGCCGGGCCTGTTGATCGGCCTGCTGGCGATCATCAAGGCCGGCGGCGCCTATGTGCCGCTGGACCCGGATTACCCCGCCGAGCGCCTGGCCTACATGCTCAAGGACAGCGGCGTGCACCTGCTGCTGACCCAGACCGCGTTGCTCGAGCGCCTGCCGACCGCCGAAGGCGTATGCGTGATCGCCATGGACAGCCTGCACCTCGACAGTTGGCCGACCCAACCACCGCGCCTGCACCTGGAGGGCGACAACCTTGCCTATGTGATCTACACCTCCGGCTCCACCGGCCAGCCCAAGGGTGTGGGCAATACCCATGCGGCCCTGGCCGAGCGCTTGCAGTGGATGCAGGCCACGTACCCACTCGACGACAGCGACGTGCTGATGCAAAAGGCGCCGATCAGCTTTGACGTGTCGGTGTGGGAGTGTTTCTGGCCGTTGATCGCCGGCTGCCGCCTGGTGCTGGCCGGCCCAGGCGAGCACCGCGATCCCCATCGCCTTGCGCAACTGGTGCGCGAACATGGCGTGACCACCCTGCACTTTGTGCCGTCGCTGCTGCAGCTGTTTATCGACGAACCGTTGGCGGCCGAATGCACCAGCCTGCGCCGCCTGTTTTCCGGCGGCGAAGCCTTGCCGGCCGAACTGCGCAACCGCGTGTTGGCGCAGTTGCCGGCGGTGCAATTGCACAACCGTTATGGCCCCACCGAAACGGCGATCAACGTCACCCACTGGCACTGCCGGGCCGAGGATGGCGAGCGCTCGCCGATTGGCCGGCCGCTGGGCAATGTGATCTGCCGCGTCCTGGACGATCAGCTCAACCTGTTGCCGGCCGGCGTGCCGGGCGAATTGTGCATCGGCGGCATCGGCCTGGCGCGAGGGTATCTCGGGCGTGCCGGGCTCACCGCCGAGCGCTTTGTCGCCGACCCGTTGGGCGAGGCGGGCGCGCGTCTGTACCGCACGGGTGACCGCGTGCGCTGGAGCGCCGATGGCGTGCTCGAATACCTCGGCCGCCTCGATCAGCAGGTCAAGCTGCGCGGCTTGCGGGTGGAGCCCGAAGAAATCGAAGCGCGCATGCTGGCCCAGGACGGTATTGCCCAAGCGGTGGTGCTGGTGCGCCATGCCACGTTGATCGGCTACTACACGGCCAGCTCCACGCTGGACGAGCAGGCGCTGAAAGCCGCCCTGGCCGCCGAGCTGCCGGAATACATGGTGCCCGCGCAACTGATCCGCCTGGACGCCATGCCCCTGGGGCCCAGCGGCAAACTCGAGCGCCGCGCGCTGCCGGAACCGGTGTGGCACACCCGCGAACATGTCGAACCCGAAACCCCACTGCAACAGCAAATCGCAGCGATCTGGCGCGAGGTACTGGGCCTGACACGTATCGGCCTGCGCGACGACTTCTTCGCCCTTGGCGGCCACTCGTTGCTGGCCACGCAAATCATCTCGCGCACCCGCCAGGCCTGCGACGTCGAGCTGCCGTTGCGCGCCTTGTTCGACGCCAGCGAGCTGGGCGCCTTCGCCGCGCACGTCGGCCTGGTTCAGGCGTCGGGCCAGCGCAACCCCCACACCGCCATCGCCAGGGTCGACCGCAGCGCGCCTGTGCCGCTGTCCTACTCCCAGCAGCGCATGTGGTTTCTCTGGCAGCTGGAGCCGCACAGCCCGGCCTACAACGTCGGCGGCATGGCGCGTCTGCGTGGGGTACTGGATGTGGAGCGTTTCGAGGCGGCGTTGCAAGCCTTGATCATGCGCCACGAAACCCTGCGCACCACCTTCCCCAGCGTCGACGGCGTGGCCTGTCAAAAGGTCTCGCCGCAGACCGGCCTGCGCATGGCCTGGCAGGACATCTGCGGGCTGAATGAAACCGAGCGCCAGCAGCGCTTGCAGCAACTGGCCGATCACGAAGCCCACACACCCTTCAACCTGGAAACCGGGCCATTGCTGCGCGCATGCCTGGTCAAGGCCGGCGAGCAGGAACACTACCTGGTGCTGACCCTGCACCATATCGTTACCGAAGGCTGGGCCATGGACATCTTTGCCCGTGAACTCAGCGCGCTGTACGAAGCCTTTGTCGACGAGCGCGAGTCGCCGCTGGCACCGCTGCCGGTGCAATACCTCGACTACAGCGTGTGGCAACGCCAGTGGCTGGAGGCCGGTGAGCGCCAGCGCCAACTGCAATACTGGACCGCGCAACTGGGGCGCGAGCATCCCTTGCTGGAACTGCCGGGCGATCGTCCACGGCCACCGGTGCAAAGCCACCGGGGCGAGCTGTACCGTTTCGACTTGAGCGACGAGCTGGCCGCCCGCGTGCGTGCCTTCAATGCTGAACGCGGCCTGACCCTGTTCATGACCATGACCGCCACCCTGGCAGTGTTGCTCTACCGCTACAGCGGCCAGACCGACCTGCGTATCGGCGCCCCCGTGGCCAACCGCATTCGCCCGGAAAGCGAAGGGCTGATCGGCGCGTTCCTCAACACCCAGGTGCTGCGTTGCCAGCTCAACGGGCAGATGAGTGTCGGCGAGTTGTTCGAGCACGTACGCCACACCGTGATCGAGGGCCAGTCCCACCAGGATCTGCCGTTCGACCATTTGGTGGAAGCGCTGCAACCACCGCGCAGTGCCGCTTACCACCCGCTGTTCCAGGTGATGTGCAACGTGCAGCGCTGGGAATTCCAGCAGAGCCGCCAACTGGCCGGCATGACCGTCGAGTACCTGGCCAACGATGCGCGCGCGACCAAGTTCGACCTCAACCTGGAAGTCACCGACCTCGACCATCGCCTGGGCTGCTGCCTGACCTACAGCACCGACCTGTTCGACGAACCGCGTATCGCGCGCATGGCCGAGCATTGGCGCAACCTGTTGCAAGCGTTGATCGCGGGCCCCGAGCAGCGCCTCGGCGAACTGCCGTTGCTGAGCGCCACCGAGCAGCGCGCGTTGCAGCGCAGCCTGGGTGTGGAAGCCGGCGAGCATCGCCTCGATCAGTGCCTCCATCCACTGTTCAGCCAGCAGGCCGTTAATCGTCCCGAAGCCCCGGCCCTGACCTTTGCAGGGGTTACCCTCACCTACGCCGAACTGAACGCCCGCGCCAATCGTCTGGCCTGGATGCTGCGCGAACGCGGCGTGGGCCCGCAGGTGCGGGTCGGCCTGGCGCTGCCACGCTCGCTGGAGATGGTCATCGGCCTGCTGGCGATCCTCAAGGCCGGCGGCGCCTATGTGCCGCTGGACCCGGAATACCCGCTGGACCGCCTGCACTACATGATCGAGGACAGCGGCATCGGCCTGCTGCTCGGTGATGCGGCAATGTTCGAAGCCCTCGGCGAACTGCCGGCCGCCCTGGCGTGCTGGTGCCTGGAAGACGACCTGCCGGTGCTGGCCAATTACCCGGCCGACGAGTTGCCGTTTATCAGCCTGCCGCAACACCCGGCGTACCTGATCTACACCTCCGGCTCCACCGGCAAACCGAAGGGCGTGGTGGTGGCCCACGGTGAAATCGCCATGCATTGCCAGGCCGTGATCGAACGCTTCGGCATGCGCCCGGACGACTGCGAACTGCACTTTTATTCGATCAACTTCGACGCCGCCACCGAGCGTTTGCTGGTGCCGTTGCTCTGCGGTGCGCAGGTGGTGTTGCGGGCCCAGGGCCAGTGGGATGCCGAAGCCATCTGCGGCTTGATCCGCAGCCATCGCATCAGCGTGCTCGGCTTTACCCCGAGCTACGGCAGCCAGTTGGCGCAGTGGCTGGCGACCCAGCAGCAAACCCTGGCGGTGCGCATGTGCATCACAGGCGGTGAAGCGCTGACCGGCGAGCACCTGCAACGCATTCGCGCGGCGTTCCAGCCCGAGGTGTTTTTCAATGCCTATGGCCCGACCGAAACCGTGGTGATGCCGCTGGCCAGCCTGGCGCCGCAGCAGTTGGAGGAGGGCGCCGGCAGCGTGCCGATCGGCAGCGTTATCGGCAACCGCGTGGCGTATATTCTCGATGCTGACCTGGCCTTGGTGCCGCAAGGCACGACCGGCGAGCTGTACGTCGGTGGTGCCGGGCTGGCCCAGGGTTATCACCAGCGTGCGGGCATGACCGCGGAACGTTTCGTCGCCGACCCGTTCGCCACCCATGGCGGCCGTATGTACCGCACCGGCGACCTGGTGCGCCAACGCGCCGATGGCCTGGTGGAGTACCTGGGGCGTGTCGACCATCAGGTGAAGATTCGCGGTTTCCGCATTGAACTGGGCGAGATCGAAACCCGCCTGCTGGAACACGAAGCGGTGCGCGAAGCCGTGGTGCTGGCGCTGGATTCACCGAGTGGCAAGCAACTGGTGGCGTACCTGGCCAGCGATGCGGAGCACGGCGCATTGCGCGAGGCGCTCAAGGCCCATCTCAAGGCGCAGCTGCCGGGCTACATGGTCCCCGCGCATCTGATCGTGCTAGACAGCATGCCGCTGACCGCCAACGGCAAGCTCGACCGCCGCGCCTTGCCGCTGCCGGACCCCGAAGCCAATCGCCAACATTACGTGGCCCCGCGCAACACGCTGCAAAGCACGCTCGCTGCGATCTGGCGCACGGTGTTGAACGTGCGGCAGGTCGGCCTCGACGATAACTTCTTTGAACTGGGCGGCGACTCGATCCTGTCGATCCAGGTGGTCAGCCGCGCGCGGCAGGCGGGCATTCACTTCAGCCCCCGCGACCTGTTCCAGCACCAGACCGTGCAAACCCTGGCGGCGGTCGCCACGCGCTCTGCGCACGTCACCGCCGAGCAGGGGGTACTGACCGGCAGGTCGGGCCTCACGCCGATCCAGCATTGGTTCTTCGAAACCGCCATCCCGCATCGTCAGCACTGGAACCAGGCGCTGGTGTTCAAGCCCGTGCAACGGCTCGATCCCCAACGCCTGGAACGAGCACTGCTGGCGGTGCTGGAACACCACGACGCCCTGCGCCTGAGCTTCACCCAGCGCGACGCCCACTGGCACGCCGAGTATCTGGCCGTGCCCCAAGGCGGCGTGCTGATGCAGGCGCACGTGCACGAGATGGCGCAGTGCACCGCGCTGTTCACCGACACCCAGCGCAGCCTCGACCTGGAGCGCGGCCCGCTGCTGCGCGCGTTGCTGGTGGACGACCCGCAAGGTCAGCAACGCTTGCTGATCGCCATCCATCACCTGGTGGTGGACGGCGTGTCGTGGCGTGTTTGGCTCGAAGACCTGCAAACCGTCTACCGCCAGTTGAGCGAGGGCCAGTCGGTCAGCCTGCCGGCCAAGACCAGCGCGCTACGGGACTGGGCCGCACGCTTGCAGGCGTACGCCAACAGCGAATCCCTGCGCGAAGAGTTGAGCGTCTGGCAGGCCCAGTTGGCCGGCCCCGCCGTGGCGTTGCCGGTGGACCGTGCACAAGGCGCATTGCGCAACCGCGATGCCCAGACCGTCAGCGTGCGCCTGGATGCCGAGCATACCCGCCAGTTGCTGCAACACGCCCCAAGCGCCTACCGCACCCAGGTCAACGACCTGCTGCTGACCGCCCTGGCGCGCGTGTTGTGCCGCTGGAGCGGGCACGCTTCGGCGTTGATCCAACTGGAAGGCCATGGCCGCGAAACCCTGTTCGATGACATCGACCTGACCCGCAGCGTCGGCTGGTTTACCAGCGCTTATCCGTTGCGCCTGACCCCGCGGGCCGGGCAGGGCGATTCGATCAAGGCGATCAAGGAGCAACTGCGCAGCGTGCCGCACAAGGGCCTTGGCTACGGCGTGCTGCGCTACCTGGCGGACCCCCTGTGCCAGCAGGCCATGGCCGCGTTGCCCAGCGCCGACATCACCTTCAACTATCTCGGTCAGTTCGACCAGAGCTTCGGCCCCGATGCCCTGTTCCATCCGCTGGACGAACCGGCGGGCCTGGCCCATGACCCGGATGCGCCGCTGCCCAATGCGCTGAGCGTCGACAGCCAGGTGTACGGCGCAGAGCTGGTGCTGCGCTGGACCTTCAGCCGCGAACGTCATGATCAACAGACCATCCAGGCGCTGGCCGATGCCTACCTGAGCGAACTGCAAAGCCTGGTCGCCCATTGCCTGGCGGACGATGCCGGCGGCCTCACGCCGTCGGACTTCCCCCTGGCGCGCCTGACGCAAGCGCAACTCGATGCGCTGCCGGTGCCGGCGGGCGCCATCGAAGATGTCTACCCACTGACGCCGATGCAGGAGGGCCTGCTGCTGCACACCCTGCTGGAACCGGGCACCGGCCTGTACTACATGCAGGACCGCTACCGCATCAACAGCGCCCTGGACCCCGAGCGTTTCGCCCAGGCCTGGCAGGCGGTGATCGCCCGCCATGAAGCCCTGCGTGCATCGTTCTGCTGGAACGTCGGCGAAGACATGCTGCAAGTGATTCACAAGCCCGGCAATACGCCGATCGAGTACCTGGACTGGAGCAACGACCCGCAGGGCGAACACGAGCCGCGCCTGCAAGCGCTGCTTAAAGCCGAGCGCGAAGCCGGTTTCGATCTGCTCAACCAGGCACCCTTCCACCTGCGCCTGATCCGCGTGGGCGAGGCGCGCTACTGGTTCATGATGAGCAACCACCACATCCTCATCGATGCCTGGTGCCGTTCGTTGCTGATGAACGACTTCTTCGACCTCTACACGGCCCTCGGCGAAGGCCGCGACGCGCAACTGGCTACGCCGCCGCGCTACCGCGACTACATCGCCTGGCTGCAACGCCAGAACCTGGCCGAAGCACGCCAGTGGTGGCAGCAGAACCTGCAAGGTTTCGAGCGCACCACGCCGATCCCCAGTGACCGGCCGTTCTTGCGCGAACACGCCGGCCACAGCGGCGGCATGGTGGTGGGCGACTGCTACACCCGCCTGGATGCCCGCGACGGTGCGCAACTGCGCGAACTGGCCCAGGCCCATCAACTGACCGTGAACACCTTTGCCCAGGCGGCCTGGGCCCTGGTGCTGCGGCGCTTGAGCGGTGATCGCGATGTACTGTTCGGCGTCACCGTGGCCGGGCGCCCGGTAGACATGCCCGAGATGCAACGCACCGTCGGCCTGTTCATCAACAGCATTGCGCTGCGAGTGAAACTGCCTGAGGACGGCCAGCGCTGCAGCGTGCGTCAGTGGTTGAGCGCTTTGCTTGACAGCAACATGCAGCTGCGCGAGTACGAATACCTGCCGCTGGTGACCATCCAGGAGCACAGCGAACTGCCCAAGGGCCAGCCGCTGTTCGACAGCCTGTTCGTGTTCGAAAACGCTCCGGTGGAAACCTCGGTACTGGACCGTGCGCAAAGCCTGAACGCCACCTCGGACTCCGGCCGCACCCACACCAACTTCCCGCTGACCGCCGTGTGCTACCCCGGCGATGACCTCGGTTTGCACTTGTCCTACGACCAGCGCTATTTCGACGAAACCACCGTGCAAGGCATGCTCGGCGAGTTCAAGCGCCTGCTGCTGGCGCTGGTGCAGGGCTTCCACGGCGACATGGCCGACCTGCCGTTGTTGGGCGAGCAGGAACGTGAATTCCTGGTGGACGGCTGCAACCAGAGTGAACACGACTACCCGCTGGAGCGCAGCTATGTCGAGCTGTTCGAAGCCCGGGTGACACAGCATCCGCAGCGTATCGCCGCGCGTTGCCTGGATCAGCAGTGGACGTATGCCGAGCTGAACCGGCGCAGTAACGGCCTGGGCCATGCCCTGATCGCGGCGGGGGGCGGCCCGGACCAACCGGTGGCACTGCTGGCCGAGCGCAACCTGGACCTTTTGGGCATGATCATCGGCAGCTTCAAGGCCGGTGCCGGTTACCTGCCGCTGGACCCGGGCCTGCCGAGCCAGCGCCTGAGCCATATCATCGACCTGAGCCGTACACCGTTGCTGGTGTGCACCGAGGCGTGCCACGAGCAGGCGCTGGAACTGCTGGAGGCCTTCGCCTGCGCCCAGCGGCCGCAGCTGCTGGTGTGGGAAACACTGGCGGCATCGGCGCAGAATCCGGGTATCCATAGCGGCCCGGACAACCTCGCCTACGTGATCTACACCTCGGGCTCCACCGGCCTGCCCAAAGGGGTGATGGTCGAACAGCGCGGCATGCTCAATAACCAGTTGAGCAAAGTGCCGTACCTGGAGCTGAGCGAGGCGGATGTGATCGCACAAACCGCTTCGCAGAGCTTCGATATTTCCGTGTGGCAGTTCCTCGCCGCGCCGTTGTTCGGTGGGCGGGTGGATATTGTGCCGAACGCTCTCGCCCATGATCCCCAAGGCTTGCTGGCGCATGTACAGGCGCACGGCATCACGGTGCTGGAGAGTGTGCCGTCGCTGATCCAGGGCATGCTGGCCCAGGAGCGCATGCGCCTTGACGGTCTGCGCTGGATGTTGCCGACCGGTGAAGCGATGCCGCCGGAGTTGGCCCATCAGTGGCTGTTGCGTTACCCAGGCATTGGTTTGGTCAACGCTTACGGTCCGGCGGAATGCTCCGATGACGTGGCGTTCTTCCGCGTCGACCTGGCCTCGACCCGTGGCACTTACCTGCCGATTGGCACACCGACCGATAACAACCGCCTGTACCTGCTCGACGGTGCACTCGAACTGGTGCCCCAAGGCGCGGTGGGCGAGTTGTGCGTGGCCGGTACCGGTGTGGGGCGTGGCTACGTCAGCGATCCATTGCGCACCGCCCCGGTGTTTGTGCCGAACCCGTTCGGTGCACCGGGCGAGCGGCTGTACCGCAGCGGCGACCTGGCGCGTCGGCGCAGCGATGGCGTGCTGGAGTACGTCGGGCGTATCGACCACCAGGTGAAGATTCGTGGCTACCGCATCGAACTGGGGGAAATCGAAGCGCGCCTGCACGAGCAACCGCAGGTGCGCGATGCGGCCGTCGGCGTGCAGGACGGCGTCAACGGCAAGCACCTCGTCGGCTACCTGGTGGCGGCCGATGAATGCCTTGATCCAAGCGAGCACCTGGACCGCATCAAGCAACGCCTGCGCGCCGAACTGCCGGAATACATGGTGCCGCTGCACTGGCTGTGGCTCGAGCGCCTGCCGCTCAACGCCAACGGCAAACTCGACCGCAAGGCCCTGCCGGCCCTGGAGATCGGCCAGTTGCACAGCCAGGACTACCTGGCCCCGCGTAACGCGCTGGAAACTACCCTGGCCGCGATCTGGGCCGAGGTGCTCAAGGTCGAGCGGGTAGGAGTGCAGGACAACTTCTTCGAACTGGGTGGGCATTCGTTGCTAGCCACGCAGATTGCCTCGCGCGTGCAGAAAGCACTGCAACGCGACGTGCCATTGCGGGCGATGTTCGAGTGCGGCACGGTGGCGGAATTGGCCGAGTATATCGATGGGTTGGCAGTCAATGAGATCAGTGTGGAGAAGGTCGATCGCTTGAGTGATTTGATGGCGGAGTTGGAGGGGTTATAGCTACGGCCGTTAGTCGGAGAATTCGTGATTTTTATCAGAACTGTCAATTCTGACAGTAGGCAGGGGCGCCGCAGAAAATCACAGTAAGGGGAGAACCTCGGCCTCCGATGGGCTGAGGTACCCACCCTGGACACGGAGTTCATAGCATGGCTAACGAAAAGAAAGCATCGGTCTCCCGGCCGGTTTCTGCCGCTGCAAAAACGCCCCAACCGGCTAACCCCAACGCCGTTGAAGTCGACGCTCCGTTGATTTCCAGTGAAGTGGACAGCACAGTCGTGCCCTCCCGGATGCCGGGTTCATACCTGACAGTCGACTCGCGTATGGACAGTTCGGATATCACCGTCAAGTTCAGTGCAAAGGAGGCACCTGAACTGGTACTTGAGGACATTGTGGATTCAAGCAATGACGCCGGAGCCAGGAACATTGTTATCCCTCTGGATTACCTGACGAAGCTTATGGGGTTTACGGCCCTCATTTCGTATACAGGGAAAGCGCAAGGGCAGGCAGCGGCTTCGCAGGTGGCAGAAGTGGGAATATCGTTTTACCCGGAAAGCGAAAGTGAAGGACTTGCACCTTATTTGCTCCACGATAAGACTTTCCAGAACACCCCAACGTATGACATGCACGATCACAAAGGAGACGAGACGGTTCTGGTGCCGGTCCCGCCGCTTGCCAAAGCAGGAGATAAGCTCTACTGCACGGCTGCTACCGAGCAAGATGCTGCTCGACATGTTTTTTATACAGTGGTTTATGACTATGTATTAACTGCTGAAGACGCAGTTGCGGGCAATGTACTGAGATTCTCAATTCGCCGTGGTTGGTTGGCGCGACGCAAGCCCTGGCGATCGCTTACCCTGCAATGCGCCTGGATCACCAGCGGTTTAGCGGCCGAACCTGCGGCGGATGTCGATCCTCATCTGGAGACACGCCTTCCAAGAAATGCCCTCGAAATCCAGCGTCGTCGCACGGCCGCTTTAATTGTGGATACCGGCCTTGAAGACCTGCGACCTCCGCATCTGCGTCAATCTGTGTTTTACGACGATGGCTGGTTCCTTAACCCCGCGCTTACCAAAGAGGGAGGCGATGTCGATGTTTCTAATCTGGACACCTATGCGGACGACGAAATTTGTTTCTATGTACGCGGACCCGGTTACGAGACTAAAAATCTTGGCTGCATAACAATTGAACATGACGGGGAGCAGGCCTCCGTCAAGCTGGCGCCCTGCATCGTTGCGTGTCTCTTCAACAAGACAATGACGCTGAGCTATACCGTTCGATTCCCCAATAGTAACGAGCATTATCCAGTGCCAGAGCCACAGCAATCGCCTGAGCGAGTTGTTGGTATTTTTGTGCCTGAATTCCCCCACCCCCGCATTGAGGAAGAAACGAGTGGCAAGGTGGATCTGCGGACATTCCCAGAGGACGCAATGGCTGCTGTGCCTGTCTGGGATTATGCCGAGTGCTCGAACGCTTGTTGGATGTGGATCACGGGTGAGGAAGAAGACGGCAGTGCCTACCGGTTCGACATTTTGACGCGTGAGCCGGTTACCGGTCAGTGGATGTCTGATGGAGTTAATGCGCCTGTTTTGAGGGCAGAGTTGCAAAAACTGGCGGATTGCAGCGACTTCGAACTGCACTTCGCGGTGAGTTTTTGTGATGCCGATGATCTGGCAGACGCTCATGCGTTCCCTGCTCAGGCTTTCAGAATCGAGCAGGAGTCGCTGGTCCTGCCTGCACCTGAAGTCACCGAAGCGGTGGGCGCTGACCTGACCGCTTGGAATGGGCGTAACGGCGTGCATGTCGAAGTCAGTTACGTTGGCAACAACCCCAAGCACAGCATCAGTGCCTGCTGGAAAAAAACCGACGGCACATGCTGGCCGCTGGCCGCCAAACCGGGCAGTGCCACCGGGGCCGTGATCTTCGCCCTGCCGTCGGAAGCGGTGATCGAAGGTATGGGGAAAACGGTACCGATTACCTACACCGTGACCACTGCGTGCAAGGTGCAGACCTCATTACCATTGAACTTGAAGATCAGCCTGCCTACGCGCCTGGAAACGCCGAATATTCTGCAGGCGACGCCTCCCAGGACTCAGAACGCTACGCTGGACCTGAGAACATTTGTCGGCAATGCCGATGCGCTTGAAGATCCGATGTGGTTCTTACGGGCGGGTCAGAAGTGCTGGTTGCGGGTAACTGGGGTGGATGAAAACGGCGCTTCTTACACGTTCACCGTGTATGAGGGCAGAACTATTACTGCGGCAGAAGCGGCAGCAGGGGTGGCGAGCCCTGTATTGCGATCCGAGTTGACTAAGTTGGGAAATAACACCCAGTTGACCGCCACATTCAGCGTGACACCCGATGGCAGCTTGAATGAGAAAAATGCAGTGGTATGCCCCTCGCGTGTATTGACAGTACGCTTGCCTCTGGATGACTTCACTCCATTTACCGATAACCACTGGAACGGGTGGATCGCCGGGCCAGCAGCCCTTGGGGAGATGAGATACGCTTCGTTCTTTGGCAAATCCTGTGTGGCGAATGGCACTGTAAGTACTGCTGCGGAGGGCAACGTCCTTTATAAAGACTTCACCGGGCTTTTGGTGGGGGCAAGTTATGAGTTCAGTATTCTCGCATGCACTTACAACGGTGCCGCTCCAATGCCAAGGTTGTCGCTGAGGGCCGGTTCTGGCGCGGTTACGGCGATTACAACCTTTCAAAACATGGCGTGGACACCGCTGAAGGGAACGTTTATTGCGGACGCAACATCCATGCGCCTGGAAGTCTGGAGCCATGAGCCGTCAGGTAGTAGCGGCAATGACTATGGGATCACTGATATCCGAGTTCGCGGATAGCCGACACACCGCTTTACTCTGAGTCATGCTCCTGCCTTTTGGCAGGGGCATTTTTTTATCTCATTTCGGCCCAGGATGTTACCCATGGGCGGGTCTGTTCCCAGGACATGGTGCAGTACGGGCAGTTGGGGACGCTGAATACGCGTACTTGCTGCTGCAGAAAACCTTGCAACGGGACGTGCCGCTACGGGCGATGTTCGAATGCCGCACGGTGGCGGAATTGGCCGAGTACATCGAGGGGCTGGGGGGCAATGAGATCATTGCGGAGAAGGAGAATCGATTGAGTGATCTGATGGCAGAGTTGGAAGGGGTATAGGGCGGCCGTTAGTCGGAGAATTCGTGATTTTTTATCAGAACTGTCAATTCTGACAGTAGGCAGGTGCGCCGAAGAAAATCACAGTACCGGGAGAATCTCGGCCTCCGATGGGCTGAGGTATCCACCCTGGACACGGAGTTCATAGCATGACCAACGAAAAAAATGCACCTGTCTCCCGGCCGGTTTCTTCTGGTGCGAAAGCATCAAAGCTGGCTAAACCGAAAGCAGTTGAAGTGGCCGCACCGTTAATTTCCAGTGAGGAAAACGGTGCGGTGGTTCCTTCCCGCATGAGGGGCTCATACTTGACCGTCGATCCAGACATGGACTCTTCGGATATCACCTTCAAGTTTCGCGCCAAGAATCCGCTTACAGGTGAACTTGAGCAACTGCTGGTGCTTGAGGATGTTGTGGATTCAAGCGGTGAGTCAGGCGCCAGGGAAACTCCGATTCCTCTGAACTATCTGACAAAGACCATGGGGTTCACGCTGGTCGTTTGGTATGAGGGAAAAGTCGACGGGAAGGCCGCTGTTTCTCTGGTCAAGGAGGTGGGTATAGCCTTTTACTTGGCAGAGAACAGTCGAGCACTCGCACCTCGACTAATCGATGAAAAAATATTTCAGAATACGCCGACCTACGACATGCACGATCATGAAGGTGACGAGATCGTTGAGATACCACTCCCTGATCTAGCCCAACAAGGCGACAAGATTTACTGCACTGTCGTTACGGAGCAATTTAGTGGGAAGCCTGTTTTCTACACAGTGGCTTACGGATATTCGTTGACAGCGAACGATATAGCTTCGGGTAAAAAACTGAGCTTCCCCATTGCCCGTGGTTGGCTGGCCCGGCAAAAACCACGATATGAATCGATCACTTGCCAAGCTGCCTGGATCACGAGTGGCTTGGAGGCCGAACCGCCGGCTGAGGTTGAAAATCCTGACGAGGAGACGCGTCTTCCGAGGAATGCCCTTCAAATCCAATATCGTCGCACTGTGGCTTTCATTGGGGATCAAAAGCTTGAAAATATGTCGCCTCCGCACCTGCGCCAGTCTGCGTTTTTCGAGGATAAGTGGTGCCTTAACCCAGCACTCACCAAAAACGGCGGAGATGTAGACGCGGTCAACCTGGAGACTTATGCCGGTGATCAGATCTGTTTCACTCTGAGCGGACCCGGATACGAAACGAAGCAATTGGGTTGTGTGGCCATTAAAAACGATGGAGATCTGGCATCCGTCAAACTGTCGGCTTGCGATGTTGCCTGTTTCTTCAATCAGTCGATGACGTTGAGCTATGCCGTTCAATTTCCCGCTAGTGTTGAACCACAGCAATCGCCTGAGCGAATTGTCAGCGTTTTGGTACCTCAATTTCCCCGCTCGGTCATTGAGGAGGCAACGAATGGCAAGTTGGATCTGCGTACGTTCCTAGAGAAGGATGCATCGGCCTTTGTGCCTGTCTGGGATTATATTCAGTGCTCGAACGCTTGTTGGATGTGGATCACGGGGAAGGGCGAAGACGACAGTGATTACAGGTTCGACATTTTGACTAAGGAATCGGTCACGCGTGAGTGGATGATTGGTGGAGTTAAAGCAACTATTCCGAGGGGGGCATTGCAAAAACTGGCGGATTGCAGCGACTTTGCACTTCACTTCGCGGCAAGTTTTTGTGACGACGATGATCTAGCGAACGCGTACGAGTTTCCGGCCAAGATGTTCCATATCGTGCAAGAGGATCTGATACTCCCTCTCCCGACGGTGCGTGAGGCGGTGGGCGATCAACTGACCCTTTGGAATGGCCGGGATGGCGTGACCGTGCGTGTAGAGTACGAGCGGATCAGCCGTGATCATAAAATCAGCGTCCAATGGATCAAAACCGATGGCACGCCTTTGACGTTGGCACCCCAAATGGGTAATAACGATCCAGGTTACGTTGATTTCAAAGTGCCACGTGAAGCGGTGATTCACGGTGCGGGTAAAACCAGCCTGATCAGCTATACGGTTACCACCGATTGCAAGTTGGCGCCGTCGAAGGCACTTTCGTTGAAGATCAGCCTACCTACGCGGCTACCCACTCCGGTGGTGCCAGAGGCAACGCCTCCGGCTACTCAAGGCGGTACGCTCGACCTGCGGACGTTCATCGGCGATGCACATATCACCATCAATGACGAAAACTTCGATAAGGCCTGGTGGTTTGCCCTGGAGGGCCAGCGAGTGTGGTTACGTGGTGTCGGTACATTGGAAAGCGGGGGGGCTCACACCATCGACGTGTATCAGGGCAAAGTCGTTACTGCCGCCGAAGCAATGTCGGAGCTCGCGGACATCTTGACACGCAGTGAGCTTGAGTTGTTAAAAGACACCAGTACCTTGACCTTTACTTGTAAGGTGACGGCCGACGGCAACACGAATGAAAGTCAGGCAATCGTATTCCCTTCGTTGAGTTTGACACTGAGGAAGGCCTACAAACATTTAACCAACTTCGATAATCGTGACTGGGGAGGATGGACGCGGGGTTCAGGGGCTCCCGATTCGAGGGACCTGAGTCTCGAGCCGCAAGCGGGCGGTGGGTATGCCCTGAAAAACTACACGTACTCGGCCAGTAATATTGGACCTATCGTGTATAGGACATTCAGCGATCTTGAAAACGGCCATACTTATCAGTTTTCTGTACGAGTTCGTCGTTTTAATAACGCAAATCCGACACCTAAGTTGTCACTACGTAAGAACTCCGTGCAGAAAACAGATATCAAGGAACTCGATGATCTGAACTGGCACACCCTCAGTTTTACGTTTACAGCGACCCTCGATCCCGTGTTGCTGGAGGTTTATAGCCACGAACTTGATGCTCGAAGAACCGGCAATGATTATCTAATGGATGATTTCACGGTGAAGGAGATTTAACGATCCAAAAAGGATGCCCGCATTAGTTGCGGGCATTTCTATTTATAGATCAGGTTTTATTACTTCGGCCCGAGAATCTTCACCAACTTATCCGGCGACGGCGCCCCTTGCTGTTGCTGCAGTGCACCTTTGTCATCCAGATAGAAAATCGCCGGTGTCGCCGACAACTCCAACTCATCCATCAACTTCATATTGGCATCCAGCTTGGCTTCGATGTCCGCCGGGATCTTGTCCAGGGCCCGCAACTGGCTGCCTTTGCCGGCGGCTTCGTGTTCTTGCAGGGCTTTTTGCGGGTCTTTGGCGGCCAGCAGCGCGGCGGATTTGCCAGGGCTGTCCTCGCGGATAATCCCCACCATGATGTGGCGCAACTGCACTTTGCCGGCTTTTACCCACGGGCGGGCCTGCTCCCAGAACATATTGCAGTACGGGCAGTTGGGGTCGCTGAACAGGTACACGGTGCGCGGCGCGTTTTTGTCGCCGTCCTGAATCCAGCTGCTTTTCTCCATCTTGGCCCAGACTTGCTTGGCCATCGGCGCATACACCAGTTTTTCCAGGGGGGCAGTGCTCAGGTCGTTGCCCTGGGCGTCGTACAGGTTGCCGGCGATCACGCTTTTGCCGTCGGCGGTCAGGTACAGCGCCATGCCACGGTTCTGGTATTGCGCGGCGTAGCCGGTGAGGCCGCTGGGGGCATCGAATTTGCCGATGATCTTGGCGCCTTTGGCTTCGATCTGTTTGATCGGCGCAGGCCAGTCTTCGGCCTGGGCCACGGTCGCCGCGAGCGTCAGTGGCAGCAGGGTCAGCAGGTGGCGGAGGCGAGGCATGTCGGTTTCCTTGTCGTGGCGGTGTCGAAGGGTTCCATGGCGCGGGCCAGGCTGGCCTGGGACAACTCCCCCAGGTGGCTGTTGAGCAGGCGGCCGTCGGCGGTGTAGAACAGCGTGGTCGGCAGGGCCATGGAGCCGACGGCCTGGCCGAGGCGGCCGCTGGCGTCGAACAATACGTTGTCCAGGTTCAGGCCCTGGGTGGCCAGGTAGGTGCTGACGCTTTGCATGCTTTCGGCTTGGTTGACGAACAGGAAGGTCACCTCGGGGCGCATGCGCTGGGCGTTTTCCAGCACCGGCATTTCGCGGCGGCACGGCGGGCACCAGGTGGCCCACAGGTTGATCACCAGCGGGCCGCCCTGGTAATCGAGCAGTTGCACGACTTCGCCGCTGGCGTTGCGCAAAGTGATGTCCGGCAGGCGCGTGCCTTTTTCATACACGCTGAGGGACAGGCTGGTCATGCCCCAGAACAACAGGCCGGTGAGGACCCCGGCGCCCAGCGGCTTGCGCAGGGGCGGGCGACGCCAACCGTACGCCAACGCGCCGAGGAGCAGCACGATAACGCCCGGCCAGGCGAGAAAACCGCCGTCGCGCAGGTCGACCATCTGCAGCCAGTCGTGGCTGTAATAACGCCAGTACGTCAGCACAAAGCTGAGGCGTGCCGCCAGCATGCCCAGCAGGAACAGGCTGAACAGCACCGACTCCGGGTTCTCACCGCCACGCTTGGCCACGCGCCAGCCCACCAGGGTGGCGAGAATCAGCGCGCTGATCAGCAGGATATGATTCAGCGCGATGGCGAAGGTGCCGATGGTCAGGGTCAGCATCAGCGGGCGTCCCGGGTCTGATTCCAGCGTTGCAGGAAGGCCTCGGCAGTCACTTCGCCGGTGATGCGCTGGGCACGGCGTTCTTCACCGTTGGGGCCGATCCACACGAAGCTCGGTGGCCCTGGCACCTTGTAGCGGCCCAGCAGCTCGCGGCTGGCGGCATTGTCAGCGGTGACGTCCAGGCGCAGCAGGCGTACATCCTTCAGGGCGTCGAGCACGTCGGGTTTGCCGAACACCTGTTTTTCCATGATCTTGCACGACACGCACCAGTCGGCGTAGTAGTCCAGCAGCACCCATTGGCCCTGGGCCTTGGCGCTGTCGAGCTGGTTTTGCAACACGGCCGGGTCGCTGACGGTCATGAACGTTTCATGGGCGCTCGGCGCCGTGGCGACACGCGAGCCACTGTATACCTTCAACGGTTGCCACAACTCCTCGCTGCCGCCGGCGGCGCCCACCACCAGCAATGAACCCCAGATGCCCAGCACCACCGAGCCGGCGCCGAAGAGCATGGCCACGCGGCCGAAATCATGGGCCAGGCGCCAGCCGCAATAGGCCATTGCCAGCGCCAGCGCGCCCCACAGGCCGAGCCACAGGCTTTCCCCGACGACCGGGCGGATCATCAGCACGGCGGTGCCGAGGAACAGGAAGCCGAAGATGCCTTTGAGCACGTTCATCCAAGTGCCCGGCTTGGGCAGGAAACGATTGCCCACGGTCACCAGCAGCAACAGCGGAATACCGATGCCGATGCCCATGGCGAACAGGATCAGGCCACCGTGCAGCGCATTGCCGCTCTGGGCGATATACAGCAGGGCACCGGCCAGGGGCGCCGTCATGCACGGTCCTACCAACAGGCCCGACAGCGCGCCGAGCACCCCGGCACCGACCAGGCTGCCGCTGCTTTGCTGGCGGCTCACGTTGTCCAGGCGGTCTCGCACGGAGGCCGGCAATTGCAGTTCAAAGAAACCGAACATCGGCAGGGCCAGCAGTACAAACAAGGCGGCGAAGCTACCCAGGATCCACGGCGTTTGCAGCACCGCGGCGAGGTTGGCGCCGAGCAACGCGGCCAGCACACCCAGCGCGGCATACACCAGGGCCATGCACACCACGTAGCTGCCGGCCAGGGCAAACCCGCGACGCGGGCTGGCACCACTGCCGACCACCAGGCCGGCGAGGATCGGCAGCATCGGCAACGAACACGGGGCAAACGCCAGCAGCAGGCCCAGGCCGAAGAACACCAGCAGGCTCCAGCCCAGGCTGCGCTGTTGCAGACCGCTGGCCAGGCTCTGATCCTGGGCCTCTGCCGTGGCCGCAACGGCGGGGTTACCCCCCAGGTCCACGGTGATCGACTGCGGCGGGTAGCACAGGCCCGCATCGGCGCAGCCCTGCCAGCCCAGCTTGACCTGGCCGGTGGCGCCGGCCGGGATCTTCACTTCCAGGCCCTGGCGATACACTTGCTGCTCGCCAAAGAACTCGTCGCTGTGGGCCTCGCCTTGGGGCAGCGTGGGCTTTGCGGCCAGGCCATCGAATTTCATGCGCTGCTGGTAGAGGTAATAACCGTCGGCAATCTGCCAATACAGCTGGGTCTCGCCACTTTCAAGACGTTCGGAGGTAAAGGTGAAGGCCTTGTCCACCGGGAGGAAATCGGGTTTGGTCTCAAACGGGTTGCCCGGCGCGGCCTGGGCGAGCCCCGCGAAGAACACCAGCAGAAAGGTAAACAGATGCCGCATGGTCAAGCCTTAGTTCGATGCAAGTGAGGCACACAATGTGCGGTGTTGATTAACCGATGATTAACCACTCGCTATTCTAAAGTGTACGGATTGTCGGGTGTTGCGAACTTTGGCGGCATAATGCGCGCTTAATCCACGGCTTTTCTAATCACCCCCATCTTTCATGAAGGGTTCAGCATGCACGTACTGGTCTGCGAAGACGACGAACTGATCGCCAGCGGTATCGTGGCCGGCCTCACCGCCCAAGGCTTCACCGTCGAGCGCGTGGCCACTGCGGCTGCCGCGCGGGCGATGCTCAAGGCCGCCGAGTTCGACATCATGGTACTCGACCTCGGCCTGCCCGACGAAGACGGCCTCAAGCTGCTGCAGCAACAGCGCAGCCAGGGCCTGGAGATCCCGGTGCTGATCCTCACTGCGCGGGATTCGGTGACCAACCGCGTCGACGGCCTGCAAGCCGGCGCCGACGACTACCTGCTCAAGCCCTTCGACCTGCGCGAGCTGGCCGCACGCCTGCAGACCCTGCTGCGGCGGGTGGCGGGGCGCAGCGTCAACCTGATCGAGCATGGCCGTCTGGCCTATGACCCGAGCAGCCGCGAAACTTTCCTGGGCGGCCAACCGGTGGACCTGTCCCGGCGCGAACAGGCGCTGTTGCAAGCGCTGCTGCACAACAAGGGCCGGGTGCTCTCCAGCGAACAGCTCAAGGACAGCGTCTACGGCTTCAACGATGAGCTGGAAAGCAACGCCCTCAATGTGCATATCCACCACCTGCGACGCAAACTGGGCAACGGCATCGTCGAGACCGTGCGCGGCCTTGGCTACCGCCTGGGGCCGGCTGACGCTGGAGAGGACGCGTCGTGAAAAGCCTGCGCCTGCGCCTGACCTTCAAGCTCGGCGCCGCGTTTGTGTTGATCTGGGCCCTGGCGGCGGCCTGGATGCTCAATGACCTGCGCAACCAGATGATGTTCTCCCTCGACCAGCGCCTGGTGGCTTCGGCGCGCATGGTGGCGGGGCTGACCGAGCAGATGCCGGGCCTGGCCAGTGTCAGCGGCGGCGCGCATTTCAGCGCCGAACAACTGCACGTGCCGGGCGGCATGGCCTGCCAGGTCAGCTCCTTGCGCGGGGAAATCCTGGCGCGCAGCCACACCACGCCGGATGAGGGCCTGGAGTCGCGCAAGAGCGGCTTTCGTGACCAGGTGATCGACGGGGTGGGCTGGCGCAGCTTTACCCTGTCCCGTGGCGACCTGCTGATCACCACCGCCGACCGCCAGGTGGAGCGCGAGGCGCTGAATATGTCGATCCTGCTGGCGGCGTCGGTGCCGGTGGGCGTGGCCATGCTGGGTTGCCTGTGCCTGCTGTGGCTGGGCATCGGCCAGAGCCTGCTGCCGCTCAACCGCATGCGCGACGCGCTGATGCGGCGCAGTGCCGATTCCCTTGAGCCGTTGCAGATCCACCCGTTGCCCAGCGAACTCAAGCCGCTGCTCGACACCCAGAACCAGCTGTTGCAGCGCATCGCCAAGACCATCGAGCGCGAACGCCGCCTGACCGGCGATGCGGCCCACGAACTGCGCAGCCCGCTGACGGCGATCAAGACCCACCTGCAAGTGGCGCGCATGACCGAAGGCGCGGCCCGCGACCAGTCCCTGGCCCATGCCGAGGAGGGCGCCGACCGGTTGCACCGCACCCTGGAGCAATTGCTGCTGCTGGCGCGGGTGGAGGGTAGCCTTTCTTTTGACGATGGCCTGCAGTGCAGTGCCGAGGAAGTCGCGCGGTTGGCGATCCAGGATGCCAATGCCGGCGACAACGGGCGCATCGACCTGATCCTGCCGGACCCCCTCACCGCCGCGCCGGTGGAAATGCCGGTGGGCCTGGCGGTCGCCGCCCTGCGCAACCTGCTGGATAACGCCTTGCGTCACACCCCGGCGGACACCCGGGTGGAGCTCAGCGTATTCACCTCCGCCGACCAGGTGGTGTTCCGCGTGCGTGACCACGGCCAGCAGATTGGCGCCGAGGACCTGCAATACCTGACCCAACGTTTCTGGCGCAATGGCAACAGCGAAGGCTGCGGCCTGGGCCTGGCGATCGTGCAAGCAATTGTGCAGCGTTGTTCGTGCTCGCTGAAATTCGACAGCCAGGCCGATGGTCTGCGTGTCGAGCTGGGCATGCCGCTGCGACGCTGAGCCGCTTTTCTTTCACGTGCCAAATAGTTACCGCCCGCCTGACGTGCAGATTGTCAGGATGGCGGTAATTTTTTTGCGCTTGAACGGGCCGAAAGACTCGGCCTGTATTGAAAAGGACGGTTCTTATGTTGGTCATCGACACCAGTTTCTCTGCCCAAGGCTTCAACGAACGTGACGGCGAGCCTGTTCGGCAGGTCATCGTGCATTACACCGCGGCGCCGTTTGCGTCGTCCCTGCGCACCCTGACCCACGATGGGGTGAGTGCTCACTACCTGTTGCCCGACCCGAATGAGCCCAGCTACCGCGCCGCCGGTTATGACGAGTTACGCGCATTTCGCCTGGTCGACGAAGACAAGCGCGCCTGGCACGCCGGCGTCAGCCAGTGGGGTGGGCGGGACAACCTCAATCGCCATTCGATTGGCATCGAGTTGGTTAACCTGGCAAGGGATGACGGCGGCGTGTTCACCTTTCCCGCCTACCCTGAAGAACAGATCGAGGTGTTGATTGCGCTGCTTCGCGACATACTCGGCCGCTACCCGCAGATCGGGCCGACGGATATTCTCGGGCATGCGGACGTGGCGTATGGGCGCAAGAGCGATCCGGGGCCTTGCTTGCCTTGGCGATGTTTGTTCGAGGCGGGCGTTGGGGCCTGGTTTGATGAGGCCACGCGCGCGATGTACCAGCGCCGGTTTTGCCTCGGGCTGCCGCCGGAGGTGGAGGTGGAGCGGGCCTTCCAGCGCTATGGGTATGCGCCGGCGAAGAATCGCCAGGGCTTTGAACACAGGACGCGGGCGTTCCAGATGCACTTTCGCCCGCGCGACTATTGCGGGTATCTGGATGCGCAGACGTGCGCGATTCTGTATGCACTGAATGAAAAGTACCTGGGGTTGTGTGGTTGAGCATTTTTCGTCGCCACTAGAGTAAATCCTCCCCACGCTGGTGCGTTTCCAGAACAGGAAATCCGCGCGCATGCCTCTTGGGCCAGACGCTGACGGATCGGCAGTTTGGTCACCATCATCAGCGTATTGAGGGATCGAGAGATGTCAGTCGCTACCAGCCTTATCGACGATGCCCCGGCATATGTCGCGGAAACGCTTTACCAGTTCGACGAAAACCCCCTGCTGGCGCGCCAGCGCCAGCAGGAGTCCAACGCCCGCAGTTACCCGCGCCGCATCCCCCTGGCGCTCAAGCGCGCCAAGGGCATTTATGTGGAAGACGTGGAAGGCCGCCGGTTCATCGACTGCCTGGCCGGTGCCGGCACCCTGGCGCTGGGGCATAACCACGCGGTGGTGATCGAGGCTATCCAGCAAGTGCTCAGTGATGAACTGCCGCTGCACACGCTCGACCTGACCACCCCGGTCAAGGATCAGTTCGTGCAGGACCTGTTCGGCCTGTTGCCGCCGGCATTGGCACGGGACGCGAAAATCCAGTTCTGCGGCCCCACCGGCACCGATGCGGTGGAAGCCGCGTTGAAGCTGGTACGCACGGCCACCGGGCGTAGCACCGTGTTGTCGTTCCAGGGCGGTTATCACGGCATGAGCCAGGGTGCATTGAGCCTGATGGGCAGCCTGGGGCCGAAGAAACCCTTGGGGGCGTTGCTGGGCAATGGCGTGCAGTTCCTGCCATTCCCCTATGACTACCGCTGCCCGTTCGGCCTGGGGGGCGCGCAAGGCGTGCGAGTCAATCTGCATTACCTGGAAAACCTGCTCAACGACCCGGAAGCCGGGGTGTTGCCACCGGCGGCGGTGATTGTCGAGGTGGTGCAGGGCGAGGGGGGCGTGATTCCGGCCGACCTTGATTGGCTGCGCGGCCTGCGGCGGATCACCGAGCAGGCCGGTGTCGCGCTGATTGTCGATGAGATCCAGAGCGGTTTCGGGCGTACCGGCAAGATGTTCGCCTTCGAGCACGCCGGAATCATCCCGGATGTGGTGGTGTTGTCCAAGGCCATCGGTGGCAGCCTGCCGCTGGCGGTGGTGGTGTACCGCGACTGGCTCGATACCTGGTTGCCGGGCGCCCATGCCGGGACCTTCCGGGGCAACCAGATGGCCATGGCGGCGGGGTCGGCGGTGATGCGCTACCTCAAGGAGCACGACCTGGCCGGGCATGCGGCGGCGATGGGTGAGCGCCTCGGCGAGCACCTGCGCGTCCTGCAACGCGACTTCCCGCACCTGGGGGATATTCGCGGTCGTGGGCTGATGCTTGGCGTGGAACTGGTGGACCCGCACGGCGCCCCTGATAGCCAGGGCCACCCGCCTGTGCATCGCCAACTGGCGCCGCTGGTGCAGCGTGAATGCCTCAAGCGCGGCTTGATCCTGGAACTGGGCGGCCGGCATGGCAGCGTGGTGCGTTTCCTGCCACCGCTGGTGATCACCGCCGCCGAAATCGACGATGTAGCCGAGATATTCGGGCGCGCCCTTGCGGCGGCCGTCGCCAGCCTCTAATTTTCCAGCGGGTTGGTACGTTTCTACAGATATGAGTGCTGCGCGTGGTGCGCAGCCAGCCTTTGAGCGATGGAGAACCGCAATGACCTCAGTATTTGACCGCGACGACATCCTGTTTCAGGTAGTGGTCAACCATGAAGAACAGTATTCCATCTGGCCCGACTACAAGGCCGTACCGGAAGGCTGGCGCACCGTGGGCAAGAGCGGTCTGAAGAAAGAGTGCCTGGCCTACATCGAAGAAGTCTGGACGGATATGCGCCCGTTGAGCCTGCGCCAAAAGATGGATGGCGCCGCGTTGGTTTAAACACCTGTAGAAGCTGGCTTGCCTGCGATAGCATCACTGCGGCGTAACTGATACACCTCGGCGCCTGCATCGCAGGCAAGCCAGCTCCTACACAAGGCCTACATCCAACCCGCCCGCAGCCCCCGTCACCACCTGCACACTCAAACGCGGCGTCGCCAGATCCAGCCCGGCCTCGTCCAGATGCCGTTTGAGCGACAGGTTGAACGCCCGCGACACTTCCCATTGCTTGATCGGCGCTGTCTTGAACCGCGCACGCAGGATCGCGCTGCCCGACTCGAAGCTTTCCACCCCCTGGATCTCCAGCGGCGACCAGATATTGCGGCGTTGCAGCGGGTCGTTGCGCATGTTCTGGCCGACATCGCGCATCAGCTTGATCGCATCGTCGATGTCCATGTTGTAGGGGATCGCCACCCTGAAAATCGCGTAGCCGAATTCCCGCGAGTAGTTCTTGATGCTCTTGATCTCGCTGAACGGGATGGTGTGCACGATGCCGTCGATGTCGCGCAGGCGCACCGTACGGATGGTCAGGCCCTCGACGGTGCCGAGGTGGCCGCCCACATCCACGTAGTCATCGATGGCCAGGGAGTCTTCGATGATGATGAACAGGCCGGTGATCAAGTCCGCCACCAGCGACTGCGCGCCAAAGCCGATGGCCAGGCCGATCACGCCGGCACCGGCCAGCAGTGGCGTGACGTTCATGCCCATGTTCGCCAGGGCGACGATGGCGGCGATGATAAAGATGGTCACGAACAGCACGTTGCGGATCAGCGGCATCATGGTCTGCGCCCGCGCGTTGGCCAGGCCTTTGCGCGAGCGGGTTAGGGCATGGTGGATCGCGGTATCGCTGAGGATCCAGATCAGCCAGGCAAACAGCAGCGTGCCGCCCAGGCTGAACAGCTTGACGCTGATTTCATGGCCGTCGCCTTCGGTGAAGCGAATCAGCGACAGGCCCCACACCCGTAGCCCCAGTTCGATGAACACCAGCCACACCATCAGGTGGGCCAGGGTGTAGACGAAGCTTTTCAGGCGCTCGGAGTACAGTGCGTGGCGCTTGTGCCCGCGTTGCGGCTTGAGGGCATGGCGGCGCACCAGGCCGTTGATCACCATGCACAGCACCAGCAACACCGTGCACAGCAGCGATTGGCGCAGGGCTGTGCTGGTATCGCCGGCGGAGACGAAGGTCGCGAACAGTGAAATACCCACCAGCAGCAACGCCGGGATGTACCAGTAGGTGCCGATGATTTCGATGGTGTCGCTCAGGGCGCGGCGGGTGAGGCGGCGCGAGAGGGGCTGGTTACGGATCAGGTGGGCAATCGGCCGGCGGAACCGCAGGATAAATACCCCGGTGGACAGCGCGGCCATCACATTGGCGACGGTCGCGGCGGTATGGGCCAGGTGCTGGCCGAGCGCGGTTACCAGGCGCGGGTCACTCAGGGCTTCACCAAAGGCGGCAAAGCTGCCGATCCACCACAGTGGACGAAACGCCTGGCGGCGCAGGATATACAGCGCGTGATGTCGGTGCGGGCCGTCGAGCAGCGAGAAGGCAATCACGCAGATCGCCGAGAAACACGTGCCGACCACCAGCGCATAGGCCAGCACCATCGCCAGGGATTTACCCAGGGACGAGGGCAGGGCGTAGCTCAGGTAAACCGTGATCACCAGCGCGATCAGCCATGGGCCCAGCTTGCGCAGGGCGAAGCGCAGCATGTCCCAGGTGCGGGGATGTTGCGGCAGCTCTTCGGGCAGACCGAAGCGCACGCGCACGCGGTGGCTGAGCCAGATCAGCGCGGCGGCCAACAGGCTCCAAACCGCCAGGATCACGGCAAAGCCAAAGATGATCGGCAACCATTCGCTGGCCGGCAGCAACAGGGCATCGAATTCGTCCTTGGCCAGGTCGATCTCATTGACCCAGCGCCCCAGCGGGCTGTCGGTGCCGGAAAACTGTTGTTCCAGGCCCGAGAACGTGCTGCCGATCAGCCCGAGCACGCCTTGTTCGGCGGCAGGCTGGGCCTTTTGCGTGGCGGCGCGCAGTTTTTTCAGATCACTCAGCAGTTGGGTGCGCCGCTGGTCGTTTTCCAGGGTCTTGATCACCTCGTCCAGTGACTGCCCCAGGGGTATCTCGGCCTGCGGTTGGGCCTGGTGGGTACCGCCCAGCAGCCCAGGCAGGCCTACGGCGTGGGCAGGCGAGGTCGGAAGCAGGGTGAGCAGGATGATGAACAGGCAGCAGGGCAGGGCGAACAGACGGGAAAGCACGAGGCGGTCAACCTTGGAAACGACGAATTGACCGAGTGTACGAGGGCAAGCGTCATTCGGCCAGTTTGGCGAGGATCTTGTATACCACGGTGCCCAGTATCAGCAGCATGCCGACCCACATACTGAACACGCCGAGGGGTTTGTCACGAAAGTTGAAACCGACCGCAAGCATGATCATGCCGATCAGAATGGGGATAAGCATGGCATGGAAGGAGGACATGGAAATCATGGGGCGACGACCTTGTCAGAGTGGGAATACTGACAAGTCTAGGTCGGATTAAAGAAAGCGCAGATGACGCAGGTCAGGTGTACGCCGAACTGAATGTGGGAGCGAGCAAGCCCGCTCCCACCTGTTGACTGCATTGAGCCCCTGAAATCAGGGCAGGTCGTGGCTCGCGTAGAACGCACCCAGCACCTTCACCAGGTGAGCCAGGTCATGGCTGCCGCACAGTTCACGAATGGAGTGCATGGCAAACGTCGGCAGGCCGATATCCACGGTGCGCACGCCCAGGTGGCTGGCGGTGATCGGGCCGATGGTCGAGCCGCAGCCCATGTCGCTGCGCACCACGAAGCTCTGCACCGGCACTTCCTCGGCCATGCACAGGTGGCGGAAGAACCCGGCGGTTTCGCTATTGGTGGCGTAGCGCTGGTTGCTGTTGACCTTGATCACCGGGCCGGCATTGAGCTTGGGGCCATGGTTGGCGTCATGCTTGTCGGCATAGTTCGGGTGCACGCCGTGGGCATTGTCCGCAGACACCAGCAGCGATTTCTGAATGGTGCGTACGAACTCATCACCTTCAGGCAGCAGGCGGCGCAGGGTCTGTTCCAGCATCGGGCCATCGGCACCGCAGGCCGAACAGGAGCCGACTTCTTCGTGGTCGTTGCACACCAGTACGCAGGTTTCGTCGCTGTCGCCGGTGAGCAAGGCTTGCAGGCCGGCATAGCACGACAGCAGGTTGTCCAGGCGCGCCCCGGCGATGAAGTCGCCATTGAGGCCGACGACGGCGGCGCTCTGGGTGTCGTAGAAGCTCAACTCGTAGTCGAGCACCACATCGGCGTTCAAACCATGCTCTCGTGCCAGCTGCTCGGTGAGCACGGCGCGGAAATCCACGCGCTCGTCACCGGCAAACTGCGCGAGGATCGGCGGCAGCTCGGTCTGGGCATTGATCGCCCAGCCCTGATTGGCTTCACGGTTCAGGTGAATGGCCAGGTTGGGAATGATCGCGATGGGCAGCTTGAAGTCGATCAACTGGCTTTCGACCTTGCCGTCGCGGCGGAAGGTCACGCGGCCGGCCAGGGACAGGTCACGGTCGAACCATGGCGCCAGCAGCGCGCCGCCATAGACTTCCACGCCCAACTGCCAGAAACCCTGGCGTTGCAGCTCGGGTTGTGGCTTGACCCGCAGGCACGGGCTGTCGGTATGGGCACCGACCAGGCGAATACCACCTTGCAGCGGCGAGTGACGGCCGAGCTTGAAGGCGATGATCGAGGAGTCATTGCGGGTCACGTAATAGCGACCATTGGCCTCGGTGGCCCAGGTTTCGCGCTCGTCGAGACGCTGGTAGCCGGCTGCTTCCAGGCGCTGGGCCAGGGCGGCGGTGGCATGAAAGGGAGTAGGGGAGGCCTTGAGAAAATCGATCAGGCCTTGATTCAACGCTTCGCGCATAAATAGCTCCAGACAGCAGTGCACGGAGTTTACCGTATTGGCCCGGCCGATTCATTGTAGGAGCGAGCTTGCTCGCGAAAAACGTCAACGATAACGTGGGTATTCTGGATAAACGCGGCGTTCTCAGGTTTTTCGCGAGCAAGCTCGCTCCTACAATAATTGCCTTGGCCTTTAGAACGGGGCAGGGCACTCAAAACGCAAACGCTCGCCGCTTTGCGGATGGGTAAAGCTCAGCATGCTCGCATGCAGGCACAGGCGCGGCCAGGCGGCCAGGGCTGGTCCGTGGGCATAGAGGCCGTCGCCCAACAACGGGTGGCCGATGGACAGCATGTGTACGCGCAACTGGTGCGAACGCCCGGTGATCGGCGTCAGTTCCACGCGGCACCAGTCGCCACAACGTTCCAGCACTTTCCAGAAGGTCAGTGCATGTTTACCGAATTCGTGGTCGACCACATGGCGGGGTTTGGTCGGCGGGTCGTAGCGCAGGGGCAGGTCGATGCTGCCGCTGTCCAGTGCCGGTTGGCCCCAGGCCAGGGCGGTGTAGGCTTTTTCGGTTTCGCGGTCGTGAAACTGGCGAGACAGTTCGCGGTGAGTGTCGGCATCGCGAGCCAGCAGGATGATCCCCGAGGTCTCCCAGTCGAGGCGATGGACGATACGCGCTTCGGGGTAGCCGTTTTCCTGCAGGCGGGTGATCAGGCAGTCCTTGTTATCGTCGGCGCGGCCGGGCACCGAGAGCAGCAGGGTCGGCTTGTTCACCACCAGCACAGCGGCGTCCTGATAAAGGATATGGATGTTGGACAACGGCATTAAACAGCCTCGTAACAAACGCCAACGGCGGCTCGGCCACCCGGTTCCCGTAAAGGGATCAAGGTGACGGAGCCGCCGTGGCGACCGCCCTTTCGATCAACGATCGGGCAGGGTGATATTGAGTTCCAGAATCGAGCAACTGCCGTCGTTTTCCAGGGCGACATGTACGTCATCGTTGCCGATATTGACGTACTTGCGGATCACCTCGACCAGTTCCTTCTGCAAGGCTGGCAGGTAGTCCGGGGTGCTGCGTTGGCCGCGTTCGTGCGCCACGATGATCTGTAGACGCTCTTTCGCTACCGACGCGGTACTTGGCTTTTTGTTGGCGCGAAAGAAGTCGAGAAATTTCATTGTTTAGTTGCCTCCAAACAGGCGCTCGAAGAATCCCTTCTTCTTAGCATCGAGGAAGCGATGTTCCACGGTCTTGCCCAGCAAACGATCGACGGCATCGCTGTATGCCTGGCCGGCGTCGCTCTGGTCGTCAAGAATCACCGGGACGCCCTGGTTGGATGCCTTCAGCACTGCCTGGGATTCCGGGATCACACCCAGCAGGGTCACGGCGAGGATTTCCTTGACGTCTTCAACACCGAGCATTTCCCCATTGCTGACGCGCTCAGGGTTGTAGCGGGTGAGCAGCAGGTGCTCCTTGATCGGGTCCTGGCCTTCTTCGGCGCGTTTGGATTTGCTGGCCAGCAGGCCGAGCATGCGGTCCGAGTCACGTACGGAGGAGACTTCCGGGTTGGTCACCACGATGGCTTCATCGGCGAAGTACATCGCCAGGTGAGCACCGGTCTCGATACCGGCCGGGGAGTCGCATACCACGTATTCGAAGGTTTCTTTCAGTTCTGCCAGGACTTTGCCTACGCCTTCCTTGGTCAGCGCGTCTTTGTCACGGGTCTGGCTGGCGGCCAGCACGTACAGGTTCTCAAGGCGCTTGTCCTTGATCAGGGCCTGTTGCAGGTTGGCTTCACCGTTGACGACGTTAACGAAGTCGTACACCACGCGGCGTTCGCAGCCCATGATCAGGTCGAGGTTACGCAAACCGACGTCGAAGTCGACGATGACTGTCTTGTGGCCGCGCAGAGCGAGACCGGTACCGATAGCGGCGCTGGTGGTGGTCTTACCCACACCACCCTTGCCGGATGTAACCACGAGAATCTTGGCCAAGGTGTTTCACCCCTAAGGAAAAAGGACTTTTCAGTCCCTGAAAAACATCTCTTGGAACTCGCTGCAGGCGGACAGCCCTTGTAGGAAAAAGATGTGACCTCCGTAAGGAAGCGCCAACTTCAGATGGTTCCTACACAAGTGTTGACGGTTTCGCTGTGCTATCAGAGTCTAGAGATGCTTGGAAAATGCGGCAGTATCCGTTAAAGCCGGATGATGTTCAACACATCCCCCGACAGGCTGACTTGCACCCCGGCCCCCCACAGAGGATCACGGCGCAAATCTTCTGAAACCTTGTACCGGCCTGCGATGGACACCAGCTCAGCGGTCAATTGCTGACAGAAAATACGGGCCTTGGTATCCCCCTTGATGCCGGCGAGTGCACGTCCGCGCATCGGGCCGTATACATGGATGTTGCCATCGGCGAGAAGTTCCGCGCCGGGGCTGACCGAAGCGATCACCACCAGGTCGCTTCCTTCGGCGTAAATCTGCTGCCCACCGCGTACGGGCGAGGTGATGATCTTTGTAGGCTTGATCGTCGGCTCTGGTGGTTTTTCCGGTTTTTTCTTCACTTCGTCGACTAACGGTTCCAGCGGACGCTCGCGTGCGCCGGACGGTGGCAGTACTGGCAGTTCAATGGCGATGGCGGCGGCAATGTCTTCGATCCGGCTGGCGCGAATGGCCAGGGTGCGCAGGCCATGGGAACGGCACACGCGCATCAGGCCGGGCAAATCGACAGCACCCTGGCCGGCGGGCAGTTTGTCCAGGGCCAGTACCAGCGGGGCATTGTTGAAAAAGTTGGGCGCCAGGGCGACCTTGGCGGCCAACTGACGATCCAGGGCCTCGAGGTCATTGCGGGCCAACTCCAGCACGGTGATGGCGAGCATGCTGCCTTTCAGCTGGAACACGGGATCTTGGTCTAGCGGTTCGGTTTGGCTCATGGTCGGCAAAAGCGGCTTGTCACGAAAAGTGTCGAGACTTATAACGAGAACACTCACCCGCCGCAAGCCGAGTCGAACCGTTGTAGAATGCGCGGCCCTTGTCTTTACCGGAATCTGTAATGGATCGCCCGCGTTTTCGAGCTGTATTTTTTTACCCGCGTTTTTGGCTGTTATGGCTGGGGCTGGGCCTGTTATGGCTGGTGACCCAACTGCCGTATCGTGCGTTGCTGACCATTGGTCGCCTGCTCGGCGCCGGCATGTACCGGGTGGCCGGCGAACGTCGCCGCATCGCTGCGCGCAACCTGGAGCTGTGCTTCCCGGAAAAGTCCGCCAAGGAGCGCAAGCGCCTGCTCAAGGAAAACTTTGCCTCCACCGGCATCGCCTTCTTTGAAATGGCCATGAGCTGGTGGTGGTCGCGCCAGCGCCTGGCACGCCTGGCCCATGTCGAAGGCCTGGAGCACCTCAAGCAGGCCCAGCTGGAGGGCAAGGGCGTGATCCTCATGGCCCTGCACTTCACCACCCTGGAAATCGGCGCGGCCCTGCTCGGCCAGAAGCACACCATTGATGGTATGTACCGCGAGCACGGCAACCCGTTGTTCGACTTTATCCAGCGCCGTGGCCGCGAGCGGCATAACCTCGATTCCCTGGCCGTGGAGCGCGAAGACGTCCGCGGCATGCTCAAGCTGTTGCGCGCCGGCCGCGCCATCTGGTACGCGCCGGACCAGGACTACGGCGCCAAGCAAAGTATCTTTGTGCCACTGTTCGGCATTCAGGCCGCCACTGTGACCGCCACCAGCAAGTTCGCCAAGCTGGGCAAGGCGCTGGTGGTGCCGTTCACCCAGGAGCGCCTGGCCGATGGCAGCGGTTACCGTCTGGTCATCCACCCGCCGTTGAGCGACTTCCCCGGTGAAACCGATGAGGTTGACTGCCTGCGAATCAACCGCTGGGTCGAACAGTCGGTGCGCGAATGCCCCGAGCAGTACCTGTGGACCCATCGCCGCTTCAAGAGTCGGCCACCGGGTGAGCCCAAGCTCTACGAAAAACGCCGTTGATCAGATCGACTTTCCCCTCCACGGAGTGACGCAATGCGCCCAGCTGAACCGGTTACAGGCTTGATTCTTTCCGGCGG
This sequence comes from Pseudomonas sp. S1_G07, assembly GCF_054668565.1. Lineage (NCBI taxonomy): Bacteria > Pseudomonadati > Pseudomonadota > Gammaproteobacteria > Pseudomonadales > Pseudomonadaceae > Pseudomonas > Pseudomonas sp. S1_G07. The sequence goes on along the minus strand of NZ_CP162778.1, from coordinate 5,253,751 downwards.
CGGGGCGCGTGCGGCGTATCAGGTGGGGGTGTTGGCGGCCATTGCCGAGTTGCTGCCACCGGGAGCACCTAACCCTTTCCCGGTGATCGTCGGCACCTCGGCCGGCGCGATCAATGCGGTGAGCCTGGCCAGTGGGGCGATGGACTTCACCGCCGCAGTCGAGCGCCTTACCGTCTTCTGGCAAGGCTTTCGCAGTCATCTGGTGTTGCGCAGCGACTGGCCCGGTGTGGTGCGCCAGGCCAGTCGCTTCCTGATCCATAGCCTGCTGGGCCTGGGCCGGCAAGTGCCGGTGGCGTTGCTCAACAGTTCGCCGCTGCGCGACTTGCTGCAGGACAAGCTGCATTTAGCGGGGATCGACGAAGCCATCCGCAACCAGCACCTGCACGCCGTGGCGGTCACTGCGTTTGGCTACGAGTCCGGGCAAGCGGTGACGTTTTACCAGGGCGGACGCACCATTGACGCCTGGTTGCGCCATCGCCGTATCGGCGTACCCACGCAATTGACCGTTGAACATCTGCTGGCCAGTTCAGCGATCCCGTTGTTATTTGCACCAGTGAAACTCGAGCAGGAATATTTTGGCGACGGCGCCGTGCGCCAATCAGCCCCCATCAGCCCGGCCCTGCACCTGGGCGCCAGCCGCGTGCTGGTGGTGGGCGTCAGCGGCAACCCACGGGGCAACGAGCCGGCGATACAGCGCACCTATACCGGCCAGCAACCGACCCTGGCGCAGATCGGCGGGCATATGCTCAACAGCACCTTCATCGACAGCCTGGAAAGCGATATCGAATTGCTCGAGCGCCTGAATCAGTTCAGTCACTTTCAACCGGCCGACAGCGCGGCCCGTGGCCTGGCGCCGGTGGAAGTGCTGGTGATCGCGCCCAGCCAGCCGATCGATGAGATCGCGGCGCGGCACCGACAGGAATTGCCGGCGGCGTTGCGTTTGTTCCTGCGTGGGCCGGGGGCCACCAAGACGAGTGGGGCGGGGGTGTTGAGTTACTTGCTGTTCGAGGCGGGGTATTGCAGCGAGTTGATCGAGTTGGGGCGTAGTGATGCATTGGCCAAGCGTGAGGAAATAACCCGCTTCCTCGGCCTGGCGTGATCCCCTGTAGGCGCGAGGGGGACGCCAAGTTCTTGCTCGCGAAAAACCTGGGCGCTGCGCATTTATGCAGACATACACGCGGTGCACCTGGTTTTTTTCGCGAGCAAGCTCGCTCCACAAGTAACGCGTCAGAAGTGGTACTTGACCAGGAAGCTTGCCGTGTCCTGCGTCGTCTTGAACGCGCCGGAATCTTCGATCCCGTACTTGTTCTTCCAGTAGTCGTACTCAAAGCCGACATACAACTGCTTGTCGCCCCAGTGCAGCGCCTTGCCCAGGTCGTATTTGACCTGTGGGTTGAAGTGCAGGTTGGCGTGGTAGGTGCCACGGGCGTTCTTGTCGTTGTCCACCACCCAATCCATGAAGCCGTCGATCAGGATGTTGGAGTTGCCCACCGGCAGGGTGTACGACCACACCGGGGTGATCTGCCACACGCCGTCACCTGGGCGATTGCCTTCGGTCTGGCGCTGGTAGAAGTTCAACTGGAAGTAATCGAAGCCGGGGATGTTCAAATCGAAGCCCGGGCCGACCAGGTACGACTCGTTGTCGCCCTCGCCGAACTCGTAAGTGAGGGCCAGCAACACATCCTTGATCGGGCCGAAGGACAAGTCCTTGTCGAGTATCTTGCCGAATGACAGCCGTGGACTGATCTCGCCGTAATAGGTGTTTGGGCCGACGTTGCCGTCTTCCTTGCCGTTGTAGAAGATACGGTCGACGAATACAAAGTTGTCGCCGTACTTCCACGCATCGGCATGTTCGAAGGTGACGGTCTGCTGGATCTGCGGGTTGACGGTAAAGCTCTTGCCCCATAGGTACGTCAGGCTGTTGTTCTGCCACTGCAACAAATCACCGGCCACGGCCTGGCTCCCGGCCAGCAGCGATCCTGCCAACACCAGGCCTTTGAACATAGGTTTCATTCGGTTGCTCCCGAGTTAAAGTTTTATGTTTTTTCTAATCTGGCGCTCTGATGTGGCGCCTTTGGATGTGCTGAAAACTCGTCTGATTGGTCAGCTTTATGGCTATAGCAAAAGCCGCGCCAAGGCGGTAAAGCCAACGTCGATTCAAGCGGGCGCGGAGAATACTGGCTCCCACATCTGCGCTCAAGTGCGCCGTTACAGCGCGCACAGGACGACAATGGGGCATGCTTGAGGTGTGGGAGCCCTGTGAATCAGTTAATGGGTACGCGCGCCCTGGTTGATCCAGGAGCCAATCAAATCGCGCTCCTGCTGGGTCATCTGGGTGATGTTGCCCAACGGCATGATCTGGCTGGCCACGGCCTGCGCTTGAATCCGCGCCGCCTGCTGCTGGATCTGTGCCGGGGTATCGAACATCACCCCGGCCGGGGCCGTGCTGAACAGCGGGCTGGTGGGCTTGGCCGAGTGGCACACGGCGCAGCGTTCCTGGATCACGCCGTGCACCTGGTTGAAATCAATCGTCGCCTGGGCGGGCGCCGGTGCAGGTGCTGCGGCGGGTGCCGCGGGTTTCAAGCCGCCACCCAGTGCCGTTTCGGGCAGAGGTTGGTACTCGATGGCGGCCGGTGCCTTGGCCATCGGCTCTGCCGGCTTGGGCCCGGTGACGTACGCCAGGCTGATCATCGCCAGCGCGCCCACCGGCAAGGTCCACGCATATTTCTGGCTGTTATGCCGAGTGTTGAAGTAATGCCGCACCAGCACCGCCGCCACCGCGATACCTGCCAGGATCAACCAGTTGTACTGGCTGCCGTAAGTGCTCGGGAAGTGGTTGCTGATCATGATGAACAGCACCGGCAAGGTGAAGTAGTTGTTGTGGCGTGAACGCAGCAAGCCCTTGGCCGGCAGGGCCGGATCCGGCGTGCGGTTCTCGGCGATCGCCGCCACCAGCGCGCGTTGCGCCGGCATGATGATGCGGAACACGTTGCCCACCATGATGGTGCCGATCACCGCACCCACGTGCAGGTAGGCGCCACGGCCGCTGAACACCTTGCTGAAGCCATAAGCCGCCGCGATCAACAGCACGAACAGGATGAAGCCGAGCAGGGTCGGGCGCTTGCCCAGGGCCGAGTCGCACAGGAAGGAGTAGATGAACCAGCCGGCGAACAGTGAGCCGATGCCCAGCAATACACCTTCGCTGCCGCTCAGGCTGCTGCCGGGGGCGAGCAGGTACAGCGTGGGGTTGAGGTAGAACACCACGCACAGCAGCGCGACGCCCGACATCCAGGTGAAATAGGCTTCCCATTTGAACCAGTGCAGGTTGTCCGGCATGGTCGGCGGGGCCAGTTTGTATTTTTCCAGGTGGTAAATACCGCCACCGTGGATCGCCCACAAGTCACCGGCCAGGCCGCTCTTGGGGTTGACGCGGTTCAGGTTGTTTTCCAGCCAGACAAAGTAGAAAGAAGCGCCGATCCAGGCGACGCCAGTGATCATGTGAACCCAGCGCACGCTAAGGTTCAGCCATTCCAACAGATGTGCTTCCACAGTCTTTACCTCTCGCCTGTCACCCTTATTGTCGAGTGATCCGGCCTTCTCTTATTGGTGGGGGGCGAGGATCAACCGCTCATCCTCTTTGAAGAAATGCTCATCGCAGTTGTTGCCTGTGCCACTGCGATCAACCACCAGGAAGTCATCCCGCTTTTCGATCGTCAGCACCGGGTGGTGCCAGACGCCGCGATGGTAATTAATGCCCTGCCTGCCGTTGGTGACGAAGGCGCGGACCAAGCCTGATACAGGTGCATCGCCAAGTGGCGCGACCACGATCAGAAAAGGGTTGCCGAGCAGCGGTATGAACGCCTGGCTGCCCAGCGGGTGTCTTTCCAGCATGCACACGGTCAGCGGCATATCCAGCGCGTCGGCGCGGAAGATGCTGATGATGGCGTGGTCTTCCGGCTTCGCGGTCTCGACCGTCGCCAGTTTGTGAAAGCGCATGGTCGACCCGTTGTTGATCATGAAGTGATCGCTGCCGTCGGTTTCGATAACGTCTCCGAAGGGGGCGAAGGCTTCTTTGGTCAAAGGTTCGATCATCAGTGTGCGCATGGCTGTCTCTTATCCGAATTCTGTGTTGTGTCATTCAGTTCATGTGGCGAGCGGGCTTGCCCCAACCAGGTCAGCGCGTTTCTACCAGAGACAACGCGGTGCCTGGTTTCAGGCCGCTTCGCAGCCCAACGCGGGGCAAGCCCGCTCGCCACAGGGGTACTGCTTACTTCGAAATTTTACCGAGCACACGCAAGCGGCTCACACCGCCATCCGGGAACACATTCAGGCGGATGTGGGTGATCGGCCCCAGTGCCTTGATCTGCTCGGCGAAGGTATGTTCGGCGTGCATTTCCAGCTTCTGTGGCGGCAGCAGTTCGCGCCAGAACAGCGATTGGGTTTCGATCTGGCTGTCGGTGCCGCCCTTGACGAAAGCGCCCTGGATCGAGCAGGTGTCCGGGTAGTTGCCCTTGAAGTGCAGGGTGTCGACGATGATTTTCTCGATCTCGCCTGGGTGGCCCAGCGCGACGATCACCCAGTCATTGCCCGGCGTGCGGCGACGGGCGGTTTCCCAGCCGTCACCCATGTTGACGCCACGGCCCGGGTTGAGGATGTTGCTCATGCGACCGAAGTGTTCATCGGAGCAGGCCAGGGCACGGCCGCCGTTCAATGCGGCAGCCAGGTCGACCTGCTCGTTGTCGCCCACTGCGGACCAGTCGCGGAACGGCACACCGTACACACGCAGACGCGCTACACCGCCATCCGGGTAAATGTTGAAGCGCAGGTGGCTGAAGGCCTGGTCGTGGTTGATCTCGTGATAGTGGTGGCTGTTGCCTTGCAGCTCCACGGCCGACAGTACTTCGGTCCACTGGGTGTGTTCATCCGGCTCGCCGGAGGCCAGGAAGCAGGCTTCCAGGGAGGCCGATGGCGGGAAGTTGCCGGTGAAGAATGACGTGTCGATGTCCACGCCCTTGATCGAACCCGGTACGCCCAGGCGGATTACGGCGCTGTCGTAGCCTTCGAAGCGCTTGCGGCGCGACTCCCAGCCGTCCATCCACTTGCCGTTGTCATCGAAAACGCCCTCCTTCCACACGGCCGGGGTCGGCTGGAACAGGCGGTTGGCGTCAGCGAACCAGTCATCGGTCACGGAGATGATCTTGGTGCCCAGACGGGCGTCGGCCAGGTTGACGAACTTTTCGAAAGGTACGGGTTGCGCTTTCATTCTTCTTGTCTGCCTTGAATAGAGTGGCTGGGGATGGTCGTTTAGAGGGTCAGTAAACGGAACAACGCGATCTTGTTGATCTCGTCCAGCGCGCACTTGAACTCGGCGTCTACCGAATTGTGGATACGCGTTTCGAACGCGGCGAGAATCTGCTGCCGGTTGCTGCCTTTTACCGCCATGATGAAGGGAAACTTGAACTTGGCCTTGTAGGCCTCGTTCAGCTCGGTGAAGCGTGAGAACTCTTCGGCCGTGCAGTGGTGAATCCCCGCGCCAGCTTGCTCATCGGTGCTGGCTGGGGTGAGTTGGCCTTGGACGGCGGCTTTGCCGGCCAAGTCCGGGTGCGCGTTGATCAGGGCCAGTTGGCTTTGATGATCAGCGCGGAGCAGGATATCGCTCATGCGCTGGTGCAGGCTTTCGATCTGGTCGATCGACGGGTCCTGGCCCAGGTCGAAGGCCTTTTCGGCCACCCATGGCGAATGTTCGTAGATATCGGCGAAGGCGGCGACGAACGCATCGCGGCTCAGGGTCGATGGCTTCAGGGTGTGGAACGCAGTCATTTCGCCGCTCCCGCATACGGGTGGGCGTCATGCCAGTGGCGGGCAATGTCCACACGGCGGGTGAACCACACCTGCTCATGACTTTTGGCGTATTCGATAAAGCGCTTCAACGCGGCCAGGCGCGCCGGGCGGCCGATCAGGCGGCAATGCAGGCCGATGGACAGCATCTTCGGCGCTTCGGCACCTTCGGCGTACAGCACGTCGAAAGCATCCTTGAGGTAGTCAAAGAAGTCATCGCCCTTGTTGAAACCCTGCACCTGGGTGAAGCGCATGTCGTTGGTGTCCAGGGTGTAGGGAATCACCAGGTGCGGCTTGCCGGTGGGGGTGTTCGGTTCCCAGTAGGGCAGGTCGTCGTCGTAGGTGTCGCTGTCATACAGGAAACCGCCTTCCTCCATCACCAGCCGCCGTGTGTTGGGGCCGGTGCGCCCGGTGTACCAGCCCAGCGGGCGTTCGCCGGTCAGTTCGGTGAGGATGCGGATGGCTTCGAGCATGTGCTCGCGCTCCTGGGCCTCGTCCATGTACTGGTAGTCGATCCAGCGGTAGCCGTGGCTGCAGATCTCGTGGCCGGCTTCGACCATGGCGCGTATCACCTCCGGATGGCGCTGGGCGGCCATGGCCACGGCGAAGATGGTCAGCGGGATATCGAACGCTTTGAACAGCTTGAGGACGCGCCACACGCCGGCACGGCTGCCGTATTCGTACAGCGACTCCATGCTCATATTGCGCGCGCCTTGCAGCGGTTGGGCCGAGACCATTTCCGAGAGAAAGGCTTCGGACTCTTTGTCACCGTGCAAAATGTTGCGCTCGCCGCCTTCTTCGTAGTTGAGTACGAAAGACAATGCGATGCGTGCCTTGCCTGGCCAGTGGGGGTGAGGAGGGTTACTGCCGTAACCGATCAGGTCGCGTGGGTAGTCAGCGCTCACTGCAGTCTTCCTTCTTGTTCGTGGTAGCAAGTGTGTGGCGGCCAGCGCAAAGACTGGATGACGTCACAGCGATGGAGTGATTGTATACAACTTGCTGCTCACTTTGTAAGCCTGTATTTCTGCATTTTTTCCGGCGGGTTGCCAGTGTTTAGCGTTGCAAGAAACTTGCCCACCTGGTCAGTAAATGGATAAAAGGTCGTTTAAAAGCAAGGCTTACCCGGAATTTTGCGTCAGGATGGAGACGCACAGGGCGCCGGCAAACTTTGTCGGTTTTATTGTGTACAATTTTTGTTAAAAGTGTCTTAATTGGCGCGTTACCAGCTTTTTCGTGCCCTGTAACGGGGCGGCCTATTTCACTCCACTTGAAGGGAGCCCCGAGCCATGGGACGACTGACCACACACGTACTGGATGCCGCTCACGGCTGCCCCGGCAGCGCCATCCAGGTTGAGCTGTACCGTGTCGAAGGCGCGCAGCTCGAACTGGTCGCCAGTGCTGTCACCAACAGCGACGGCCGCTGCGATGCGCCGCTGCTGCAAGGTGCTGACTACCGCAGCGGCGTCTACCAGTTGCAGTTCAGTGCCGGCGATTATTACCGTGCCCGTGGCGTGCCATTGCCGGATCCGGCCTTTCTGGATGTGGTGGTGCTGCGTTTCGGCATCAGTGCCGAACAGGAGCATTATCACGTTCCCCTGCTGCTTTCGCCGTACAGCTACTCCACCTATCGTGGTAGCTGAGACGTCGCTCGGCTTCACCCTCATAGGCTCTTCGTTGGTTTCGCCCGCGCGCACTGCGGGCTTTTTTTCGTCCGTCGATTGGTCTCCCTCGCACCATTTATGTAACGCCAGCCTGGCCCGCCGGCCGCCTAACCTGCGCTTTTTAAGCGAAGAGCGGATGCAGGCATGGAACCCGAACAGTTGGCATCGATTGATGACCCTCAGCGTACTCAAGCGTCACTAATGCCCTGGGCGCAAGCTCCCGAACCCGGCTCCCAGGCATGGATCGAGTCGGTATTGGCCGAGCGCCTGCAGGCCAGCGCGCAACCCAGCCGAATGCTTAACCAACTTCACCACGCCCAGGCGCGTTGCGCGGCGCATGCCAACGTGCTGCGACAGGCACTGGTGCGCTCGCCCAGAATCAGCCGGTTGATCCGCCAGACCTTGCGCGAAACTTTCCAGACTGACCCTGACTCGCTGCTGCTCAATGTGCCGGTGACCCGCGATGACCCGCAATGGCGGCGCAGTTTGACCGACACGGTGATGCGCTTGCTGGCCGAGCGCCGGTGTGCCAGGGCGGGCGATGTGAACCCATCGGCGTGCCAGGCCGGGGCGCTGGCCGACAAGGTGTTGGATGAGGTGCTGGACGTGGACCTGCTGGAGCGGATCGAGGCCGCCGTCCCCGCGTACTGGCAAGTTTTGGCTGAAGGTGACATGTGTTCGCGCAGGGACCGCTGGTGCGCGTTGTACAAAGCCTTTGTGACCGATCAGGCGCTGTTGGCCCACGGGTTGAATCAACTCTCCGACACCGGCCTGGCGATGCTCATGACCCTGGTCGAAGCGCCCACGGCCGAGACGCGCACTCAGGCGGGCGGCGTGCGAGCCGGGTTGCGGGTCGCCGAGGTGGTGTGCCCGGGGCAGGGTGGCAGCCTGATTCCGTTCAGCGGTGCGCTGCATCTTTTTTATGCCGGTGAAACCGTCGATACGCGCCAGCTGCTGTTCCTGCCAGGGCTGGACCCAGTGTTCTATGAGTTCGACACCGCTGCGCAGTGGCAGAGCCGTTTCCCTGCGCTGCTCAAGGCGCATGCGCAACAGCTGTGGGACCTGTTGCCCTTGCGTGAGCGTCACCGGTTACCCGATGCAAACGCGGCATCGCCGTTGCCTCTGGACGCTGGCCGGCAGGGTGCGTTGATCGGTGAAGATGCTTTGGCCCACAGCGCCGAGGCGCTTTTGCAGGTGCAATGGAACAACGAGCTGGCGACCTTGCTGGAGGTCAACATGGCCTACCTGTTTCCCGACAATGCAATTAAGGGGGACTATATGCGCCCCGCCGAACGGTTGTTGCATGTCGAGCAGGCGCGGGATGTCGTCTCCGTGCTGCCAGCCTTGAAGCCCGCACTGGCGCAGTTGCTGGAACGTGACAGGCAACGCCGGCGCCTGGAAATCAGCTTCGCCAGCCTCTCGACAAGCCTGCCATTACGCACGTGTGAAGCCAAGGTGCGTCGATACGAGCAAGCCTTGCAGCGCCTGCTTGACCCCATCGACCCCAGCCGCGAAACCCAGGACTTTGGCACCGTCGTCGCGCTGCACACCCAATGGCAGGAGGCGCGTGCCCGTTGCGCTGCGTTGCTTGACGGGCAGGAAGAGCGCCTGGATGACCCCGCATTCTGGAGCGGCACGGGCACCGGCCAGGACAGTATGGAGCAGCGCCTGCTGGCGGCCCTGGGGGCGGCGCTGATTGCCGAAGCCCAGTTGCACCATCGTTTGAAGCTCATCGACACCCCATTGTTGGCGCGCATCAGTGCCGTGGTGGATAAACCCTTAAAAGCACGCGGTGCCGACGAAAGCCGGGTGCTGGCACTCAGCATCGGCGCTCAATCGCAGCCGAAGTACCGCTTGCTGGCGGCGTTCGTGGTGGCCGGTGCCGCCGAGCCCAGCGACGTTTCCGACAACCAGGCGGTGCTGCTGTATATGCCGGGCACCGGTGGTGGCCTGCAACGTTTCAAGTCCCTGGCGTTTCTGTCCGAGTGCGTGCAGGCCAGTTTCAAGGCCCGCGAACCGGGTGTGCTCTGGCAATGCATCGCGCGTGGCGAGCGCAATGCCGCGCGCGCCTGGGTCCGGGGCCTGGCGGCGGACGAACCGGTGGTGGTGGCGTTTGAGGACATTCAGGGTGATGTATTGAAGAACGGGTTGCAGGCGTGGATCGACGCCTTTGCCGAGGCGCGCCAACAGTTGCAACGTGACGAACAGCTTTTTACCGAGGTGAGCGACCGTGCACTGGCAACCACCCTGCTGGCGATGGAGACCGCTCAGAGCCTGCAGGTGCCGCCGAACGATGCCTGGGAGCGCGCGCTGAGCAACACTGAACTGGTGATCGCGGCGGCCCGGCTCAGCGCCGCCCTGCCGGTCGGCCCTGGCGACGTCCCGGATGCGGTTCGCAAGCACCGTGGGCGACTGTTCCTGCGGCAACAACGCAGCGTGCTCAATCGGCAACGCTGGCTGGTCAAGCACCTGGGCGATGTCGAGCGTTTCGGCCGCCAACGCTTGATCCAGCAGTTGGCCCGGGACGACCTGTACCCTGGGTTGGATATCGACAAACCGCTCTTCGATCTGCCAGACGATGTGAGCAAGGTGTGGGTGGGTCACCCCGAGCGTCTGCCCGGCGAGGCCGGGCCGAAAACCGTGGTCAGCCCGCAACGCACCACGTTCAGCTTTCTGCAACTGGCGCTGCACAACCTGGACCCGGAGGCGCCCTGGACCCGCTGGCGGCTGAACCACATGAAGTGCCTGGACCCGGCCTGGCAGGCGCGCTTGAGCGTGGATTACCTGATCAACACCATTGCCGCCCTGGATATCGGCGGGCACTACGAGCGCAGGATTGTGCAGGTGTGCTATGGCGAGGACGGTATCGATGTGGCTGCACAGGCGGCGCCGCTGCTCCACGAATTGTTGCGCAGGCCGGTTCGGCGCGAGGCGAAACTGCAGTTGATCGATGCCCGCCAGCGCAAGCTGAGTGAAAAGGCCCTGCACCTGTTCGAACAGGCATTGAAGCCCCCGCGTGACGAGGGCCGCAAGCCAGCGCCGTTGTCCCTGGTCAGGCTGGAGGCGCTGACATTGCCGTGGGCGCGGCATATCGCCGGGATGGTGGTGATCCATCACCACGACAGCGATCTTTGCTTGCTGTATTGGCCGCAGGCCAGCGGTTACCCGGCGTTGACCGAGTACCCCCACCTCGAGGCGCTGCGTAAGGCGTTGATGGCGCACTTGCAGGCGAATGACAGCATCTCCGCGCTGGCCAAATGTGTGGCCGCAGGCTCCGAATCCGAGGCAATCGCCAGTTACCCCGGCGGGGTCAAACCACTGGTGGAACCGGCCTCGCGTTGGCGTTGCATGTTGGAGCGCTCAAGGTTGTTCACGCTGTCGCATGTCATCGGCCCGGCGGTGGCGATGGGTAAATGCCTGTACCGATGGTTCCTGACCAAGCGGGTGTTCCCAGCGACGGCATTGAGCGAGATTGAAGCCGAGATTCTCGAGCAGCGAGCATTCGATTCGCAGCAATGGTTGGGTATTACCGCCACCAACGCCGACGATCTGCTTGGGTTGCTGGCCCACGCCCAGGTGCTGCAGGTGCAGCGCGAGGCGCGTGTTGAGTCCAATTCCCAGCAAAGCCTGTTGGCCTATCGAGAATGGCGACAGGACGAGGCAACGACGCGAACGATCCTCGGACTTATGGCGCAGATACCGCTGATAGGGTTGGGGGTGATGGCCTATGAAGTGCTGGTCGCGGCACGGCGGCTTTATCACAGTGGCAGTGCCGATGACGCCGTCGAGCTGGCCATCACCCTGCATCAGTTGTTGATCGAAGTGGCGCTGACGTTTTTGCCGGTCAAGGGCGCGAGCGCTGTGGCCAAACCGCTTGCAGGGCCTGCCAGGCGTTTGGTGACCTCGGCGTTGAGGCAATTGCACCGTGGTTCTCGCAGCCTGAGAGCGCTTGCCCTGCGCCCACCATCCTCGCCCATCCGGCTCAAAGGCCTGGACCTGTACACACTGCCGAGCGCCGCCGGCGAGGCAATAGAACTGAAGGCGCCGCGTGATAAAGGCTCATTCATACGCAACGGCGAACAATACGTTGCCGACCCTGCGGGGCAGCGCTTTGGCGTCTATCAACGAGAAGGGGAGCAACGGCTGCGTTTCAGGAACACGCAAACGCCGGGCGAAAACGAGCTCTTTGTGTTTGTCGAGGAACCCCGGGAGTGGCTGCTGGGCGCGGACCGTCCGGAACCGCAGCCGGGTCCGAGTTCCCGCGCGGGACCTTTCTGGCAACCCACCCCTTCATCTACCCCGATAAGCTGGGCGCCGCCCTCGAACCAGCTGGCCGGTGACCTGACAAAGCGAGCGCACAACCTCACCAGTCACTGGCGCGAATGGGGGCAGGCGCTGGACGCCGGCCAGGTCCGGGAGTTGGTGCCGGGCAAGCGCTTGTATATCGTCGACGGTCGTCGAGGGACGCTGCTTAAAATAGGCGAACACTTTTATGACACGCTCCCGGACGGTTCGCAGCCCCAACCCGACAGGGTCTTCCTCAAGCCCAGGGGTGAACTGATGCAGAGCATCGACCAGTTGACGCGCTGCCTGAGCGAGAATCTTCCCCAGCAACCCGTTCCTTTTACCTACGGCGAAGACCTGCGCTGGACCGCGCGCGAACCGCTGTTCAGTCAGCCACTGCCCGTCTCCCTGGGTATCCGCTTCCCGGACATGACCCCCTCCAGTGTCCAGCAGGCGACGCGCCGGCTGGTGGAGCTGGCGGATACCGGCACCTCCGTCACCGGCACGCGCTTATTGAGCATCCGCGCGACCCTGAATAAATGGGCGCCTGAGGTCATCGGCCAAATGGTTGAAACCGATGATCTGCTGACCATGCTGCGGCCTTTGGGCCCACGCAAGAAAGGCACGCTCTACATGGGGGCGGACGCTGAGGTCGGCGGCTTCGAACGTATGGATTTCTACCTGCCTGCCGCGCTGGACGCCAAGTTGCTCGGCAGGAAAGCGGCTGACAAGACGATTACGCACGCGCGGGCAACCGCCAGTGCCGAGGCCGTGAGCCACCTGCTTCGACGTCAGGGGTTTTCGATCAAGCAAGTACCTGCCCCACGCCAGCCGCAATTCCCTCACCTGATCTGCACGCACCGGGCGTCGAATCACCTGTATTTCATCGCGATCAAATGGGTCGATGGCAGAAGCCTTGTCATGAAAACCGGCAGGGATCGCGTGATGTCGCGTGCCTGGTTTACGGATAAGGGCCGGCTGTATCCAGCGGTCTATCAGCCGTTGCAGGTTGCCCAGGACCAGGGCCGACTGGTCAAGTTGTTCGCGGGCATCCAGAACATCGATCCACCCACGGTGTATTTCATCAGGCCGGCCGACCTGTCATAGGGCCAAGCGGCTCAGGGGCGCGGTGTCAGCGGCTGAGCAGAGAGGCCGCGCCGGCGCCACTGAACAACCCGGCACTTACACGGTTGAACCAGCTCTGGCCCTTGCCGCTGCGCAGGTACCGCGCAGCGCCATGGGCGCCGAGGCCGTAGGCCAGCTTGCACAGCAGGTCTAGCACGGTCCAGGTGGCGATCATGATCAGCAACTGCGGCAGGAACGGTTGCTGGCTGCTGAGAAATTGCGGCAAAAACGCGGCGAAAAACAGGATGTCCTTGGGGTTGCTGGCGCCCAGTACAAAGGCGCGGCCAAACAAGGCGCGAAAGCGCGGTACCGCAGCGGCTTGCGGAACAACCGCGCCCTGGGACGGCAGGCGCGATTGCTGCCAGCTTTGCCAGGCAAGGTAGAACAGGTACAGCGCGCCGACGATCTTCAAGGCGCTGAACAATTGCTCGGAGGCCAGCAACAGCGCGCCCAGGCCCAGGGCCGAGGCGCTCAACAGGCAGATCGAGGCAAATACACCGCCGAGAAACGCCGGGTACGAACGGCGCAGGCCGTAGTTGAGGCTGTTGCTGATCATCAGCAGCGACAGCGGGCCCGGAATCAGGATCACGATCAATGCAGCGCCGCTGAACAGCAGCCAGGTTTGCACACTCATTACATTCCTCCATTCATACAAAAGCCCCGCCCGAAGGCGAGGCAGTGTTCGCCACGTCTTCCGTTACAGGAAGACAAACTTGGCGATGAAAATCGCACACAACGCCCACAGGCTCACGGAAATTTCCTTGTGCTTGCCGGTGCCGGCCTTGAGCGCCACGTAGGTGATAAAGCCCAGGGCGATGCCATCGGCGACCGAGAAGGTCAGCGGCATCATGATCATGGTAACCACCGCCGGAATGCTGTCGGTGGCTTCGTCCCACTCAATATGCGCCATGCCGCTCATCATCAGCATCGCCACATAGATCAACGCACCGGCCGTGGCATAGGCTGGAATCATGCCTGCCAGCGGCGCAAAAAACATCGCGGCGACGAACAAAACACCCACCGTCACCGCTGTCAGCCCGGTGCGCCCCCCGGCGGCTACGCCCGCGGCGCTTTCCACGTAGCTGGTCACGGGCGGTACGCCGACCATGGCACCGAACACACTGGATGCGCTGTCGGCCTTCAGCGCGCGCGAGAGGTTTTCGATCCGGCCGTCGGCGTTCACCAGGCCCGCGCGCTGCGCCACCCCCATCAGGGTGCCGGCGGTGTCGAACATGTGCACGAACAGAAACGCAAACACCACGCTGATCATGCTGACGTTGAATACGCCCATCAAGTCCATCGCCATCCAGGTCGGCGCCAGGCTCGGCGGGCTGGCGATGATGCCCTGATACTGCACCAGGCCCAGGCCCCAGCCGGCCAGCGTAACGGCGATGATGCTGAGCAGGATCGCGCCGAATACGCGGTGATAGCTGAGGATCGCAATCAGCAGAAAGCAGATCGCCGCCAGCAACGGCGCCGGTTCATGCAGCGAACCCAGCTTGATCAACGTGGCCGGGCTGTCGACGATAATGCCGGCGGTCTTCAGGCCGATCACCCCGAGAAACAGCCCGACCCCCGCGCCCATGGCGTGGCGCAGGCTGAGCGGGATGCTGTTGAGCAGCCACTCGCGGATGCGCGAAAGCGTCAGGATCAGGAACAAGACCCCGGAGACAAACACCGCGCCCAACGCGGTCTCCCAGGTGTAGCCCATGGTGCCGACCACGGTGTAGGTGAAAAACGCGTTCAGGCCCATGCCCGGCGCCAGGCCCACGGGCCAGTTGGCATATAGGCCCATCAGCAGGCAGCCCAGTGCGGCGGCGATGCAGGTGGCGACAAACGCCGCGCCGTGATCAATGCCGGCGTCGGCCATGATGTTAGGGTTGACGAAGATGATGTAGGCCATGGTGATGAAGGTGGTAAGGCCGGCGATCAGCTCGGTCTTCACGGTGGTGCCATGCACGCGCAGTTTGAACAGGCGTTCCAGCCAGCCACTGGGCGTGGGTGAAAGATCCAGCGTTGGGGCTTCGGATTTGCGGCTTTCCACAGCGAGTACTCCTCAAGTGTTTTATTGTTATTTCCAGCGTCGGTCACTTGTGTGGGTCACGACGCTTTGAGGTACTGGCGGGTTTTGTTGACTAATAGGTCAGGAACTCGCACGAAGCGAATTATGCTTTTGTATACAAATAAAGCAAATAATGTTTTCGATTGTGTGCGCAAAAAGGGATGGAAGGCTAATTCACCGCGCTGAGCGCCTGGTTTACCGCCAGCCAGCCGTTAACCGCATCCTCGCCGGCCTCGGCAAACGCGCGCTGGAGCAACTTCACCTGTTCACGGCGCAAGGACTGCTCGAAACGCCGTCCCTCGTCGGTCAATTCCAGCAGGCGTTTGCGCTTGTCGGTCTCGGACGCCGCGCTGTCCACCAAGTGCATTTCCTGCAATTGGCGCAGCGGCATATTCAGTGCCTGCTTGCTCACCCCGAGCAATTCCAGCAGTTGCTTGACGCTCAAGGCCGGGTAGCGCGCGATAAAAAACACGATGCGCTGGTGCACCCGGCTCAGGCCGCGGCGCGCGAGCATTTCGTCGGCCTTGGCGGTGAACGCCTGGTAGCCGAAGAAGAACGCCTCCATGGCTTGTTGCTGACTGGTCTGGTTTTTAAGGTCAAGCATATTGACGTATCCACGCAAGTCGTCGTAATTTCGGTCAAGCAGTTTGACGTATTTCCTACAGCCTTCGCTAGCGGTGACCTCCATGGCCTTCTCTGAACGTGTTACGCGCCTTAAAAGCTCCTTGATCCGTGAAATCCTCGCGGCTGCCCAGCGCCCGGAAGTCATGTCGTTCGCCGGTGGCCTGCCGGCCGAAGCCATGTTGCCGGCGTTGAATTGGGACGACATGCCGCTGAACATCGGCCAATACGGCATGAGCGAAGGCGAGCCGGCCCTGCGCGAATTGCTCGCCGCCCAAGCCCGCGCACTGGGTGTCCCGTGCCAGGCCAGCCAGGTGCTGGTGGTCAGTGGCTCGCAGCAAACCCTGGACCTGGCGGCCAAACTGTATATCGACCAAGGTACGCAGATCCTGCTGGAAGGCCCGACTTACCTGGCCGCGTTGCAGATCTTCCAACTGTTCGGCGCCGAGTGCCTTACTGTGCAGCTGGAAGCCGACGGCCCGGACCTGGCCGCATTGCGCGCCAAGCTTGAACGCCATCACCCGGCATTCATCTACCTGATTCCGACCTTCCAGAACCCCTCGGCGGTGCGCTACAGCGAAGCCAAGCGCGACGCCGTGGCGGCCTTGCTCGATGAATTCGGCGTCACTCTGATCGAAGACGAGCCTTACCGCGAATTGTCCTTCGACGGCGCCAGCGCGCGGCCCATCGTCAGTCGTTTGACGAAGGCCAGTTGGATCTACACCGGCACCGTTTCCAAGACCCTGTTGCCTGGCCTGCGCGTTGGCTACCTGATCGCCAGCCCGGACCTGTTCCCGCACCTGCTCAAGCTCAAGCAATCGGCAGACCTGCACACCAATCGTGTGGGCCAATGGCAGGCGATGCAGTGGCTCGGCAGCGAAAAATACCAGCAACACCTGGTTGAACTGCGCAGTTTTTACCGCCAACGGCGCGATGCTTTCCAGGCGGCACTTGAGCGCCATTTCAGCGACCTGGCCGACTGGCAAGTGCCCCAGGGCGGATTATTCTTCTGGCTGGCCTTGAAACAGCCGTTGGATACCCGCACCTTATTGGCCCAAGCGCTGGAGCAGAACGTGGCGTTCATGCCCGGTGAGCCGTTCTTCTCCGAGCCGGACCGACATTTGGGTTCATTGCGCCTCAATTTCAGCCATATCGACCCGGCCCGACTGGACGAAGGTCTCAAGCGCCTGGCCGCCGTGGTCCGTCAAGCACTGCACGCGCAAGCGGCATAAGGGGAGCCTCATGTACAAGGTTTATGGCGATTACCGCTCGGGCAACTGCTACAAGGTCAAATTGATGCTCAACCTGCTGGGCATCCCGTACCAGTGGGTGAATGTCGACATCCTCAACGGCGATACCCAGACCGCTGAATTCCTGGCCAAGAACCCCAACGGCAAGATCCCCGTGCTGGAACTGGAAGACGGCACATGCCTGTGGGAATCCAATGCGA
This sequence comes from Pseudomonas sp. S1_G07, assembly GCF_054668565.1. Classification (NCBI taxonomy): domain Bacteria; kingdom Pseudomonadati; phylum Pseudomonadota; class Gammaproteobacteria; order Pseudomonadales; family Pseudomonadaceae; genus Pseudomonas; species Pseudomonas sp. S1_G07. The sequence continues at coordinate 5,236,710 of NZ_CP162778.1, read as the reverse complement.
TCCTCAACTTCCTCGCCGACGGCAGCGAGTTCTTGCCGACCGAGCCGCGCTTGCGTACTCAAGTGCTGCAATGGCAGTTCTTCGAGCAGTACAGCCACGAGCCGTACATTGCGGTGGCGCGGTTTATCCAGTTCTACCTGAACATGCCGCAGGATCGCCTCGAGGAATACAAGACCACCCATAAAGGCGGCTACAAGGCCCTGAAGGTCATGGAGCGCCAGTTGCAAACCACGCCGTATCTGGTGGGCGAGCAATATTCAATTGCTGATATTGCGTTATATGCCTACACCCACGTGGCCCATGAGGGTGGTTTTGACCTGGCACCGTACCCGGCCGTGCAGGCCTGGTTGCAGCGTGTGGCCAGCCATCCTAAACATGTCCCGATGCTGGATTAATCACAGAACAAATTGTGGGAGCGGGCTTGCTCGCGAATACGGTGTGCCAGTCAACAGATTCATTGGCTGATCTATTGCATTCGCGAGCAAGCCCGCTCCCACAAGGGGTTACCAACGTCTATCAGACTGCTGCAAACCGCTTGTCCAGGTAATCGATGATCACCTTGGAGTCATACATCCAGGTGGTCTGGCCATTCTCTTCAATGCGCAGGCACGGCACCTTGATCTTGCCGCCTTGCTCCAGCAACGTCTGGCGGTCCTGTTCGTTGTTCTTCGCATCCTTCAGCGCCACCGGCACATTCAGGCGGTGCAAGGTACGACGGGTCTTCACGCAGAACGGGCAGGCATGGAATTGGTACAGGGTCAGTGACTTGGCCGCGGCGTTGACCTGCGCCTGTTGTTCGGCGGGGCGTCGCTTTTTGCGCGGGCGGGTCAGTAGGTCGCCCGCGATGATGACGTGGCCAAGGCCCACTCGAAGTGCTTTGACGAACATGTCTGAAACCTCTTGCCCATGAAGAAGGGGCCGCAGCTTACCTGATTTCTGCAGGCGAAAAAAAACCGGCGATGAACGCCGGTTTTTTCCTGCCCGGCCCGTTACTTGATCAGGCTGAGGAATTCGCTGCGGGTGGCCGCGTTTTCGCGGAACTCACCGAGCATCACCGAGGTGATCATCGACGAATTCTGTTTCTCCACACCGCGCATCATCATGCACATGTGCTTGGCCTCGATCACCACCGCAACGCCCAGGGCGCCGGTCACCTGCAAGACGGCATCGGCGATCTGGCGGCTGAGGTTTTCCTGGATCTGCAGGCGGCGCGCATACATGTCGACGATCCGCGCGACCTTGGACAGGCCCAGTACTTTGCCGCTTGGGATGTAGGCGACGTGGGCCTTGCCGATAAACGGCAGCAGGTGGTGTTCGCACAACGAGTACAACTCGATGTCCTTGACCAGCACCATTTCACTGTTGTCGGAGCTGAACAAGGCACCGTTGGTGACTTCTTCCAGTGTCTGTTCATAGCCGCGGCAAAGGTACTGCATCGCCTTGGCGGCACGCTTTGGCGTGTCGAGCAGGCCCTCGCGGGAAACGTCCTCGCCGAGTTGGCCGAGGATCGCGGTGTAATTCTGTTCCAGGGACATGAAACTACCTGTGGGATTTTCGCAAAGCGCAAGGTTACGGTGGCGGACACATCGCTGCAAGCCTGACGATGGCACGGGTTACTCGTCGCGCCCTTCCATCATCGTGCGTTTGAGCATCACATACACCGCTCCCGCGCCACCATGGCGGGCCTGGCACGAGGTAAAGCCGAGTACCTGGGCATGCTGGCGCAGCCAGGTGTTGACGTGGCTCTTGATCATCGGCCGCTTGCCGTCCAGGCGCACGGCCTTACCGTGGGTGACGCGTACGCAGCGAATTTCGAACTTGGTCGCTTCGGCGAGGAAGGCCCACAGGGTTTCCCGGGCCTTCTCCACGGTCATGCCGTGCAGGTCGAGGCTGCCCTCGAACGGAATCTGGCCAGCCTTGAGCTTGCGCATCTGGCTTTCCTGCACGCCGTCGCGGGCCCACATGAGCTCATCTTCAGGGCCGACGTCAATCACGAACTGGTCTGACAGGCCATCCACCGTGGTGGCCTCGCTGCGCACGGTCGCGGCCTGGCGCAGCTTGGCGATCTGCGCCCGGTCAGTCTTGGGCTTGCCGGTATCGGCGCGGTCGTGCTTGATCGGCTTGACGCCGCGCAGCTCGTTTTTGAACAGGGAAAAATCGTCGTCTTGCATGTCAGCCTCCGCGAAGGGCGGGCAGTTTACCTAATCGCGGCGGCCTCGGCGCAGGAAACGCTATCCAAGCGCCACTAGTCGTGCTTTTTCATCAGGTGCGAGGCGATGTTCAGCGACAGCGGCTGGCGCATTTTGCGCCGGCTGCGGCGCCACAACCACACGCCCAACCACAGCACCAACAGCCCGACTCCCAGCAAAAGGGCCGAACCGCCTGGGCTGGCATTCAGTTCGCCGAGTGCCGGCGAGTGGCCAAACAAACCGGCGCCACCAGCGCCGGCCAACAACAGACCTACAATCGCCAGCAGTGCGGCAATGCCGGCCACCAGGCGCAGACGCCAATTGCTCGGGCCCTTGGGGCGCAAGCGACGAGCGTCAAAACCATCGGATATCTTCATTCCGACCTTTCCTCCAGGGTATCGGCCCTTCGACCGGAAGATACACAGGTTGTTCCGGGGGAGGGGTAAATGCGCCAAATGAAAGGGCTTTGCGGATGAGCGGGGCAATAAACACACCGCTCACCGAGGGGCAATCAAATCAGGTCTTTGGTCAGCGCGAGGGTGGCGAAGTTGTCGGCCATGATGGCCATTTCGGTCTGCTGCACGTGCTCGGCGCTCAGGGTGCCGCCTTTGTAAGGCAGGTCGCGAGTGGCGCAGGCGTCTTCCACCAGGGTGCAGCGAAAGCCCAGGTTCTTGGCGGCGCGCACGGTGGTGCTGACGCTGGAGTGGCTCATGAAGCCGCAAACGATCAGGTCCAGGGAGCCAAGGTCCTGCAGGTGTTTTTCCAGGCCGGTGCCGTGGAAGGCGCTCGGCAGCAGCTTGCCGATGATGGTTTCGTCGCCTTCAGGCTCCAGGCCAGGAATGAACTGGCCGCGCTCGCCCTGGGGGTCAAACAGGCCGCCGACGGTGCCCAGGTGACGCACGTGCACGATCGGGCGACCGGCAGTGCGTGCGGCGGCGACCAGTTTCTGGATATTGGCCACGGCCACGTCCATGCCCGAAAGGGCGAGCGGGCCGCTGAGGTATTCCTTCTGGGCGTCGATGATCACAAGGGTCGCATGGCTGAGATTGGCAGCTGCGTAACCACGACCGCTGAGTTGAAACATCGTCTTTGGAACGGACATTCTGGGGGGCTCCTGTGAGGGGGGCTTTTGCGACATTGTCCACTGGCTGAGCGCTTCTGTGAATCGCTACGATCGTAAGGTACGCCGTTGTTGGCGTGCAGCCATGTCAAGGGGTGGCCTTGTTTATCACAATGCTGGCAAATTGGATGAAATCCGACGTACGGCAACGCGTATTCGAACATCGTCGCTCCAGGCGAAGGCTGTTAGAATCGCCAGTCGTTTTTTCCAGGAGTCTGCCCTCGTGATCACTTCCCGCCTGCGCACCTTGCGCGACCATATTCGCTGGGCTGTCAGCCGTTTCCACGGGGAAAACCTGTTTTTTGGCCATGGCACCGACAATGCCTGGGACGAAGCCCGGCAATTGGTGCTCGGTGCCGTGCACCTGCCGTGGGAAATTGCCGACAGCTACCTGGACTGCAACCTGGAAGAAGAGGAAATCTCCCATGTGCAGCGCTTGCTGCATCGGCGTATCCATGAGCGCGTGCCCACCGCTTACCTGCTGGGTGAGGCCTGGTTCTGCGGCATGTCGTTTATCGTCGATGAGCGCGTGCTGATCCCGCGTTCGCCGATTGGCGAGCTGATCGAAAACCGCTTCGAACCCTGGCTGGCCAAGCCGCCGGCACGCATCCTCGACCTGTGCACCGGCTCCGGTTGCATCGGCATCGCCTGCGCCTATGAGTTCCCGGACGCCGAAGTGGTGCTGGGCGATGTGTCCTTCGAAGCGCTGGAAGTGGCCAACCAGAACATCGAGCGCCATGGCGCCGACGAGCGCGTGTACACCGTGCAGGGCGATGGCTTCGATGGCTTGCCGGGCCAGCGTTTCGACCTGATCGTGTCAAACCCGCCGTACGTGGATGCCGAAGATTTCGCCGACATGCCGGACGAATACCAGCACGAGCCGGAGCTGGGCCTGGCCTGCGGTGACGATGGCTTGAACCTGGTGCGGCGGATGCTCGCCCAGGCGGCGGATCACCTGACCGAAAAGGGCCTGTTGATTGTCGAAGTGGGCAACAGTCAGGTGCACGTCGAGGCGCTGTACCCGGAAGTCGACTTTGCCTGGCTGGACTTCCAGCGCGGCGGGCATGGTGTGTTCATGCTCACGGCCGAACAGTGCCGGGCCCATCAGGCGGTCTTTGCGGCCCGAGTCTGACTGAAGAAACACGGTCAATGTGGGAGCAGGCATGCCTGCTCCCACAGTTTGATTGCAGTCCAGTCGCTTATCGGTGCGTCGCAATCCAGATCAACAACCCCGCCTGAAACACCGTAAACGCCACCAGGCAGGTGATGGTAAAGCGCAAGCCGCTGTCTTCGCGCTTGAACTTGGTGACCTTTTCTTCTTCCTTGCGCAACTTCACTTCCTGTTCCAACAGGTTTTGCTCGGCCTGTTGCAGCATCTGCGCCGCTTCGAGGATCTCCACGAACTGCACCTTCTCGGTGTTCCAGCTGTCCAGTATGTCGCTGACCTTGCCGGGCTGTACGTTGCCCTTCAAATGCTGCACATCGGCGTAGGCCACATCAAAACCTTGAATGCGCAGGAAGTGATCGCGGCGCAGGCGCGTCGCTTCGTTGAGCGCGTCCTTGTTGGACAGGTCGACGCCATCGACGCGGTAGTGTGACCCCTTCTTTTTCGCCCAGGCGGCGGCCTGTGCCACCAGGAAACGCCCGATACCGCGGTTGGCCGGTTCGATTTCCAGGCTGTTGCCGGGGCCGAAGTGCACGCGATGGGTATCGTGATCGACCCAGACATCCAAGTGGTTCTGCTCACGCCGCACCCGCTGGCCCGGCAACTGGATCACCATGCGCAACAGGCTGTGTTTTTTATCGTGGCGCTCGGCATAACCGAACTGCACAAACCGCAACGGCCGCACGCCGGTCGCGCGGTCCGTGGCCAGTGGAGCAAGGCGCAGCATCTTGAAATGCTCGGCCTGAACGTCCGCCCACGGCAGGGGAGCCGTGGCCAGGGCCTCGGTTTCAGCCGGGGTTTCGGCGATCGGTTCGGGTGTTGCTTCAGTGGTTGTCATGCGGTGTGATCCTGTCCAAGCCCAGCCAGTCGACTGTCTTTTTACTGTCGACCCTGGGCTTATCGGCCGTTGTTGCCAGGACTGGAGGCAATTTGTCAGTCAACGGGATTGAAGTCCGTCGATAAACCGTACCAGGCGCTGGCCCAGCTCGGCGGCGAGGGGCAGTTGCGGGTCATTATAGGACGCCAATTGTTGCTTTACGTCGTTGGGCACGATCCGCATGACGTGGTTCATGCCTTCGATCACCGTCAGCTGGGCATCGGGCTTGGCCTGTTTCAGTTGCCGGGCGTCGCCGACGCCCACCTGGATATCGTGGGTGCCCTGGATGATCAACGCCGGCATGCGCAGTTTGGCAAAGGCCGCCGAAGGATCGGCGCGAAACAGACTGATCAGATACGGCTGCACGCTGGGTCGGAAAATGCCCTCCAGCGGGCCGGGCACATCGGTATCCACCTGGCCGGCCTTGAGGTGATCGAGGATCTCATTGCTGCGCAACAGCAGGGCAGGGGGCAGGTGATCGGCCAGTTGCTGGCGGATCACCTGATCGACCGGGCGCGCACTGCCGGACAGGGAAATCACTCCCGCCGGGTCCAGTTGCGGTGCGGCAAGCGCGGCAATCAATGCGCCTTCGCTGTGGCCCAGCACAATCAACGGGCCCATGCGCTTGTCGGCCTTGAGCAATTTGCCCCAGGCCACGGCATCGGCCACATAAGCGTCGAGGGTCAGGTTGCGTTCGTCGGGGGTGGCGGCCAGGCTGGCGGCCACGCCGCGCTTGTCATAGCGCACGCTGGCGATGTTATGCCGGGCCAGCACCCAGGCCAGGCGCTTGAGGCTGTCGTTGCGTGCACCGTCGGCGCTGTTGCCATTGCGGTCGGTGGGGCCGGAGCCGGCGATGATCAACACCACCGGCACCGGTTTGTCGGACTGGGGCAGCAGCAGCGAGCCAAACAGCTCGCCGCTACCGGTGTCCAGGCTGATGGGGCGTTGCAGTACCACAGGGGAGGCGGCCTGGGCCGCAGCGGTAAACAGGGTGAGAGTGAACAGTAAAACTCGCAGCATCATCGCGCCATCATTCGGGAGGTGCCGGTTGGACCCATGCCGACCGGTAAGGTTTCGAGGATGAACTAGTCGGTTGGCCCGCGTATACTGGCGCGCTTGGTTATCACCTTTGAGTGATTACAACTGATTTCACGGAGCGCCCTGCATGTCCGGCAATACCTTCGGCAAGCTGTTCACTGTCACCACCGCGGGCGAAAGCCATGGCCCGGCGTTGGTCGCCATTGTCGACGGCTGCCCGCCCGGCCTCGAGCTGTCCCTGGAAGACCTGCAGCGTGACCTCGACCGCCGCAAGCCCGGCACCAGTCGCCACACCACCCAGCGCCAGGAGCCCGACGAAGTCGAGATTCTCTCCGGCGTGTTCGAGGGCCGCACCACCGGCTGCGCCATCGGCCTGCTGATTCGCAACACCGACCAGAAGTCCAAGGACTACTCGGCGATCAAGGATCTGTTCCGACCGGCCCATGCCGACTACACCTACCACCACAAATACGGCGAACGCGACTACCGTGGCGGCGGCCGCAGCTCGGCGCGCGAAACCGCGATGCGCGTGGCCGCCGGCGCCATTGCCAAGAAATACCTGGCGACCCAGGGCATCGTGATCCGTGGCTACATGAGCCAGCTGGGCCCGATCGAAATTCCGTTCAAGACCTGGGACAGCGTCCATGACAACGCCTTCTTCAGCCCCGACCCGGACAAAGTGCCGGAGCTGGAAGCCTACATGGACCAGTTGCGCCGCGACCAGGACTCCGTGGGCGCCAGGATCACCGTGGTCGCCGAAGGCGTGAAACCGGGCCTGGGCGAACCGATCTTCGACCGTCTCGACGCCGAACTGGCCCACGCGCTGATGAGCATCAACGCGGTCAAAGGCGTGGAGATCGGCGCGGGCTTCGCGTGCGTATCCCAGCGTGGCACCGAGCATCGTGATGAGTTGACGCCGCAAGGGTTCCTCAGCAACAACGCCGGCGGCATCCTCGGCGGCATTTCCTCCGGCCAGCCGATCGTTGCGCACCTGGCGCTCAAGGCCACGTCGAGCATCACCACGCCGGGCCGTTCGATCGACGTGCAGGGTAATCCGGTGGACGTGATCACCAAGGGCCGCCACGATCCGTGCGTCGGCATCCGTGCCACGCCGATTGCCGAAGCAATGATGGCCATCGTGCTGATGGACCACCTGCTGCGCAACCGTGGGCAAAATGCCGATGTGCACGTGACTACCCCGGTGCTGGGCCAGCTGTGACAGCCTGCTGTGGCGGGCGAGCTTTTTGTGGTGAGCGAGCCTGCTCGCGCTGGGCCGCGAAGCGGCTCCCCGCATGCTGACCCCAGCCCTCCCATACTGGCGCCTCTCCAGCTTCTACCTGTTCTACTTCGCCCTGCTGGGGGCGACCGCACCGTTCCTGGCGCTGTACTTCGACCACCTGGGATTTTCCAGCGCGCGTATCGGCGAGCTGGTGGCCATCCCCATGCTCATGCGCTGCGTGGCGCCCAACCTGTGGGGCTGGCTGGGCGACTGCACTGGCCGGCGCCTGGCCATCGTGCGCTTCGGCGCGGTGTGCACCCTGCTCAGTTTTTCGCTGATCTTTGTCAGCCATACCTACGCCTGGCTGGCGCTGGTGATGGCCCTGCATGCATTCTTCTGGCATGCGGTGCTGCCGCAGTTTGAAGTGATCACCCTGGCCCACCTGCGCCAACAGACCGCGCGTTACAGTCAGATCCGCCTGTGGGGCTCCATCGGTTTTATCCTCACCGTGGTCATCATGGGGCGCCTGTTCGACTGGCTGAGCCTGGATATCTACCCGGTGGTGGTTGTGGTGATCATGGCCGGCATTATCGGAGCCAGCCTTTGGGTGCCGAATGCCCAGCCCGTCACCCACGGCAACCGTCTGGCTGGCGATGGCTTTTTCAAGCAACTGCGCAGCCCCGGTGTGTTGGCGTTTTACCTGTGCGTGGCGCTGATGCAAATGAGCCACGGCCCGTACTACACCTTCCTGACCCTGCACCTTGAACACCTGGGCTACAGCCGTGGGGTGATCGGCATGCTCTGGGCTCTGGGGGTGGTGGCCGAAGTGTTGATGTTCCTGGGCATGAGCCGCATCCTCACGCGCTTTTCGGTGCGTCGGGTGCTGTTGGCGAGCTTCCTGTTGGCGGCGCTGCGCTGGTTACTGCTGGGATTGTTCGCCGAATTCTTCTGGGTGCTGTTGCTGGCCCAGGTGATGCACGCCGCCACCTTCGGCAGCTTTCACGCGGCGGCGATCTCCTTTGTGCAACGCAGTTTCGGCGACAAGCAACAAGGCCAGGGCCAGGCGCTGTACGCTGCCTTGGCCGGCACCGGCGGTGCGCTGGGCGCCCTGTATTCCGGCTACAGCTGGAACCTGTTGGGGCCGACCTTCACCTTTAGTATGGCCAGCGTCGCGGCCCTGGCTGCCGCGGTTATCATTGGCCTTCGATCGCAAGAACAGAGCAAAGGAACCCTTCAATGAGTTATGTCGCCGTCTATCCTGTCGCGTCAGCGGATACCCCGAACAAGGTCCTGACCCATTTCGACGACATCGTTGCGACCCTGGCCGAGCAGGGCGTGCGGTTCGAGCGCTGGACGCCCGGCCCGATCGACAAAGGCACCAGCGACGCTGCCATGATCGCCGCCTGCCGGGCGCAGATCGACGCACTTGGCTACGGTTGCGTGGACGTGCTCAGCGTCACCTGCGGTCAGCCGCAGCAGGCCGAGTCCCCTGCGCCGTTGCGCGATGAGCACTGCTACAGCGAAGACCACGCGCGCTTTTTCATCGCGGGCCAGGGCCTGTTTTGCCTGCGCATCGGTGACTACGTGTATGCCGTGCGCTGCGAGAAAAACGATCTGCTGGTGATCCCGGCGGGCCTGCCGCACTGGGTGGATATGGGCGATAACCCTCACTTCGTCACCTTGCGTTTGTCGGGTACCGCCCAGGGGCAAATACCGAGCTATACCGGCGACGCGATTGCCAGTGGCTTCCCTGGCTTGGACGACTAAGCGCTGATAAAAAAATGTTCAACCCCGGCAAGTTGGAAGTTGCTGTGGGAAACAGCTTAATTATTTGTAGGGTTTGGCTGTTTGTCGCGGTGTCTGCGCACTGAATCCATTCGTTATGTAACTCTCTGCGGCCCCAATGTTTATATCACCTGTCCATAGGAGGAATCGGAAGGGTGATAGGGCATCCGCCAAATAAGAAGGAGAGAGCGCAATGAGTGGCCCAGAGGAGTCGTATCAGCCGTCATATTCCGTGCCCAATACCGTCAGAAGGCGCCTGGGCTTGTTCGGCAAGCCGCTGACACCGGCGGAGTTGGAGATCCTGCGTTGGGCCTCGGAGGGTAAGACCGTCTGGGAGATCAGCCAGATCCGCGCCACTTCCGAAGCCACGGTCAAATTCCACCTGCGCAATATCTACGGCAAATTGCAAGTCACCAATCGTGTGCAGGCGATGAATGAAGCAACGCGCCAAGGCTTATGTTGAAGCCACGAAAAAGGGCCGCGACGCTGGATGGCGTCGCGGCCCTTTTCGGGTGAGCTACTTATTTATGCCGAATGGTAGGTCGGCAGGGCGAAGCGATTCTGGCTTTGCAGCATCGAAATCTGCGGCAATTCACTGGCTTGTTCAGCCAGGTCGCGGCGAATCGCGCTGATGACCCAGGTCAGTTGATCGGCGGTGTGCAGCTGCTGGTAAGAGATCGAACGCTTGACCTGTTTGCCTTCACTGTTACGCAGGGTCAACAGGATGCCGCCGTCGGGACGTGGCTGGGTGGTGACGTCGTAGTTGGAGAATACTGAAGCGAATTTATCTTGGATCAGGCTCATGTCTATCAGCTCCGTTGGCTCAAGTGGGCAAGCATGGAGTGATAGGTGCAGTGATTATGCCAGCTACTGACTTTGATAATTATCGTTATAAATCAATAACTTGTGAAAAAGTTGTTTTTTCGTTTTCGTGCAATTTGCATGAATGGCCATCATGCATCCTGCATTTTGCGTTACTCAAGGCGGCGTAGTGCAGGGCGCCGTTATCCTTAAAGACTCTCGTTGACCGGCTAAATTCCCTTTTTTCAGTGGTCGCCCGTCGGGATACAAAACTTTTCAAATCCCGCGTGTACAGCTGAAGAAGGGCTGACGTATTTTCCTGCAATGCATTCGGCTTTCTGCCTACGAATCTAGGCCTGGAAACGGCCGGTGTTTGTGGATCATACGAAGAATAAGAAAAGGGACGTTCCAATGAGCCACCCGCACAACGACATGATCACCTGGGGCAAGCTGCTGCGTAAGGTGCCCGCTATCGTTCGAGCCCTGCCGCGCGTGGTACGCGGCATGCGTGCCGCGAATGTCACCGACCCCGCTCAGCCTTGCGGGTTGGGTTGGCACTTTGAACAAGCCACTTTGCGCAACCCCGACGGCAAGGCCTTGCTGTATGGCGACCGTGTGCTCAGCTATGCCGAGGCCAACCAGAGCGCCAACCGTATCGCCCATCACCTGCATGCCCAAGGTATCGGCAAGGGTGACGTGGTGGCGCTGTTTATCGAAAACCGTCCCGAATTACTCCTGAACGTACTGGCAGTGGCCAAACTGGGCGGTATCTGCGCGATGCTCAATACCGCGCAAACCCAGGCGGCGCTGGTGCACAGCCTGAACCTGGTGAACCCGGTGGCGATTGTGGTGGGCGCCGAACTGGTGGCCGCCCATGGGGCGGTGCGTGACCAGGTGCGGATCCCGGCGCAGCGAACCTGGTTCGTCGCCGATCAGCCGCCAGGCGAGGTGCCCGAAGGCTACATCGACCTGTTGGCGGCCAGCGCCGAGTGCCCGGTGGACAACCCGGCCAGCAGCGCCCAAGTGTTTTTCCAGGATCCCTGCTTTTACATCTACACCTCCGGCACCACCGGCCTGCCCAAGGCCGGCATCATGAAGCATGGACGCTGGACCAGGACCGCCGTCAGCTTTGGCAGCATTGCCCTGGACATGGGGCCGGACGACGTCCTGTATTGCACTTTGCCGCTCTACCACGCCACCGGCCTTTGCGTGTGCTGGGGCTCGGCGATCGTCGGCGCGTCGGGCTTCGCCATTCGGCGCAAGTTCAGCGCCAGCCAGTTCTGGGACGATGCACGAAAATTCAACGCAACCACCCTCGGTTATGTGGGGGAACTGTGCCGTTACCTGCTCGACCAGCCACCCGGCGCAGGTGACCGTGACAACCGCGTGACCAAAATGGTCGGCAATGGCCTGCGCCCCGGCGTGTGGGCGCAGTTCAAGGCGCGCTACGGCGTGGAGCATGTCTGCGAGCTGTATGCCGCCAGTGACGGCAACATCGGCTTTACCAACGTATTGAATTTCGACAACACCATCGGCTTCTGTCTGCAGCATTGGGCGCTGGTGGACTACGCCCACGACAGCGGCGCGCCGATTCGGGGCCGCGATGGTTTCATGCGCAAGGTGCCAACCGGTGGGCAGGGCCTGTTGCTGGCCAGGATCGACGACAAGTCACCGTTCGACGGCTACACCGACCCGGAAAAGAATCGCGGGGTGATCCTCACCGACGTGTTTGAACAGGGCGATCGCTACTTCAATACCGGCGACTTGTTGCGCAGCATTGGTTTCGGTCATGCGCAATTCGTCGACCGCCTGGGGGACACCTATCGCTGGAAAGGTGAAAACGTTTCCACCACCGAGGTCGAGAACGTCTTGCTGCAACACCCGCAGATCGCCGAAGTGGTGGCCTATGGCGTCGAGATCGACAACACCAATGGCCGCGCCGGCATGGTCGCCATCACCCCGAGCGAATCCCTGGCCGCACTGGACATGCGCGAGCTGCTGCAATTCGCCCACGGCCAGTTGCCAGCCTATGCGGTGCCGTTGTTCCTGCGCATCAAGGTCAAGATGGAGACCACGGGCACCTTCAAATACCAGAAGGTCAAGCTCAAGGAGGAAGCCTTCGATCCGGACAAGGCCGGTAATGACCCGGTCTATGCCTGGTTACCGGGTTCGGACAGCTACGTGCCGGTCACTGGGCAATTACTGGCGCAGATACAAGGCGGCCAGTTCCGTTATTGATTCTGCCTATGGGCGCTTTTGACAAAAAAGCCATGACAGGTGGGAACTCCATCGCGACACTGGGCGCCATATAAGCACCAGAAAGGAGTCCCTACATGTCAGACCACGCTAAACAAATGACCGAAGACGAAGCTGCCGAATTTGCCGAACAGGTCTTCGACGTGGCCCGCAGAGGTGATGCCGCGATGCTCGACGCGCTGCTGGCCAAGGGCTTGCCGGCCAACCTGCGTAATCACAACGGCGACACCTTGCTGATGCTCGCGGCTTACCACGGCCACGCCGAAGCGGTGAAAGTGCTGCTGGCGTTCAAGGCCGACCCGCTGATCGCCAATGACAAAAACCAACTGCCGATCGCCGGTGCGGCGTTCAAGGGCAACCTGGACGTGGTCAAGGCGTTGATCGAGGGCGGTACGCCGATAGAAGCGGCATCGTCTGACGGCCGCACCGCGCTGATGATGGCGGCGATGTTCAACCGCGTGGAAATGCTCGACTACCTGCTCGGCCAGGGCGCCAACCCCAAGGCCACCGATGCCCAGGGCGCGACGGCGCTGGCGGCGGCGCAGACCATGGGGGCTGCGGATACGGCGGCGCGGTTGCAGAAACTGGTGTAGGCTACGCGCCCTCGAAAACCAGCCCGTTACAGGATCCTTCCATGAAAACCGCCCTCGTCGAACTTATCAGTAAAATCAGCGCCGGGGTCATGGGCGTGGACGAGGTGGCGCGCATCGCCGAGGAAGCTGCCCAGGCCTACGCCGATCCTGCGGCATTCCTGGCGGCCAACCTGGATATCAACTACGACGACAGCTTCCCGATTGCGCTGGGGGAGTGGGTGGTGGTCGGCAGCCTGCCAGACACCGTGCTATTCCAGGCCGACACCTATGTCGACCTGTTCGAGCAGATCGTTGCATCGTTTGGTCCGGGCGTGTCGTTCAACCTCAAGCCCAAGCAACTGGCCAAGACCGAAGCCCTCACGGCGCTCAATCGCATTCAGGTGCAGATGAGCGCCTTGAGCGCGGAAGACGGCGGCTATGTCGTGCTCAACTTCAGCCAACCGCTGGATGATGCGATCCAGGCCGTGCTGGTGTACGGCAATGACTTGCCGCGCGTGCTGGCGTTGTGCGCCGAAGTCGGTATCCATGCCGAACCGTCGCTGGAAGCGCTGAGGATTGCCGCACACGTCTGAAATAAAACGGAACCCCCGCCAGCGCTGGCTATCCTACAAGGGCATGCCCTCACTTAGGAGTTACACCATGGGTTCCACTTTTAATGGTTTGATCGGGCTGATCATCCTGGCGCTGGACATCTGGGCGATCATCAACGTGTTCAAAAGTGGCGCGAGTACCGGGGCCAAGGTGCTGTGGATCCTGTTGATCCTGCTGCTGCCGGTGCTGGGCCTGATCATCTGGGCCATTGCCGGGCCGCGCGGCAACGTGCGGATCTGATCGCTCCCCAATCTGGAGCGGGCGCAGTCAGTGTGGGAGGGGGCTCGCTCCCACACTTGTTTTCACTGTGCCCCGAGAGATTTGTGTATCGAAATATTCGCTGTACACAATTTTCACAACCCTTCCAAGACAATTCTTCGGCTTTACTTGCCTGCCATTAAAGGCGGTGTGGCCGTGCACGTTCAGTAATTAATAGCCTTGCTGTGATTGATCGGGCACCATTCGCGCCACTGCAATATTTCATCACTTAAACTTCCAATGGGTCCTGAAACGACATGGCAAACCCGGACGCCCTGAGTCAGCAGCGAGCTTCTAATCGCCTGCTGCAACCGACCGTCAAATCCCACCTGGCGTACACGCTGCTTTGCGCGCTGGTCATGATGGTGATGTTCTCCCTGCTGCGCCTGGCACTGCTGGCGTACAACCGTGAGATGATCCTCGACACTCCGGCCTCGACCTTCCTTGAAGCGTTCGCCAACGGCCTGCGCCTGGACTTGCGCCTGGTGGTGTACCTGATCATCCCGCTGTTGCTGGCACTGTTCAGCGTTCGCGCCATGGCGGCGCGCGGTTTCTTTCGGTTCTGGCTGACGGTCGCGTCCAGCATCGCGCTGTTCCTGGGCCTGATGGAAATGGACTTTTACCGTGAGTTCCACCAGCGCCTCAACGGCCTGGTCTTCCAGTATGTGAAGGAAGACCCGAAAACCGTGATGAGCATGCTCTGGTACGGTTTCCCGGTGGTGCGCTACCTGCTGGCCTGGGCCGTGGGCACGCTGATACTGAGCATGGCCTTCAAGGGCGCCGACCGTGCGACCCGCCCACGTGGCCCGTTCAGCGGCGGCAGCATCGGCACGCGCCCGGTGGCGCCGTGGTACAGCCGCATCGCGGTGTTCATGGTCTGCCTGCTGGTGGCCGTGACTGCGGCCCGTGGCACCCTGCGCCAGGGCCCGCCACTGCGCTGGGGTGACGTGTACACCACCGAATCGAACTTCGCTAACCAGCTGGGCCTCAATGGCACCCTGTCGCTGATCTCGGCGGCCAAGGCGCGCTTCTCCGAAGAGCGTTCCAATATCTGGAAAGCTACCCTGGACCAGCCGCTGGCCACCCAGACCGTGCGCGATATGCTGGTGCTGCCGCAGGAGAAACTGGTGGATGCCGACATCGCCGCCGTGCGCCGCGACTACACGCCACCGGCCGAGAAGACCCTGCCGATCAAGAACGTGGTGGTGATCCTGATGGAAAGCTTCGCCGGTCACTCGGTAGGCGCCTTGGGCCGTCCCGGCAACATCACCCCCTACTTCGACAAACTGTCCAAGGAAGGCCTGCTGTTCGACCGCTTCTTCTCCAACGGCACCCACACCCACCAGGGTATGTTCGCCACCATGGCCTGCTTCCCGAACCTGCCGGGCTTCGAATACCTGATGCAGACCCCGGAAGGCAGCCACAAGCTGTCGGGCCTGCCGCAGTTGCTCAGCACGCGCAAGTTTGACGACGTGTATGTCTACAACGGCGACTTCGCCTGGGACAACCAGTCAGGCTTCTTCAGCAACCAGGGCATGACCAACTTCATCGGCCGCAATGACTTCGTCAATCCGGTGTTCTCCGACCCGACCTGGGGCGTGTCCGACCAGGACATGTTCAACCGTGGCCTGGAAGAGTTGAAAGCCCGTGAAGGCGGCAAGCCGTTCTATGCCCTGCTGCAAACCCTGTCCAACCACACGCCGTATGCATTGCCGACGCCGTTGCCGGTCGAGAAAGTCACCGACCGTGGCAGCCTCAACGAGCATTTGACGGCCATGCGCTACTCCGACTGGGCCCTGGGCCAGTTCTTTGAAAAGGCCCGCAAGGAGCCGTACTTCAAAGAAACCCTGTTCGTGATCGTGGGTGACCACGGTTTCGGCAACGAACAGCAGATTACCGAGATGGACCTGGGCCGCTTCAACGTGCCGATGCTGATGATTGCACCGGGCATGCAGGAAAAGTTCGGCCAGCGTGACCACACCGTGGGCACCCAGATCGACATCGTGCCGACCATCATGGGCCGCCTGGGCGGCGATACCCTGCACCAGTGCTGGGGTCGTGACCTGCTGAACCTGCCGGAAGGCGACAAGGGCTTTGGCGTTATCAAGCCATCGGGCAGTGACCAGACCGTGGCGTTGGTGACCAACGACCGTATTCTGGTGCTGCCGAAGGAAATGCCACCGAAGCTGTGGCAATACGAACTGGGCGCCAACCCGAGCGGTAAAGTCATTTCCGAATCGCCGGACGAGGGCGCACTCAAGCAGAAACTCGAGTCGTTCCTGCAGACCGCGACCAAAAGCCTGTTGGATAACACCGCGGGTGTTATTAACGGTAAGCCGGACTGATCAATCCGGCATAAAAAAAGAGGCCCCTCACAGGGCCTCTTTTTTTGCATCAAACAGCGTTATATCTTGCCGAGCAACAGCAGAATCAGCAGGACTACCAAGACCACGCCGAGGATACCCGACGGGCCATAACCCCAGCTGCGGGAGTGCGGGAATACTGGCAGACCGCCGACCAGCAGCAGGATCAGGATGATAATTAGAATGAGGCTCATGGTTTTATTTCCTTATAGGCCTTGTGCAAGGACTGATGGTTTAACGGTAGGTCCGTAACTTTAATTACGCGCGCCTTAACAACTCCGACTGTAGCGTTTCGCATAAAATTCCCTGTTTTTTTAAAGCATTTCGATCAGTCGCTTATTTCTTTTGATCGGCGTGCAATTGCACCGTCCCAAGTGAAAAAAGATTGAACTTGGCCGAAGCGCGAGTATCCGACCGGGCCCGCGGTTTGCCTGGGGCATTCATCACTCTGATGGTGCGTGGGTCCAGGAAAAACCTTCGCTACACTGCCGCTCACTTCTCCTGTGAACCACAAGGCTACTTCCTATGCAAAATCGCATGATGATCACTGGCGCCGGGTCCGGCCTGGGTCGTGAAATCGCTCTGCGCTGGGCCCGCGAGGGCTGGCAGCTGGCCCTGTCGGACGTCAGTGAGCCGGGCTTGCAGGAAACCCTCAAGCAGGTGCGCGAGGCGGGTGGCGATGGTTTTATCCAGCGCTGCGATGTGCGTGATTACAGCCAGCTCACCGCGTTTGCCCAGGCCTGCGAAGTCAAGTTGGGTGGCATCGATGTGATCGTCAACAATGCCGGCGTGGCGTCGGGTGGCTTTTTTGCCGAACTGTCACTGGAGGACTGGGACTGGCAGATCGCGATCAACCTGATGGGCGTGGTCAAGGGTTGCAAGGCGTTCCTGCCGCTGCTGGAAAAGAGCAAGGGCCGCATCATCAACATCGCGTCCATGGCGGCGCTGATGCAAGGGCCGGCCATGAGCAACTACAACGTGGCCAAGGCCGGTGTGGTGGCGTTGTCGGAGAGCCTGCTGGTGGAGCTGCGGCAGCAGGAAGTCGGGGTGCACGTGGTGTGCCCGTCGTTCTTCCAGACCAACCTGTTGGACTCCTTCCGTGGGCCAACCCCGGCGATGAAGGCGCAGGTGGGCAAGTTGCTGGAGAGTTCGCCGATTTCGGCGGCGGATATTGCCGACTACATTTATCAGCGGGTTGCCGCGGGCGAATTCATGATCCTGCCCCATGAACAAGGGCGCATGGCCTGGGCGTTGAAACAGAAGAACCCGCAGCTGCTCTATGACGAGATGGCCAGCATGGCAGACAAAATGCGGGCCAAAGCTCAGGCCGTCAAAGGCTGATTCGGCAGCGGTCTGTCAGGTAAGTTACCGTCGAAAGTAGGTTTTGCCTGATTTAACCGCATGCCATTGCCGCCTCTCACACCCAGCGGGCATGGTCGGGGTCCTCATTGTAAAAAGGACAACCGCCATGCTGGTCTTAAGCCGCGCCTTGAGCGAAATCATCGCTATCGGCGATGACATCACCGTGCACATCCTTGAAGTCAACGGCAACCAGGTGAAGTTCGGCATCCAGGCGCCAGCCGGGGTGCGGGTGCATCGTGCCGAGGTGTACCGGAAAATCCTTGAACAGCAAGCCACGCCCACCCAAGCCGACACCCACCCTTAACTCACCGTCAGTCAAACAGATGCTTGGGCACATCGTGCTTGAGCATCAACTGGCATTGTTCGCTGTCCGGGTCGAACACGATCAGGGCCTGGCCTTTGGTCAGTGCCTGGCGCACGCGCAGTACGCGGGTTTCCAGGGGCGTGTCGTCGCCATTGTCGGTGCCGTCGCGGGTCACGAAGTCTTCGATGAGACGGGTCAGGGTGTCGACTTCAAGTGCGTCGTAGGGAATCAGCATACAAGCCTCGGGTATCAGGTCCCGGCGATGCTACTGCGCCGGGGGCCTGGTGACCAGTCTCGGGGTTGCCAGTGTCAGGACTTCTGACCGATCAGGCTGTCCACCGATGGCACGCGCGTGTCGCTCTCCATCTGTGTCTCGTGCTCGATCTGATGGCTGAAGCGGTCCAGTGAACCCTGGGCCGGTTGCGCGTCGCTGGCGAATACCGGGGGGCTGAGGATATATGCGCCCAGCAGGCGACTCAGTGCCGCCAGGCTGTCGATATGGGTGCGTTCGTAGCCGTGGGTCGCGTCGCAGCCAAACGCCAGCAATGCGGTGCGGATGTCGTGGCCGGCGGTCACGGCGGAATGGGCGTCGCTGAAGTAATAGCGGAACAGGTCACGACGTACCGGCAGGTCGTTATCCGCCGCCAGGCGCAGCAGGTGCCGGGACAGGTGATAGTCATACGGCCCGCCGGAATCCTGCATCGCCACGCTCACCGCATGCTCGCTGGAGTGCTGGCCGGGGGCGACCGGGGCAATATCGATGCCGACAAACTCACTCACATCCCAGGGTAGGGCGGCGGCTGCGCCACTGCCGGTTTCCTCGGTGATGGTGAACAGCGGGTGGCAGTCGATCAGCAGGGGTTCACCGCTGTCGATAATCGCCTTGAGCGCGGCGAGCAGGGCGGCCACCCCGGCCTTGTCGTCCAGGTGGCGCGCGCTGATATGCCCGCTCTCGGTGAACTCGGGCAACGGGTCGAAGGCCACGTAGTCGCCGATGCTGATGCCCAGGGAGTCGCAATCGGCACGGGTGGCGCAGTAGGCGTCCAGGCGCAGTTCTACGTGGTCCCAACTCACCGGCATTTCATCCACGGCGGTGTTGAACGCGTGCCCGGAGGCCATCAGTGGCAACACGCTGCCGCGAATCACGCCGTTGTCGGTGAACAGGCTGACGCGGCTGCCTTCGGCAAACCGGCTCGACCAGCAACCCACCGGCGCCAGGGTCAGGCGGCCGTTGTCCTTGATCGCGCGCACGGCGGCACCGATGGTGTCCAGATGCGCCGACACCGCGCGGTCGGGGCTGTTTTTCTGGCCCTTGAGCGTGGCACGGATGGTGCCGCGCCGGGTCATTTCAAACGGAATGCCCAGCTCTTCCAGGCGCTCGGCGACATAACGCACGATCGTGTCGGTAAAGCCGGTGGGGCTGGGAATGGCGAGCATCTCCAGCAGCACTTTTTGCAGGTAATTGAGATCGGGTTCGGGGATGGTTCGGGTCATAAAGGTCTCCTGTAGTTGCAAGCTTTGAGCTGCAAGCTTCAAGTTAAACGCGGTATCTGAGGCTTGCCGGTAGTGCTCTACTCTTGAAGCTTGGAGCTTGTAACTTGAGGCTTTCCACTGTGCGGAAACAACAAATCCACAAACTTCTCAGCGGTGGGCTGCGGGTCATGATTGGCCAGGCCGGCCCGTTCGTTGGCTTCGATAAACACGTACTCGGCTTGGTCGGCGGCGGATACCAGCAGGTCCAGGCCCACCATGGGGATGTCGAGGGCGCGGGCGGCGCGCACGGCGGCGTCCACCAGGGTCGGGTGCAGGATTGCGGTGACGTCCTCCAGGCAGCCGCCGGTGTGCAGGTTGGCGGTGCGGCGCACGGCCAGGGTCTGGCCTCGCGGCAGGATGCTGTCGTAGTCGTAGCCGGCGGCGGCCAGGGTGCGCTCGGTTTCGCCGTCGAGGGGGATTTTGCTTTCGCCGTCGGTGGCGGCCTGGCGGCGACGACTCTGTGCCTCGATCAAGGCACCG
Source organism: Pseudomonas sp. S1_G07 (assembly GCF_054668565.1). Lineage (NCBI taxonomy): Bacteria > Pseudomonadati > Pseudomonadota > Gammaproteobacteria > Pseudomonadales > Pseudomonadaceae > Pseudomonas > Pseudomonas sp. S1_G07. The sequence goes on along the minus strand of NZ_CP162778.1, from coordinate 5,216,776 downwards.
ATGGCATGCTGGCCGTCGCCGGTGACTTCGGCCGGGCGGCGGATGGCCGCGGCGACCACTTCGAAGCCGATCACCAGGATGCGCAGGTCGAGGCCTTCATGGAAACTTTCGAGTAACACGCGGCTGTCGAATTGCCGCGCCGTTTCAATCGCCTGCTGCACCTCTTCAATACTCTGCAGGTCCACCGCCACGCCCTGGCCCTGCTCGCCGTCCAGCGGCTTGACCACGATGCGCTGGTGTTCGTCGAGGAATTCCAGGTTGTCATCGGCGCTGCCTGCGCGCTGCTGTGCCGGCAGGTTCAAACCGGCGGCCTTGAGCACCTTGTGGGTCAGGCTTTTGTCCTGGCACAGGGTCATGCTGATGGCGCTGGTCAGGTCGCTCAGCGACTCGCGGCAACGCACGCGGCGCCCGCCGTGGCTGAGGGTGAACAAGCCCGCTTCGGCGTCGTCCACCTGCACATCGATGCCTCGACGGTGGGCTTCCTCGACGATGATGCGCGCGTAGGGGTTGAACCCCGCCTGCGGGCCGGGGCCGAGAAACAGCGGCTGGTTGATGCCGTTCTTGCGTTTGATCGCAAAGGTGGTCAGGGCGCGGAACCCCAGCTTGGCGTAAAGGCTCTTGGCCTGGCGGTTATCGTGCAGCACCGACAGGTCGAGGTAGCTCAGGCCACGGCTCATGAAGTGCTCCACCAGGTGGCGCACCAGTACTTCGCCCACGCCGGGGCGCGTGCACTGCGGGTCGACCGCCAGGCACCACAGGCTGCAACCGTTTTCGGGGTCGTGAAAGGCTTTCGGATGGTTGAGGCCCATCACGCTGCCGATCACCGCGCCGCTGTCCTCGTCCTCGGCCAGCCAGTACACCGGGCCGCCTTCATGGCGAGGCGTCAGGCGCTCGGCGTCGACGGGCAACATCCCGCGTCCCTGGTACAACCGGTTGACCGCCAGCCAGTCGGCCGCGCTCTGTACCCGGCGAATGCGAAACCCGCGAAACACCCGGGTGGCCGGGCGGTAGTCACTGAACCACAGGCGCAGGGTATCGGAGGGGTCGAGGAACAGCTGCTGCGGATCGATCCCCAGAATCTGCTGGGGGGCGGCCACATACAGGGCAATGTCGCGCTCGCCGGGCTGCTCATTGAGCAGCTCCTGGGCAAGGCTGGCAGGGTCGGGAAAGGTATGGCCGATCAACAGCCGGCCCCAGCCGCAATGCACGGCAATCGGTTCGGCGGCCAGTGGGCTGCCGTCTTCGGCCAGGCGGGCTTGCAGGCGCTCATAGGTGGGCGCCTGGCCCTTGAGCAAGCGTTGGCTGTAGGCCGCGGCGTTAGGTTTCATGGATCAGATTCCTTGTTCGCTGAGCCACAGGTTGAGCGCCGCCAGCTGCCACAGCTTGGAGCCGCGCAGCGGAGTCAACTGGCCCTGCGGGTCAGTCAGCAAACGGTCGAGCATGGCCGGGTTGAACAGGCCACGATCCTGGCTCGGGTCCAGCAGCAGGTCACGCACCCAGTTCAAGGTATCGCCCTGCAGATGCTTGAGCCCCGGCACCGGGAAGTAGCCTTTCTTGCGGTCGATGACTTCGCTGGGGATCACCCGGCGCGCCGCTTCCTTGAGCACCTGCTTGCCACCGTCGGGCAACTTGAACTTGCCGGGCACGCGGGCCGAGAGTTCCACCAGGCGGTAGTCGAGGAATGGCGTACGAGCTTCCAGGCCCCAGGCCATGGTCATGTTGTCGACGCGTTTGACCGGGTCGTCCACCAGCATCACCGTGCTGTCCAGGCGCAGGGCCTTGTCCACGGCGGCATCGGCACCCGGCATTGCGAAGTGCTCGCGCACGAAGTCGCCGGCGGCGTCATTGGCGGTCAGCCATTTCGGCGCGACGGTGGCTGCGTAGTCATCGTAGCTGCGGTCGAAGAATGCTTCGCGGTACGCGGCATACGGGTCGCTGGCGCCGTCCACTTGCGGGTACCAGTGGTAACCGGCGAACAGCTCGTCGGCGCCCTGGCCGCTTTGCACCACCTTGCAGTGCTTGGCCACTTCCCGCGACAGCAGGTAGAAGGCGATGCAGTCGTGGCTGACCATCGGCTCGCTCATGGCACGGAACGCCGCCGGCAGCTGTTCGATGATCTCGCTTTCGGCAATGCGCAATTGGTGGTGACGGGTGCCGTAGTGCTTGGCGATCAGGTCCGAATACTGGAACTCGTCGCCCCGTTCGCCGCCGGCATCTTCAAAGCCGATGGAGAAGGTCGACAGGTCTTGCACACCGACTTCGCGCAGCAGGCCGACGAGCATGCTCGAGTCGACACCGCCGGAGAGCAGCACGCCCACATCCACTGCCGCGCGTTGGCGGATGGCCACGGCTTCGCGGGTGCTGTCGAGCACGCGGTCGGTCCAGTCTTCCAGGGTCAGGTGCTGCTCATCTTCACGCGGGCCGTAGGGCAGGCGCCACCAGGTTTTCTGTTCGGTCTTGCCGTCGGCATCGATGCGCATCCAACTGGCCGGTGGCAGCTTTTCGATACCCGCCAGCAAGGTGCGCGGCGCGGGCACCACGGCGTGGAAATTCAGGTAGTGATTGAGCGCCACTGGATCGAGGATCGGGTTGATGTCGCCGCCTTTGAGCAACGCCGGCAACGCCGAGGCAAAGCGCAGGCGCTGGCCGGTGCGCGACAGGTACAGCGGCTTCACACCCAGGCGGTCACGGGCGATGAACAGGCGTTGGGCATCACGCTCCCAGATGGCAAAGGCGAACATGCCATTGAGCTTGGGCAGCAGCGCTTCGCCCCAGGCATGATAGCCCTTGAGCAGCACTTCGGTATCCCCGCCGGAATAGAAGGCGTAACCCAGCGCTTCGAGCTCGGTGCGCAGTTCGGGGAAGTTGTAGATCGCGCCATTGAAGGCCAGGGACAGGCCCAGTTGGGCGTCGACCATCGGTTGGGCGGAGCCGTCCGACAGGTCCATGATTTTCAGGCGCCGATGGCCGAGGGCAATCGGCCCTTGGGCGTGAAAACCCCAGGCGTCTGGGCCTCGCGGGGCAAGGTGATGGGTGATGCGTTCCACGGCTGCCAGGTCGGCAGGTTGTTGATCAAAGCGTAATTCGCCAGCTAATCCGCACATGGTGCTAAAGCCCTTGTCTTGGCCGGGCCTCGGCGCTACGGCTGAGTGTCGGTACGGGTAGGTGTACCGATGTTCAACGTGTCCGGCTTTTCAGCTCGACCGGTGTTGGCGAACTGATCACTTGCAGCATCGAGTAGCGCTGCGGCCCTGTTTCGGAGCGGACGTACTGCTCTGATCTGCGCCCGTACCCTGCGGCGCGAAAGCATGATCAGAGCGCGCCGTCGTAAGGAGTCTGGTTTTTACGAGTCCCTTTGGCGCTTGATCGTTCCCTGAAACTTGCCCGCAGGTTACCAACGGTCAACCGCCAAGGCGCTGCCCTAGCCATTTGGACTGCGGGCCTGGGTGTTGTTGGCGTGGCGTTAGATACGTCGATTCGGCACGCAAAATCCGGGTCACTCCGCGGGCCTTCCCAGCAGCTATTCAAACCTTTCCGGTGAGGCGTTCGGTTTATCGTGGAACGTGTTCATCAAGCACCATCAAGGAGGGTTTACATGGTCGAAGAACGCAAGTTGAGCGAAGTGCTCACCCCCGAGGTCTGGGCACAGTTACCCAAGGCTTTGCTGGAAGTCACCCAGGATCTGGACAAGGCCCAGACGTTACAGGATACCTTGCCGGGGTGGCTGGTAGAGGCCGGTGCGCAGACGCTGTCGGCACTCGAGCAGGCGCACCAGGACAGCGCGCTGCTGCGCGAAAAGGTCCAGGCCACGCTGAACAGGCTGGAGCCGCTGGATAGGTTCTGCGCCGAACGACTGGAAGCGTTTCTGCTGTCCAAGGGCGTTGGCCACGTGGACGTGAAGCAGGACCTGCTGGAGCTGGCCCACCGTTCGTTGAGCAACCTCAACCCCGACCTCGCGGGGCCGCTGCTGGTCACGGTCACCACCGAAAAGCAAAGCCTGTTGCAGGCGGCGATGCAGAATTTCAGCGTGTCACAGGCCCACAATAGTGGCCTGGCGATCACCGCGATGATCCGCAGCGCCGCCACCGGTGAACGCGCCGAGTCAATCAGTGCCGGCGAGTTCGTCCGGTATTGTCGCGAACTGGACCTGGGCAGCGCTTATCAGCGGCATTTGCGCGAGGTGTTCAACTTGCCGGGGCCCGACGAACAATCGACCGCCGGCCGCTATAACGGAGTGGCCAGTGACATCGGCCAGCTCAAACTGATCGACATGCGGGCCGACCTGCATATCGCGCTGGCCAAGGGGCATGTGAGCCAGGCGATGTATGAGCTGTTGCGCGCGTTGTTCTTGCGCAATGCCGATACACACCCGATCGCCGATCTGTTGATCGACGGCCTTCCCATGACCTGGCACGGCCTGAACCTGGACCAGGCGTGCCTGTGGAGCGTGCTGGTGTTTACCGGCCACACGGGAAAAGGTTTATCCACCGGTCGCTGCGTGGTGTACATGCCCAATGAGCCGGAGCGCCCCTGGTTCGAGTACGACACGCTGGAAGCCTTCAAGGGTTACATCACCTTGAAGTTGCAGATACCGGCTTACCGTGAGTTTTTCAAAGGCTACCTGGATGAGTCCGAACGCCCGGATTTTTTCCAGCGGTTTGATCGACGCCAGGCCGTGGAGAGCCTGGAGGGCGTGGCGGTCAACGTCAGCGTGTCGCAAAGTTTTTTCGATGCCTATGTCGGCAAGGCGCAACTGGACGCCCTGGTCCTGGCCGTGCCCGTCGCCGAGGTCGACGAAGAGGCCCGCAAGACCTTGATTCAACGGTATCTGGAGGTGGGCCTGACCCTGGCCAATATCGCCGGGTTTGTCACCCCGGGCCTGGGCCAGTTGATGATGGGCGTAGCCATCGGCCAACTGCTGGCGGAAGTCTACGAGGGTATTGAAGACTGGACCCACCAGCGTAAAACCGAGGCCCTGGGGCACCTGTTGAATGTGGCCGAAGGTATCGCGTCGATGGCGCTTTTTGCGGCGGCCGGCAAGGTCGCGGGCTCGTTGTTCAACCGTACGACGGAGCCAACCGCGGATTTTTTCGAGCAATTCGAAGCCGTGCAACTGCCCAATGCCGAGAAACGCCTGTGGCGCAGCAGCCTGCGCCCGTATCGGCATGCCCCCGACGCAGAGATGCTGGCGACCCCCAGTGACCGAGGGGTTTATCAATTCCAGGGGCATTCCTATATCGCTATCGACGGTGCGTTCTATCGGGTGTTTCACGACCCGGTCATCCGCCGCTGGCGCGTGATGCATCCTTCGCGTGTCACGGCGTACTGCCCGCCAGTGGAGCACAGTGGTTTCGGCGGTTGGCGCCACCAGGGCGAGCGGGTGGATCAATGGCGCACGTCCACCTACGTGTTCGGACGCCTGTCGCCCGATGTGAGTTCGCTGCCGGATGGCCGGCTGGATGAAATCATTACCGCCACCCACTGCCGGCTGCCTGATTTGCGGCTGCTCGTCGAGCAAAACCAGGTATTGCCGTCACGCCTGCGTGACAGCGTGGCGCGCTGGAGGTTGGACCAGGTTATTCGTGACCTGGTCTGGCAACTGGACTATCACGGCCAGGGCCAACCCAGTACCGCACATGCGCAAATGCTGGCGTTGCCGCTGCTGGACGGCTGGCCCCGGGGGCGCTTTTTCGAGCTGCTGGATGGGCAGGGCGGGCTAATTGCACGCCACCCGGAGACGGCCCCGTTCGATTACGAGGACCTGAGCATCCATGTCAGCGAACAGCAACTCAAGGACGGTCAATTGACCTCTGTCTTGCTGGATGCCCTGAACGAGGACGAGCGCGAGACGCTGCTGGGGGCGGACGTCGAGCCCGAGCACGCGCAACAGCGGCTGTCTGAGCGTTTGCTGGCGGGCATCAAGCGCCACTATCGGACACTGTTCGAGCAGCTTTACCAGGACTATGACTCGACCCCCGAAGGCAGCGTGGCCCTGCTCAAGAAACGCTTTGGGCAGCTGCCGACGGACGTGGCCAGGGAGCTGTTGGCCGAGACCTCGTCCGTTGACCGTCAGCTGTTGCGCAGCACCGGCCGCGTTCCACGTCGCCTGTATGTGCAAGCGCGGCAGGCGCTGCGCAGGGTGGTAGAGGATCGCGCGGTCGCGGGCCTGTATTTACCGCAATTGGCCACGGCCTCGACCCAGCGCCTGGTGATTGGCCTGCTCGGGCGCCTGCCGCACTGGCCGCGGGAAATCCATGTGCAAGTGCGGGCCGGGAGCCTGGACGGCGCCTTGCTGGCCGAGAGCGGCGTGGCTTCGAACAGTGTGTTGCATACCGTGGTCACGTCCGAACGCGGCTATCAGCTCTTCGACGCACAGGGGCAGGCAGTGCAAGATCCGGTGGCGGGGCCTTCAGGGTTTTACCAGGCGCTGCTGGGCACCTTGTCGGCCTTGCAGCGCAGCCGTTTGGGGCTCTACTCCACAGGCGAGCAGGGCGCCGCGCAGTTGCAGTCCAAGCTGCGCTGGCTGGTCGCCGAGGCGCGCGGCGACGTGGCCGGGTACTTGCGTGAACCACCACCCGAACCGCTGCACGCCTGGCAACTCGGCTGCATGCAGGCCGCACCGCCGGCGGTGGAGTTGCAGCCGCGCGAGCTGATCCGCAAGGTAAAAAACTCTACCCCATGCTCGACGATGCCCAGGCGTCGACCCTGATCGAAGGCTTGGGCGACGATCATCTGGCCCGCGCCCACGTGGTCAAGCTATTGCAGCTTTCCCATGACAGGTTGCACCACACGCTCAAGGCCTGGTCCAGCGACAGGACGGCACTGATGAATATTCCCGACCCGCTGGGAGAGGCGCGCCTGAGTCGCAAGCGCGTGGCGCAGCAACTGGAGCAGTGCTGGCGGCGCCTCACCGGCCTGGGCGAAGATTCGCGCCTGGTGCTCGACGGTATGCGGGTAGGGCCGCTGCCGACATTGCTGCCGGTAGTCAATTTTGATCACGTACGCCACTTGAGCATGAAAAATATGGACGTGGGTGATGAAGCGGCCTATTTCCTCAAGCATTTCAAAGGGCTCAAAACCCTGGACCTGTCCAGTAACCGCTTGACGCGGCTGCCCGAGGCGCTCTCGCACATGCCCCACCTCGAAGCGTTATACCTGGACAACAATCGCCTTGAGCTGACGCAATACACCCGCGCCAAACTCGCCGATTTACGCAACCTGCGGGTATTGAGCCTGGCTGGTAATACGTTGGCCGATCCACCGCCACTCGAGCACTTGTTCGACCTGCGCCGCTTGGTTCTGCGTGATTGCCGGCTCAATACCTTTCCCGAAGGCCTATGGCGCTTGCCGTTCCTGGAGACCGTCGACCTGCGCCAGAACACCATCAGCCAATTGCCGGAGTGGCTGTTCTCGGCGCCTCGCCAGCAAACCCAGGCGATCAACCTGCGCCACAACCCGTTGTCGGCCTCGGCCGTCTTGCAGGTGACTGACTATCGCCGGCAGACCGGGGCTGGCCTGGGCTTTTTTGACGATGACATTGCTCGCCTGAACGAGCAGGCCGCCCGCGAACTGTGGATGCCAGACCCACGGACAGCCGGCTATGCACAAAAAAATGATCTCTGGCTGATGCTGCGCGACGACCCGGACAGCGATGGCCTGTTCAAGCTGTTGGCCGAGCTGGGTGGTTCGGCGGACACCCAGCATGTGCGCGAAGACATGACGCGACGGATCTGGCGAGTGCTTGAAGCCACCGGCCAGCGTGGCGAGCTGGCGACTGAAGTGTTCGAACGGGCCGCGACTCCGATCAACTGCGATGACGCTGCCGCGTTGAACTTCAGCAGCCTGGAAATACTGGTGGAAATCAGCGATGCGAGCCAACGGATCGAGGGCGGGCACCTCACCGCAAGGTCGTTGCTGGCCTTGGGCCGGGGCCTGTACCGGCTCGACCGCCTGGAAAGCATCGCCCATTCCCACAGCCTCGACAATCCGGGCGCCGATCCATTGGAAGTCAGTTTGGCGTATCGCACCGGGCTGGCCGACAAGTTCTACCTGCCGGGGCAACCCCGGCATATGCGTTATGCCCGTTTGAGCGGCGTCACGACGGCGCAGTTGAGCGCCGCTGAAGCTTCGGTCAAGGCTGCGGAGCTGACGCCGGAACTGTTGCGGTTTCTCGGCGAGTTACCGTTCTGGCAGAGCTACCTCAAGAAGGTGCATGCCACGCATTTCGAAACCCTTAACGAACCGTTCGATACGCGGATGCGCGAGGTGTTCGATCAAGCCTTGGACCTCGACAGCGAAACCTACCGCACCCGTATGAATGGCATCCTCAGGGAGCAGCGGGTGGCCGAGGAGGTGACGGTCGAGCGCCTGACCCGCGCAGCCCTGGACGCCGACAAATCGGCTGTGTGCGAGCTGCCATAACCACGACTCACGGCGCCTGGCGGTTTTTGCCACGGATCAGCTCGCGCAGTGCAAAGCGGTTCGGATGGCAGGCGTGGGCAACCGCGGCGGGCAGCGGCAGTGGTTCGTTTTCCAGCCACGCCACCAGCAGCTCCGCGGCCAGCGGCGCGGTGATCAGGCCGCGTGAACCATGGCCGCTGTTGACATACACACCCTCCAGCCAGGGGCAGGGCGTATCAGGTACTTGGCGGGCATCCCTGGCAAGTACGCCGTACGCCGTGGCGAAGGCCGACGCCTCGGCCAGCGGGCCGACAATCGGCAGGTAGTCGGGGCTGGTGCAACGAAACGCGGCGCGGCCCTCCAGGGTCTCGATCGGCAGGCTGTCGGCCTGCAGCGCGTGCAGCAACCCGGTGGAGATTTCGCGCAGCAATTGCAGGTTGCCAGCGTGTTCGGCAGGGGTCGGGGTCAAGTCATCGCTATTGAAATCGAAGCTGGCACCGAGGGTATGTTCGCCCAGGCGTGCGGGGGCGACATAGCCTTGCGCGCACACCACCGTACTCAAACGCTGGCTGTCGGCGGTGAGGGGCAAGCGCGTGATTTGCCCGCGGATACGCTTGAGCGGCAACCCGGCGCTGAAGGGGAACCGCTTGATCTCGGCGGCGCCGGCCAGCACCACCACCGGCGCGCTGGCCAGCAGGGTGTCGGCGTCCCAGGCCTGCCATTGACCGTCGATGCGCTGCAAGGTCAGCGCTTCCTGATGAAGGCAATGTTCGATTGCCGGATGGCGGGCTTGCCAGGCGCATAAGGCCGGAGGGTGCACCCAACCGCCTTCGGGGAAAAACAACCCGCCCTGGTCCAAGGGCACGTTGGCGCAGGCTTGCGCCTGCGTAACATCGACCTGGCGCAACAGTTCCGGGGCAAAGGCCGCGGCCAGTTGTGCCTGGCGTTCGGCCTCCTTGGCGTTGAACGCCAGTTGCAGCACGCCGCAGGCGTCCCAGTCGACACCGCGCTGCAGGTGTTCCAGCAGGCGTCGGGTATAGCCGAAACCGCTGAGGATCAACTGTGACAACGCGGTGCCGTGTGCCGACAGCTTGAGGTACAGCACCCCTTGCGGGTTGCCCGAAGCCTCCTGGGCCAGGGCCGTGTGGCGCTCCAGCAGGCTGACTCGCCAGCCCCTGGCCGCCAGGCTGTTGGCAGTGGCGCAGCCGGCCAGCCCGGCTCCGATCACCAGGGCGTGACGCTCGCCAGTGTGCGGCGCGGGGCGCGCAAACCACGGGACGGTGGCGGCGGGCCTCGGGGTTTGCTCGGGCCAGCCGAGGAATTCACCGCGCAGGATTTCCCATTTATGGCCGATCCCTGGCGTGCGCTTCATCTTGAAACCGGCGGCATTGAGCAGGCGGCGCACCCAGCCGGTGCTGGTGAAGGTGCTCAGGGTCGAGCCCGGCGCCGCCAGCCGCGCCAGTTCGGCAAACAGCTCGGCGGTCCACATGTCGGGGTTTTTCGCCGGCGCGAACCCATCGAGAAACCAGGCGTCGACCTGCGCGTCCAGTTGCGGCAGCTGCTCCAGGGCATCGCCGACCAGCAGGGTCAAGGTCACGCGGCCACCGTCCAGCACGAGGCGCTGGAAACCCTGGTGCAGGGCGACGTACTGCGCCAGCAGTTGTTCTGCCAATGGCGCAAGTGACGGCCAGAGGGCGAGGGCGCGTTGCAGGTCGGCGTGGCTCAGCGGGTATTTTTCCACGCTGACAAAGTGCAGGCGCGCGCCAGCCACCGCGTGCTGGTCGAACAGCTGCCAGGCGCACAGGAAGTTCAGGCCGGTGCCAAAGCCGGTTTCGCCGATCACCAGCCTGCCGTCCGCCGGCAGCGCCGCGAAGCGCTCCTGCAAACGGTTCTGTTCAAGGAACACATAGCGGGTTTCTTCAAGGCCCGACTGGTCGGAAAAGTACACGTCGTCGAACACCCGCGAATGCGGGCGACCTTGTTCATCCCAGTCGAGCTGGGCGTGGGATACGGGGGGCATGGGCGGCTCAGGAAAATAAAAACAGGCAAAGGCCAGGCGGCCATTCTAGCCGATCAACAAGCTTTGAATTGACCCACGGCAAGTGCAGGTGGAATTTCCTGCCGCGCGGTGTTGCCCAATCCGCTAGTCTTGCTCAATTCTGCAACGGAGCCGCCCATGTTCGAATCTGCCGAAATTGGTCACGCCATCGACAAAGACACCTACGACGCCGAAGTCCCGGCCCTGCGCGAAGCGCTGCTGGAGGTGCAGTACGAACTGCAACAACAAAAACGCATACCGGTGATCATCCTGATCAACGGCATTGAAGGCGCGGGCAAGGGCGAGACGGTCAAGCTGCTCAACGAGTGGATGGACCCGCGGTTGATCGAGGTGCGCACCTTCGACCAGCAGACCGATGAAGAGCTGGCGCGCCCGCCGGCCTGGCGCTACTGGCGCCAATTGCCGGCCAAGGGGCGCATGGGCGTATTTTTTGGCAACTGGTACAGCCAGATGCTGCAAAGCCGCGTGCACGGGCAGATCAAGGACGCCCGCCTCGACCAGGCGATTGCCGGCGCCGAGCGCCTGGAGAAGATGTTCTGCGACGAAGGCGCGCTGATCTTCAAGTTCTGGTTCCATCTGTCCAAGAAGCAAATGAAGGCACGGCTCAAGGCCCTGGCCGACGACCCGCTGCACAGCTGGCGCATCAGCCCGCTGGACTGGCAGCAGTCCGAGACCTACGACAAGTTCGTGCGTTTCGGCGAGCGCGTGCTGCGCCGCACCAGCCGTGACTATGCGCCGTGGCATGTGATCGAAGGGGTCGACCCGTATTACCGTGGTCTCACCGTGGGCAAGATTCTGCTCGAAGGCATGCAAAACGCCTTGAAGCTGTCCAAGAGCCGCCCCAGCGGCATGAACCCCGCGCCGTTGCTGGCTTCGGTCGACCAGAAGAGCCTGCTGGACAGCCTCGACATGACCTTGCAATTGGACAAGGACGATTATGAAGAGCAACTGATTACCGAGCAGGCACGCTTATCTGGCCTGATGCGCGACAAACGCATGCGCAGGCACGCGCTGGTGACCGTCTTCGAAGGCAATGACGCGGCAGGCAAGGGCGGGGCGATTCGGCGCGTTGCGGCGGCACTGGACCCGCGTCAGTACCACATCGTACCGGTTGCTGCGCCGAGCGAAGACGAACGTGCTCAACCTTACCTGTGGCGCTTCTGGCAGAAGATCCCGGCGCGCGGCATGTTCACCGTGTTCGACCGGTCGTGGTACGGCCGCGTGCTGGTCGAGCGCATCGAAGGCTTCTGCACGCCGACCGACTGGATGCGTGCCTATGGCGAGATCAACGACTTCGAAGAGCAACTGCGTGACGCCGGGGTCATCGTGGTCAAGTTCTGGCTGGCCATCGACAAGCAGACCCAACTGGAGCGCTTCCAGGCCCGTGAGGCGATCCCCTTCAAACGCTTCAAGATCACCGAGGACGACTGGCGCAACCGCGAAAAATGGGATGACTACCGCGCCGCCGTGGGCGATATGGTCGATCGCACCAGCACCGAAGTGTCGCCCTGGACCCTGGTGGAAGCCAACGACAAGCGCTGGGCGCGGGTCAAGGTGTTGCGCACCATCAACCTGGCCCTGGAAGAGGCGTTCGCCCGGTCTGACAAGCACGACAGGAAAGGCAAGAAGAAGTAAGCCTATCCATGGGGTGAATGATCGTCGCGGTTGGGCAGGGCTGGATCTATCCTCGATCCCTCTCCCAACCACAAGATCGAGGTAGCCCATGCGTGAAGTAGTGATCGTCGACAGCGTGCGAACCGGCCTGGCCAAGTCCTTTCGCGGCAAGTTCAACCAGACCCGCCCCGATGACATGGCCGCCCATTGCGTCAACGCGTTGCTGACCCGCAACGGCATCGACCCGGCCACGGTGGAGGACTGCATCGTCGGCGCCGGCTCCAACGAGGGCGCCCAGGGCTACAACATCGGGCGCAATGTGGCGGTGCTGTCGCAACTGGGCACCGGTACGGCGGGCATGACCCTCAACCGCTTCTGTTCCTCGGGCTTGCAGGCGATTGCCATTGCGGCCAACCAGATCGCTTCGGGGTGCAGCGACATCATTGTCGCCGGCGGCGTCGAATCCATCAGCCTGACCCTGAAAAGCGTCAACACCGACAACCTGATCAACCCGCTGCTCAAGGCGCAGGTGCCGGGCATTTATTTGCCCATGGGCCAGACCGCCGAGATCGTCGCGCGCCGCTACAACGTCAGCCGCGAAGAACAAGACCTGTACGCCCTGCAGAGCCAGCAGCGTACGGCCCAGGCCCAGGCGGACGGCCTGTTCGACGATGAAATCGTGCCCATGGCGGTCAAATACAAGGTTGAGGACAAGCACACAGGCGCGGTGCAGGTCCTGGAGGGCGTGGTCGAGCGCGATGACTGCAACCGCCCCGAGACCACGCTGGCCAGCTTGCAGGGGTTGAAGCCGGTGTTTGCCGAGGACGGTTCGGTGACGGCGGGTAACTCGTCGCAGTTGTCCGACGGTGCCTCGATGACGCTGGTGATGAGCCTGGAAAAAGCCCTGGCCCTGGGGCTCAAGCCCAAGGCGTTTTTCCGCGGTTTTACCGTGGCCGGTTGCGAGCCGGACGAGATGGGTATCGGCCCGGTGTTCTCGGTCCCCAAGTTGCTCAAGGCGCGCGGCTTGAAGGTGGCGGATATCGACCTGTGGGAGCTCAACGAGGCGTTCGCCTCCCAATGCCTGTATGCGCGTGACCGCCTGGAAATCGACAATGCCAAATACAACGTCAACGGCGGCTCGATTTCCATCGGCCATCCGTTCGGCATGACCGGCTCGCGCCAGGTCGGGCATCTGGTGCGTGAGTTGCAACGGCGCAACCTGCGCTACGGCATTGTCACCATGTGCGTGGGCGGTGGGATGGGCGCCACCGGGCTGTTTGAGGCCGTACGTTAGATTTCATTGAGCGCAAACGGTCAATGTGGGGTGTCGGAAAAAATCACTCGCCAAGGCACCCCTTGGTCCCCCTAGAATGCCTGCTCCTCCACCTCTGGCTTTCTGGGGCGCTCATGCATATTTCTTCCGGCCGCTGGGTCTACGGCTTTTTCCTGACCCTGCTGACCGCGCTGCTCTGGGGCATTCTTCCGGTCAAACTCAAACAAGTGCTGCAAGTGATGGACCCGATCACCGTCACCTGGTTTCGCCTGACGGTGGCCGGCAGTTGCCTGTTCATCTACCTGGCCGCCACCCGGCGCTTGCCCAGCCGCAAGGTGCTCGGCCCCAAGGGCGGCTGGCTGGTGGCGATGGCCGTGTGCGGCCTGGTGGGCAACTACGTGTTGTACCTGGTGGGCCTGAAGAGCCTCAGTCCCGGTACCGCGCAACTGGTGGTGCAGATGGGCCCGATCTTCCTGATGGTCGCCAGCGTGTTCGTGTTCAAGGAGCGTTTCAGCCGTGGCCAGGTGCTTGGCTTGATCGTGTTGATCGCCGGTTTCGGTCTGTTCTTCAACCAGCGCCTGGTGGAGTTGCTGACGTCCCTGGGCACTTACACCGCCGGCGTGCTGACGGTTCTGCTCGCCACTTCGATCTGGGTGTTCTATGCGCTGGGCCAGAAGCAATTGCTGACGGTGTGGAATTCGCTGCAGGTGATGATGGTGATCTACCTGTCATGCGCTGTGCTGCTCACGCCCTGGGCGCATCCGCTGGAGGCGCTGCAACTGAGCCCGCTGCAAGGCTGGCTGTTGCTGGCGTGCTGCATGAATACCCTGGTGGCCTACGGTGCGTTTGCCGAAGCGCTGGCCCATTGGGAGGCCTCGCGGGTGAGTGCGACCCTGGCGCTCACGCCGTTGGTGACGTTCGTCGCGGTGGCGTTGGCGGCGTGGCTGTGGCCTGACTTTGTGCAGGCCGAAGAGATCAACGCCCTGGGCTATGCCGGGGCGCTGATTGTGGTGATCGGGTCGGCGACTGTCGCGCTGGCCCCTTCATTGTTTGCCGGGCTCAAGGCCCGGCGTGCGCGCCTGGCGTCTTAGTGCCCGGCTTCGAGCATGTTTTCCGGGCGCACCCACTGGTCGAACTCCGCGTCGGTGAGGTAGCCCAGTTCCAGCGCCGCTTCCCGTAGCGTCAGCCCTTCGGCATAGGCTTTCTTGGCGATCTCCGCCGATTTGTCATAGCCGATGTGCGGGTTGAGCGCCGTGACCAGCATCAGCCCGCGCTCCAGGTGCTCGGCCATCTGTTCGGCATCCGGCTCCAGGCCGGCAATGCAATGTTCCTGGAAGTTATTGCAGCCGTCGGCCAGCAGGCGGACCGACTCCAGCAGGTTGTGGATGATCACCGGCTTGTACACGTTCAACTGCAGATGCCCTTGGCTGGCGGCGATACCGATGGTCACGTCATTGCCCAGGACCTGGCAGGCCAGCATCGACAGCGCTTCGCACTGGGTCGGGTTGACCTTGCCCGGCATGATCGAACTGCCCGGTTCGTTGGCCGGCAGCTTCACCTCGGCCAGCCCGGCGCGCGGGCCCGAGCCCAGCAGGCGCAGGTCGTTGGCGATTTTCATCAGCGCCACGGCGAGGGTTTTCAGCGCGCCGTGCAGGGTCACCAGCGGCTCATGGCCGGAGAGGGCGGCAAACTTGTTTGGCGCTGTGACGAACGGCAGGCCCGAGAGCGCCGCCAGCTCGGAGGCAATCGCCTCGCCAAAGCCATGGGGCGAATTGAGCCCGGTGCCGACGGCGGTGCCACCCTGGGCCAGCTCGCACACCTGGGGCAGGGCGCCGCGGATCGCGCGTTCGGCGTAATCGAGCTGAGCGATAAACGCCGAGAGTTCCTGGCCAAAGGTAATCGGCGTGGCGTCCATCATGTGGGTACGGCCGGTTTTCACCAGCTTCATATGCCGCGCGGCCAGTTCGGCCAGACCACCGGAGAGCGTGGCGATTGCCGGCAGCAATTGCCCGTGCACCGCCTGCACCGCCGCGATGCTCATGGCGGTGGGGAAGCAGTCATTGGAGCTTTGCGAGCGATTGACGTGATCGTTGGGGTGTACCGGGCTCTTGCCGCCGCGTTGGTTGCCTGCCAACTCATTGGCACGGCCGGCGATCACTTCGTTGGCATTCATGTTGCTCTGGGTGCCGCTGCCGGTTTGCCACACCACCAGGGGGAACTGGTCGTCGTGTTGACCGTCGAGCACTTCGTCGGCGGCCTGTTCGATCAGGCGGGCGATATCGGCGGGCAGGTCGCCGTTACGGTCGTTGACCCGTGCTGCGGCCTTCTTGATCAGGGCCAGTGCATGCAACACCGCCAGCGGCATACGTTGCTCGCCAATCGCGAAGTTGACCAGCGAACGCTGGGTCTGTGCGCCCCAGTACGCGTCATCCGGGACCTGAACTTCTCCCAGGCTGTCGGTTTCGATACGGCTCATCGGGCACCTTCCTTATCCAGTCGTGATGGGTCAGTTTAGGCCCTGGCTGCCGCCTTGGGTTCCCCAAATCTGTGTTTGTACGGCCGCACCCAGTAAAACCGGGGCCCCTGAGGGGGTGGGGTTGAGCCCCGGGCTTCGTTAGGCGCAGAATGGGCGCCCTTGGGGTCTTACCTCGCCTGTAGAAAAGGAAACTCGATGACTCGTCTTCGTGCCATCTGTACCGCGGTTGCACTGGTTTGCGCCAGCGGCCAGGTTTTTGCCGATACCGCCAGCCACAACGCCAGTGCCGAAGCCTTCCTGACCCTGGCCCACGCCGACAAGCTGGGTACCCCGGTGTACATGCAAGTGCAGCAAATGTTCGCCCAGCGTTTCGAACAGACCAAGGCGCCCGCCACCAAGCAGTCGGTGCTGGACAGCTATCAGGCCAAGGCCAACGCCGCCCTGGACCAGGCCATCGGCTGGCCGAAGCTGAAGCCGGACATGGTCAAGCTCTACACCACCAACTTCAGCGAGTCCGAGCTCAAGGACCTGGTTGCGTTCTACCAGTCGCCATTGGGCAAGAAAGTCCTGGAAAAAATGCCACAGCTGACCCAGCAATCGGCCCAGATGACCCAGGCCAAGCTGGAAAGCGCAGTGCCGGTGGTCAACAAGCTGTTGGAAGACATGACCAACGAGCTGACGCCTAAAGCCGCACCGGCCAAGAAGAAGTAAGCAGGAATGACCATGCAACAGCGTATCGAAACGGCGCTCGCCGCCCTGGACCCGCAATACCTGAGCGTGCTGGATGAAAGCCATATGCACAGCCGTGGGTTGCAGACCCACTACAAGGCCGTGCTGGTCAGCCAGCAGTTCGACGGGCTCAACCGCGTCAAGCGCCATCAGAAGGTCTACGCCACGCTGGGTGACCTGATGAGCGAGTTTCATGCGCTGGCGCTGCACACCTACACGCCTGAAGAATGGGCACAAATCGACGCGGCACCGGCTTCGCCGACCTGCGCCGGCGGCCATTGACGGGTTGATGTTGAATCTACTGTAGGAGCGAGCTTGCTCGCGAAAAAACTCAGAGCGTCGTTGGGCGCCAGGTTATCCGTGTCATCGTTCACGACCTTCGCGAGCAAGCTCGCTCCTACAGTTAACGGTTCATCCCTGATAGAATCCGCAACGCGCCGCTCAGCCGGCGCGTTTTTTTTGCTTTGCTTTTACTTGCAGCTTGCAGCTAAAAACTCGCAGCTGCCGTTATCCGGTTCACCCCTTACGAGGGTAGCCACCTGGAGAGAACACCCATGACTCAACCGATTGTCGTGGCGGCACTGTATAAGTTCGTCACCCTCGAAGATTACGTCGCGCTGCGCGAACCGCTGTTGCAGGCGATGGTCGACAACGGCATCAAAGGCACCTTGCTGATCGCCGAAGAAGGCATCAACGGCACCGTTTCCGGCAGCCGCGAGGGCATCGATGGCCTGATGGCCTGGCTCAAGAACGACCCACGCATGATCGACATCGACCACAAAGAGTCGTACTGCGACGACCAACCGTTCTATCGCACCAAGGTCAAGCTCAAGAAAGAGATCGTGACCCTGGGTGTCGAAGGCGTCGACCCGAACAAACAGGTCGGCACCTACGTCGAGCCACAGGACTGGAACGCGCTGATCAGTGATCCGGAAGTATTGTTGATCGACACCCGTAACGACTACGAAGTGTCGATTGGTACCTTTGAAGGCGCGATCGATCCGAAAACCACCAGTTTTCGAGAATTTCCCGACTATATCAAAGCCAACTTCGACCCGGCCAAGCACAAGAAAGTCGCCATGTTCTGCACCGGTGGCATTCGTTGCGAGAAAGCCTCCAGCTACATGCTCAGCGAAGGCTTTGACGAGGTCTACCACCTCAAGGGCGGCATCCTCAAGTACCTGGAAGAGGTACCGCAGGAAGAGACCAAATGGCAGGGCGACTGCTTTGTGTTCGACAATCGCGTCACCGTGCGCCACGACTTGAGCGAAGGCGACTACGATCAATGTCATGCCTGCCGTACCCCGGTGAGCGTCGAAGACCGCGCGTCCGAGCACTATGTGGCCGGTATCAGTTGCCCGCATTGCTGGGATAAGCTGCCGGAAAAAACCCGTCGCAGCGCGATCGACCGGCAAAAGCAGATTGAGCTGGCCAGGGCCCGCAACCTGCCGCACCCGATTGGTTTCAACTACAAGCAAACCCCTTCCGAGGCCTGACCCATGTCCGCGCGCCTGCTCTATGTAATGGACCCGATGTGTTCCTGGTGCTGGGGCTTTGCGCCGGTGGCGCAGGCGTTGGTCGAGCAGGCTCGTGCCGCCGGTGTGGACGTGCACCTGGTGGTGGGCGGCTTGCGCACCGGCAGCGGCGCGGCATTGGAGCCGACCGCCCGGCGCTACATCCTTGAACACTGGCAAGCGGTCACCGACGCTACCGGCCAGCCGTTCAAGCGTGAAGGCGCGTTGCCCGAGGGGTTTGTCTACGACACCGAGCCTGCATGCCGTGCCATTGTCACTGCGCGTAGCCTGGCGCCGGATTGTGCGTGGAAGCTGCTGGGGTTGATCCAGCACGCATTTTATGTCGAGGGGCGCGACGTGACCCTGGCCAGGGTGCTGGTGGAGCTGGCTGAACAGGCTGGCATACCGCGCATCGAGTTTGCCGGTGAGTTCGACCGTGCCGAGCAACATGCCGCCACGGCAGCAGATTTCACGTGGGTTCAGGACCTGGGCATTGCCGGCTTCCCAACGCTGCTGGCAGAGCGCAACGGCCAGTTGGCCTTGCTGACCAACGGTTACCAGCCGCTGTCCGAGCTGTCGCCTTTATTGGGTCGGTGGCTGGAGCGAGCAAGCTGTGCATGAACACCTTCACCGTACTGACCGCCTGACCTGGGCGGAAATCCGTCGCCTGGCCCTGCGTCACAAGAAGTCCCTGTGGATCGCCAATGGCGTCGCCGTGCTGGCGACCCTGTGCAGTGTGCCCATCCCCTTGTTGTTGCCCTTGCTGGTCGACGAAGTGCTGCTGGGGCATGGCGATGCCGCGCTCAAGGTGATGAACCACGCGCTGCCGTTGGGCTGGCAGAAAGCCGCCGGTTATATCGGTCTGATGCTGCTGGTGACCCTGGCCCTGCGTTGCGGTGCGTTGGTATTCAACGTGGTACAGGCGCGCTTGTTTGCGCGCCAGGCCAAGGACATTGTGTACCGCATCCGCGTACGTCTGATCGAGCGGCTCAAGCGGATTTCCCTGGGCGAATACGAAAGCCTGGGCAGCGGCACGGTCACCACCCACCTGGTCACTGACCTGGACACCCTGGACAAGTTCGTCGGCGAAACCCTCAGCCGCTTCCTGGTGGCCATGCTGACCCTGGTCGGCACCTCGGCGATCCTGGTGTGGATGCACTGGCAACTGGCGTTGCTGATCCTGTTGTTCAACCCGTTGGTGATCTACGCCACGGTGCAGTTGGGCAAGCGTGTCAAACATCTGAAGAAACTGGAAAACGACAGCACCTCGCGCTTCACCCAGGCGCTGACCGAAACCCTGGATGCCATCCAGGAGGTGCGCGCCGGCAATCGCCAGGGCTTTTTCCTGGGGCGCCTGGGCCAGCGCGCCCTGGAAGTGCGCGACTACGCTATTCACTCGCAATGGAAAACCGACGCCTCCAGCCGCGCCAGCGGCTTGCTGTTCCAGTTCGGCATCGACATCTTCCGCGCGGCGGCCATGCTGACCGTGCTGTTTTCCGACCTGTCCATCGGCCAGATGCTCGCGGTGTTCAGTTACCTGTGGTTCATGATCGGCCCGGTGGAGCAACTGCTTAATCTGCAATACGCCTACTACGCTGCCAGCGGTGCGCTGACCCGCATCAATGAATTACTGGCGCGTGCCGACGAGCCGCAATACGCCGGTGGGACCGACCCGTTCAGCGGGCATGAAACCGTGGGCATCGATGTACGTGGCCTGGACTTCGGGTATGGCGATGACCTGGTGCTTGATCAGTTGAACCTGCGCATCGAGCCCGGCGAGAAGGTTGCCATTGTCGGTGCCAGCGGCGGCGGTAAGAGCACGTTGGTGCAACTGTTGCTGGGGCTCTACACGCCCCAGGCCGGCAGTATCCGGTTCGGCGGGGCCACCCAGCAGGAAATTGGCCTGGAAACCATTCGCGAGCACGTCGCGGTGGTGCTGCAACACCCGGCACTGTTCAACGATACCGTGCGCGCCAACCTGACCATGGGCCGCGAGCGCACCGATCAAGCCTGCTGGCAGGCGCTTGAAATCGCCCAATTGGAGACCACGGTCAAAGCGCTGCCCCAGGGCCTGGACAGCGTGGTGGGGCGCTCTGGCGTGCGATTTTCCGGTGGGCAACGTCAGCGCCTGGCGATTGCGCGCATGGTCCTGGCCGAACCGAAGGTGGTGATCCTCGATGAGGCCACCTCTGCCCTTGATGCCGCCACCGAGTACAACCTGCACCAGGCGCTGGCGCGGTTTCTCAGCGGCCGTACTACACTGATCATTGCCCACCGTTTGTCGGCGGTAAAACAAGCTGATCGAGTGTTAGTATTCGACGGTGGTCATATAGCCGAGGATGGCGACCATCAGCAACTGATTGCCGATGGCGGCCTGTACGCCAAACTCTATGGACATCTGCAACAAGTGCGTTGATTCAGCGTGGGCTGAGCTATCGGGAGCGGGTTTTCGCGTGCGTATCCAGCAGTGCATGTGCAAGGGACTTCATGAAGCAAAAGCGGACTTTCGGAACGCCTCGGCTATTGGGTATTGTCTGGCCTTTTATCGCTGTTGTGCTGTTCCAGGCATTATTAGGCGGTGGCAGTCTTTATGTGCTTTCAGCGGTGCGTGGCTATGTGGCCGGCGAGAGCTTGTGGTCCAAGGGCCAGAAAGACGCCATCTATTACCTCACCCTGTACGCCGATAATCGCGATGCAGCTACCTATCTCAAATACCAGCAGGCCATCGCCGTGCCCCAGGGCGGGCATGAGCTGCGTATCGCCCTGGACCGTCCCACTCCCGACCGTGCCGCCGCGCGCCTGGGCATCCTCAAGGGCGGCAACCACCCGGATGACGTCTCCAGCCTGATCTGGTTGTACCTGAACTTCCGGCATTTCAGCTACCTGGAAAAAGCCATCGAGTTGTGGACCGTGGGCGATGCCTACCTGGACCAGTTGGATGACCTGGCCCGGGAGATGCACGCCACGATTTCCGCCAATCAGGTCAGCGCCGACGATGTGCACCAATGGAAAACGCATATCACCGCCATCAACGAAGGCGTGACGCCGACCGCCAAGGCGTTCAGCGATGCCTTGGGCGAAGGCTCACGCATGATCCTGCGGTTGCTGCTGATCACCAACCTGGCGACCGCCCTGGGTCTGATTGTGCTCGCGCTGTTGCGCACCCATAAGCTGCTGGCCCAGCGCCACGCGTTTGCCGAAGCCTTGCAGGAGGAGAAGGAGCGCGCGCAGATCACCCTGGAGTCGATAGGCGACGGCGTGATCACCACCGATGTCAACGGTGCCATTACTTATATGAACCCGGCGGCCGAGGCGCTGACCCACTGGAACTCGGCCCAGGCCCATGGCCTGCCCCTGGCGGCATTGTTCAACCTGCTGGACGAGAATGCCCAGCCCGACGGGCTTACCCTGGTCGAACACATCGTCAGGGGACGCTTGCGTGGTGGCAGCGAGCATTCCAAGACGATCCAGCGGCTGGATGGCAGCACGGTGTCAGTGACCCTGGTGGGGGCGCCGATCCGCAGCGCCGGCAAGATCAACGGTGTGGTGCTGGTACTGCACGACATGACCCAGGAGCGCCAGTACATTGCCAACCTGTCATGGCAGGCGACGCACGATGCGTTGACTGGCCTGGCCAACCGTCGTGAGTTCGAGTTCCGCCTGGAGCAGGTCTTGCACCCGGCGGCGCAGCTGCAGGGCCGGCGTCATACATTGATGTTTCTCGACCTGGACCAGTTCAAGCTGGTCAACGACACGTGCGGGCATGCGGCAGGCGACGAATTGCTGCGGCATATCTGCGCACTGTTGCAAGCGGACCTGCGCGAAGGCGATACGCTGGCGCGCCTGGGCGGCGATGAGTTCGGCATCCTGCTGGAAAACTGCCCGGCGGCGGTGGCGGAGAAAATCGCCGAGAGCCTGCGCCATACCGTGCAAAACCTGCATTTTGTGTGGAAGGGCCGGCCGTTCATGACCACCGTCAGCATTGGCCTGGTGCACATCGGCAACACCCCGACCACCCTGGAAACCTCACTGCGTGCCGCCGACATGGCCTGCTACATGGCCAAGGAGAAAGGTCGCAACCGGGTTCAGGTGTATCACGCCGATGACTCCGAGCTGTCCGTGCGCTTTGGCGAGATGGCCTGGGTGCAACGCTTGCACATGGCCCTGGAAGAAAACCGTTTCTGCCTGTACGCCCAGGAAATCGCCCCCCTGGGCCACACGGAGGGCGGCAACGGGCATATCGAGATTCTGCTGCGGTTGCAAGACGAGTCAGGTCGAATCATCTTGCCCGACAGTTTTATTCCGGCCGCCGAACGCTATGGCCTGATGAACGCGCTGGATCGTTGGGTGGTGGAAAACGTATTCAAGATTATTGCCCGTTGTATATACGAGCGTCCGGGCCGGTCTATGGCCATGTGTGCGATTAATCTGTCAGGTATAACTATTGGAGACGATGAATTTTTAGGCTTTTTGCGTGAGAAATTCGAGACTTACAGCATTCCGCCGGAAATGATTTGTTTTGAAATAACTGAGACAAGTGCAATTTCAAATTTGCGAAGTGCAATTCGTTTTATTAATGAACTCAAAGCCTTAGGTTGCCATTTTTCACTTGATGATTTTTGCGCCGGAATGTCCTCATTCGCATACCTGAAACATTTACCTGTAGACTTCCTGAAGATCGATGGAAGTTTCGTAAAGGATATGCTGGACGACCCGATTAACCGCGCAATGGTCGAAGTGATCAACCACATCGGCCATGTCATGGGTAAGCGCACAATTGCCGAGTTTGTTGAAACGCCGCAGATCGAGCAGGCGTTGCTCGAGATAGGTGTGGATTACGCTCAGGGCTACCTGATTGAACGACCGCAATTGTTTACCTTTGATAGCTTGCAGTGTCGACCTGCGCGGCCGCAGCCTCTGTTATTCAAGGCGCCCGGCACATTCCGCTGAAACATTTGCTGATCTGTCCAATCACACTTAAAAAAGGAGCGTTACAGTGATCGACACATTCAACAGAACCGGTCCGCTTATGGAAGCCTCGAGTTACCCAGCCTGGGCGCAAAAACTGATCCAGGACTGTAGCGAGAGCAAGCGCCGGGTTGTCGAACACGAACTGTACCAGCGCATGCGTGATAACACGCTCAGCGCCCGGACCATGCGCCACTACCTGATCGGTGGCTGGCCCGTGGTGGAACAGTTTGCCTTGTACATGGCACAGAACCTCACCAAGACGAAGTTTTCCCGCCATCCTGGGGAGGATATGGCGCGACGCTGGCTGATGCGCAATATTCGTGTGGAACTGAACCACGCCGACTATTGGGTGCACTGGGCCCGCGCCCATGGTGTCAGCCTGGAGGAGCTGCAGGCACAGGACGTGCCGCCGGAACTGCATGCACTGAGTCATTGGTGCTGGCACACCAGTTCGGCCGATTCGCTGATCGTGGCCATTGCCGCGACCAATTACGCAATCGAAGGGGCCACTGGGGAGTGGTCTGCCGTGGTGTGTTCCACCGGCGTCTACGCGGCGGCCTTTCCTGAAGAGGAGCGCAAGCGTGCGATGAAGTGGCTGAAGATGCATGCCCAGTACGACGATGCCCACCCTTGGGAAGCGCTGGAGATCATCTGCACCCTGGCCGGGACCAACCCGAGCAAGGCCCTGCAGGAAGAACTGCGCCAGGCCGTGTGCAAGAGCTACGACTACATGTACCTGTTCCTGGAAAGCTGTATGCACCTGGAGAAAGACAAACCCGTGGCCGCACCGGTACGCGAGCGTCAGATGCGCGTCGCCAGCGAGGCGTGATGTGAGGCAATGGCGGGGGGCTCTACCCCGCCATTGCAAGGCGATTGCGGCCTTCGCGCTTGGCCACATACAGCGCGGTATCGGCCCGACGCAGCAGGCTGTCGGCCGTCTCGGCGGCCAACAGGGTCGAGCAACCCAGGCTCACCGTCAATTCGATCTGCGTGTCGTTCATCCCATGGTCCTGGGCTTGTATCGCCTGGCGCAGACGTTCACCCACCATCGCCGCCGCCTCCCGGTTGGTGTTGGACAGCAGGATCAGAAACTCTTCCCCGCCAAACCGGAACACCATGTCCACGTTACGCAGCTGGCTCTTGATTGCCGCGGCGACGGTGCGCAGCACGTGATCGCCGACGGCATGGCCGTGGGTGTCGTTGATGATCTTGAAGTGGTCGATGTCCAGCATCAGTAAGGACAGCGGGCTCAGGTGACGCCGCGCCATCTCGATTTCGCGCCGCAGCGTCTGGTCCATGGCAATGCGATTGCCCGTCCCGGTCAGCGGGTCGCGTAGGGCGCTGCGGGTGGCGGCGCGGTAGAGCAGGGCATTGCGCATCGGATAGAGCAGGGTGGCCAGCAGGGATTCGAGGTGGTCGAGTTCTTCATCGCTCAGACGTTGGTTGCGGCGAAAGGTCAGCTCGCCCAGGTGCTCGCCTTCGTGGCTGAGGCTATAGCTCACCGAATGATGGCCGCGCTGGCCGAACTCCAGGCGCAGGTCGCTGGCTTCGTGTCGGTATTGCAAGGCGTCGAGAGGCACCAGGCGTTGGATGTCACGGAAGAACAGAGCGAGAAGACGATCCGGCTCCAGGCTGGTCTGCAATTGCTGGCCCAGTTGCTGGCGAAGTTGGGTAATCGTGAGCGGGAGACGGGGAAGGAGGGACGGTTGGCCAAAACCCAAGCGTTGCAATTTGGCATTGTCGAAATCAATTGCATTGGTCTGGGTAGGTGTTTTCATAACTGGTCGGCCTCTAAGCACATAGCTGTCTTACAGGCTCAATGAGCGTGGCAAATGCCGAGCGTCTTACTGTTCCTTCAGTCCCGTAAAACATTGGAAACAGTCTAAACCGCTTTGCAATGGGTTATAACCCCTGGGCACTGCCGCACGTCTTGTCACTGCTTAACCTGCTTGGAACAGATTAGCGCGAGATTCGTGCCCTCCTTTGATTGAATAAAAATCTTATAGATCAATCGGCTGTTTTGTCGTTAAAAACAGCCGTTGCCTACGGGCGCCAGTTATTTGGCTAGTTGAAGGAAAGTTGGCTGCGATCAATCTGTTCGATGCGGGTTACACCGGTCAATGTCATTGCCACGCGCATTTCCTTGGCGAAAATATCCAACAGGTTCTCCACCCCATGCTGGCCATCGGCGGCCAATGCATAGGACGGCGCGCGTCCCAGCAGGCAGGCCTTGGCGCCCAGCGCGAGCATGCGCACCACGTCCAGCCCGGAGCGGATGCCCGAGTCCACCAGCACCGTCAGGTTATCGCCCACCGCGTCGGCAATCGCCGGCAAGGCTTTGGCGGTGGACAGCACGCCATCGAGCTGGCGGCCACCATGGTTGGACACCACGATGCCATCCGCGCCGAAGCTCACCGCGTCCTTGGCGTCCTGGGGGTCGAGAATGCCCTTGATGATCATCGGGCCTTTCCAGAACTCGCGGATCCACTCCAGGTCTTTCCAACTGATGGACGGATCGAAGTTATTCGCCAACCAACCGACGTAGTCTTCCAGGGTGGTGGGTTTGCCCAGGTACTTGGAGATATTGCCCAGGTCGTGAGGGCGGCCCATCAGGCCCACATCGAATGCCCACTGTGGCTTGGTGACGGCTTGCAGCATGCGCCGCGTTGCCGCGTACGGCCCGGACATGCCCGAGTGGGCGTCACGATAACGCGCGCCCGGGGTCGGCATATCCACGGTGAACACCAGGGTAGTAACGCCGGCCGCCTGGGCCCGCTCCAGCGCATTGCGCATGAAGCCACGGTCCTTGAGCACATAGAGCTGGAACCAGATCGCCTGGGGGCTCTGGGACGCCACTTCTTCAATCGAACACACCGACACCGTCGACAGGCAAAACGCGATGCCCTTGTTGGCCGCCGCCTTGGCCGCCTGCACCTCGCCACGCCGTGCGTACATGCCGGTCAGGCCCACGGGGCTGAGGATTACCGGCATCGCCAGCTCCTGGCCGAACACTTGGGTCTTCAGGCTCAGGTTATCGACATTGCGCAACACACGCTGGCGCAGGCTGATGTCGGCCAGGTCCGAGCTGTTCGCGCGCATCGTGTGTTCGGCATAGGCGCCACCGTCGATGTAGTCGAACAGAAAGCGTGGCAGCTTACGTTTGGCGGCTGCGCGGTAATCGGAGGCGGACGAGATGATCATGAACAGTGGCTCCACGGGCAAGGTGCATCACGATAGGCAAAGATCTGGCATGATAAAAACAACTTTTATCAATAGCGTCCAGTCGCTGAAGGAATACCGATGAACCTGAGAACGTTGCGGGCATTTGTCGAAGTGGTCCGTCAGGGCGGTTTTTCCCAGGCCGCCGAGGTGGTGTCCTTGACCCAGTCCTCGGTGAGCAAGGCGGTCAGAACCCTGGAAGACGAACTCGGCATGCCGCTGCTCAACCGTCTCGGTCACCGCAATGAACTCACCGCTGCCGGCGAAATCGCCTACCGTCGCGGCCTGGTCCTGCTCTCCGAACACACCGACCTGGTGGCCGAGATCAACGACCTGGGCGGCCTCAAGCGCGGCCAACTGCGCATCGGCCTGCCACCGGTTGGTTGCGGTGTGCTGTTTGCGACAATGTTCGCCACCTACCGCAGCCGCTACCCGGAGATCGACATCGAACTCACCGAGTATGGCAGTAAAAGACTGCGTGAATGCCTGGAAGCGGGGGAGGTCGACCTGGCGGCGCTGCTGCTGCCGGTTGATGAGGATTTTGAATACCAGCCCGTGCGCAACGAACCGCTGATGGCCGTACTGCCCATCAGCCACCCCTTGGCCCAGCGTCCCCGTATCGACTTCACCGACCTGGCGGACTCGCCGTTCATCCTGTTCGAAGCCGGCTTCGCCCTGAACGCCAAGATCCTCGCCGCCTGCGAACACAAAGGCGTCACCCCCCGGGTGACCGCGCGCAGTGGCCAGATCGACTTCATCGTCGACCTCGTCGCGGCCGGACTCGGCGTGGCCTTCCTGCCGCGCATGCTGGCGCACACGCACCAGCACGCAGGCATCGCCCTGATCCCCCTGGACGAACCCCACACCGACTGGCACATCGCCCTGGCCTGGCGCGCAAATGCCCACCTGCCGCCAGCGGCCCGCGCCTGGCTGGACCTGGCCAAGGAGCAACAGCTTTCAGCCGGCCGTCCGGTTTAATCACCCGGAACGCCACAGAAGGCTTGACTTCTCCTTTTCAATCAGTAACATACGGCGCATTCCGCGATAGCTCAGTTGGTAGAGCAAATGACTGTTAATCATTGGGTCCCTGGTTCGAGTCCAGGTCGTGGAGCCAGATAGGAAAAAGCCTGCAGCGATGCAGGCTTTTTTTTGCCTTGGATTTTTCCGGGGTGATCAAAGCGCACAGCGTGACCTGCATGAAGCCGTCTCTAATCCGCTAAAAGCACCTGCGCCGACAGCATGCGCGAGGCGTGTGAACCCATCCCTTCGAGGCTGGTGCTCAGTACGGCTAGGGCCTGGTGGGTCTGGCCGACGATGTCCAGCGAGGTGTCCACGCTGGTGGCTACGGTGTAAACGATATCGGCGTAGGCGCAGGATCGGCTGCGTCCTACGTGGCCGTTTGGGACGCGTTCAATTGTCTGCATAAGGGGCTTCATCCAAATTGAAGTTTGGCAGAAGCCGGCATCAACCAGCTTTTGTCATCTCTGATTAAACCGGCTGAGTCGCCTCTTCCGCGGCCATGGCGGCCTGCACGCTTGGACGTGCCTCAATGCGTTCCATGAACGAGGCCAGTTCCGGCCAGTTTTTGATGTCGATGTTGAAAAACGGCAGCCATTTCAGGACGGTAAACAGGTAAGCATCGGCGAGGCCGAAGGTGGTGAGCAGATAGTCTTTTTGCGCCAGGTACTTGTTCAAGTAGTCCAGACGATTGAACAGTTTCTGACGGAAGATCTCCTTTACTGGCTCAGGGATATCGGCGTTGAACAACGGCGCACTGCCCCCATGGATTTCCGAAGTGATGAAATTGAGCAGTTCCTGCAGACGCGCACGCTCCCAGGTGCCGTTGGCCGGTGCCAGTGAGTTACCCGGTACCTGATCGGCCAGATACTGAACGATGGCCGGTCCTTCAGTCAGTACCTGGCCATTGTCCAGTACCAATGCAGCGACGTAGCCCTTGGGGTTGATGTCGCGGAAATCGTGGCCGTCTGCCGTGGCTTTGGTCTTGTTGTTGACCCGGATCAGCTCGAAAGGCAGGCCCAGTTCCCGTAGCACAATGTGGGGAGACAGGGAGCAGGTCATGGGAGCAAAGTACAGTTTCATGTGTATCTCCTTATAAGTAGGCAGCGTGTGCCCGAACAGTTGCCGTTTCGTGCCCGGACGGCTTTGAACCTTGTTCCTGACATATTGGTGTCATGTCACCAATCGGTGAAATTACGATTTTATGCGCGGATTTGCACCCGGTTCGGACTTGCCCTGCTCAATCGTTGATTGTCTGACCTTGATCCGGGGCCTTGCTCACCACCATTGACGCGGTTGAACTGCCGATGTCGGGAACGACCCGCTATGCCTGTAAGTCTACCTGTAACCCATCATTGGTAAGGTACAGCGCAATGGATAAGACAATCACCGTGGATCAACTGGCTACCACTGACCTTGGATCAATCAACGAGATCTGGCTCGGCGGAACCCATACCCAGCTATGCCTATGGCGCGGCGAACAAGTCTTCACCCACGAAATGATGAGTGAGGGCACCCACGATCAGAATGTCCGCCGCCTGTGCTTGCAGTTGGTCAATCCTGACGACCAGGCGGCAGTGGCCAGCGTTGAGGTGATCGCGCGCGAACGCCTGAAAAAGATGGGCAAGGAGGGCGAATTTTATCCGGCTGAGGATGTGGACACTCATCAATAGTCGCTCTGCGGCGCTGATAAAACAAAAGGCGTATCGGCAGCCATGAGGGGCCTCACATGAGCAACTGTTGCTGTGAAAACATCCGGGCAACGAACCAACCGGTCTGATCGGAGGGCCGCTATGAAAATAGTCACCAGCATCATGGCTTTAAGCATGGCGTACGCCGTGTGCTCATCTGTTTACGCTTATCCAACTGGTGTCGCTGTGGGGCAGGAGTCCGTTATCTCCGGCTCGCCTGCGCCGCAGCAGTTGGCGGGAAACGGTGGAGCAGGCGGTAATGGGGGCGCTGGAGGAAGTGGTGGCAGCACGGGTGGAAATGGAGGGGCCGGCGGTGCGGGTGGGAGTGGCGCTGTGCCCGGCAAAGGCGGTTCCGGCGGCGCGGGAGGCGCTGGTGATACGCCAGGCGTCGATGGCGCTCCAGGTTCGGACGGTGCACACGTCAACGCTCAAGCAACTGGATCAACACCGGACCTGCCGAGTTGTGATGTAACGAAGCAACGGGCATTGGTGGGCCAGACCGGAGGTCAAATCACTGATGTCAGGCAAGCCCACATCTCGATGCGGACCAACGTTCTGAATGCCGATATCAGTACCTCGCGCAAAAGCCGAAAAATAACCGAGGCTGAAGCGAGCGGCATGATTAAGCAGGTCAGTAGAGTACGACTGCAAACCGACAACCTCGTCACAAAACAGGGCTTTTTAAGCGCTGCCGATACAGCCGGTTTTGATCGCGAGCTTGATGGGGTCGCGAACCAGCTGTGCAGATAGGGCATAGATTGAGCAGTTTTCTGCCATTAAAACTGCCGGCCAAGCCAAAGGCGCGAACTTACCTCCTGGTTGCTTTACCAGGTACCGGCCTGGATTGCAGGTTCGCAATTTTTGTTAAGTGGATGATTTAAAAAATTATTTTTCCAGGCTGAAAATGATCAACTGTCACGGTTGAAGGAAATTTTAACATTTAATTGACGCCATTAAAGCGCCACCATAAGATCGCCGCCAATTGATGGCATAAGGCCACATAGAGGGATCTTAAATGTGGCGTTCGGTACGTCGGACCAGGCTCTGCCTTCTGTCCGCTTTTTTTTGCCTGGGCTTTGCTGGAACAGCTCAAGGCGCTACCCCGCAGAACACGCCGGGCGTCACCGATCTGATCCGTGATCGCCAGGATCGCCTGCTCGAAGAGCAACAACGTCGCCTCGAAGAGCTCAAGGACCTGCCCGGCAAAGCCGCTGCCCCCGCCAAGCCAACAGCGCCAGCAGACACCCGCTGCTTCCTGATCAAAACCATTGAACTTGCCGGTGCCGATGTCCTGTCTGAGGGCGAGCGCGCCGAACTGATCAAGCCTTACATCGGCCAATGCCTTGGCGTGCCCCAGCTCAACGCACTGCTCAAGGACATCACCGACCGCTACCTGGCCAAAGGTTTGGTGACCAGCCGCGCGTACTTGCCACAACAAGACCTCTCCAGCGGCATCCTCAAAATCCAAGTAGTCGAGGGCAAGCTGGAAAGTTTGAAGGGCGCCGAAGGCAGCGGCATCACCGACCGCCAGCTGTTCATGAGCTTCCCAGGCAAACCGGGCGACCTGCTTAACCTGCGCGAGATCGAACAGATGGTCGACCAACTGAACCGCCTGCCATCGAACCAGGCGCAGATGGAATTGGCGCCGGGTAAGGCCGTCGGCGGCAGCGACGTACTGGTCAAGAACACCCCACAAAAGCCTTGGCGCGTCGGCCTGTCTCGTCACAACGGCGGCCAACGCAGCACTGGCGAACAGCAGTGGGGCGCCAGCCTGGACTGGGATAACCCGCTGGGCTTGGCCGATCAATTGTCCCTGCGCGGCGGCCACGATGCACTCAGCGATCACCAGAAAACCTCGCGCAACTCGATGCTCAATTACAACCTGCCGTTCGGCTGGTGGAACCTCAATTACAGCTACAGCGAAACCGAATACCGCTCGCTGGCCCAGGCCAGCGGCTTCAACTTCAAGCAGTCGGGCGACAGCCAAAACCACCAACTGCGCCTGGAGCGCGTGATCCACCGCGACGCCCTGAGCAAAACCTCCCTCAGCACTGGCGTGGCTTACCTGCGCACCAACAACTTCATCGAAGACAGCAAGCTCGCGCTGAGCAGCAACCGCCTCAGCGAAGCCCAGTTCGGCATCAATCACGGCCGGCGTATCGGTGGTTCATTCCTCAACATCGACCTGGGCATGCAGGACGGCATTGGCGCGTTCGACGCCCAGGCCAATCACAACCCACGCCCCGGCCAGGCCGATGCGCGTTACCGCAAATACACCGCGACGGTGAGCTATCTGTACCCGTTCAAGCTGTGGGGCGAGTCGTTCAGTTTCAGCACCCTGATGACCGGCCAGCGCAGCGAAGATGTGCTGTTCAGCCCGCAGCGCATGAGCCTGGGCGGGCAGTCGTCGATTCGCGGTTACAAGGATCAAAGCCTGTCCGGCGACAGCGGCGGCTACTGGCGCAATGACCTGCGCTGGAGCCGCCCGGTGACCGTCGCGTGGTTGCAGCCGCTGTTCAGCGAATACGGTACCAGCCTCGGCTACGACCAGGGCGTGATCAGCCATGGCCGCTACAACGCCGAACAACACGGACGCATGACCAGCAACTCCGTGGAGCTGTTTGCGCGCAGCCAGAACGTCGCCGCCACGGTGACCTTTGCACACTCTTTGGAACGCCCGGGGCCGATCACTGAACGTGAAGCACCGATTTATTTCCGCCTGGATTTCTTCCTTTAAATTTTTACCGCCCATAGGGCATCGAGACCTCACATGGACGTTCGCCAGTTCGCCTTCCTCGCGCGCCAACCATCTGCTGCCGTAAAAAGCCGTTCCCACTTCCTGGGGCTGCCCAAGCGTGGCTTGGCGTTGATCTTGGCCAACGCGATGTTCTGGCACCCGTTGCTGGCCCAGGCGGATGGGATTGTGGTCAGTGCGCCTGGGACTACGCTCGGTCAGGCGGGCAATGGCGTGCCTATCGTCAACATCGCCGCGCCGAATGCGAACGGGCTGTCGCATAACCAGTTCAAGGACTACAACGTCGGCGCCAACGGCGTGATCCTCAACAACGCCACTGACCGCACGCAGTCCACCCAGCTCGGCGGCATCATCGTCGGCAACCCGAATTTCAACGGCAGCGCCGCCAACGTCATCCTCAACGAAGTCAACGGCGGCAGCCCCAGCCAACTGCGTGGCTACACCGAAGTGGCGGGGCAGTCGGCCCATGTGATCGTGGCCAACCCCTATGGCATCAGTTGCAACGGTTGCGGCTTTATCAACACGCCGCAAGCGACGTTGACCACCGGTAAAGCAGTGATCGAAAACGGCCAGGTCAGCCGCTATCAAGTCGATCAAGGCAGCGTCGCCATTGACGGAACCGGCTTGAATGCCAGCAACGTCGACCAGTTCGAAATCATCACCCGCGCCACCACGATCAACGCGCAGATCCAGGCAAAAAAACTCACCATCGTCGCGGGTCGCAATGATGTGGATGCGCGCACATTGAGCGCCACCGCGCGTGCATCGGATGGCAGCCAGGCGCCCGAACTGGCGATTGACTCGTCGGCGCTGGGCGGCATGTACGTGGGCGCGGTCAAGCTGATTGGTACCGAAGCCGGTGTCGGTGTGAAACTCTCGGGGGACATGGTCGCCGGCGGTGATATTCAGATTGATACGGCTGGCAACGTGGTCATGGGGCAGGCATCGGCAGGCACCGCAATTGCGGTAAAAGCGGCCAGCGTGGAGACGCAAGGCGCGGTCTACGCCGGGACCGATTTGGCGGTGAAAACCCAAGGCACGTTGACCAATCGGCAAACCCTCGCGGCCAAGGACAGCATCACACTGGACGCTGGTGGCCGGCTGACCAATAACGGGATTATCGAAGCGGGCGTCAACGCCGATAACAGCCGCAATACCCAAGGCGACGTGCGTTTGACCGCTCAGGCTATCGATAACAGCGGCAAGACCGTGATTGCCAGCCGCGACCTGAGCGTGCACACCGGCGAACTGAACAACCAGCGCGGTACGTTAGCGGCAGGCAGCGCGCTTGGTCTTACAGCCACCAGCCTGGACAACACCGAAGGCAAGCTGATCACTGACGGCATATTGACCGCCGCCATCGCCGGTCAGTTGCTCAACCAAACCGGCCTGTTTGCCGCCAAAGGTGACGCACGCCTGAGCCTGGGCAGCCTCGATAACCGTCAGGGTAATCTCGTCGCCGACAACCTCAACCTGGAACTGACCGGCCCGGTGAACAACCAGCGCGGTAATCTGCGCGCCAATACCCGCCTGGACGTGAAGGCCGGCCAGGTCGACAACAGTGAGGGCGGCCGGATCAGCAGCGGTCAGTCGCTCAATGCCAGCGTCAGCAGCCTGGACCAGCACAAAGACGGCCGACTCTTCGGCCAGGGCGATGTCAGCCTCGACCTGAATGGCGGTCATCTGAACAACCAGGGCGGCGTGATCAATGCACCCGGCCGCTTGCTGTTGAGCAACCTCAATAGCGTCGACAACCAGGACGGTGAAATCTCCAGCAGCCAGGCATTCATCCTGGCCGCCAATACCCTGAATAACCGCAACGCCAAGCTCCTCAGCGAGCAAGCTTTGTCGGTGCGTATTGCCCAGACGCTGGACAACACCAAGGGCCTGATTGCTGCAACCGGGCTGGATCTTCGGGCCAACAGCCTGGCCAACGCCGAAGGCGAGCTCAAGATACGCGACGACGTGAAGGTGTTCGTCACCACGGCACTGGATAACCGCCAGGGTAAAATTGTCGGTGCTACGGTGAGCTTAAACAGCCTGGCGCTGGATAACAGCCAAGGGCTGCTTCAAGGCGACACGTTACTGAACGTCAACACCTCAGGCATAGCGATCAACCGTGGCGGCCGCTTTGTCAGCGGCCAGCGCATGGGCTTGAACATTGGCCAGTTCGACAACCAGGGCGGCGAAGTTTCCAGCGTTTCCGACCTGTCATTTACCGGTAACCAACTCGACAACAGCAACAACGGTCGCGTGCTGGCCAATGGCGCGATGAGTCTGACCCTTGACCACCTGGATAATGAAAAAGGCGCTGTGCGCAGCGACGGCAACCTGACCCTGCATACCTCCACGCTGAATAATGACAGCGGTCGTATCAGCAGTGGCGCGGCGCAGCAACTGAGCGCAACCGGTGCCGTCAGTAACCGTAACGGTGAATTGCTCAGTGCCATGGCACTGACCGTCAATAGCGCCAGCCTCGATAACGCAAGTGGCAAGCTGATCGGTGACGGCGCCGTGCGCGTAACCACTGGCGCGTTGAATAACCAGAACAGCGGACGCCTCACCAGTGCTGATCGTCTGGACCTGACAGCCGGGTCGGTAGACAACCGCTTCGACGGGCGCATTGCCAGTAACAAGAGCCTCACCGCCAGTGTCACCGGTCTTGACCAGCGCGGCGCCGGTGAGCTTTACAGCCTCAGCGACCTGAGCCTGGACATGAACCGTGGCCACCTCAACAACGCTGACGGCCTGATCAATGCGCCCGGCCAACTGGTGCTCAAAAATCTGGCCAGCGTCGACAACCAGAACGGCGAAATTTCCAGTGAGCACGCTTTCACATTAGCCGCGCAACGTGTGGATAACAGCAACGGTCAATTGCTCAGTGACCAGACGCTGACCCTTAAAGTCGAGCGAGCACTGACCAACATCAAGGGCCTGATTTATGCGGCAGCGCTCGATGTCCAGGCGGGCAGTCTGGACAACAGCCAAGCCGGCAGTCTGGTCAGCGATGGCGACCTCACCCTGAAGACCAATGACCTGTTGGATAACCGGGCCAAGGGCCGAGTTTTAGCCAAAGGGGCGATGGACATCCAGGCACAGCAGCTGGATAACCGTGGTGGCGTGCTCAATAGCAAGCAGGTGTTGGCAATCACGAGCCAATCCCTTAACAACCAGGGTGGTCTGATCAGCGCCGTCGGTCCGGTGCACCTGAATGCGGATCGCGTTGAAAACGCCAAGGGCCGGATTGCCAGTCAGGATGATCTGGTTGCCACCGTCGGCGTGTTGAACCAGCAGGGGGGCGAGTTTGTCGCTCAGGGCGATCTGACTCTCAACGCCGCCACCCTGGATAACCGCGATAAAGGCCTGGTTGCTGCGACGAAAGCGCTGAAACTTAACGTCGAAAGCATCGACAACCGCACCGGCGAACTGTCCAGCCAGCAAAACCTTGAACTGAACGGCCAGCGCCTCGACAACAGCGGTGGCAAGGTGTTGGCCGGCACAACGCTGGCGCTGGCAATCGCCGAGGTGATCAACCAGGCAAAAGGGCTTGTGTCTGCCAATGAGGTGCGCTTGGCCGGTGCGCATCTGGATAACACTGACGGTACCGTTGGCGGGCAGCGCTCGCTGGCCTTGCTGCTGTCCGAAGGCCTGGACAACACTCGCGGCACACTCAGTAGCGAAGGTGCATTCGACCTGGCGGCTCAGCGCATCGACAACACGGGCGGCAGTCTGTCCAGTGCCGCTCAGTTGAGCATCACCAGTACCCGCGACCTAATCAATAAGGGCGGCATCGTCGAAAGCGCACAAGGCCTCAAGCTGACCAGCGCGAGTCTGGATAACACCCAGGGCCTGCTTAAAAGCCAGCGAGAAACTGCTCTTGTTACCGGGCAGTTCACCAACGGCCTTAACGGTCGAGTGATCAGTGCCGAGCGCCTTGATCTCACGGCCACCCAAGTGACCAACAGCGGCCGTATCGCCAGTGTTGGCGCCCTGAGCGCCAACCTCACCGGCCTCACGCAACTGGGCGGCGCCGAACTCTTGAGCAGCGCGCAACTGACCGTCGACTTGCATAATGGCAAGTTGGTCAATGCCGGTTTGATCAATGCGCCTTTGCTGAAGCTCAATAACCTTGCCGGCATCAACAACCAGAGTGGCGAAATCTCCAGTCAGAATGCCTTCACCCTGGCCACGCAGAACCTCGACAACAGTAACGGCAAACTCATCAGCAACCAGGCGCTGACCTTGCGCGTTGAGCAGGCACTGGCCAACGTCCAAGGCCTGATCAGTGGCCGGGGTGACGTGGATATCAGTGCGTCCCAACTCATCGATAACCAGCACGGCAGCGTGATTGCCGACGGCACCTTGCTGCTGGGCAGCGCAACGCTGGATAACCGTAACGGCGCGATCGCCGGCAAGGCCCAGGTCACTGTCAACGCCGACCGTCTCAATAACCAGAAAGGCCAACTGATCAGCACCGATGGCCTGCACATTACCGGCGCCAACCTGGACAACCGAGAGGGGCTGGTAGGTGCCACAAAAGCGCTGAAACTCGACGTCGGCGATCTCGACAACCGCGCTGGCGAATTGACTGGCAATGCCGACGTCACTGTCACCGGTCAGGCATTGAACAACAGCGACAACGGCCTGGTGTTTGCGGGGCGTGGGTTGAATCTTGCGGTTGAGCAGGTCATTAACCGCACCCTTGGCCAACTGAACGGCCAGCGTCTGACACTGACCGGCACTTCGCTGGACAACGCAGGCGGCAAGTTGATCAGCCAACAACCGTTGATGCTGGAACTGGCCGGCGATCTGGACAACAGCGAGGGCCTGCTGAGCAGCGAAGGCTCCCTGGGCGTCAAGGCGCGCAGCTTCAATAACAGCAAGGGCAGCGCCTCCAGTGCCCAAGGTTTGAACGTTGCCGTCACCGGCACCCTGAATAACCAAAATGGCGCGCTGCTAACCGATGGCAACCTGGTACTGCGCAGTGCCACCCTGGGCAACCAACAGGGCAGTATCAGCGGCAAGGAGTCAGTCTCCGTTACCTCGGGCGACTTGAATAATCAGGGCGGTCGCCTTAACAGCGGTGACACCTTGGTGCTGACCACCGCGCAATTGAACAACGGCGGCAGCATCGGCAGCGCCAAAGCCATGAGCGTCAACGTCACCGGGCTTGACCAGCAAGGCGGCAAACTGTTCAGCAACGCCGGCCTGACGTTGGATATGAATAACGGCCGACTGAATAACCAGGGCGGACTGATCAATGCGACTGGCCCGTTATCGCTCGACAATCTCACCAGCGTAACCAACCAGAAGGGTGAAATCTCCAGCGGCCAAGCGTTCACACTGAGCGCGCAAACCCTCGATAACACTAACGGCAAGGTCCTGAGTAACCAGGGCCTGACCCTGCGCATCGAGCAGGCCCTGACCAATATCAAAGGCCTGATCGGTGGTGGCAGTCTCAACGCCCGAGCCGCTGCCGTGGATAACCGTGGTGGTAGCCTGGCCAGTCGTGGCGACCTGCAACTGACCAGTGACGGGCTGCTGAACAACAGCGACCAGGGCCTGATCAACGCGGCGCAAGTGCTGACTGCGCAAAGTGCGGACCTGAATAACCAGAACGGCAGTCTGCTGGGCGCCGCCGTGACCCTGAATGCCTCCGCCCTGGATAACACCGCCAATGGCTTGATCAATAGCCGAGGCACCTTGAGCCTTAACGCTGCCCGCCTCGATACCGGCAGCGGCGGTGAAATCTCGGCCAAAGGTGCGATGGCGGTCGGCCTCAAAGCCTTGGGGATGGCGGGCGGGCGGATTGTTGGCGAACAAGGCGTGACTGTCGACTTCAATAACAGCGATCTGGATAACCGTAACGGGCTGCTCCTCGCCAACGGCCCGTTGACCTTGAAAAACCTGCGGGATCTCAGCAACCAAGGCGGTGAAATCTCCAGCCAGCAGAGCTTTAACCTGGCGGCGCGTGCTGTGGACAACACCGGTGGCAAGCTGATCAGCAGCCAGGTGCTGACCCTCAATGCGGGCAGCATGGTCAATAGCGCAAACGGCTTGATGTCGGGCTGGCAAGGCCTGAACGTCGGCGGCGGCAGCCTCGACAACCGCAACCACGGCACACTGTCCAGCCGCAACGGCGCGATCAACGTAAGCCTGAGCGGCGCCCTGCAAAACAACATCGAAGGCGCAGTTGTCAGCCAAGGTCGGCTGGACGTCAATGCTGCCAGCCTGGATAACCGCGGCAAAGGCGTACTCTCCAGCGGCGCCGGGCAAAGCCTGGTGGTGACCGAGGCCTTGGTTAACGGCGACGGCAGCCTTATCGAAAGCGGGGCCGAGTTGGCCGTGCAAGCGGCTACCCTGGCCAACCAAGCCACGATCAACGCGCAACAAGCCTTCACCTTCACCGGTACCGACCTGACCAACAACGGCGGCACCCTGGCAAGCAACAGCAGCTTGACGCTCGACCTGCTCGGCAACCTCAACAATGGCGGCGGTAAGTTGGTGAGTGCCGGGCCGTTGCTGCTGCAACGGGCCAATCAGGTCTATAACGACGCCGACGGCCAGATCGCCAGCCAAGGGCTGTTGAGCCTGTTTGCCAAAAGCCTGGACAACAGCGAGCGCGGCACCATCGCAGGCAAGGACCGGGTGGCAATCACCACCGGTACCGTACAAAACCACGCCGATGGTTTGATCTACAGCCAGGATGCCGACGTACAACTGAGCGCCACAAGCCTGAACAACGCCAAGGGCAAGGTGCAGGGCCAAACCGGCCTGAGCCTGAACATCCGTGGTGATGTCGATAACCAGGGCGGTACGTTGGCCAGCCTCAAGGGCCTGCTGGATGCTCAACTGACCGCTGGTTTGAATAACCAAGGCGGCACTATCCAGGCGCAGCGCCTTAACCTGCTCGCCAATAGCATCAATAATCAGGGTGGACGTATCGCCGCGCAAACCGGCGATGCTGTGGTCAACGCCAACTACTTCGCCAATGCCAACGGTGGTCTGTACGCCAAAGGTTTGATGCGCGTGAGCGGGCAACGTCTGGATAACAACGCCGGGCAGATCGCAGGTGGCGCGATTGACTTGAGTGCCAGCGGTGCGCTGACCAACCGTGGCGGGGTGATCGAGAGCGACAGCACCCTGGGCGCCACCGCCGGTAGCCTCGATAACCAAGGTGGGCAACTGCGGGCCTTGGGCAGTGGCGGTACAACCCACTTCCAACTGGGCGGTATGTTTGATAACCGCGGCGGCCGGCTGGAAACATCCAACGTCGACTTGACCCTGAATGCAGGGGGTTTCCAAAACCAAGCCGGCAGCGTGTTGCATGCGGGCAACGGCACGTTTGATATAGCCACTGCCAACCTTATCGCAGCTGGGGGGAGGTCGTGACGCGCGGTGGCCTGACCCTGGCGGCGGATACCTGGACCAACAGCAGCGTGATCCAGGCGGGACGCTTGACGGTCAACGTCAATACCTTGAATCAACTCGCCGGTGGGCAGTTACTGGCCTCCGATCGCTTGGTGGGCACGGGCGACAACTGGACCAATGAAGGCTTGATTGCCAGTGATGGCACGGCCAATGTGACCCTGTCGGGTAATTACGGCGGCAACGGGCGCTACAGCAGCCTGGGCAACCTTGGCCTGAGCGCCGCACAGTTGGGCCTTGGCAGTACGGCCAGCATTGCCGCCGGGCAGGACAGCACGATCAACGTCAGCGGCCAACTCAACAACGCCGGCCGCCTGACCTCGGCCGGCAGCATGAGGTTGAGCGCTGGCGGTGTAAACAACACCGGCACGCTGGCGACTGGCGCCAACCTCACCCTTGCCTCCAACGCCTTGGTCAACAGCCACGGGTTGATCAGCAGCGGCGGCGACATGCAGTTGTTGACCTCAAGCTTCACCAACAGCTACGCCGATGTTTACGGGCTGGGTGATGTACTGATCGCCAAGGACCCTAATCAAGGTAAGGCTGATTTGCTGGATAACCGCTCTGGCAGTATCGAGAGCGTGAAAAACCTGACGATCAACGCCATGACCGTCAACAACGTGCGGGATGTGCTGGAATATTCCGCTCAGGAAAAAAGCTCGGTAAAAATCACCGAACTTCCTTGTGACCAAATTCCAGGCGCCGGCTGCGATTACCGAGGAGGCAGCCGTCGCAACGGTTTGTGGCAGGTTGACGAAGTCGATCGACTGGCGATCACCCGAAGCACTGCTGCTTCTGCACTCAGCAGCGGCGCGGACATGCAGATCAACGCAGACACGCTCAACAACCGGAGCAGCACCATTGCGGCCACTGGCGCCCTCACGGCGAATGCCAGCGTTGTTAACAATCAGGGCGTGCAAGCACAAGAAATCAAGACGACCCGCACCTTTTGGAGCTTCGTCAATGAATACACCCAGGCCAGTGCCCGGGTTGCCAACTTCAATGCTCGCAACGCCACCTCTCCCTCGGCGACCGTCGAGTCTGACCTGGCCTACGCTCTTGGGATGATGTGGGGAGGCCAGCTTTCACGAGCGTCTACCACCACGAACTCAGAAGATTCGTCTTTTGACGCTGTGATCCAGGCCGGAGGCAACGTCGCTCTCAACGCGGCGCAAAAAATCAATAACAGCGTGATCCGCCCCTATTACGCTTATGTAGCGGCGGGCCGCACCAAGGAGCAAACCGGAGCGGGCAGCGGTTACTCCACTGCGGTTTCTATCAACGCACAGTTGCGACCGGACCTGGCTCAGCAGCAAGTCAACCCGATAGCCTTGCCCGGCTTCAGCCTGCCCGGCGGTCAGAACGGCCTGTTCCGCTTGAGCGGGCAGGGCGCCGCCAATGGGCAAGTGGCCCAAGGCAGCGCAGGCCCGCAAAACTGGTCAGTGAGTGGCGCCAGTATCGACTTGGCGCAACGCCAACAAAACCTTCCCGAGAGCTCGGCGCGAACGATCCAGTTGGCAGAGGCTGCCCAACTCCCTGTGAGCCCTCGTGAAGTGTCTGTCGCCGCACGCAACGCTGGCGGCATCGATGCCGCTGCCCGCGCAGCCAATACCAGCGCTGACACCGCTGCCGTGCTGCCGGGCGCAACCTTCTTACCTGGCATCACGCGAGTGGAAGGCATCAGCGCTGAAAACCTGACAGCTGCGCCTGCCGTCAACGGCCTGACCCCGTTGGCGCGTGATCCGCGAGCCGGCATGACCAGCGCCAGCACCGCACCGTCCCAGAACGTGCCGGGCTCTTCAGCGCAAACCCTCAACCGCGTGCAAGGCTTGCCCGACAGCAAAGCCGTGTCGCAACCGCACAAATACCTGATTGAAACCAACCCGGTGCTCACCGACCTCAAGCAGTTCATGAGCTCGGATTATCTGCTCGCCGGCCTGGGCTACAACCCGGACCAAAGTGCCAAGCGCCTGGGCGATGGCTTCTACGAACAGCGCCTGATCCAGCAAGCCGTCGTGGCGCGTACCGGCCAGCGGTTTATCGACGGGCAAACCAGCGACGAAAAGCTGTTCAAACACCTGATGGACAACGCCATCGCGAGCAAGCAGGAACTGAACCTCGCCGTGGGCGTGAGCCTGAGCTCCGAGCAAGTCGCGGCCCTGACCCACGACATCGTCTGGCTGGAAAAAAACCTGGTGAACGGTGAGGAAGTGTTGGTACCGGTGCTGTACCTGGCCAACGCCAACAATCGCCTGGCCCCGACAGGGGCACTGATTGCCGGGAGTGACGTCAGCCTGATTGCCGGGCAAGACCTCAACAACGTCGGCACTCTGCGCGCCAGCAACAACCTGTCGGCCAAAGCTGGCAATGACCTGGTGAACAGCGGCTTGATCGAGGCGGGCAACCGCTTGGACCTGCTGGCGGGTAACACCATCGTCAACAAGGCGGGCGGCATCATCGCCGGGCGTGATGTGACGATGACCGCCGTGAGCGGCGATGTGATCAACGAGCGCACCGTCACCGCTCATGACAGCAGCGACGGTGTGATCAGCGAACACACCGACTTCCTCAACACCGCCGCCCGTATCGAAGCCGGCAACGACCTGGGTATCAAGGCCGGGCGAGATTTTTCCAATCAGGGCAGCGTGCTGCAGAGCGGACGCGACACCACGATCCAGGCCGGGCGTGACCTGAGCTTCGGGTCGGTGGAGCAGGCCAACAGCAACGCCAACATCAGCGCGCGCAACAACAGCAGCTCGGTGACGCAGAACGGCTCGTCGGTGACGGTGGGACGGGACTTGAAGGCCGTGGCAGGGCGGGATTTGGCGGTGATAGCCAGTCAGGTTGATGCCAAGCGGGATGTGGCGATGTCGGCTGTCGGTAACTTGATTCTGGCTTCGGCGGCAAATGAGCAGCATTCGGCGTTGAATCTGAAGAAGGTGAAGGCGCAGGAGGATCATGTCAGTCAGGTGTCGACCACGCTGAGTGCTGGTGGGGATGTCTCGCTCGGTGCTGGTAAGGATCTGGTGATGATTGCCAGCCGCGTCAATGCAGGGGATGAGGCGTATCTGGTTGCGGGTGGCAACCTGGGCTTGTTGTCGGCGGAAGACAGTGATTATTCGCTGTATGACATGAAGAAGAAGGGGAGTTTCGGAAGCAAGGAGACCAGGCGTGATGAAGTGACTAAGGTCACCAACATCGGCAGCGAAATTAAAACCGGCGGCGACCTCACGGTTCTGAGTCAGGGGAACCAAAAGTACCAGGTTGCCAAACTGGATAGTGGTAATGACCTGACCATTGTCAGCGGCGGTGCTGTGACTTTTGAGGGAATGAAAGACCTCGATCAGGAAAGTCACGCTAAAAGCAAAAGCAGCCTTGCCTGGAACAGCATGAGTGGCAAAGGCAATACCGATGAGACCTTGCGCCAGACCCAGATGGCCGCCAAGGGCGAAATCGTCATCAAAGCCGTTGATGGTCTGCATATTGATCTCAAGCAGGTCAATCAACAGACCGTCAGCCAGGCCATTGATGCGATGGTGAAAGCTGATCCACAGATGGCTTGGCTAAAGGACGCCGAGAAGCGCGGGGATGTTGATTGGAAGCTGATCAAGGAAACGCACGACTCGTACAAGTACAGCAACTCTAGC
Organism: Pseudomonas sp. S1_G07; assembly: GCF_054668565.1. Taxonomy (NCBI): domain Bacteria; kingdom Pseudomonadati; phylum Pseudomonadota; class Gammaproteobacteria; order Pseudomonadales; family Pseudomonadaceae; genus Pseudomonas; species Pseudomonas sp. S1_G07. The sequence continues at coordinate 5,173,983 of NZ_CP162778.1, read as the reverse complement.
CTTGGGCAGGGGGCGATGCTGGCGATCATCATCATCGTTACTGTGCTGACAGCGGGTGGTGCCAGTGCATTGGCCGCATCGGCGGGCAATGCGGTAGGCGCGGGTTCAACTATGGCCGCTGCCACCACGGCGACAGCAGCCACGTCAACAAGCGCAGCAGTAGCCGCGACATCAGCAGGGCTCGGGAACGTTATCGCGACGGGTGCTTTGACATCGTTAGCCAGCACTGGGGCTGTTAGCGTCATAAATAACAAAGGGAATCTCGGTGCGGCACTCAAAGACACGTTTAGCAGTAGCAGTGTAAAAAATGCGTTGATTTCCGGTCTGGCCGCCGGTTTCACGGTGGGGGTCATTGATCCGCACTTAGGTGGCACCACTACGCCTTTCAATAACCTCACTAAAGGTTTTGATCTCAAAACCCTGGAAGGGATTGGAGGCTTTGCTGTGCACGCGGCGGCTCAAGGTGTGGCAGCTGGCACCATCCAGACCGCGATTGGTGGCGGAAGCTTGGGCAAGAACGTCACTGGTGGCTTGGTCTCACAAGCTGGGAATGTGGTAGCAGCGACGGCGTTCAACTTCGTGGGTAGTTATGCTCAAGAGCACTGGCAGGCCGCGAAGAACGCAGGTGATACCACTGGCATGGCGATGTGGGCAGAAGGAGGGGTAGCCCGTGTCTCCATGCACGCATTGTTTGGTGGTGCGGTTGCCAGCGCCACTGGGGGTGACTTTGAGACTGGCGCTATAGCGGCCGGTGCAAGCCAGGCAATGGCGCAGGTCTTGAACGATACCTTTGATAAACAACCGGCGTTGAGGCAAGCGTTCGCACAAGTCGTTGGTTTGACCGCGGCAGGGCTGACCGGTGGTGATGTCAATAAGGCGTCCTGGGTCTCGCAAATGGCGGATCAGTACAACCGCCAATTGCACCAGAAGGAAGTGATCGCGCTTGAGTCCTTACAGAAAGACGATCCGAGCAACGCTTACAAATTGAAGGCTGCGGCGTGTGCCTTGGTGCAGTGCAGCGCTTCCGTTCCGGTTGATGATCCTAACTACAAATATGTCCGCGATCTTGAGTTGGATGGTGGTAGCTTCAAGGATGCTCAAAAGCAGCTATTGGCAACGGGAGCTTTTGACGAGTACGGTAGTTGGGATAAGGCTAACGACCAGCTGTTGAAGAATGACAAAGCGCTTTCTCGGTCGGGAAATGCGAGCCGAGCTGTCCTGGGGGCAGTAGGGGCCGCTGCCGGGTTCGGTGGAGCAATCTTGTCAACACCGGGCTGCGTGACAGTAGTAGGGTGTGCTATACCTGCGCTTTCAGGCTTGGGCGGTGCGCTTTCCTTTCACGATGGTATGCAGGCGACGGGTCAGCTTTTCACGCCATACGAATACACGCAGGGAGGCAAGGTACTCGACTCGTTCAGTTTGGATACATATCCGGGTGATGTTAATCCGCTGCGCGATTATGGAACGGCAGCAGCACGGGCAGCTATAGAGATTGCGTTGTTCAAGGGCGCGGCCAAGCTGGCTGAGGGTACATCTCTTCTGTTGGTGGGGGAGAAGGCTGGTGCAAAAGAGGCAGGTGCGGCTGGGAAGGTAGTAGACGATATTCCGGCAACATCTCCACTTGCTCGGGATGGTTTGCGCGAAGACTTAGCGGCACAAGGCGGTATTCCTCGAGATATTGCTGGAAATCCTTCCAGTGTTTGGGGGAAATCAATAGATGATATTAAACAGTCGCTCACCATGGATGGCGCAACACTTACACCTAAAGTGAGAGCCAGTTCATCTGGTAATGCCCAAGTCTATACGGTCGAAGGTAGCACTACAGGGATTAAAGAAATTCAGTATAGTCCATCTACTATTGGGGATGATGTTTTGTCAACTCACAAAGGTGAGTACTACAAGCTTACTTATGCTGATGGGAGCAAAGTTAAGGTTGTTGATCCTGTGGCTTACAGACCGACTTTCAGTAGCGGGAGCCCTATTTATGATGCTAATACAAAGTATTTAAACCCTCAGGGGCAGAAAGTGGTATTTAACTCCTCCACCAACACGTGGGTGCCAGAATGACGTCATCTAACGATTTTTCAATATCTTGGGTGGCACCAATCGTGCCATCCGTCTCTCTTGCAGGTATACCGCTGGATGTGAGCGCGGAAGTGCTGGAACGTGTGCTGCTTAAGTATTTGGTTGATGCGTCCAGTCTATTGTACAAGTTTGAAAATTCGCCGGACCTTCTATTGAGAACGCATGGTCTGGATGAGCTTGGAAATGGGGGCTACTCTTTTTCGCTATTTAATGATGCAATTATTAATGGTCTGCTAAAAGGAACTCCAGCTCTATCAATAATGGTTAGAGCGGGAAAGGTTTATGCTGTTAAGGTTTACGATTTTAGCTTTTCTGGGGAGTTTGCACGGGAGTTTGTTTATAAGGGGTTTTTGCCGGCTGGTATTGGCTTGGGTAGTTTGGTTTCGGATCTATTGCCATTTACATCTTTAGAGTTTGATAGTGCTGAAGAGTGGTTCTATACCGATCAAAGCTATGGTGGACTTGAAGTTACCGGCTGGGGGGTTCCTCTAGAAGATCATCCTGATCAAGTTGTTACTGCTTTATGTGTGATATCGGGAGCGATTGCTTAAGTCTAAGTAAGCGGTACTCACCTAACACCGGCCCTGCGCCGGTGTTTTTATCTGGCTTTTTATTTTCCGACCTTGTTTTGCGGAAAAGGGGACATGCGGAAAAGGGAAAAGGGGACAGATTTATTTATCGGCGATGTCCCGTCCTGAATAAGGCTTACACCTTCTGATCGGTTTTTCAGGAGGATGTAATGGAATCAGCAAAAAGGCGTAGTCAGCGAGACTACACGCTGACCTTTAAATTGTCGGTCGTCGACCAGGTCGAAAAAGGCGAGCTGAGTTATAAAGAGGCTCAGGAGCGCTACGGGATTCAAGGCAAAACGACCGTTCTGACGTGGTTACGTAAGCACGGCCGGCAGGATTGGAGCCCAGGCACATACATTGGCTCGCCGAGGATGGGGTCTATGCCCGACAAAAACCGACCATTAACGCCAGAGCAACGTATCAAAGAGCTTGAAGAGCAGTTGGCGCTATCCAATCAGAAAGCGCAGTTTTTCGAGGCGGTCGTGGATGTCTTGAAGAATGACTACGGTCTGTCTGTCGTAAAAAAGCGTCCCGGCAAGTCCTCGCGCAAAAACGAATCCAAAACCTGAGCATCAGCAGGGCTTGCCAGTTCATGGGAATAAGCCGACAGGCTTACTACAAAGGCAATCGCGCCGATGTTGCTCGTTTCGTTCTGGATCAGAAAGTTGCCGATTTTGTTCAGCAAAAACGTCAGCGGCAGCCGCGGCTGGGCACCCGAAAACTGCATTACTTGCTGCATTGCCAGCCTCAACTTGAGCTGCAAGTGGGTCGAGATCGGCTGTTTTCGATTCTGCGGGAAAGACGTCTATTGGTAGCTCGCAAGCGGGCTTACCACAAGACGACCGACAGCCATCATCGCTTCCGGCGCCATCCGAATCTGCTCAAGCCCGGTCCCGATCAGGTTGTTCCAAGCGGCCCAGAACAAGTCTGGGTCGCGGACATCACCTATTGTGTGCCCGGAGTTCAGAGCGAGCATGGACGCTCAATTGAACCACGAGTCTATCTGGAATGTTGAACTGAAAACTCATGATGAGGAACCAAACAACCCCACCGACTGTGACGGTGGTGAACCTGAGCGGCAGTGACCTGTGGCATGCCTGCAGGGTGATGTAACCCGCTGACAACGGGGATTGAGGCGAGATCACTAAGCCAAGATGATCCTCAAGGTTGAGTGTTGAAAGGCTGAAGAACATGAATCCATTAATCCGCCTCTGAGGGTTGAAATGTCACCACGGCTTACGTGATCTGATAAGCCGTACAGAAGGAACAGGCAGTGACAAATAGGCGCTGCCGACCGAAGGAGCTCTGATAGGTAAGCGGAACTCTGGGACAGCGGAATCCATCACAGATCGGACTGCTGCCTTCTGTCAACTTGCGGCAAGCAAGGGTAAAGAGTGCGATGGGCAGCCTCCTCAATATGCTTGAGTCCAGATAGGTAAACCGGGGAAGGTCAATGACGGATGCCAAGGGGGCATGGCCCCGATGCCGCATTGACTGGCGGAGCTTCCGTAGTAGTTCGAGATGGGGAAAGCCCATTACATGGCGAAGGGAAGCAGTTTAAATGTGTTTGCCAAGCGAATTAACTGACCTAACAAGGTGAAGACCTTTGATAATCAGCGAAATGCAACGCAAGCTTGCCACATGGGCAGCAACAGATCCGCCCCAGCGGGTTGACCGGTTGCTGCGCCTGATAGCACAGCCGGACTGGCTGGCAGAGGCTGCGCGAATCACCCTGTCATCAAAAGGTGCCCGTACGCCTGGCGTTGATGGAGTGGATAAGCCAATGCTGCAAGCCAGACTGGCGGATGTATTGCAAAAGCTCAGGGAAGATCTTCTCTCAGGTAACTACCAGCCTCTGCCGGCCAGACGGATTTACATCCCCAAGGCCAATGGCAAGCGAAGACCTCTCGGCATCCCCACTCTGCGAGATCGTATTGTTCAACGGGCTATGCTGATGGCTATGGAGCCCATTTGGGAGAGCGAGTTTCACACGCTCTCGTATGGTTTTCGGCCTGAACGCAGTGTCCACCATGCAATTCGTACTGTGAAGCTCCAACTCACAGACAATGCAGAAACGAGGGGCCGCTGGGTCATTGAGGGTGACTTATCCAGCTACTTCGATACCGTGCATCATCGCCTGCTGATGAAAGCCGTACGCCGTAGAATCAGAGACACTCGTTTCATGGAGCTGCTGTGGAAAACAATCAAGGCTGGGCATATCGATGTCGGACTCTTCCGGGCTGCCAGTGAAGGAGTGCCGCAGGGTGGTGTTATATCGCCGCTACTGTCGAATATCATGCTCAATGAATTCGATCAGTACCTGCATGAACATTACCTGAACCAGAAGGCCCGAAAAGATCGGTGGTACTGGAACCATAGCATCCAGGTTGGTCGAAGCACGGCGATCAGAGAGAACTGGCAATGGAAGCCAGCCGTTGCTTACTGCCGATACGCCGATGACTTTGTGATCATCGTCAAAGGCACTAAAGCACAAGCGCAAGCCATCAGAGAAGAATGCCGGAGTGTGCTCGAAGACAGCCTGAAACTAAGGCTGAACATGGAGAAGACCAAGATCACTCATGTGAACGACGGGTTTGTCTTTCTGGGCCATCGGATTATCCGCAAGTGTAGCCGCTACGGCGATATGCGCGTGGTAACGACGATACCACGAGACAAAGCCAGAAGCTTCGCAGCATCCCTGACGGCTCTGTTATCAGGTAACTACAGTGAAAGCAAAATCGATATGGTTGAATCGATCAACCGAAAGCTGAAAGGCTGGGCCGCGTTTTATCAATTCGTTGATTTCAAGGCCAAAGTGTTCAGTTACATCGATCGTGTCGTGTTCTGGAAACTGGCCCATTGGCTGGCTCACAAATACCGATCCCGTATCAAACCCCTGATGCGTCAATGGTGCAAAGCTCCTAAGCCCTGCCAAAGTAAGACCTGGGTTTTATTTGGCAAGACTAATAATGGCAAGCTCAGTGGTGAAACACTATATCGGTTAGTTGGGCAAGGCAAGAAGCTGTTCCGATGGCGTCTGCCCGAAGGTAATCCTTACCTGAGGTCGGAACCCAGGAACACATGGACCTCGCGCTTCACTGAAGTGGCCATGGCGTTCGCCGGCATTTAAACGGAGAGCCGGATGCATTGAAAGGTGCACGTCCGGTTCGGTGAGGAGAGGCAGGGAAATAGTCCGACTACGCCCTGCCTCTTACTCAACTGCCAACGCAGGAAGGTGTGGCCTATCTGAGCCTTGTGACGGATGCTTTTTCGCGAAAGATCGTGGGCTATCACGTCCATGAAAGCCTGCACGCCGAGTCGGTCGCGCATGCACTGCGCCGGGCGGTGAAACACCGTCGAACGGAGCAGCCGCTGATCCATCACTCAGATAGAGGCAGCCAGTATTGCTCGGGAATGTACCAGGAACTGCACGCGAAACACGGCATCCGGTGTTCGATGACGGACGGCTATGACTGCTACCAAAACGCCTTGGCAGAGCGGGTCAACGGGATATTGAAGACAGAGCTTTTGCTCCAGCGACCTCAGGATTTAATGCAAGCGAAGAAGATGGTGAGTGAGTCGATATCGATCTACAACCGCGAGCGTCCGCACCTGTCTTTGAAGTACAAAACGCCCGATGCTGTGCATCGGGCGTTAGGGTGAAACAGGTGTAAACCTATTTCAGGACTAGACAAGCCCTTGCCCAAGGTCCGAAGGGCATGATGCAACTGGCAGTAGGGAAGCTTGTTGAGAACACCGAATATGGTGAGGCGCTAGGTAAAAAGCTGGACGAGCTTGAAACGAAGCTGGGTAAGGCACTCGCCGAAAAAATGTCGGGGATTGTCACCCTTGATGTTGATAGTGCGGACGACCAGTACCTTATTGGCGGTGGGAAGCTACTTAGCAGCATTTTGACCGGAGCGGTGCCTGGTGGGCCGAAGGGTAAGGGCGGGACGCGCGTTACGATAGAAGGCGGCCCGATTAATGACCATCGCGTCGGTGCAAAAGGCCCGCTACTGCCTGACAGTAACTGGAAGAACAAAGAAGCGCCCACTCAGGTTACCCCGGGGACTACGCGGGTGGTGGACATCAAACCGAGCAGCCGTAAAAAAGATGAGTTTTATGAGCGGACCACGCATTATGATGAGTATGGGCGTAGCAAAGGTCAGACCCACATGACAGATCATGGGCAACCTGACGTGCATCCTAATCCCCACCATCATGTGCGAGATGTGGAGCGAAATCAAAATGTCAAAGGTGCCAGGCCTGGCGTGCACCCAGATTACTAGGAGGGAATATGCGGCTACTTGAAATGAGCTTTGAGGGCATTGAGAAGCTTTCCATTATTTCAGATTTTGATTTTTATAATCTAAACCTCGTGCTGGGACTCAGCTTGCAGCGAGAAAATATGGGTCACGCAGTTGATACTTACAGGGTTAGCCTGGAGATGCTTTATGAGTCTGAGCAGTCGGCGTTTGAAGTTGTTTTAGGGTTTACAGGGGTTCGTCGTTTAGCAATTCCTGATGTGTGTGGGAGTTTTTACTTGAGCGAAATTGAAATGGATGACGTCTCAGCTGATCAGCTTGAAGGAGTTAAATATAGGCTGAAAGACTATGGAGGCACAGGGTTTGAAGTGCTTGCTCGGGAATTTTCAGTTGTCAGCTGCAAGCAACATTTGTGAAGCGAGAGTTGAACGCGAAATAGGCGCGAAATAGGGGGCAGACCAGAATGGCACTTACTTAACCTTCTTCGGGTGACCATTCTTCCTGACCTCGGCTCTGGCTGATCGACGTGTTTTCATCAGCATCGGATAAGGCTTGGGTCTTCGTTTTATTGCACGTGGCTCAATCCTGCCAGGACGCCTTCCAACACGTTTCTGGGCAATCAGCTCAAGCAGATTCAGCATCTGATCTTCTTGCTCCTGACCCCGTACCGCCTCAACGCAAGGCACAGCTGAAGGCTATGTTTGAAGCTCAGCTCCCGAGGCAGACAGTCGGCCAACAGAGCTGATTGCGCCATGAGCGTATCCGTCCGGGCAAGTCATCTACCCAGCCCCCCAAGGCCAAGACATGGTGTGCACTTAAATTTAAGTGGACACCAATTCTAGCCTTTTAAGCGGGTATTTCATGCAGCCACAACGCCGTTCCTACTCCAAATCCTTCAAGACCCAGGTCATTCAAGAGTGCACCCATCCCGGCGCTTCGATTGCCAGCGTCGCCCTCAGCCATAGCCTCAACGCAAACCTCGTCCACAAATGGATTCGGGTGCAAGCGCAGAAAAGCACGGCGCTGCAACCTGCATTCATTCCGTTACCCATCCAGTTGGCCGGAGCAAACTCGCAAGCTGCATTATCAAATATCTGCGTTGAGATCCAGCACCCGCGTGGCACCATCAAAGTGAACTGGCCAACTGAAAGTGCTGCTGCCTGCGCGACTTTTCTTCGAGACCTGCTTCGATGATCCGCATCGACTTCATCTGGCTCGCCACCGAGCCGATGGACATGCGCGCCGGTACTGAGACGGCGTTGGCCAGGGTGATCACGGTGTTCGGTGCGGCGAAGCCGCACTGTGCTTATCTGTTCGCCAACCGCCGCGCGAATCGCATGAAAGTGCTGGTGCATGACGGCTTCGGGATCTGGCTGGCGGCTCGCCGGTTGAACCAGGGTAAGTTCCACTGGCCAGGCATTCGCCAGGGCTCTGAAATGGAGTTGGATACCGAACAACTCCAGGCTCTGGTGTTGGGCCTGCCATGGCAACGCGCTGGCTCCGGCGGTGCGATCACACTGCTTTAACGGCTGCCATTAGCCTATCGATCTATCGCCGCGAACTGCCTGCTCTGGCAAAATCGGCACCATGACTTCTCTCCCCAATCTCGATCACCTGAATCCCGAACAACTGCGTGCGTTGGCGGCGCAGTTGATACAGCGCGTAGAGACGCTCGACCATCAAGTCGACACGCTGGGTAAGACGGTTGAGACGATGAGCAGGAAGACCAATCGCGATCAAACGATGATCGAGAAGCTGACCCACGAGATCGCACAACTCAAGCGTTTGAAATTTGCCAAGCGCAGCGAGCAGATGAATCCTGAGCAGGCCAGCTTGCTCGATGACCTGATCGATACCGATATCGCGGCGATTGAAGCAGAACTTCAGGCCTTGCAAACAGTGCTGACTCCGATCGAGAAAAAGCAAAAGCCCAAACGCACTGCTTTGCCGGCAGAGTTTCCACGCACGTTGATCCATCACGAACCGGGCAACACTCACTGCTCATGTGGCTGTGTACTCAAACGCATCGGTGAAGACGTCAGCGAGAAGCTGGACTACACGCCCGGCGTGTTTACCGTTGAACGCCATGTGCGGGGCAAGTGGGTATGCGATGAATGCGAAACGCTGATCCAGGCACCTGTTCCGGCGCAGGTCATCGACAATGGCATCCCGACTGCCGGGTTACTTGCGCACGTCATGATCGCGAAGTTTGCTGACCATCTGCCGCTTTACCGTCAGGAATCGGTTTTTGGTCGGGCAGGCCTTGCGATCCCTCGCTCCACCTTAGCTCAATGGGTGGGTATGACGGGCGTGCAGTTACAGCCGCTGGTCGATGCACTGCGTGACGTGGTGCTCGGGCAGCAATTGATTCACGCCGATGAAACACCCGTGCAGGTGCTCGTTCCTGGCTCAAAGAAAACCCACCGCTCCTATGTTTGGGCCTACGCCACCAGCCAGTTTTGCGAAACAGCGGCTGTTGTTTATGACTTCAGCCCCAGCCGTGCCGGTGAGCATGCTCGCAACTTCCTGCAAGGCTGGAAGGGCAAGTTGGTCTGTGATGATTTTGGTGGCTACAAGGCCAGTTTTGAACTCGGCGTGACCGAGATCGGCTGCATGGCCCATGCACGGCGTAAGTTCTTCGAACTGCACGCTACGAATAAAAGCACGCTTGCTGAGCAAGCCCTGCGCTATATCCGGTTGTTGTACGAAATCGAAAGCGAAGTCCGCGACTTGGAGCCGGATTTACGGCGCCGAATACGGCAAGAAAAAAGCCGTCCCGGTGATGGACATGCTACATGCCTGGATGAGCGCCCAGCGTAACCTCGTGCCCGAAGGCTCAGCCATCAGCAGAGCCCTGGATTACAGCCTGAAACGCTGGGCAGCGCTGTCGCGCTACCTCGATGACGGGACCGTACCCATTGATAATAATTGGTGCGAGAACCAGGTCCGGCCATGGGCTCTTGGACGTAAGAACTGGCTCTTCGCAGGGTCGCTACGCAGCGGAAAACGGGCAGCGGCGATCATGAGTTTGATCCAGTCGGCGCGGCTGAATGGGCATGATCCGTATGCCTATCTGAAAGATGTGCTGGCACGGCTGCCAACGCAGCGCGCTAGCGAGATCGGACAACTGTTGCCGCACCAGTGGATACCGACCTGACTTACGAAGGTGAGTTGGCCGTGCGCTTATACCCGGTAGCCCAACGGCGTTCGAAGTGAGCCTCGGCCAGGCGATTAGCATGCATCATAAGTAATCGTCTTACTCGGGATTGATCCCTTCGTCTAAGTACTTGCTGACTAAACGGATAAGCTCGCTTTGTATCGTGGGATCATCCAACAATCCACGACGTGCCGCGTTATGAATCACTCCATCAACCGCGTCGGAGATGATTAATGCTTTGATGTGATCAGCTTTATTGGGCTGACGGTTTCGATAAATAGATACCGCATCTGCATAGTACGCCAAGTATTCAATCTCAAATCTGCTATTGGGGTTCCGATAGTCATCGGAACTTGGGGCCTCATCAAGCAATACCCTATGCAGCCCAGGGTAGGTGCTATGGGCTTCGATCATGGCCTGTACGATGTTAGCCACGAACTCCATCGGCGCCAGCCCTTTGGCTTTGATTTTTCGCATGATGGAAAGACAGTCATCAAGGTGATTCTGGCGAATGGCATCCACCAAGGAGAGCTTGTCCGGAAAGTACTGATACAAAGAGCCGACGCTCACCCCGGCTAGGTCTGCAACTTTATTGGTTGTGAATCCCGCCCACCCCTCACGGCTCAAAACGCGAGCCCCAGCTTGGATGATTGTTTCAACCGTTGCGCGGGAACGGGCTTGTCTTGGCTCCTTCCGCATCATCGGTTTCTGTTTTCCAATGCGAGTAGACAATAAAATCATCTCCTACAGAATATGCAAATATTACTCACATTTTGTGTAACTCGGAAGGGTAGACCTTTATGAGCCTCTTGCTTCAGAAACTCTATAGATACCATGCTTGGGCCAATATCGACTTATTCGACAAATTGGGAACTCTTGATGAGGAAAAGTATGAGACTGAGCTGCATACCTCCTCACGTCTGATCAATCACTATCATGTGGTGGCAGAAATCTTTGCTGCACACCTAAGCGGCACGCAAAACCCTCATGTATCCGATAACACGCTCGATACGCCAACACTCGACGATTTACGTGCGACTGTGACGCTCTCCGATCAGTGGTATCTGGATTACTTACGGAGTGCCTCATCCGAAAATCTATCCGAGGCCATACCATTTGTCTTTACCGACGGAGACAAAGGTTACATGACCAGAGAAGAAATGCTGACCCACGTTGTGCTCCATGCTGGCTATCACCGCGGAGAAATCGGTCGGATGCTTTGGCAGCTTTCGATTACGCCGCCGTGGGATACTTTTGCTGTCCATCTTCATAAGGTCGAGCCCGCGCGTAGACGACAGGGAGAGGAAGAGTGATCGTCAGACTGGAACTGAAGGGCTTGTACCGCATGACCGGCTGACCGCTCGGTAACGCAAGGAATGCAGGCCAGACGATGACCGAGTGTCTGTGTATCAGACTACGAATCCACTCGCCTCGAGTAAGAGGCCGCAAGGTGTATTCCCGGAACGCTTACCCATGAGCATCCGTATCAGATTGTGCGCCAGCAAGTAGATCCACAACTCTTTGACGGTCATACCTGGCGTCTTGCAGCTCAGCGCTTCAAGCCCCAGCGTAGTCTTGAGGTTGCGCAGATCCAGCTCCACATGCCATCGGTCTTTGAACAGTGATTTAAGGGCCGCTTTTGGCACCTGCTGTGGACAACTCAAAGTGGTGACCAAGATTTTCCCTCCGGCCTTCAACTCACGTACTGTCAGCGTTTATAGAAAAATCATTCACGGCATTCTGACAGGAGCGATCGGCGCTCATCGCCTGGGACAAAAACAGGGACAGTGTTTCGGTCGGGGGGAATAGCCGCTGGCGATGCTTGGGTATCGACGACTCGACACCCTGCAATAGCTCCGGATCGGTGAGCAGCTTGAAGAAAGCATGAGCATTGCTGTTCGTGGCGTGCTGGCGCATACGGTGTTGTTGATGGTGGACGATTTGGCGTCTACGATTCACTCGGGCTGTGTCCTTGCTTGATCGGTGTGTGTTCGCAACTATCACCGTAGACCAAGGCCAGCATTTTTTCATTTTTTGCAGCCGTATCAGCTAGTTAGCCGTTAAGTAAGTGCCATTCAAAGCTGTCCCCTTTTTTCGCACAAACAACACCGCCTGCAATGACAGGGCTGCAGATAGCCCGTCAAACACAGTTCTTCCCTGGAGCCAGTTGGCCGGAACCACGAAGGGCGCAGCGGGATCAAACTACTAAGTAATCTGGGCCAACGAGCTCATATCGATTTTCCTTTTTGAGACGATCCAGGCACGCAGGTATCAAGCAACATGAGTGTTCGCTGCAAGCTCATGCGCGGGCTCAGGCTTGATCTTGAACCAGAGGGCGTACATCGCTGGCAGGAACACCAGGGTCAGCACGGTGCCAGCAAACGTACCGCCAATCAGGGTGTAGGCCAGCGTTCCCCAGAACACCGAATGGGTCAGCGGAATGAACGCCAGCATCGCCGCCAACGCCGTGAGAATCACTGGCCGTGCACGCTGTACAGTGGCTTCGACCACTGCGTTATAAGGCGACAGACCGGCTTGCTTATTAGAGTGAATCTGGCCAATGAGGATCAGCGTGTTACGCATCAGAATCCCTGACAAGGCAATCAATCCCACCAAGGCGTTGATCCCGAACGGCTGCTGGAACAGCAGCAGAATTGGCACCACACCAATCAAGCCCAAAGGCGCGGTGGCGAACACCATCATCATTGCCGACATCGAGCGCACCTGAATGATGATGGTCAGCAACATCAGCGCGATCATGATCGGGAACAACGGCAGCAATGCCTTGTTTGCTTTACCCGACTCTTCGATCGCGCCGGCAAACTCAATGCGGTAGCCCGCCGGCAGCTTTTCGATGATAGGTTGCAACTGCGTTATCAAGGCGTTGGAGACATCGGGAGGCTGAAGACCTTCAGCCACGTCACCGCGCACGGTTATTGTCGGCGTACGATCACGACGTCGCTGGATGGGCTCTTCCATGCGCACATCCACCGTCCCTACCTGGGACAGCGAAACGCGCTGGCCTTGGACGCCGGTCAGCGTGAAGGAGGTAATTTTCGATGGATCCAGACGCGTCTCACCAGCGGAGCGAGCGACCACCTGAACCGAACGAATGTCCTCACGCACCTCGGTGACAGGCGCCCCCGTGAGCAGAAATTGCAGCTGTTGTGCGACATCGGTCGAGGTCAAGCCGAATGCTTGCAGGCGATCCTGATCCAGCGTGAGATGAAGTGCCGGCACGCGCTCGCCCAAGTCGGTGTTGACGGTCCTCATCATGGGGCTGGCGGTCATGACCTCACGCACCTGCGCGGCGATATCCCGCAACACTGCGGGGTCGGCGCCCATCACCCGAAAGGCCACCGGATACGGTGAGTAAGGACCAAATACCAACTGCGTCACCCGCACGCGGGCTTCAGGCGCCAAACCATCGGCCGTGGCTTGCCTGAGCCGAATCTTGAGCGCCTCACGCTCTTGCTGACTCGCCGTCAGGACGACGATTTTTGCGAAGGATGGATCGGGTAGCTCAGGGGCCATCGCCAAATAGAAGCGCGGCGCGCCCTGGCCAATGTAAGCGGTGACGATCTTGGCTTCCGGCTGCTGAGCCAACCACGCCTCGACCTTGGCCGCCGCCACATCAGTCTGTTCGATAGAGGTGCCGTAAGGCATCTGCACCTCAACCAGCACCTCAGGTCGGTCGGATGTTGGAAAGAACTGCTTCTTGACCACGCCCATGCCCAGAATCGCAACAACAAACAAGCCCACGACGGATGTCGCCACCAGGCCTTTGCGGCGGATCACACTGCCCAGCAGGCGCCTGAAACGCTGGTAGTTCGGTGTACCGTAAATCGCCGTATGCCCGCCTTCAGGCACCTTGATCTGCGGCAGCAGTTTGACGCCCAGGTAAGGGGTAAACACCACGGCCACCACCCAGGAAGTGATCAGCGCAATGCCAACGATCCAGAACATGTTCGCGGTGTACTCACCAGCGGTCGACTTGGCAAAACCGTTGGGCATAAAGCCGATCGCCGTCACCAACGTCCCCGACAACATCGGCGCGGCCGTGTGGCTCCAGGCATAAGCGGAGGCCTTGATTCGGTCGTAGCCCTCCTCCATCTTCACCACCATCATTTCAATGGCAATGATTGCATCGTCCACCAGCAGCCCCAGCGCCAGAATCAACGAGCCCAGGGTAATTCGATCGAAGTCTTTGCCCGTGGCCGCCATGACAATGAACACGGCCGCCAGAGTCAGCGGCACCGCTGCGGCAACCACAACGCCGACACGCCAGCCCATGCTGAGAAAACACACCAGCAGCACCACGCCCAAGGCAGCAAAAAACTTCACCATGAACTCGTTGACAGATGCGCCAATATTCACCGCTTGATCCGTGACCTTGGTCAGGCTCATGCCCAAAGGCATCTGCTCATTGATCGCTGTTGCCTCAGCGTCCAGCGACTTCCCCAAATCCAGGCCGTTCCAGCCATCGCGCATGACCACGCCGAGCAACAGTGCCGGCTCGCCGTTGTTGCGTACCAGGAATGTCGCGGGGTCCTCATAACCGCGCTTGACCTCAGCCACATCGGACAACTTGAGGGTTCTGCCCTGCACTGTCAGCGGGGTATTGCGAATCTTCTGCAGGTCATCAAACGCGCCATCCAGGCGGATGAAAACCTGGGGCCCCTTCGCTTCTACCGAACCGGCCGGCGTTATCATGTTTTGCGTGTTCAACGCACTGAAGATGTCTCGTGCAGAAATGCCCAGTGTCGCCAAACGCTCGTAGGACAGCTCGACAAAAATGCGCTCGGCCTGTTCACCGATGATGTTGACCTTCTTCACACCCGCCACATGCAGCAGACGCTGGCGCAAGCTCTCGGCTTCGCGCACCAGCAGACGTTGCGGCTCGCCCTTGGCCTTGAGCGCATAGAGCGCGAAGGTGACATCGGAATACTCATCATTGACCGTCGGGCCGATCACCCCGGATGGCAACCCTTTCTGCTCATCCAGGATTTTCTTGCGCGCCTGGTAAAACTCCTCCTGGACGGCTGAGGGTGGCGTGCTATCGAGCAGATAAACCGTGGTGAATGCCAAGCCGGGCCGGGTAAAGGTCTCGGTCCGATCGTACCAACGCAGTTCCTGCATGCGTTTTTCCAGCTTTTCTACCACCTGGTCTTGCATCTCTTGGGCCGTCGCCCCAGGCCAGGCGGTGACCACCGTCATTTGTTTAATGGTGAATGCGGGGTCTTCCGCACGCCCCAGTTTGAAGAAGGCGTACAACCCACCCACAGAAATCAGCAGGATCAAAAACAGGGTGATTGAGCGCTCGCGCACTGCCAGCGCCGAAAGATTGAAGCCGCTCATCGACTTACCTCAACCACTGAATTTTGCGGAGCATCGGCGAGTTCAGTCCTGACCTTCTCTCCCTCTCTCAGCAAGTGAGCACCCAATGCGACAACACGATCACCCACCTGCAGATCACCCGTCACGCGCACGCTGGCCTCATTATTCAGACCGCGAACCTTGATCGGGCGCCATGCCACCTGCTCAGGTTCCCCGCCCACCACCCAGACCCCCGGACCTTTACCGGCGTCGTAGAGGGCCCCCATGGGCACCTGTAATTCCTTGGCATCAGCAACATCCGTGTCAGCGATAACCACTGAGATCGTCGAACCCAGGGTGGCGTTGGAGAGCTCCCCCTCCAGCACATAACGCGCTTCAAACGTTCGGGTCTGTCGGTCGGCAGAGTCGGACAACTGGCGTAAACGCGCTTTACCTGCAGTCTGGTGCTGGCCGTACAGCTCAACCGTCGCCGCCGAGCCCAGCGCAGGACGTAACGTCTCGGGCAACTGGATCACCGCCTCGCGCTGCCCTGAGTGGGCAACACGCACCACCACCTGAGCTGCGCCAATCACTTGCCCCGGCTCAGCCAAGGTATCCACTACCACCCCGTCAGCATCCGCCAGCAATGTCGAATAACCGGTCGCGTTTTTCGCCACATCAGCCTGGGCCTGGGCAGCGTTGAGTTGGGCTTTCGCCGAGTCGGCAGCTGCTTTGAACCCTGCGTAAGCTGACGCAGATACCGCTCCGACGGACACCAGATCACGGTAGCGAAGCTCGTCATCGGAGGCCTGCCGAGCTCGGGCCATGGCGGCCAGTACCGCTTCCTGCTGTGCTCGCGCGGTCAGCGTCAGGTCGTTGGCATCGATTCGCATAAGGGGCTGCCCGCGCTTGACACTCTGTCCAGTATCCACCAAACGCTCCAAGACCTTCCCAGGTACCCGAAAACCGAGATCGCTCTGAACTCGGGCCGCGACGATACCGGTGAATACCCGTGCCGCAGGCGCGGAGGGTTGAACCACGCCGATGCGCACCAAGGGCACTTGAAGGCGAGGATCGGCAGGCGTGGCCTCGTTGCAGGCCGCTAGGGCAAACGGCAACAAGACAATGAAGATGAGTGACATGCGATGGCGCTGGATCATAAAGACCTCTCGGTAGCGGATGCACCATGCTTATTCAAGTGACCATTTATGTCAATAGTCACTACCGAGATGAATGAACATCGCCCACTTGATCAGAGCAAAGCTAAGAAGCTCGATATCTAGTTATTTCAGGCGCACACGCTGATACGGATGCGCAGCGCATCCGTCAGCAGAGGTTTAAGGCATCAGGCTGCGCAGAACAAGATTGGAGATGAGAGAAGGGGCTTCTTCAACAAAATCGAGGTTGTACTGCAATAGCAGAGGATTGATGAAGGGCCGCAGAGCGAGATGAATTGCCTCTACCGTCTCGTCCAGCGGAGTCTTGCGTTCAAACTCGCCGAGCTCTCGCCCCTCACGCACGATTTGCAACACGAAGCTCTTAATCTGAGCGTCATAGACTTGTGAGCTGGGCCATCGCTCCGACGCGGCGAACGCTGCGATGTCGTAGAGTTTACGGTCGTTAAAGAACAGGCTCACACCTGTAGCGATTAAGGTTTTGACCAGGCGCCGAAAACGTTCAGTCGGCGAGATGCCGTCTACATTGATGGCTTGCTCCACTGCCGCAACGATTTCGGTCAGGCAGTTTGTACAGATTGCTTCACCAATCGCCTGCTTGGATTCAAAGAATTTGTAGATGTAAGCCTTGGAAAAGCCGATGGCCTTGGCCAGGTCAGAAACCGTTGTTTTACCATAACCGTATTGACTGAAATGTTCGTTGGCCGCCGCAACAATCTGGTCTCGAATGTCGTGATCGGCTGGGCCACGGGCGCTGGGCGAAGAAACTGATGGCTGATTCATGCGAGCAGCTTACTCATCCTAAAGGTGGTTGACAACTTGTGACCAAATTGTAATATCGTCACAAATCGACCCTTTCGTAGGTATCGCATGCATCCTCCTCCTCGTTTCGCCGTTTTACTGTGTTTGGGTATGGTTGCAGGTTGCGCAGTGGGCCCCGACTACTCAAAACCCCGTGTGGAATTGCCCGAGCATTTCTCCGCGCAAACGTCCAAGGCACGACAATTGGGCGCCGCAAATGACGATCTCGCCGCTTGGTGGAACGCATTTAATGACCCAATACTCAGTCAGCTGATAAATCGAGCACTTGAACAGAACCTCGATTTAGCCCAGGCAAACGCAAGGATCGAGCAGGCTCGCGCCGGTTTGGGCGCAGCTAACGCAGCCCTCCTGCCGTCGGCTACCGTCAATGGTCAGGCGGCCCGAGCCCGTCAGTCAGTGGAGACGCCGTTGGGCCAAGTGCTGAATTCAGACCCTTCCTATAATCGCTACGGCAGCGCCTATGAGGCGAACTTGAATGCCGGCTGGGAGCTGGATGTGTTTGGCGGGCTGCGCCGAGGTAAAGAAGCGGCCTTCGCCGATTATCAGGCCTCGCAAGCCGGAGCGATCGCCACACGTCTGGCAGTGGTCGCGCAAACAGCCGACCTTTACATCAGCATCCGTGGCCTGCAAGCACGTCTGGAAATTGCCCGGCAGCAAGTAGACACACGACAACAACTGCTCACCACCATCGAACATCTCTACGCAAAAGGCCTGGCGGCTGAACTGCAGTTGAACCAGACCCAAGGCGCGCTGAACCAAGCGCAGGCCAGCGTGCCGGTACTGCAAGCAGGCATTGACACGGCAATGAATGCGCTGGATGTCATGTTGGGTAAGGCGCCCGGCACTTACAGCGCGCAGTTGACTAAGCTGGCGCCCATCCCTGAGGTGCCAGGCCTCTCGGATATGGGCGCTCCAGCCGACCTGCTGCGTCGGCGTCCAGATTTGATCGTCGCGGAGCGCCGTCTTGCGGCATCCAGTGCGCGCATCGGCGAAGCCATGTCCGAGTACTACCCCAAACTGTCTGTGGCTGCGCTGCTCGGCAGTGCTACATCGGTATCCAGCGCAAACCTGTTCAGCAACGGCGCCAGTCAGGCTTCGGCGGCACTGGGATTACGCTGGCGGCTGTTCGATTTTGGCCGCATCAACGCCCAGATTGATTTGGCAAAGGGCCAGGAAGCCGAAGCCTTGGCCGCTTACCGCAAGTCCGTTCTGCGGGCCTGCGAAGATGTGGAAAGCGCTGTTTCTGCACGGATCAACCGCGAGCAACAATCGACCCAGCTCGCCCAGGGCGAGTCGGCGTATGCGAAAGCCAGAGCGACATCGTTTGCCGCCTATGAAAAAGGCGTGGTCAGCTTGATCGAAGTGCTGGATGCCGATGAACATCTCCTAGCGGCATCTGATGGCAGAGCCCAGGCACAAACTGAATCGGCTCGCGCTGCAGTGGCCACGTTCAAAGCCTTGGGCGGCGGTTGGCAGCGAGATGACTCAGATGCTCGCGTTGTCTCAAAAACAGCGGAAACTTGAATGTTTTTTCCTGATCCAGGGATATCGAAAGAACTCCAATAAAATACGGGCTGGATTAGGATAATCGTAGGGACATATATACTAAAAAACAGAATAATTTCATTGTAGAGCAAATGCTTATTTTTCTGTTCGAGTCCAGGTCTTGGAGCTACGTAACCACGCAACCAAAGCGCACAACCCACAATCCTCATGCAATCCGCTGCGGCCGAATAACCATATCTCCCCACGAAGCCCTCAACCCCACCATTAGATGCGAGAATCTCCTGACTGGATCGTTTTGGAGAGCTCCATGCTTCGCACATTTGAACAACGGCTCGACCCTTTCCCTCCCGACGAGGCGCCGCCGCCACCTGATGGCCTGGCGCGGTTTTTGTGGGCCTGCACGCGAGGCGCTCGCGGTTATGTGCTTGCGCTTGCGTTGCTCAGTGCTGGTGTGTCGATCTATGAGGCCTGGTTGTTTTCCGTTCTCGGGCAAGTCGTGGATCTGCTATCGACCTGGCAGGCAGGCGGCGAAGCGGCCGCGCAGGAAAGTCGTGTGCTGTGGGGGATCGGTATCGTACTGGTGACCAGTATCGGGCTGGTGGCATTGCGCACGATGGTGCAGCACCAGATATTGGCGATCAACCTGCCGTTGCGCCTGCGCTGGGATTTTCATCGGCTGATGCTGCGCCAGAGCCTTTCATTTTTCTCCGATGAGTTCTCTGGCCGGGTCACGACCAAAGTCATGCAGACGGCGCTTTCGGTGCGCGAGGTGCTGTTCACCCTGATCGAGATTGCCCCCGGGATCGGTGTGTACTTCATCGCAATCATCACACTGGCCGGCGGCTTTGACCCGAAGTTGATGCTGCCTTTCATTGCCTGGCTGGCGTTGTTCGGGCTTGCCATGGGGTACTTCGTGCCGCGCCTTGGCAAAGTCGGGCAGGAGCAAGCCAATGCGCGCTCATCGATGACCGGGCGTATTTCCGACGCCTACACCAATATCACCACGGTGAAGTTGTTCTCCCATTCCAAGCGTGAAGCCCATTTCGCGCGTGCGGCGATGGAGGATTTCAAGCAAACCGGCTTTCGCCAGATGCGTCTGGTCAGCCAATTCGAGATCGTCAATCAGGCGTTGGCGGTTGCGTTGATCATGAGCGCAGGCGGGTATGCCTTATGGATGTGGCACCAAGGCGAAGTGGGTACAGGTGCTGTGGCGGCCATTGCTGCCATGGCGCTGCGTATCAATGGCATGTCGCATTGGATCATGTGGCAAATGACTTCGCTGTTCGAGAACGTCGGCACGGTGCAGGACGGTATGGAAACCTTGGCCCGTGGCCCCAAGGTGCAGGATGCGCCAGATGCCGGTGTGCTGGTTACCACGGGCGGTGCGGTGACCTTCGACAATGTGAGCTTCAATTACAACGGCGAACGCCAGGTGCTCGATGGCCTGAGCCTGGCCATTCGCCCGGGGGAAAAGATCGGGCTGGTAGGGCGCTCGGGCGCCGGTAAATCCACGCTTATCAATCTGCTGTTGCGCTTTTATGACGTGGACAAGGGGGCGATTTGCATCGATGGGCAAAACATTGCACACGTCACACAAGACAGTCTGCGCAGCGCCATCGGCATGGTGACTCAGGACACGTCCCTGCTGCACCGTTCCATTCGCGACAATATTGCCTACGGCCGCCCCGACGCGACCGACGCGCAAATCCGCAGCGCTGCAGCCAGCGCCCAGGCCGATGGGTTCATCAGCCAACTGAGCGATAAGCAAGGCCGCTCCGGCTACGACACCTTGGTGGGCGAGCGCGGTATCAAGCTTTCGGGTGGCCAGCGTCAACGTGTCGCCATTGCCCGGGTCATGCTGAAAAATGCGCCGATCCTGCTGCTGGATGAAGCCACCAGCGCGCTGGATTCAGAAGTTGAAGTGGCCATCCAGGAAAGCCTCGATGAAATGATGAAGGGCAAGACCGTGATTGCCATCGCCCATCGGCTGTCGACGATTGCGGCCATGGACAGGCTTATCGTCATGGATAACGGACGCATCATCGAACAAGGCACCCACAGCGAATTGCTCGCCAAAAACGGGACCTATGCGCGGCTGTGGCATCACCAAAGTGGCGGGTTTCTGGGGGAAGATCAGGGCGTGGCTGAGGCTACGGAGTAGGCCAGCCCGCTCATACAGAAGCGTTAAAAAAATTTTGGGTGCACCGCTTGAAATTTTTTCCCCTGAACCTACTTAGGTTTTACGCGATGCCGAATGCGGGTCGCGTATCAAATCACTTGGAGAAAACTCAGGAGATTTTGCAATGGCTACTACTCTTTCGTTGGCCCCACTGTTCCGTCATTCCGTCGGCTTTGACCGTTTCAACGACCTTTTCGAATCGGCGCTTCGCAGCGAGGCCGGTACTGCGTATCCACCTCACAACGTCGAGAAGCACGGTGACGACCACTATCGGATCGTTATCGCAGCCGCTGGCCTGGTGGAGGATGACCTGGAGATCCAGGTGGAAAAAGGCGTGTTGACCGTCGCTGGCGGCAAACGCGAACACGATGAGGGCATCACTTACCTGCACCAGGGCATCGCCCAGCGCGCGTTCCGGTTGTCGTTCCGTCTGGTCGACCACATTGAAGTGCAGGGCGCACAACTCGCCAATGGGTTGCTGAGCATTGACCTGCTCAGGGTGGTACCGGAGGAAGCGAAGCCCAAGCGCATCACCATTGGTGGTGCGGCCAAGGCTGATGTGAAAACCATCAGCGAGCAGTGATGCTGGAATGAATAAAGGCGCTCTTCGGAGCGCCTTTATTCGTATGACCTTTAGCTGGGACAGGTATGTAACTTTGCACCGGGTGGACCGGCAATTCGGCTTGAACCAGGACGTGGCGCGGATGGCGCAGGCGTGCTGCAATTTTTCGTGGTTAGTGTTTTAGCACTTGCCCAGGTGGCGAAGGGGCGGTGTGACAGACGCAGCAACATCCCAGGTCAGCATGAGCTGGCTGATCGCTGCGTCAAGGCTGGCGTGCGGCACCCCATCGCGGGCCAGGATCGAAACGCCTTGCAGGAAACTGTCGAACACACCCGCCATCACCGCCGGCTGGGTCTGCTCGGGCAACTGGCCCATATGCACCGCCCGTTCCACACACGCCACGATCCCTGCCCGCGTGCGCAGCCGCGATTGGGTCAAGCCATTCGCTACCCGCGCAGTCTCCGGGCTCGGTGCACTCATCACGCCCAGCGCCACCATGCAGCCCTTGGGGTGGCCATCTTCACACTGCATACGCGCCGATTGGCGCAGCGCGGTTTCAATGGCCTGGCGCGGTAGCAGGCTTTCATCCCACAGGCATTCGGTGACTTGGGCGTAGGTGGCCAGGTAGCGCTGCACACACTCCTCGAACAGCGCCTCCTTGGAGCCGAATGCCGCGTAAAAACTCGGCGCGGAAATGCCGCCACCCAGGCCGGCCTTGAGTTGGGCGAGGGAGGTGGCGTCATAGCCGTGTTGCCAGAACAGGTGCATAGCCTGTTCCACGGCCTGGTCGCGGTCGAAGGTACGGGGGCGGCCCATCTGTGCCATGGCAGGTCTCCTGTGCAAAGGCATATAAATACTAGTCGATACATAAGTCGTTGACAACGCACGTCGTGCGCTTGCAACATCTGTATCGATCAGTACTTAATTCCGTTACCAAGGAGTTTCCCGTGACCCCTTCACTCACCCTAACCGCCTCGTCCGAGCGTCTGCCCATCGGCGCCTTGCTCGCCCTGGCGATGACCGGCTTCATCTGCATCGTCACCGAAACCCTGCCCGCCGGCCTGTTGCCGTTGATCAGCGAGGGCATGGCGATTTCGCCGTCCATGGCCGGGCAGATGGTCACGGCCTACGCACTGGGGTCGGTGCTGGCGGTGATCCCCATGACCATCGCCACCCGGGGCTGGCGTCGGCGCAATGTGCTGCTGCTGACTATCGTCGGTTTTCTGCTGTTCAATTCGATCACTGCGCTGTCGTCCCATTACGGCATAACCCTGGTGGCACGCTTTTTCGCAGGCGTCGCGGCCGGATTGGCCTGGAGCTTGTTGGCCGGTTACGCCCGGCGCATGGTCGCGCCCCATCAGCAGGGCAGGGCGCTGGCACTGGCGATGGTCGGCACGCCGATTGCGCTGTCGCTGGGCGTACCGTTGGGCACTTGGCTGGGCGGGCTGGTGGGGTGGCGCATCACGTTTGGCCTGATGTCGGGGTTGACCTTGTTGTTGATCGTCTGGGTGCTGGTGAAAGTGCCTGACTATGCGCCGCAACCCGCACACCAGCGGCTGTCGCTGGGCAAAGTGCTGACCACGCCAGGCGTGCGCCCGGTGCTGGCGGTGGTGATCAGCTGGATGCTGGCGCACAACATTCTGTACACCTACATCGCACCGTTCGTGGCGCCGGCGGGGTTGGCGGGTCACATCGACCTGGTGCTGCTGGTGTTTGGCATCGCTGCGTTGGCGGGGATCTGGATCACGGCCAGGCTGGTCGAGCCTTTGCTGCGCAAGACCGTGCTGGTGAGCCTGGCGACGTTTGCGCTGGTCAGTGTGGCGTTCGGGCTGCTGGGGAATAGGCCAGAGGTGATCTACCTCGGTGTGGCCGTGTGGGGGTTGAGCTTCGGTGGCGCCGCGACCTTGCTGCAAACCGCGTTGGCCGATGCAGCGGGTGATGGCGCGGATGTGGCGCTGTCACTCAACGTGGTGGCGTGGAACAGCGCGATTGCCGGTAGCGGCGTGGTCGGCGGCGTGTTGCTCGACACCTGGGGCGTGGCGGCGTTTCCGTGGGCGATGTTGGGGTTGGTGGCGGTGGCGCTGGGCATTGCGTGGACAGCGCGGGCCCATGGTTTCAAGCCGGGGAAGCGATCTACCGATGGGCCGGCGGCGGTGGGGCATTAGTGTTGGCGCGATCTGTCATGACTTCGGTAACGAGGACGGGTTGGTGGTCGCCAATTCGGCGTGGCCAGCACTAAACGGCAATGTCGGGGTCCATAGGGCCCCCCTAACCCTCACGATAAGATTTAAAAACATGCACTTACGCAAGATTGCCATCGGGTTTTCGGTCCTTTTCCTGGTGTCCACAGGGGCACATGCCCGTGGTGCGATAGACCTTTATTCCCCCCAGGAACGGCAACTGTCTTTCGACAGCTGCGCCGATATTTTTCCCGCCGCCACCCCGATCAAAACCGCCACCATCCCCGCCAGTATGCAACCCCTGGCCCTGTGTTCCGACCATTTTGCCGTGCTGTATTCGCAAACCAGCAAAACGCCGCTGCTGGTGGTCGAGCGCCTGAACGCGCGTCAGCTTAAAGACGCCAAGGGTGAAGAGCGCACCAACCATTTCTACGCGGACCCGCGAATCCCCAAGGCAGGACGGGCGGAGTTGAGCGACTACCATGGCCAGCACCCGGCCATGGACCGTGGGCACCAATCCCCGGCCGCCGATGCGCCCGACGCCAAGGCCATGGCCCAGTCTTTCGCACTGTCGAACATGGTGCCGCAAGACCCCACCAATAACCGCAAGATCTGGAGCAAGGTCGAGGCCGACGTGCGCAAATTCGCCGTGCGCGCCGGGGGCGATGTGTATGTGTTCACCGGGCCGTTGTTCGATGCGGGCCACGGCACCATCGGCGACAACCAGGTGTGGGTGCCGACGCGGCTGTTCAAGCTGGTGTACGACGCCTCGTCCCGGCGTGCGTGGGCATATGTGCTGCCCAATGCCGAAACCCGCATTCAGCGGCCGATGGATTACGACACCTTTGTGAAGACCACCGGGCTCAGGTTGCTGGGCAATCTTCCGGTGTCGGGGTCGGTGGGGCGCGGCTGATTAACGCTCGACAACTCTCGCTTCTCTCTGGGTTTATACTCACCCCCCTCGCAACCCATCCCTTTCAAACCAACCGAGATACTCCATGAGCACCTCCCTCTCCATGACCCCCACGCGCAAGCCTTTTGCGCCGCTGGTGGCCTTTATCATTCTGGTGCTGGGCGCCTTGTTCCTGCAAACCAGCGTCGGCTCGCGGCAGGTGCTGTTGCTGGTGGTCGGCGCTGCGCTGGGCCTGACTCTCTACCATGCGGCCTTCGGCTTCACTTCGGCCTGGCGCGTGTTTCTCAACGAGCGGCGGGGTGCCGGCTTGCGCGCGCAGATGGTGATGCTCGCGCTGGCGGTGCTGCTGTTCTTCCCGGCGCTGGGGGCGGGCACGTTGTTCGGGCAGCCGGTGACCGGGCTGGTGGCGCCGGCCGGGGTGTCGGTGGTGTTTGGTGCGTTTATTTTCGGCATTGGCATGCAGTTGGGCGGTGGCTGTGCCTCGGGCACGCTGTTCACCGTGGGCGGCGGCAATGCGCGCATGCTGGTGACGTTGTTGTTCTTCATTTGCGGCTCGTTGATCGCCACCCACCATGTGGACTGGTGGTTCGCACTGCCCGCGTTCCCGGCTGTATCCATCGTCAAAAGCTTCGGCGTAGTGCCGGCGCTGCTCGCCAGCCTGGCGATGTTCGCAATCATTGCGGCGGTCACCGTCCGCCTGGAAAAGCGCCGTCATGGCCAGCTTGAAGAAGGTGTGAAAAGTGAACACCAAGGCCTGCGCCGTTTCCTGCGCGGCCCGTGGCCGCTGGTGTGGGGCGCGATTGGCCTG
This sequence comes from Pseudomonas sp. S1_G07, assembly GCF_054668565.1. Taxonomy (NCBI): domain Bacteria; kingdom Pseudomonadati; phylum Pseudomonadota; class Gammaproteobacteria; order Pseudomonadales; family Pseudomonadaceae; genus Pseudomonas; species Pseudomonas sp. S1_G07. The sequence continues at coordinate 5,148,443 of NZ_CP162778.1, read as the reverse complement.
GCACTGCTCAACTACGCCACCCTGGCCCTGGCCGGGCGGCCATGGGGTATCACCTCGGCGTTTGCGCTGTGGGGTGCCAAGGTGGCGAGTGGCTTGGGTGTGGACGTGACAGCCTGGGCGTTCTGGCAAATGCCAGGCAATGCCAAGGCCCTGGCCGCGCCCGTGTGGGAAGACATCACCAGCGTCATGGACATCGGCATCGTCCTTGGCGCGCTACTGGCCGCCGGCCTGGCCGGTCGTTTCGCCCCCAGCCTGAACATCCCGGCGCGCTCGCTGATCGCGGCGGTGATCGGCGGCCTGCTGCTCGGCTATGGCTCGCGCCTGGCCTACGGTTGCAACATCGGCGCGTACTTCAGCGGCATCGCCTCGGGCAGCCTGCATGGCTGGGTGTGGCTGGTGGCGGCGTTTATCGGCAACGGCGTGGGCGTGCGGTTGCGACCGTTTTTCTTTGCGGGGGAGCGGCGGCAGGTGGCGTTGAGCGGTTGCTGAATCAGCTTTCCGGGGAAAGGTCTGGCGCCTGAGCCGCTTCAGTCGCCAGTTTTTCCCGCTCCGCTTTACTGATGTACTTGTCCTTGGATTTCGGCGCCAATTTGGCGCTGGCCTTCTTGGCCTTGGCCTTGAAGAGCTGCTGGAGTTTTTTCTGGCGGTTCATGGGGTTTTTACCTGGTCTGTAAACGCGCGAATCATACCAGTTTAAAAAGCCTGATCGTTGCGTCAGCCGGTCATCGGGCAGGCGCTCGCTGCTCAACGCGTCAGGCGCTGACGGGGGGGCGGCGCTTCTGCCTCAATCTGCCGGTGTTTTACCGCGGATGGTTTCCTTGGTCGTGTTGTAGTCGAATATGCGTTCAGCCAGCCGTGGCGCACCACGTGCTGTAAGGTCGATGCCGACTTCAATGTCGAAACGAGCGCCCTAAAAACTCGCTGATCAGCCCCACCACCTGCTGCTGAATCACCGCCCGCGCCCGAGCTCCCTCACCATCTCGGCAAATCATGCCGTCGCCCGGCGAATCCGCTTCAATCAACGCCATGCCGCCCGGCTTGCAGATCGCCATGAAACTGAAGTGAGTTGCGTCGGCGATCTCCACGTATTGCGTCGACGCTTTCGGCAGGCGTTTGACCAAGGCGGCGGACTCCAGGTCAGGGTCCATATCCTCCGACGGCACACCCCCCGCAATGACCAGCGCCGGCACGGGCAATACCGCCAGGCTGGCGTCGGTGAAACCGCGCGACAGGCCCAGGTCCAGCGACACAATGGCGGTGACGCGCTTGTCGCTGAGGTCGGCGGCCAATCGGGCCTTCCCGGCGGGTGTGCCGGCAGGGTTCATTTGCCGGTAGCCAATGCAACCGCCGAGCTTCGGGTGGACGGTGCAGTCTCGGTTGAACAGGTCTGGATCGAAACGGGCACCGGCGATTTCCAGCACGGTCCAGCCGCCGAGGGAGTGGCCCACGGCGGCAATCCGGTGGTGCGTGACCGCGCCAAATTGCGTGGGCTGCGCGAGCACCGCGTCGATGGCGCGGCTGAGGTCTTTGGGCCGTTGCCACAACTGCGCGGCGGCGGCGGGGCTGCGATCCTTGCTGGTGGTGCCGGGGTGGTTGACCGCCGCCGCGATGTAACCCCGATGCGCCAGTGCACTGGCCAGCCACACCTGGTTGCGCCAATTACCGCCGTAACCGTGGGACAGCACCACCAACGGATGTTCGCCGGCCGCCGGCGCTGCGTCGGGCACGCCGAGGGCGCCGATGAACACCGCGTTATCGGCGATCAGCTCGGGCTTGGCTGTGGTGGTGGCGGGGTACCACACGGCCAGCTCAAGGGGGCGGTTGTTGTGGGCGTCGGGCAGGGTGACGGTCTTGAAGCCGACAGGGTGTTCGGCGGCGAAGGCGGGAGCGGTCAGGCATAGCAATAGCAGGGAGGCGAGGGCGCTTTTCACTGTGGTTATCGTCCTTGATATGAGTGACGCATCATGCACTGAACACTCCGTTCAATGCCATGAGCCCCGCGCGGTTTTTTACCTGCCGTTAACGTCTACGCATGGGTGAGGCCCGTCAACGTATCCGCAATCGTCTTCGTGCGCTGCGCCGTGCCCTCCGTAGCGCGGTTGGACGCCTCCAGCGCATCGAGCATTTCGCGCAGCGCGCCCACCCCGGACGACTGGTCTTCAATCTGCTGCGCCACCCGCTGAATCTCGCCCGCCAGCACGTCGATATCCACGCCGATTTCTGCCGCATTCTTGCGTGTGATCTCCGCCAGCTTGCGCACCTCGTCGGCCACCACCGCAAAGCCCCGGCCCAGGTCGCCCGCGCGTGCCGCCTCAATGGCCGCATTGAGTGCCAACAGGTTGGTTTGCCCGGCGATCTGCTGGATCACCTGCACAATCGACTGGATGCGCAAACTCGAATCGGCCAGGGTGCGTGCGCCCTCCACCGCAACATCCGCCTGGCTCGACAGCCCCTCCACCGTGGCCCCGGCCTGGGCTGATACGCTGTTCTGCCGCTCGATGGTGCTCACCAGGTCATCCATCGAAGCATGCAACTCCCCCGAGTAATGCTTGAGCTGCGCCGCAATTTCTTCCTGCTGGTGCTCGGCCTGGGCCAACACCTGGCCCAAGTCCGCCAGGCCCTCGAATACCGGCAGGATATTGCTGTCCAGCCCACGAGTATTCAGGGTGTTGGAGAAGTCATTGTTCTTGAACGCGGCGATCTGCTTGACCACCACATGGTTCAACCCCGCCAGCTTCTTCACCTGACGACGTAGGAAAAACGCCTTGAACTCGCCGTAATGGGCGATGAAATTGTCCACATATTCGTCATTGAAACTCGCCCCCTTGGCCACCCGAAAGAAGAAAATCGCCGTCAGCGTCTGGTTCAGGTTCAACCCCAGAATCTCTCCAAAGGTCGAAAACCCCGCCAGCGGCACATCGCCAAACGTGCCGGCCATACTGCCCAGCTCGGCGCCGTTGTTCAGCCGACGCAAGATGCAGTCATTCAAAATACCCGCCACCGGCTGGCCGCCCTTGCCGCGCAAGAACTGCTCATAGTCCAGGCGCGTCGCCTCCCGCAATGGCGTACGCCGCACCATCACCAACTCCTCGCCCGGCGCCACGTCGCAAAACAACTGCACGATCTGCTGCTCATAGTCGATACGCGCAATCGACCGCACAAACAACTCACTGCCTACCCGAATCGCAAACGAATAATCCGCCAGCTTCGACTCCAAGGCCTGGGGCGCGCAATTGAACGCATCACACAGCGCCTGCACCATGCTCTTGATATGGCCGTTGCTGTCGATCACCTGGTCAATGGTGCGGTCCTCCACCGATGCCGTCAGCACACTGAAGGTCAAATCCGCCGGTTTGAAATTCTGGCTTTTGAACACGCCAAATCGCACATGCGTCGCCGTCTTCAGAAACACAATCTGCGCATGGTGCTGATAGCTGCGCTGGCCGTCGTGGATCAGCGTCTTCTGGAAATCCGACTTGCCCCCGGCCGATCCTCCCACAAACAAACACGGAAACCGTCCCGACTCATACAGCGCCTCCATGAAAAACGACTCCGACGCCGACAACCCATCGAACACCACGTACGCCAACGTATCGCGATGATCAATCGGCGTACGCACCTGCACCCGCTTGATATGCCCGACCAACTTGGCAATCCGCTCCTGCATTCCCAACCGCTTGCCGCCGCCACGAATGTCCTCACACTCAAGCGGCACCATCACCACCTCGGCCGAGGCAATTACGCTGTCGTCGAACAACTGCAACACCACCCGGTCCCAACGCTCGCCGGTGGCGCAATACAGCGAATTGGGCGCATTGCACAACTCGCCGGAGGTGGTGCACAGGCTGATGGTGCTTTGCGGGAAGCGACGCTTGAGCTTTGCGGCGATCTGGTCGATGTCCAGATGCGGCGAAATAAAACCGGTGATCAGGGTGGGGGTGATGCGCAGGGCGGTGAGGGCGGCGTCCAGGTCGTTGGCGGCGCTGGTGACGGTGAGGGTGCCTTGGCGAGAGGGGCGGGATTTTTTTAGAAGAGAGAGTGGGTTCATGGGGTGGGCTCGGGCGAGTGGAGATGCTGAGGGATAGGCCTACGGTTAGTAAGGTTATCGGCAGGTTGGGTGTGGGCTGGAGGGGGAGGGTGGGAGGATGTGACGGATGGACGCGGGTGGGTGCTTTCGACATGTCCCCTTGGAGACATAGGCAGCGTGCGCAGTGCATTCGAAGATGACGATTAAGGCGTTTGCCTTGAACCGATTTGGAGGATCACCGCGTGGACAGACCGACAATAAAAGCGCCGACGGCGGCCGTTAACCCGTCAGGGGTCAGTTATCAAAGTGTGGAAAGCGGTTACTTTGAACAACGTCGCCTGCAGCGCCATGCAGGCTTTTTCACCCTGCTGATTCTCGGCGTTGGTGCGGTGGTGGCGGGTCAGTATTCCGGTTGGAACCTGGGCTTGGCCCAGGGCTTCGGCGGCATGTTTTTGGCCTTGTTGATCATTGCCGTCATGTACCTGTTTCTTTGCTCTTCCATTGGCGAAATGGCGGCTGCGCTGCCGCATACCGGTGGTGCCTATTCATTTGCACGCACAACCATGGGACCGTGGGGCGGATTCAGCACAGGCCTTGCGGAAAACATTGAGTTCATCCTGGCCCCTGCGGGAAATATGTTCTTCATGGGGGCCTACCTGACGGCCATTTTCGGCACCGGGCCCGAATGGCAACCTGCCTGGTGGGTGGTCGGCTATGCCTGCATGCTGATGCTTTCGAACCGGGGCCTGGGGGTGTCGATGCGCGCGGTCGTGCTCATTACCCTCGCGGCGGTCTCTGTGTTGGTGGTGTTCTTTATTGCGGCTTACCCGCATATGGACTTCACCGCTAAAGCCCTGAACCTTGCAATGGACGCCACCGGAAAGCCGGTGCAAGTGCAGGGCGGTAACGGGCCATGGCTGCCGTTCGGAATGACGGGCGTCATGCTTGCCTTGCCGTTCGCCGTCTACATGTTCCTGGCCATCGAGCAATTGCCTCTGACTGCTGAAGAGTCACATAACCCGACCCGGCATTTGCCGCTGGCATTAGTCTGGGGCACGGTGATTCTTGCGGTACTGGCGTTGGGCGTGTTGTTTTTCAGTGCAGCGATCGGCGGCGGCAGCTTCTTCATGAGCACGTCGTCGGAGCCGCTGCTCGATGGCTTCCGGGAGATTTTCGGGCACACCGCAAGCAAGCTGTTGTCAGCCGTGGCGGTGCTGGGGCTGGCTGCGTCCTTCCTGGCCGGCAGCTTTGCCGCGGGACGAAACATCTATTCGCTGTCGCGCGCCGGTTATTTGCCAACCGGGCTGTCGGTCACGCACCCAACCCGCAATACGCCGAATATTGCGCTGGGCGCTGGAGCTCTGGCGGCACTGGGTATCTTGATGCTCTGCTGGTTTACGTTCGGCAAGGACAACAACCCATTAATGGGCGGAATCCTGGTGAGCATGATCGTGTTCGCCGGAATGATTTCCTACATCCTGCAAAGCGTCGCTTATATCCGCTTGAAGCGCTCCTTTGCGACTCTGCATCGGCCGTATCGCAGCCCTTACGGAATAGCCGGAGCGGTCGCGGTGATCGTCATCGCCACGGCGACATTGATTTATCAGTTTCTCGATCCCCTCTATAAATGGGCGGCCCTTGCTGCTGCCTGCTGGTACCTGATCGGGATTGCCTATTTCGCTTTCTATCGTCGTCATCGCCTGGTGTTGTCGCCTGAAGAAGCATTCGCCGTGAGTGGCGGTCGTGAAGGACATCCGCAAAATGACTAATTTAGAACTATCCAAAGGCAAGGGCCGTCTGGCCGAAAAAGTGGCCATTATCACCGGCGGCGCCGGTGGTTGCGGCGCTGCTGCAAGCCGGTTGTTCGCCGCAGAAGGGGCGAAGGTGATCATTATTGATTTGAACGGCGATGCTGCCGCTGAATTGGCATCGCAGATCATTGCCGAAGGCGGCCAAGCATTGGGATTGGGCGCCGACGTCTCGCAAGGTGTTCAGGTTCGCGAAGCTGTCGCCCGTGGGCTGGCAGAGTTTGGCCCGGCGGATGTGCTCTTCAACCACGCCGGCACCTTGATCGTAAAACCTTTTCTCGACATTCAGGAGCATGAATGGGATTGGCTCATGGCCGTGAACGTCAAGAGCATGTATCTGGTTACCCAGGCGGTGCTTCCACAAATGCTGGCCAAGGGTAAGGGCAGTATCGTGTGCACTTCGTCGATCTCCGCGCAGTACGCGACCCCCGGCGAGGTCGCGTACAACGCCAGCAAGGGCGCGTGCCAGATGTTCGCACGCGCCATTGCCGTCGAGTTTCGTGATCGTGGTATCCGCAGCAACGCGGTGGCCCCAGGGTTTATCCGTACGCCTCACGGCGAGCGGGAAATGCGCGACTTGCAAGGGATGGGAGTGGATGCCAGCGAGGCAGCGATCAGTCTGCAGCAGGGACGGCTTTGCGAGCCAGAGGAGGTTGCGCGGACAGCGTTGTTTTTAGCCAGCGATGATGCTTCGTTCGTCAATGGAGCGCAGTTGTTTGTAGACAATGGTTTTTCCGCTGTTTAAGACATGCCTGGCAAGAAACATGCTTGCTCTTTATCGCCGGGTTAAGGCCCAGCGCCCACTTGATGGGGCGCATTGGATAAAGACAAGGGGATGGCATGGCTTTTTCAGTTCCGGATAGCGGATATGGCATGGATGCCACGCCCGTACTTGACGCATGGCACTCGGCAACGCCCGGTTTGGTCGCATTGCTGCGGTGTGATGGCTTCACCCGGCAACTGGATGAAGCGCTGTGGGCCGTTGTCAGTTTCGATCAAAGCTGCGTGCTGTTTTACCCAACGGACGGCTCGCCAGTGTTACTGCACGACAATCTGCAAGGCATCTGCGAACCGGGTGCGATGCACAGTTATCTCAACGGTACGTATTTGCTGGACCCGGTCTACACCGCCTGCGCCCACGGCCGGGCGACGGGGCTTTATCGCATGAGCGAGTTGGCCCCTGATGCTTTTTTCGAGGGCGATTACTTCAATTCCCCCGATGTGCATCCGTGTATCTCCATGCAGTCGGGCACCCTGGCTGAAGAAATCGTATTCATCTCGGCTTTGCCAGGTGTCGGCCACCTGGCGTATTCGCTGATGCGAATGAACGCATCAGCGCCGTTTTCGCCCGCGCAGTTCGAAGGTTTACAACGCTGCCGTGCGATGGTCGACGTGTTGCTGCAGCGTCACTATCAGGGCGTTTGCGCACATATCGACAACAGTGCTTCGGCGTTGAAAGAGCACTTGAACAACGCATTTTCGCGATTCGCCGCTGATCAGTTGACCCCCCGCGAACAATTGATTGTCAGCATGATCCTGCGCGGGCATTCCAGCCTTTCGATTTCACTGCACCTGGGAATCGCGGAGGGCACGGTCAAAAATCACCGCAAGCACCTGTATTTCAAACTCGGCATTTCCAGCCAATCCGAGCTGTTTCATTTGTTCGTGAATTTTGTCCTGAATCATACTGCGAATGTCCCATTCTTGAACCAGGCGGCAGATGCTAGTTTTTTAGGCTTTTCGTGCCGCAGTTAGCTATAGGCGAAATTGATTAACCATACGGTTCAACTCCACTGCCAGCTTCGAAAGTTCCGAGGTGGCTACAGCCGTCTGGTTAGATCCGTCAGATGCCTGGCTCGACAAATCCCGGATGCTAATCAAGCTTCTATCCACTCCTCGGGCTACCTGAGCTTGCTCCTCGGACGCTGTCGCAATAAGTACATTTCGCTCCGTGATGTCGTCAATGGATGCGGTAATTTCCAGCAATGCCGACCCAGCACCTCGAGCGGTGTCGAGTGTTTTTTGCGCTTGTGTGTTGGTACTACTCATTGCAGAAACGGCAGTTCCAGCGCCTTTTTGAATGGAGGTAATCATTTGTTCAATCTCGCCGGTCGAGGTTTGTGTCCTGTGCGCCAGAGCCCGGACCTCATCGGCAACCACAGCGAACCCGCGACCCGCTTCTCCTGCGCGAGCGGCTTCGATCGCAGCGTTAAGTGCTAGCAAATTAGTCTGTTCGGCGATGGCCCTGATGACATCCAGAACCTTGCTGATGTCGGTAGCCATCACTGCGAGCCCTTGAACCTCATTCGAAGCGTTTCCGACGTTTGAGACCATCAGGCTAATCGCTTCGACGGTTTCATCCACCCTTGCACGGCCCGCTATCGCGGCCGAATTAGACCGAGTAGCGGCCTCGGATGCCGCAGAGGCGTTTCTGGCGACTTCTTCAACTGCAGCGCTCATTTCGGTGACCGCCGTAGCGGCCATCTCCACTTCGTGGCTCTGTTGCTGCATGCCTGTATTCGCATTTTCGGTTACGACATGCATTTGCTCGGATGTGGATGCCAGTTGGTTGGATGAGTCAGCTATTGATAAGAGTGTGGATCGCAAGCTGGCCTGCATCGCTTTCAAAGCATGCATCAGCCGCGCTACCTCATCTGTGCCTTGCACATCGATCACTTCGCTGAGGTCATTTTTTGCAATCCGCTCAGCGATTGCCAATGATCGATTCACTGGGACGGTGATGCTTCGGGTGTACATAAAAGCCAGGGCGATTGCAGCCAACGTACTCACCAAGATGAAACTGCCGACGGTCAATTTGGTTTGTTCGTAAATACGTGTGGCGTCTTTGCCGGCATTATTCGCTTTGTTGTTATTGAGCTCTATCAGATTCTGGATAACTGCGTTTACGTCATCCGCCACAAACTTCATAACCTCGCTGGACAGTTTGACTGCATCCTCGAGTTTTCCGGCACCTGTCAGGGTCAAGTATTGATCCTGAACGTTCTGATAGGCGCTATAGGCTTTCACCAATTCCCCGAAAAGCTCTTTGCCCTTAGGCGTCACTATGAGAGGTTGAAGCTGCTGGATAATGTCCTTAAAACTGCCTCTCGATTTTTGCAGCTCTGCCAGCGCTTGAGCTCTGCGCTCGGCAGGCTCGATAGGGTTACGGATTCTCGAATTGTTATTTCTGATGCTTATGAATTCTCGGTCCATCTTGGCGAGCAGTGAAATGCTGGGCACCACATTGGTTTCTACAAACTTTTCAGCGGCGTTCAAGCTCGCTGCCTGGTTGAGAGCTACCAGTCCCAACCCAATGATCATCAAGCAGAAAAAACCGAAGCTAAGTGTGGAACGTGGTGCGAGATTGAGTTTGCGCAGAATCATATTGAGACCTCTCCCTGATCCCACTACATCGGCAGCCGATTGAGCCACAGCAGCCCGTCCATCGGGTGCGATGCATGCTACTGCTACGAGTCCACTTCGGCAGAGGCTCTCCAGGGTATCTGGATCAGCGTGGCGTTCCTGTTACCCGCATGGATCTGGTCTGCTGACCGCTTGTTGTTGACCGAGATAGGCATTGACGTAAAATCGCGCCCCTCCAAAAAATCAGCTTGCATAGCGAGAAGGAGCTTCGATGCAACGGGTGATGATTGTTGGTCAACCTGGGTCAGGCAAAAGCACTTTGGCGCGTGAGCTTGGTCAGCGCACGGGGTTGCCGGTCGTTCATATCGACACTATTCACTGGCAGCCAGGGTGGATCGAACGAAGTCGAGACGAGAAGACACAGCTTTGTCTCGATGTAGAGGCCCGAGATTGTTGGATATTCGAAGGTGGCCATTCAGCCACTTGGGACAACCGGCTGGCCCGTGCAGATATTTTGATATGGATTGATCGTTCGGCGACGCTTCGATTCTTGCGCGTACTGCGCAGAACCCTGCTCCAACGCGGTCAGTCTCGGCCTGACTTGCCGGAGAATTGCCCCGAACTGCTGATGAACCTGCCGGAGTTTTTTAGATTCATGTGGCGGACGAAAAAATCAGCGCGAGAAAAGATGAAGCAACTTGTTGCAACAGCGCCATCAGCTTGCCGCGTGGTTTGTCTGCGCTCTAATCGGGATACCGGCATTTTTCTCGCGAGCATTGGAAATTCGACCGTCCACACTCCGCGAGATTGATCGACGGTTGCCTGATTCAATGCGGAACTGCCGTTTACGAGTGGCTGCTATTGCCATAGCTGCCGCTTGCGTGCGCACAGTCCGCACATTGAGATCCTAGCAACTCAGAAGCTTCGTACCCAATCAGGTAGGACTGACCGCCAATGGAGATTCAACGGGTTACGCACATGCCGCCACAAATTTCTGCCCTTGAGAAAGAGGCTGTGGCAGAAGGTTTCAGGTTTATCACCCGGCTGACCTCGGAATGGCATTCAGGTACCAATCGCTTCGATGCGCCAGGCGAATGCCTAATGGCAGCGTATCTAGACCGGCAACTGGTGGGCGTTGGAGGTCTGTCTGTTGATCCGTTCACGCATACCCGCACAGGAAGGCTGCGGCGTGTTTATGTGATTCCTGCGTCACGGGGGCAACAGATTGGCAGGCGACTGGTTAGCGCCTTGCTTACCCACGCCGCTTTGCACTTTGAAAGTGTGCGTCTTTTCACCGACACTTCTGAGGGAGGCGCTTTTTACCTGCGCTGCGGCTTCACACGAACTCGAGACGCTCATGCGACTCACATCGTGCAGCTAAGAAACCTCTAACTCTGGCAGCTATCGGCCCAGAGTGTGTAAAAACGTTTTTCAGCGCTGCACGCATCCGAAACCACATTGAAATTCGCGTTTCTACGCAAAATCTGTGTCTGCTCACCTGCCGATAAATTTCAGATTTAACGTAGATGCGCCCACTTCAATTTTGGCGAAGCGTTTTTATACACTCTGGGCCGGTAGCGGACGTCAGCCCGATAGTCTTAGTGGACTTGAGACCGTGTTCGTCTTCATCATGAAGATCACAAATAGGTAGGACAGGTGCTCCCGGGAGCATTTGAGTCAGTGGTCCGGATAACGCTATCTGGAAAGTAGGTGACTAAAAAATATTATGGAAATGTCAAACGTTAAGCTTGCTCGGGTAACGCGTAAAGATATTGATGAGCTTCTACACGCGAATCAGGAAAGCCGGGAATATCATGGCCACTGGGTACAGCCGTTCACAACCGCTTCGGGGTTCGAGGAGTGGTATTCGGCTCAAATCACAGGCGCAAGTGTTGGGCTACTGGCCCGCGATAGAGAATCTGGTCAGATTGTCGGGGTCACCCATCTAAGCCAGATATTCTATAAAGGATTTCAAAACGCCTATCTCAGCTACTGGGGCATGGTCTCGTTTGCTGGGACTGGAAGAATGTCCCAGGCGGTGGAGTTGACAACGATGTATGCCTTTGAGGAGTTGGGGCTTCACCGTATTGAAGCCAATATTCAACCTGAAAATGTGCGATCAATAGCTCTGGTCAAACGTCTCGGATTTCAAAAAGAGGGGTTTTCTCCGAAATACCTTCAGATCGCCGGGGTCTGGTGCGATCACGAGCGCTGGGCACTACTGGCCGATGAACGCTAATCGTCCGGGCATCCCGTCTTGCACAACTAAGCCGGTTGCCAACGATGTTGATTCGTACGCGAGCGAGCACGCATCCTCCTGCCATAGCTCCTGGCCGATTGTGTTGAAAAAGTTGGTTTTCCCAAAACACTCGAATATTGATGGATGAAAACACCTCTGTTGCCCGCCGCTATGTGAAATCCGAGTACTGAACCGGCTGCCAAAAATTCAGATTTCAATCTCAGTCGCGTACTTTTCTGGCGTGGAATTCGAAGCTGACTGTTTTCAACAGAATCGGCCATAAGCCGACATTCACGAAAGACGGCTTTCGACCCAGAGTGTGTAAAAACGCTTCGTCATTGATCCGTGCAGTGACACATTGGTTGCTTTGGACTGGTCAGACCGTCGAAAGAGCAATCGCTTTTTCTAAGACGGCTTGTAACATCTGCTCCGGTGATTGTTCCTTGTTGAAGAAGCTCGGGGACAATTTATCAGAGTCGTTTTCAGTCGATTGCCTGAGAAGGGCGAGCGGCCCCGATTGTCCTAACTGCTCTTGGTAAAGACTTTTTATACTGTCCCTAAAACCATCAGGGTATGCCGCTTTCTCGACCGCTGGAAGATCATCGAAATAGTCCATGATGCCTTTGAAGATTTCACTGTTGTCACCGCCGTTCGTTATATTGGCGTACAACTTGGAAAAATATGTTTCATCCTGCTTACTAAGCTCCCCATAAGCGGCATATCGTTCTGCATCCGTATAGGTTCCTGAATCATCATAAACAATATTGCTTAGCCCGTTTCGGGCCATACCTTCAAATGGGTTTGGAAGTTTTTCGGGGGGAGCTTAGAAAGCCCAATTGCGTAATCTAGTGACTGCTGACCTAACGCCAAACGGGCAGCGTCATCTGTTTTGGGAAGTAGATCCTCATTATTAAGATTCCCGCCAGCAATCCGCTGCCCGAAATTGTACATATCGCTCTGACCTTTTGCATATTGTCCTTTTAAATCCCTATTGGACATAGAGGCTTGTTTGTCATCAGCGTTACTTAATGCGTACAGTGCTCGTGCAGAATCGGAGATTGTGACGGTCTCCGTCGTCTTGAGGGCGGCATCTCCTGAAGGTAAATTTACAGGGTTGGACGAAGGAAGCTTCTCTTGTGTAGAAACCTTTGCCTGTGTACTTGCTTGATACGATTTGATCGAAATATCCATGGTGATACTCCATACGCTGAAGATAGTTCGAGAGCTATCTTCAGCTAGGGTGCCTATACAAATGTCGGATTATTTGATTTCAAATTCGACAGTGTAGTTATAGGGAGGCGCTGATTGAATTGCTGTGATATTGGCGTTGCAAGTAGCGTTATCGAAACCAGTGCTAGTGCCCATTTTAGTCCAGCTAGGGGCTTTAGTCGTTGGATTGACCTGGTGGCTTGCTGCAAAACGACATTTCTTATTACCTGAAGTATAGACGAATCGCATTCCTGAAACCGTATCCGCGACACTGGTCAGGGCAAATGTTGTCGTTGCAGACGGCAGAATCGTACTTGGGGTGGGAGCTACACTCCCTGAAAAGTACTCGAAAGTGTACGCGGCTGGACCGGTCGTAGAGTTCTTCACCTTCACGGTGACGATTGTGCCTGCTTGGGCAGATGCAATCATAGAGGCGAATAGAGTTGCTGCTCCGAACAGTTTAGCGAATTTCATAAATATCCCTTTAAATTTGATAGTCACTATAACTCTTGTCCTTCCGCGTCGTCTTGTATAGAAAAGACAGCAAGACTCAACCTCTATAGCGGCAGGTAACCATAATTCTTTAAGCCAAGGATCGCTGTTTTTGACACATCGGATGAATAAAGATTTCACAATCTGCAGGAACTAACACATATCCAGCCTGCAATCCTTCAATTTCAATAGCTTGCGCAGTGGTCTTGGTTGCCGCTACCGGCTATCACCATAGTCATAGTACATAGGTTGAGTTATTAATTTTCGCCATTGCCCGTCGGCACCACTATGCTCTGCTCGTTTCGGTAGAAAGATGACCGCCTGTCGATGCGCAGAGGTCGCTGGCACGATTCAGCCAATGATTTCTATGTCTTCGGTCTCCCACCAGTGCTGACGTGCCTAATAACACTTTCCACTGTGTGAGAGTGAGAAGAGGCCAGTCGGGTAGGCCAGCGGGTATGGATCTATGAAGCGCAATACGGCAGGCCGACAGGAACCGCGGCTGGCTATATGGTGGTGCCGTCGACGCAGGCCGTACCATCCTCCTGGCAAAGTCGGCGGACGCGTGGGTAGCGGCCACCGTCAGGAATGAAGAGCAGGCCGCCGTCGCTCGGGCGGCGGGGGCAGATTTGGTGTTGGACCGTCTCGCCCACTTCTGGAGGAATCGGCATTGAGCTCTTTAAGGACATCAGCTGTGAAGTACGCAATCTGCGCCACCTTGCTTCTGGCGCTGAGCGGCTGCGTGACCATGTCGGGTGAGTACACCATGACGGCTCACGACGCTTCCGGCGCTCAGATAAAAAAGCTCGGAACCTTCGTTGCCCAAGGCCATAACATTTACCCCATACGTAACGCCTTCTGTCTTAACGCGCCAGGGGCCACGGTGATCATTCGCGACGCCAAAACCGGCGAGGAACTGCGCAGCGAGAGTCCTTACCACTGCCGCTAATCCTGCCAGCAAATTTTCCGTTTGAATTGCTCCTGATTTTGTAGACACCGCCATGCATTTGCTCGACCGGCTTCTTTTTGGCCGATGGCTGCCGCTCATAAACGGCAGCTATTGGCCGGGAGCTGCATGTAGTGACCGGCATCCAAGTGGGTTACATCGAACCAGAAACCCGCTAAGTTTGGAGCCGATGCGCGCAAACCAACCATGGGGCGACGGGTATCCGGGGGGCGGAAGAGGTAGCGACCCTATATTTATTCCTTAAATTGAAACGTGAATCACCGGTTCGTACTTGCTATTGATCCTCCCTGTTTACTTGCCACGGCTTGCGGATGCGGTTACACGGAACAAACGATCCATGGCCAACTTGGGGCCGATCAGGCCAAGACTCATCGCGAAGAGGATGCTAGTGGAGGTCATTACGTTGGAAATCATCTCTTGTATCCCTGTGTCATCGCTTAAGCCGTGTACTAGCGTTAGTAATCCGCTAGCTAGGCGAAACAGGTACACGCCTGGAATCAGTGACACTACTGCAGCGAAACCTACCGCTGCAAATGGCATGCGATACCGATGCGAGACCGGGGTCAACGCTACCCCAACCAATGTGCATGCGATGAACGCTGCGGTTGCAAGCTCACAACCCAGAGTGAGCAGCCACCAACGCACTACGTGTGCGCTCACGCCCACTGCAACCGGCCAAAGGACCATGCGCAAAGGCGTTGAAAAAAACACGCTGAAGGCAAGCACCGCGATGCCGGACGCGATCATGTCGTCCCAAATCGATACGGCCACCGCAGCGGGTTCAGGAGGCAATGACACACCTAGTGTGGCTAGCCCCAACAACAAGCCCGCTGTGATTGAGCTGATGATCAGTCCTGCATAGATGAGCCTGCACCCACCGAGCCTGAGTCGAGCTTTGAGGGCATCGGCAGCGGCGTTGAGTAAGTGCGGACCCGGAACCAAAACCATGCACGGGCACACTGCGACTAGACGCAGTGTCGAGCTAAGATCTAAACGTACTGCGACTGCTCCGACCAGCCCGGCCAGTAAGGCGGCCGTAAACGGCTGTATGAGCAGATTCCCGGTATGCCTCCCTAGCTTGCGGCGCAAGAGTGCACCTATGCCGGCGCATGCGAAGATCAAGAGCGCCGGAGTTACATGGCGCAGTCCGAAGATCACTGCGAGGGCCACAGCACCTGCTGCTGCGGCCAAGGCGAACGTCCAATCTCCGGTAGGAGGTCGAATGCTTATAGCTGTAAGTTTTGCAAACGCTTGCGCAGGCCTCAAACGGCCTGCTTCCACGTCCGCTACCACTCGCATAGCGGCGGCAACTCGGTCCATGTTGACGGCGGTGGGACTGATCTTGATCCAGCCAAAGCCTTGCGACCCAAGCGTGTTCGGTGCGGATAATGTCTCCACCAACGACAAGCCGCTCCAGCGCGGCACCAACTTGGCGTCAATGCCCAGAACAGTGGCCAGCCGTTGAGCCGCGTCGACCACCTGATCAGTCATCTGCCCGTTGCCATACAGCACCTTGGCCGCGGTCAGTACGAGTTGAGCATTTAGGTCTTCGCCACTCAATGGATTATCCACTGGGTCACTGAGGGGGCGCGACATAGGGCGAAACCATCTTGCGGGGATCGACGATTCGGTCGAACTCTTCTTCGTCAACAAAGCCCAGATGCAGCGCCGCAGCCTTAAGCGTGAGGTCGTTGTCCATGGCGAAGTGGGCGATTTTCGATGCTTTGTCATAACCGATGACGGGGGCGAGCGCAGTCACCAGCATCAGTGACTGCTCAACATTCTCCTGGATTTTCTTGAGGTTCGGCTGAGTTCCCTCCACCAGGAAACGTCGGAAATTCACACACCCATCGGTCAGCAGCGTGATTGAGTGGGTAACGTTGAAGATGATCAAGGGTTTGTAGACGTTCATCTCCAGATAGCCCCCAGCGCCACCAAAACCAACTGCAACGTCGTTGGACATGACCTGAACAGCCAGCATGGTCATTGCCTCGCACTGTGTCGGATTGACTTTCCCCGGCATGATTGAGGAGCCCGGCTCATTCTCGGGGATGATGAGTTCGGCAAAACCTGCGCGCGGCCCGCATGCCATAAGTCGAATGTCGTTAGCGATTTTGTATAGCGAAACTGCAAGCGTACGCAGCGTCCCCGAAAGTTGTACCAGCCCGTCATGTGCACCCTGAACGGCGAATTTATTGGGAGCAGTCACAAATGGCAGGCCTGTCAGTTGCGCGATGCCCGCCGCCGCAGCTTCGGCAAAACCAGGTGCCGAGTTGATGCCGGTACCCACGGCAGTTCCCCCCAACGCCAGCTGATAGACGCTATTGAGTGCGTAATCGATTCGCTCCAGATCGTCCGACAGCATACCTGCGTACCCCGACCATTCCTGGCCCAGCGTCAGTGGCGTGGCGTCCTGCATGTGTGTGCGGCCGATCTTGACGATATTCTTCCAGGCCTCGACTTTAACGTTGATCGAATCGCGTAGCGCTGTAACGGCAGGCATTAGCCGTTCCTTGACGTTGGCCGCTGCAGCGATGCACATCGCAGAGGGAAAACTATCGTTGGACGACTGCGCCATGTTGACGTGATCATTGGGATGTACGGGTGTTTTGCTGCCCAACTCGGTGCCTGCGAGCTGACAGCAGCGGTTTGAAATGACTTCGTTGACATTCATATTGAACTGGGTACCGCTGCCCGTCATCCAGACGTGCAGAGGAAACATGTCGCGGTGCTGGCCGGCGAGAATCTCGTCGCACACCTTAACGATCAAGGCGCAAGGTTGCGCTTGCAGGCGTCCGCCATCCCGGTTTGCCAGGGCGGCTGCTTTCTTGAGGGTGGCGTAGGCTGTGATCATCTCGCGGGGCATCAGGTCACTGCCAATACTGAAATGTTCAAGTGACCGTTGTGTCTGGGCACCCCAGAGTTTGTCGGACGGTACGCTGACAGGTCCCAGACTGTCATGCTCGATACGAGTGTCTGTCATATTCATCTCCGGTTGGCGAAGGTGTTTCAGGTTATCGGATGACAACGTTCAGACGTTTTCCAGTCTGAGTATCCGGGCTGTTTCGGCGCGGGTTCTACGGCATGCGTCGGCGTCCTGAGCAAGGTCGATGGTATAAGTTGGAAAGATCGCCTTGAGTCTGGATAACCAGCGCTCATCCTTCAGTTGATCGGCGAAGCATTTGTGCAGCACTTCGACGGCGATATAGGCTGCCGTGGAAGCGCCGGGCGATGCGCCCAGCAAGGCGACGATGGAGTTGTCGCTGGCGCCGATCAGTTCTGTGCCAAACTCCAGCACGCCGGTGCGTTCCTTGTCCGGGCGGATAATCTGCACGCGCTGCCCGGCAATCGCTTCACGCCATTGGTGGCGCTGAGCATTGGGAAAAAACTCGCGCAGCATCGAGAATTGGCTGGCCGACGTCTGCAGTACCTGGCCGATCAGGTATTCGCTCAATTGCCAGTCGTCGCGGGCCACGGCAAGCAGCGGCAGTAGGTTGCCTGGCTTGATCGACGCAAGCAGGTCGGTCAAGGAGCCGTGCTTGAGGAATTTGCTGGAGAACCCCGCGTAGGGGCCGAACAGCAATGAGCGTTTGCCATCGATGATGCGAGTGTCCAGATGGGGCACCGACATGGGCGGCGAACCGTGTGCCGCCTTGCCGTAAACCTTAGCCTGATGCCTTGCACTGATGTCTTCAGCGTCGCAACGCAGCCAGATTCCGCTGACGGGAAATCCACCGTAGCCATGACCTTCGGGAATACCGGATTTCTGCAGCAGTGTGATCGACGCGCCGCCGGCGCCGATAAACACGAATTTCGCGCGGATGATCCGCTTGCTCTGGGCCAGGGTGTCTTCAATGGTGACCCTCCACAGGCCGTCGGCTTCCTGGGCCAGGTCGGTGACTGTGTGCTTGTACCGCACGCAAACCCCTGGCTGCGCTACCAGTTGGTCCACCAGCAAATGGGTCAGTGCGCCGTAATCGACGTCAGTGCCGGTTACGATCCGGGTCGCCGCCACCGGTTGGTCGGCCGAGCGCCCCTCCATGATAAGCGGCGCCCAGCCCGCGATAACAGTGTGATCCTCGCTGTATTCCATCCCGTGGTAGCAGTGGTGAGCGGACATCGCCTTGAATCGCGCCCGTAGGAACTCGACGTTCTCCTGCCCCCAAACGGCGCTCATGTGTGGGCAGGGGTGAATGAAGGCGCGCGGATCGGGAATGGCGCCCTTGCTGACGAGAAAAGACCACAATTGGCGGGACAGATCGAACTCAGTGTTGACCTCCAGCGCCTTGGCGATATCAATGCTGCCATCCGGCAAACGGGGTGTGTAATTCATCTCGCAGTTGGCGGCATGCCCGGTGCCTGCGTTGTTCCATGCCTGTGAGCTTTCGAGTGCGCAGTCTTCGAGTGTCTCGCACATGACCAGCGTCAGCGAGGGCTCGAGTTCCTTGAGCACGGTGCCGAGCGTGGCACTCATGATGCCGGCGCCGATCAGCAAAACGTCGGTTCTTTCGGGCATAACGTTCATGGTCGTTGCTCCTTCAGTTGAGATTTTGCTAGTGGCAGAAAAGGCACCGCTGCGTCCGCAGCCAGGATGAGGTACGCGCGATGCCAGGGCTTATCGTCAACGAGTGTCCAGCTGTGGCCGCTGCCTGTGGTGTCTTCTGCAAACAGAATGTCGCCTGGGTACAGCGTGAAGTGCTCATTCCTGCGGGTTTTGAAGTCCAGGGTGCCGCTTAGGTTGATCACTAATTGCCGCGCCGGGGCGTCGTGCCATGCAAATGCACCACCGGCTCTGGTTTCGCGAAATGAAACGGAAACGACATCAATCAGGCCGCTTAGTACGTCATCACGTTCGCCGTACGGTAAATCGAGCGTGCCTTCTTCAAAAATCGAATCGTGTTCATCTGAAGTCCAAATTCGCACGCAGCGGATCATGGGCTGCATCCTCCGTTGGGGGCATGGCATTCGCCATACAAATTCAAAGGGTGTTGTGCTGCTGATCAAATTAGCGAGGGCGTTAGAGGGCGGATTGAACGGTTGTGATATTGGCCGGACGGTAGGGCCTGGAAAGGAGGGCCGTCTTGCCTTGAACAAGACGACGTGTGGCTGCAGCGAGCAGCGCGCGCTATTGCTTGAGCCAGGATGGCAAATCAGAAACAGGGCAATAGGTGAAGGATGTTGCCTTCACGCCTTCGCCTGCGATAAAGGTCAGCGCGTCCTTAATCAGGATCGATTCACGAGCGACTTTTCGAGGCCCATCACCTGCCGATGTATCGATGCAGGATTGGTCGAGCACATAACGCTTACCTGTTTGCTTGACGATCTTCGCAACACAGGCATGGGTAGCGGAACCATGGATGCCCTTGCCGTCATAAATTCGAATACCGGCATTCGCCGGGTCGGCACAGTCTTGACCTTTCGCGACAAAAACACCGGGCTTGAGCGGCAGAACGCCACCCGGTTTTGGCGTGTTATCAACGCTTGCAAACGCGCAGACCGCGGAAAAGGAACAAGTCGTGATCGCAGTTATCACTAACATTCTCTTGAGCATGAGGAATCCTTGTAGTTGAGGTAAGTAATACGTACCCACAGACCTGGGTAAACCTTAAGAACATTATCCAAAGGATAACAAGCGTGTCGTTCAGGGTGTCTGATCCCTGTGTTTGCGGGAGGTTCGAGCCTTAACAACTCTTAAGCCACGCAAAGGTCTTTTATGGGGTTCGTTTGCAAAGATGGCTTCGTACAAAACACGGAGACAGGCAATGAACCTAACGAACCAGTACATCGAAACCAAGGTAGATAAAAAATATCTGCCAACCGCCTTTGTTGGCGAAATGCAAACGTCTGCGGTAGCCAATGTCGCCTCTGCCAACGACCACACGATTGGCCGCCACAGTCTTGACGTGGACGAGCGCTATCACCTGGCGCCATGGTTGCTTCGAAAGGCTAAAGAGTGCTTGTCCTGCAACATCAGTGAGCGTCGTTTGATCGCCACCGTGGCTCGCGAGTGCTTCCTGTCGAGGAGTCATTTCTCCCGGGCGTTCAAAAAGGCGACGGGCTTGTCCCCTCGAGATTGGTACATCCATGCCAAGCTTGAACGCGCCCAGCAACTGCTCAAGGAGACCCGGCTGCCCATTTCCCATATCTCGATCGAGTGTGGCTTTGCCGATCAGGCCCATTTGTGTAGAACCTTCGGCCGGATGCTGGGTGTCACGCCGTTACGCTGGCGCAAGGCCAATCAAGTGTCTGGCGCCTGCACCGCCTGACCGGGCGGTACATGGTTTGACGACACTACGGGGACTCGACAAGCGGAAGGCTAAGGCTTATTTCGAATCCTTCACCGGGTCTGGAAGAGGTACTGAGTTTCCCATGATGGGCCGTGACTATCGAACGGCATATCGAAAGCCCCATGCCCATGCCATTCCCCTTGGTTGTGTAAAACGGATCGAAAATTTGAGCGAGGGTGTCTTCCCCGGCGCCATCACCGTTATCAATGACACTCACATGCAGCATGCCGTGTTCGACACGCGATGCAATTTCAAGTTGTTTGTGTTCGCGCGCCGTTGCAGCCAAGGATTCCACGGCATTTGTGACCAGATTGTAAATGACCTGCTGCAACTGGACCGGATCCGCGGCGACCTCGGCGGCATCGCTGTTCAGTGACCTGATCAACTGGATGCGGTGCATCTCGATTTCCGTGGCTGTCAGTCGAAGCACCTCGCGCACCACATCGTCAACGACCACAGGCTTGCGATTGACCGCAGTCTGTTTGGCAAGCGAGCGCAATGCCTGGACGATATTGGCGGCGCGTACGCCATCGGTCCTGATGTCTTCAAGGCCGACGACCACCTCGTCGATGTCCGGCATTTCTCGCTGAAGCCACAACAGGCTGGCCGAGGCATTGGACACGATCGCGAGCAGCGGCTGGCTGATTTCGTGGGCGATGGAGGCAGACAGTTCGCCCATCACTGCAAGGTTCGAACTTTTGGCCAACTCCGCTCTGGAGATGCGCAACTCAGCCTCCATCGCAGCGCGTGCACTGTTCTCCTCCAGAAGCTGTTCATACAGTTGGACGGTTTCCAGAGAAATGAACGCCTGTGACGACAAAATTTCCAGCATCGACAATCGAGCGGCATTGAAGATGCCCGGAATCTGACAGTTTTCCAGATAGAGCAAGCCTTTCTGCACGCCTTGCTTGAGGATGGGCAGACACAGCACAGACCGCGCCGAGCGCTCATCAAGTTCGGAACGTATGGCCTCCGGGCAGGCGTGCTGGGCGTCTTCAAGGATAAGCGGCTTGCCGGTGCGCCAACTACTGTTCAGCACGGTTACCGGAAGCCTTTCATCGGTGGACAATGCAGAACCCAGGCGGACGACCACCTCTGCGCCTTCGACCCGGGCGATCGCTACGACTTCCAGCGCTCCATCGGCGTTGAGGAGTAGGGCGCCATTATCCGCGCCTCCATGCACCAGCAGATGAGTCACCAGCGACTCAAGAATTTCTTCGGGCAACCTTTGCTCCGAAAATACCTGGGCAGCTTTGATACCTACTGCCAAGTCCAGTTCGCTTTGCTTGGTCGACAGGGAGCTATATTCCTGCACGGCAGTACCTGCCAAAAAGGCGAATCTGTCCTCAAGTTGCGTGACCTTGCCGCCGGCCCCCCACAAACGGTAGGCATCGCGTGCGGCGCGCCAGTGGTGGCGCGCACCGGAAACCAGGCCACACGTATCGCAATGTCGTGCGGCAAGTTCGTGGGCTAAGGCTTTTTCGTGGATAAATCCGTTGGCGGCGGCGGCAATAGCGGACTGATCATAACAACGCAGCGCTTCAAGCATGTCGCCACCGAGCCGGGCCAGTTCGGCCTGCGTCAACAGCAGTTTGTTCAAGAACGTCGCTGGATTGAGTTCTGCCCAGAGTTTCAGGCGGTCATGACTTGTGCGTACCCTGAGCAGTCTTTGCTCCACGCTTAATTGCTCCGCGCATGAAACCGACACCGCGGAATAAAAATAGAAGTCCGACAAGTTAATGTGAGCCGGCATCGCCAAGGCCAACGGTCTTGCGTTATCAAAGCAGCGATCTGCATAGGCTGTGTCGCCGAAGATGACGGCCGACACGCCTGCATAGAGCCAGATCCAGAACAGCGTGGGCTTGGAGACCTTTTGTTCGTCTGAAATGGCAAAGCTGGCGTAGAGCTCTGCCTTGCAATGTTCGGCAGCGGAGTTAGGTCGGCCATTGATCATTTGCAGGGTAAAGATGCGCTGGGCCTTGATCGCGCGCTCGATATCGACGTACTGAAATTGTTGCACCACTGGCATGTATCGCGCAATTTCGTCGCCCACCGCCAATAGGTTTTCACCTTTGACCAGCAGGTCACCGATCAGATGCACGCAGGCATAACAGCCCATGCCGATGTCGCCGTTCACATGCCCGGATGTGATCGCAGCACGCGCGTGCTGCAGCGCGTAGTCGAAAGGACGTGTCCAGGGACTGACTTGATCGATCCCGAGCAGTACGGCTGTGCGTGAGCGTTCATGCTCATGGCGGTCTACCAGGGCCAGGCCCGCAAGCGCGAACTCGAGCCCTTCGGCGTAGCGGTCATAGCGGTGAGCGATATTCACACCGTACCACGCGAAACCGTAGCCACTGCTTTGGGTGGCACCGTGATGCAAGGTCAGCTCCACCATCTTCGCCAGATGCAGGAACGCGATGCCGTCGTCGACGAAGAACGCGGCGGCCAAGGTGGACAGCAGGTTCATCGCGCATTCGACGTCGGGGTCATTGGAACGCGGGATCGCCTCCGGGGAAAAACGATCGTGCGCGGCAACCGCTGTCCGCACCGTTTCGTCAGCCTGTTCCAGTTCGTCTTCACTGGGATTGCGCTTGAGTGGCAAGCCCATGATCTCCAGGCCTGCTAATGCCGAACTGATGGCACCTTCGTAGTCGGAATGGAGAGTGCGCAAGGTGGCCGCCAACCGATACGCCGTACCTCGATGCAGTTTTTGGACGGCCTGTTGCAGCAACACCTGTGTATCGAGGTCGGCCGCGATCAGGTCCCCAGTCAACAAGTTGCATTCACAACTCAGCAGCAGGACTTCATACATCAGTGAGTAATGCGTGTGCCAACCGTCGGCGCCCAGGCAGGCGCGACTGGTATCAAGGTATTCAAGCGCCTGGTCGATCGCGGCCGTGGCTTTCGCGCCTCGGGCGGCGTCGAGCAGCGCTTTCGCGAAGGGCGCAGTCTCCTCGTTCTGTACCTGTTCATTTCTGCAGGCCCGCAGAATCTGGTTGGCCACTTCATAAAGATCTTCGGCGCTGCTGGAGGAACGGTTGATCATCAGGCGAGCGATTAGTGCATGCTGGTGAGGTCGTTCGGCCGGCGGTGTGAGCTCATAGGCTGCTTCGAGCAGGCGGTCATGCGGGAAGAAGAGGGCGCTCGAGTCTTTCAGCAGCAGACCTGCTTCAATGAGGCTGTCGGCGACACTCATCAAGGTGTCGGCTTGCATTGCCGTCAATGAACAGAGGAAATCGATATCTGCGCGACGACCGATAACACTCAATTGGCGGATGAGCTCACGTTGTGCGACGGGCAACCGAGCCAGCCTGTTGACCACCAAATCCACCACGTTATCCGTGTAAGGATGCCGCGACAGCCTGCTGAGATCGCACTGCCAATCACCGGATTGGGCATTCACATCGAGCACGCCAATATCGATCATGTTGCGGATGATCTGATTGACGAAGAAGGGGTTGCCGCCGGTCTTGGCGTGAACGACTTGCGCGATGGACATCAAGGCGGACGGGCGGTCGCCAAGCAGCGCGACGATGAACTCGGCCACGGCGTCTACGGGCAGGGGCATGATGTGCAGTTCTGTCACCGGCATCATGGAAAAGCGTGTGTTATGGATGAAGCCGCCCGCGGCTTCCAGATGCGCGGCCTCGTGCTCGCGGTACGCCACAATGAGCAGGACGTGCCTGGGGGGCGAGGACAAGATGCTCTGTAGCAATGCCATTGTCGATTCGTCGGCCCACTGTATGTCGTCGAGGAATAAGACCAGCGGGCGATTGGGCTCTCCGAACGCTTCGAGCATTTCCCTGAGTGCTCGGTTTGCACGCTGCACGGCTTGATTGTGCGGAAGGTCATTCAAGCTTGAACCACGCCCCAGGAACCCTTCCATTTCGGGCACCATGTTAAGAATGATCCGCGCATCGCGATCAATCCGCGCGGCCAACCTTGCGCATACCGACTGCAGTTGATCCTGTCCGATTGCCATCAACTGCAGCGCCAGTGATCTGAGTGCCTGAGCCAGAGGGGCGAACGGGATATCAGTCTTGAGTTGGTCGCTTTTGCCCGAAGCGAAATAAGCCACCTGTCTGCCCAACTGAAGGACAAAATGTTCGACCAGCGTGGTCTTGCCGGCGCCCGGCGCGCCCCGCAGGACCACAAGTTCCGAGCGGCCTTTGGTGCTCACACGGGTATAGGCATGTCGAAGCGTGTCGGCTTCGTTTACCCTGCCAACAAGCTGGCGAACCTCATTGAGCGTCTTGGCTTTATCGGAATTGCCCAGGCTGAACATGTTCAGCGTACCCGAAGCGTCCCACTGGTCCGCGCAATGATCCAGATCGTTCAGCAACGCCTGAGCCGTTTGGTAGCGGCTGGCCGGATCTTTAGCGATCAGCTTCAGTATCAGCAGTGCCACTATCTCGGGAATCCCTGTATTGACTGTATGCGGCGATGCAGGCTGTACAGCCAAGTGCGCGTGCAGCCAACTTGGCGCATCCACCGCCTCCAGGGGAAGCTTGCCGGTAGCGAGCTGATAAAAGATGACACCCAGTGAATAAAGGTCGCTTTGAAAGTCGACGGTGGGGTGCGTCAGGCGAACCTGCTCCGGTGCGATATAAGGCCACTCTTTATGAGTCAAGGCTGGCAGCGCGCCCATTTCGTAAAGTGAGGCATAACCAAAGCTGCGCAACCGCGCTTGTCCGTTCGCATCCAGCACCACAGCCCCTGGCTGCAGCTGGCAATGGATGACGCCTGCCGCATGAACCCCTGCTATCGAGACGGTTACGGCTCGGGCAACCGCGAGGAACGTGCCGATGTCCAGGGGGCTCTGTTCAACGAGCGTTTCCACGCTCGACAACTTCTGTTCCGGGGAGAGAATGACAGGGCCATCTTCGGTGCGAATGAACGCTACCGGCAAGATAGCGCATCGGGGATCAAGCTTTCGCAGATCCAGATATTGATGTTCAAGCCGCTGGCATGTTGAGGTGGCCAGCCAACTGGCGCGGGCGGTGAACCAGTGCGTATCGGTCCCGGGGTGATGAAGCCACGCGTACGAGACCTCCCCGTCAAACCGCTCACATGTTTTTACGCAATCGTACAGCCAAGCCTCGTCGAAGACATGGGGTACACCGTCCTCTTGCGCCATGGAGCCCATGTTAGTCATAGCTGACATCACCGTTTTTTCAAATAGCGCCAATTCCGTCTTTATTGACGGTTCAGTGGAGCCCGTACAGGAGCGCAGCTATCGAGCTCCTGTTAGAGGCAGCGTTGAACGTTCGTGCGCAGCATGCATGCCTCTTGGTCGTTGCTCAACCAGTGTTAAAACAACATCACCGGGAAATTCAGTATTCCTTGAAAAATTGTATGGGTGTGCTCAGAGAGCGGGGTAACTTATTGATTTTTTTAAAAAGAACTGGTGATTTTCAGGTGGATTAGTCATTTAACCGGTTCACACTGGCCTGGCTGGCGCAAACTCACTTAGTATGCGAACGGAATGATTGGTGCTCTGTGATCAATAGCGGACATATTATGATTGCATTCGGTAATACTCTTGTCTTGTTAGAGCGCCGGGAAGTCGTTCAGGAGGGCCGATTGCTTCGTTTGGGCGGACGAGCATTCGATATTCTTGCGGTCTTGATCGAAGCCAACGGCGCGATCATCAGTAAAGACGAGCTGATCGAAAAGGTATGGGGCTGTACGGTTGTGGAGGACAACAACCTGCAGGTGCATATTTCCGGCTTGCGCAAAGTCTTGGGTGACGATGCGCAACTTATCCAAACGGTTCCTCGTCGCGGTTATCGACTCATACCGCCATCCATGCAGGGCGGCCAGGAGGCTATGACCGAGGAAACGGCGTCGCCGGTTTTCGTTCGCAAGGCTCAGGCCACTCGAAACGATCCAGGGTCGGAGCATCTCGAGCCAGAGGGCGCAGCCGAGCCGATCGTCTACATCGTGGATGACGAAGCTTCGGTGCGAAGCTCGTTGAGCCGCCTCTTGTCCGCCGCAGGAGTCGAGAACAAAACGTTCGAATCGGCCCAGGCATTTGCGGTCGTTACACACGGTGAACGTCCCGCCTGCCTGCTGCTGGACGTTCACTTGGCTACTACCAGCGGTTTCGAGCTTCAAGAGGAGTTGAGACGTTGCGGCTCCCCAATGCCCATCATTTTCATGTCGGGCGCCAGCACCGTGCCTATGTCGGTCAAGGCGATGAAGGCCGGCGCCATTGAGTTTTTGGTGAAGCCGTTCAGTGACCTTGAATTGCTGAGCGCGGTCAGAAACAGTCTGTCGACGGCCAGCCAGGCCTGGCAACAATGGATGCAAGTGTGCGACGCCGGTGCCCGTTATGCTTCCCTGACACCCAGGGAGCGCGAGGTCCTGACGTTGCTGGTAAAAGGCTATGCGAATAAAAAAATAGCTGCGCTGATAGGCACAAGCGAGATCACCGCCAAAGTGCATAAGAAGCACATAATGACAAAAATGCAGGCCGATAATCCGCTTGAATTGTATAGACTGCACGCACTGCTCATGGAGCAATCAGGTGGGCCAGGCGCTTGATACCCAGTCGAAAGCCTACTGTTTATGCCTAACATCATGTTCACTTATCCGTATCAGGCAATGCTCATGGTCAATATATGCGTTGTCGATGACGATATATCGGTTCGTAAAAGTCTTTCCAATTTATTGAAGTCGGCAGGCTATCAGGCCGTGAGTTATAGCTGCGGTGAAGATTTCCTCGCCTCTGAATTCTCTATTCTCGCTGCATGCGTGTTGCTGGATATCCGCATGCAGGGGATGTCGGGCAATGCGGTCCTGCAAGTCCTGAAGAGCTCGGGGCGAGAGATTCCCGTCATTTGCATGTCAGCACATTGGGATGAAGAGCTGGTGGCGGAAATTCTCGCCATCGGCGCGGTGGGGTATCTGCATAAGCCGTTCACTGGAGAGGCGCTCTTTCAGGCTGTCGCCAAAGCTCTCGATGTATAGCTTTTTTGAGGCGCTGCGCAAACAAGCCGACAATCGTAAGCAATGGGATGGACGTCCCCACCCATAGTCGCATCGTTGTGCCAGAGTAGAGGGGTGTCGCCAGCCACTTACACGCAGGCGTAATCAGCCATGGAAATCAGAACTGTTGGTATCGACCTCGCAAAAAACGTGCTCCAAGTCCATGGCATGAACGAGCGAGGCAAGCCTCTGTTGCGCAAGCAACTGAAGCGCGACCAGGTGGCAGTATTTTGCCAACCTACCGCCTTGCTTTATCGGTATGGAAGCGTGTAGCAGTTCTCACTACTGGGCTCGCAAGCTTGAATTGAATCGCCCCTAATTTTCTAGCCACTCAAAGAGCGCTTTTGGCCGGTTAGCGACGGTCTGACTTCGACCGTCGCTATGCATGGTCAAACCTCAGTCTGTTC
Source organism: Pseudomonas sp. S1_G07 (assembly GCF_054668565.1). NCBI lineage: Bacteria > Pseudomonadati > Pseudomonadota > Gammaproteobacteria > Pseudomonadales > Pseudomonadaceae > Pseudomonas > Pseudomonas sp. S1_G07. The sequence continues at coordinate 5,120,651 of NZ_CP162778.1, read as the reverse complement.
CGCCATCTCCAGGGCGTCATCGACCTCAATCCCCAGGTATCGAACAGTGCTCTCCAGCTTCGTATGGCCGAGCAGCAACTGGACCGCCCGCAGGTTCTTCGTCCTGCGATAGATCAGTGATGCCTTCGTCCGTCTCATTGTGTGTGTGTGCCATACATGGCTGGATCAAGGTCCACGGCTTTCACCCAGCCTTTGACGATACGAGCGTATTGACGAGTAGATAGATGGTCTGAAGTATGCAGCCGGCTAGGAAAAAGGTAGTCCTCGCTGCGTAGCTGGGCCCGATGTATCCAGGCCCCGAGAGCAGATCGTGTTTGCTCAGTGATCTCAAACTGCACAGGCCGCTGCGTTTTCTGCTGCATAACCATGGCTCGTGGTGATAAGTGCTCGCCATGAGCAACATCGCGAACGCGGAGCTTGGTTAAGTCGCAGGCTCGAAGCTTGCTGTCGATGGCCAGATCGAAGAGAGCCAGATCTCGGGTTCTTTCCGCAATTTGAAGCCTTACTCGGATGGCCCAGATATCTCTCAGTCGGAGTGGGGTTTTCTGCCCGACCAGTTTTCCTTTGTTCCAGGGCTGACGTCTGCAGGTAGCGATGATGTTCATGACAAGTCCTCCACGTGTGGAAGGACAAGGATGGCTAATCGGAGCAACGGTCGCTAACCGGCCAAGAGCTGCCGTTGAGCGTCTACAAACCTAGCGGTGACTCACACTTTTTCACCATGGTGATGGAGGATCAAAATCTGCTTTTGCATTTTCATCGAAGCCAACACGCCAGAATGCGTTCAACGCCTACCATCAGATCAGCGAGTGCTGACATGTGTTCGGCTGAGCCGAAACCCAGCAAGGAATGCGCATGAACTTCTTCAAGAAACTTCTCATTTCATTGAAAGGCTCTTTAACCCAAAACGCCTCACCCACACCGCAACCCCGGTTCCAGTGGTATTGATCACAGCATCGGAGCTTGAATACGTTCGTTCTGGTGGGCGAGGAGCACGCGAGGATCTGGTAAGCCGTTTGAAGGCCGCGGGCATCAATCATATGAGCAGCCTCCATCGTGCCAGCGTTGTTTGACACCGCGCGGCTCCAGGAAATTGGCCTGCGCTGGCGATCACGCGGGTCCCTCCGTTGAAATAAGCTAACCGACCGCTCGGCAAGGGCGGTCGGGTTTCAACTTGTTCAAGGATTACCCGATACGTGGTCTAGGTGTCGCCATCCTCCAGATAAAGGTCGCTTCGATACCGCTGTACCGCGCCTTTGAGTTTGATGTGCAGGCCGTTGGCGACGCGTTGGATGACCACGTCTTTCAAGTCGGTGTCCGACACCAGAAACGGCGGCGTCTTGCCTAGGTACACCTTCATGGTTGCGTCAGTCGATTCACGGTGATCCATATAGAACTTCAGCGTCTTGGGCTCCGAACGGTCCCTGGCTTCCTCGACGATATAAAGCCACTCCCCTGGGATGAAGTTTTGCTTCAGGACTATTTGGGGAGGAAGCTCCGGCTTGTGCAGGTAGCCATAAATAAGCGCCCCCGCGAAGCAGAGCAGCAAGGCTATTGCGAAGTACTTTTTAAGCCTGGGCTTCAGGGCTTGCCATTCGGTTTTATTCATAGGCTTCAATTTTGGGCGTCAAGGATTTTCTTGGTAAGCGCACCGCTATCCGGCCGATCACCGGCAGCGCCTCACGCTTCAGTTGAGCTGAAGTATCGCACTTTAAAAATCTTCCATTGATGTGTGAACCGACAATCAGTGAGATAGGCGCGGCAGACAGCAGCCCGCCCTTCGCTGACAATTAAAAAAGGCTCGCACACCATGCGCACACTCGTAAAATTTCTGACCCTGGTTTCTTCAGCGTTCCTCTTCGCGTCATTTAACCTTCAGGCACAGACGGCTGCTACGGCGCAGAGTCCGGCTTTTGTGGTGCATAAGTTGACGGACTTCCTCTACGCCATTGGCGAGCCCAACTATTACCAGAAAAATTTCTCGTATTTATTGGTTGGGAAAAATCAGGCCTTGATGTTTGACTCAGGCGCGAATCAAAAAGAAGACATCACTTCGGTCGTGCGCAAGATCACCAACAAGCCCCTCTCGATGCTGCCTTCGCATCTGCATTTTGATCACCTGGGTGGCCTGCACAATTTTGAAAGTATCTACCTGGTGGATACGCCGTTCACACGCCAGTTCAAAGGTGAGGATGGCCTCTTTCGCGTGCCTGAGCCGGTTTATCTGGGCAACTTCGATCACATGACCTTGCCACCCTTTAAGGTCGCGCGGCTGATAAAACCAGACGAAACGGTCGACCTTGGCGGTCTCAAGGTGCGGCTGATCAGCGTGCCCGGTCACACGCAGGACGAAGTTGCGCTGTTCGATGAAACGCACAATATTCTGCTGGCCGGAGACCACGTTTACCCGTCGTGGTTGCTGGCGGGAAATTTAAAGGACTATGTCGCTTCGCTTGACGCCACGCTGAAGTTAATCAATAAACAGACCGCCATTTACGGTGCTCACGCTGACGAGGATCCCTCCAAAGTGCCCGCGATGACCTACGCCGATGTGCAAGCCATTCGCGACAAGATGGCGTTGATCCTCGCCGGGCGGGCCAAAGGTGAAACCTTCAGTGATCCGGAATTGATCAAAAGCGCCGAGCTTTACAAGGTCGAGAAGGACATCAGTATTCTCACCAACATCCGCTTTACCGATGGTCGTGGCTATGGCTACTGATCGGGCTGTCGGGCCGTAGCCAGTAACCAGTCGATGAATGCCCGGATTTCCGGGCGTTCACGCGCTGTTTCGGGGCAGGCAACATAGTAATTGTGCAGCGCGGGCACGGTGCCTGACAGCGGACGCACTAATCGTCCTTCGTCGAGATCGCGGGCGGAAACCAGCTCGTCACTCAGCGCCACGCCGAAACCATCCCGCGCGGCCTGCAATACCATGCCGAAATCTTCAAAGTAGATGTCTTCTTTAGCGATACGGCTGAAACCGGCGTCGGCCAGCCATTGCTGCCACTGGCTGCCAGTGTCTTCGTGAAGCAGGCGGTGTCGAGCCAGGTCCGACACTTCCCGAATGGCTTTCGGGCCGCGCAGGTATTGCGGGCTGCAGACGGGTGTCATGCGTATGCCATGCAGCAAACGCCACCAGACGCCTGACCATGGCGGCGAGCCGTAGACCACTGCGACATCAGCGCGACGCCAGTCTACCTGCGGCATACCGGGCGCAGTGATCACGCTTACCCGCACCGAGCTCGACGCTTCCATGAAGCGCAGCAGCGGCCTGGTCAACCACTCCACGCCCTCGGCAGGTGGGATGGACAAGGTGATACTGACGGCCTCCTGTTCTGCAGCAGAATCACGCTGCATGGCAGCCACCGCGTTTTTGATTTCGCCGATCGCATTCGCAACGTGCTTTTGTAGCAGGCGACCGTTAGCAGTCAGCACAAGTTGCCGTCCGCGCTTCTCGAACAGTTCAATGCCGAGGCTGGCCTGCAACGCTTTGACTTGCTGACTCACCGCGCCGATGGTGACGTGCAGCTCAACTGCGGCGGCCGACAGACTGCCCAGGCGGGCAACGCTCTCGAACACTTTAAAGTTGTGCAGAGGGGGAAACGTCATCTCATCTCCGTAAAAAACGGCACTGCGGTCAGGCACAGGTAGGCAAGGGCGAGCGCAGGCAAATGAATGCGCAGCAGTACAGGTTGCCGCAACCCACTGTCAAGATGAGCCGCGTGGGCTTTCAAGCCGTGCCCTGACCTGACGGCAGTCTTCAAATCCACTGATCATTCAAGGCGGTTCGGTCCCCACCTGCATGGCCAGTGTTCAAGATGCCCCGTGGCTCGATCATCATCAGCTTGGCTTCGCCTTCGGCGGCCGTGCGGTGTTCAACGCCGCGAGGGACCACATACAGTTCGCCGGGCGCTACATAGACCGGGCCGGCGGGAAGGTCGATACGTAGCGTGCCTTCCAGCACCAGGAATGCCTCGTCGGTTTCGGGGTGGGAGTGCCAGATGAATTCGCCTTCGATGCGTACCACCTTGAATGGGTAGTCGTTCATTTCGGCGACCACGCGTGGGCTCCATGGTTGGTCGATAAGGGAGGCTTTTTGAGTGAGGTTTATGGGGGAACGCTGGACCATGACGGATGCTCGGGTGTGGGAGAGTGGTCAGGTAAGTGGCGGACGGGGCGGGAGGGCTTGTACGATCTTGCAGGACGGCGGTGGACGAAGAAAAGAACCATCAGGGCTTTAGGGCATGTAAGCCTGCCGCAATTTGCCGGCGAGCCAAGAGAACGTCATCGCCGGAATTGAGAGAACCGCCGCATACAGGATACCCACACCTAGCAACGGGGAAACACCAGAAACAACCAGAACCACTGGTATCTGAGCAAGCATCACGACGGCGCCTGCGGACCACTGGGCGCGTTTTAGCACGGCTCCAAGAGTCGCTGACAAAGCAAGCGCGGCGGGATAGATGAGGGTCCAATAATTAGGCAGGTCCCAAGGCTCTTTACTCCCCGTGACGGCTGAAACAACAGCCCAGAAAAATAGGGAAACAATGCAGGTAGCTGTGAATGTCATGATTTTCCTATTTCACTTTATCGAAAGGCCATTGGACGTAATCGAAACCACACCTTTTTCCTCCAAGGGTTTCCAGCATTCGGCGGTGGCGCCCATGCTCTGCACCCGCCGGGCTTCGTCCGTGCGCTCGTTTATATACGGCGCGGTGGGCAGCGGGTGTTGGTCGGATTGGTCATAGTTGAGTGATTGTCTGCAACGCTTCCATCTGCCTCATCCAGGCATCGAAACGCGTGCATTGTTGCCGAATGATCGGCAGGCCGATTTCAATCGCGGCAAGTGAGCCGTGCAGCGGTTTGTCGTAGCCAGCGTAAAGCTTCTGCAGTCTTTTACTCGGCGCGGTCATCGGGCTGTTGTTAATGGCTTCCGGCGTTTCAAACTCATTTCGTATGTGCAAAAAGCGCTCTTCAAGGGCCGGCTGGTTGATCCCGACAGCTAACCCTGTGGGACAACTGAATAGCAGCCCCTCGAATTCGTACATTTGCACATAGGGAATGAATCGGCGCATGGCTTCATCACCTAAGTTCTTTGTCAGTCTTTCCACCATCGCTTCAAGCAGGCAATCAGCTTTTTCATCCATGGTGTTCCTGTCACCGGCGTTCGCCTTGCCAGGGAATTCCTCGGGTAGGCCATAAAAGTCAAAGAACGTGGTGCAATATGCCTGACGGTCACCTAACAGGCGCTTTTCAACATCACTGAGCAGGCGCTCGAAACGAAAGTTGCCACCCTTGTGGCCGGGCTTCCCGATCAGCGCGGGCATCAGATAAATATCCAAGTGCTGGAAGGCTTGCGCCAGCACCTCGTTGATGAACATCTCTTCTGTCTGGCCCTCGCAGATCACGTGGACTCGAATCATTTACGCGGCCTCCCGCCCAGGATGTTTTTCTCCCACAGCTCGCCTACCGAATAATCGCCCAGCCATGTTTCGAAGGCTTTTTCGTCGAGACGCTTGAAGACGGTTGCGCCTTTCTCCCGCTCGACGATGATCAGGTCGTCGATTGAGAACTCGTTTACCAAAGGAACTGACTGCGTTGAGACAATCACCTGCATTCGGGTGGAGGCTGATCGCAGCAGTGAACCCAGGAGCGTGATGGCGTAGGGATGCAGGCCGAGTTCCGGTTCATCAATGATGATGGTCGATGGCGGGTCGGGCTGGAGCAGGGCGGTTACCAGACAGATGAAACGAATCGAACCGTCCGAGAGCTGGCTCGGCCAGAAGGTGTAGTCGCTGTCCTTCTGCCGCCATTGCAGGTTGATCAGTTCTTCCTGGCTGTCCAGTCGCACAGGCTTGAGCACAAAGTCGTCGAAAAACGGAATCGCCAGTTGGATCGTTTTGCGGATCTGGTCATAGACCTCGGGCGTTTCGGTGGCTAAACGGTGCAGATAGGCCGCCAGGTTCGACGCGTCTGGACGCAGATAGTCGTCGATATGGGCCGGTCCGTAGCGTTTGACGCTCGCGGTTTCGCTGGTGTCATGGAAGTGAAACACCTTCCAGCTGGAAATTGATTCGTAGCAGTACGCCACAACGTTATTTTTGTAGGGAGCTTGGAACTGTTTGATGTCGTAAGCTCTTTTGAGCTTGGTCTCCTGATGCCCTGAGCCCAGCGGAATCCATTCGGACCCATACATGGGACCGTCAAAAAAGAGCCGTTCGTTGGAAAAAACAAAGTCACCTTCCACGGTCGGTTCCAACTCGAACTCATAGCCGTTCAAGCCAAAATGGACATAGGAACTGATCTTCTGTGTTTCCTTGATGCCGAAGCTGACAATGCGGTCCGCCGAGCCTTGTTGGGTCGTCCACTTTTTAAGGCGCAGCTCCATCATTTCGCTGAGCATGCGAAAGTAGGAAACGAAACTGCTCTTGCCCGCACCGTTGGCACCCAGCAGCACGTTCAGGCTGCCCAGGTGCAAGTCTTCAAGATTCTTGATGGACTTGAAGCCTTTGATGGTGAGCCGGCTGATCGGATTCTTTGTGCTCATTGCTGCTTGATTCCTTTCGCGGCGCTGCTTGCTGAGAGCAAAGCCGCTGTCGTTGGTAGCTGTGGCGGATTTTGCCATTGATTTTGAACGCTGGCTCCCGCTTGATGGGGCCATCCTAACGTTAATTTTTACTAGCTAATACCGGTGCTTTGGCTGGTGGTCATCGTTTAGGTCGCAGCGTGGGAGGGATCGGGACAAAGCTGCGTACCTGTTCAGGTTGCTTCCGTTAGTCAAGGGCGGCTATCGGCCGGTTAGCGACGGTCTGACTTCGACCGTCGCTATGCATGGTCAAACCTCAGTCTGTTCCGCCATCTCCAGGGCGTCATCGACCTCAATCCCCAGGTATCGAACAGTGCTCTCCAGCTTCGTATGGCCGAGCAGCAACTGAACCGCCCGCAGGTTCTTCGTCCTGCGATAGATCAGTGATGCCTTCGTACGTCTCATTGTGTGTGCCATACATGGCTGGATCAAGGTCCACGGCTTTCACCCAGCCTTTGACGATACGAGCGTATTGACGAGTAGATAGATGGTCTGAAGTATGCAGCCGGCTAGGAAAAAGGTAGTCCTCGCTGCGTAGCTGGGCCCGATGTATCCAGGCCCCGAGAGCAGATCGTGTTTGCTCAGTGATCTCAAACTGCACAGGCCGCTGCGTTTTCTGCTGCATAACCATGGCTCGTGGTGATAAGTGCTCGCCATGAGCAACATCGCGAACGCGGAGCTTGGTTAAGTCGCAGGCTCGAAGCTTGCTGTCGATGGCCAGATCGAAGAGAGCCAGATCTCGGGTTCTTTCCGCAATTTGAAGCCTTACTCGGATGGCCCAGATATCTCTCAGTCGGAGTGGGGTTTTCTGCCCGACCAGTTTTCCTTTGTTCCAGGGCTGACGTCTGCAGGTAGCGATGATGTTCATGACAAGTCCTCCACGTGTGGAAGGACAAGGATGGCTAATCGGAGCAACGGTCGCTAACCGGCCAAATGCGGTCAATCGACAGACCAGAACAACTCCAGCCTTGAATAGTCATTTCGTGATCTGCTTGCCATCTCGAATGTAGCAGTCATGTCGTAGTCACCGGCCTCCACAACAAGCTCAACCAAGTCGTGCTGTAGGTCTTCCTTCAAATAATCGATCAAATTACAGGCGGCTAGGACAGTGCAGTCTGTCGGTGCGTCCTTAGTGTAACCTCCAAGAGCACGCTGAAAAAAACTAGCCAAGTCGTTCGCTGCCTGTTCAGTTATTTCGGAATACTTATTCAGACCAACGTTATACAAAGCATTCCGCATGTCCCCCTTCAGGCAGCAATGCGCTCGCTTGTAGGCATATTGGTAGCTGAACAACAAACCTCCTTCAGGATAAACGAGGTGAGATGAGTCCGCCGACTCCTCAAGGAAGGCTACCGTCCGATGTGAGAGCATTTTTTCTACCTTGAAACTTTGACTGTCCGGATTGCTGAGTGCACATAAGCACGGCTTGAGGAGCAGGATACACTGCCGGCCAGAATGGACGGTGGCGAGAGGCAGCAAGTGGCCGATTTCCGCCTGTCGTAGCGGGCAGCAATCGACCCAGGCTGTGTGAAAACGCGCTAAACGCGTCGAAAACAGTGAGTCGCGAGGGTTGCCTGTGGAATCAGTGGGCGGAAGTGCGAATTACCTTAGTCAGCTACATAGACGTTCGTAATGCCGTTTGGGGCGCGTCAGCGGCCCAAACGGCTACTCACGGGCGAGCAAGCGGCTGGATTCACGCCCTGATCGCCTCAAGCAGTCCTGCGACGCCGAAGATGCTCATCATTCGTTTGAGGTTGTATGCGAGCACGTGAAGGCTCATTTCGGTACTTACCCGCGGAAGTGTTTTGGTCAGGAAGTGGGTGGCTCCCATCCAATATTTGAGCGTTCCAAAAGGATGCTCAACGGTCTGTCGACGAACCCTCATCATCGCTGGATCATGTTCTAGCCGAAGCTGCATCGCGTCGACTACAGCCTCATGTTCCCAGCGCTTCACCCGGCGCTCCTTACCCGTCGTACATTGCTTTTGCATTGAGCAGGACTGGCAGCCCGAGAAGTAGTAACAATGCAATAACATGCCGTCTTCCATCGACGAATGCCGCCTGGTTAGTAACTGCCCCGCAGGGCATCGATACTCGTCCGACGTAATAAGATAAATGAAATCCTGCTTGCCGAATCTGCCTTCGGCTTTGCTGCCAGATGTGAGGGGTTTCGGTACGTAGGTAGTGATGCCGGCTTGCTCGCAAGCAAGGATTTCCAGACCTTTGTAATAGCCTCGGTCGGCCACCACCGTTAGCGATTCAGCCTCGATTTCTTCACGCGCCTGGTTCGCCATATTGCTCAGTTGCCCACGATCATTACCCACGTTGGTCACCTCATGGGCAATGATCAGATGGTGTTTGTCGTCGACAGCTGTTTGTACGTTGTAGCCAACGGTTCCGGTGCCTCGGCCGCTCGTGGCCATTGAGCGTGCATCTGGGTCTGTGAGGGAGATCTGCTGGTCTGGACTTTCGTGGAGCTGCGCCTCGATTTCCTTGAGTTTCTGCATCTGCTTTTTCAGTGTTTCTATCTTTTCCTTAAGCCGCTCTGCTTTGGCCTCGGCCACTTCGGGCGTGGCCCGATCCGCCGAATCCATCGCCGCCAGATAGCGATCAATGCTCTGCTCAATCTGCTGCATGCGTGCCTTCACCTTGCCCTGAGTGAAGTTGCGGTCGCGATTATTGACGGCTTTGAATTTGCTGCCGTCGATAGCGATGATCGACTGAGAGAAGAGATTGAGGTTGCGGCAAAGAACTACGAACTGGCGGCATACGCTGCGAATGGCTTTGCCGTTGTCTTTGCGAAAGTCGGCAATGGTTTTGAAGTCCGGAGCCAAACGCCCCGTTAGCCACATCAACTCGACGTTGCGCTCGGCCTCACGCTCAAGTCGGCGGCTGGACTGAATCCGATTGAGATAGCCGTAGATATAGATCTTCAGCAACACCGCTGGGTGGTAGGCCGGACGACCCGTTGCGGCAGGATCGACGCCCCCAAAACCAAGTGCGCCCAGGTCGAGTTCATCGACGAAAACGTCGACCACTCGGACTGAATTTTCTTCGGCTACGTAATCGTCCAGACACTCCGGCAGCAAGGTGACTTGCGTCCGAGCCTCACCTTCAATAAATCGCTTCATGATCGCCCCCGCTACGATCTCGACGAAAGAAGTTTAGACAAGCCAAGACCATTTCACCCTGTCTGGTTTGAAAGCGCCTCCTGGTGGAGGCGCCTTAAAGATCAAAGACTCCGAGTCATTCCTGAGGCCAGCACCAACCGTTCAAGTCCGATGCCGAACCCAGCTCCTTCTCGATAGGCACCGCCGCCGACAACTTGTTGTTGTGCGCCCAATACGGGACAACGCACCTCGAAGCCATTCCCCTCAAGGTAATAACTTAGTCCACGCTTCACTGCGAGACTGAGTTCATATTCCAGTCCCAGCGAATCAAGAAAGCCAGTGCAAATTGTTTGGCTACGCGCCAAAGCCTGTGCTGGTGTGGGACTAAGAATTTCGAGTCCCAGTTGAGTGAATTCGCGATAACGACCGGCTTGGGGTCGTTCATACCGGTAACATCGCGCCACATAGAAAAACATCGCTTCTTCTCGTGACCCGAGAAGCACACCGTTGCGCTCCTGAAAGAGCGCGGTTGCTTCTGGGATGAGGCAACAAGGACGTCCGGCCTTGTCATTGAAGGCCCACATTTGTCCGATGATTTCACTCCCGCCGGTTTTCTCAATAAAAGTGTCCTGGCCCCATAGCGCAGGAACTATGGCCTCTTCAGCCCCGGCATTGATGAAGATAGCTCCGAAAACGGCCTTCTATCTCACGCATGATTGCAGCTTCTTTCCCAGTCACTATTCGAGTTCCACGAAGCATAGTCATTTTCATAATCTCCAAATTACAGGCAATAAAAAAGGCGCCATTGGCGCCTTGGTTTGGTTCACTGAGTGGTCAGAATCGATGTTTCGAACTCTGATTAATCGATGAGCGTACGCAACCGCGGCACCCTGAGCGAGGTCCGTGATGATGATGGCGATTGCTTGGAATAAATTGAGTCATAGCGAATCCTTGCACAAAAGCGGGAGCGCCTACAAGCCACCGCATTTTTTGACAAACCGGCGACGCGTCCCACCGAACCCGTTTTCACACAGCCTGGACCCTAAGCAGACGGTACCCACTTAGTGTCAGCTAAGCTGAAAATTTGCCGCTCAGAAGAACTGCCAAGCTCTCCGAAGATAAGCTCCACTTTAGTTGTTGGCTTTTGTAGAAAATCCAGGTTTTGGATATGCGGAAGGATGACGGCCAATAGCTGTTTTGCATCCAAGCCTCGAAATATAGCCTCACAGTCGCCGCCATCGATTGCCATGTCATCGCTATCGAATTGACCTACGCCACTCCGAGCAAGCTGTGGCTTGAGTTCTTCAATAACGTTGCACCACGGGACAATGTCCTAGATGGAATGAGTGAAATGAAGGATCAGATGTTGCATCGGTTATTCCTGAAGTTCTGATGGTGATAGGAGCGCTGGCTATTTTCTTTCCTTTAACGTTTCGCCGGTGGAAACTCCTATTTCGAGGATTTTCATCCTTCATAGCGAGGCTTGCTTAAGCCTAGCTTGATTCCTCAATCACGGGCTGGCTGCTTTCGAACTGAAGACGCCCATGCGACTCACATCATGCAGCTAAGCAACGGCTGACTCCGGCAGCTATTGGCCGATTGTGTTGAAAAAGTCGGTTTTCCCAAAACACTCGAATATTGATGGATGAAAACACCTCTGTTGCGCGCTGCTACGTGAAATCCGAGTACTGAACCTTCTGCCAAAAATTCAGATTTCAATCTCAGGCGCGTACTTTTCTGGCGTGGAATTCGAAGCCGACTTTTTCAACAGAATCGGCCGATTTCTGCCGTTCGTGACGGGCAGCAATCGGCCGAGGCTGTGTAAAAACGCGTTCGAGCACAACGGGTATTCGAAACCGGACTGGAAATCGTGCATCTGCGCGAAATCCACATCTGCTGGCGTACCGATAAATGTCAGATTTAACGTAGACGCGCGCACTTCGATTTTGACGAAGCATTTTTACACTGGGCCAGAAGCTGTCGCTCAATATCTAAGAAATCCGGGGCAATTCAATCTGCGCCGGCTCCTTCGATCAGTCAGCGTTCTGGCCCAGGGCAGCAGCAAAATAGTCGGTCACTCGCCGCACACGGGATGAGACCAGGCGGCGGTTTGGCCAGATCAGGCTGATGTCCACTATCTCTGTTAAGAATTCATCGAGCACGGTCACAACATCCGGATGACTTAGCTCATGTGCAAGCGATAATTGAGTGAACAGGCCTATGCCAACTCCGGCAAGTACACCGGCCCGTATGACTTCCACACTGTTAGAGCTGATATTGCCAGAAACCCTCACGCTATATTTACCTTGAGGGCCTACAAAGGACCAGTCTGGTCCGTTGCTGCCTCCGTTATAAACTAGGCAGTTATGATGGATCAGATCAGCTGGAGAGGCTGGTGTACCGTGCTTTTCGAAGTAACGCCGCGCCCCGACACAGATTAGCTTCGACGTCGCTACAGGCCACGCTACGGAGTCAAGCTCATTGACAGCGCCCACGCGCACAGCCAAATCGATACGGTCATCCACCATATCGCGCACTGAGTCCGATAGCACAAGATCGACCTCCAAACCCGGATGCAAAGCCAGCAGCCCAGGCAGTAGGGGCAGGATGTGCAGTCGGCCGAAGGTCGCGGCCACAGCAATTCGGATTTGACCTGCAACTTGCAAAGTTCTGTTACTCAGCTCAGTGTCAGCAACGTCAATTTCTTCCAGTAGCGGCTTGGTGCGCAGGTAGTAGCTGCGGCCGTCATCTGTCAGTGTGACACTGCGGGTGCTGCGTTTGAAAAGCATTACTCCCAGGCGTTTTTCAAGCGCACCAACAGATTTGCTGATCGCCGACTGAGAGCTTCCGGTCTGGCGTGCGGCGGCCGAAAAACCGCCAGCTTCAACCACAGCGATAAAAGCGCTCAATTCTTGAAAGCGGTCCATAAGCATCCTCTGATGCACATTAATTTATTCCAAATAAGAATAGGGGCAATCAATATTTAGCCAATTATCGCGTGCACTCAACTTAATTACGATGTTCCTCATTCGGCGGGCAAATCGTACGCCGACTTTGATGGAGAACATGATGAGACGATTTGAAGGCAAGGTAGTGATTGTCACCGGTGCAGGTACCGGGATTGGTGCCGGTACCGCTCGCCGTTTCCTCCGTGAGGGCGCACTAGTGGCGTTGAATGGCCGACGTGAGCAAAAGTTACACGAGACCTTGGAAGACATCGATCCGGTCCAAGCCCTCATTCACGTGGGCGATGTATCCGATGAGGCTTACGTAGCGCGGTTAGTCGCGGATACGGTCGCTCGGTTCGGTCGCCTGGACGTACTGGTCAACAATGTAGGTATGGGCGTCTTCGGACCATTCGAGCAGACCACTACTGACGACTGGCGCATCGTGATGAGTGCAAATCTTGACAGCGTTTTTTACGGCGCACGTGCGGCCTTACCGCATCTGACCAACAGCAGTGGCGCAATGATCAACCTGTCTTCCGCCTCGGGCATCGGCGGCGATTGGGGACTCAGCTCATATAATGCCGCCAAGGGCGCGGTCACCAATTACACGCGTGCGTTGGCACTGGAGTTTGGCGGGCGTGGAGTGCGCGTCAATGCTGTGGCACCTAGTTTTACGCTCACCGATGCGACTGTTGAGTTGAGTAAAAATCCAGCGATGATGACGGCCTTGCGTGACCGCATGCCGATCGGTCGTGCCGCTACCCCTGACGATATTGCGGGTGTGATTGCCTTCCTGGCTAGCGATGATGCGCGGTTTGTGAACGGAGCAATCGTACCGGTTGACGGTGGTCTGAGCGCCTCTAACGGCCAGCCTAACTTCCTTTCCCTTCTTTGATATCACTGACTGAGTGCATAAAATCATGAGTGAAAAAATCAACGAACGTGAACAAGCGACCTCGTCGACATTGAACCTGGCGGGGAAAAAAGTGCTGGTGGTCGGCGGCAAAACCGGCATTGGCCTGGGGATTGCGCGCGCTGCGTATGCTGCTGGGGCATCGGTGATCGTCGCCAGCCGGCGAGTTTCGCCGATTTGCGAGCAGTCGGAACTGGCCGATTTCGAACAGATCTCGCTTGATATCACCGATGAAGCAGCAGTGCGAAAGGCCTTTGACAGCATCGGCGCTCTTGATCATCTGGTCGTCACTTCGGGCCCTGGCTTCGGCACTTGGGGAACATTCATGTCCGACGATATGAACGGTGTGCGCAGCTATATGGATGCTAAGTTCATGGGCAGTTGGGCGTGCGCGCGGTACGCCGCGCCGCATCTGAAAGCAGGCAGTTCGATTACTTTCCTAACCGGTGGCACGGCAGCGCGACCCAAGTTGGGCCTGACGGCTGTGGTTGCGGCGTTTGCCGCAGTCGAATCCCTGTCGGGTTCGCTCGCACTGGAAATGGCGCCTATCCGTGTCAACACGATTCGTCCTGGTTATATCGATACCGGACTGTGGAACGTGTTATCAGATGCAGACCGTGCTGCTTTGAAAGAACGCGTGCGTACCACCTTCCCGGCGCGCTACGCGGGCACCACTGACGATATCGGACACGCAGCGCTGTTCCTGATGACAAATCCATATGTATCCGGCACCGTACTTGAGGTCTCCGGCGGCGAAAATCTAGTGCCAAGCGTATTCTGACTCTCTTTTTTCACTAGCAGACGAGCTTTCAAGTCGGACCAGATTTTTCAGGTCAGATCAGCGTGGCAAAGTGAAGATGTGAGAAAAAATAGAAAACGAATGATGGCTTTAAAAATATATCGTCAAGCAGTAAATCTGCTTGACGATTTTTTCGATGAGGGAATTTCACCGTGCGCCTTTTTTGAGGACACATAGCGCCAGATCAGCGCGTCTCCAGCCGGGCAAATGTATTCGTTTTTCACCGTGTCATAGATGAGGGCATCGTTATTGAAGCGCCCGTCAGCCTTGGCTCCTTAGGTCATCGGCTTGAGCACATAAGCAGTGATGCCTGCATTGTGACAAGCCAGGATTTTTTCGCTTTTGAAGTAACCTCGGTCAGCCACTACCGACAACGTTTCTGACGCCATCGCTTCGCGGGCCTGCCTGGCCATCGAGCTGTTTTCAACTCCTAGCCTGAAACATACTCCGTCGGTCCTGGAAGCTGTTTTTACACACTTTGGACCCGGAAACGGATATGCATCCAGGCTCATGGCAATCCTAAGCTTGCGTGGATCGTGCTGTTCTCTGAATAGAAGATGGTAATGCCACCCACATCATGGAGCTGGTCAACGTCTGATCAGGTAGCTTCGACCCAGAAGCGGACCATCGAGAAACTCTGCGTTGCCAGGTAAATTGGCCCCATTCCCTCGAGTTTTCCTGGATGTCCCGTCCCTTTTTTCCTTTGCGACACGCCGCCCCTGTCATCGCTCACTTGAGCGCCGCGAACGGCAAACGCTCCGCCAGCGCCTGTGCAAGGTAACGGGCGAAGACCGAGATGCGCCGGGGGATATGCCGCCGGTGCTGATACACCGCAAAAATGTCAGCCTTCGGTGCCTGGTGATCGGTCAGCACCGCCTGCAGGCGACCACTTTCAAGATGCTGCTGAACATTCCAGCGCGACCGCAGAATCAATCCATGCCCGTCCAGCGCCAGACTCAACGCGACCTCGCCGTCATTACTCGACAGCGTCCCGCTGACCTTGTGCGAGTAATCCTGGCCATCCTTGCTGAAGCGCCAGATCGCATAGTCGCTGCCGAACTGCCGTAGAACAATGCAGTTATGCTGCGCCAGATCCGCCACCCGCGTCAGTGCAGGCATGGCTTCAAGGTAGCCCGCAGAGGCGCAGAGAATGCGTGGATTCTCCAGCAGACGAATGCCGATCAAGCGTGAGTCCGGCGGCTCGCCCATGCACACGCCGATATCGAATTGATCGTCCAGCGTGCTCAGTGGCTGGCTGGTCAGCTCGAGCGAAATCTCAAGTTCCGGGTGCAGCCGGGCGAAGCTCGATACCACCGGTGCGAGGTGCTGCCGCCCGAAACCCAGCGTGCCATTGATCCGCAACCGGCCTTGCAAGGTCGGCTGACGGCTGCTGAGCGCGCTCTCCAGTTCTTCGAGCTGGCGCAGAATCGGGCGACTTCCCTCCAGGTACAGCACCCCTTCGGGGGTCAGCGACAATCGGCGTGTGGTGCGCTGTAACAACTGCACCCCGAGCCTGGCCTCCAGTTGGCTGAGGCGTTTGCTCACGGCAGGCAGCGAAAGCCCCAGATGGCGGGCCACTTCCGTAAGGCTGGCGCGCGTAGCCACCTGCTGAAAGAAACTCAGGTCATCGATCATGCTCATGGATTCTTTCCTAAAAACTAAGAATGGCTTTCCAGTAAGACTAATTATTAATCCAGAGACACTGCATACACTGAGATCCATGCCCCAATCAACCCAGGAGTCGAATCCATGAGCAGAACCCAGTACAAAATTGCAGTGATCCCCGGCGACGGTATTGGCAAGGAAGTGATGCCCGAAGGCGTGCGTGTACTCGACGCGGTGGCTGCCCGCTTCAATCTGGAGCTGCAGTGGGACTGGTTCGACTTCGCCAGCGCCGATTACTACCTGGCTCACGGCAAGATGATGCCGGACGACTGGTTCGACACCCTCAAGGGGTACGACGCGATCTACTTCGGTGCCGTGGGCTGGCCGGACGTGGTGCCCGACCACATTTCTCTGTGGGATTCGCTGCTGCAGTTCCGTCGGGAATTCGACCAGTACGTCAACCTGCGCCCCTGCCGCCTCATGCCCGGCGTGAAGGCCCCACTGGCGAACCGCAAGCCCGGCGACATTGATTTCTGGGTGGTACGCGAGAACACCGAAGGCGAGTACTCCAGTGTCGGTGGCAAGATGTTCCCCGGCACCGATCGCGAGATCGTGCTGCAGGAAACCGTGATGACTCGTGTGGGCGTCGACCGTATCCTCAAGTTCGCCTACGACCTGGCGCAAAGCCGTCCGAAGAAGCACCTGACCTCGGCCACCAAATCCAACGGCATCGCGATCACCATGCCGTACTGGGATGAGCGCGTCGTGGAAATGGGCAACAAGTATCCCGACGTCAATGTCGACAAGTACCACATCGATATTCTCACTGCGAACTTCGTCCTGCACCCGGACTGGTTTGACGTGGTGGTGGCAAGCAACCTGTTCGGCGACATTCTTTCCGACCTGGGCCCTGCGTGCACCGGCACGATCGGCATCGCCCCCTCGGCCAACATCAACCCGGAGCGCAACTTCCCGAGCCTGTTCGAACCGGTGCACGGTTCGGCGCCCGACATCGCCGGAAAAGGCATCGCCAACCCGATCGGGCAGATCTGGTGCGGTGCGATGATGCTCGAGCACCTGGGCCATCCCGAAGCCGGCGCCGCAGTGCTGACCGCGATCGAAACCGTGCTTGCGATGGGCCCGGAGAATGCACCCTTGACCGCTGACATCGGTGGCACCGGCAACACTGAATCGCTGGGCAAGGCCATCGCTGCTGCGGTCTGAAGCCGAGAACAGTGGGCAATCCAGATTCCCGTCTCCTCACTGCAACCGTCGCCTGTGCATTCACTCAGGCGCGGTCTCGCCTCTGATGTCCATCGCCTGTTCGCGCAGAGCATCGATGAGGGTGCTTGCAACGGGGGTTCGCAGCCCGTTACGTAGCAAAATGATGCCCACCGACGGTAATTCGATCGGCACCTCCAGCGGCAAGCTGTGGCCCAGGCCTACGGATTCGAGGTACTGCGCGACTTTAGTGGCGACGAAACAGACGCAGCTTCTTTTCCTCATGAACGTCATCATCACCAAAAAGGACGAGGTTTCGATGATGTCAGCGGGTGGTTGCAGTGTGTGTTTGTAGAACATCTGGTTCAACTTGACCCGCGAGGATGCCCACGCCGGGGGAACGACCCAGGGCAGCGTCGCCAGATGGTGCCAAGTGGGTCGGGCGACTGTCGCAAGTGGATGATCGGCGGCGACGACGA
Organism: Pseudomonas sp. S1_G07; assembly: GCF_054668565.1. NCBI lineage: Bacteria > Pseudomonadati > Pseudomonadota > Gammaproteobacteria > Pseudomonadales > Pseudomonadaceae > Pseudomonas > Pseudomonas sp. S1_G07. Next base: position 5,102,991 of record NZ_CP162778.1, on the reverse strand, counting down.
CTCGCATCGAGTCGTTGTATAACGCCTGCGTTTCAAGGTCTGGAGAGCTGTAGCCCGGCTCCAGCCGACCCACGATGAAATCGAGCTCGCCTGTACGCAGCCTCGGCAACAGGCGCGTGAGATCACCTTCCTCGATCGACACCGTCGTGTGTGGCGAGCTGAGCTTGAGGCGGCTGACGGCGCCTACCAGCAATCCAGGCGTGGCGACGACCATTGCGCCGACACGGATGCGGCCGGCTCCGCCACTGGCGACTGACGCGATGTCGTCACAGGTGCGGTCAAAATCTACCAGCACCGAACGCGCAAATCGGACAACTTGCTCGCCATAGGCAGTAGGCCGGGTACCTCGCGTTGAGCGGATGAATAACTCAAGCCCGAACATCTTTTCGATTTCCGCCAGCGACTTGCTGACTGCCGGCTGGGTCAGCGACAAAAATTCCGCTGACCGCCCTAGGTGACGGAATTCATCCAGCGCAACCACGAGCTGCAGATGCTTGAGTTTGAGGTTGGAGCGCAAAACTCTATCGATGTCGCTCACCAGCTTTATCCCCGGCAGAAGACGCTTAGATGTCAAAACGGTTATGAAGTATGTCCGCTTATTCATTATTCAGCAATGTAGCGGCGAGGCAGTATCGAAGAACAAAAACAATGATCGGAGATAAGCAATGCGCACTCCAATGACCACAAAACCGTTAAATGACGCCGTGGTGAATCAAGGCAGGAAATCCAACGCTCGTTGGGTTGTGGCAGGTCTGATGTGGTTTGCCATCGCCATCAACTATATCGATCGCACCGTTCTCTCCGTCGCAGCACCCGAGCTCATCAAGGAGTTCAGCCTGACCCCCGAGATGATGGGGATCGTCTTGTCCGCGTTTTTCTGGTCCTACGCGCTGCTGCAAATCCCTGCTGGCTGGGTGGCAGACAAATTCGGGCAGAAAATGGGGCTCGGGATAGCCGTAGGCTCATGGTCGCTCGCGACGGCGGCGACAGGACTTGCGACAGGCTTTGCATCCTTGGTTGGCCTGCGAGTGGCACTCGGCGTGGGGGAAGCCGGCGCTTATCCGGCCAATGCCGGGATCGCGTCCAAATGGTTCCCGGACAAGGAACGGGCAACTATTTCCGGGCTTTTTGACAGTGCCTCCAAATTCGGCGGTGCCGTGGCGATGCCGCTCATCGTGACCTTGATGATGACGTTCGACTGGCGCATGACGTTTGTGATCGTGGGCCTGACCGGCCTGGTCTGGAGCCTGATCTGGTGGTGGTATTTCTCGGACACGCCAGAGAAACACAGAAGCGCCAACGCCGCCGAGGTGGAATACATCCGGGGCGGTCAGACCCAGCAGCACGGTGTCGATACCACGATTGCGATGAAATGGTACGAACTGCTCAAGCACCGCAATATCTGGGCGATGTGCCTGGGCTTCTTCACCATCAACTACATCTCGTACTTCTTCATCACCTGGCTGCCTACGTACCTTGTAAAAGAGCAGGGGATGGGCTTGCTCAAGATGGGCATGGTCGCTTCGCTTCCGCTGATTTGCGGCCTGTTCGCCGAGATCGCTGCCGGATGGCTTTCCGACAGGGTGGTCCACAGTGGACGCCTGTCGCTGACCGCGACACGCAAACTGTTTCTCATCGTGGGTCTTTCAATGGCGCTGTGTATCGGTCTGGCTCCGTTGACCTCCTCGGTCGGGCTCACTGTCCTCCTGCTGTGCATCGCAAAGGCCGGAACCACCGTGGCGGCTTCGCAAGTCTGGGCGCTGCCGGGTGACGTCGCGCCGAAGAACATGACGTCCACCGTCGCCGGATTGCAGAACATGGTGGCGAACTTCGGCGGCGTACTGGGGCCGGTGATTACCGGGTTCATCGTTGCCTCGACCGGGTCGTTCAAAATGGCTTTGGTCTTCTCGGCGGTGCTCGGAATGCTGGGCATCTTGAACTACGCCCTGCTGCTGAAGAAGGTCGAGCCCATCGTTGCGTCCATGCCGACCGAGCCTCAGCACGCACCTACCTCCTCGCGGGTGTTGAATGAACCCTATAGCCGCTGAAACCCGAAGCGCCGAGGCTGGGATGACACCTGTGTTGCAACTTCTCCGACGCCGTAATCTGGATGCCAGGACTGTTTTATGACGACTACCACGCCCCATGCCACTCACCGACTGATACGTCTGCATGCCAATGACAACGTGCTCGTCGCTCGTCAATTGATCGGCCTTGGGGACGAACTGCCTGAACTGGGCGTACGCATCCGGGCACAAGTGCCGGCCGGGCACAAGATCGCCGCGCAGGACATCCTGTCCGGTGAACCGGTGCGTAAGTACGACACGATCATCGGTGTCGCTTCGCGCAATATTCTCAAGGGCGAGCACGTTCATTCCCACAACATCGCACTCATCGATTTTAATCGCGACCCAGGCTTCTGTGAGGATGTGCGCCCGGTGGACTACGTCGCGCCCGATAAACGCGCGACCTTCATGGGTATCGTGCGAGCAGACGGCCGTGTTGCCACGCGCAACTTCATCGGGCTGCTGTCGTCGGTGAATTGCTCGTCGAGTGTGATCAAGAAGATCGCCGAACACTTCACGCCCGAGCGACTCGCCGCCTACCCGAATGTCGATGGCGTCGTCGCATTCGCTCAGACAAGCGGGTGCGGCATGTCGTCCCCCAGTCATCATTTCGATGTGCTGCAGCGCACCATCGCTGGGTACGCGCGCCATCCCAATTTGGCGGCTGTACTGATCGTCGGACTGGGTTGCGAGCGAAACCAGGTGGCCAGCCTCGTCGATTCTCAGCACCTGGTGCCCGATCGCAATCTGCGCACATTCGTGATGCAGGATACCGGCGGCACGCGTGCAACCATCGCTCAAGGTATTGCGGCGATCGAAGCGATGCTGCCTGAAGCCAACGCGGTCAAGCGTGTGCCGGTCAGTGCGGCGCACCTGAAGATCGGACTGGAATGCGGCGGTTCCGATGGCTTTTCAGGCATCACCGCCAACCCGGCATTGGGGGCGGCGATGGATATTCTCGTGCGTCATGGCGGCACCGCCATTCTGTCTGAGACACCCGAGATCCACGGTGTGGAGTTCATGCTGACGCGACGTGCGATCAGTGCCGAGGTGGGCCAGAAGCTACTGGATCGCCTGGCCTGGTGGGAAGAATACACGCGAGGTCAGAACGGGCAGTTCAATGGCGTTGTAGGCCCCGGTAATCAGGCCGGCGGTCTAGCCAATATCTTCGAAAAATCGCTGGGGTCCGCCATGAAAGGCGGCACGACACCATTGCAGGCGGTGTACGAGTACGCCGAGCCGATTGACACGGCCGGGTTCGTGTTCATGGATTCACCGGGCTACGACCCTGTCGCGGCGACCGGTCAAATCGCCAGTGGTGCAAACCTCATTTGCTTCACCACGGGCAGGGGCTCGATGTTCGGGAGCAAGCCGGCGCCAACGATCAAACTCGCCAGCAATACCCCGATGTTCACCCGCCTGGAAGAGGACATGGACATTAATTGCGGCCTCATTCTTGACGGCGAGTTGTCGGTTGAGCAGATGGGGGAACGCATCTTTGAGCACATTCTGAAGGCGGCTTCAGGCGCCTCGACCAAGAGCGAATTGTTGGGGCTTGGGGATCACGAGTTCGTGCCCTGGCACCTGGGCATCGTCAGCTGATCCCACCCGTTTGCACTCATTTTAAGGAACCTCGACATGAGCTTGAAACTGACCCGCACTGACCTGATTCGAACGCAGAATTTCATTGGCGGCCATTGGCGCACCCGAGATCCGGAGGCGCTGCTGGCGGTCACCAACCCGGCCGACGACAGCTATATCGCCCACGTGCCCGATAGCAACGCGATTGACGCCCGTGAAGCCGTCGATGCGGCTCATTCGGCGTTTGCCACTTGGCGAAGTACCCCTGCCAAGCAGCGCGCGCAATTGATCAAACGCTGGAACGATCTGATTCTGGAGCACCAGGAAGACCTGGGCCGACTCATCTCGCTGGAGCAGGGCAAACCGCTGGCAGAGGGGCGGGGCGAAGTGGTTTACGCCGCCAGCTATGTCGAGTGGTTTGCCGAGGAAGCGACGCGCTCGTATGGCGACGTGATCCCGGCGCCGGTTTCGGGTCGCCGCATGACGGCAATCAAGGAACCCGTTGGCGTGGTCGCAGCGATCACACCTTGGAATTTTCCGGCGGCGATGATTGCCCGCAAGATCGCGCCGGCACTGGCGGCCGGTTGCACCGTCGTCTGCAAGCCCGCCGAAGACACACCATTGACATCCCTTGCGCTTGTGCGCCTGGCAGAGGAAGCAGGCTTTCCGGCAGGCACACTGAACATCGTCACCGCTTCGCGCGAGCGTACACCCGAAGTGGTCAACGCTTGGCTGGCTGATTCACGGGTGCGCAAGATCACCTTTACCGGGTCGACGCCAGTGGGCAAACACCTGGCCCGAATGTCAGCCGACACCTTGAAAAAGTGTTCGCTCGAACTGGGCGGTAATGCCCCCTTCATTGTGTTTGACGATGCGGACCTCGACGCTGCCGTGGACGGCCTCATGGTCTCCAAGTTTCGTAATGGCGGTCAGACCTGCGTGTGTCCCAATCGGATCTATGTGCACAGCGCGGTGCACGATCAATTCGTGCAAAAGCTGGTGGCAAGAGTCAGCGCGCTGAAGGTTGGACCAGCCTCCCACGGCGATTCTCAGATTGGTCCGATGATCAACGCGCGCGCCATCGACAAGATCGCCCGCCACGTGGATGACGCGGTTTCAAAAGGCGCAGAAATCGCCACCGGCGGTCGACGTATCCGCGACGCTGTCGCAGACGGTCCGAACTACTACGCGCCGACCGTGTTGATCAATGCGACCTCGCACATGGAACTCTGCAACGAAGAGACATTCGGCCCCGTGGCCCCCATTTTCCGCTTCACGACCGAAGCGCAAGTGATCGAACTGGCCAACGACACGCCATTCGGGTTGGCGGCCTACTTCTACACCCAGGACGTCAAACGCGTCTGGCGCGTGGCTGAGGCGCTGGAGTCGGGCATCGTGGGCATCAACGAAGGTGCGCTCGCCGCAGAGGCCGCGCCGTTTGGGGGTGTCAAAGAGTCGGGGTATGGCCGGGAGGGTTCACGCTATGGCCTGGAGGACTACATGCACATCAAATACCTGTGTCAGGGCGGCCTGAACTAGTTCCGACAACGACAACAGAGGAGTACAGGCAATCATGGCAAATCCGTTCAAGACCGCGCTTTCGCGAGGCGATAAGGTCATTGGCCTCTGGCTTTCACTTGCCAATGCCTACAGCGCCGAAATTTGCGCCACGGCAGGCTTCCAGTGGTTGCTGATCGACGGTGAACACGCGCCAAACGATGTGCGCAGCACACTTGCGCAGTTGCAGGCCGTTGCGCCTTACCCGGCCCATCCCGTGGCTCGTACGGTCGATGGCAATCCGGCAATGATCAAACAGATGCTCGACATTGGCGTTCAAACGCTGCTGGTGCCCATGGTCGATACTGCCGAGCAAGCCATCGCTCTAGCGGCTGCAACCCAATACCCGCCGCAGGGGACAAGAGGCGTCGGTGCGGCAGCAGCGCGTGCTTCGCGTTGGGGAGGCCACACGGACTACCTGGAGACCGCCAATGACGATGTGTGCTTGTTGGTGCAGGCTGAATCCAGGGTTGCACTCCAGAACCTTGAAGCCATCTGCGCCGTCGACGGCGTGCATGGGGTTTTCATCGGGCCGGCTGATCTAGCTGCATCAATGGGGCATCGTGGGCATCCTGAGCACCCCGAAGTGCAGCAAGCGATAGAGAACGCCATACGCACCATCGTTGCCAGTGGCAAAGCCGCCGGCACGCTGACAGGCGACGCCAGACTCGCTCGGCACTATCTCGAACTGGGCGCCAGCTTTGTCGCAGTGGGGCTGGATCTGACCCTGCTGGCACGGGCGACCCGCGGGTTGGCAAACGACTTTGGTCTTGGCGCCTTGTCGGCATCCCCCGCGAGCGGTGCCTCACCTTACTGAACGACTCATGGGTAGCGATTCCATCAAGCCGCGGCAAGGATTGTTGACTGCCACGCCGCGCCTTGGAGGTAATACCGCCCGGCCCGTCGCAGTGCTTCGCCTTTCACGCAAGATGAATTGGTCGGCTGAAGGGAGAGCGCGTTAGCCCTCACAACTCTGCTTGTTGATTTCGAACCGTCCAACCTCTTTTACGTCTTTACTGCCGAAAATGTAAATGAGGGTACCACCCAGGGACAGTATCGATTGCTCGCTTCGCATTTGCGTGGCGCAAGCAGCCTGGGTGATGTTTGCTTTCATCAAGCCCAAGTCAACGGCGTCGGGATGGGTGGCGTAACGGGTCAACGTGTAATAGAACTTCAGCGCGTGGCTGTTCGCCGCTTCCGCACGAACGAAGGTTATATCTTCGTCGATTATTCGATTCCCTGGCGTCGTTCGCGCGGTCACGATGATGAGGTCGCTGAGGAACGTGGGTTTGCTGGGCTGGGGTGTTTCCTGGAAGGCCTGTATGACTAAAACCGCCACCAGGCTCAAAAACAGCAACCCCCACGCCGAATACACAAACGCCTTTTTGGTTTTTTCGCCTGGCATGGGTTTCATTCCTTTGAGGTTGTTCAAGGGGGCGCATTCTACGGTAGCCCCCCTGTATACGACAGCCTCTCGGATGTGCTTGTGTGAAGGTTCTGTGAGGACCACGGCATCGGGCCGACGTTGCGACAGGTTGTCAGGGCACGTCACATCGTGATTAAACGCGAAAAGAACCCACGAGCTGAGACAGGCCGGAGAACTGCAACTGCAATTTTTCGCAGGCCGCCAGCGTGGCATTCAGGCTGTCGACGGACTGCCCGTTGAGCGTATTGATTTCAACAATGTCGACGTTGAGCAACTCGATCACCGACGTCTGCTCCTCGGTCGCGGCCGCCACTGATTGGTTCACGCCATCGATCAGCGTGATTCCCTGGGTTACCGCATCAAAACGTTCACCGGCTTGCGTGGCGATCGCAATACTCTGTGCGCTGTACTGCTGGCTTTCATCCATGGTGGTTACGGATGAACGGGAGTCTGATTGAAGTTCTTCAATCATTTGCTGGATTTCCTCTGCCGAAGACTGTGTTCTGTGGGCAAGGCTTCGGACCTCGTCGGCGACCACGGCGAAGCCGCGGCCGGCTTCTCCCGCGCGGGCGGCTTCGATGGCCGCGTTCAAGGCCAGAAGATTGGTTTGCTGGGAAATACTTTTGATGACTTCGAGGATCCTGCCGATGTCGACGGTCCTGCCGTTCAGGATTTCGAGTCGGCCCGAAGAAGTGTGTATTTTCTCGGACAGCTCGTTGATCGCGGCAAGTGTCTTGGACAAGACGACCTGGCCTTCCATCGCCTGGGATTTTGCCGTCGACGCCTGTACCGAGGCGGAGGAGGCGTTCCTTGCGATTTCCTGGGCGGTAGCGCCCAGCTCATTGAGCGACGTGGCGATACTGTTGCTGCGCTGATTCTGTTCGTCGCAACTGCTCAGCGACATGATGGAGCTGTTGTGGACCTGTTCGACCATCTGGTTCAGATGTCGAGTGGTGGAGGCGACTTCGAGCATCGAACGATGGATTCGCTCGACAAAGGTATTGAACGACTGTGCGACGGTTCCGAATTCGTCCCGGCTCTGCGCGGACAGGCGCAAGGTCAGGTCGCCTTCACCCTCAGCGACCGTTTGCATCGCTTTGCCCAAGGTTCGCAGGGGTCTCATCAGGACGTGCATCAGGCTGCCGAGCAAACCAACGATGATGATGACGGTGATGAGCGTTGCGAATACGGCGGACCTGCGCAACTCGCCCAGGGCCGCATAGGCCTTGTCATGATCGATGGAGATGCCGATGTACCACTGCGCGCCCGACAGCCCGCGAATCGGTGTAAAGCCTATGATCTGTTCACGGCCGTCGAGCATGACGGTGTTGAAGGGGTGTTCCAACTGGGGCGGGTGGTCGCCATACACCTCAGCGAGGGTTTTCATCAGATGCTTGTGGTTTGGACTGACCAGAACCTTGCCCTGGGCGTTCACCATGAAGGCATAGCCCAGTCCATTGAGGTCCAGGCCGCCGATCATTTTGGTCAAGGCATCCAGGCTCAGGTCACCGCTGGCGACGCCAATCAGTTTGCCGTCGCTGTTCAGCGGCGTATTGATTGAAAGGACCAGTTGCTGGGTGGATTGGCTGACGTAGGGCTCGCTCAGGTTCAGCGTGTTACTCGTCGCCGTGTCTTTGTACCAGGGGCGGGTGCGTGGGTCGTATTGGTCGGGCAGGGCGGTCACCGGTTCCATGACCACGCTACCGTCGGCCAAACCGATAAAGTTCTGCAGAAATTCGCCGGCCAGTGCCTTTTGCGAGATCAACGCTTTGATATGTTCCGGGCGCGGATCCAGGGCGATGTTCTGGCTCAGGTTCTGAATCATCAGCAGGCGCCCTTCGAACCAGCTTTGCACATGGTTGGCGGTGCTTTGGCCGCTATCGCTCAAGCGCGCCTGCAGGGTGTTCATGATGTAGCGTTCTTGAAGCTGCACGCTGTAAGTCGAAAAGGCAGCGAATGCCAGCGTGACGACCGATACGGTGGCCAGCAGTATCTTGTGACTGAATTTCATCGGCAATGCTCATCTGTAATAGGGGGAGGGCGCGGCCTTGCCGACCTGACAAGGGAAACTCAGTTGTGCTTTGGCGGCGTCATTCAAGCTCGATCAACTGCCGTACATGACTGGCAATCGCCAGGCACGACGTCAGTCCCGGTGACTCGATGCCGAACAAATTGATCAGCCCCGGTACGCCATGCTCGCGCTGGCTGCTGATCACAAAATCGCAGGCCGGCTCGCCAGGCGCTGATATTTTCGGACGAATCCCGCTGTAGCCCGGTTGCAGGCTGTCATCCGGCAAATCGGGCCAGTAGCTGCGAATGGCCGAATAGAAACCGTCTGCACGTGCCGGATCGACCTGATAGTTCTCGGTTTCGACCCATTCGGTGTCCGGGCCGAAGCGCGCCTGGCCACCCAGATCGACCGTCATGTGCACACCGAGACCATCGGCCTCCGGGGCCGGATAGATCAAATGCGTGAAGGGCACCCGCTTTGAAACGCTGAAGTAACTGCCCTTGCACAAATATTCGCGTGGCGCCTTGTTTGGCGCCAGCCCCTCTATCGACCTGGCCAGTGCCGGCGCATGAAGCCCCGCCGAATTGATCAGCCTGCGACAGGAGAGCTGCATGGGCGACTCCCCACCGATGTCCAGTAAAAAACCGTCCGCTATGACTTGGGCGCCGATCAGTGGCGTGTGAAACGCGACACTGGTACCGGCCGCTTCTGCATCCCCTTGCAGCGCCAGCATCAGCGCGTGGGAATCGACGATGCCGGTGGACGGCGAGTACAACGCCGCGATGCACTCAAGCGCAGGTTCCAGCGCGGTGGCCTGCCCGCGATCAAGCAGGCGTAAATCATCCACACCGTTTTCAAGCCCGCGCTTGAGCAAAAATTCCAACTGCGCGACTTGCGCGTCAGTGTTGGCAACGATCAACTTTCCGGTTCTGCGCGTATCGACCCCATGGCTGAGGCAGTACGCGTAGAGGGCGTGTCGACCCTCGACGCAGAATCGGGCTTTCAGGCTGCCGGGCGGGTAATAGATCCCCGCGTGAATGACCTCGGAGTTACGCGAACTCGTGCCGATACCGATTGCCTCGCCAGCCTCCAGCACCAGCACGTCATTGCCGGCCCGGGCCATCTCGCGTGCCACGGCAAGCCCTACCACGCCCGCGCCTACTACGACGCAATCGATATCGACACTCACGTTACGACTCCTTCAAAGTCTCAGATGCCGCCCAGGCACATGTATTTGATTTCCAGATAATCATCAATGCCGTATTTGGAGCCTTCACGGCCCAGGCCGGATGCTTTCATACCGCCGAAAGGCGCGGTTTCAGTCGAGATAATCCCGGTGTTGATGCCGATGATCCCGTATTCGAGGGCTTCGGCCACGCGGAACACCCGGGACAGGTCGCGGGCGAAGAAATACGCCGCCAGGCCGAACTCGGTGTCATTGGCCTGCGCAACAACGTCCGCTTCGCTGGTGAAACGAAACAACGGCGCCAAGGGGCCAAAGGTTTCTTCGCGTGCAACCAGGGCTGTCTTGGGCACGTCCACCATGATGGTCGGTTCGAAGAAGTTGCCGCCCAGCGCATGGGGTTTGCCGCCCTGGATCACGCGAGCACCCTTGGTGATTGCATCCGCAATGTGCTCCTGAACCTTCTGCACGGCTTTTTCATCGATCAGCGGGCCGGTCGTGGTGCCCTCGTCCAGGCCATTGCCCAGGCGCAGCTTGGCGACGGCGGCCTGCAGTTTTTCGGCGAATGCATCGTAAACGCTGTCGTGGATATACAGGCGGTTGGCGCACACGCAGGTTTGCCCGGCGTTGCGGTATTTGGAGGACATGGCGCCTTCGACTGCAGCATCGAGGTCGGCGTCTTCAAACACAATGAACGGCGAGTTGCCGCCCAGTTCAAGCGAGACCTTCTTGATGTCTTGTGCACACTCGGCCATCAATTGACGACCGATTTCCGTTGAGCCGGTGAACGACAATTTACGGATGATCGGGTTGCTGGTCAGTTCTGCGCCGATTTGTGCGGCGGAGCCGGTCACGACGCTGAGCACGCCGTCAGGAATGCCTGCGCGGGAGGCCAGTTCTGCCAATGCCAATGCGCAGAAGGGCGTCTGGCTCGCGGGCTTGATTACCATGGTGCAGCCGGCGGCCAACGCCGGGCCTGCTTTGCGCGTGATCATGGCGCATGGAAAATTCCACGGCGTAATCGCAGCGGTCACGCCGATAGGCTGTTTGATCACCAGCAGGCGTTTGTCCGGTTGGTGGCCTGGAATAATGTCGCCATAGACGCGCTTGCCTTCCTCGGCAAACCATTCGATGAACGACGCGGCGTAGGCGATTTCGCCTTTGGCTTCGGCCAGGGGTTTGCCTTGCTCCAGCGTCATCAGGCAGGCCAGGTCGTCCTGGTTGGCGATGATCAGGTCGAACCAGCGGCGCAGTACGGTGGCGCGATCCTTGGCGGTGCGTGCGCGCCAGGCCGGCAGTGCCTGTTCGGCGGCTTCGATGGCGCGACGTGTTTCGGCGGCGCCCATTTTCGGTACGTGGCCAAGTATTTCGCCCGTCGCCGGATTATTCACGGCCAGGCGTTGTTCGTTGTCGGCATCGCTCCAGGCACCGGCTATATACGCTTGTTGGCGGAACAGACTGTTATCACGCAATTTCATAAAAAGCTCCGGTTGAACACATCACGAAAAGAGGGGTAACCGGTCAGACGTGCTGACCACCATTGACCTGGATCTCGGAACCATTGATATAGGAGGCGCCCGAGGTGCACAGGAAATGAATCAGGGACGCGACTTCTTCCGGCTTGCCGAGCCGGCGCATCGGAATGTCGCGCTCGACGATGTCCTGGGTGCCGGGGGAGAGAATTGAGGTGTCGATTTCCCCTGGCGCGATAGCGTTTACCCGAATGCCATGGCGTCCGTAGTCGTAGGCCATTTCACGGGTCAGGGCGGACAAGGCGGCTTTTGAGGTTGCATAGGCGACCCCGGCAAATGGGTGAACCCTGGAACCGGCAATGGAGGTCACGTTGATGATGGTGCCCTGGGCCGCTTTCAATTCCTCGAACAGGCCCCTGGCAAGCAGGGCAGTGGAGAACAGGTTGACGTTGAACACTTGCAACCAGGTTGCGTAATCGGTTTCCAGCACGCCGAGTCGGCCGCCTTTAGGGCCTTTGGGGCTCATGCCGGCGTTATCGACCAGCGCGTGCAGCTTGCCGTCGCCGAGCTTTTCTTTGATCAGGTCAATGCTCGCTTCAATACTGCCGATGTCTTCGAGATCCAGATGGATGTGGTTCTCCTGGCCATCGGCCCAGGGACACTCGGCCGCCCAACTTTGGCGCGAGGCAGTGAAAACGCGCCAGCCGGCCGCATTGAAATATTTAACCGTTGCATGCCCGATGCCTCTGCTCGCACCTGTCAGCAGGAGGGTTTTCTTCTCACTCATGGTGATCCTCAATCGATTCGGCTATTTGATGTTTGATGCATCATGTTTTACTTGTTCGGTACTGTCAACTGCTCCTTTGTACGCTGGCAATCGCGCTTAAGCAGTGCGCTGGCGCATTCGGCGCACTGCATGAGTGCCCCCCGAATTCCTGCGTTTCTCATTTTCCTCATCGCTGAACAGCATCACCGAAGCTGGCACATATTATGCTTTTGTTGTGAAGTATAAAATATGATGCATCATAATTTGAGGTGTGCTTAAAATGGCGACAAGTGATCTGACGCTACTTTTCCAAAACAATAAGACGCAGGTGCAGCCATGAGCAGTGTCCCCCCTTATGTACGCTTTCGAGGTGTACAGAAGAGCTATGACGGCGAACAGTTGGTAGTCAAGAAGCTTGACCTCGATATCCAGCGCGGTGAGTTCCTGACCTTGCTCGGGCCTTCGGGCTCTGGAAAAACCACCACCCTGATGATGCTGGCAGGCTTCGAAACACCGACCCAAGGTGAAATCCTGCTCGATGGCAAGCCGTTACATACGGTTGCGCCCCATCAGCGCGGGATCGGCATGGTGTTCCAAAACTACGCACTGTTTCCTCACATGACGGTCGCGGGGAACCTGGCCTTTCCGCTGAAAGTCCGGCGAATGAGTGCCGTCGATATCGAATTGAAGGTCAAGCGGGCCTTGGACATGGTGCAACTCGGCCACCTGTCGCAACGCTATCCCGCGCAACTGTCAGGTGGGCAGCAGCAACGTATCGCGCTGGCGCGTGCGTTGGTGTTCGAGCCCAGTCTGGTGCTGATGGATGAGCCGCTGGGCGCGCTGGATAAACAGCTGCGTGAACAGATGCAACTCGAAATCCGTCGCTTGCATCGCCAGTTGGGTTTGACCGTCGTATTCGTCACCCATGACCAGGCGGAAGCGCTGACCCTGTCGGACCGCGTCGCGGTGTTCAACGACGGGGTGATCCAGCAGATCGACACCCCCAAGGCGCTGTATGAACACCCTTGCAACTCGTTCGTCGCGCATTTCATCGGTGAAAACAACGCCTTGCCGGGCACCGTGGTTTCGGTTTCCGGCGCTGAGTGTCGCGTGCGCCTGGCGGACGGTTCCGAGGTGGGCGCGCGCGCCACTACCGCGTTAAGTGCCGGTGAGTCGACTTCCTTGTCCATTCGCCCGGAACGCATTGCGCTGAACGCTCCTTGCGCCAACAACCTGTCGGGACGTATCGAAGAATTGATCTACCTGGGCGATCACGTGCGGGTGCGGCTCAACGTCGCCGGGCATGAGGCGTTCACCGCAAAAGTGCCGATCGCGGACATGCATGACGACTGGCTGGCCGGCCACACCGTACCGGTCAGTTGGTTCAGTCACGACGCCAGTGCGCTCGATCCATTGGTTCACCAATAAAAAAAGCGTTGTTAAAAACACTGCTAAGGAGCGTTGCCATGTTCAAGAAAATTGCGGTATTGGCGTTGATGGCCGGAGCGGCAGGCCAGGTTCAAGCCCAGCAACTGACGGTCGTATCATTCGGCGGGCTGAATAAGCAGGCCCAGGAAAAAGCGTTTTACCAACCCTTCGCCAAGGCGAACAACGTCGACATTGAAGCGGGTGAGTTCAACGGCGAAATGGCCAAGATCAAGGCCATGGTCGAGACCGGCCAGGTCGGCTGGGATGTGGTCGAGGTGGAAAGCCCGGAACTGGTACGAGGTTGCAGTGAGGGGCTGTTCGAACCCCTGGACTGGTCAAAGTTGGGCGACAAGAAACAGATGATCGACTCTGCCGCCAGCGAATGTGGCGCGGGCATTTTTATCTGGTCGACCGTGCTGGCCTACGATTCGAAAAAACTCGCGAAGGCACCTGCCGGGTGGGCGGACTTCTGGGATGTGAAGACCTATCCGGGCAAACGTGCACTGCGTAAAAGTGCGAAGTTCACCCTGGAAATCGCCTTGCTCGCTGACGGCGTTTCACAAGGTCAGCTCTACACCGTGTTGGCCACGCCCGAAGGCGTCGACCGTGCCTTCAAGAAGCTCGATGAGCTCAAGTCGAATATTCAGTGGTGGGAGGCCGGCGCTCAGCCCATGCAATGGCTGGTGTCCGGTGATGTGGTCATGACATCGGCCTATAACGGACGGGTTACGGCGGCTCAGAAAGAAGGTCACCCGTTCTCGATCGTGTGGAACGGCAGTCTCTACGACATGGACAGCTGGGCAATCGTCAAAGGTTCGAAGAACAAGGCGTTGGCCGAGAAATACATCGCTTTCGCCAACCGCCCCGAGAACCAGAAAGTGTTCGCCGAAACCATCCCCTACGGTCCGACCAACACCTTGGCGATCGCGCAGATCGACCCCAAGGTGCGCGGTGACCTGCCCACCGCGCCTGCCAACTTGAAAGGCGCGCGCGGCGTGGATACCGATTTCTGGATCGAACACGGTGAAGAACTGGAGCAACGCTTCAACGCTTGGGCAGCGCAGTAACCTGTCATCACCGGCTTCACGTAGGTGAAGCCGGTTCCGTCTTATATCTGGAGACCAGCATGTCAGAAGTCAGCCTGACGGCTATCGATCATTCCACCGATAAGAGTGCTTCGCTCAAGCAGCGATTGTTTCGTGCCGAGCGCTCTTACCGCAGGCGATCCATGCTGTTGATCGCGCCGCTGTTGATATTTCTATTGATCAGCTTCGTGTTCCCGATCGGCAACATACTGTGGAAGAGCCTCGACAACCCTGAAGTTGTCAGGGCATTACCCACCACGCTACTGGCGTTGAGAGACTGGGACGGCGAGAGTCGGCCGAATGAGAAGGTCTACGTGGCGCTGGTCAAGGACCTGAAAACCGCCAAGGACGAGGGGCAGATCCCATCGCTGCTCAAACGCCTGGGGTATGAAGATGGGCGCTATCGAACGCTGCTCACAATGGCGTTGCGCAAGTTGCCGGATGACGGCGTCGAGTCCACCAGTCGAGCGCTGATCGCTCAGTCGACACTGTGGGCGGAGCCGAGCACCTGGCGCAGCATTCAACGCGCTGGGCGCACCCTGACAGCCTATTACGTGCTGGCCGCCTTCGATCATCAGGTCGATGCCCAGAGCGGCGATATCGTCGAGCTGCCCAAGGGGCAGGCGCTGTATCTGTCGGTGCTGATGCGCACGTTGTGGATGGCCTTTGTGGTCACACTGCTGTGCGTGCTGTTCGGCTACCCGGTGGCCTACTGGCTGGCCAAGCAACCGAGCAGCCGCGCGAACCTGTTGCTGATCATGGTGTTGTTGCCGTTCTGGACCTCGTTGCTGGTACGCACCGCGGGCTGGATCGTGCTGCTGCAGAACGGCGGGTTGATCAACCATTCGCTGATCGCACTGGGGCTGATCGATCAGCCACTGCAACTGGTGTTTAACAGGGTAGGGGTGTACATCTCCATGACCCACATATTGCTGCCCTTTGTCATTCTGCCGCTGTATGCGGTGATGAAAGGTATTTCTCCCAACTATGTGCGTGCGGCGGTTTCGCTCGGTGCGCATCCTTTCCGGGCGTTCTGGTCGGCGTACGTGCCGCAGACATTTGCCGGCGTCACCGCCGGCGCGCTGTTGGTGTTCATCATGGCGATCGGGTACTACATCACTCCCGCGTTGCTGGGCGGGCCGGGTGATCAGATGCTCAGTTATTTCGTCGCGTTCTACACCAACACCACCATCAACTGGGGGATGGCCGCTGCGCTGGGCAGCCAGTTGCTGATCATCGTCCTGCTGCTGTATTGGGTGTATTCGCGCGTCACCCGTCCAGCCAATCCCGCCCAGCGTGCATGAGGTGTCTGATGAATCATCACTCCACAATGGTCGAGCGTCTCTGGGCGCCGATCTTCAGCGTGTTCAGCGTCGGCATGCTGATCTTCCTGGTGGTGCCGATCCTGGTGATCGTGCCGCTGTCGTTCAATGACGGGTCGTTTCTCAGCTACCCGTTAAGCGGTTTTTCATTGCGCTGGTATCAAGAGTTTCTCGGTTCCCAGGAATGGATGCGGGCACTGCGCAACAGCTTGATCATCGCCCCCGCCGCCACGTTGCTGGCGACTGCGCTGGGGACCCTGGCAGCGGTGGGGCTGGCCCGCGGTGAATTTCGCGGTAAGGGGCTGGTGATGGCGGTACTGATTTCACCCATGATTGCGCCTCTGGTGATCATTGCCGTGTCGATGTATTTCTTTTTCGCCCAGTTGAACCTGCTCAACAGCTACCTGGGCCTGGTGCTGGCGCATGCGGCGTTGGGGGTGCCCTTTGTGGTGATCACCGTGGCGGCGACCTTGCAGGGCTATGACCGCAATTTTTCCCGAGCAGCGGCCAGTCTGGGGGCGACTCCATGGTTCGCGTTTCGCAAGGTGATGCTGCCTTTGATTGCGCCCGGCGTGATCAGCGGTGCCTTGTTTGCGTTTGCCACGTCCTTCGATGAGGTGGTGGTGACCCTGTTTCTGGCCAGCCCCGCGCAGCGCACCTTGCCGATGCAGATGTTTGGCGGCATTCGCGAGAACCTGAATCCGACTATCGCTGCCGCGGCAACCCTGATGATCGGCGCTTCCGCCGTGCTTTTACTGTTGATGGAGTGGTTGCGCCGACGCAATGAAACGCTGCGTGGCGCGAGTCCTGTCTGATCCGTTATTCCGACCCCCTGTGTTGTGATCACTGAGGTAATTGATGAAGGTCCTAGTCTCTATAAAGCGAGTGATCGACTATAACGTCAAGGTTCGCGTCAAGGCGGACAATTCCGGCGTCGACCTTGCTAACGTCAAGATGTCGATGAACCCATTCTGTGAAATCGCCGTGGAAGAGGCTGTGCGCCTGAAAGAACTCTCTATAAAAGAAGGGCGCGTAGCGACTGAAATCGTGGTGGTGTCCATCGGCCCGACCACGGCTCAAGAGCAGTTGCGTACCGCCCTGGCACTGGGCGCCGACCGCGCGATCCTGGTCGAGTCCGCTGAAGAGCTGACCTCCCTGGCCGTGGCCAAGCTGCTCAAGGCTGTTGTCGACAAGGAACAGCCTCAGTTGGTGATCCTCGGCAAACAAGCCATCGACAGCGACAACAACCAGACTGGCCAGATGCTGGCTGCGCTGACCGGTTACGGCCAGGGTACCTTCGCTTCCAAAGTGGAAGTGAGCGGCGACACGGTTGCCGTGACCCGCGAAATCGACGGCGGCGCGCAGACGGTTTCGCTGAAACTGCCGGCCATCGTCACCACTGACCTGCGTTTGAACGAGCCGCGCTATGCGTCGCTGCCAAACATCATGAAAGCCAAGAAGAAGCCTCTCGAAGTGCTGACTCCGGATGCTTTGGGCGTTTCCACCGCCTCCACCAACAAGACCGTCAAAGTCGAAGCGCCGGCTGCACGCAGCGCAGGCATCAAGGTCAAGTCGGTGGCTGAACTGGTCGAGAAACTGAAAAACGAAGCGAAGGTGCTTTGAATTGGAGAGCCTGATCATGACTATCCTCGTAATCGCCGAACACGACAACAAAGTGCTGGCTCCGGCCACGCTGAACACCGTGGCTGCTGCCGCCAAAATCGGTGGTGACATCCACGTACTGGTCGCCGGTCAGGGCGCTGGCGCCGTGGCTGAAGCCGCCGCGAAAATCGCGGGCGTGAGCAAAGTCCTCAACGCTGACAATGCGGCTTACGCGCATCAGCTGCCGGAAAACGTGGCCCCTCTGGTTGCAGAGCTGGGCGCCGGCTACAGCCACATCCTGGCTGCCGCCACCTCCAACGGCAAAAACATCCTGCCACGCGTTGCCGCGCAACTGGACGTTGACCAGATATCCGAGATCATCTCGGTTGAAAGCGCCGACACCTTCAAGCGCCCGATCTATGCCGGTAACGCCATCGCGACCGTACAGTCCAATGCTTCGGTAAAAGTCATCACCGTGCGCGCCACCGGTTTCGACCCGGTTGCCGCCGACGGTGGTTCGGCTGCCGTTGAAGCCGTTTCCGCTGCCCACGACGCCGGCACTTCCAGCTTCGTTAGCGAAGAGCTGGCCAAGTCGGATCGTCCTGAGCTGACCGCTGCCAAGATCGTCGTTTCCGGCGGTCGTGGCATGCAGAACGGCGACAACTTCAAGCATCTGTACGCCCTGGCCGACAAGCTCGGCGCTGCCGTCGGCGCTTCCCGCGCGGCGGTCGACGCAGGTTTCGTACCCAACGACATGCAGGTCGGCCAGACCGGCAAGATCGTCGCGCCACAGCTGTACATCGCCGTCGGTATCTCCGGCGCAATCCAGCACCTGGCCGGTATGAAAGACTCCAAAGTGATCGTTGCGATCAACAAGGACGAAGAAGCACCGATCTTCCAGGTGGCCGATTACGGCCTGGTGGCGGACTTGTTCGAGGCGGTGCCGGCGTTGCTGACCGAGTTAAACTGATCTCATTGAGCTAAAACAAAAAGGCCTGGTTCACACCAGGCCTTTTTTATGACGCTCACTTAGCCATTGACCCACTTGCTGGTGTCGTCCAGTGCCATGCCGAACCGGTCGACAATTGCCCGGACTTGCGCTTCATTGATGATCAGCGGCGGGCAGAAAGCGATGGCATCGCCCATGTTACGGGTGATCATGCCGTGCGCCTGGGCACGACCCGCGAGATAGCGGCCCAGGTTGCCTGGAGCGTCCAGAGGGGCTTTGGTGGCGCGATCCGCGACCAGTTCGACCGCCGCGATCAGGCCGGCTCCACGCACTTCACCGACCAGAGGGTGGTCACTGAAGGTCTGCAACTCGCGACGCAGCAGTTCGCCCATGCTGGCAGCGTGCTCCACCAGGTTTTCTTCGTCGATGATTTTCAGGTTTTCCAAGGCCACCGCTGCCGCCACCGGGTGGCCGCCGCCGGTAAAGCCATGGCCCAGCGCGCCGAAAGACTTGGTCTGGTCAGCAATGCCCTGGTACACCCGCTCATTGAGCAAGATGGCGGAAATAGGCTGGTAGGACGACGACAGTTGCTTGGACAGAATCATGATGTCCGGTTCGATGCCGAAGGTCTGGCTGCCGAACATCTTACCGGTACGCCCGAAGCCACAGATTACCTCGTCCGCGACGATCAGGATGTCGTGCTTGCGGCATACGCGCTGGATTTTTTCCCAGTAGGTACGTGGCGGCACGATCACGCCACCGGCACCCATCAAGGGTTCGCCGACGAAGGCTGCGATGGTGTCCGCGCCTTCTTTCACGATCAGTGCGTCGAGCTCCGCCGCCAGGCGATCGGCAAACTGCTCCTCGCTCTCGTGGGGCAGCGCATGACGGTAGTGGTGCGGGCAGCCGGTGTGCAGAAAGCCCGGCAGCGGTGCGTCGAAACCACGCTGGTTGGCCGGCAGGCCGGTGAGGCTGGCGGCGGCCAATGTAATGCCATGATAACCGCCAATGCGGCTGATGAATTTTTTGCGCGCAGGTTTGCCCTGGGCGTTGTTGAGGTACCAGACCAGCTTGATCACAGTGTCGTTGGCTTCGGAGCCCGAGTTGGTGAAGAACACCTTGCTCATGGGCACCGGCGCCATGTTGATCAGCTTCTCCGCCAGTTCGATGCTGGGGGCGTGCGCCTTGTGACCAAACAGGTGATAGAAGGGCAAGGTCGACATTTGCTTTTCAGCTGCGGCCACCAGCCGCTTATTGCTGAAACCCAGTGCCGCGCTCCACAGGCCGGCCATGGCTTCGATGTAACGCTTGCCGTTTTCGTCGATCACATACACCCCGTCCCCTCGCTCGATCACCAAAGGCCCCTGTTCCTCGTGAGCCCGGGCGTTGGTGTAAGGGTGCAGTTGGTGACGCATGTCTTTATCGGCTAGGGAGGAACGTGTTGTGCTCATGATGATCTCGCTATTGGGTTGGGACTGCCAACTGAAGCATAATGCATGATGCATCATGTTGTGTAGCTGGTTTTTTCTTTATAAAACCGCGATGATGCAATTCGTTGCTGACGGGGAGGTCTTTCCCGCCAACTAGAGCCTCCTTCTATTCGGATCTGAAATGAGCTATCCAATCGGCGAAATAAAACACGCGTATCTCGGCACCAGCGTTTATTCATCGCTACGGGAAGCGTTGGTCACGGGAAAGCTCAAGCCCGATGACAAACTCCGTATCCGTGACCTGGCCATGCAACTGGGCACCAGCGTCACCCCGGTGCGCGATGCGATTCTTCAGTTGGCCAAAGAGCAGGCCCTGGTCATGAAGACGCCCAAGGACATCCGTGTTCCTATCTTGACGAGCCAACAATATTTGGAGATTCGCGCGGTACGCCTGGCGCTTGAGGGGTTGGCCGCAGAGACGGCGGCGACGATGGCCACTGACGAGGATTTGGAGCGTATCGAGGCCAACATCAAGGCGAACGTTGATGCGATTCATCGTGAAGACATGACCGAAGCGCTGAAGCTTAACCAGACATTTCACTTCTTTTTTGCTGACATCGCTCAGATGCCGCTATTGCGCGGCTTTCTGGACAGCTTATGGATGCGTACAGGCCCACTTCTTGCGTTGGCTTACGACCATTTTTCAGAACAAATGGCAATCGAGCATCACTGGGAAGTCCTGGGGGCATTGAGAGATCGTGACGGTGCTGCAGCCAGGCGAGCGATTTGTACCGATATTCTCGATGGCAATAACATGATGCTGGAATTTATCAAGACTCAATAGCGCCGCAGAGGCCGATCGGAGCTTGCAGGGCACCAGGGGAACTGCACGACATTAGCGGCCTGTCTCGCTGGCTGTTCAACGATTGACCACACCGCTTACGAAGCCGCGCGTAAGAATGGATGCCTACGAACGCGTAAATAAAGACCACTGGCGGTTACGCCAGGGCATCGAGCTTTTTACTTTGAAGCCAGTTATCAATGGCAACAACGAGTTCTGACTTGCACTCCACTGGCAGCCAATGCGCGCCTGGCAGGCTCGTTATGGTGAGGTCTGCACAAGCCGCCCGCATCGGGTCGCCCAACCGATTGCCCTTGATGCTGTTCATCTGGTCGTAGTCGCCGTTCACAAACAGTATTGGCAATGACAACCTGCCGCCATTCGGCGCGCGACGAGCATAGGCGATGTTGGCGTCATCGTTCAGATACCAGGCGCAGGGACTGCGAAAGCCTCGCGCCTCGAATGCCTGCACCAGTACGGAGAAGTCCGCCACTGGCCAGAGCGCCGGATCAGGCTGGGTAGGCGGGGCACGATGACGGGCGCCGAACCGTCCCCCTTTGCGTGTCACTTCGGCATTCGACGCGACCTTGCCAATACTCTCCGGGTCTGCTCGTCGATAAATCGAAGCGAGCGATGCCGCTTTGTCCGCGTCCAGATCCGCGACGGCTGATGCGAAGTGCGTATTGTAGTAGCGGTAATAGTCCCATTGACCATCAGGAAACCGGCTGGCCGGATAGATCGTACGGTCGACCAGTGGGACCAGCGTCGATAAAGCGTTCGTGTTGGGGAAATACGGCACGGAGATCAGCACCACGCCGCGACTGCGCTGTGGTTCGTGCGCCGCCAATTCACCGGCCACAACACTGCCCCAGTCGTGGCCAACCCAGATGGCGGGCTTGCCGCCGAGATGGTCATGAAGTTCGGTCATGTCCATCACGATTTTTTCCATCGTGTATTCACGGGTCGATTCTGGAGCGGCAGAACTGCCATAGCCGCGCATATCCGGCGCAACGCAATGCCAGCCTTTGGCGGCGAACGCTTGCATCTGCGCGCGCCAGACCAAGCTAAGCTCCGGCCAGCCGTGCAGGAACATCATCAGTGGCCCGTCGGCTGGCCCGGACTCCACATAATGCGTCGTATGGCGAGGGGTGCTGAAAATGCGCGAGGTCAGCGTGGATGTGGACAAGAGCGCTCCCCATGTTTTGCCGCCGGACATCAGCACAGCGGCTGCGCCCATATGGATAAGTAGAGACCGCCGACTGAGCGATAGCGCTGTCGACGTGGCCTCCAGCGAGCTGGCGATAAGGTCATTGCCCATTTTTAATGCCTTAGTTCGGTGTGATAAGGCATCTTATAGTGAGCGAGTCATCGCCATTAGCCCCATAATCGAGCATGAGGCTTGAAGTAAAACTTAAAGGTCTGACATGCGACAGAAGGACAGTACCGATGGTGTGGCCATGTTCGTGGCCGTTGCAGAGGCCGGCAGCTTTTCCGAGGCTGCGAGGCAGCTGGGCATTTCGCCATCCGCCGTTAGCCAAGCGATCAGCGCACTTGAAGAGCGGATAGGTACGTCGCTTTTCCGCCGCTCTACCCGAAGCCTGAGCCTGACAGACGTTGGGAACGACTATCTGCTTGCGGCGGGCCCCGCTCTGTCGCAGTTGCGGCAAGCCGCGGAGGAGGTCTCGGGGCGGGCAGGGCGACCAACCGGCCCTTTGCGGCTCACGATGCCACGCGCGCCGTTTGAATTGTTCATCGCGCCAGCGTTGAAGGCGTTTCAGAATAGCTACCCCGATATTGAACTCGAAATTGCCGTTGAGGCGCGGCTCATCGACATCGTTAAACAAGGCTATGACGCGGGTTTACGCTACGGCAGTTGCATTGATAAGGATATGGTGGCGGTGCCCATTGCGCCTAGGTCGCAAGCCGTGCTCGTCTCATCCTCTGCTTATCTTCGCGACCAAGTGATACCGAAGCATCCCGACGATCTGCTCGATCACCGCGCGATCATGTGTCGCAGTCAGATCGATGGCTTGATCATCCCCTGGACGTTGGAATCTGCGGGCGAAGTGGTACAAATCGTCCCGCCGACATGCATGGTTGTTCACGATCTGGCATCGCAAATCGAGCTGACGCTGCGGGGACTGGGGATTGTTAGCGCACCTGCCGCGTATGTGTCTGGCCTTCTCGAATCAGGAAGGTTGTCACGGGTGCTTCCCTCATGGTCTTGTCCCCTGGAGGCTGTGTACCTCTACTTCCCAAGTCGTCGCCACCAATCGGCAGCATTGCGGGCGTTCGTAGCTTTTTTAAAGACTGCGGATTTTGGCGATGCTTCCAGATAAAGACGGCCTTTATGTGGAATGGGCAAAAGATTGCTGCGCCGGCACCCTTTCAATCGCATTCATATTGACGTGAGTAGGGCAATTCCTACGGGTTTCGCAAATCCTTAACGCAATATCAGGATTTCCTGATGGCTCTTTGCCATATTGCGAACTAGAGTGATTAAAAGACTTAAAGAAATACTAGCTTCTCCGCTTCGAATGAAGCCGCGGAACACATTCATAAATGTGGAGTTCATCATGAAAGTTTTAATCGCCGATGACTCATCCATGTCCCGTAAGATGGTCTTGCGTGCCCTGCCAGAATCATTGACCGAGGAGGTTCGCCAGGCCTGTAACGGTGCCGAGGTGATGGAGGCCTATCACGCCGGTTTGGTGGACCTGCTTTTTCTCGACCTGACCATGCCGGTCATGGATGGCTTCCAGACGCTCGAGGCGCTCAAGCAGGAAGATGCCAATGTGGTAGTGGTGGTCATCAGCGCAGACATCCAACCTCTGGCCAGGCAACGAGTATTCGATCTGGGCGCTGCAGCATTCGTAGCCAAGCCGATTACGGCTGAAGCTTTGCTCAATGCTTTGCACCTCATAGGAGTGCTCTGATGGAAACCTTGGCCGCGCTCACCGAAGACCAACGTGATGCCCTGCAGGAGCTGATGAATATCGCCATGGGACAAGCGGCCGAGAGACTGGCCCTGCTGACCAACACCATGGTGACGCTTTCGGTTCCCTTTATTCACCCGCTGATCCGGGAACAGAATAACCTGTCGATTCCGGCCCATCTTCGCCAAAGCTTCATGATCGTCACCCGCCAGTCTTTTCTGGGGGAATTACGCGGAGAAGTGTTCGTTGGCTTTGGCTCAATGGGGGCCGATAAGCTCGCCGAACTGCTGGGCTATAACGACGGCGACCCCGCGCAGCAGGAAGAACTGATGCTGGATGTCACCAACATCCTTTCCGGCGCCTGCATCAGCGGTCTGGCCAAGCAGGTGGCGATACAAGTGAGCTATGACGCGCCGTCGATTCTGGTCCACAGAGAAGAGTCCGCGAACGCACTGGATGAGTTGAACCTGAACGAACACCTTGCGATGGTGTTGGAAATCCGTTTCGAGGTTCAGGCTCATCAGTTCTCCTGCGACTTGTTGATCTGCATCACTGAACGTACAGCAGGCGTTGTCGTTCGGGCCATCGATCGTTTGCTGGACGAGCTTTGAAGGGACCTCTCATGACAGACAGCAAGGCCATCTCCCGGGAAACTCTTGAGTCTATGCTCAAGGCTATCAACATGGGTGTGCTGCTGGTCGACCAGGACTGCAAAGTGCTGTTCTCTAATCACTTTATGTCCATCAACAGTGGCCGCAGCGCTGAAGAAATTGTCGGCCATACGCTGTTCGAAGCATTTCCTGAGCTGCCAGAGGTCTGGACCAGGCAGAAGATTAACAGCGTCGCCACCCTGCAAAACTTTGCTTTCACTTCATGGCAGCAACGGCCGCATCTGTTCAATTTCGAAAGCACCCGGCCGATCAGTGGTCTGGTCCGGCACATGTATCAAAACTGCACCTTCTTCCCTGTGCAAGATGCCGATGGCAGCAATCTGGGCGTGGGTCTGGCCATCAGTGATACGACCGACACTGCCGCCCGTCAACTCGAACTGACGCACCTTAACCAGTTGCTGGAAGAAGAAAAGGGCGCTCAGGCGCTGCTTATCGCGAGGCTCGAGGATGCACAGGCGCAGTTGCTGCAGTCCGAGAAGATGGCGGCGATAGGGCAACTTGCTGCGGGCGTGGCCCACGAGATCAATAACCCGATCGGCTTTGTTTGCTCCAACGTCAACAGCTTGCGTCGTTACCTCGTGGACATCTTCGCGCTGCTCGAAGCTCATGAACAGGCGAGCGATGAAAAGCATGCCAATGCACATCCCGAGCTTGCGGTCATGCGCGACAAGATGGATTACACATTCATGCGTCAGGACATCGACGACCTGCTTGCCGAGTCGGCCGACGGTCTTGACCGGGTCACTCGCATTGTCAAAGACCTGCGCGAGTTCTCCCATGTCGACAGTTACGAATGGCAGTTGAGCGATCTGCACAAGGGACTCGACAGTACCCTTAACGTTATCTGGAACGAGATCAAGTTCAAGGCTCAGGTGATCAAGCGCTACGGCGATATTGAGCCCATCGAATGCATGGGCTCACAGATCAATCAGGTTTTTATGAACTTGCTTATCAACGCAAGTCATGCCGTGGGCGTCGACGGAGAAATCATCATCAGCAGTGGGCGGGAAGACGGCGGGGTGTTCGTCGAGATCGCCGACAACGGTCATGGAATACCCCTTGAAATCCAAAGCCGAATATTCGAACCGTTCTTTACAACCAAGCCGGTGGGCATGGGGTCGGGCCTTGGCCTGTCGTTATCCTATAGCATCATCGTCAAGCACCATGGAAGGCTCACCGTCGAAAGCGAGCCGGGTAGGGGCAGTCGCTTCCGTGCGTGGTTACCATTGCGCCAGCCGGTGATACGGGCCCTCTCTACCTCTGCCAGTGAAGGATGCTGATCATGGAAACTATCTCTGATTGCGTAAAACGCCACACTGTCATGCTGGTGGATGATGAAGAAAGCATCCTCAACAGCCTCCGGCGATTGCTGCGCGCAAAACCTTACGACTTGCTTCTGGCCACAAGTGGCGCTCAGGCCCTTAGTCTTTTCGAACAGCACCCTATCGACCTGATCATCTGCGATGCACGCATGCCGTTCATGGACGGACCGACGCTGCTTCGCGAGGTGCACAAGCGCGACCCAGAATGCATGAATATCTTGCTGACCGGTTATGCCGATATGAGCATGATCACTCAAGCGCTCAACGACGGGTACATTTTCCGCTACATCAGCAAACCCTGGAACGATGACGAGCTTCAGCTCAGCCTTGATCAGGCTTTGGACGTGCAGAGAGTACTCCGTGCTCGTGACAAGCCGCAGAGATTGAAATCTTGAATGTCCGCAGAACCTTCAGGTTGAGACCTCACATACAAACGTGCTGAAGAGGCAAATGGGGAAGCTGCCTGCGTGTGGCATTTTTTCATTATTATTTCTGGCACTTTTCAAACCGAATATCACCTTCCGATAAGCGCTCTACGAACTGCCAGCCGAGGGTTCGATAGAAGCCACTCGCACGGCTGGCCTCAGCTGTTTCCAGCCAGATCGTCTGGTGGTGTTGAAACAGGAAAGCCTCTGCTTTATCCATCAGGCTGCGCCCCAATCCGTGCCCCTCGAATTCGGGTAGAACGAAAGCGGCAAACACACAACCGTCCTCGATATCGGCCATCGAAAAACCTACAGGGACACCATCAACCTCAGCGACCCAGGCACAGGGAGCCTCTAGCATTGCCTGTCGTATAGTTTTGGGAGTAATCCCCATTTCCGCCAGTTGGTCACGAGACAAGTGATTTTCGTGAACGCTGGTTCGGATAGCAAAAATGGCTTCGATGTCGGCCAGGTTGGCGAGTCTGATTGTTTTTTCCATGACGTACTCTTTTTATATTCCATTCATCTGATGGACATTATCCTGAGCACGAGATCGCTGGGCCAGCATCCAGTCATGCAGCGTTTTGATGATCGAGCTGTGTGTTCCTGGCGTATTCGCCAACGCTCTTCATCGCTCATGTCCCGCGCTTGGCGTTCCGAAAACGGCCCTCTACCTCACGCATCATTGCGGCTTCTTTCCCAGTCACTATTCGAGTTCCACGAAGCATCGTCATTTTTATACTCTCCAACTTACAGGCAATAAAAAAGGCGCCATTGGCGCCTTGGTTTGGTTCACTGATTGGTCAGAATATCGAACTCTGATTAATCGGTGAGCATAAGCAACCGCGACACCTTGAGTGAGGTCCGTGATAATGATGGCGATTGCTTGGAATAAATTGAGTCTTCAAGGCTTGAAACTCCGCTTCAATGGCTGCGATATAGGCTGGCTTCGTGGGTCAATCCGCGATTGCATTCAACTCTGCCAGAGCCTCATCTGACAGATGCAGGTTGGCCACAGCGATGTTTTCCCGCAAGTGGGCCAATGAGGCGGTCCCCGGGATCAAAAGAATATTGGATGAACGACGGAATAGCCACGCCAGCGCTAACTGCATCGGCGTAACCCCGAGCCGCTGTGCAACGCTCGACAGTGCCGAGGACTGAACCGGGGTGAATCCGCCCAGGGGGAAGAACGGGACATAGGCAATACCCTCTAGAGCCAGCTCGTCGATCATGGCGTTATCCTGTTGATGTGAGATGTTGTACAAGTTCTGTACGCACACTACATCAATGATCTTTCGCGCCTCGGCGACTTGTGTGGGGGTGACGTTGCTAATCCCGATATGGCGTACCAAGCCTTGCTGTTGTAATTGCGCCATGGCAGTCAGTGCGGCTTCGTTTGAGCCTTCGCCCGGCCCCATCGTGTTGTGCATTGCCCGGAAATTGACGACGTCAAGAACGTCCAATCCCAGATTGCGCAGATTGTCATGCACTGCCCGCGTCAGCTCTTCTTTCGAGGCAGCCGCAAGCCAGCCGCCATCGTCGCTGCGGCGGGCGCCAATCTTGGTTACGATTGTCAGATCGTCCTGATAGGGATGCAGGGCCTCGCGGATAATTTGATTGGTGATGTGCGGCCCGTAGAAGTCGCTCGTGTCTATGTGGTTCACACCAGATTCGATTGCCTCACGCAGCACTGCCACTGCGGCGCTCCGATCCTTCGGGGGGCCGAACACGCCAGGGCCTGCCAATTGCATCGCGCCATAGCCCAAGCGCTTGATTTTGCGGTCGCCAAGAATGAACGTACCGCTTTTATCCAAGCCAGCCATATTGGTTATTCTCGCTTTGCCTAAGGAGAACTATGATATGAAGAATCCTTCAGACTTTTGAATTCGCATTTCATGAGCCGTCTCAAGGCGTCATTAAAGCCAAGAAAATCAGCGGTCCAGGCCCGCTCCGCGGCAACCGTTGACGCTCTTCACACGGCAACCCTTCAGGTTTTGACGCAGTACGGTCTTATCCGCTGCACGACGACCCGCGTTGCCGAACGAGCGGGAATGTCCGTGGGCAGCCTCTATCAGTACTATCCAAACCGTGACGCGCTTCTCGCTGCGGTGCTTGAAAACCACCTGCTGAAAGTCGCCGAAACGGTTGAGCACGCTTGCGAGCAATGCCAGGGCAAGCCCGTCTCCGACATGGCATCAGAGCTGGTTTCGGCGTTTCTTGCTGTCAAACTGTGCGATCCAGCCATGTCTAAGGCACTTTATGCGATTGCTGCGGAGCGAGGCGGAACGGAACTGGTCGCTCGTATAAATGCCCGAATGGTGGCAGCCGCTGCTGCCATGTTGGCGACCGCATCGGACGCACATTTCGAAGCCCCTGGATTGATCGCCGCAGTCTCGTTAAATGCACTCTCCGGGCCGGTACGAGCCCTACTCGAAGGCTACGCGCCACCGCTCTTTGAAACCTGTCTGAAGCAACAGGCGACGCGACTTCTCAGGGCTTATCTGGAGACGTATCGGACGCCTGCGTGAGTGCACTCGAATTTGCTGCGCGAAAGGCGCTGCCAGCTTTTAATCGCTAATAGCGGGTGTGGCTGGCTGCCGTTGGCCAAAGGCACTAATCGGGGGAGGCTCCAGTGGCAGCAGGGAAGCGAGTCGGCTGAACAAAGCAATGCTGTGCCTGCCAGGGTGTAGTAGTCACGCGTTATGCCGCTCGCTGACCGGTGCATGCCGGGCCATCAATTCAGCGACCCAATCGATGAACACACGCAGCTTGATGCTGATATGCCGGTTCGGTGGGTAGGCCACGTAGAGCGGCATCGGCTCGAGGCTCCAACTGTCGAACAGCGGCACCAACTCGCCGCGCTCTTCGAAGGCCATGGACATGTATGTCGGCAGCCAGAGCACACCCAGCCCGGCCAGGCCGGCCGCGAGGTAGGCATTGCCATCATCGACTGCCAGCGCGTAGCGACCTTTGATCTGCACATGCTCAAGGCCGTTGCGCATGGAAAAGGGCAGGGCTTTGCCGGTGCGCGCCCACAAAAAACCGACGATACGATGCTGCGAATCTTCCAGCTCCCGTGGATGGGCGGGCATGCCGACGCGTGCCAGGTAGCTCGGTGCTGCAAACGCGCCAAGCGGAAGGTCGCCAACCCGGCGCCCCATCAACGACTGGTCCGCCAGCTCGCCGCCGCGCACCACGCAATCGACGTTCTCATCGATCATATCCACGAGACGGTCGCTGACGCCCATATCGATCTGGATGTCCGGGTATCGCGCGTAAAACTCGGGCAATGCAGGGACCAGAATCATGCTGGCCAGCGGGCTTGGCACATCCACCCGTAACCGGCCCCTGGGCAATGTTGCGGCGCCGGACAGACTGGTCTCGACGTCATCCATGTCGGCCAGCAGCCGCAGCACGCGCTCGTAATACACCGCGCCATCGGCCGTAACGTTGACTTTGCGCGTGGTACGGTTAAGCAACTTAACCTGCAGCCGTGCCTCCAACTGCTGTACCAGCTGCGTCACGGTAGTCTTGCTCATATGCAGGGTCTGGGCCGCTTTGGTGAAGCTGCCGGCTTCCACCACACGCACAAATGCCTGCATTGCATCAAAACGGTCCATGGCTGCTCCAGGTTTCGACCAGATTGTTTGGGTTTTACAAACAGTGATCGCCAAGGTTGCTCGTTTATCGCTCGGGCACAAGCCCCTACAGTCGCTCCATCGTTAGTTCCGGGTCAGCGTCGACCTTTTGATGGAGGCACCTATGACACAGCGTGATGTGGTTTTTCCACCTGGACGCCAGGCGCTTTACGAGCGCAACCGCTATTCGCCGGCAATCAAGTCCAACGGTTTTTTGTTTGTATCAGGGCAGGTTGGCAGCAACGAAGACGGCTCACCCGAGCCCGACCTGGAAGATCAGGTGCGTCTCGCGTTCACCAACCTGAATGCCATCCTCGTCGCTGCCGGCTGCACCTTCGACGATGTGATTGACGTCACCGTGTTTATCGTCGATCCCGAGTCAAGGTTCGAGACGATCTGGAAGGTTGTGCCAGAGTTCTGGGGTGAGGCGCCACACCCGACGCTGACCGGCGTGGGCGTTACGTGGCTGTATGGGTATCAGTTTGAGATCAAGGTGATTGCCAGGGTGCCGGAGGCCAGTGGGAAGTGATCCGATCGGGAAATAAAGAAGCGTCCGCTAGTTGTCCCCTTTGCTATTTGGTGCCAAGGGGGCACTGTCTAATATCATTCCCCTGTAATGGAACGGCAGAATCCGGCCGATTGTGTTGAAAAAGTCAGTTTTCCCAAGACGCTCAAATATTGATGGATGAAAACACCTCTGTTGCACGCTGCTACGTGAAATCCGAGTCCGAACCTTCTGCCAGAAATTCAGATTTCAATCTCAGGCGCGTACTTTTCGGGCGTGGACTTCGCAGCCGACTTTTTCAACAGCATTGGCCGAACACGGTCAGTCATGAGCGGCTGCGTCCGGCCAATACCGGGCAGTCGATTACCGGCAGAGTCGGCAGAAGGACGTTGACTACGCTCGATCTATTCGCCCGGAGTAGCAACCCTGCTTGGCATTATGAACGTGAATGTAACTAATCTCTGGATTGGCAAACATCCGAGTGACGACAGGTTCTATTGCTATTCCATCAGCGACGTCGGCGTCGAGCATCATCCCATCATCAGTGAAAGCGCGAAGTGATAGCAGGCGGATTCGCATAGACTCAGGTACCTGATCGACTGCGTCATAAGCTTGCGTGGCCCACTCTCGTATGAAGATCGCGTGTGAGGCATGGTATGGCGTCTTGGCTGGCTGACAGACATGGTTGAGTAAAAGCACGCTCTGACCTAGCTCCGCATCTTTCATTTCGATACGGTCAGGAAATCCTGGGTTGCTGTCGACGATGTAACGCTTCATCCCAAGAGATGCCAGCTCTTGGTCGGGCAATCCAAACAGGGACTGGAATGGCTCGGGGGAAAGGCCAGTTATACGAAACGCCATGGTCGAACTCCTATTGGTTTGGAGCCCTATCAGACTGGAACTCGTACAGCACTTACTATCCGATTCTTGCTGCTTTTTTCAAGCTGCCGCGACATTCCTGTCAACGGAAGGCCAGCTTTTGGGCCAAGGTTGAGCGAAAAACGCCAACCGCCAAACAACTCCACATAAGCGACTAATCGATTGTGTAAGCGATGAACACCGGTTCACCAATATATCTGCCTTTAGAACGCCAAACTTTCCTACATCCAACTGATTGCATCGTTCGTCGGCCTTCTGCTGAGGCTTTCTCAGTTTTGAGACTGATGTCTCAATCACCCTTGGCAGCGTCTACTATGTCCCGGTGCACCGCTATTATCATTCAAAGTCGCTCTTTGGCATCTGACAGTCAGGACACAGCCAAGTAATATCTACCTCTTCCCAAGGAGTGCCGGGTGGGATGCCGTTGGCAGGATCTCCCTTCAGAGGATCATATTCATATCCGCAAACGGTGCAGGTTTTAAGACGATTTTCCACTATCATGCATGAGCTCCAGTTTAATTTACAAGGTTACTGTTGCAATTAGTCCGATGGCGCCGAGTACAAAACCTATAAGGGCACCTCGTTGTGGTACCTCTTTGAGCATGGCATAAATGACGATTGGCTCCAGTATTAATAATAATGTCAAGGAGGCGACTGTAACTACCCAAATGTTGCCCGTGCCTTGATAACCAAGCCAATAGGCGAAGACCAGACTTATTCCCGCGATGCAAATCCAAACCATAGGTTTGATAAACATGCCTGGGCTTTCTAGGAACTTGCCCGGAAGTTTTGCGGCATATACTTCACTGTAAATGGTTAGGATTTCCCCGAACACCATAAGCGCCAGTGCCAAAGCCATGTAATATTCTTTCTTCACTTTCACCTCTTGTGCAGAATTTGTAGTATTTCTTGAATGATTACGTCCCCAACTTCATCATTGTCTAGTAGGAAGTGAGGGCCGTCGTGATCAAACAAAAAAGTATTTTTATAATCGCCGCCCTCGAAACTTGAAATGGTTTGGAGAACGTTTTCAGCGTCATGTAGTTTCTCGGCATGGTAAGTTTTTAGTATTTTTATAGCGTTTCCAAAGTGTATGGCTTCGTCAGCGATAAGGTTTTTGATCCAGTCCTTAAAGCCGGCGTGACCGAAATCATCATAGAATGTATCTTTTTTATATGTCTTTACAGATACATACTCATCATAAGCAAACATCAGCAATAAATTGAATTCACTCGATAGAATGCTCTCAAGCCCTGTAAAGTCAGCTGTGCGCCCTTGTATTTCGTTAAGCAGCGAAACCTCTGATATTCCAAAGATAAGGCGGTTTAATTCAAAAAAACCGTCGGCATGGTTACGTTCATCGGCATACCAGAAGTCCAGGTATTGTACAAAATAGGGCGAAAAATTTTTGCGGCGCGGGTAAAGAAAGTTGTAAAGGTTGATCGAGTCATACTCTGAAACTAGGTCCGCCATGAAAAAATCTTTAAAAGAGGAGTCGATCCCAGGATTTATCCAACCACTCTTTGCGATATTCTCAAAAATCAGCCGGGCGCTCCAATTCCTTTTTTTAGAAAAGTATGCATCATGCATGGAACCTCAATGTGTTGGCTGTTTAATCACAGAATTTTTTAATAATTGCGGGAATTATCATGGTCTGTATTTCTTCTTTTTTTATAGGGAAGTCAGGCGCGTTATGATCAAGAACGAATGTTCCAGTATAGCTTTCTTTCTCAAAATCTATCTTGAAGATATCATCTAGTATTCCAGGTATTTCGTGCAGTCTCTCAGGAAACATATCCTTCGCCTTTTGCACGAAAGAAAAGAAATGTGTCACTTCATCTTTTTTTGTTTTGCGTATCCAGTTCGACAGTTGCTGAGAGTCAAAGGCGTCGTAAAGTTCTATGCTGCGGTGATAGACGTGAGTAGTGATGATTTCATCATAGGCTAAGGTAGCTAGAAGAATTAATGGGTCGGCCGCTATCGAGTTAATAATACTAAAGTCTGGTTTTCTTAGCTCGGCGCTTAAAAGAACCTCATCAAAAGATATCTTTGTGTAGGAAGAATATATAATTGCGAACCCGTGGGCGTGATCGATTTCGTCTCTGAGCCATGGATTCAAAACGTCGACTAGGCTGTAAAATGCTTCTGGATATTGTCCTTCCAAATACCAGTAAAGTCGTCTGGCGTCATATTCCGTAATTATTGAATCAAAGAATACATCTTTCCACTCCTCTCTTAACGTAGGTGAAAGATCGACGTCGGGGAAGATAAAGCCGGACAATACAGTGGATGCGTCTGGCGTGGAGCGTCTCGAAAAGTCGTTGCTTGGAATCATTTTTTCATCCTTGAATTGAATTATGCGAGAACTTTGAATTTCTCGAAACTCAACGAGTTGTCGGCGTCAGCAGGTCTCCATTCTATTTCTTGTGAAATGATGGGTTGCCAATATTTTTCTGCGATATCATAAATAAACTGCCAGTCTAGTTTTTCTGACTCTAATAACCCCTCTCTTGGGTTAGCCTCGGCCCAGGCCATTCCTGCAATAATGCTCGAAACTACTTGCAGACTAGTAGCGCTGTTATATTTTGCCATTTTTCGCGCTTTGCCTATCGAGAGGTTTGAACCTAGCCAGAATGACTTGAAAGTATCGCTAATTAGGAATATCCCGAGTTCATCTATGCCTGACACTATATTGTCTTTAAGTACTTCTTTAGATCGTACGTTATCCTCATTTCCAGTTTTTAGCAGCTTCATAGAGGCAACTGCTTGATCGCAGGGGTGATACGCGTAGTACACAGTAGGTCTATATTCCGGGCTTATACACTCCCCAACGGTGAGATACTCTGCAATCGATAACGATTCATTGTGGGTGAGTAAGTAACCGTGAAAGTCCAAGTAGTTGGGTGACCAGCTTTTCACAAGTACTTCATGTCCTTGCTCTTTCAGCGATAATGAGTATGCGTTCAGGATGCTGCCATCAGGGAGTTTGCTCTCATGGCTTCCCCAGCCCATTTCTGCTGGCTGTAAACATTCAGTTATTAAACCGTCAACCGACCAAGTACACATAAAATGCCCCTCTGAACGGTCTGTATTAGCTACTTGCGTATCCCGTTCAGAAATTTGAATTACACGTATTCCCAGCGTCTTTGCCAGTAACGCCCAATCTTGTTGGTTTTGAGGGTTGAACTCAATATTGTTTATTGCTGCCATGTTTACCAGGGCTTTTTTCAAGAGCACTGAAATAAAACCAGGGTTCGCACCGTGAGCGATAATGGCGGTAGAGGAGCCGCTTTTTATTTCGGTCCCAAGTTTTTTAATGCTTTCGCGTAAATGAAAGTTGCTTGTCAGAGTGGCGTCATTGTTTTCCACATACTCCCATGGTTCTATACAGGTATCCAGATAAAGCGAATCATGTTGCTGCGCAAGTCTGATGAGCGCTTCACTGGATACTGAAACAGCTAAGTTCAGGAGGAATGTTTTTTCATTTAAATGCGGCGCTAAGGTCGCCTCAAAATTATTTGGCGTTATGGTTTTTCTAGTTATCGACGCATTAAATTTTTCGGCGATTTTTCTTTTATTTAAATCAACGTCTTTTTCAAATATTGTAATCGTGCACTCGTATCGATTCACTAGGAGCGGCATTAATGCTTGAGCAATACTTCCAAACCCTACAATTACTACATGTTCAATAACCTTCATGTGTAACTCCTTTTACTTTTTGTCGGAAATCAAATTACAGGCGAGCGTACCCAGTCGACGAAGTGGGCCCAATACTAGTAGTTGTCATGATTGTACATTGCTTGTTGCAGGCGTAAGGATTGTGCTGGCAAGTCAATGATAATTGGCAGGGGATGTGCATCTTTTTCATTACCAGACTTCCTGTCTAAGAAATTGTAACGTGATCCTTCACGCCTAAAGCGTAATCCAGTCCAAACAGCTTTGACAAGCACAAAACACACTTTTGTCGACGCCGATTTTGCCTGAGTGTTCATGTTCCTCCGGCGCACTGTCAGCGGCTTCACCACTTCCATAGTGCGAGAAATATTTCTAACTATTTGTTTTTTATATGATTAACTAACGACCGGCAGGCTGTTTTGAAGCTGAGTCACCCAGATATAAGCAAGTTATCGTCGGTTGATTTTCCGCTTTGAATCATCATGTTTTTACGACTGGAGCCTGATGTAATTGACACGGTGTCAATATGGCTGACGGATCAAAAAACGCCTGCATCTTTTAGAAGGGCTAAAGTAGTCATCTATTTCCGGTTTAATTCAGTCCCGCCGATTTTTATAGGACTAATTGATCAAAGACTATCAGGTCGTCTGTTCATTTCTATATTCTTTGGCTACCGCGAGTCTCTCGCGGCAATCATTTTCCATCCACAGGTTCGACCGCGCGAACGGTGTTACCAGGTGTGCGGTGTTGTTGATCAGGACACAGAAAACGCACCTGATCTCTGGCTATTACCGTTACGTGATGACCGATGATTATGCAGGGTTACAACGCCTTGGACACACAGGGTGGCCTCAGGCGTTCAGGTTGCTGGTTGCTGGGTGCATGCTCGATACAAATTCGTCGACGTATAAAAACTGTAGCCTAAAGGCAAGGTGGGGCGTGCCGGCATCACGCTGGAACTAATCAACAAGCTCATTTGGCAGTTGCGCATCCATTTTCAAGAGTGCATCTATTGTGAAATGTCACAACTCCGTTCAGTAGTGCTCGCCGTCATCTCCTTATAGTTAGAAAATGTCGTGCGTATTTCACAACAGTATCGACCTAGCGCTTGCTCAAGCCAAAGCTCGTCAGGGCAAGGACGCATTTCCGAAAACTTCACCTGACCAGCACTCTGCAAGGCATTGCTGATGCCGTCTAACGACAAGGGATTATCAAAGTCGAGGAATAAGGGTTTGGGCTCGGTGTCGATCTTGATAAAGGCATAACGTGGCAATCCCTGGGCCACTGCCCAGGCGCGCCATTGCAACGTATGGTCGAGATCGTCAATGGAGGTTTTTACCGGCGGCAGTTGATCGCTTGAGAACAACCAGGAAGCCCGTTTGTAGAGCGCACGCCCCAGCCAGATACGGCGCTGATCGTGTTTGGCTACAGCGCTGCCGGCCAAGGCAAAACCGAGACGATGCAACGGGGTTGGGTAAACGCAGAGCAGATCTTCGCTGAATTGGCCCAGTGCATCGACGACCTGCAAACGCCCCTCGGCGTACGTCACTTTTGCCCGACCGGCGGCAAACTGCTGATGCGCAGCGACGCAGCCTCCGCCGGAAGGCAGTACCAGTTGCCGATATGATGACTGCAGGGGCCAGTCGATATGGGAGCGTTGGTAGCTTTGCGGCGAGTCAGCCAGAATCAAGCGCGGACGCTGAAAAATCGCCTCTACCTCTGCGTTAACCTGCGCATTGAACGGACCGAATGGCGCCGCAACGGGCTGGCTGAGGGTATGCACCGCCGGGTGTACCTCACCCACGATGATGGCGTAATCGCCTCTGTTGATGGCATCCACCGAAGTACTGGAAAGCAGAAAATCCGGCGAGTGATAGTCGCTGCCGAATACCTCGAAGGCATCGACGCTCAGCTCGGTATCAAGCTGGCTTATCAGGTTTTCGATGTCTGCGGCCGAGAGATGCACATCCAGGTTGTACGGACGCCCCTCCAGTGCTTGTACCCAGGCATTTTCCAGGCGCTGATCCAGATCAATGGCAATTTGCGCTTCAATCGCCGGCAAGAGCGGGGCCAGTGAGTTAAGCAGGTCGAGAAAATCCACGGGCGTGTCCACCAGGGCGCTTTGACGCTGCTTCCAGACGTCAATGAAAGCCTGGTTGAGTTGATGCGCAATGGCTTTGATGAGCCATTGGTGGATTCGCATCAGTGGCGCCAAGTCTTCATTTATCTGCCTGAACAAGCCCTGGCCGAGGCTTATATTCATGTTTCTCGAACAGTCTTCGTACACGGGGTAACGACCGACATACATGGCGCCGGTTTCTCGACTGAGGTCCACACCGGCTTCAACGAGCAGTTGGTTCAGCATATCCAGGCAGTCTGTACGGCGCTCAAGGTCGCCGGTGGCATAGTCACGGCGGGCGTTTTCCAGCTTCTCCAGGCGCAATTGCCAGGTTTGGCGAAAGGCTTCAGGTGCTGCGGCATCGTCCAGCCAGCGTTGCATCCGCTCTATTGGCTGGCGTTCGCGCGGCGACATTCGCCAGCCACGCCGCACGATGCGTTTGCTAATCAAGTGTTCCAGCAGGTCGCGCAGGGTGTCGGCCGGGGTGTCGACACAGGCGTTCAACAAGCCCCGGAGCGTCGGCATGCCATCTCCCGGATCGTTGATGTAGGCCAATACCTGCGCGGTTGCCGGGCTCAGGTGCTGCTTTTTGCCAATAGGCATGAATAAGGTGTGTGCTTGCAGGTAGCAACCCGCGTTGAGTTGCAATGGTATGCAGTCAGGATCCGGGCATTGCTGGTTGATTTGTTCGACCAGTCGCTGCACTGCCCAGTTTTCGAAAAACGTACTGCGGTCCTTGATCCATGCATCGCCGTAGGTGACGTGCATGTTCTCCGTCTGTTGCGCATCGAATCGACCCCAGGCCAGCGGGCCAAAAAAGCTTGAGGTGTCGTTTTTGGCGCAGAAACGTTGGGCATAGCTCCAGCCCAATCGCAGTTTCTGTTTCTTGCGCGTATCGTTTTTAGCGTACCGGTCGCGGATCAGTTCTCGGGTGCGCGTCAATGCGGCCGGGTTGGAAATGAACAGAGCCTCGGCGACTGCGTCATCATCCAGAAAGTCGATCAACCCTTGGCGGGTGCGTTCCAGATAAGCCTGGTATTGCTGGTCTGCCTCTGTGCGTGTTGCGGTCTGCTCAAGCAAGCGATTCCAGTCGTGTATGGCAGCGGTCAAGGGGGCGCGCAAGGCTAGCGGCAGGTCGGCGATCTGTAGCGTGAGGCCTTCGTTCAGTTTGCGAATCAGCTTGCGG
This sequence comes from Pseudomonas sp. S1_G07, assembly GCF_054668565.1. Classification (NCBI taxonomy): domain Bacteria; kingdom Pseudomonadati; phylum Pseudomonadota; class Gammaproteobacteria; order Pseudomonadales; family Pseudomonadaceae; genus Pseudomonas; species Pseudomonas sp. S1_G07. Next base: position 5,064,916 of record NZ_CP162778.1, on the reverse strand, counting down.
CAGGCTTGGGGTGAGTGGGTATTGGCCGCTTCAAGCAGTGTGGCCTTGACTTCTTGCAGGGCGCGAAAGCGCTGTTCAAACGCACCGCACGCAGGCAATTCGGAAAACCCACCCAGCGTGGTCAAGTGATGGATAGGGAAGCCGGTTGAGCGCAGCCAGAAGTAGTGTGAACTTTCCATGATTCAGGCCGGCATCCTTATTGCGTTGAGTTGGTACAGCTTGCCAAGCACCGCGAGATCATCGCCGTTTTGTGGCGCTTGCAGTGCCAGATCCGCGAGCAACCGTGGTTGTTCCAGGTCGGCGTAAAGGCTGGCCGCGCGTGGGCTGATGAGCGTGAATTTGTGGCGGGCCTCGAGGTTGGGCAAATACACCAGGATATGCTCACAGGTCTGCTCCAGAGACCCGCGTCCCAGCTGGCTCTTGTCGCGCAGCCAGTGTGAGAGCGCAAAACAACTATGGTGGAGGCGGGCGTGGGCGGTGCGTTGATAACGGCCGGGTACCGGGGCCGCAGCGTCCATCAACCCGGTGTACAGATGAACGCATTCGCGTTCAAGCCCGATCAGGTCACGGATCTCGGGGTAATCGGCCAGCTCCTGGCGTTCCAGTAAAAATCCCAGTACCGCATCGCAGTAGCCATAAACCCTTGGCCCAAAGTCGAACCAGTCCTGTTCACGCAAAAACGTTCGGGACAGTGAGGGTAAATCCAACCCGATGTTGATCAGCGCGCGCAAGGTCAACGGCGCGCCGGTCTCCAGCGCATTGGTAAAGGAATTGACCAGGCGGAACTGGTAGTTTTCGACGAACCACTTCACGCGGTCGAACTGGCCGGCATAGGCTTGCAGAATCGTGCGTTCATCCTCAGGGAAGTGTTGCAGCCATTGCGTTGCTCCTTGCGCCTGGAACAACTGCTGCTGCAAGGTTTCATCACGCAGCAGACGTCGCCAAAGCTTCCAGACCTGCTCAGCATCCATGCGCCAGCTCCCGTGCCGGTTGGGTGTAATGATTCCAGATTTTCTGTGCGCGTCGCACATCGGTGACGATCATGTGTTCGTCATCGGCATCCATTACCCGGGTGAGCGCATGGTGGGCCTGCCCTTGATACTCAAGGATGATCGCCGAAGGTTGAGCCCGTGACATCAGTTCTTCGTAGAGGTCCCAGACAGGCTCGGGCACGCTGGCGTCATGCCAGTCGTGATAAAGCCCCTCATGCCAACTGCCCCCGGCCAGGTGCACCGAGATCACCTTGTCCAGCGGTAAGGTATCCAGGTAGTCGCGCAGGTCGAAATCCTTGAGGTTCAGGTGGTTGGTGTAGATGTTGTGCAGGTCCAGATGCAGAAACGTGCCGGACTGCTGCACCAGCCGCGCGAGGAACTCGGCTTCGCGCATTTCCGCGCCAGGGCATTGCAGGTAATAGGCGGCGTTTTCATGGGCCAGCGGCATCCCGTAGTGCATTTGCAGCGCCTTGGCCCGCTCTGCACAGCGCAGCACTTCGGCATTGGAAAACTGCAGGGGGCTGCTCCAGATATCCAGCCATGAATTGTCGCCATAAAAACAATGATTGGCGACCCAGGGGCTGTTCAACATCTTCGCCAGTGGCACATGGCGCTGCACCGCAGCAGTTTGCTCCAAGGGGCTGAAACCAAAATCGCAACCGTAATTGGAGTGCGCCAGCAACGTGAACTTCTCGGCCAGCCGCTCCATCATCGCTCTGGCCGTCGGCTTGATGATCTGCGGACCATCCATGGGCGCCATGATGTTGTCGAGCAGGATTTCCAGGACATCGACTTCAATGTCCTCGAAAGGAAACCAATCAAGGATCTCAGGGTTGTACTGAATGCCCACGCCAATCGGGTCGGGCTTAGCGAGTTGAGTCATGGGTTGCCCAGTCAGGCGAAAGAGGAGGGCTTCCCCGGCAGCATGCCGAGGAAGGTCTGGAACCGTCAGGCAAAAACCTTGCTCTCGATGACTTCGATGTCATCCAGGTCGAACTCCTCGAACAGCGCCTCTTCTTGAGCTTGGGGCGCGGGAACGGTCGCATTCTCGACGGGGAGTTCGTTATTGACGATCGGGGTGGTTGGAGATTGAGTCATGGCACTTTCCTCAGGGGTGGTTGAACAGGCGGATTACAGTGAAGGCGGTGAAGGACCAGGCGATGACCCATCCCAGGCAGGTCAACACACATGTGCTCCAGTAGAGTCTGCGCAATTGCGGGGAGACCGGCTCCTGCGCGGCGCGGCGCGAGCGCCTCACATAATTGAATGCTCTCTGGCGCAGGCGTGGCTGCTCCAAGCATTCGATAATTGCCAGGTAGGTATCGCCATTGAAAATGGGAAGAAGGGTCGGTATCAGGGAAATGAACGACGCTACGACCATCACCACGAACAGCGAAGAGAAAACGTCTTGGGCATCCCGGTACAACGCCCACAGGGCAATCCCGGCACCGGCGTACATCAGGCTGACCATGGGGCCTGCCAGAATGGTGACGACCCGTTGATTCAGGGGAAGCTGCGACCACTGTTTCTGCACCGGCCGTACCCAGCCGGTGGCCAGTAACAAGTAGATGCCAATCCCGAAATCGTTGACTTTGACGCCGTAGTGTCGACATGCCATGGCATGACCAAGCTCATGCAGGGCAATGGAGGTGACGATGACCGGGAAGTGCCAGATCAACCAACGGTAACTGTGCACATAGGTGGCGGCAGCGTCAGCCATGAACGCGTCAAAGTGCATGCCCAGGTAAAAGAAACTTGCCAGCGCCAACACCAGCAGCGGCACATTGAAGGTCGCACCACAACACCAGGGTGCCCATCGGTAAAGGTGATCAAGCAACGGCTGCGGGTTGGTCTTCACAAGGTTGATCAGCAAGTGTTCTTTCAGCGGGCCATAGGTAATACCCGTGGCCGGGTCGCGCAGGTTGTTTTTATGCCTGGTTTGTTCGCTGCTCAGTAGTTTCAGGTTGAGCAGCTTGCGCTCGAATTGCACCAGTTTCTCCGGACTGACCTTCATTCGATGGCGCGCAAGAGCCGCGGCCATGATGTCCGGGTGGCTGCTATGTCCATCGAATAACAACGCGAGGGAGTACTCGGCCTTGCCCAGTTCAAAACCGAGGTCTGAAGACGGGTCATAGAGATGGTAGCGTTGCGCGACACTATCGGCGGTCGGCGGCGTCACGATCAGATCATTTCTCAAACAGGCATGGGCCGGCGCTGCAAGCTTTCTGGTCGCATAGGCTGAACTGCTCATGGCTGAGCCCACCACGCGTGCAGCCGCGGCCGATAGATGTCCTCCAGCGCTTTGCGGCCTTGGGCCTTGACGTCTGCCAGGCGTTCGTCGGTGCGTTGATCACTGGCGCGCCCCAGCACAAAGACAGCCCCAGGGCGGGTTGGGCCGCAGACGGGCTCATGGGTTGTGCGGATCGGTTCCCAGCCATGCTTGCACATCAGGTATTCGATGCTGCTGGCGCTGAGGTAACGTCGATGGTTATGGGTCAGGAAGCCCTGCTCGAGGCCATAGCCCAGGGCACGGCCCTCAACCAACAACAACCCATCGTCTGCACTGGCCTGTCGGCACAGTTGCAGGACCTGATTGACGTCGTGGACATGTTCCAGTGAGCCATTGATGATGATCAGGTTGTAATCGCCACTGGGGCTCATGTGCTCAGCGCCCACCAGATCGATGGCGAGACCGATCCTCTTGCCGTATTCCACATAAGCACGGTCTGGATCATTGCCTCGGACCGACCAACCCTGTTTGGCAAACGGGATCATCAGCCCGCCTGCGGAACAACCGACGTCGAGCATTTTGCCGGTGACGGGAAGTGACTCTTTGAGGTACCGATACAGGTGCTCTCCGCGGCGTACTTGGTCAAGAAAAAACGCACGCTCCGGTTCTGAATTGCCGAACAGGCTCAGGCGGTAAAACTTGTCGTAGTAAGCGTTATAGAAAGCTTCCTCAAAGCGGTATTGCTGAAAAATATGCCCGCATTCCTGGCAACCCAGTACAGGCAGGTCGACCGCCTGCTCGCCCGGTCCCCGAACGTTGTGTAATAGCACCCAATGTTGTTTGGAGTCGCACAGTTCGCAGTCCATCTTGTGTGCGCGAAAAGTGTCGGGCATTTGCAGGCGTTGTAAGTATTGTTGTTCTATAGGTGTGCTCACGATGACATCCTTGTCACTTGATGCAGAAAAAACCTTCAAAGCAGATGTGCTTGAATATCGTGGTTATATCCTTGAAGCCTGCACGGCTTAACAAGTCGATATTGCCGGCAGTGGAGAAGGGTTCAAGTACACCTTTGAGGCTTCTGGTTTTCGCCAGTATTTCATCGGCGCTATAGCCCTGGTCGCGTTTATAGTCCACGTACAGGCTGCTGAGAATGTCCTGAAAGCGCGCATCCGGACCGCGTACTTTTTCGAACATGATGAACGCGCCGCCCCAATTCAATGATTCGTAGATTCGATCAAACAGAGCCTGGCGAATACGCGGGTGTACGAACTGCACGGTGTAATAAGCAACCATCAAATCGCTTTTTTGATAATCGAAGGTCAGTATGTCATCAGTTACAAAGCTGACATTGGGCTGCGGTGCCGCGCTCAACAGTGTGTTCGCCTGGCAGGTCATCGCATCTTCCACATCGATGCCTACCCACTTCGTTGAAACACCGTGACGAAGTGCCAGTTGACGCGTCAGGGTGCCGGTAGAACTGCCCAGTTCGTAACAGGTACTGTCGCTCTTCACAAAGAAGTCGCTGAGTGACAGCACGATTTCATGCCCATCCTTATATCGAGGCACAGACTTCGATACATGTGAATCAAAGTGCTGCGGCGTGGTGCCGCCAAAACTCCAGGCGGCATTGCGCGACTCGACACCGTCACCGACGGTTTCATAGGGAAGACCAGCCGAATTCATCAAGGTAGACATGTTCATTCACATCCATGCTGGAGAACGTTGAGGTGCGTCACTGTGCCGAGCGCGATGTGTGCCGCGCTCGACAAGTAAGCGTTTGTTTTTATTTTCCCTGCTGACCGCGACAGTTCTTATTGCCAGGACGCAAGGTTGTTTACCGGCTCCGTTTTTGAGGTGCGGAGGTATTTAGTCAGCGTTGAGTCTAACGACGGCAGTTACGCCGTCGCGGCGAGCATTGTTCGTCGCCATACAAGACGCGCCAACGTGATTGACCAGTTGCACAAAGCGACAACCAGGATGATATAGAGCAACGTCGACATGCCATGGTTGACGATTACCTTACCCGCCAACAATGGGAACCCGAACACGCCGACAAAGTATGAAAGACTGAATAAAACCAATGATTGCGCAGTCTGGCCGGCTGGGGCTTCATTGGCGGCCAATCCGTTTATGACGGAGTAAGTCAGCCCATAGCCTACCCCGAGTACAATGGCGGCCAGCAAATACGCCGCCGACGAGTGTACGAAGAAGGTGAACATCAATACCGAAACCACCATCAGCGCGCTCAACAGGCTGGACATCAGGTAGGGATCGCGCTTGACGATATAGCCCGCGACCAGCAAGCGGCAGGAGATCGCCGCGCTCATGAAGCCCAGGAAGAACAACGAGTAATCGAGGTGATTGAGCGCGGCATAGGAAGTCTGAAAACTTGAGAGCCCGCCGAAGATCGCGCCGCCGAGGCCGACCATGATGATGGCAAATACCGCCTTGGAACTCAGCACTGCCTGCGCTGCCCGAGCGCTGATCTTGCAAACCGTCACCGGCCCAAGTCGCGTTTGTTGCTGCTTGATTTTCGGCCCGAGCAGGAAAAACACCAACCCCCCCGCCAGGCTGGCGATGGCGGCCACGACAAACGCCGACTCCACGGAATGGCCCAGCGCTTCGGCGGCACGCCCGACCAGCGGCCCCGTGCCTATGCCGCTCATCATGCTGCCCGACAGCAAGGCAAAATACTTCACGCGCCGGGCAGGTTCTATGATCATCGCGACAATGATCGGTCCAAGGGTGTAGAACACGCCCCATCCAAAACCCAAGATCAAGCCGCTGGCCAACAGCGCCACTCCGAAAGCAGGCACGGTTGCGAAGCCCAGGCAAGCCGCAGCCAATAACACTGCACCCGCTGCGATGGCTCTGGGTGCGCCGATCAGGTCGGTCAAGTGGCCTGAAAATATGACTGCCAGGAACGTGCTGAGCATTGCAACCGAGATAACCGTACCGGCGTCGGACTCGCTGCCGCCACTCTCTCTTAGCTTCATTGCCAATAGGAACGTAGTGCCGTACGACAGGGATAGTAAATAGCTGCCCAGGCAAAACAGGCCGAACAGCCCGTTGCCAGTAGCGTGGCTCGCGGACGTTTGTGAAGACATGAGCTTCTTTCCTTGTGGAATCGAATGTGTGATGAGTCAGTAGGGGAACTAATCGGCGGCGCGTTTTAAGGCGGCGGTCACCCGTTCGATGTCTTCCTCTTGGGTCATCCAATTACTGATGGATAAACGCAACGCATATTCGCCGTTGTATGTCGTAGGGGTGATATACAGTTCGCCGCTGCTGTTGAGATTGCTCAGCACCTGTCGATTGAGTTCAGCCAGCGTGTTGGGAGAGCAACCGTCTTTGAAATAACGAAAGACCAGGAGATTCAATCTGACTTCACATAAAAGTTGAAAGCAGGGGCTTTCATCAACCCATGACGCGATACGCTGGGCATAACCGCAATGGCGTTCGATCAATTCCCTGTATCCGGCCTTGCCATAGGCCATCAATGTCATCCACAACGGCAGCGCCCTGTAGCGTCGAGACTGTTCAACACCACGGTTCATGAAAGCCGGTAATTGCCCTTCCATGGGAACGTAAGGAGCATCAGCTGAAAAGGCTCGCTCATGAAGCGCCACATGGCGGGTAAAAGCGATGCCGCAGTCATATGGAACGTTAAGCCATTTATGCGCATCGGCAGTTATAGAGTCTGCAAGCTCCAAGCCATCTACCAGATGCGCATACTGGCTTGAGCACCTCGCGAAGGCACCGAACGCGGCATCGACATGCAACCATGCCCTGTATTTTTTGCATAACGTTGCCAGTGAAACCAGATCATCAAAATCGCCACTGTTAACGGTGCCTGCACTGGCAACCACGATGCGACATGACGATGGGCAAGTGCCAAGCGACCGCTCCAGCGCCTGTAGATCAAATACTTCGCGATCAGGCAGGCAATCGACATTGATAAAGTTACGCTGACCTATACCGAGAAGCCCCAGATCCTTGACAATGCTTGAGTGGGGCGAGGCGCAGAAAACCATTACGGGAGGGGCGGCCTGAAGGCCATCCTGGGCGATGCTGACGTTGTTCTGTTCGCCACACCATTCGCGGGCGGTGGCCAGGCCAACAAGATTCGCTGCGGTGGCGCCTGTTGTCAGTACGCCGTGGAAAGCGCCTGATGGGAGCCTGAGCAAGTCGGCCAGGAAGCTCAGCGTCTGGGCTTCGATGAACGCCGCTACGGAATGGCGTTCAGTCGCAACGTTCTGGTCCAGCACGGAAACCAGCCAATCACCTGCCAACGCTGCGGGCGTGGTGCCGCCAGTGACAAAACCAAAATATCGCGGGCCTGTACTACGTGTGTGGGATGCGCCGTAGTTTTCCCAATACGTTGCCAGGGCGGCCAAACCGCCAATCCCCTGCTCAGGCATCGCGGATTGAATCGCGCGTTTGTGGGGCTGAGTATTCACCACATCTGCGTTGCGAGCGTCTGCTAGAAACTCCTGGGAAATACGACAGACCTCAGCCATCAGCTCAGGCACAGCAGACTCATCACGCGATAAACCCTGCATCCCAGCACTCCTTTGCTAAAATAAGCGATCCCTTCGGATCGTCAACATGTCCATACGTCGTTATGTAACGCTGACATCTATAGCAGATTTATTAACGAACGCAAATTAGCCGTCACGGTATCGGGAGGCGGAAAAAAATCGACCTCTGGAAGGGGGCATCCAAAAAAGATAAACCTAACCCTATGAATTATATTAATAATAAAAAGCTGTATGGATGTCCGTTTGCTGATTAACGAACGAAGTCCGAGGCAGCGCCATGGGGGCGAAAGTTTGTGAGATTTTTAGGCCGGCCATTGAGATGTCGAACGGATCACACTCTCCGCTTGGATTGTATAGGCTGCACGCACTGCTCATGGAGCAATCAAGTGGGCCAGGCGCTTGATACCCAGTCGAAAGCCTGCTGTTTATGCCTTACATCATGTTCACTTATCCGCATCAGGCCATGCTCATGGTCACTATATGCGTTGTCGATGTTCGTAAAAATCTTTCCAATTCATTGAAATCGGAAGGCTGTCGGGCGGTGAGCGGTGAAGATTTTCTCGCCTCTGAATTTCTCGATTTTCGCTGCCTGCGTGTTGCTGGATATCCGCATGCAGGGGATGTCGGGCAATGCGGTCCAGCAGGTCCTGAAAAGCTCGGGGCGAGGGATCCCCGTCATTTTGATTTCGAACCGTCCCACGTCTTTTTCGTTGTTACTGTCAAAAATGTAAATGAGGGTGCCCCCCAGGGACATTATTGATTGTCCTGCTTGACCAGCTCGACTCTGCGGTTTTTCGCTTTGCCCGCTTCGGTGGCATTGTCGGCAACCGGGTCGGCATCGCCAAAGCCGGCCGCAGATAACCTGGCCCCATCAATGCCCTTGGCGATGATGGCGTCGGCGACGGCCTTGGCGCGGCCGTTTGACAGGGCCTTATTGTGCGTGGGGTCACCGGTGTGATCGGTGTAGCCATTGATGGCCAATTTCAACGATGTATTTTGCTTGAGTAACAGCAACACTTGTTCGATTTGTGGTTGTGAGTCAGGAAGTAGGCGGGTCTGGTCGGTAGCAAAGTTGACATGCAATGCCACCTTACCGGTTTTATCTATCTGTGCTTTCAGTTCACTGGCTGGTAACAATCTGGCAGTTATTTGGAGCGGTTTGGTTTCGGCAATGAGCAGGCCGGCGCCAAAAGGATAGCTGCACAAATGAATCCAGATTTCGCGGTCAGCGCGATGGATAACAAACACCTGCGCGGCGTTGTTCCAAATGTCGCCCAGGCCACTGTTATATTTGAGTGCGAAGTCCCGAGGCCAATCTTTGATTTTCTGACCAGCGTCTTGCGCAATCTTGCCGTCGAAGATCTTTTTGCCACCCAAGGAGGACACTACTGATTCGATGTTGCGCTGCAACTCCAGGTCGGAGAATGCCTTACCCTGCGCGGCGTCGATATGTGCCGACCAGACCTTGCCCTCTACCACTTCCAGGCGATCGCCGGTCCAGAAAGGGACCTGGTCGAAGTCGGAAACATCGGGGGTGGTTGCGATGACATAACCATTGGGAAGCACGATGTAGGGAAAATCTCCCAGTTGCGCATCCGACACAGGCAGGCTGGCGGCATCGAATACTGGGTTGTCTGCTGCTTGCACGGGGGGCGAGGCTTGAATACTCAACCCCAGAGTAATAGCTAAAGTCAGGGTAGCCGCTGCTGTCTTTTTCAATGAAGTCATCGTTTTTCCGCAATTTCCCAGGCACCCCATATGTCGGGTTGACCCGATAAATGACATTGCCGTCATTGGCGCCTTATAACACCGGCGCTCTCACGATAACGCAATAGCACAGCTGTCCTATTGCCTCGCGCTTTACCATTGGATCACAGTTGCTTCGCTGTTTAATCCACCCTGATCGAACTTGAACAAGGATCTGTTTTTTGAAAAGTCTCGTCACCAGAAGAATGATCTTGACCTCTTTAATTCTTGCAGGCTCTACCTGGACCGCAACGGTGGTTGGCGCTACGGCTTCCTCGGGGGCGTGCATCAATGAAGCAGATTTTCAGGCCGGCACCGTGGTGGATTATGAGAGTCGCGACAACCTGTCGTCGCTCACCAGTCGCAGTAAAACCGAAACGCTGGGCCGTAAAGACTTTGCCGGTGCCAATCCGGTGGCGTCATTACACACCACGTTCATGAACAATTCACCGGTGTATCTCACGACTACCTTTGCGCAAATCAAGGACGGTCAGTTGATTCGCTACGGTGACCAGCACGGCGCCGGCGCTTCATTGACCACCACCCTTTATAATCCGCCTCCCTCGACACCCCTGGATTTGCAACCGGGACAGACAGTCACCGTCAGTTACAAGAACCAGGTCGCCAGTGCCGGCGCTTCGCTTGATTTCGAGGTGACAGAAAAACTGACATACAACGGCCGAGAGACGATCAAGACGCCACTCGGGACCTTCGAGACCTGTCGGTTCACCAATGAAATTTCCACGGGGTCAACGTCTGGCAAACAGCCGAAAAAGCCGGTCAAGGTTCAGAACTGGTTTGCTGCCGAGGGGCCATACCGTGGGCAGTCAATCAAGTCAGTCAGCCCCTCCGGCACGGAGGGGCAGGAGCGGGTCGTTGAAGTGATCAAGATGCGCTATGAGACTGGAGCCAACTAGGCATCTTTGTCCTGAGTGGACGCGTCAGGATAACGGCCGGACTAACGCGGCGGGGCTACAGTTCTATTGATGAGAAATGGGAGATTTTCTATCAATTTTTAGTGCGTAGTACAGGTGTACTAGTTCAGGTGTTCTATATCATAAGTGGTATGACTCGGACATGATCGGTGCTTGTTTTCTTTGATCTGAACGGGTTGTGCTTCCTGATATGAGTTGCCGAATTGTCGTGGCAGACGAGCACCCGCTTTACCGAGAGGGGATGATAGGGATACTGGAATGTTTAATACCTCAGGCTAAGATAAAACAGGCAGGGAATTTGGAGGAGGTCGGATTTTTTTAGACCGCTGGCAGCCTGTCGATATGCTCTTTATCGAAATGCGTTTACCGGGGCTATGTTCCGTGAAAGAGCTCGTAAAACTGTGTAAGGACAGCGGCTCTACTGCAGTAATCGTTGTTTCTGCAATCGATGATGGCGTGGTAGTTTCGCGGGTTATGGAGGCCGGCGCTGATGGTTTTATTGGTAAAAATATTTCAGCCGAAGAGGTACGCAACGCTATCATCGATATTCGTAATGGCCAAGTAGTTGTCAAATACGAGCCTAGCGAATCACCATCATTCGAAGGTGGTGACACTGCGAGTAAACTTACTTTGAGGCAGCGGGAAGTCTGGCGCTTAATAGCGCAAGGCAAAACCAACAAGGAAATTGCCGCTGAACTGGAAATCTCTCCCTATACGGTGCGTGTTCATGTGTCTTCGCTGATACGTGTGTTGAACGTGCCTAATAGAGCGGTCGCCGCTGCACGCTTCGCTGGGCGTTACACCTGCTAGTCCAGTGATTGATCTATGGGTAACGCTCACTGAGTTCAGTTGACTTGAGCTGCTCCAAAACACGCCCGTAGCGCCGGCGGGCGCGCGGGTTCGGCTGGGCCTTTCCTGATAGTCAATAATTGGGCTTTGACATGCAGCCAATGCCAACAAAGGGGGGCATCGCTGGATGCCGCACCCCTTGAGATTGATAAGCGAACCGCTCGGCATGCGTTGTCGTGTTCCTGCATTAAACGACACCGCCGTCTTATCAGAAGGGGCGTGTTAGTAAAGCCTGTAGTACTCCACCACTTCATTCACGAAGTAAATAATCAGCCTTGACCCTTTATTCTGATTTTTGATTGTTTTGGTGTTGGTCGCACTGCTGACGTCATCCGCTACGCCTTGGGCTTTGGAGACTTGTGCTGAGGCGTCGTACATTTTCAGGCTGGTCTCGGTCGAGACATATTTGTGGGCCAGGGCCATGTATTTATCGAGACCCTCTTCGCTCTTGCTGTAGGTCCAGCTTGATTCGTTGCTCTTACTGCTTGAATCAAGGTGCTCCTCGGCTGGCGTGCCAAACAATTGCGTCACCTGGGTCTTGGTGGTCTTACCCGGAATAATGGTTTTTTTCAGGTAAACGACATCGTATTTTTGCGCCCCCGGGTTCAAGGAACTCATCAAGTCTCCAGTGTTTGCACAGCCTCCCAAAACGCCGGTCAGCAAGCAAAGAGTGAATCCGATTCTCAGTGTTTTTCCATATTTTACGCACATAAGACTTACCTTGAGTTATGTTCAGGACTGTTCAATTTCGACCGGATGCACGGAAAAATTGATCAGCGTAGTGCAACTAATCGCCCCGTTGGATTTCATCACGAATAAACAAGCGGCGACACTTCACCCCGAAAACTGGAATGGAGTCCGGGATGCGCCCTGGCTCGCTGTTCTTAAGAATTTTTCAAGCTTGCACAGCTTAGGTGGGTGTGTCAGGCGACGCTATAGTACAGATGTGCTATAGGTGGCCAATATCGACTTGTCTAGCATGGCGCGACAGATATTGTCGGGTTGAATTAGTGTATTAAGTTACTCTCACGGTTGGTTTGATCGCGCATTATCGAAGGTGGATGAATGGAGTTGAAAATATGAAGTTATGGATCCTCGTTTACCCGTTGTTAAGGTTGATCCAGACCGCGCATAAAGCGTCTGTATCACCCTGGTAATTGCGCCAGTTCGTGACTCATGTATCGAGTTTGCCCGCCCACCCGCTGGCGCCGGGGAAGTTGCTGAATTGGGCCGCTGCCGCCGCACGGGTAGGCACCCCCAGGGATTTAAGCAGCGTGGAAACATGGATGCGTACCGTGAACGGAGAGATGCCCAATTGCCTGGCTATCTCCTTATTGGTTTTGCCAGCTGCAATCAGGCCGAGCACTTGCCGTTGGCGGGCAGTGAGCGAGGAGAGGGTAGGGTCCAGGAGCGGGTTTTCAAGGTTGTATTTGACCACCACTTCGCCTTCACGAATTGCCATGATGGCTTCGGCAATGCCTGTCGGGTCTACATTCTTGCCGATAAATCCATCAGCGCCTTGCGCGATGACCTGGGAAATAATGTCCAGGTCGTCGACCATCGACACCACAATGATCGAGGTCCGTTTGAACTCGTTGCGCAGTTGGCCGATGACGTGCATGGACGTGATACCGGGGAAGCGCAGATCCAGAATCAACGAATCGACTTCTGCGCCGGATCGCGCCAGCGCCAGTACTTCATCCAGATTGCCCGCCTGTTCTATCAGAGCCGTCGGCATGAGTCGCTCAATGGTTCTCAGCATACCTTCGCGAAACAGAGGGTGGTCATCTGCCACTATGATTCTGTGCGTCATGCTCAAGGTCCATCTCACCTCCGGGTCGGCGAATCGTAACCCAAATAGTAACGCGGTGTTTCAAATTTGAAGCAGCTTTTCATGCTGGAGAATCGCAATGAACATGACGGAAAAGAACAGCGAACTGGATCAGGCCACGTTGCGGTTGACGGTCAGCACCTGTGCTTCGCTCTATATCTTTGTGGTGGCTTTTCTTCCTTCCAGCGACTTCGACACTTACGTGCCGATCATGTGGTACATGGCGTTTTTTATCAGCGTAGCAGTGCCTCTGCGCATGGCGATCAAACGCTGGCCAGGGCACTTTTTCTGGCGCCGATTGTTCGCCATGGCCCATGACTATAGTGGCATCGCTTTTGCCATGATCGTTGGCGGGGAGGGTGCGTTGCCGGTTTACGCCGCCTTGCTCTGGGTCACGCTGGGTAATGGCATGCGCTTCGGTTCGCGCTACCTGGCCGCCGCGACCCTGATCGCGCTGAGCATGCTGGTGATGATCTTCGTTATGACGCCTTTCTGGCGTGATCAGCCCTATATGTTCCTCATGCTGATCGTGACCACCATCGTGGTACCGGCCTACGCCCATATTCTGCTCAAACGTACGCGTATCGCATCGGAAGAAGCGATCGCCGCCAACCAGGAAAAGTCACGCTTTCTGGCCCAGGCCAGCCATGACCTGCGCCAGCCCATCCACTCTATCGGCCTGTTTACCGCGTGTTTGCGCGACGCGAACCTGGGCAGCGAAGAACTGCGACTGGTGGACAACATTGACCGCTCGCTGCATACCGTCTCCCAGTTGTTCCGTTCGATTCTGGATATCTACACCCTCGACAACGGCAAGCTGGAACCGCAATCGGAGCCGGTGAACCTGGGCGCGCTGCTGCAGGATGTGGTCAAACAAAATACTGAGGCAGCGCGCTGGGCCGGCGTTGAGCTGCGTCTGCGTCCTTGCCGGCATTGGGTTAACGTCAATGCCGGGCTGTTGAGCACCATGGTGCAGAACCTGGTCTCCAATACGCTCAAATACGCCTCCGGCCAGCCGGTATTGATCGGTGTGCGCCCCAGAGGCGAGGGCTTGGCCATTGTTATTTACGACAAAGGACGCGGGATTTCCGCCGAGCATTTGCCGGATGTATTCAAAGAGTTCTATCGAGTGCGCCACGCACGCGACAAGGATGTTGAGGGCCTGGGGTTGGGCTTGTCTATCGTCAAACGTATCAGCCAACTGATCAATCTGGATATTCAGTTGGACTCCCGACTCGGGCAGGGCACCCGCGCTGCTATTGAGGGGCTGGAACGCATCATGCCACGCACCGAGGCGCAACGGCCGGCTGCCACGCAAAGCCGCCTGCAGGGCCTGCGGGTGTGCCTGGTGGAAGACGATTCCAATGTGCTGATGGCGACCTCGGCCTTGCTGGAAAAATGGGGATGTGAGGTCGAGAGCCACAGCGATGGACTGAACGTAATGACCGAATGCGACATCATCATTGCCGACTTCGACCTGGGGCCGAAAATTTCAGGTGCCGAGTGTATTGCGGCGATTCGCGAACAGCGTGGCTGGGAAGTTCCGGCAATGATCATGACCGGCCATGAAATCGAGCGTATCCGCAGCCTGTTGACCCACATGAACATCTCGATCCTGTCCAAACCCGTGCGTCCGCCTGAATTGCGAGCGACCTTGCTCGAATTGACCAAGCATTTTGCCCGGGAGATGGGGTAGCTGGGGGGATGTTCGTGCCCAGATATATCTGGGCACGACGGCATATCGGTGCACTCATGTCATGAGTGTGACCGGCCTATCGTTTCGCGATAACACGGGGTTGCTCAGGCACCTGCTAATGGGCCTCAGCTTCAGGCAAAGCTACGAAACTCGGATCGATTCAGGCGCGTCCCACAAAATACCCCCACGCCAGTCATTTGATTGAACAGTCGCCACCTCAAGGCGCCTAACCCAGACAGGCCACTTGACGGCAAAGCCCGTTCAACTGGCGTTTACCTGGCTGCGGCTGGCGATGCCCCACAACGCATGCGCCGTCGCAGGCGTGCAAAGGGGGTTTCAATGACTGAGGACTTCGCAGGATTTTTCACGACGTACACGCTGTTAGGCATTTCGCTGGCGAACTGGGCCGTTGCCTGTTGCGCGGCGGCGCTGAGCTACTTGTTGGCAAGGACCGCGATCCGTTTCGTTTTTCGCAGAGTCCAGGCCAGGGCCAGCGCTGGCAATCGGCACCTGAGTGTCATGGCCAGTGAAGTGTTGTCGGCCACCAGCACCACCTTGCTGTTGTTGGCATCGATACTGGTCGGGGTCGGTTTGCTGGATTTGCCGGAGCGCTGGCTCGGCCGGGTCAGCAGCCTGTGGTTTGTGGTGGCGGCGTTGCAGATCGGCCTGTGGGCCAACCGTGCGTTGGCGCTTGGGCTGCATCGCTATTTCTCTCGGCACAGCGCCGCCGGGGCGTTTCAGGCCAGTGCCCTGGCCACCCTGAGTCTGTGGGGCGTCAAGGTGCTGTTGTGGGCGGTGATTGTGCTCGCCATGTTGTCGAACCTGGGTGTCAACATCACCGCGTTTGTCGCCAGCCTGGGCGTGGGCGGTATCGCTGTGGCGCTCGCGGTGCAGAACATTCTGGGCGATGTGTTCGCCTCGCTATCCATTGCCGTTGATAAGCCATTTGAAGTGGGCGATTTCATCGTGGTGGGTTCGCTCGCCGGTACGGTTGAACACGTGGGGCTCAAGACCACGCGCATCCGCAGCCTGGGTGGCGAACAGATCGTGATGGCGAACGCCGATATGATCGGCAGCACCATTCAGAACTACAAACGGCTGCAGGAGCGTCGGATTGTGTTCGAATTTCGCCTGACCTATGACTGTTCGACCGAACAGATCCGGCAAGTCACGCGACGGGTGGAAGCCATCATCCGCAAGGAAGAGTTGGCCAGGTTTGATCGGTGCCATTTCAGGAGCTTTGGTGAAAGCGCGCTCGAATTCGAAACGGTCTATATCGTCCTGGACGCCAGCTATAACGTTTATATGGATGTTCAGCAAAGGATCAACTTGAACATCATGGAAGCGGTCGCCGAGCTTGACGCCGCGTTTGCCTTCCCGTCGCGTACCGTGCACGTCGCGTCATTGCCCGATGCCGTAATGCCGCCTTCGAGCACGCAGCATTCATCGCGTGCCGAGCATGCCTGATAGCGCTGTCGACATGGCTGGGTCGGCCGCTTTGCTCAAGCGGCCAACCCGGCGACGCAGTGCCTGCGTTTACTGCCTGTAGTCCATGTAGGCATTCTGCAAGGCAATGTGGTCCGCCACGTATTTTGCGTCGTGCCACACCCCATAGATAAACGACGACGCACGGTTCACCAGGTTGGGCAGGCCCAAAAAGTAGATGCCGCTTTGCGCCGAGATCCCGAGCTTGTGGAATGGCTCGCCGTGCTCATCGAACGCATCCACCTACACCAGCAACGCCTGGAGCTTTTGTTCGCCAATGTGCCGGTCGCGGCTCTCGCGGTCGGCGTACAACTGGCCGAGCACGCGCTGCCGTTGTTCTGGGCTGAGCGGCGGGTTCTGCGGTGCGTTTTGCAGGCAGCGACGCAGTTGCTCGGACACGATCCGCCAGCGTGTCGACAAGGGGTCGATGAGTGAGGGCGTCGCGCTCCAATAGTCGGCCAGGCGCTGCTGGAACGTGCCCACCAGCAATGGTCCGAGCAGATTGATCAATTGCTCCAGATCATCCACGGTCGGGTGCGTGGTGACAGGCCTCGGTACGGGGCGACCGCTACGCAGCACCTGATGGTAACCGGGTGTGTAGTTGACGGCCTCACCGCGCATGACCCGGCTGATCAAGGCGTCTGCCAGCGACTGGGTATGAGGGGGGACGCCCAGGGTCAAGCTGGCGGCACGCAGCGCCTGGCCGTTGAAACGTTCAGCCCATGCGTGATCGATCAGCGTGTTGGCCACGTCCTCAAGGCGCGGGCGGTCGGCGAAGGTGCGTTGCAAAAGCGCGCGCGATGCCGCGACTTGATCCTGTGGCGCAGGGCGGTTGTCCATGGTCGAGGTTCCCGGTCAAAGAACCTCACGTTAGGCCGGCGCTCGTGTCGCCTGGCGGTAAAAGGGTAGGGGGGGCGCCCGATCAATCACCGCACCAGGCAAGGCTGCTTATTGTCATAGCGCCACCCTGGTATCAGATACTGCATCGCCACGCTGTCATCCCGCGCGCCGAGGCCCATGCCTTTGTACAGTTCGTGGGCCTTGGCCACCGCATCCATGTCGATGTCCACGCCCAGGCCGGGCTTGGCCGGCACCTTCACGTAGCCCCCTTCGATGGTCAGCGGCGCCTTGGTCAGGCGCTGGCCGTCCTGCCAGATCCAGTGGGTGTCGATGGCGGTGATTTCGCCCGGCGCGGCGGCGGCCACCTGGGTGAACATCGCCAGGGAAATATCGAAGTGGTTGTTGGAGTGCGAGCCCCAGGTCAGGCCCCACTCATGGCACATCTGCGCCACGCGCACCGAGCCTTGCATGGTCCAGAAGTGCGGGTCGGCCAGCGGGATGTCCACCGATTGCAGCTGGATCGCGTGGCCCATTTCGCGCCAGTCGGTGGCGATCATGTTGGTGGCGGTCTTGAGGCCGGTGGCACGGCGGAACTCGGCCATGACTTCGCGGCCCGAGTAACCGTTTTCGGCACCGCAGGGGTCTTCGGCGTAGGCGAGTACTTGGTGCTGGTCGCGGCACAAACGGATGGCTTCCTTGAGTGACCAGGCGCCGTTCGGGTCGAGGGTGATGCGCGCATCGGGGAAGCGTTCGGCCAGAGCGGTGACCGCTTCGATTTCCGCGTCGCCGCTCAGTACGCCGCCCTTGAGCTTGAAATCGTTGAAGCCGTACTTGGCTTTGGCGGCTTCAGCCAGGCGCACCACGGCTTCGGGAGTCAGGGCTGTTTCATGGCGCAGGCGGAACCAATCATCGTCCGCGTCCGCTTCGTTGCGATACGCCAGGTCGGTGGCGTTGCGGTCGCCGACATAGAACAGGTAACCGAGCATTTTCACCGCATCGCGTTGCTGGCCTTCACCGAGCAAAGCGGCCACCGGGACTTCGAGGAATTGACCCAGCAAGTCGAGCAGGGCTGCTTCCATGGCGGTGACGGCATGGATGGTGATGCGCAGGTCAAAGGTTTGCAGGCCTCGGCCAGCCGAGTCCCGCGAGGCAAAGGTGCTGCGCATCTGGTTGAGGACGCGCTGGTAGTGGCCGATCGGTTGGCCGATCACCAGGCTGCGTGCGTCTTCCAGGGTTTCGCGGATGCGTTCGCCGCCGGGCACCTCACCGACACCGGTGTTGCCGGAGCTGTCCTTGAGGATGACGATATTGCGCGTGAAGTAAGGCCCGTGGGCGCCGCTGAGGTTGAGCAGCATGCTGTCGTGGCCGGCGACGGGGATGACCTGGAAGTGCGTGACGACTGGGGTATTCATGGCAAGTTTCCTGAAAGGCTCAAAGAGGTTTGCTGACGGCGGCGCCGGCTGGCGCAGGGCTTGGCGAATTCAATACGGCAGAGGGCGCGGTCTTGGCGAAGAACACCAGGATCGCCGCCAGCACCGAGGTGCCGGCCAGGCCGTAGAGGCCGCCCTGGATCGAACCGGTGGTCTGTTCCAGGAAGCCGAAGGTGGTCGGTGCCACGAAGCCGCCGAGGTTGCCGATGGAGTTGATCAGTGCGATCACCGCTGCGGCGATGCGCACATCCAGGTAACCCTGGGGGATCGGCCAGAACAGCGAAGATGCCGACTTGAAGCCGATGGCCGCAAAGCAGATCGCCACGAAAGCAAAGATCGGCCCGCCGGTGGTGGACATGAACATGCCCGCCGCAGCAATCAACAGCGCGGCTGCAACCCAGGCCTGCTGGAACTTGAACTTGCCCGATAGCGCAGCGAAGGCATACATGGCAATGATCGAGATCAGCCAGGGGATCGAGTTGAAGAAACCGACCTGCACATCGCTCAGGTCACCCATCTTCTTGATGATGCTCGGCAGCCAGAACGTCGCCGCGTAGATCGTCAGTTGGATGCAGAAGTACAGGGCACAGAACAACAGGATCTGGCGGTCTTTGAGCAGCTTGCCGAGGGTCGGCTTGACGCTGGTCAGCGCCTCGCGCTGGCGTTGTTCCTCGTCGATGGCGCCGACCAGGGCATCCTGCTCTTCGCGGGTCATCCAACGGGCGTCGTGGGGCTTGGAGTCGAGCCAGAACCACACAAAGAAGCCGATCACCACCGAGGCCAGGCCTTCGATAGCGAACATCCATTGCCAGCCGTGCAAACCAAAGCCTTCGACCTGCAACAGCACCCCCGACAGCGGGCCGGAGATCAACGAAGCCACCGCCGAACCGCTGAGGAAAATCGCAATGGCTTTACCGCGTTCCACACCCGGCAGCCAGCGTGTGAAGTAGTAGATCACCCCCAGGGAAGAAGCCGGCTTCGGCCACGCCCAGCAGAAAACGCAGGATGTAGAAGTGGGTTTCGTTCTGGATGAACGCCATCAGCGTGGCGACGATGCCCCAGGTGAACATGATGCGGGTCAGCCAGATACGCGCGCCGACCTTTTGCAGCAGCATGTTGGAGGGCACTTCGAACAGGGCATAGCCAATGAAGAACAGCCCGGCGCCAAAGCCATAGGCCGCCGCGCCGATGCCCAGGTCATGTTCCATGTGCGTGCGCACAAAGCCGATATTGACCCGGTCGATGTAGTTGAGGATGAACATGATCACGAACAGTGGGAGCACATGGCGCTTCACTTTGCGCACGGCGCGCGCGAGGACGGGATCACTGTTTGAAGCGGCAGATGCATGGCGTGACGTGTTCACCATTCGAAACTCCCCCCTGATTATTTTTATGCGGGTGTGTGTGTTTTGTTGATAGACATCATACAAGTGCTTTTCTGGAGTCCGCAATCCGCTGCTTGGTGTTTTTATGTTTATAACGCTGGAGTGGTTGTGTTGTTTTTGGTTATTTCTCAGTATTCATTGAGTTTTATGCAGGTTTTTGCGCGATTTATGCGCGTGAACATCTAGCATGGAGAGCGGTGGCAAGCGGCGGTTAAAGACTGTTTTAAGATTGGTTGTCATACAAGGTGGCGGTTTTTTCAATCAGCCCTGCGATGCCCTTGAGCAGGGTGTTAAGCTCCCACCAGCCCCGCCCCTCGGACCTTAGCAATGCCCATTGAAAGCCCACCCCCCGTGCGTAGACGCTCTTACAACCTGGCCCAGGGCGTGGTCGACGCCCTGACCCAGCGCATCCTGCTCGGGCAGTTGAAACCCGGCGAAAAACTGCCGTCGGAATCCACCATTGTGCAAGAGCATGGGGTGAGCCGTACGGTGGTGCGCGAGGCGCTGTCCAAGTTGCAGGCGTCGGGGCTGGTGGAGACACGTCACGGCATCGGCACCTTTGTGCTGGAGCAAAGCGCCCAGCAGGGCTTGCGTCTGCATGTGGACACGGTCGCCAGCGTGCGCAACATGCTGGAACTGCGCCTGGGCCTGGAGGTGCAAGCGGTGGCATTGGCCGCGCTGCGCCGCAGCGACGCGCAACTGGCCCATATGCGCCAGGCGCTGGACGACTACCAGGCCTCCCTGGCCAACAACGACAGTTGCGTGGAAGAGGACAAACGCTTTCACCAGTTGATCGCCGAAGCCACCGGCAACAGCTTCTTCAGCGAGATCATGCTGCACCTGGGCAATGCGATGATCCCGCGTGCTCAAGTGAAGAGTGACGAACGCGGGGGCGCCGATTTTGCCAGGCTCGGGCAGTTGGCGAACCTGGAGCATGAGGCGATTTTCAACGCCATCAAGCGCCAGGACCCGGACGCGGCAAGAGCCGCCATGGTGTTGCATCTGACCAACAGCCGGGATCGGTTTTCCGGGCAATGATAAGGATCACAGCTTGAACGAACATACCTTGTCCATGCGCCTGGAGCGTGTGGCCGCGCATGTGCCGAACGGCGCGCGCCTGGCCGATATCGGTTCGGACCACGCCTACCTGCCGGTGGCGCTGCTGCGCCGTGGCTTGATCGAGGCGGCGGTGGCGGGGGAGGTGGCGCCCACGCCGTTCCAGGCGGCCGAGCGCACCGTGCGTGACAACGGCCTGGCATCGCGGATCAGCGTGCGCCTGGCCGATGGCTTGGCGGCGATCGAGCCCGGCGACCGCATCACCGCCGTCAGCCTCTGTGGCATGGGCGGCGAGACCCTGCGCGACATCCTCGACGCCGGCAAGGCCCACCTGAACGGCGTTGAGCGCCTGATCCTGCAACCCAACGGCGGCGAGCAGCCACTGCGCTTCTGGCTGATGAGCCACGGCTACCGCATCGTCAGCGAAGAACTGCTGTACGAAAACCGTTTCTACTATGAAATCATCGTCGCCGAGCGCGCCGACTCAGTGACCTACAGTGCCGAAGAACTGTACTTCGGCCCGCTGCAAATGCAGGTCCGCAGCCCGGTGTTTCTGGCCAAGTGGCAGCGTGTGTTGCGCCTCAAGCGCAAGACCCTGGCCGGCTTTGAGCAGGCACAGCAGGCGGTGCCTGAGGCGAAGGTGCAGGCAATTACCCGGCAGATCCAGTGGATCACTCAATTACTGGCGTGATCGCTACCGATCCCATGGGGGGAGCTCGGCAGCTCGCTGGCGATATTTTTCTCAATCAAGGCTCCCTCCCTTCAAGTTCTCCCGGTGCGCGGCCGATACGATGCCTATGATTGAGGGCGTTTTGCAAAGCGCCTCGGGCGGTCGTCTCCGACGGTTACAGCGGCCGTCGCTACTGAGTGCTTTTGCCCCATTTTCGCGCACGCCGAGTGCCTTGTCGGTGCACGGCATGCCCTGTTTCAAGGCCGAGCTTGAACGGCCCATATCTTGCTAGTGCCAAGCTAATCAATGACATGGCTTTTTGCCGTTAGTCATTTCAAGGTTTGGCCCGCCATTTAATCGCGTGGGTTGTTTTTTGGAGCGGTCGGACATGCACAGTTTGTTATCACCCGGTATCCGCCTGCTCGGACGTTTCGGATTTGCACGTAAATTCCAGCTTCTGTTCTTTCTGTTCATGCTGCCCCTGGTCGGTAGCCTATGGGTGATCGGCCAGGATTACCGCGAAAAATTAAGCGTGATTGCCAGCGAGCAGTCCGGTGTACGCCAGTTGTTGGCGCTCGATACGCTCGACGCTCAACTGATCGCGCAGCGCAACCTGGCGGCGCGCTGGAAGGCCGTTGACTTGCTGCGTGAGCCCACCGCTGCTGCCAAGGCCGCGATGGCGACGCTGGACGCCAATGTCCCGCCGATCCAGCAAAGCCTGCAAACCCTGGGCGACACGCTCAAGGCGCAAAAGGCCGGCGCGGACATTCAGGCGCGCTTCGAGACCTTGCAAGCGTCGGTCAAAGGCTTGGACAGCCAGTCCCAGCGCACGGTGGGCTGGTGGCCGGACGGTTACGACCGTTTCACCTCGGCGCTCAGTGCCGTGCAGGCATTGCGTGAGCAGATTGCCCTGGATACCGGGCTGATCCTCGATCCGTGGCTGGAAACCTACATGCTGATGCAGATCTCCACGCAGCAGACGCCCGACCTGATCGAACGCATCGGCCGCATGGCCAGCATCGGCCAGTCATCCATCGCCTCAGGGCAGTTCACCCTGCAAAGCCGCCTGCAGATGCGCGACCTGCGTAGCCGCATCAGTGATGCGCGGGACCAGTTGATCAAGGCGGCGGCTTCGCTCAAAGCCAAGCAATACCCGGGCATTCAACCCTGGGTCGCACAGTACGACAACAGCCTGCAAGTGCTGGATAACGAACTCAAGGTGCTCGACGACGGTGTCTTTGGCGGCACCATCAAGCTCGATGCGGCGGTCTTCGATCGCAGTGTCGACGCCATGCTTGGCGGCCTGGGCGCGCTGCGCAACCAGTCGTTGACCTCCCTGGACACGCGCCTGACCTACTACCACGAGCGTTCACTCGAGCAATTCATTCCGATGGCGGCGACGTTCGGCGTGCTGGCCCTGGCGGCGCTGTACCTGCTCATGTGCCTGCAAGCCTCCATTCGCCGCAGTGCCAGCGGCATCACCACCCTGGCCGAGTCCCTGCGTGACGGTAACCTGTGCGTGGAAGTGGCGGTGCAAGGGCGTGACGAACTCGCCGTGATCAGCACCGCGCTGAACGTCGCGGTGGTGCAATTGCGCACCAGTTTGCTCGGCGTCAATCACGAGACCCAGCAGCTCGGCTCGGCGGTGCTGACCCTCAATTCGCAATCGGGCAACACCCTCAGCGAAGTCGAAGACCAGCAGCACCAGATCAGCCAGATCGCCGCCGCCGCCACTCAACTGGCCGCCACGTCCATGGGCGTCGCTCGCAGTTGCGAACAAGCCTCGGGCAGCGCCCAGCAGACTCGACGCATCGCCGAAGAGAGCAGCCGCGACAGCCAGCGCACCACCACCAGTATCCAGCAGCTCAACCAACGCCTGACCGACACCGCCAACGCCCTGGAACAAGTCAGCCAGCAAGGCCAGCAGATTCAATCGGTGGTCGACACCATTCGCGGCATCGCCGAACAGACCAACCTGCTGGCGCTCAACGCCGCCATCGAAGCCGCCCGCGCAGGCGAGCAGGGCCGGGGCTTTGCCGTGGTGGCCGATGAAGTGCGCAGCCTGTCGCAACGTACCCAGGCTTCCACAGCGCAGATCGCCGGTACCGTCGACAGCCTGCGCGCAACCGTCAGCCAGGCGGTCACCTTGATGGGCGCTGCGTGCGAGCAAGCGTTGACCGATGCCGAGTCCGTCACCGGCCTGGGCACGCGCTTGGGCGAGATCGCCGGCGCGGTGCAGAACGTCACTGACACCCTGGCGCAAATCGCCACGGCGGTGGAGGAACAAGCGGCGACGGCCGACGAAGTCAGCGGCAATATCCAGCAAGTCGACCAGGCCGCCGGGCGCCTGCTGGACGGCGCGCGCGCGGTCAACCGGGCGGCGGATACCCTGAGCAAGGGCAGCCAGGCGTTGAGTGACAACACCGCACGGTTCCGTTTGGAGTGAAGGGCAAAAGCCCTGGATAGTTACGGGATCCAGGCAACTTTCAAGGCTGCAACCTGTTCTTGTGGCGAGCGGGCCTCTGTGGCGAGCCCGCTCGCCACAGACATGCGGTCGACTGAAATGGCCATGCAAGGCTCAAGAATTCAGCGTGAAATTTCAGCCCTTTAAAATCAGTAAGTTATTTTAATTTTGATAAGGCCGGACTTGCCCGCCATCACAGGCAAGCCAACCCACAGGGGATCTGCGTTTAACTGATTGGCATCAGGGCTTGGCGGCGCTGTTGCTTCTTGCTGATTCAGGAACCTTCGGCCTCCACGGGGCTCACTTGTTAGGTCGCCCTGTGTCACGCCGAAAGGAATCCGCATGCTTTCAGCCTCGCCCGCCATTGCCCGGTACGCCCCCGTCGAACGCGAACTCAGCCTGCGTGCTGTCATCACCGGGAGCGTGCTTGGCATCCTGCTCACGCCTTCCAACGTGTACGCCGGCCTGAAGATCGGCTGGTCGTTCAACATGTCGATCATTGCCCTGCTGGTGGGGTATGCGATCTGGCAGGGCCTGGCCAGGCGGTCATCCGAGCAGTTGCCGTGGACGCTGCATGAAAGCAATATCAACCAGACGGTCGCGTCGGCCGCCGCCTCGATTATCTCCGGCGGGTTGGTCGCGCCGATCCCGGCCTACACCCTGCTGACCGGCAACCAGCTGGACGCGTTGCCGATGATCGCCTGGGTGTTCTCGGTGAGCTTCCTGGGCATCTGGATTGCCTGGTACCTGCGGCCTTCCTTGCTCAATGACCAGGCGCTGAAATTTCCCGAAGGCATGGCCACCCTGGAAACCCTGCTGCACATCTACAACCATGGCCGCGAAGCCGCGACGCGCTTGAAGGTGTTGCTCGGCGCGGCGTTGCTGTCCGGGCTGGTGAAGTGGGTGGACACCTTTATGTGGGCCTTCCCACGCTGGTCGCCAAACGCCCAGTGGGAACGCCTGACCTTTACAGCCGACCCTTCGCTGTTGCTGCTGGGGTTTGGCGGCATCATCGGCATTCGCGTGGGCCTGACCCTGCTGCTCGGTGCCTTGTTGGCCTGGGGTGGGCTGGGCCCGTGGCTGCTGGCGCAGAACCTGGTGACATTGCCGGCGGGCAGCAGCGGCCCGCAATTCGCCGCATTGGTGGAATGGCTGCTGTGGCCGGGCGTGAGCCTGATGGTGTGCTCGACCTTGGCCTCGCTGGCGATTCGTTTATGGGCCTTGTACTCCTCGACCAAGTCCGTTGGCGAGCAGGCGTGGAGCGTGCCCAAGCCTGGGCCGGCTGCCGGTTTCTTGCTGTCGATCGCACTGGTGGTGAGCCTGCAGGCGCTGTTGTTCGGTATCAACCTGTGGATGGCCTTACTGACCATCCCCCTGGCGATCTGCCTGGCGGCCGTGGCCGCGCGCGTGGTGGGCGCCACCGGCATTCCACCGATTGGCGCCATCGGGCAGTTGTCCCAACTGAGCTTTGGCATCGTCGCGCCGGGGCAAGTGCCGATCAACCTGATGAGCGCCAACACCGCCGGCGGTTCGGCCGGGCAGTGCACCGACTTGATGAACGACTTCAAGGTCGGCAAGGCGATTGGCGCCACGCCGCACAAGCAAGTGATCGCGCAGATCCTGGGGATTTTCATTGGCAGCATCGTCGGCGTGTTCGCCTACCTGGCGCTGATTCCGGACCCGCAATCGATGCTGCTCAGCGAAGAATGGCCGGCGCCGGCGGTCGCTACCTGGAAAGCCGTGGCGCAAACCCTTACCCATGGGCTGGATTCATTGTCGGTGAGCATTCGCTGGGCGATTGCCATCGCCGGTGCAGCGGGTGTGCTGCTGGGTGTGCTCGACAGCCTGTTGCCGGCCCGCCGCGCCCGCTACCTGCCCAGCGCTGCCGCCTTGGGGTTGGCGTTTGTACTGCCGGCGTCGGTGTCGTTGATGATGGCGTTGGGTGCGATGTTGACCTGGTGTGTGAGCTGCCGTTGGCCGAGCCTGACCGAGCGCTTTGCGATCACCGCAGCGGCGGGCTTGATTGCCGGGGAGAGCATCACCGGGGTGGGGGCCTCGTTGTGGCAGATGTTCAGGCCTTAGCGCAGCTCCCACCTTTGATCGCGCGTCAGTTACTGGGCAAACGCATACTCGCCACCCTGTTCCAGTGCCTGGCGGTACGCCGGCCGTGCCTGAAAGCGCTGCACCCACGCCGCCAGGTGCGGGTAGGCCTGCAACTTGCCCTGGGCCTTGGCGATTTCGCCGATAAAGCTCATCTGGATATCCGCGCCACTCAACTCCTCGCCCAGCAGGTACGGGGTGTGCGCCAGCGCGTCGTTGAGGTAACCGAGGTAATTGGCCACTTCCGATTCGATACGCGGATGCAGCGGCGCACCGGCATCGCCCAGGCGCCCGACATAGAGGTTGAGCATCAGCGGCAGCATGGCCGAGCCTTCGGCGAAGTGCAGCCATTGCACGTACTGGTCGTAGGCGGCGGTGGCCGGGTCGGGTTGCAGGCGACCGTCGCCGTGGTGGCGGATCAGGTAGTCGACAATGGCGCCGGACTCGATCACCACGTTGGCGCCGTCTTCAATCACCGGAGACTTGCCTAGTGCGTTGATCGCCTTGAGCTCCGGTGGCGCGAGGTTGGTCTTCGGGTCGCGCTGGTAGCGCTTGATCTCGTAGGGCAGGCCAAGCTCTTCGAGCAGCCACAGAATGCGCTGCGAACGTGAGTTGTTGAGGTGGTGGACAGTGATCATGTGAACTCCGCGGGGCATGAGGTGTGCAGGAACAGACTACCAGGCTGGCGCAGAGTGCCCTGCGTCGGCGAAGGCCTCATGAATAAAGGCCTCCAGGCCGTGACTGAATTTCAGATCCATGGCGTGCCTCCTTTCAAACCGGCATTCATGGTAGCGGAGGCGCGCGCCGGGTGCTTACAACTGTTAACGAATTTAACCGAGCATTCGGGATAGGCTTTGCATGGCCAAGCCCACACCCCATGAACGGAACCTCTCGCCCATGAAACGAGCCACCCTTGTTGTCGCGCTGCTGGCATTTACCGCCCTGCAATCGTGCTGGGCGCAGGCCATCACGCCGATCACCCACGTGGCCATCTACCGCGGGCCGGCGGGCTGTGACGACTGTTCAGAAAACGTTAAAACAGCGCTGCAGCGTCTGGACCCCACTTACCAGATCGACTTCGTCGGTGCCGACGAGCCGATCGATATCACCCCGCAGACCCTTGCCCGTTATGACCTGTACGTTCAGCCGGGGGGCGGCCAGGACATCCCCGCGGCCCTCGACAGCCTCGGCGAGGCACGGGCCCAGGCGATCCGCGACTATGTCGCCGGCGGTGGTCGCTACCTGGGTTTGTGCATGGGGGCCTACCTGGCGGACGCCAGCAACCTCGGCCTGATCCCACAGGACCTCGACACCGAAGCGGGCCGCCCTGGGTTTGAAGTACCCGGCATCGCCGACGCGGCGGTGCGGGTGACATGGGCGGGCAAGGCCGACAGCGTTTTCTACCAGGACGGCCCGTATTTCCCGGCAGCGACCCCAGCCACCCCCTACACCACGCTTGCGACCTACCAGAACGGCGATGTGGCGGCGGCGCGGTATACCTATGAAAAGGGCGTCGTGGTGCTGAGCGGGCCCCATCCGGAAGCCGGGCAGGCGTGGTTCGAGCAGGCCGACATCCCGCTCGACAAGATGCCGCGCGGGGAGCTTTTCGGCGCGCTGATTCGCAGCGTGCAAGCGTCGGGCGAGTAAGGGCGCCGCAGCCTTCAGATCCACAGATCATTCACGGCAGTACGCTCGCCGCCTTCGTGGCCGGTGTTCAAGATGCCGCGAGGTTCGATCATCATCAGTTTGGCTTCGCCTTCGGCGGCGGTCCGGTGTTCGACGCCTCGCGGTACGACATACAGCTCGCCCGGGGCCACGTACACCGGACCGTCTGGAAGGTCGATACGCAGCGTGCCTTCAAGCACCAGAAAGGCTTCATCGGTTTCCGGGTGGGCGTGCCAAATGAACTCGCCCTCGATGCGCACCACCTTGAATTGGTAGTCGTTCATCTCGGCGACCACTCGCGGGCTCCACTGTTGATCGATGAGCGCGGCTTTTTGGGTGAGGTTGATCGGGTGCTGAGTCATGCTGGATCCTTCGGCGGGTGAGAGGTCCAAGGCTACCCCCGTAACAGGCCTGCGGGCTTGTACGATCCTGCAAGCAGTGGCTGGTTGACTCAAGCTTGCCCCGAATCAAACGGGTTGTTGATGGGTTTTCTGGTGGTTACACAAAAGCCAGTGTAAGTGTTGCTGCTTCAGCGTCCATGGGGGCTGCGCTGGATCGCCCGGAACGCCGCAGAGCCTATGTGGGAGTTGTCGAGCTTCAGCGAGGCTGCGAAGGCGGCGACACAGTCAATATTTACTGCTCGCCGGCAGGGTGCTCTTAAACGTGCCTTGAGCAAACGCGGCTAGGCGCGTTCATGCCGCTATAGTCGAACCTATTGCCGACCGTACTTCCAAGAGCCTTTCCCTGTGCCTGACATCTCGACCCACCGCGCTTACACAAAACGCTTCAACGCCGTCCTCGCCTACATTGACGAGAATCTTGAAGGTGACCTGTCGGTGAAGACGTTGAGCCATGTGGCGAGCTTTTCAGCGTTTCACTTCCATCGACAATTCACCGCGTTCGTCGGCGTGCCTGTTTCACGTTATGTGCAACTGATGCGACTACGACGCGCGGCGCATCGCCTGGCTGCCGTTGCTGACCACTCGGTAATGGAGGCCGCACTCGGTGCCGGCTTCGAAAGCCCCGAGGCGTTTTGCAGGGCGTTCAGGCGGGCGTTCGGCATGACGCCGAGTGCATTCAGGAAAGGGCCGAACTGGCAGGTCTGGAATGCGGTGTTCGCAATCCCTCACTTTTCCAGGACGATCATCATGCAAATACGAATTGTGGAATTCCCTGAAGTCAGGGTCGCGGCGCTTGAACACTGCGGGCCTGCCGGGCTCGTCAATGAGAGCGTGCGTAAGTTCATCGCGTGGCGCAAGCAGAGCGGGCAGTCGCCGGTGGCTTCGAGTCGCAGTTTTGGCATTCCCTACGGCAACCCCGATACGACACCCGCGCAAGCATTCCGCTTCGCCATCTGTGGCGAGATTCACGAAGCCGTGGCGCCTAATGAGTTCGGCGTGCGCGAGATGGTCATGCCTGGCGGTCGCTGCGTCGTGGTGCGACACACGGGGTCACCGGATCACATCGGCGAAACGATCTATCCGATCTACCGCGATTGGCTGCCCGCCAGTGGTGAGGAACTTCGTGACCAGCCGCTGTTCTTCAATTACCTGAGCGTCTATCCCGAAACACCGCAGGATCAATGGCAGACAGATGTGTACATTCCGCTGCAATAGCGGAGCAAGCAGCTTTCGACCTGAGCGGTCACCCGGCGAGTTATGGAAAAAAGGACGGATTTATTTGATTAAAATAGATCCGTACCTGAGGGAACCCCACAAATCTTGCGACGACGTGGCGGCGGCACGTTATCCCTATCAAAAGGGTGTCGTGGTGCTGAGCGGGCCCATCCGGAAGCAGGGCAGACGTAGTTCGAGCAGGTCGATATCCCGTTGAGCAAGATGCCGCACGAGGAGCTTTTCGGCGCGCGGATACGCAATGTGCAAGCGCCGAGCGCACAAGAGACGCCCTAGCGTTGCTGGAAGCCGTCAGGCCCTCCGGTGGGAGGTGAGTGCCCGGCTCTTAACCTACCGTTCCGACCAAAGGAACCTGTTTTTTCAAAAAACTGTGAATTCTTACAGTAGGCAATCTGTTTTTTTCGGCGGAAGCTGATTTTTCAAGCTATCTAAATGGAGGAACTTTAAATGGCAACTCAACTGTATATCCATTTTGAAAAATATATCGGCAAGGTTATTCTGCTGGCGAATGACAGCTATCTATACGGAGGCGAGTTAAAGGATGTTAAGGAGGGTGAGCTTTTTATTGATTGTTCTAATAATGTTGTTTCGCCAGAAATGGACTTTATAATTGGGAAGATAGGACTTCCTAAAGAATTGGTGAGCTGTTATTGGCTGTTTGTGGACGAGGCGTCTGTGTTGATAGACAATCTGCTGGGTTATTACTTTCTTTATTTGACCGATAAATCAGTGGTCGAGGGAGTAGTGACAGAGATTATTGATACTAAATTTAGTACTGTCAAATCCGAAGTAAAAGAAGGTGGAAGCTATTACAAAGTCGATACGTCCAAGCATGTTAAAATCTCAAATGTTAATTTGGTTTCAAAATTGTCTTTTACAGGGGCGGTTGAAGGTGCGCCTGTGTCAGAGATAAAGAGTGCACCCCTATGGCTAGGGGCGTATATTGAGAACCATCCGGAAATTTATAAGGTGGACTACAACAGCTAAACGTCTTAACGCTGTTTGGTTTATGGGGGGGACAAAAAGGGAACGGATTTATTTGATTAAAAATAAATCCGTTTCTTTTGTCATACTTGCCGCCTTCAATGTTGATTGTCCGGTCTTGAACCGGGGCGTGGTTGAACTGTCGACGTTGGAAACGACTTGGCTGTTAATATTGAATCTCGCAGCAGAGTAATTCATTCGACTAAAGGGAGGTGATTGAAATTACTCTGATGAACCATCCAGGATGGTTATGCTTGCAGAGGTGTGAAGAAGTGAAAAGGGAACTAAGCATTGTGGGTATTGCAAAATCGGGTATAGGTAAAACAGTCATGGTTTTCTGGGTGCTGTGGCTATACGTTTATCAAGTCTGGTGTTTGCACAAGACGAAATGTTTGTGTGTGTTCAGCTTACATACCCAGGTAGGCGATAGAGGTTATCTTGTGTCGGTAAGTGCGTCGTCCCGTTTAGATGCTGAAAAAAAACCGCACTCTATATCTATAAGTTCTATGGTCGCCAACGGCGCCAATCGTTTGGCTGCTGCTGATCTCGGCCCTCCTTCATGCGCTTTGAATCCTAGCGATGCTATTCGAAATATTGATTCGAATATTGAAAATTAGAAGGAGAAAGTAGAGCAATGTGGGCTGTTTAGTCCTGAAATAGGTTTACACCTGTTTCACCCCAGCGCCCGATGCATCGCATCGGGCATTTTGTATTTCAACGACAGGTGCGGACGCTCGCGGTTATAGATCGATACCGACTCGCTCACCCTCTTCTTCACCTGCGTTAAATCCTGTAGTTGCTGGAGCAAAAGCTTCGTTTTCAATATCCCCGCTCTGCCAAGGCATTATTCAAGCGTCTTGGGCAAACCGACTTTTTCAACAGAATCGGCCGAAAGCGAACACTTAGACCTGCCCTCCACAAGCAACTCCACTTGAATCACTCAAGCAACGACGAACACCTTTTGCGCTAGGTTTACCGGTTGTGCCAAGTGCTGTGACGTAGTCATGGTCCATCCTCTGGTAGGAAAGAGGGCCAGACTATCGAGGCGATGACGCGCCTGGATTGTAGGATCCTGCACGTTGGCCGTCTAAAGCTTGGCCCGTCGTCGTCGATAACCTGTATGAACCCGCCAATCATGGATCGATTAAATGGCTCTTTCCGTCAGCACTGCCTATCTCCCGCCGGCCAACATCAGCCTTACACCTTCCGACCAGAAGCTCGTGGCCCAGCCACTGACAGACGCTGCGAAAGAAGCGCTGGCCAATGCCGCCCCGGCGGCCGTCTACCATCCCAGTGGCTCGGCGAGCACCACGTTGGAACCGCTGGAGGCGGTCGACACCTGGGTCGGTCGGACCCAGTCGCGAGACTTCCCTCGACTCGTCGACATTTCCACCGGCGCGTTCAATACGCTGAAGGCATCCTTCAAGGCATTCGAGTCGGCGTTGTCGGCCACCGCTCCCGACCTGGCCGGTAAACAATACGGCTTCACCGTCGAGGCCGATGGCCGCCTGAAAGTGCTGGATTCGGCCAGCCAGCTCAGCAGCTCGGATACCCAACGGCTGACGGATTTGCTCAATCAATCCCTTGGCCTGAAAACCGCAGCCGTTGCCTACCGCAACGCCGCCATCGACACGGTGGACGCCGATTCGGTCTGGTCGGGCCTGGGGTATTACAGCCTGACTAACGAAAACTTCGCCAAGACCCTTGATCTGGCGCCTCTATTCAGGGATTTCGACCCGTCGGATTTCAAGGGGGCCAAGGACCGGCTTTTTATCACTCAACTGCATTACAAAGGCGAGCTTGCGACGCAAGAGACGGAAGCGGCGATGTATGAGCGGCGTGCAGCGCAGCGGTTCAGCGCGCAGGCCTGATCCACTTTGCGTTGTAAGAGATGAAGGCGCGCAGGCGGCAGCAGGATGCCAATCCCTGTGTGGCCGCTACGACGGCGCAAGGCGGGTGTTTGCAGGTAATCCGAATCGCCGCGCCGTTGCAGGTGGGGGCTGCGCAGTTACTGGATTGGGGCTGCTGCATTATTAAGTCTGCCTGAACCTATGCACGTTATTCTCTCTGACCAGCCATTTTCAGGATGCGCGCCATGCCGACCTTCACCGATCAACCCTCTGCTGTCGTCATGGTCGCAGCTTCCAATGACGACGTGGAGCGTCTGGTCGCCATCAGAATTGAAGCCATGCGCGAGAGTCTCGAGCGTGTTGGACGATTTGACCCCAAGCGCGCACGTGACCGATTTATCGCCGGGTTCGACGCCCAGAGCACACGCCGCATAGAAGTGTCTGGCGAGGTAGTCGGGTTTGTCGTGATCAAAGACCATCAGCATGAGCTTCTGCTTGACCACCTGTATGTGAAACCTGGTGCTCAGGGGGCTGGAATTGGCTCTCAAGTGCTGAGTCGTATTTTTGAGGAGGCTGATCAGCTCGGCCGTCCGATCAAAGTGGGTGCT
The DNA here is from genome assembly GCF_054668565.1 of Pseudomonas sp. S1_G07. NCBI lineage: Bacteria > Pseudomonadati > Pseudomonadota > Gammaproteobacteria > Pseudomonadales > Pseudomonadaceae > Pseudomonas > Pseudomonas sp. S1_G07. Next base: position 5,031,925 of record NZ_CP162778.1, on the reverse strand, counting down.
CTCAAGGAAAGCGCAGCCAATCGTTTTTATACCCGTCATGGCTTTGTGTTCGTGGAGAGTGGTGAGTTCGATAACTACTATGTGCGTGTTAACGGGGTGATGGTTATGTCCAGATGAACGATGATCGTCCACGCACAATGAGTTTCTGAACAGGGAGGGCAGAGGTGATCCTTCCCTTGTCCAAGATGCGACGCAAGCGGTCACTGCGCATTCGCCGCTAAGCAGGTTCTCCTATTACTACGGTATGGAAATTCCATACCCGGCGAGCTTGGCCTTGTGCTCCTCCTGCACGTATTTCTTGTTGACGATCTGTGAGAACTTCATGAAGTCGGCCTTGGCGTCGTTCCTGTCTGCCAAATGGTCGTACGCGATCCCGCGCGCATAATACGCCCAGGCATAGTCCGGCTGGCGCTGAAGGCCGGTACTGAAGGCTTCAGCAGCCTCTCGGTACTGACCTAGGTCTGTCAGCGCGAGGCCCAGATGAAAGTAGGTCGGCATGTGAAAGCCGGAACCTTTTCCGGCTTCTCCCATGCCGTTGTCAAGGTTGTACTGCACCAGTTCAAGGGCTTTTTTCGGGTTGCCAGCGTCGCGATACATGGCGCTCAAATCCAGGTAGACGCGTGGCTCAGGCTTGACCGCCAGTTGTATGGATTTTTCCTTGGCCGTCACGGCTTCGGGAAAACGCTTGAGGTTGCTGTAGGCATCGGCCTGCACCGCGTAAGTCAAACTTTGCAGCGAGGCGGGCAGCGTAGTTTTCTGCAGGCATAGATCACCTTCCTGCAGTACCAGAGGGTAGTTTTCGGCTTTGGAAGCCTTTAACTGATTGACGCAGTGGGCAACGTTAGCTTTTTGCGGATTCTGCATCCCTGCACAACCTGTGAGGATGACGGAGCAGACGACAAGTGCGGGCCAGCGAGTATTCATGATAGGCATCCTTGTCAGTCGAGCAGATGAGCGTTGAGATCAGGGCGATAGACCTGCAAGAGCGGCGCAGTCACCGTGCCTTGTAGCGAGCAGAACACGGTGGTGTGCCCTGCGAGAGGCTGTGCTGTTTCACCCGTGTCGACGATCAGCACGCGGTCTACGAAACCAAATGGCGTGGGGACGCCGGGACCGGTCAGCCCTTCGGTGCGCCATTGGCCGATCGGGTCACCGATGCGGCGAATTTCGGCGCGGGTAATGGCTTTGCCTTGCATGACAAAACGTGTGTTGTCAACGATCAGTGGCTTGAGTTTTGCAGCCACCTCTTGTGGCGAGCCATCGGCTACAAAACCCCAGAACAGAAAGTTGCCGACGTCCTTGATGGTTTCGGCCTGATTGTAATAGCCGACCATACGCACGCCGTTAACGATCAGGGGCGTTTCGAAGTGTTGGTAAGTGCCACCTTCCTGCAGCGGACTCATGATGGTCGGTGCCTTGACCGAGCCATAGTCACTCAGGCGCAAGGTACCGGCTGGCAGGCGGGCATCGCGCAGGCTTTCGAAGAAATGCGCATCGCAACGCGAGAATTCAGTCAGCAGTTGTTCGGGCGTGGTGACGGTCTGGGCTTGCGCAGTGCAGGCGGCGCAGACGGCGAGCAAAGCAGCGCCGGAAAAAAGAGAGCGGAACATTAAAATTATCCGTGACGTGGAAACAAAAGCTGTCGGCGGCTAAGGCGGGAACTTTAGCAATACGGGCCTGCGGGTCGCAGCGGGAAAACAACCCCTTGCCGCCTATAACGGTCTACCATGCCACCCCCGGCAGTGGTTCCACGCGCTACCGATTCTCTTTTTTGCAAGGTATCGCCCATGTCCATCGACCAAATCAGCCTTCCCAAGGGCGTCGGCCCTCACGCCGCCAAGCTGCTGGACGCCATCACCGGTGCCGGCACCCCTGAGGAACTCAACCGCGCAGGCGGCAAAGCCGAAGGTTTTGTGTTGGGGCTGGAGGCCAGCAAAGCCATCAAAAGCCAAATCGCCGAGTCGTTGTATGTGGCCTACGACGACGCGGCGAGCCATCGGGCGGGGGAGTTGAAGGGCTGACGCGTGCGGTTCTCGAGACAGTTTGCGTGCAGGTCTTTAGACTGGACGCCTTCACTTTCAGGATGACATTCCCATGTTCAAAGCTGTCGTTGCGGCACTGCTGCTGACCTGCGCCTTGGGCGCTTCGGCCGATACGCAGGTCGATGTCTCGCAGATTTACGGCAAGATCCAGTTCGTGGACAGCAACCCCGACTACAAGGTCAAGGTGGTGACCCAGGACGCTGACCTCAAGGTGCAGCAGGTCGATAGCAGTTCTGACTCCGTCGGGAAATGGCAAACCGTGGACGTCAACCCCGACTACAAGGTCCAGATCGTCGACTCCAACCCGGACTTCACCATTCAATACGTGGATTCCTACCCAGGGGTGAATTGAGAGGCCGCCCGCCCAAAAAGCAGAGCGGCGGTGTTTTTACACGCCGTACTGCACCCGAATCTCCTCCACTGCCCGCTCGCCGATCACCACACAAGGCGCCATGGTGTTGCCGCTGGTCACGTGGGGCATGATCGAGGCATCGGCAATTCGCAGGCCTTGCATGCCGTAAACCTGCAGCCGGCTGTCCACCACCGACATCGCGTCTCGGCCCATTTTTGCCGTGCCGCATTGGTGCCAGTAGGTGACGGCCGCATTGCGGGCATAGTGTTCCAGGGCTTTGGCGTTTGAAGTGCCGGGCAGGCGTTCACCTTTGACCAGGCCGTTGAACGACGGTTGAGCGCCGAGTGCCTGGACGAAGCGCAGGTTGTGCAGCGCGGCTTGCAGGTCGGCCGGATGTGACAGGGTGTTGGGTTGGATAATGGGGGGATCCGCCGGGCTGGGGCCCGAGAGGCTGATCTGGCCTCGGCTCTGCGGGTGCGCCAGGCCGGCGAACATGGTCCAGCCGTGGGTGGGCACGTCGAGGTGCGCGTTTTCGGCGCTGGGCACCGGGAATTCGGCCTGGCAATGAAACATGTCCGGCAGGCGCAACGCGCTGTCGCTGCTCCAGTACAGGGTGGCTTCCGAGCCGCCATAGCCGATGGGCTGTGGTTCGGTGTATTCGAAGATGGCGGCGAAGGACACATGGTCCTGGTGATTGGCGCCTACCCCCGGCAGATGCTGCACCACCGGAATGCCGTGGCGGTGCAGCTGCTGTTCCGGGCCTATCCCCGATTGCATCAGCAGCTTGGGGGTGTTGACCGCGCCGAGCGACACCACCACCTCGTGGTCGGCGTAAAAGCGCTGCAATTGCCCATGGTTGAGCGTTTCCACCCCCACCACCCGCGTACCCTCAAACAGCAGACGGGTGACTTGTGTCTCGGTCAGCACACTGAGGTTGGGTTGGCCGCGACGCGGGTGAACGTAGGCGCGGTAGATGGAATGGCGCTGGCCGTCCTTGACGATCAGGTCGTTGATGGCTGCGCCGCCACGGCCTTCCATCATCAGACCATTGGGGCTATCGAAGGTGGGCAGGCCCATCGCGCGGGCGGCACCGAGCATGGCGCGGGCGATGGGTTGCGGGGCGTGTGCGGTTTGCACGTGAACCGGGCCGCCGTTGCCGCGTCGGGCGGGGTCGGCTGGGCCGCGATAGTCCTCGATACGCTGATAAATCTTCAGGACGGACGCATAATTCCAGGCCGGGTCACCGCTCTGGGCGGCGAAGTCTTCCCAGTCGTTCATGTGCCCACGGGCCCAGACCATCACGTTGATACTGGACCCGCCGCCGAGGCCGCGGCCCATGTTGAGCGGGATCTGTCGGTGGTTGACGTGGGGGTTGGCGGCAGCGGTGAAGTTCCAGTCGCGCTCGCTGCCCAGGTTCAAGGGCCAGTTGCCGGGCTGCATCACGTTGGGGTGCTCGTCATCGCCCCCTGCTTCGATCAGCAGCACGCGTACGTCGGGGTTTTCAGCCAGGCGGCCGGCGACCACCGAGCCGCTGGTGCCGGCGCCACATACGATGAAGTCGAAGTGGCGACCGGACAGTGGATGGTTTGCAGACATGCAATCACGCCCCTCTGGTGGATGTTCGCGCAGGCTCAGGCACTTACTTTTTCGTGCGTTCTTGATAAGTGCCTGGCCCCTGATGACAATGCGCGGCGTTACTGGCTTTGCTGCACGGCCTGGAGAATCACCTTGGCGACGTCCGCCGGACGCGATTGCTGGGGCACGTGGCTGGCCGCGATTTCGGTGACGTGGGCGCCGATTTTTTTCGCAAAGGCGCGTTGCAGGTCGGGCTGGATCATGCGGTCGTCGCGGGCAACGACGTACCACGACGGCTTGCCCTTCCACGCAGCGGTGCTGGTTTTATCGTCAAATGCCGAAGCGCGGATTGGCCCTTGGGTCGCTGCCATCACTGCGGTTTGCTCGGGCGAAAGGTCCTGGGCGAAGCCGGTGGCCATGCCTTGCGGAGTCATGTAGAGAAAGCCGTTTTTATCGGCTGTAATGTCTTTGACGCCCGCCGGGGCCGGGTAGTCTTTGCCCAGGTCTTTGCTGGCTTGGCCGGCATCGGGGGCGAAGGCGGCGACGTACACCAGGCTGCGCACTTTCTGGTCGGTACCGGCTTCGCTGATGACGGTGCCGCCCCAGGAGTGCCCGACCAGCACCACGTTGCCGTCCTGATTGTTCAGCACGCGTTGGGTGGCGGCGACATCGTCGGCCAGGGAGGTCAGCGGGTTTTGCACCACGGTGACTTTGACGCCCTGCTTTTGCAGCAAGGGCACCACCTTGGCCCAGTCGGAGCCGTCGGCGAAGGCACCGTGCACGATCACCACCGACGGTTGGGCGGCGAAGCTGGCGTTGGCAAACAGCGATGTGGTCATGGCGAAAGCAAGGGCAATGGCTTTGGGCTTGAACATGGTGAGGTCTCCTGTAGTGGGTGTGCTCAGTGTCGGCATTGCGGGGTGTTGCGGGTATCGGTCGTTTGTCCGAGGCCGGTCATTTAATGTGCAGGGAGGGCCGTATGGAAAAACGTGACTGTATTGAAATGGAGGGAGCGATCCAGGCGTTGTCGATGGTGGGCGACTTGAGCATGGGGCAGCCGTTTGATCAGTCGCGGCGCACCGCGCGCCTGGTGCAGTTGCTGGCCCGCACTTGCCAAGGGGAGGGCGAGCACATCGAGGTTGCGCGCCAGGTGGCCCTGTTGCGCTGGTCGGGCTGCACGGCCAACGCAGACGGTTTTACCCGGTTGTTGGGCGACGATGTCGAAGGCCGCAATGCGATGCTCAGCCAGACCCTCGACGCGGCGGACGTGCGCGCGGTGCAACGGGCCACGCCCCTGGCGCAGGTGCATTGCGAGGTGTCCGGCGACATCGCGCGGACGTTGGGCCTGAGTGCCAGCGTGGAGCAGGGCCTGCGCAATGTCTTCGAGCAATTTGACGGCGGCGGCCGGCCCTTCGGCCTGCGTCATCCCGATGTGCCGGACGTGGTCTATCAGGTGGTGCTGGCGGGGGACCTGGAGATCCTGTCACGGGTTCATGGGCTCGACGGGGCGTTGCAATGGATTTCGACCCAGCGCAACCAGCGTTATCCGGCCGCATTGACCACCGAGCTCCTGCGGCATGCCGGGGAGTGGCTGGAACAGTTACGCACCGCGCAGGAAGCGCCTGTGTGCAAGCAGCCCGATCAGCGCGAGGTTTCGCTGACGCTGGTGGGCGACGTGATCGACCTCAAGCTGCCGTGGCTGGCCGGCTATTCACGGCGCTCGGCCGACCTGGTGCGCGCCGCGGCGCAGCTTTCCGGGCTCTCGCAAGCCGCTGCCGACCAGCTGGGGCAAGCGGCACTGATACATGGCATCGGCCGGGCAGCGGTGCCCAATCGTGTCTGGAATACCCCCGGCGCACTGCTCGAAGGTGATGTTGAGCAAGCACGCCTGGTGCCTTACTGGACCTCACGTGTCTGCAGCCAAATCCCGAGTCTCGCCGTCGTGGGCCAATTGGCGGCCCACGCCTATGAGCGGCTGGATGGCAGCGGCTACTTCCGCAGCTTGAATGGCGCGGCGCTGTCTGACGAGCAGCGCTTGCTGGCCGCCACACTGGCCTGGGAGGCGCTGCGCAATGAACGGCCTTGGCGGCCGGCGTTCAGCGAGGAGCAGGCGACCCGCGTGTTGCTGGATGAGGCGCGCCAAGGGCGGTTCGATCCCCGCGCCTGCCAGGCCGTTATCGCGGCGGCGCGTGGCGAACTCACGGCGCCGGGCTGCAAGGCGAGCGGCAGCCCACTGACCGACCGTGAAACCGAGATCCTGCGGCGCATCAGCAAGGGCGGCAGCAACAAAGAAGTCGCGCGCCAATTGGGCATCAGCCCCAGCACCGTGCGCACCCATGTCGAGAGTGTCTTTCGCAAACTACAATGCACCACGCGCGCAGCGGCGACGCTCAAAGCCTTGACGTCGGGGCTGATCTGAATGCGCTCGCAGGCACGCTGCTGGCAGTGAAATAACCGACTCCCCGGGACCGCACATGACATTGACCGTCGACACCTTGCTCAACCTGGCCATGGCCAACCCCCTCAACGCCGAAATCACTGCGCGCCTGCCCGACCTTGGGGTGGAGCAGTGCATGCTCACGGCGGGGTGTTTGTTCCAGGCGGTGTGGAATCATCAGTCGAATCGACCCGCCGATCAGGGGGTGAAGGACTACGACGTTTTTTACTTCGACACCGACCTGTCCTACGAGGCAGAGGACGCGGTGATTCGCAGGGCTGAGCGGTTGTTCCAGGGCTTGGGCGCCAACGTGGAGGTCAAGAATCAGGCGCGGGTGCATCTGTGGTACGGGCAGCGGTTTGGCCGGCCATATCCTCAGCTGCACTCGGCCAGGCAGGGGGTGGATCGTTACCTCGTGGCGGGAACGTGCATCGGCCTGGAGATCGCCACGGGCGAGGTGTATGCGCCCTATGGGTTGGCGGATGTGGAGCAGGGGCTGTTGCGCATCAACCCGCTGCATCCGGAGCCGCAATTGTTTGCGCAGAAGGCCAGGAGTTATCAGGAACGGTGGCCGTGGTTGAGGATTGTGGCGCCGGGTTGAAGGCTGCCAAACGAAGCCGCTCCCGCCGTTGGCCTCACCCGACGAGGAGGCTGAGCACCCCTCCCAGTGCGCCGCATGCGAGCACCACCAGCCACGGCGGCAGCTTCCAGCGCATCAGCGCCACCAATGCCAGCAGCGCCAGGCCGAGGTCGTAGGCGTTGAAAATCGCGCTGGTCCACACCGGTTGGTACAGCGCGGCCAGCAACAAACCCACCACGCCGGCATTCACGCCGGCCAATGCGGCTCGGGTGCGCGGGCTGCGGCGCAGGGTTTCCCAGAAGGGCAAGGCGCCGAAGACCAGCAGAAACGAGGGGGCGAAGATCGCCAGCAGGCAGATCAGGCCGCCCAGCCAGCCGTTTGGGGCCGGGGTCAGGGCGGCGCCGAGATAGGCGGCGAAGGTGAACAAGGGGCCGGGCACGGCTTGCGCGGCGCCGTAGCCAGCGAGGAACAGGTCGTTGCTGATCCAATGCGGCGGCACCACTTCGGCTTGCAGCAGCGGCAGCACCACATGGCCGCCGCCGAACACCAGCGCGCCGGCACGGTAGAACGCGTCCACCAGCGCCAGGCCTTGGTTGGGCAGGGCTTGGGCCAGCAGCGGCAACGCCACCAGCAACAGCACAAACAGCAGTAACCACAGGGCGCCGGTGCGACGGCGGATCGGCATGGGCAAGGGTTCGTGCTCGGCGTTCGGCGCTGGCGTGAAGAGCAGCAGGCCGATCATGCCGGCGGCCACGATCACGCCCACTTGGCTCCAGGCGGACGCTGTGAACAACGTCACCCCCGCGGCGATCAGCATCAGGCTCACCCGCGCCACGCCCTGGCACAGGTTGCGCGCCATGCCCCATACGGCTTGGGCGACGACGGCCACGGCAACCACTTTAAGGCCATGCAGCACGCCGGGCGGCAGGGCGCTGTTGTGTTGGGTAATACCCAGGGCAAATACCATCAGCAGCAGGGCGGACGGCAATGTGAACCCAGCCCACGCCGCCAGGGCGCCGCCGTAACCCGCCCGTTGCAGGCCCAGTGCGATGCCCACCTGGCTGCTGGCCGGGCCGGGCAAGAATTGGCACAGTGCAACCAGGTCCGCGTAGCTGTGCTCGCTCAGCCAGCGCCGCCGGCTGACGAACTCGTCGCGAAAGTAGCCCAGGTGGGCGATCGGGCCGCCGAAAGAGGTGAGGCCCAGGCGCAGGAAGATCAGGAACACCGACCAGGGGCTGTTAGAGGGAGCGGCGAGGGGGTTGGCCAAGGTCGGGTTCTCGGATAGGCGCTGAAGCAGGTGATGTGTTCTGGAACCATAACCAATTTTCATGACGCGCAGAAGAGCCGGCCTGCGTGCCATTTTTGGCGCCTTGATTGAATTTATGCGCGGTAGTTTGAGTCACTCAAGCATAGCGTTGCTTTCTGCCGACTCCACCTCAAGGACCGACCATGACCTTTTTCATCTTCCTGCTCGCCTGCGCCGCCGCCGCCAGCACCGGCATCCTCTTCAAGCCCGGTGCGTGGTACGAGTCCCTCGTCAAACCCAGCTTCACCCCGCCCAACTGGCTGTTCCCGGTGGCGTGGACGCTCATCTACCTGTTGCTGGCCTGGGCCGGTTATCGCTTGAGCCTGATCCCCGGCAGCCAAATAGTGCTGGCCCTGTGGGCCGCGCAGATCGCCTTGAATACGCTGTGGACCCCGGTGTTCTTTGGTGCCCATCGGCTGTTCGCCGGGATGGTGATCATTGTGCTGCTGTGGCTTACCGTGGTGGCCATGGTGGTGCTGGCCGTGCGCCTGGACCTGATCACCGGTTTGATCCTGTTCCCGTACCTGGCGTGGCTGTGCGTGGCGGCGGCGTTGAATTTCTCGATCCTGCGCAATAACCGCTGATGGCCTGTCAACCTTGGCCGGCCAGCGAGCCGGAACTGGCGCAGATGCGCCGCTTCAATCAAAAACTCGCGTGGATGCCGCGTTTCAAGATTCGTAATCGGCTGACGCCGCGTTTGATCCAGGCGCTGTGGCGGGTCAGTCAGAGGCTCAAGAAAGCCCCCGTGGCGCACTGCAAAAGGGTGGGCGGCGTCCCCGTACGCATCCTGCGACCCAGCGGCAAGCCCAAAGGCGTGGTGCTGGATATCCACGGCGGCGGTTGGGTCATTGGAAACGCGCAGATGGATGACGACCTTAACCTGGGCATGGTCAACGCGTGCGACGTGGCGGTGGTGTCGGTGGACTATCGGTTGGCGGTGGACACGCCGATTGAGGGGCTGATGGACGATTGCCTGGTGGCCGCGCGCTGGTTGCTCAATGATGAGGAATTCGCGGGTTTGCCGGTCATCGTCGTCGGTGAATCGGCCGGAGGGCATTTGGCGGCGGCGACCTTGCTGGCGCTCAAACAATGGCCGCAATTGCTCGACCGCGTGCGCGGCGCGGTGCTGTATTACGGCGTTTACGATTTGAGCGGCACACCGAGCGTACGCACGGCCGGGCCGGATACGTTACTGCTGGACGGGCCGGGGATGGTCGAGGCGTTGCGCATGCTCACGCCGGGGTTGAGTGATGATGAGCGCAGGCAACCGCCGTTGTCGCCGTTGTATGGGGACTTTGACGGTATGCCGCCCGCGTTGATGTTTGTGGGGGCGTTGGACCCGCTTAAAGACGACACGCTGTTAATTGCGAAGCGCTGGCCGCAGGCGGAGGTCCATCTGCTGCCGGAGTCGGCCCATGGGTTCATTCATTTTCCGGTTGCGATGGCGGAAGGGGTGTTGGTGTATAGCCGACAGTGGATCAGAGATCGCGTTGGGTAAACGTCTGTGCAGGCGGGAAGTCTTCGTAGGATTTTGGTAGGTAACCCCAAATTCTCAGCATGTCAGCCTGTACCTCGAACTCGAAACCAATTTGTGCGACGGCCTTCGATATTTCTTCGGTATGATCAATGTACGTTTGTGGGAGTAGCGCACCCAGGGACGGTGCTAGTTCCCACAAGCCGATATCGAACCATTCGACGTAGGCAAATGGGAACGGCAAGTGGTAGTGCCACTCCACGTCCCATTCCGATATATGTCCTGTGATAGATTTAGAACGATACGGTGGTTGCCAGCCTGAGAGTTGACGGACATGGGTGATCAGTTCGTTCCACTTGGTATTGTTCGCCGCGCTTGCCAGGTTTCTCGCTGCTACGGCAGCTTTTATGATCTTGCGGTTCTTATCATTCTGTCGGGCGTCAGGCCCTGGTAGTTCGTTCATATTCATTCCTGTCGACTCACTCATTTGAATGACATGGTACTGCGGGCCATCCAGTAATTTGAAGGCGATCCAGAATATTGAGACTTCCTTTTTTTCCTCCCGGAATTGTCTGAAAGCGTTACTTGGTTATCTTCGTTGCGAGCGGATAGGGAACTTAAAACCTGATCACCTAGTCGGGTTAATCAGCTGCACCTCTCCCATAATAAGGACGCCGCCATGCGCGCATACACCCTGAACTATCTGTTCAACGATGCACCCCGCACCCATCTGTTTGAACTCAAGCAACCCGATTTGCCCGTGCATGAGGCCGCGTTGCACTTGCTGCAATTGCACTTCGGCGATGCGGAGAATGGCTTGATCATGCCCCCGGCGGATGCGGCGCCGGAGGAAATTCTGGAGCAGGCAGAGGTAGTGGGGATTACGCGGATAGAGGTTGTATGAGCCAAAGATCCAGTAGATTCGAGAAGCATCGCCAATCAATGTAGGCGGCCCCACCACCTCTTCGACGTAGCGCTATCGCGCAGCAAACCGGGACCTCTGTGGCGAGCGGGCTTGCCCCGCGTTGGGCTGCGAAGCAGCCCCAAGACCAGGCGCAGAGGAGTGCCTGATACAGCGCATTCGTCTTCATTAGGGGCGCTTCGCACCCCAACGCGGGCGGTGCGACGATTCGCGAAGCCCGCTCGCCACAAAGCACGGTCGTTTAATTATTTAAAATCAATTAGTTATTTTATGTTTATAAGCGCTGGCTTGCCTGCTCCCGCCGTTGGATTGTGTGAAGCCATTAATTGGAGCGCAACCGCAGGATCTGCGCGCCGTCAAACGGGTCGGTCAGGTAATGTCCCTGCACTCCGAACGTGTCCTGCAAGCGTTGTGGCGTCAGCACCTGCCGCGGTTTGCCCAGCGCCACCAACCGTCCGTGATCCAGCACGGCCAGGCGATCACAGGTCAGTGCCTGGTTGAGGTCGTGCAGGGCGATCAAGGTGGTCACCGGCAAACCCTGCACGCCTTTTAAAATCGTCAGTTGATGCTGGATGTCCAGGTGGTTGGTCGGCTCATCCAACAACAGAATCTGCGGCCGCTGCGCCAGGGCGCGGGCGATGTGCACGCGTTGGCGTTCGCCGCCGGAGAGGCTGCGCCAGGCGCGGTGGCTCAGGTGGGTGGCGTCCACATCGTGCAGGGCCTGCTGCACGATGGCGTCGTCGTCGCGGGACCACGGGCTCAGCGCCGACAACCACGGTGTGCGGCCCAGGGCCACGGCGTCGAACACGCGGATGGCGTCGTCGGTGTCGGCCTGCTGTTCCACCACCGCCAGTTGCTGCGCGATGGCGCGGCGCGAGAGGTCGCCCAGGCGTTGGCCACCCAGGCGTACTTCGCCGCTGGCAGGGGCGCGCAAGCCGGCGAGCAGTTTGAGCAGGGTGGACTTGCCCGAGCCGTTCGGCCCGACGATGCCCAAGGTTTCACCCGGCTGCACCTGCAGGTGGATGTCGCACAGCAACTGCGCCTCGCGCACCTTGAAGCCCAGGCCGGTGCAACTGAGTACCGTCATCGCGCGTTCCTGCGGCCAATCAGGATCAGTGCGAACACCGGTGCACCCACCAACGCCGTGACCACGCCCACGGGGATCACCTGGCCTTTGATCAAGGTGCGCGACAGCACATCGGCGGCAATCAAAAACAATGCACCGCCCAGTGCACTGGCCGGCAACAGGCGCGAATGCCCGGTGCCGAGCAACAGGCGCACGGCGTGGGGGATCACCAGGCCGACAAAGCCGATGGAGCCGACAATCGACACCATCACCGCTGTCACCAGCGCCGCGCAGCCCACCAGCAGAAACTGCACGCGGCGCACCGGGATGCCGAGGGACGCCGCCGAGTCGCTGCCGAAGGTGAACGCATCCAGCGCGCGGCGATGCCACAGGCACACCGCCAGCCCCGCGACCGCCACTGGCACCGCCAGCCACACCGACGGCCAGCGCACGCCGCTGAGGTTACCCAGTAGCCAGAACAGGATGCCGCGCGCCTGTTCAGAGCTGGCCGATTTGGTGATCAGGAACGCGGTGAGGGCATTGAACAGCTGTGAGCCGGCAATACCCGCGAGGATGATCTGGCCGGTGCCGCTGGCCCGCGTGAGCAGAATCACCAGGGCAAACGCCGCCATGGCACCGACGAAGGCACCCGCCGACAACGAAATCAGCCCGCCGCCCACGCCCAGCAACGCCACCAATACCGCGCCGGTCGAGGCCCCGGCGCTGATGCCCAGCAGGTACGGGTCGGCCAACGGGTTGCGCAGCAACGACTGCAAAATCACCCCGCAGGTGGCCAGCCCCGCCCCGCAGGCGGCGGCGACCAGGGCGCGGGTCAGGCGGTAGTTCCACACCACGCCTTCGTCGATGGGGTCCAGTACGTAGCCGGCGGCCCAGAGTTTATTGGCGAGCACCTGCAACACCACGTGTGGCTCGATAGTGGTTTCACCGATGGCCACGCCGGCAAGTACGGCAACCAGGAGCAGCGCGAGGGCGAGTAGGGTGCGGATCATTTGGACAGGTCGTAGCCGTCGATGGCGCCGGCCAGTTGTTCAAGGCCATCGAACGTGCGCAGGCTGGCCTGCAGCGCCAGGGCGTCGAGGATGATGATGCGGTTGTTCTTCACGGCATCCATGTTACGGGTCACCGGGTCGCTGCGCAGGAACGCAAGTTTCTTTTCGTGATCGTCGGCCGGGTAGCGACGGCGGTCCATGCGCGCGATGATCAGGAAAGTGGGGTTGGCCTTGGCGATGGTTTCCCAGCCGACCGCGGGCCATTCCTCATCGGACTGCACCACGTTGTGCAGGCCGAGGGTCTGCAGCATGAATTCGGGAATGCCCTTGTGCCCGGCCACGTACGGGTCGCTGGCCATCTCGGAACTGGAGAACCACACCAGCGCACTGGCGTGCTTGAGGCCTTTGCTGCGTGCGGTAGCGATGGACTTGGCCAGGCGCGCCTTGAGCTCATCGTTCAACTGTTGGCCGCGATCCTGGACATCGAAAACCTGCGCCAACTGGTCGATGCTTTTGTAGATCGCCTCGATGCGGAACGGCTCCAGGCGCGTACCGTCGGCGCCCACCAGGTTGTCCTTGCCTTCGCAATCGGAGGGCAGCACGTAGGTGGGGATCTTCAGCTCGTGAAACTGTTCGCGGGTGCCGACCACGCCTTGCGGGCCCACCACCCACTCCAGCTCGGCGGCCACCAGTTGCGGGCGCTTGGCGATCACCGCCTCGAAGCTCGGTTCGTTATTGGCCAGGCGCTCGATTTTATCGTTCTGCGCCTTGAACGGCGCCAGCACGCTGTTGAACCACAGCGAAGTGCCGACCACGGTGTCGCCCACGCCCAGGGCATAGAGCATTTCGGTGGCGGCCTGGCCGATGGTCACGCTGCGCGAGGGCGCGTGTTGAAAGGTGAGGGTGCTGCCGCAGTTCTCGATCGTCAGCGGGTAATGAGTGGGCGCCGCTTGGGCCAGGGCGCAGAAACCCAGGCCGGTGATCAGGGCGGTAACGCGTGGCAGCATGGGGCGATCTCCGTTTGAACCGTACGTGAAACAGGGGAGGTACGGTTCGGAAATACGCCCTCGAACGCTGCCGATCGGGCAGGCGAGAATGTCCTTCCCGGACACCCCGCCGGTTGGTGATTGTGCTGGGCCGGCAGGTCTCCTGACTGATGCGTCGTCGCCTTGCTCCGGCCTTCCCGGACAGCGTCCAGTGGCAGTGGGGAGCAGGCTCGGCACCTACAGTTGCGGGGGCAGTTTCGCTTGGCGCCGCGTGCGGCGCTTCGAATTCCCTGTTAGTCCCTTACGGGAACCGGCGGCGGTATGGTAGTCGATTAGGCCCTGGCGAAGTAGCCCAAGGCCCGTCGGTTCACAGACGAATGTCCCCAGGCCCCTGGATCAGCGCTTCAATCCGGGTGCCAGTGGCGCGTTCTTCGTTGCTGAAACCATCGTAATCGGCCAGGTTGGCGAAGCGGATGCCGGTCAATTGTTCGATCTGGATCACACTGCGCCGATACGTCCTGAGCTGGCCGAACATCAGGTCAAGCTGACCCAGCTCGCGGCTCTGGTCGATCATGTAGGCACTGGCGCTGGGCTTGCCGTCGTCGCTGAGGTAAGCCACCACCTTCCAGAACGCCTTGGGGATTTTGACGCCCCGGTAGACACGGTCGTCGTCGGCGAACACCGGGCCGCTGAACACCGTGGCCCGGGCTTTCCAGCGCTGGGTGTTGTTGAGGATGTAGTCCTCGAGTTCGAGCCAGGTCTTTTGGTTGAAGCCGCTCATCTGTGGCGAGCAGTTGGTGAAGTGGAAGGTGTCGGCGTTGGCGATGGCCGCCGCGTCGCCCCAGTTGGGGTCCTGGCGCCGCACCAGGTGGCCGCGATCCAGACCATTGCTCGCATAGAGCTCTTCGCCCACCTGCGCGCTGATCGGCAGGCGGCCATCGTAGGCCCAGGTGTCGCTGCTGCGCAGAATGTCCTCGTGCTGGCCGCCATCGATATTGACGCCCACATAGAGCGCCAGTCGTCGGGAGCGAGACATGGTGACCGAGAAGTGCGTGTAGTCCAGGCGCCCTGGTTGCATGTCATCCGCCAGCGTCTCGCTCACGGTGGGCCACGGCACCACGAAGCGGCTGAGGAAGTCTTCTGCGTAGCCCTGCCGGCCCTCCAGCGCTTGCGCCGGGGTCACCCGTGGGCCGCCCGCGCGGGCTTCCAACAGTGTGGGGCTGGCCGCGACCAACGGGTGCAGATCGGCGAGCCGGGGGCGGTGCGACAGGTCGATATTGGCTTTGCGTGCTGGCATGGGATGCTCCTTGCGGGCCTGGAAATAAACACGACTGCAACATAGCTTCATGACAATTTAGTCCATGCACCGACAGCAGGACTATCCTGAAGCGGTCACCCGGACGTAGTCACATGCCAAAAAGGGAGCTAGCCCATGTGTGTTCGCCAGCAACGCAATCCGATCTTCTGCCTGATTCCGCCGTACATGCTCGACCAGATCGCGCGTCACGGTAATAAAGCCCAACGGGAAATCGCCTTGCGTACCCGCGCCAAGGACAGCACGTTCCGCTCTTTGCGCATGGTCGCCGTGCCGACCCGGGGGGCCGCCCATATGGCCCTGGCCATGGGCGCCGAAAAACGCCGCTCGATCTACAGCGCCGAGGGCAATGACAGCCTGCCCGGCAAGCTGATCCGTAGCGAGGGCGACGCCGCCAGTGGGGTGGCGGCGGTGGACGAAGCCTATGATGGCCTGGGCGCGACCTTCGATTTTTTCGACCAGGTGTTCGACCGCAATTCCATCGACGATGCCGGCATGGCGCTGGACGCCACCGTTCACTTTGGCCAGGACTATAACAATGCCTTCTGGAACTCGACCCAGATGGTGTTCGGTGATGGCGACCAACAGTTGTTCAACCGCTTCACGGTGGCGCTTGACGTGATCGGCCATGAGTTGGCCCATGGCGTCACCGAGGATGAGGCCAAGCTGATGTATTTCAATCAGTCCGGTGCGTTGAACGAGTCGTTGTCGGACGTGTTCGGCTCGCTGATCAAGCAGTATGCATTGCAGCAAAAGGCCGAGGACGCCGATTGGTTGATCGGTAAAGGGCTGTTTACCGAGAAAATCAACGGTACCGCGCTGCGCTCGATGAAGGCTCCCGGCACGGCGTTTGACGATAAGCTGCTGGGCAAGGACCCTCAGCCGGGGCATATGGATGATTTTGTGCAAACCTATGATGACAATGGCGGCGTGCATATCAATTCCGGCATTCCCAACCATGCGTTTTATCAGGTTGCCACGAACATCGGCGGGTTTGCCTGGGAGCGCGCCGGCCGCATCTGGTATGACGCCCTGCGTGATGCGCGGCTGCGGCCGAACTCGGGCTTCCTGCGGTTTGCGCGTATCACCTACGATGTCGCCGGTCGACTTTACGGCGCGAACAAGGATGAACAGAAGGCGGTCAAGGAAGGCTGGAAAGCGGTGGGCATTCACGTTTGACACACCGCCTGGGCGGTGAGGAGCAGCCATGCACATTTCAATCAAGGAAATCGGCGGGCCGGCGTTTTTTCCTGGCCTGGCCCGGCCGAACACTGTGGAGCTGGAGAAGCTGCCCGAGCCGGACCAGCAGGAGTTGCGGCAACTGATCGAGGCTTCACACTTCTTTGAGTTGCCGCAAAGCACTACGCCGGAACCCGGCAACCCCGACCAGGTGCATTACACCCTGACCGTGACGGAAGGCGAGCGTGAGCACACGGTGTGCGTGCTGGCGCCGGTGAAGTCGCAGGCACTGGACGGGCTGGTGCAGTGCGTGCGGCGGCATGTTCGCTGTTGAGGCTTATTTGCGGTCCAGCCACACGGTTTGCGCATTGCAGAACTCGCGTACGCCAAAGTGCGACAGCTCGCGGCCGAACCCGCTCTTCTTAATGCCGCCAAACGCCACTCGCGGGTCGGAGACGCTGAAGGCGTTAACGAAGATGCCGCCGGTTTCCAGTTGGTTGGCGATATCGCGGGCCTTGGCCGCATCGGAGGTGAAAAGGCTGGCGGTGAGGCCGAATTCGCTGTCATTGGCCAGCGCCACGGCGTGGTCTGCGTCGCGGGCGGTGATGATGGAGGCCACTGGGCCGAACAGTTCCTGCTTGAACGAGGTCATCTGGTCGGTGACGCCTGCCAGGACGGTCGGCGCATAGTAGTTGCCGACGCCCGCGACGTTATGGCCGCCCAGCAGCAGAGTCGCGCCTTCTGCCAGGGTCGCCTGGACCTGCCCGTGCAGCTCATCGCGCAGGTCGAAGCGGGCCATTGGGCCGACGTAGGTGGCGCTCGATGTGGGGTCACCCATCACCAGGGCACGGCTGGCTTCGACGAACCTGGCCGTGAAGGCTTCCACCACGCCTTGCTCGATGATCAGGCGCTTGGCGGCGGCACAGACTTGGCCGCTGTTCTGGAAGCGACCGATCACCGCAGCCTGCACGGCGGCGTCGAGGTCGGCGTCGTTGAGCACGATAAACGGGTCGGAGCCACCCAGTTCCAGGACGCATTTTTTCAGCGCGGCGCCAGCCTGGGAGCCGATGGCGATGCCGGCGCGCACGCTGCCTGTGAGGGTGACGGCAGCGATGCGTGGGTCGGCGATCGCCTCGGACACACCAGCGGGGGTGACGTTGATTACCTCCAACAGGCCGTCAGCGAAGCCGGCTTTGTGAAGCGCGGTTTTGATCAGGTAGGCGCAGCCCATCACATTCGGCGCGTGCTTGAGCACATAGGTGTTGCCGGCCAGCAACGCCGGCACGGCGCCACGCAGTACCTGCCATACCGGGAAGTTCCATGGCATCACCGCGAGGATCGGCCCGAGCGGGCGGTATTCGATATGGGCGGTGCCGTTGTCCACCAGGGTCGGTTCCGGGGCCAGCATGGCCGGGCCGTGGGCCGCGTACCACTCGCTCAGTTGCGCGCATTTCTCGATTTCGGCGCGGGCCTGGGTGATGGGTTTGCCCATTTCCAGGGTGATCATCCGGGCCATCTCTTGCGTTTGGTCGCGCAGCACGCCGGCCAAGGCCAGCAGCCGTTCGGCGCGCCGGTTCAGCGGCTCGCGACGCCAGGCGCGGAAGGCGGCGTTGGCGCGGTCGAGGGCGGCGTCGAGTTGCGACGCGGTGTCGAACGGGTAGCTGGCGACGGTTTCGCCCGTGGCGGGGTTGATCGACAGGGCGTGAGTGGTGTGTGAGATCGCGTTCATGGCACCGTCCGGCTGATGGGGGGAATGGGCTCAGCGTACGGGGCTGTATCTTTTCTGGAAACTGAATAATATTAAGCGATACGTTCACGATTGGAGAATGATTTGGACCTGGTGCAGCTGGAAATCTTCAAGGCCGTTGCCGAGCAAGGCAGCATCAGCGCCGCCGCACAGTTGATTCACCGGGTGCCGTCGAACCTGACCACGCGGATCAAACAACTGGAACAGGATTTGGGCGTGGAGTTGTTTATCCGCGAAAAAAGCCGCCTGCGCCTATCACCGGCCGGGTGGAATTTCCTCGGCTATGCGCGGCGCATCCTCGACCTGGTGCAAGAGGCCCGCGCCACGGTGGCGGGGGAGGAGCCCCAGGGCGCCTTTGCCTTGGGGTCGCTGGAGAGTACGGCGGCGGTGCGTATTCCGGCGTTGCTGGCGGCGTATAACCAAAAACATACGAAGGTCGAGTTGGACCTGAGCACCGGGCCGTCCGGCACGATGATCGAAGGTGTGCTGTCCGGGCGACTGGCGGCGGCGTTTGTCGATGGGCCGGTGCGGCATGCCACGCTGGAGGGGGTGGCGGTGTTCGAAGAGGAGATGGTGGTGATCGCGCCGCTGCACCATGCGCCTGTCACCCGCGGGCAGGATGTGAGTGGCGAGAACATTTATACGTTCCGCTCCAATTGCTCGTACCGGCACCACTTCGAGCGCTGGTTCTCACAGGATGGCGCGGTGCCGGGCAAGATCTTTGAGATCGAGTCGTACCACGGCATGTTGGCGTGTGTCAGCGCTGGCGCCGGCCTGGCGCTGATGCCGCGTAGCATGCTGGAAAGCATGCCGGGGTCTGCGGCGGTGAGTGTGTGGCCGCTGGCGGATAATTTCCGCATCCTGCACACCTGGCTGATCTGGCGGCGGGGCACGGTGTCGCAGAGTTTGAACAGCTTTGTGAAGTTACTGGAGGAACGCGATCTGGTAGCGCAGTCGTTCTAGTGTGGAAGCGGGCTTGCCTGCGCTAGCGTCAACCGGGCCGGCCTGATACACCGCGGTGCCGGCCTCGCAGGCAAGCCAGCTCGCACCTTTGATCGTGTTCAACCGCCGAACTGGAAGGTGCCCATCGCCAGTTTGGCCATGATGGCCGTTGCGCCCAGCTGCACCAGCCACAACGCCAATCCGCCCAGGAACACCCCCAGCGCGACTTGCAGCACCAGGCTTTTCTGGCGTTTGGCTTGCGGGGCACGCGGGGTGTAGTCGTGCAGGTCGTCGCGGTCGGCGCGCAGATCCAGGTCGTCATTTCTCATAAGGTTCTCACAGCAAGAGGGCGGTCAGGGTTCAGTCTAGGGGCTGGATACGAAAAAGGGGAAGCCATCGGCCTCCCCTCCTGTGCAACGCCAGCAGGTTTACAGCACCTGGACGATTGCCTGTGTGACCGCACCAATGTTCGCCTGGTTCAACGCCGCCACGCAGATACGCCCGGTATCCAGCGCGTAGATGCCAAACTCGGTGCGCAAGCGGGTGACTTGTTCGACGGTCAGGCCGGAGTAGGAGAACATTCCGCGCTGGCGGCCGACGAAGCTGAAGTCCTGGCCCGGTGCGGCCTTGGCCAGTTCAGCGACCATCTGCTCGCGCATGCCACGGATGCGCAGGCGCATCTCGGCCAGCTCGGCTTCCCACTGGGCGCGCAGCTCAGGGTTGTTCAGTACGGCTGCCACTACCGCCGCGCCGTGGGTCGGCGGGTTGGAGTAGTTGGTGCGGATCACACGCTTGACCTGGGACAGGATGCGCGCGCTTTCTTCCTTGGATTCGCTGACGATCGACAGTGCGCCCACGCGTTCGCCATACAGCGAGAACGATTTGGAGAACGAACTGGAGACAAAGAAGGTCAGGCCCGATTCGGCGAACAGACGCACGGCGGCGGCGTCTTCGTGGATGCCGTCGCCAAAGCCCTGGTAGGCCATGTCGAGGAATGGCACCAGGTTCCTGGCCTTGACCACGTCCAGCACGTTTTGCCAGTCTGTCGGGCTCAGGTCGACACCGGTCGGGTTGTGGCAGCAGGCGTGCAGCACCACGATGGACTGGGGCGGCAGGGCGTTGAGGTCTTCGAGCAGGCCGGCACGGTTTACGTCATGGGTGGCGGCGTCGTAGTAGCGATAGTTCTGCACCGGGAAACCGGCGGTTTCGAACAGTGCGCGGTGGTTTTCCCAGCTTGGGTCGCTGATGGCGACGACGGCGTCTGGCAGCAGTTGCTTGAGGAAGTCCGCGCCGAGCTTCAGCGCGCCGGTGCCGCCCACGGCTTGTACGGTGACCACGCGGCCAGCATCGAGCAGTGGCGAGTCGTTACCGAACAGCAGGGTTTGCACGGCCTTGTCGTAGGCTGCAATACCGTCGATCGGCAAGTAGCCACGGGCGGCATGTTGCCCCACGCGAATGGCTTCCGCTTCGGCAACGGCACGCAAGAGTGGAATCTTCCCCTCCTCGTTGCAGTAAACGCCCACGCCAAGGTTGACCTTGGTGGTTCGTGTATCGGCGTTGAATGCTTCGTTGAGGCCCAGGATTGGATCGCGTGGTGCCATTTCGACAGCGGAGAACAGGCTCATTTTTGCGGCAGCTCTATGGGGGAAGGGAGGGACGTGTCGCGCTCCAGCCGAATGCACTAGAGCGGTGCACAAACGGGGAGCTAGTATAGAGGCCATCACCGCGCAGAGCGACCACCGAAACGCCTTTTCGGCCAAGTTTTTCGGTTTATTTGCCCACCGTTAGTCTTATTGCAACCTTGATCGTAGACGCCAGGTAGGACGATTGCCTTGAAACCCATCACATTTGCCACCACTTCTACAGCTATCATGGTTTTTTCCTGCAACCTGCGATGATTATTCGCGGGTCGCTGAGCTTTTTTCGTCCCTGGTGGTGTCAGGCCGGGGGTGACTAGAAAGAGGTACGTTATGTCGGATTTCCAGCTCGTCACCCGCTTTGAACCCGCCGGCGATCAACCCGAAGCGATTCGCCAGATGGTCGAAGGCATCGAGGCGGGCCTGGCGCACCAGACGCTGCTCGGGGTGACCGGTTCGGGCAAGACCTTCAGCATCGCCAACGTGATCGCACAGATCAACCGCCCGACCCTGGTGCTGGCGCCGAACAAGACCCTGGCCGCGCAGCTGTATGGCGAGTTCAAGGCGTTCTTCCCGAACAACGCGGTGGAGTACTTCGTTTCCTACTACGACTATTACCAGCCCGAAGCCTATGTGCCGTCCTCCGATACCTTTATCGAGAAGGATGCGTCGATCAACGACCATATCGAGCAGATGCGACTGTCGGCGACCAAGGCGTTGCTGGAGCGCAAGGACGCGATCATCGTCACCACGGTGTCGTGCATTTATGGCCTGGGCAGCCCGGAAACCTATTTGAAGATGGTGTTGCACGTCGACCGTGGCGACAAGCTCGACCAGCGCGAACTGCTGCGTCGCCTGACGAGTTTGCAGTACACCCGCAACGACATGGACTTCGCGCGCGCGACCTTCCGCGTGCGCGGCGATGTGATCGACATTTACCCGGCCGAATCCGACCTGGAAGCGATCCGCATCGAGCTGTTCGACGATGAAGTCGAGAGCCTGTCGGCCTTCGACCCGTTGACCGGCGAGGTGATCCGCAAGTTGCCGCGCTTCACCTTCTACCCGAAAAGCCACTACGTGACCCCGCGCGAAACCCTGATGGGCGCCATCGAGGGCATCAAGGCCGAGTTGGCCGAGCGCCTGGAATACCTGCGCGCCAATAACAAACTGGTGGAAGCTCAGCGCCTGGAGCAGCGCACCCGTTTCGACCTGGAGATGATCCTGGAGCTGGGCTACTGCAACGGTATCGAAAACTACTCGCGCTATCTTTCGGGCCGCGAATCCGGGGCGCCGCCACCGACGCTCTACGACTACCTGCCGGACGACGCGCTGCTGGTGATCGACGAGTCCCACGTCAGCGTGCCGCAAGTGGGGGCGATGTATAAGGGCGACCGTTCGCGTAAAGAAACGCTGGTGGAATACGGCTTCCGCCTGCCGTCGGCGCTGGACAACCGGCCGATGCGCTTCGATGAATGGGAAGCCATCAGCCCGCAGACCATCTTTGTGTCGGCTACGCCGGGTAATTACGAGGCTGAACATGCCGGCCGGGTGATCGAACAACTGGTGCGCCCGACGGGCCTGGTCGACCCCGAGATTGAAATCCGCCCGGCGCTGACCCAGGTCGACGACCTGCTTTCGGAAATCACCAAGCGCGTGGCGCTGGAAGAGCGGGTGCTGGTCACCACGCTGACCAAGCGCATGTCCGAAGACTTGACCGATTACCTGGCCGACCACGGCGTGCGTGTGCGTTACCTGCACTCGGACATCGACACCGTGGAGCGCGTGGAGATCATCCGCGACCTGCGCCTGGGTACGTTTGACGTGCTGGTGGGGATCAACCTGCTGCGTGAAGGCCTGGACATGCCGGAAGTGTCGCTGGTGGCGATCCTCGATGCCGACAAGGAAGGCTTCCTGCGTTCCGAGCGCTCGCTGATCCAGACCATCGGCCGTGCGGCGCGTAACCTCAACGGCCGGGCGATTCTGTACGCCGATCGCATCACCGGCTCCATGGAGCGCGCGATTGGCGAGACCCAGCGTCGCCGTGACAAGCAGATCGCCTTCAACCTGGAAAACGGCATTACGCCCAAGGGCGTGTTCAAGGACGTCGCCGACATCATGGAAGGCGCCACCGTGCCCGGCTCGCGCAGCAAGAAGCGCAAGGGCATGGCCAAGGCCGCGGAGGAAAGCGCCAAGTACGAAAACGAACTGCGCTCGCCGAGTGAGATCACCAAGCGCATTCGCCAGTTGGAAGAGAAGATGTACCAGCTGGCGCGGGACCTGGAGTTTGAAGCGGCGGCGCAGACGCGCGATGAGATCGGCAAGTTGCGTGAGCGCTTGCTGGCCGTGTAGCCCTCTTCCCTGTAGGCGCGAGCTTGCTCGCGAAAAACGCCAGGACACCGCGTTCTGCCTGAGTGCCCGCGTTATCGTTGGCGATCTTCGCGAGCAAGCTCGCGCCTACAACAAGGGGCTGCGGGCTGTTACCATTCGCCCCTTGTTTCAATTTTCAGTTATATCGCCCATTCGAGACCTGCCATGACCACCGTCCGCACGCGCATCGCGCCATCGCCTACTGGGGATCCCCACGTCGGCACTGCCTACATCGCCTTGTTCAACTACTGCTTTGCCAAGCAGCACGGCGGTGAATTCATCCTGCGGATCGAAGACACCGACCAGTTGCGCTCTAGCCGCGAGTCGGAGCAACAGATTTTCGATGCCCTGCGCTGGCTGGGCATTACCTGGGCGGAAGGCCCGGACGTCGGCGGCCCGCACGGCCCGTATCGCCAGAGCGAGCGCAGCGACATCTACAAGCAGTACACCCAGCAATTGGTGGATATGGGGCATGCGTTCCCTTGCTTCTGTACCGCCGAAGAGCTGGACCAGATGCGCGCCGAGCAACAGGCCCGTGGCGAAACCCCACGCTACGATGGCCGTGCGCTGCTGCTGTCCAAGGAAGAAGTGGCCCGCCGCCTGGCTGCCGGTGAGCCCCATGTGATCCGCATGAAGGTGCCGAGCGAAGGCGTGTGCGTGGTGCCGGACATGCTGCGCGGTGACGTCGAGATCCCGTGGGACCGCATGGACATGCAGGTGCTGATGAAGACCGACGGCCTGCCGACGTACTTCCTGGCCAACGTGGTCGACGATCACCTGATGGGCATCACCCACGTGCTGCGTGGCGAAGAATGGCTGCCGTCGGCGCCGAAGCTGATCCTGCTCTACGAGTACTTCGGCTGGGAGCAGCCGCAGTTGTGCTACATGCCGCTGCTGCGTAACCCGGACAAGAGCAAGCTGTCCAAGCGCAAGAATCCGACCTCGGTGACCTTCTACGAGCGCATGGGCTTCATGCCCGAAGCGATGCTCAACTATCTGGGCCGCATGGGCTGGTCGATGCCGGACGAGCGCGAGAAGTTCTCGCTGCAGGAAATGGTCGACAATTTCGACCTGTCCCGTGTGTCGTTGGGTGGGCCGATCTTCGATATCGAGAAGCTGTCGTGGCTCAACGGCCAGTGGCTGCGCGACCTGCCGGTGCAAGAGTTCGCCAGCCGCGTGCAGCAGTGGGCGTTGAACCCCGAGTACATGATGAAGATCGCGCCGCTGGTGCAGGGCAGGGTGGAGACGTTCAGTCAGGTTGCACCGTTGGCCAGTTTCTTTTTTGCCGGGGGCGTGAACCCGGATCCTAAGCTGTTCGAGTCCAAGAAACTCTCGGCCGACCAGGTTCGGCAGTTGATGCAGTTGATCCTGTGGAAGCTCGAAAGCCTGCGCCAGTGGGAGAAGGAGGCGATCACGGCGACGATTCAGGCGGTGGTCGAGTCCCTTGAACTGAAGCTGCGCGATGCCATGCCGTTGATGTTCGCCGCGATCACCGGGCAGGCCAGTTCGGTGTCGGTACTGGATGCGATGGAAATTCTCGGCCCGGACCTTACGCGTTTCCGTCTGCGCCAAGCCCTTGATTTGCTTGGTGGTGTGTCGAAGAAAGAAAACAAAGAGTGGGAAAAGCTGCTGGGCACTATCGCTTAAGCGGGCCGTTGCAGCGACGAAACCCCGGTTTTCCGGGGTTTCGTCGGTAAGTGATTGTTATCCCGGCAAAAAACTTTGGAAATTGTTGAAAATAAATTTGACACGTTTCCAAACCGCCATTAAGATTCGCCCCGTCCTCACCGATGAGGGGCTATAGCTCAGCTGGGAGAGCGCTTGCATGGCATGCAAGAGGTCAACGGTTCGATCCCGTTTAGCTCCACCAATTTGCAGGTTCAAGGTCTGGCCACACCGTCCTTGAATCGATCAGAACTCAGCTCTGATCAGTTTTACAGAAGGTTTTGTCCCCTTCGTCTAGTGGCCTAGGACACCGCCCTTTCACGGCGGTAACAGGGGTTCGAGTCCCCTAGGGGACGCCAGTTTCAACAAGCAGGTCGCAAGGCTTGCTGCGCCGCGAGGCGAAAATTCGGGGCTATAGCTCAGCTGGGAGAGCGCTTGCATGGCATGCAAGAGGTCAACGGTTCGATCCCGTTTAGCTCCACCAATTTACAGGTTCAAGGTTCCGGCCACACCGTCCTTGAATCGATCAGGTCTCAGCCCTGATCTGTTGTAGAGAAGGTTTGTGTCCCCTTCGTCTAGTGGCCTAGGACACCGCCCTTTCACGGCGGTAACAGGGGTTCGAGTCCCCTAGGGGACGCCACGATTACCCGCTATGCGGGATTTTTAAGGGTCATTCAATTATTGAATGGCCCTTTTGTTTGTCTGGCGTTTGGCCAGTGCCCCTTCCAGTTTCCCTTCTTCTTGTTCTGACCAATGGTCATGGCTGTCGCCTGCCAAATATTATTATGATAATAATATTCACCCATGAACGTCGGAGGCTTTGATGAGCGATAAAAAAGCGCAAACCCGCGAACGCATTCTGCAAGCCGCCAGCGCCGCGTTGATCCGGCGTGGCCCGGCTGAACCCAGTGTGGGTGAAGTCATGGGCGCGGCAGGCCTGACCGTTGGGGGGTTCTACGCGCACTTTGAAAGCAAGGACGCGCTGATGCTGGAAGCCTTCACCCAATTGCTCGCGCGGCGACGTGCCGCCATCGACGACATGGATTCACAGCTGACCGGGGAAGAGCGCAGGGGCTTGGTGGCGGCGTTTTATCTGTCGCGCAAGCATCGCGACTCCACCGCCCAGGCATGCCCGATACCGGCAACCGTGGGCGAAATGGCCCGTCTGCCCGACACGTTCCGTGAGGCGCTCAACGAACATGTGGAGTTGATGGCCGCGCAACTCGCCGCCAGCCCCGACGACACTGACAAGGCCCTGGCTGACATGGCGCTGATGATCGGTGGCCTGGCATTGGCCCGCGCCCTGGGGCCGGGTGAGTTGTCGGACCGGGTGTTGCGCGCCGCCAAGTCAGCTGTGCGCTAGAGGAGGGCTTGCAGGATGGGCACATTAACCTGGACTCGTCGCTTCAATGGCACGCTGGGTCACCTGGCGCCGCAAACGATGGCCAACAGGATGCGCCGCGCCTTCATGACGCCGCGCGACCTGCCGCCGCGCGATTGGGAGCTGCCGCTGCTGGCGCAATCGGAGCGCATCACTCTGCGTTTCGGCTTGTCGGCCCTGCGCTGGGGTCAAGGCCCGGCCGTGCTGCTGATGCACGGTTGGGAAGGCCGGCCCACCCAGTTCGCCAGCCTGATCACGGCATTGATCGCCAATGGTTATTCCGTGATCGCCCTGGACGGTCCTGCCCACGGTCGTTCGCCGGGGCGTGAAGCGCATGTGCTGCTCTTTGCCCGCGCCATGCTGGAGGCGGCCGCCGAGTTGCCACCGCTGCGCGCCGTGATCGGCCACTCCATGGGCGGCGCCAGTGCGCTGCTGGCGGTGCAGTTGGGGCTGCGCACCGAGGCGCTGGTGAGCATTGCGGCGCCGTCACGCTTTCTGGATGTGCTGCGCGGCTTCACTACAATGGTCGGTTTGCCGGCACGGGCGCGCTCGGCGTTTATCCAGGCAGTAGAGCTGGCGTTCGGCATGCCGCTCAAGCACCTGGATGTGGCCCACTATAAGATGAATATTCCCGGCCTGATCGTGCACGCCGAAGATGACACCTTCGTCCCGGTCAAGGCCTCTCAAGCCATCCACGAGGCCTGGTTTGACAGCCGCCTGCTGCGCCTGGAGCAGGGAGGCCACCAGAAAGTGCTGGCTGATCCACGGGTCATCGAAGGGGTGCTGGCGCTGTTGGCCGGTCGCCGTTTACCAGCGCAGCAGAGCGCCTGATACACTGCTTCCCGCCGACATTAATCGACTGGGAGCAAGGCATGGGCTGGGATTTGGCAACGCCGTTTATCATCGATCTGCAGGTCGCGCCTGAAGACATCGACGGCCTGGGGCACGCCAATAACGCGGTGTATGTGTCCTGGCTGGAGCGTTGCGCCTGGCGCCACTCCCAGCGGCTGGGGCTGGACCTCACCGAATACCGTCGCCTGGATCGCGCCATGGCGGTGGTGCGCCATGAGATCGACTACCTGGCGGCCGGCTATGAAGGGGACGAACTGCAACTGGCCACCTGGATCGTCGATTGGGACCAGCGCCTGAAAATGACTCGCCGCTTTCAACTGGTGCGCCCCCGTGATGGCGCAACCCTGCTGCGCGCGCACACCACCTTTGTGTGTATCGAATTGTCCAGTGGCAGGCCCAAGCGCATGCCGGTGGAGTTTCTCGATGGCTATGGCGCCGCCCTGACAGGGGGTTAACGGTTGCTGTGGGAAACCCAGTAAACTGCGCCACGATTTTTGTTGAGTGTTTTCCATGCAAATTGCTTTGGCGCCCATGGAGGGGTTGGTCGACAACATCCTGCGGGACGTGCTGACCCGCGTGGGCGGTATTGACTGGTGCGTGACCGAATTCATCCGCGTCAACGACCGCCTGCTCACCCCAGCCTATTTTCACAAGCTTGCCCCGGAATTGCTGCACGGTGCC
Source organism: Pseudomonas sp. S1_G07 (assembly GCF_054668565.1). Lineage (NCBI taxonomy): Bacteria > Pseudomonadati > Pseudomonadota > Gammaproteobacteria > Pseudomonadales > Pseudomonadaceae > Pseudomonas > Pseudomonas sp. S1_G07. Next base: position 5,004,409 of record NZ_CP162778.1, on the reverse strand, counting down.
CACACCGCCGCGGGCGTGCCGTTACGCGTGCAGTTGCTCGGTTCCGATCCGGTGTGCCTGGCGGAAAACGCCGCCCTGGCCTGCGAGCTGGGCTCCCAGGTGATCGACCTGAACTTTGGCTGCCCGGCCAAGACGGTCAACAAGTCGCGCGGCGGTGCCGTGCTGCTCAAGGAGCCGGAGCTGCTCAACCGGATTGTTGAACACGTACGCCGCGCCGTGCCGGCGCATATCCCGGTGACCGCCAAGATGCGCCTGGGTTTCGACAGCCCGGACGGCGCGCTGGTGTGCGCCACGGCCCTGGCCGAGGGCGGCGCGGCGCATATCGTGGTACATGCCCGCACCAAGACCGATGGCTACAAGCCCCCGGCGCACTGGGAATGGATCCCGCGGGTGCAGGACGTGGTCAAGGTACCGGTGTTCGCCAATGGCGACATCTGGAGTGTCGAGGACTGGAAGCGTTGCCGCGAAGTCAGCGGTGCCGAAGACATCATGCTTGGCCGTGGCCTGGTGGCACGCCCCGACCTGGCGCGCCAGATCGCGGCGGCGCGCGCAGGTGAAGAGGTGGTGGAAATGACCTGGGCGCAGATGCAGCCCATGTTGCAGGACTTCTGGGCCCAATCAGTGGCGCAGTTGACTGAAAAGCAGGCTCCGGGTCGTTTGAAGCAGTGGCTGGCGATGTTGACACGCAATTATCCGCAAGCGGTGCAGCTGTTTACGGCCATGCGTCGGGAGACGGAGTTGGAACAGGTCAGCCGATTGCTGGGGATGCCGCATCCACTCGGAGCCTGAGTTTCTTTGCCAGTGACCGCTTGCGCTGCAAGGGCGCATAGGGTTTTTAACGACATATTTACCTGTCACTTGGAAGGGCGCCACTGGCGCCCTTTTTTTCGCGCGCACTAACACAGATGGTTAGCGAGCTTGGGTTTGAATGTTATCGAATGTTTGCGTTGCTGCAGTTTATTAACGCGTGTGACTGCACTTTGAGGTCGTGAGCTGCTTGCATCAAGGCTCGCCGGCGAAAGTCCGTAGGGCAAAGTCTGAAAGTATGCTTTGGTTTCCTTATATGAAGACCGATTTCTGGAACTCGATGGCCTGACTTTCCACGTAAGTAGGGACTGTGAAGCAGTGTTATTGCTTCCGGCTATTCAACCTATCGCTTTCCTGGCCCGTTAATAGGGCCAGGCTATTTTGATTAAGGAATCGCAAATGTCTCTATCGGTTAATAACCTGCCGCAAGTAAAAGTGGACGCGCCGTCGGTTGATCGAAGTTCCGTATCGCCTTCCAGGTCAGACACTAGCCCGCCCCCCCAGGCTCACGGCACTCATATCAGTAATACACCGGCACGCACGGACAACGTCCGACCTTCTCCTAATGAAGTCATGATTCCCGGCGCTGCGCTCAACAAGTTATTTGACATGCTTGAGTTGGTGCTGAAAACCATGCGCGACATGGTGTCCGGAAGGTATTTAACGCCGGCCGTGTTAGTTGATCCAGGCAAATTTTCATTGCGGTCCGACGTGCGTGAGAAACCTGTGCAGCAGGACTCAGGCAAATTGCCAGTGAAGCTGGACGCACGTGAGCAAGGCGTGAAGGCGGAAACGAACACGTTGCCGGTGAAGCCGGATGCACGTGAGAAATCAGTGATGCCGGATGCGGGGCATTTGCCAGTGAGGCCGCAATGGACTGATCGTCCGGCAGTGACCCCCGACGAGGATGTGGTGCCGCTATTTCCACCCATGCCTGAGCCTGATGTCACCGTGAACAATAACTCCAAGGCAGACGTACATTTAAGTGTCAACGTGGGGCATTGTCACTGCGATGACAAGGGTGGGCTCCCGGACAGGCGCAGAAGGGCGAATGATGTGCCAAGGCCCGATGCGGAGCACCGGCCTGGTCGTCGCACCGATGCCGCGCCCGACGGCAAGCCTGGCATTACCCCCGGTCCCACGCCAGCGCCAGGCGTCGTACCAGGCTTGATTCCAGCGCCTATTCCCGCGCCAGGCGTCGTACCAGGCGTGATTCCAGCGCCTATTCCCGCGCCGGGCGTCGAACCGGCCGTAACCCCCAAACCCGATCCCGAAACATTGTCCATTCCAAAGTCCGAGGTCACGCCCCAGCCAATCCTTCCTGATGCGCCGGATTTGACGCCCCTGCCGGATATGCCCGTTCCGGACTTGACCAGCCCACGTCCCAACGACAATCAAGTTGATGCAAGGCGCTGGTGGTTCAACGTTCAGTAAATACTCATATTTTGAGTTGCAGGAAAAACCACTTGAATAGTTTGTGCACTTCTTCGGATGTAAATGTCCGGAGAGGTGCCTGCTTATGGGGGATTTATGTCTAATTGCTCAATAAAAAATATCGCGCGTTTAATCGATGTCAGGCAGGTGTTGGCGGTTGATTCACTTAATGCCAGTAATCAATCGTGTGAAAAGTCGAAGTTGATCGACAATCAGGCCATTGACAATAGTGTGACGCGGCCTGTTGCTGTACCGCAGGAAAAAGAGGGCATCGGCAATGAATCAGAAATCCTGAAGACGCTGGTTGTTTTGTTTAATTCTTTTTTTACTCAACTACTCAGTTTGGTATCTAATAAAAACGACAACAAAGTACCTGATACACCCGCACCTTTGCCCGCACCGAGGGTGGTGCCTGAACCTGTGGTGCCCAGCCCAGAGCCCGCAACGAATATCCCAGGGCTTTCGAGCAAGCGAAACGGTGCGAAGCCCGACAACATTTGGAGTGGGTTTTACCAGGGCCCCGATGGCAACTGTGTGACGGTCTCGGCCATCAAGGCCGCCATGTATCGATTTGGCCAAAGCCCGACGGATATTTTCAAGAGCGTAACCCGAACCCACGACGGTTATCGGGTGGTGATGCGCGATGAGTTCCAACTCACCCTGACTGACCGCGAACTGCGCGAGGGCGCTAAAGGCGCGCAATTCAAGGGCCCGGACAAGGGCATGCTTCAGGACGCGGAATTTCTCTTCGCTGTCAGCGCCAAGCGCGCCCAGATGGAAAACAACGATCGCATGGCGGGCAGGGGATATTGGGCGGCGATTCGCAGTTTGAATAACGGTGAGGATGAGACCGGGCCGGGCGAGGGGTTCCTGCGGTTGGGGTTGAGGCAGCACATGAAGCGGGTTTCGGTGCGCGAACTCGCCCGTGGACAAGTGGGCATGTGCAATCGGACCGGGCATTCGGTAGCGGTTATCAATGGCCGTGAAGAGTTATGGGGGCGTCGCGGCTCCTCGCCCACCCGGGGGGACGCCGTAGCGCTTATGTAGCGGGCGACTGGACCGACCCACTGTGCAGCCGGGGTGCGACTCGCTCCGCTACAACCTTGCCCTGGCTGCATTTTTTCAGGCTATTGCTTCGATAATCATCAGGAAACCAGTGAATGAATACCTCGGTAGGTGAGCGTCCATTTTGGCCGGCGAACGGCACGGGCGATGCGTTTTCATGTCTTTCTTCAAAGCAGGCAGGCGAAAAACCTGCGGATATCAACCGGGCGTTCGACGTCGAGCAACGGCAGTTTGGCGAGACCTTTGACTGCAGCACCCAGGCGGCCGTGATCAAGTTGATGATGTTGACGTTCGGTCAGCATCCAAGCGGGATGTTCAATGAGCTGGTCGCCACGGGTGAGGGGTATCACATCACCATGAAGGATGAGTTCAAGGTGCAACTGTCTCGCCAGGAGTTGGAACAGGCAACGAAAGCGTCACGGTTCAGCGGAGCGGACAGCGGTGCGGTCAAGGACGCCAACTTCGTGTTCGCAGCCTTTGTCAAACGCAAGCAACTGACCGGCGGTTACCCCACGTTTGCGGCCGCCCTGGCCAAAACCCTTGAGGGCGAGACGACCCAGCGATGCTTGCAGGGCATGGGTGTGTTCGGTCTTTCCCAATATGTGTCGTCAAGCGACATGGCCGCAAAAGGGGCCGTGGGGGTCATGTCGACCCATAACTTTGGCTCAGCATTGGTCATGGAGGGGGTAAGGCATCTTTACGGCCAGCAGCGCAGCGCAGATCAAGGCTACGGTTATGTTTTGTTCAACGACGATAGTGTGCCCCGCGCCGATGGGAGGAAAGTCTCCCATGTGGCATCCGGCACCACGTCCGCGCAAATATGGGATGGCTTTTATCAAGGAGGCGAGGGCAATTGCGTCACGGTCTCGGCGATCAAGGCGGCCATTATTCGGTTCTGGCAGGATCCCCAAGGCATCTTTAAGCAAGTCCAGCTCACCCCACAAGGGTTGGAGGTGGTCATGAGGGACTCCTTCAAGGTCACGGTGAGCTTTGATGAGCTGCATCAAGCCGCCGTCGCGTCGAACTTCCAGGGCAGCAATGCGCCGTTGCTCAATTACGCCAATTTCTTGTACGCGGTCAGTGCCAAACGCGCGCAGATGGAAAATAACGACTTCCGCGCCGCAGAGAGTTATGACGTAGCCCTGCAAACCCTCAATGACGGCGAATTTCCAGGCGAAGCGCTGCGCCGGCTGGGGCTGTTTGGCTATATGCGTGAAAGCACCGTTGAAGAGTTGGTCAGGGGCGCGATCGGTACGCTCGCGGACACTGGCCATTCGGTTGCGGCGATCGATGGCGCGGTTGATTTTTACGGGCAAAAGCACGAGCTGGCCTCATCGCGCTGGAAACGTGCCGGGCTGCGCGCGATAAAGCTGGTGTGAGGGCTATAGCAGCAACCGCCTGAAGCCATCGATCGGCAACGGCCGGCTGTGTAAATACCCTTGGAACAAATGGCACCCCAGCTTTTGCAGAAACGCCAGTTGTTCCGGGGTTTCCACGCCCTCGGCAATCACTTCCAGGTTTAGGCTGCGGGCCATGGCCACAATAGCGCGGATGATTTCGGCGTCGTTGGGGTCGTGCGTCGCGTCGCGTACAAACGACTGGTCGATTTTCAGCGCATCTACCGGCAGGCGCTTGAGGTAGGTCAGGGAGGAGTAGCCGGTGCCAAAGTCATCCATGGCAAAACTGACCCCGAGCTTTTTCAGGCGGCGCATCTTGGCCACGGTGTCATCCAGGTTCTGGATCACGATACCTTCGGTGATTTCCAGCTTCAGCAGGCTGAAGGGCAGTTGATGCTGGTTGAGGCTGCGTTCGACGCGTTCGACAAAATCGTTCTGGCGGAACTGCCGTGGGCTGATGTTGACGCACAGGCTGAAATCAAGCGGGTCTACCAGGCCTTCGGCGATCAATTGCTGAAAAGCCGCGCAGGCTTCATCGAGGATCCAGGTGCCCACTTCGAGGATCAGGCCGCTGTCTTCCAGTACCTTGATAAATTCGGACGGCGACTGCGCGCCCAACTGCGGGTGGTGCCAGCGCACCAGGGCTTCGGCGCCGACAATCTTGTCGCCCCGTGCATCGACCTGAGGCTGGTAGTGCACGCTGAACTCGCCGCGCGACAGCGCCAGGCGCAGGTCGGTTTCCATGCGCAGGCGTTCGCTGGCGGTTTTTTGCATGCTGTTGTGGAACATTTGCGTGGTGTTGCGCCCTGAGTCCTTGGCGCGATACAGGGCAATGTCGGCGCGCTTGAGCAGGTCCGCCGGGGTTGAGCCATGATCGGGAATCAACGCCACGCCGATACTGGGCGTGACCTGCAAGCGATGCCCATCGAGGAACATCGGTTCCGACAGCAGTTCGCGCAAGGTGTCGGCCAGTTCCTGCACCTGGTGGCTGACTTCCATGCGCGAGCCGTCCAGGCCACTGAGCAGCACCACAAACTCATCGCCACCCAGGCGCGCCACGGTGTCTTCCATGCGCACGCTGGCTTCAAGGCGCGCGGTGACGATTTTCAGTACGGTGTCGCCCACCGGATGGCCGAGGGAGTCGTTGATGTGCTTGAAGTGGTCAAGATCAAGGAACAGCAACGCGCCACGTAAATTGTGGCGCTTGAGCAGTGCGATCTGCTGGCTCAGGCGGTCCATCAGCAGCGCACGGTTGGGCAGGTTGGTCAGCGGGTCGTGGTAAGCCAGGTGGCGGATCTGCGCCTGGGCGTTCTTCAGCAGGCTCACGTCCCGTGCGGTGAGCAGCAGGCACGGGGTTTCATTCAGGGTGATGGGTTCTACCGAAACCTCCACCGAGAGCAATTCGCCGCGCTTGTTGTGCCAAAGCATCTCCAGGTGATGAATGCGACCCTTGATCTGCAGTTCGGTCAACAGCGCCGAGCGCTGGTTCTCATCGGCCCAGATGCCGATCTGGTACAGCGTAAGGCCGATGGCTTCTTCGGCGCGGTAGCCGGTGAGGCGGCAGAAACCGTCGTTGACCTCCACATAGCGGCCGCTGTCGCGCTCGGTGATGGAAATCGCGTCGGGGCTGGAGTGGAAGGCCTTGGCGAACTTCTCTTCGCTGGCCTTCAGGGCCGCTTCCGAACGTTGCTGCTGGGTGATGTCGCGCAAGGTGGTGACGATGCATGGCTGCTCGCCAACCTTGATCAGGCGGCTGGAAATCACGCAGGTCAGGCTCTGGCCGTTCTTGTGATGGGCAACCACGGTCACATTGTTCAACGCCTGTTCGCGGATCACCCGCTCGATACGTTGCAGGCGCTGGTCGGCGTCGTCCCACAGGCCGATCTGGTCGGCGTTCTTGTCGATCACCTCGGCGGCGGCCCAGCCGAAGGTCTGGGTGAAGGCCGGGTTGATCTCGATAAAGGTGCCGTTTTCCAGGCGCGTGACGCAGATCGGGTCGGGACTGGCCTGGAACAGGCTGGCGAATTTTTCTTCGGAAGCGCTCAGGCGTTGTTCCCGTTCCACCTGGTCAGTGATGTCCAGCAGAGTGCCGGCCATGCGCAGCGGAACGCCTTTCTCGTTGCGGTACAGGCGGGCGCGGCTTTCCAGGTAGCGCGAGGTGCCGTCTTCCATGGGCACGCGGTAGGTCAACTGATAGTTGCCGGCCGGGCCTTCGCGCAGGGTGCGGTAGGCATTGCGCATACTCTCGCGTTCTTCATCGGGCATGCCCTCGAAAAACGCGTCGAAGGACTCATGGAACGGTTCGGGCGGCAAGCCGTGCAACTGCGCGGCGCGGGCCGAGCCGTAGAGCATGCCGCTGGGGATGTGCCAGTCCCAGGTGCCCAGTTGCGCCGAATCCAGGGCCAGGTCGAGGCGTTCCTGGCTGTCCTTGAGGGCCTGCTCGGCGGTTCTGTGTTCGGTGGTGTCGAGAAAGGTGCTGATCAGGTAGGCCTCACCCTCCAGCTCGACCTTTTGCGCGCTGAGGATGCCATCGTGGATCTGGCCGTTACTGGCGCAAAACTGCACCTCCAGGGTGATGGACTCGCCCTTGCGCTGAGTGGCCTTGACCAGTTGCGCGCGTTGCTCGGGGTGGCGCCACAGGCCCAGGTCGAGGGTGGTGCGGCCGATAGCGTCGGCCACCGGCCAGCCGAACAGTGTCTCGAAGTGCTGGTTGGCCTCGCTGATCAGGCCATCCGACTGGCGCGTCAGCAGCACCATGTTCGGGCACAGATGAAACAGTGTGGCGAAGCGTTTTTCCGAGTGGCTGAGGGCGCTTTCCCGCTCGCGCTGGTGGGTGATCTCACGAATCACGCCGATCATGCGGCCCCGGCCGGTTTTGTCTGGCAGCAAGCTGCCGTTGATTTCCAGCCAGTGAAAGCTGCCGTCCGGCCATTGAATACGGTGATGCATGGCCTGCTCGACCGGCTCGCCCGCCAATACCGCATGAAAAGCCCGTACCACTCGGACGCGATCGCCGGGGGCCAGCAGATCGAGGTAGTCCAGGTCCTTAGGCAGTGGCTGGCGCGGGTCAAAGCCAAACAGCGCCTGGGTGCCGCGTGACCAGCTGATTCTGCCGGTATCGATTTCCCAGCACCATGCGCCCAGCCGGGCAGCGTTGAGGGCGGCCAACAATTGCGGGGCGCTGTCCCAGCTTTGCTCCGCCTCTTGAGGGTCCAGAGCATAGATGCGCGGCAGGGGTGGCACGGAATCGACGGGGTTGCGCATTATCAAAGGGCCTTGATTCGATGGGCAAACAGCGCGGTTTTACTCAGAAACCTGCGGCCGCACAATGTCATACCGGTACCCCTGGCAGATCGACCTGTGCATCCAGCAGGCTCATGAAAGCCCGCGCAGCATTCGACAGCGTCCTTTCAGTGTGCACGATATAGCCTAGCTGGCGACTGAGTTGTATGCCTGGCAAAGCGATACTGGCGACCTGGTCGTCGAGCATGGTGCGCGGTAACACACTCCAGGCCAGGCCAATGGACACCATCATCTTGATCGTTTCCAAATAGTTAGTGCTCATCGCGATGTTCGGCGTGAGGCCCTGGGCTTCAAACAGACGCCTGACGATATGGTGGGTAAAGGTGTTGCCGCCGGGGAAAACCGCCGGGTGGCCGGCAATGTCGGCCAGGCTGACCCTGCCGTTGCCGATCAGGCTGTGCTCCGGCGCCACCACGAAGTCCAGTGGGTCGTGCCATACCGGGGTGGCGCTTACCAGGTGGTGGGGATCGGGTGCCAGGGTAATTACGGCGACTTCGGCGCGGCCGTGGAGGATTTCTTCGTAGGCCACTTCCGAATCGAGAAACTGAATATCCAGCGCCACGTTCGGGTATTCCCGGGTAAAGGTGCGCAGCACCGGCGGCAGACGGTGCAGGCCGATATGGTGACTGGTGGCCAGGGTGAGACGCCCGCTGACTTCGCCGGTCAGGTTGGTGAGCGCGCGGCGCGTGTCGTCCAGCACGTTGAGGATCTGATAAGCACGTGGCAGCAGTGCCCGTCCGGCTTCGGTCAAGCCCACTTCACGGCCCAAACGATCAAACAGGCGCACTTTCAGTTGCTGCTCCAGCCCGGCGATCCGCTTGCTGATGGCCGGTTGGGTCAGGTGCAGGCGTTCACCGGCGCCGGAGAAGCTGCCGGTCTCGGCGATGGCAATAAACGCATTGAGGTTGGCCAGGTCCATTGGTGTATTCCAGTTGGTAATCCAAAGCATAAAAAATATGAATTTGAGTTATTTAATGTAGCGCCATACCATCAGCCTCACAAGCCAAAGGGTTATTGAAAAGCCCGGCGTATGAAACACCGCTGATGAGGACCGACTGATGGCCGGCAAAACGCTTTACGACAAGCTTTGGGATTCCCATGAAGTGAAACGGCGCGATGATGGGTCGTCGCTGATCTATATCGACCGTCACATCATCCATGAAGTGACCTCGCCCCAAGCGTTCGAAGGCCTGCGACTGGCCGGGCGCAAGCCTTGGCGCGTCGACTCGATCATCGCCACTCCGGACCACAACGTGCCGACCACCCCGGAGCGCAAGGGCGGTATCGACGCCATCGTCGACACCGTGTCGCGCCTGCAGGTGCAGACCCTTGACGACTATTGCGACGAATATGGCATCACCGAATTCAAGATGAATGACGTGCGTCAAGGCATCGTGCACGTGATCGGCCCGGAGCAGGGTGCCACCTTGCCCGGCATGACCGTGGTCTGCGGTGACTCTCACACCTCCACCCACGGTGCCTTCGGCGCCCTGGCCCATGGCATCGGCACTTCCGAGGTGGAACATGTGTTCGCCACCCAGTGCCTGGTTGCCAAGAAAATGAAGAACATGCTGGTTCGCGTCGAAGGTACCTTGCCCTTCGGTGTGACCGCCAAGGACATCGTCCTCGCCGTGATCGGCAAGATCGGCACCGCCGGCGGTAACGGCCATGCCATCGAGTTCGCCGGCAGCGCCATTCGTGACCTGTCCATCGAAGGCCGCATGACCATCTGCAACATGTCCATCGAGGCCGGTGCCCGCGTGGGTATGGTGGCGGCTGACGACAAGACCGTTGAGTACGTCAAAGGCCGTCCGTTTGCACCCACAGGCGCTGACTGGGACGCCGCGGTTGAGGCCTGGAAAGACCTGGTGTCCGACGCCGACGCGGTGTTCGACACCGTGGTTGACCTCGACGCCGCGCAGATCAAGCCGCAGGTCAGCTGGGGCACCTCCCCGGAAATGGTCCTGGCCGTCGACCAGAACGTGCCGGACCCGGCCAAAGAGGCCGACCTGGTCAAGCGCGGTTCCATCGAGCGCGCCTTGAAGTACATGGGCTTGAAAGCCAACCAGGCGATCACCGATATCCAGTTGGATCGCGTATTCATCGGCTCCTGCACCAACTCGCGGATCGAAGACCTGCGGGCCGCGGCGGTGATCGCCAAGGGCCGTAAAGTGGCGGCGACCATCAAGCAAGCCATCGTGGTGCCGGGTTCGGGCCTGGTCAAAGCGCAGGCCGAAGCCGAAGGCCTGGACAAGATCTTCCTCGAAGCCGGTTTTGAATGGCGCGAGCCGGGCTGCTCGATGTGCCTGGCGATGAACCCGGACCGCCTGGAGTCGGGCGAGCATTGCGCCTCGACTTCCAACCGTAACTTCGAAGGGCGCCAGGGTGCCGGTGGTCGTACCCACCTGGTCAGCCCGGCGATGGCCGCCGCTGCTGCCGTCAACGGTCGTTTCATCGACGTTCGCGAATTGATCTGAGGAATCCCCGATGAAAGCTTTTACCCAGCACACAGGTCTTGTCGCACCGTTGGACCGCGCCAACGTGGACACCGACCAGATCATCCCCAAGCAGTTCTTGAAGTCGATCAAGCGCACTGGTTTTGGCCCGAACCTGTTCGATGAGTGGCGCTACCTGGACGTGGGTTACGCCTACCAGGACAACTCCAAGCGCCCGCTGAACAAAGACTTCGTGCTCAACGCCGAACGCTACCAGGGTGCCAGCGTATTACTGGCCCGAGAAAACTTCGGCTGCGGCTCCAGCCGTGAGCACGCGCCGTGGGCCCTGGAGGAATATGGCTTTCGCAGCATCATTGCGCCGAGCTACGCCGACATCTTCTTCAACAACAGCTTCAAGAACGGCCTGTTGCCGATCATCTTGACCGACGAAGAGGTCGACGAACTGTTCAAGCAAGTGGAGGCCGATGTGGGCTACCAGTTGACCATCGACCTGGCCGCGCAAACCGTGACCCGCCCGGATGGCAAGGTGTACCACTTCGAAGTGGACGCCTTCCGCAAGCACTGCCTGATCAATGGCCTGGACGATATCGGCCTGACCTTGCAGGACGGCGATGCGATTGCTGCGTTTGAGGCCAAACACCGGGCCAGCCAGCCCTGGTTGTTTCGCGACGCATAACCCACTGTAGGAGCGAGCTCGCTCGCGAAAAAGCCCAAGGCGCGAGCGTTGTTTCAGGCTGTCAGTGTCAGCGTTGGCGGCCTTCGCGAGCAAGCTTGCTCCTACAAAAAAGCACCACCAGAAGGAGCTTTCCATGACCACCGCCGCCCACACCCAAGTCGTGCAAAAACAATTCGGCGAGCAGGCTGCCGCCTACCTGAGCAGTGCCGTGCACGCCCAGGGCACCGAATTCGCGCTGCTCCAGGCCGAACTGGCCGGGCAGGGCGCCGCGCGCCTGCTGGACCTGGGCTGCGGTGCCGGGCATGTGAGTTTCCAGGTGGCGCCATTGGTCAAGGAAGTGGTCGCCTACGACCTGTCCCAGCAAATGCTCGACGTGGTTGCAGCCGCTGCGCAAGAACGTGGTTTCACCAATATCAGCACCGTAAACGGCGCCGCCGAACGTCTGCCGTTTGCCGATGGCGAGTTTGACTTCGTGTTCAGCCGTTATTCGGCCCACCACTGGAGCGACCTCGGCCTGGCGTTGCGCGAAGTGCGCCGCGTGCTTAAACCGGGTGGGATGGCGGCGTTTGTCGACGTCTTGTCACCGGGCAGCCCGCTGTTGGACACTTACCTGCAAACCGTCGAAGTGTTGCGCGACACCAGCCACGTGCGCGACTACTCCGCCGCCGAGTGGATGCGCCAGCTCAGTGAAGCCGGTCTGCATGTGCGCAACAGCAGCCGCCAACGCCTGCGCCTGGAATACACCTCATGGGTCGAGCGCATGCGCACACCTCAAGCCCTGCGCGCGGCGATCCTTGAGCTGCAGCAGGCGATGGGCCAGGAAGTGCGTGATTATTACGAAATTCAAGCCGACGGCACCTTCAGCACCGACGTGCTGGTGGTGTGGGCCGAACGCTGATTGATTTTTCCCGACCTGCCCACGGGCGGGTCGCTTGATGAAATGAGGAACCCATGAGCAAGCAGATTCTGATTCTCCCTGGCGACGGTATTGGTCCGGAAATCATGGCCGAAGCGGTCAAGGTCCTGGAGTTGGCCAACACCAAGTACAGTCTGGGCTTCGAGCTGAGCCACGACGTGATTGGCGGTGCCGCCATCGACAAGCATGGCGTGCCGCTGGCCGACGAAACCCTGGACCGTGCCCGTGCCGCCGACGCCGTGCTGCTGGGCGCCGTGGGTGGCCCGAAATGGGACAAGATCGAACGTGATATCCGCCCTGAGCGCGGCCTGCTCAAGATCCGCGCGCAACTGGGCCTGTTCGGCAACCTGCGTCCGGCGATCCTCTACCCGCAACTGGCGGATGCCTCGAGCCTCAAGCCGGAAGTGGTGGCGGGCCTGGACATCCTGATCGTGCGTGAACTGACCGGCGGTATCTACTTTGGCTCGCCACGTGGCGTGCGTGAGCTGCCCAATGGCGAGCGCCAGGCCTACGACACCCTGCCGTACAGCGAGAGCGAAATCCGCCGTATTGCCCGTGTCGGTTTCGATATGGCCCGCGTGCGTGGCAAGAAGGTCTGCTCGGTGGACAAGGCCAACGTACTGGCTTCCAGCCAACTGTGGCGCGAAATCGTCGAGGAAGTCGCCAAGGACTACCCGGACGTCGAGTTGAGCCACATGTACGTCGACAACGCCGCCATGCAACTGGTGCGTGCGCCCAAGCAGTTTGACGTGATCGTCACCGACAACCTGTTCGGCGACATCCTGTCCGACCAGGCCTCGATGCTCACCGGCTCCATCGGCATGCTGCCGTCGGCGTCCCTGGACACCCACAACAAGGGCATGTACGAGCCTTGCCACGGCTCGGCGCCTGACATTGCCGGCCAGGACATTGCCAACCCGCTGGCGACCATTTTGTCGGTCTCGATGATGCTGCGTTACAGCTTCAACCTGAGCGTGGCGGCGGACGCGATCGAGAAGGCGGTGAGCCTGGTGCTGGACCAGGGCTTGCGCACCGGCGATATCTGGTCGCAGGGTTGCACCAAAGTCGGTACGCAAGAAATGGGCGACGCAGTAGTCGCCGCGCTGCGGAATCTGTAATCTCTCGGGCCCACTTGCAGTTGTTGCTGCAAGGCGGCCCACTTTTTAACAAGGTGTAGTTGCGATGAAACGTGTAGGTCTGATCGGTTGGCGCGGTATGGTCGGTTCCGTGCTCATGCAGCGGATGCTGGAAGAGCAGGATTTCGATCTTATCGAGCCGGTGTTTTTCACCACCTCGAACGTGGGTGGCCAAGGGCCGTCCGTGGGCAAGGATATTGCCCCGCTCAAGGACGCCTACAGCATTGACGAGCTGAAAACCCTCGACGTGATCCTGACCTGCCAGGGTGGCGACTACACCAGCGAAGTCTTCCCCAAGCTGCGCGAAGCCGGCTGGCAGGGTTACTGGATCGATGCCGCCTCGAGCCTGCGCATGCAGGACGACGCGGTGATCATCCTCGACCCGGTCAACCGCAGGGTCATCGACCAGCAGCTGGATGCCGGCACCAAGAACTATGTCGGCGGCAACTGCACCGTCAGCCTGATGCTGATGGGCCTGGGTGGCCTGTTCGAAGCCGGCCTGGTCGAGTGGATGAGCGCCATGACCTATCAGGCAGCCTCCGGCGCCGGCGCGCAGAACATGCGTGAGCTGATCAAGCAGATGGGCGCGACCCACGCCGCTGTTGCCGATCAACTGGCCGACCCGGCCAGCGCGATCCTCGACATCGACCGCCGTGTGGCCGAAGCCATGCGCAGCGATGCCTACCCGACCGAGAACTTTGGCGTGCCATTGGCGGGTAGCCTGATCCCGTGGATCGACAAAGAACTGCCAAACGGCCAGAGCCGCGAAGAGTGGAAGGCCCAGGCCGAAACCAACAAGATCCTCGGTCGCTTCAAGAACCCGATCCCGGTGGATGGTATCTGCGTGCGTATCGGCGCCATGCGTTGCCACAGCCAGGCGCTGACCATCAAGCTCAACAAAGACGTGCCGATCGCCGATATCGAAGGGCTGATCAGCCAGCATAACCCTTGGGTCAAGCTGGTACCGAACAACCGCGACATCAGCATGCAGGAGCTGAGCCCGACCAAGGTCACCGGCACCCTGAATGTACCGGTGGGCCGTCTGCGCAAGCTGAACATGGGCAGCCAGTTCCTGGGCGCCTTTACCGTCGGCGACCAACTGCTGTGGGGCGCGGCCGAGCCGCTGCGTCGCATGCTGCGGATCTTGCTGGAGCGTTGATTTTTTGAAGCAGTAAAAAACCCGCAACTGGTGACAGGCGCGGGTTTTTTATTGCTTGTCATGGCCCTATCGCAGGCCCAGGTTAATTGCCTCACCCCCAGGCACCCGGTAAAGTGCCGCTCCTCCCCGCAATGCCCGAGGCAGCCCTCATGACCCAGACCTTTGAAATCGCCGTAATCGGCGCCACCGGCACCGTTGGCGAAACCCTGGTGCAGATTCTCGAAGAACTGGCATTCCCGGTAGGCACCCTGCATCTGCTGGCGGGCAATAATTCAGCCGGTGCGTCGTTGCCGTTTCGTGGTAAGAACGTGCGAGTGCGGGAGGTCGACGAGTTCGATTTCAGCAAGGCGCAACTGGCGTTTTTCGCCGCTGGTCCGGCGGTGACCCTGAGCTTCGCGCCGCGCGCCATCGCGGCGGGGTGTTCGGTGATCGACTTGTCAGGTGCCTTGCCCGTCGAGCAAGCGCCGCAGGTGGTGCCGGAAGCCAATGCCCATATACTCAAGGGCCTGAAAAAACCCTTCCAGCTCGCCAGCCCGAGCCCGTCCGCGACCAACCTGGCGGTGGTGCTCGCGCCGTTGCGCGCGGTGGTGGACATCCAGCGTGTCAGTGTCACTGCCAGCCTGGCGGTGTCTGCCCTGGGGCGCGAAGCGGTCAGCGAGCTGGCGCGGCAAACCGCCGAGCTGCTGAATGTGCGCCCACTGGAACCACAGTTCTTTGATCGGCAGATGGCTTTCAACCTGCTGGCACAGGTCGGCAAGCCAGACGCCCAGGGTCATACGGCCCTGGAGAAGCGTCTCGTACACGAATTGCGTGCCGTGCTGGAAAATCCTTTGCTAAAGATTTCCGCAACCTGCGTTCAAGCCCCGGTGTTTTTCGGCGATAGCCTGACTGTCTCATTGCAACTGAGCGCACCGGTCGATCTGGCTGCCGTCAATCGCGCACTCGAGGCCGCTCCTGGTATAGAGCTGGTGGAAGAGGGGGATTACCCAACAGCGGTGGGCGATGCCGTCGGCCAGGATGTGGTCTATGTGGGGCGGGTTCGCGCCGGGGTGGATGATCCGGCGGAACTAAATCTGTGGCTGACGTCAGATAACGTACGCAAAGGCGCGGCGCTGAACGCCGTGCAGTTGGCGCAGTTGTTGATAAAAGGCCTTGCGTAAAAGATACTTGGCGGCAATTTGTAGATTGATTCTAACCAGGCGCTATGCTTGGCCCCAAGCAGGAACAATTGCGCGTCGGTGACCTATCGGCTCGCCATGCCTTATGGCAAGCGGTTACCAACCTTCTCGCCGGCCGGGGAGTGTTCAAACAAAGGATGAGGCTATGGTTCAAGTTCGCAAACTGGTGTTAGCAATAGCGGCCGCCTCGGCGCTGTCCTCCGGTATGGCGCAGGCGCTGCAACTGGGGGAAATGACCCTCAAGTCGACCTTGAACCAGCCGTTGTCGGTGGAAATCGAATTGCTCGATGTCGGTGGCCTGACGGCTGCCGAGATCACCCCGAGCCTGGCCTCATCCCAGGCGTTTGTGGATGCGGGCGTGGATCGCCAGGCGTTTCTCAATGACCTGACGTTCACCCCGGTGATCAATCCCAATGGCCGCAGCGTGGTGCGCGTCACCTCCAGCAAGCCGCTGCCTGATTCCTACGTACGTTTCCTGCTGCAGGTGCAATGGCCTAACGGCCGTTTGATGCGCGACTACAGTGTGCTGCTCGACCCGGCCAAGTTCGACCAGTCGGCACCCGCCGCCACAACGCCCGCGCCTCGCTTGAGCGCGCCGGCCAGCAGTGGGCCGACGCCGAGCAAGCCTGTCTTGCACACCACCACGTCCCGCGACACTTTGTGGGAAATCGCCGCGAAGCACCGTAATGGCGCCTCCGTGCAGCAGACCATGCTGGCCATTCAGGCGCTGAACCCCGGTGCCTTTGTCGACGGCAATATCAACCGTTTGAAAACCGGCCATGTCCTGCGTCTGCCTGATACCGTTCAAAGCACTGCGCTGTCCCAACCTAAAGCCATCGCCGAAGTGGCGGCGCAGAACGCCGCGTGGCGCCAGGGCCGTCGTTCCGCGGCTAACCAGGCAACCGGCAAGCAGCAGTTGGACGCCACCAGGCGCACCCAGGCGGGCAATGCGCCATCGACCACTCAAACCCAAGACAACCTGAGCCTGGTCTCGGCTGAAGCGGCCAGGAAAGGCGGCAAAGGCAAGGCGGGAGACAGCCAGGCCCTCGGCGACAAGCTGGCGATGACCCAGGAACAACTGGACACCACGCGCCGCGACAACGAAGAACTCAAGAGCCGCGCTGCCGACTTGCAGAGCCAGTTGGACAAGCTGCAAAAGCTGATCCAACTGAAAAACGATCAACTGGCGCGTTTGCAGGCTGAGAAAGGTGACCCGGCAGCCCCGGCGACGGCGGCGATGCCCGCGCAGTTGGCCGGCGAACCTGCGGCCGCGCCAGCAGCACCTGCAGCACCTGCAGCGGCGCCGACGCCCGTTACGCCACTCGCCGAGGCCGCCAAGCCCGATGCCGCGCCAGTCTCGACCACCGACGGCAAATTCAATGAGCTGCTGACCAATCCGGTGGTGCTCGGTGTTATCGGCGGCGCGGCTGGCCTGGTGGTGCTGTTGCTCCTGCTGCTGTGGGCGCGTCATCGCAATGCCCGTCGCGAAGAGGAAAAGCACCTGCGCATGGCGCGTGCCCTGGCTGAAGAGCCGCTGTTTAGCTCCAATATCGATCAGGATCTGCCATCGGACAGCTTCGAAGGCCTCGAAGTACCGCCGCCTAACGTCAAGCTGACCACGACGCCCGCGCCCGCTCCGGTGGTTGCGCCGGCGGCGATGGCACCGACGGTTGCGTCCGTACTCGCGCCGCTCGCGGCGGCCGTGGCCCAGCAAAACGCCAACGATGCGCTGGCCCAGGCCCAATCCCATATCGACCGTGGCCATCTGAACCAGGCTGCCGACGTGCTGGAACAAGGCATCAAGCACGAGCCCAAGCGCAGCGACCTGCGCCTGAAGCTGATGGAGGTCTACGGCCTGCAAGGCGACAAGGACGGTTTCGTCACCCAGGAGCGTCAGCTGGTGGCCAATGGTGAAAATCACGCCCAGGTCGAACAGCTCAAGAGTCGTTTCCCGGCCATGGCCGTACTGGCCGCCGGCGTGAGCGCCGCAGTGGCGGCGGCGGCCCTGGACGCCCAGTACGTCAAGGACCTGTTGGAAGACAAGCCAGCAGCCCCGGCACCCGCGCCCGAGGCGGTCGACACCGATTTTGATCTGAGCCTGGACGATCTTGAAGCGGTCTCGCCCGCCAATCTTGACGATGAGCGCACGTTTGCAGCGCTCCTGCAGGAACAGACAGAGCCCAAGGCGAGTCAGGATGATCTGTCGGACTTTGACCTGGACCTGCAGCTGGATGCACCCGCCTCGGCTCAATCGGACGATGACTTCCTCTCTGGCCTTGAAGGGCAGGTGAAGGACGTGCCCGCGGTCGAGCCGCCGACCCTCACGCCGGCGGCGCAGGACGATTTCGACCTGCCGGAAGATTTCGACCTGTCTCTGGCGGACGAGCCGGATGCGACGGCCAGGCCCGATGCCTTCGCTTCGGAGCTGGACGATGTCAACGCCGAGCTGGATCGTCTGTCCCAGAGCCTGGAGCATCCGCCGATCGAGCACACCTTCACCGCTGAAGATGCGGCACTGGGCGCTGACGAGCCGGAGTTCGATTTCCTGTCCGGCACCAATGAGGTCGCCACCAAGCTCGACCTGGCCCAGGCCTATATCGACATGGGTGATGCGAGCGGCGCGAAAGACATCCTTGCCGAAGTGCTGGCCGAGGGCGACGAGGGGCAGCGCAGCGAAGCCAAGGAAATGCTTGGCAAACTCTGACGGCTGACGCATGGCCGGTGTGGGGGCGATCCCTGACAAAAGCGCCCGCCACGCGACAGCCGCCCTTATAATGGATGCCTTTGCGCAACTCATCGGGCTCTCAGTTCTTGGCAAATATAGATAACGCGGCCGCCGAAATGGCGGCCGCAGGCTTTTACCGTATCGCCCTCGGCGTGGAATACAAAGGCTCGCGCTATCGCGGCTGGCAGCGCCAGGCGTCGGGTGTGCCGACCGTGCAGGAAACGTTGGAAAAGGCCCTGTCCAAGGTGGCCGACTCACCGGTATCGCTGATGTGCGCCGGGCGTACCGACGCCGGTGTGCACGCCTGTGGCCAGGTGGTGCACTTCGATACCCAGGCCGAACGCTCGATGAAGGCGTGGGTGATGGGCGCCAATATCAATTTGCCCCATGACGTCAGCGTCAGCTGGGCCAAGGTCATGCCTGCGCACTTTCATGCGCGCTTCAAGGCGATTGCCCGGCGTTACCGCTACGTGATCTACAACGACCAGATCCGTCCGGCGCACCTTAACGAAGAGATCACCTGGAACCACCGCCCGCTGGACGCCGAACGTATGGCCGAGGCCGCGCAGCATCTGGTGGGCGTGCATGATTTCAGCGCCTTCCGGGCCGGCCAGTGCCAGGCCAAGTCGCCGATCAAGGAAGTCCATCATCTACGGGTGACCCGCCACGGCAAGATGATCGTGCTGGATATTCGTGCTGGCGCGTTCCTGCATCACATGGTGCGCAACATTGCGGGTGTGCTGATGACCATCGGCACTGGCGAACGCCCGGTGGAATGGGCCAGGGAAGTACTCGAAAGCCGCATTCGCCGTACCGGCGGGGTGACGGCCCATCCGTTCGGCCTGTATCTGGTGGAGGTCGAGTACCGCGACGAGTTCGAGCTGCCGGAGCGTTTCATCGGGCCACACTTCCTCACGGGTTTCAGCGAACTTGGCGGCTGACGCCCGGAAAAGCTTTTGTTACCATCCGGGACTTTCCCGGCGCAAACCCTGAGGTTTCTACGATATGTCTGCCGTTCGCAGCAAGATTTGCGGGATTACCCGCATCGAAGACGCGCTGGCGGCAGTCGAGGCGGGTGCGGATGCCATCGGTTTGGTGTTTTATGCCTGGAGTCCACGGGCGGTGAATGTGTTGCAGGCGCGGGCGATCATCCAGGCACTGCCGCCGTTCGTGACCACCGTGGGCTTGTTCGTCAACGCCAGCCGCTGCGAACTCAACGAAACCCTGGATGCTGTGCAGCTGGATCTGCTGCAGTTTCATGGCGATGAAACCCCCGAGGAATGTGAAAGCTATCAGCGCCCGTATATCAAGGCGCTGCGGGTCAAGGCCGGGGACGATATCGCCAGCGCGTGTGCCGCCTATGGCGGAGCGCGCGGGATTCTGCTGGACACTTATGTCGAAGGCGTGCCCGGTGGTACGGGGGAGGCGTTTGATTGGTCGCTGATTCCGGCGGGCCTGAGCATGCCGATCATCCTGGCGGGTGGGCTCAACCCCGGAAATGTCGCGGCGGCCATCGACCGGGTTCGCCCGTATGCGGTGGACGTCAGCGGTGGGGTAGAGCAGGGTAAGGGAATCAAGGATCACAGCAAGATTCGCGCGTTCATGCAGGCCGTGCGCAACAGCGGTGTCGGGATGTGACGGCTGGCAGTCTGCCGCCGTCCATAACTACCACTGTGTAAAACAGCCCGGCGCCACCTGCAGGTGGCCCGGAAACGAAGTGGCAACCCTGCGCTGGCAGGTTGTCTGGAAGGCTGAGGATGCAGGCTGGAAATGGCAGGTCGAACGTCTGACCCCGTCCAGCCTGGGTCATCGCCACAAATGAATTTAGCTCAAGGGCATACGCGGGGCTGTGTTCAAGCCACCGGTACTGGAGAAAGAAAGCATGAGCAACTGGTTAGTAGACAAACTGATCCCTTCGATCATGCGTTCCGAGGTGAAAAAAAGCTCGGTTCCTGAAGGCTTGTGGCACAAGTGCCCATCCTGCGACGCGGTGCTGTACCGCCCGGAACTGGAAAAGACCCTGGACGTTTGCCCCAAGTGCAACCACCACATGCGTATCGGCGCCCGCGCCCGCATCGACATTTTCCTCGACGCCGATGGCCGTCACGAGCTGGGCGCCGACCTGGAGCCGGTTGACCGTCTCAAGTTCCGCGATGGCAAGAAGTACAAGGACCGCCTGACCGCTGCGCAAAAGCAGACCGGTGAGAAGGATGCGCTGATCTCCGTCAGTGGCAAGCTGCTGGGCATGCCAGTGGTGGTCTCGGCGTTCGAGTTCTCCTTCATGGGCGGCTCCATGGGCGCCATCGTCGGCGAGCGCTTTGTTCGCGCCGCCAACTACGCCCTGGAAAACCGTTGCCCGATGATCTGCTTCGCCGCTTCCGGTGGCGCGCGGATGCAGGAAGCCCTGATTTCCCTGATGCAAATGGCCAAGACCTCGGCGGTACTGGCGCGTCTGCGCGAAGAGGGCGTCCCGTTCATCTCCGTGCTGACCGATCCGGTCTACGGCGGCGTTTCCGCCAGCCTGGCAATGCTCGGCGATGTGATCGTCGGCGAGCCTAAAGCCCTGATCGGCTTTGCCGGCCCGCGCGTGATCGAGCAGACCGTGCGGGAAAAACTGCCGGAAGGCTTCCAGCGCAGCGAGTTCCTGCTGGAGCACGGTGCAATCGACATGATCATCCCGCGCGGTGAGCTGCGTCCACGCCTGGGTAGCCTGCTGGCACAAATGATGGGCCTGCCGACGCCTGTGTACGTTGCTCCCAAGGTCGAGCCAATCGTCGTTCCTCCGGTGCCTGCGAACCTATGACCCAGCGTACCCTGGGCGAATGGCTCGCCTACCTTGAGCAGTTGCATCCGTCCGCCATCGACATGGGCCTGGAGCGCTCGCAACAGGTAGCGGCCCGCCTGGGGTTGGGTCGGCCGGCACCGCGTGTGATCACGGTGACCGGCACCAACGGCAAAGGCTCTACCTGTGCCTTTGTCGCCGCGCTGCTGCACGCCCAAGGGCTGAAAGTGGGCGTGTACAGCTCGCCGCACCTGCTGCGTTATAACGAACGGGTGCAGCTCAATGGCGTCGAAGCCACCGACGAGCAACTCTGCGAAGCCTTCGCCGCGCTGGATGCCGGGCGGGGCGAGATTTCCCTGACGTACTTCGAGATGGGCACCCTGGCGGCGCTCTGGCTGTTCGAGCGTGCGCGCCTGGATGTGGTGGTGCTGGAAGTGGGGCTGGGCGGGCGTCTGGACACCGTCAATGTGGTGGACGCCGACTTGGCGCTGGTCACCAGTATTGGCGTGGATCATACCGATTACCTGGGGGATACCCGCGAGTCGGTGTCGTATGAAAAGGCCGGGATCTTCCGCCCGGGCAAGCCGGCGTTGTGCGGCGACCTTGATCCGCCGCAACCCCTGTTGGATAAGGTGCGTGAGCTGGATTGCCCGTTTTTTCTGCGGGGGCATGAATTCAACCTCGAGGTCGGCGACCAGTACTGGCAATGGCGCGGGCGCGATGCGCATGGCCATATCGTGGAACTGCGCGATTTGCCGCTGCTGAACCTGCCGATGGAAAACGCCGCGCTCGCGCTGCAAGCCTATCTGTTGCTGGACCTGCCGTGGAATGCCGCGCAGATTGCTGCGACGCTGCTGGCCACCCGTGTGGTGGGGCGCCTGGATCACCGTGAGTTCGAGTGGCGTGGCAAGCACCTCAACCTGCTGCTGGATGTGGGGCATAACCCCCATGCGGCCGAGTACCTGGCCAGGCGTTTGTCGCGCAAGCCGCTTGCTGGTCGTCGTCTGGCGGTATTCGGGCTGCTGGCCGACAAGGACCTTGAGGGCGTGGTTGCGCCATTGCTGGGCTGTGTGCAGGCTTGGGCGGTGGCGCCGCTGGGTACGCCGCGCAGTCGTCCGGCCGCTGAACTGGAAATGGCATTGCAGAACCTTGCGACGCCCGTGACGTCGTATGCAAGCGTCACCGCCGCGCTGGAGGCTCAGTGCGAGGTGGCAGCGGCCGAGGACGAGATTCTGTTGTTCGGATCATTTTATTGTGTTGCCGAGGCGCTTGAGTGGTTGGCCCGGCGCTCCACGGAGGAAGCTGCACATGGCATTACTGGATAGCGCATACAAGCAGCGGATGGTCGGCGCCTTGGTGCTGGTGGCGTTGGCGGTGATCTTCCTGCCGATGCTGTTTTCCCGTCAGGACGAACAGCGTCAGGTCGTCGTCGAGGCCCCGGCGGCGCCCCAGGCGCCCGCCGTGCCGCAGGTGCAGGTTGAGCCGGTGGTGGTGCCTGAACCGCAGGCGCTGCCCGAAGAAGAGCCAGTGCCGAGCGATGAGGAGCTGGCTGCGCAGCAGGCGCCGTCAATGCCGGTGCAGCCAAGCGTGCCCGTGGTCAAACCAGCTCCCGCTGCGCCTGCCGCAGCCGCCAAGCCGGCATCCGCGCCTAAGCCGGTGACGCCGCAACCCGCCGCGCCGGGCAAGCCGGATGTGGGGCAGAGTCGCATCGACCCAAATGGTTTGCCGATCAGTTGGTCGATCCAGGTGGCCAGCCTGGGCAATCGGGAAGGGGCTGACGCTCTGCAGAAGAAACTGCGTGCCCAAGGGTATAACGCCTATATCCGCAGTGCTGATGGCAAGAACCGAGTGTTTATCGGGCCGCTGATCGAGCGCGCCGAGGCGGACCGCCTGCGGGACTTGCTGGATCGCCAGCAGAACCTGAAGGGTTTTGTCACCCGCTTCCAGCCTGAGCGTAGCTGAATAGTTGCCGACTCCGGTTGGCAATGCGATCTAAATGTGGGAGCGGGCTTGCTCGCTAATGCAGTGGACCAGTCGACACATCTATTGACTGACACAACGCATTCGCGAGCAAGCCCGCTCCCACATTGGTTTTGTGGTGGGGTTGAAATCGCATTTCCTCGCCACAAGCTACTGTTTTGCAAAGCGGCCGAAAACACCGCTTACCGACAGCCCGACGCTCTGCTAAAATGCGCCGCCTTATCCGTCCGTAGGCTCAAACGTGCCATTTACCTGGGTTGATTGGGCGATTGTCGCCATCGTCGCCATCTCCGCTTTGATCAGTCTCAGCCGCGGCTTCGTAAAAGAAGCACTGTCGCTGCTGACCTGGATCATCGCAGGGATCGTAGCCTGGATGTTCGGCGGTTCGCTGTCGGTTTACCTGGCCGGATACATCGAGACACCTTCGGCCCGCGTCATCGCGGGCTGCGCCATCATGTTCATCGCCACGCTGCTGGTGGGGGCAATGGTCAATTATCTTATTGGCGAGTTGATACGTGTCACCGGCCTTTCCGGTACCGATCGATTTCTCGGCATGGCCTTCGGCGCCGCGCGTGGCGCGTTGCTGGTGGTAGTGGCGGTCGGGCTGTTGAGCCTGGGGCCGGTACAGCAGGATGCATGGTGGCAGGAGTCGGTACTCGTGCCAAAATTTCTATTGGTTGCCGATTGGTCCAAGAACCTCATTCTGGGGTGGAGCAGTCAGTGGCTGGCCAGCGGAATCAGCGTACCCGCTGATCTTCCGTTCAAGGAACACCTCTTACCGGCCAAAACGCCTCAGTAAGCGGTGTTCAGTCAAGATTCATTAAGTAGGGGTTGCGTCGCATGTGTGGCATCGTCGGTATCGTCGGTAAGTCGAACGTCAATCAGGCGCTGTATGACGCGCTAACCGTCCTCCAGCACCGCGGCCAGGACGCTGCCGGTATTGTGACCAGCCATGACGGCCGGTTATTCCTGCGCAAGGACAACGGCCTGGTACGTGACGTGTTCCATCAGCGTCACATGCAGCGCCTGGTCGGGCACATGGGTATTGGTCATGTGCGTTACCCGACTGCCGGTAGCTCGACGTCGGCCGAAGCTCAACCGTTTTACGTCAACTCGCCTTACGGCATCACCCTGGCGCACAACGGTAACCTCACCAATGTTGAACAGCTGGCCAAGGAGATTTACGAATCTGACCTGCGCCATGTCAACACCAGTTCCGACTCGGAAGTGCTGCTCAACGTGTTCGCCCACGAACTGGCCCAGCGCGGCAAGCTGCAGCCGACCGAAGAAGACGTGTTCGCCGCCGTGATCGACGTGCACAACCGCTGCGTCGGTGGCTACGCGGTAGTGGCGATGATCACCGGCTACGGTATCGTCGGTTTCCGCGACCCGCACGGCATCCGCCCGATCGTGTTCGGCCAGCGTCATACCGACGAAGGCGTTGAATACATGATCGCTTCCGAAAGCGTGTCCCTGGACGTACTGGGTTTCACCTTGATCCGCGATCTTGCGCCGGGCGAGGCGGTGTACATCACCGAAGATGGCAAGCTGCACACCCGCCAGTGCGCCGTGGCGCCGACACTCACCCCGTGCATCTTCGAACACGTCTACCTGGCGCGTCCGGATTCGATCATCGACGGTGTCTCGGTGTACAAGGCGCGTCTGCGCATGGGCGAGAAGCTGGCCGACAAGATCCTGCGCGAGCGTCCCGAGCACGATATTGACGTGGTGATCCCGATCCCGGACACCAGCCGCACCGCGGCGCTGGAGTTGGCCAACCACCTGGGCGTCAAGTTCCGCGAAGGTTTCGTCAAGAATCGCTACATCGGTCGCACCTTTATCATGCCTGGCCAGGCAGCGCGCAAGAAGTCGGTACGCCAGAAGCTCAATGCCATCGAGCTGGAGTTTCGCGGCAAGAACGTGATGCTGGTGGACGACTCCATCGTGCGCGGCACCACCTGCAAGCAGATCATCCAGATGGCCCGTGAAGCCGGTGCGAAGAACGTTTACTTCTGCTCCGCGGCGCCCGCCGTGCGTTACCCGAACGTCTACGGTATCGACATGCCGAGCGCTCACGAACTGATCGCCCACAACCGCACGACCCAGGACGTGGCCGACCTGATCGGCGCCGATTGGCTGATCTACCAGGATCTGCCGGACCTGATCGAAGCGGTCGGCGGCGGCAAGATCAAGATCGAGCAGTTCGACTGCGCCGTGTTCGATGGCAAGTACGTGACCGGCGACGTCGATGAAGCCTACCTGGACAAGATCGAGCAGGCGCGTAACGACTCCTCGAAGATCAAGACCCAGGCGGTCAGCGCGATCATCGATCTGTACAACAACTGAGTAGACACCGGCCCTGAGGGGCCGGTTTTGTCTCTTGAATAAAGCATTGAGTAAGGAGTGGCAGCATGAGTCAGGAATGGGATGCCGGTCGGTTGGACAGCGACCTCGATGGCGTAGCTTTCGATACCCTGGCTGTGCGTGCCGGCCAGCACCGTACCCCGGAAGGTGAGCATGGCGACCCGATGTTCTTCACCTCCAGCTACGTGTTCCGCACCGCCGCCGATGCCGCTGCGCGCTTCGCTGGCGAAGTGCCGGGCAACGTGTATTCGCGCTACACCAACCCGACTGTGCGCGCGTTCGAAGAGCGTATCGCGGCGCTGGAAGGCGCTGAGCAGGCGGTAGCCACCGCTACCGGCATGGCGGCGATCCTGGCGGTGGTCATGAGTCTGTGCAGTGCCGGCGACCATGTGCTGGTGTCGCGCAGCGTGTTTGGCTCGACCATCAGCCTGTTCGAGAAGTACTTCAAGCGCTTCGGTATCGAAGTGGACTACGTGCCACTGGCGGATCTGTCCGGCTGGGACGCGGCGATCAAGGCCAATACGAAATTGCTGTTCGTCGAGTCGCCGTCCAACCCGCTGGCCGAGTTGGTGGATATCGCCGCGTTGTCCGAAGTGGCTCATGCCAAGGGCGCAATGCTGGTGGTCGACAATTGCTTCTGCACGCCAGCCTTGCAGCAGCCGCTGAAGCTGGGCGCGGATATCGTTGTGCACTCAGCCACCAAGTTCATCGACGGCCAGGGCCGTTGCATGGGTGGTGTGGTCGCCGGTCGCGGCGAGCAGATGAAGGAAGTGGTGGGCTTTTTGCGCACCGCCGGCCCCACCCTGAGCCCGTTCAATGCCTGGGTCTTCCTCAAGGGCCTCGAGACCCTCAGCCTGCGCATGAAGGCCCATTGCGCCAACGCCCAGGCCCTGGCCGAATGGCTGGAACAGCAGGAGGGTATCGAGAAGGTGCACTACGCCGGGCTCAAGAGCCACCCGCAACATGCGTTGGCCCAGCGCCAGCAACGTGGTTTCGGCGCCGTGGTGAGCTTTGAGGTGAGGGGCGGCAAGGAGGGCGCCTGGCGCTTTATCGATGCCACGCGCCTGATTTCCATCACCGCCAACCTGGGTGATAGCAAAACTACCATCACTCACCCGGGCACTACTTCCCACGGTCGCCTGTCGCCGCAGGAGCGTGAGGCGGCGGGTATCCGTGACAGTTTGATCCGCGTTGCGGTGGGCCTGGAAGACGTGGCCGACTTGCAGGCAGACCTGGCCCGCGGGCTGGCTGCCTTGTGATCGAGTGGTCCATGGAGGCCGCTGTGGCTGCTAACGGGCGTGTCGCGCTGGTGACGGGGGCCGCGCGTGGCATTGGCCTCGGTATCGCGGCGTGGCTGATCAGCGAAGGCTGGCAGGTGGTCTTGACCGATCTGGACCGTGAGCGCGGTTCCAAAGTGTCCAAGGTGCTGGGCGAGAACGCCTGGTTCATCACCATGGATGTGGCCGACGAGAAGCAGGTCGCCCAATGCGTTGCTGAGGTGCTCGGGCAATTCGGGCGCCTGGACGCGTTGGTGTGCAATGCGGCGGTGGCCGACCCGCGCAATACCACCCTGGAAAGCCTCGACCTGGCCTACTGGAATCGGGTGCTGGCGGTGAACCTCAGTGGGCCGATGCTGCTGGCCAAGCACTGTGCGCCGTACCTGCGTGCCCATGGCGGGGCGATCGTCAACCTGGCTTCGACCCGGGCCCGTCAATCGGAGGCGGACACCGAAGCCTATGCGGCGAGCAAGGGCGGCCTGTTGGCGCTGACGCACGCGTTGGCCATCAGCCTGGGGCCGGAAGTGCGGGTCAATGCCGTCAGCCCCGGTTGGATCGATGCGCGGGACCCCGCTGCGCGGCGTGCCGAGCCGCTGGCGGACGCCGATCACGCCCAGCATCCGGCGGGCCGGGTCGGCACGGTCGAAGACGTGGCGGCGATGGTGGCGTGGCTGCTGTCGCGCCAGTCCGGGTTTGTCACCGGGCAAGAGTTCGTGGTGGATGGCGGCATGAGCAAGAAGATGATTTACGCCGAGTAGGGTGGCTGGCCGTCTTGAAGCAATTTTGTCTTTTTCAGAAAAACTTCAAGCAGGCTATTGACTTAGGTCTGCTACCTGCGTAAATTTCGCGGCCTCAACGAAGCAAAGGGTGATTAGCTCAGCTGGGAGAGCATCTGCCTTACAAGCAGAGGGTCGGCGGTTCGATCCCGTCATCACCCACCACTTCTTGAGAGTTTTGTCCTAGGGCAAGACGCAACGTTAAAGGTTGCACCGACGCGCAGCGGTAGTTCAGTCGGTTAGAATACCGGCCTGTCACGCCGGGGGTCGCGGGTTCGAGTCCCGTCCGCTGCGCCATATTTTCCAGGTTCGATTTTCGAGCTTGAGATTGAACAGCTCAGGCTGATCGATCAGATGTTTAAAGACGGTTGAGGGTTTACGCTCAATTGCTCAAGCGATACGCAGCGGTAGTTCAGTCGGTTAGAATACCGGCCTGTCACGCCGGGGGTCGCGGGTTCGAGTCCCGTCCGCTGCGCCATATCTGCCTCAAGGCCTACTGAACGCCTTGAAGCACAAAGCACGCCTCTGGCTACTTTGATCCGATAGCAAAGACCCTGGTCGAAAGACCGGGGTTTTTTGTGTCTGCGATTTGGTGTTGGCCAGGGTATCCCAGCAAGCCGCGTGGGAGCTGGCTTGCCTGCGATAGCCGCGACTCGGTCCCATCAGTCTGCGGTGTCACTATTGCAGGCAAGCCGTTCAATCAGAACCCCAGCTTGTCCCGCAGCCCGTAATACCAAGCCCCCATCGCCGCAAACGGCGTGCGCAACAGTTGCCCGCCCGGGAAAGGATAGTGCGGCAGGTCGGCAAACGCATCAAAACGCTCGGCCTGGCCTCTCAGAGCCTCCGCCAGTACCTTGCCTGCCAGGTGCGTGTACGTGACGCCATGGCCGCTGCAGCCCTGTGAGTAATAGATGTTGTCGCCCAGGCGGCCGACCTGTGGCAAGCGCGACAGGGTCAGCAGGAAATTGCCCGTCCACGCGTAGTCAATTTTCACATCCTTGAGTTGCGGGAAGGCTTTGAGCATTTTCGGTCGGATGATCGCCTCTATGTTTGCCGGGTCGCGCGCGCCGTACACCACGCCACCGCCGAAGATCAGGCGCTTATCGCTTGTAAGGCGGTAGTAATCGAGCAGGTAGTTGCAGTCTTCCACGCAGTAATCCTGCGGCAGGAGGGTCTTGGCCAGCTCATCCCCCAGCGGTGCCGTGGTAATGACTTGCGTGCCGCAGGGCATCGACTTGGCTGCCAGTTCCGGCACCAGGTTGCCCAGGTAGGCATTGCCCGCGACGATGATGAACTTGGCCCTGACCTTGCCTTCGGCGGTATGCACCACCGGGTTGGCGCCACGCTCGATGCGCACCGCCGCCGACTGCTCGTAGATCGTACCGCCGAGAGACTCCACGGCCGCTGCCTCCCCCAGCGCCAGGTTGAGCGGGTGGATGTGCCCGCCGCTCATGTCCAGCAGGCCGCCGACATAGTTGTCACAGGCGACCACCTCGCGGATGCGGCGTTGGTCCAGCAACTCCAGCTGCGTGTGGCCGTAGCGCTCCCACAGGCGCTTCTGCGACTCCAAATGCCCCATATGCTTGCTGTTGAGCGCGGCGAACACACCGCCATCCTTCAGGTCGCATTGGATCTGATACTTGGCCACTCGCTCACGAATAATCCTGCCGCCTTCAAACGCCATTTGCCCCAGCAACTGCGCTTGACTGGGGCCGACACTGCGCTCGATCACGTCAATGTCGCGGCTGTAGCTGTTGACGATCTGCCCGCCATTACGACCTGACGCGCCAAAGCCGACCTTGGCGGCTTCCAGTACCGTCACGCGAAAACCGTTTTCCAGCAGAAACAGCGCGCTGGACAGGCCGGTATAGCCGGCGCCAATTACGCACACATCGGTTTCGACCTCACCCTGCAGCATTGGGCGCGGTGGAGCTGCATTGGCGGAAGCAGCGTAATACGACTGGGGGTAGGGGGTGTTCGCCATACTGGAACCTCTGTTTTATATTTTTTACGAGTAACTCGATCCTACCTGAGTTGAAAATTGCCTGCCAGCGACCTAAAAATCACGGGTGTGCCCCTCGCCAATAAAAAATTCGCATATTCATAGGGTTAGCTGCAAAAAAGATGTTGACACCCCTTCTGAATTCCGTAGAATGCCGCCTCACAGCAGGCACGTAGCTCAGTTGGTTAGAGCACCACCTTGACATGGTGGGGGTCGTTGGTTCGAGTCCAATCGCGCCTACCAAACAAAATCCGCTCTGCTGGGCGGTCTGGAAGGGCCCACCGAAAGGTGGGCCCTTTTTTGTTGTGGCCCTGAAATACCCGGAGAGTGAAATGGAGCGAGCAATGGAAGTGTCGTTCAACGTGTCCGCGCAAGAACGTGAGGCCATTCTCAAGCCTTTGAGAGCCTACAACCTCAGCCATGCCGGCGACATGGCGTTCGAGACCGTCGGGGTGCTGCTGCGTGACCCCGAGACTCAGGAGGTGGTGGGTGGTCTCTACGCAAAGATTTCCTACGGTTGGATGTTTATTGAGCTCTTGAGCATCCCGGACTCCATGCGTGCCCAAGGCACGGGCACGCGCTTGATGCAGGCCGCTGAAGAGGTAGCCCGGCACAAGGGCTGCGCCGGTATCTGGCTGGACACGTTCAGCTTCCAGGCCCCGGGGTTTTATCGAAAGTTGGGCTTCAGTGAATTTGGCCATATTGCCGATTACCCGCCGGGTCACCAACGCCACTTTTTCCAGAAACGCCTGGGGTGATCCACGGCGTGTCGTCGCCAGGCGGGGTGCCTTGCCTGGCCTGGCGCGGTTGATATCAGCGATCAACTGTTTGGCAATCCTTTCAACGCGCACCGACAAAATTTATTGGTGCGCAGCAACAATTTTTCTTGTTGGACACCTCCCGCCTCCAGGCAGCAAAGTTGCCGCCACTGACGCTCGCCCTCACGGGTCAACAATAAAAAACCGAGCCGACTGCGCGCCACTTCCTGCTGTGAACCCTTGGTTCACATCCTGCTGTAATGGCGCCGCCGCGCGCACTTAAGGACCTCTCCGCCATGCAAACTGTTGTGAACTTATGGCCGTTGATCGGCGTACTTGTGATCGTGGTTGGCTTCGTTTTGCGTTTCAATCCGCTGTTGGTGGTGACCGCCGCCGCTATCGCCACTGGGCTGGCCGCCCACTTCCCGCTGGAAAAGATCCTCGCCACCATGGGTGATGGCTTCCTTCAGACCCGTGCCTTGCAATTGATTCTGCTATTGCCCCTGGCGGTCATTGGCTTGCTGGAGCGCCATGGGTTGCGCCTGCATGCGCAGAACTGGATTGCGCGGTTCGAGCGCGCCACGGTGGGGCGTTTGCTGATCATCTACCTGTTTGTGCGCGAATCCACCGCTGCCATGGGCTTGACCAGCCTGGGCGGTCACCCGCAGATGGTGCGCCCGTTGCTGGCCCCGATGGCCGAAGGTGCCGCGGAAAAACGCTACGGTAAGCTGCCGGACAAGCTGCGCCACAAGGTATTGGCGATGTGTGCTGCGACGGACAACGTCGGCCTGTTCTTTGGTGAAGACATCTTTGTCGCCTTTGGCGCGATTGCGTTGATGCACACGTTCCTGCTGGGTTCCGGGATCGATGTGGAGCCGCTGCACATTGCGGTATGGGGCATTCCCACGGCGATTTGCGCCTTTATCATTCACGCGATCCGCCTGCATCGGTTTGACCGAAGGCTGACCCGCGAGATGACGCCCGCCGCCCGCCCGGTGGAGGCCGCACAATGATCATCTCTATTCAATACCTGTACTGGCTTGCCGGGGTTCTGCTGCTGATTACCGCGGGCATGATCCTGATGGATCGAACCCATCCCAAGCGCTGGTCCAGCGCCTTGTTCTGGCTGTTGTTCGCCATTCCGTTCCTGGTGGGCGAGCGCCTGCCATCGGTGGTGATCGGCGCCGGTGTAGTGGTGATGGCGTTGATCGCGGGGCTCGGCGGCGTTGGCCGTGGTACCCATTCCGAATTGCATGACAAGGCTTCGCGCGCCAGCGCCGCTCGCTTGGGGCACAAGCTGTTTATTCCCGCGCTGGCGATTCCCCTGACCACGGTGATGGGTTCGGTCTTGCTCAAGCACACCGAAATTGGCGGTGTGCCGTTGCTGGACCCGAAAAACACCACCTTCGTCTCCCTCGGTATCGGCTGCCTGATTGCCCTTGCCCTGGCCTGCTGGCTGACCCGCGATACCCCGGTGCAAGCCTTGCGCGAGTCGCGTCGCCTCACCGAAGCCTTGGGCTGGGCCATGGTGCTGCCGCAAATGCTGGCGATGCTTGGGTTGCTGTTCAATGAGGCCGGTGTGGGCACGGCGGTTGCCCACGTCACTACCACCTATATCAACCTGGATTTCAAGCTGGTGGCGGTGATGGTCTATGTGTTGGGCATGGCGCTGTTCACGGTGATCATGGGTAACGGCTTCGCGGCGTTCCCGGTGATGACCGGTGGCGTGGGTGTACCGGTGCTGGTGGGTATCTACGGTGGCAACCCGGCAGTGATGGCGGCCATTGGCATGTTCTCCGGCTACTGCGGGACCCTGATGACTCCGATGGCGGCCAATTTCAATATCGTGCCGGCGGCGTTGCTGGAGCTGCCAGACAAAAATGCGGTGATCAAGGCGCAATTGCCCACCGCATTGATGATGTTGGTGGTCAATATCGTGCTGCTTTACCTGTTGATGTGAGGCCAGGATGCAAACCCTACTGCTGACGGGCTTCGAGCCCTTTGATCAAGATCTGCTGAACCCGTCCTGGGAAGCGGCGCGCCAACTGGACGGCATGCAGCTCGACGAGGGTGTGCGGATTGTTGCGCGGTGCCTGCCCTGTGCATTTGCCACGGCGGGCGAGTGTCTGGTCCAACTGATCGCCGAACTGCGCCCGGCGATGGTCATTGCCACCGGGTTGGGCCCTGGGCGCAGCGACATGTCGATCGAGCGGGTGGCGATCAATATCAACGATGCGCGTATCCCCGATAACCTGGGGGCGCAGCCCATCGATACGGCGGTGGTGGTCGGCGGGCCGGCGGCGTACTTTTCGACCTTGCCGATCAAGGCTATGGTCAAGGCCCTGCGTGAAGCGGGGATTGCCGCCTCGGTGTCGCAGACGGCGGGTACGTTCGTCTGCAACCAGGTGTTCTACCGTTTGCAACATGCACTCACGGGCTCGGGGGTGCGCAGTGGCTTCATCCACGTGCCCGGCCAGGCCTCGATGGCGCTGTCGAGCGTGGTCGACGGGCTGCTCGTGGCGCTGTTCGCGGCGTGGAACAACACGGTGGACGTGGTGGAGGTGGGCGGTCAAGTGGGTTGATTCAATGCGCGGGGTGGCAACCTCGGCTACAGTTCAATCACGTCCCTGTCTTGGATAGTCGCCATGATCAAGTCTTTGAAAGGTGTGTCTATCGTGTTGTCGCTTGTCTTGTCTGCCGGTAGCGCCGTCGCCCTGGCCGACCCAGGCAATGGCAAGGGCCAAGGTCACAATAAAGGTAACGGTCAAGGCGGGCAGGGGTATGACAAGCCCAAGGGCAAAGGTGCGCAGGGCCGTCATGGCCCCAGCGTCGACCGCAGCGGCGTATTGACTGTGTTGGGGGGCTACCGCGACTACTGGAGCCCGGGGCCCGCGTTGCCCCCGGGCATCCAGAAGAACCTGGCACGGGGCAAGCCGCTGCCGCCGGGTATCGCCAAAAAACTCGATGCTCGTTTATTGAACCGCTTGCCCCATTACGATGGCTACGAATGGCAGCAAGCGGGTACCGATTTGATATTGGTAGCCCTCGCGACAGGGCTTATCTACGAAGTGCTCAATGGTGCGTTTGATTGACGCGGTGATGGCTCATGCCGCGCTGATGCCGACCGTTCATGCCATCGCGAGCGAGACTCACGCAGTACCGCTTTCCTGTTGGCTATCGAGCAGGTAATTACCGGCTTTGAGTTCGTCTTCGACAACGAGGATGTTCATGGGCAGGGCTCTGGTTCGATGCGTTGCGCAAGTGTAGCCGGGTCAATTGTCATTGGGGCAATCGGTGTCCTGCACCTGATAATCCAACTCGTGTTCACGGCCCTGCTGGTCCAGATAGTTGAGGTGCGCCGGAACGATGCCGCACTGGCCGTAGGTGTCGGTGCTCGACAGTACTTTGGCGACATCCAGATGAAGGAAAAAGCCGGTTTTGTCGTGGATCACGCTGCCTTTGTCAGCGGCGAACACAGAGCCGGTAGCCAACAGGGCAGTCAAGCCGAGGATAAACATTCTCATGACGGTACCTCTCTTCAAGGGTGGGCTGCCAGGAGGGCAGTGCGTTCAGGGTACCCAGGTGACTCGAACGGCCAGCCAACAGGAGAATGAAAAGTTCGTAATGATTGGCCGCGCGACGCCCCCGTGGCGTTTACAAGCAGCGAGGTGATCCGTAGATTGCATCGGGCCGATTATTCGTTTCAGCCCGCGAGGAAACCACGCAGTGTCCATCCGAGGTTCAGCCGTATTTGCCCGCCCTTACCGCGCCTTTCTGTTCGATATGGATGGGACCCTGCTCAACTCCATTGCCGCCGCCGAGCGGGTATGGAGCCGCTGGGCTGAGCGTCATGGCCTGGATGTAGCGGCGTTCCTGACCACCATTCATGGCGCCCGCGCCATCGATACCATCACTCGCCAGGCATTGCCGGGCATCGA
The DNA here is from genome assembly GCF_054668565.1 of Pseudomonas sp. S1_G07. NCBI lineage: Bacteria > Pseudomonadati > Pseudomonadota > Gammaproteobacteria > Pseudomonadales > Pseudomonadaceae > Pseudomonas > Pseudomonas sp. S1_G07. The sequence goes on along the minus strand of NZ_CP162778.1, from coordinate 4,970,280 downwards.
TCCCGAGGTTGAGGCGCAGTGGATTACCGAAGCTGAACTCAATGATGTTCAAGGCGTAGTGGCGATTGGCGGTGCCGTCGAGTTTCTGAACGGCTTGCCCGGCGATCAGTGGGCGCTGGTGACGTCTGCCCCCAAGACGCTGGCGTTGCGCCGGCTGCAAGCGGCGGGCATTACGCCGCCAGCGGTGCTGGTGACGGCGGAAGATGTCGCCATCGGCAAACCGGACCCGGCCTGTTATGTCCTGGGTGCGCAGCGCCTGGGGGTGGCGGTGCGGGACTGCCTGGTGTTTGAAGACGCCAAGGTGGGTATTCGAGCGGGGGAGGCCGCGGGGGCGGATGTGTTGGTCGTGACGTCGACGCATCTTGAGCCCATGCTCACCGAGCATCCTTCGGTCGACGGGTATGAGCGCCTGCAGGTGACGCGCCATGCTGACGGTTTGTTGTTCCTGCAATGCACGGCGGGCTGATACACAAAAACCGGACCCTTTATCGGGCCCGGCCTTGTTCGTGGGGGATTGCCTGAGTAGAGGCCTGCATCCGGTCGCTGCGCATGCTTTGGCGCGATATCACCATTTCCCTGAGGATCTCGTTGGCGAGCCGCGCGATCCCTTCGACGCCGCGATAGTGCGCGCGCACGATCCCGGTGACGGCGAAATGGTCGGTGTCCGGGCCGCTGAGCACCGCTGAGAGGGTGCCATCGGCGTGCAACGTGCAGTTGACCGTATAGCTGGGCAGGCGGGCTGCCAGGGCGGATTCGATTTGGGTTTTACCAAGGGTGTCCATCTGCTTCAGCGCCTTTATTGGCTGTGCGAACAATCCCAAGGATAGGTGCTGTTACGAGGCTGTAAATACTGGCGATACGATAGCGAATAATCGGCGTTCAATGCGCCACATTGTGCGTGGTTCGTTGGCACAACTTGCGATGCACGGCTTTCTGGATGGGTTTGAGACAGAACATGAACAGGTAGCCACACAGCAGCAGAGTCAGGTCCAGCCAGGAATAGGAGTCGCCGGAACCGGCGCCTTCGATTTCAAGCCTCAGACCATATTCCAGCCCCACAAAGACCAGCCCGATCAACAAGGCGATCATCCAGGACCTGGAGAAAAATGGCTGCACAGCGTTAAGCCTCATCGACGTGCTCCCGAATGCACACGAATGGCGAGATATCGTTCAGGGAATTCGGCTATGGATGACGCGACAAGTTCCAGACATGAATGCAGTTTCATCTTTCGGCACGGATGACCTGAATGACGACACGAATCTTACAACCAGAACAGGCGTTGTCTGAAGGAGTTTTCGCCAGCCGTTACAGTGAACGAAAGGGCTGGCTACTGGGGGCGCTTCAAGGCGTCTGGTTTTTATCCGGTGCGGTCAGGCCGGCCTGGATGCGCTGGTAGATCTCCTCGCGATGCACGGCAACGTCCTTGGGTGCGTTGATGCCGATTCGTACTTGCTGGCCGCTGACGCCCAGGATGGTGATCGTGATGTCATCACCGATGTTTATGCTTTCACCAACTTTGCGGGTGAGTATAAGCATGGACTTCTCCTTGATTACTTTTAAGGACACATGTTCAGACAGGGCAGGTGTCGGATGTGTGTAGCTTACTGCTAAGCGCTTCCCTGTGACTGCCTCTTTTAGGACGCATAGAGGCGACATTAATTCCCATGGCGGCATCATACAGGTCTGCGGTACATCATTCGCATTGTTTAAGCCAATGTTTATGACGGCCAGAATAGACAGCGAATGATAAAGTCGCCTCTTTATCCTTAAAGGAGCAGGGCAGTGCGTAAAGTAGCGATGGCAATTGCGGTGTTGGCATTGGCCGGTTGCGGTGAGGGCAAAAGCGTCGATGCCCCGAAGACCAAGCCTGTCGTGACCGACAGTCAGCCACAAACAGGCGCGATTGCCGCTCAGGAATGGGATGTACGGGTCGGCCCGCCGGACCACAAGCTGCAGGCGCTCACCGATCTGACGGCCTGGCTGCTCGAACATGGTTTCAATTTTTATATCGTGAAGGTCGACGGCAAGGACGAAGTGCTGTTGGGGCCGTTCGCAACCAAGGCAGAGGCTGAAGCCAAGCAAACGCTGCTCAACGAAAAAATGGCTCGGGCCAAGAAAACCGACACCGTGTCCGAGATCATCGAACACAACACCGCGCAGTAACCTGTCAATTGGGCGGGGGCGCCCATGTTCAACTGCAGGCTTTAAGATTCACCGGGCCGACAAACTCATTACCGCGTCCCATCACACACGCCACGGTCTGGTTGCGCTGGCGCTCCCAGGCCTGTACCGGGTAGGTCTTGTTCCAGGCCTCGTACAATTGGCGGTCCTGTTTCGACAGGCGCAAGCCATACTGTTTGCTCATGTAGAAATATGTGCGCGCGATCATCCCGCGAATCGACGGGCGTGGCATGACCTTCCTGGCCTTGAAGTCCACCTGGGTCAGGCAAGAGCCGTACTGCCCACTTTGCACCGGCAGCCAGCCAAAACTGAAGTTGTTACGGTCGCCGTTGACCTCGCCGATGCTCGGCACCAGGTTGTGCAAATCCGCTTCGGCGCGCTTGAATACGTCATCGTGGCGGGTGCAGTTCTTGCGTCCGCCATTCTGCCAGCACTGGCGCTGATGCCCGATCTGCCAGGCCGGCACGATGTGCTCCCATTCAATGCGCGCGGCGCGATTGGCGTTTTTGCGCGGAACGTAGCCGCAGGCTTTCAGGTCCACGCGGTTGCCGGTGTATTTGCAGCCGCAATAAAATTCGGTGGATTGCGGGGCGTAGAGTTTCCAGGCGATTTTCTTGGCTTCGCTGAAGGTGCGAGGCGCCTGGGCATGGGCGGTGACGGCGAAAAACAGGCAACACACAGCAATAAAACGGGCACTCATCGACTCAGTCTTCCTTCGGCACGACCCAGAAAATCTGCACGCCGCCGTCATCCCGATAGGCAAGGGTGACGTTGTCGTTCTCGGCGATTTCCTCCAGCAAACGCTGCCACTCATCCTCAGGTTCTTCCGGCAAGCGAAAGATCAAGGCGGCCTTGGCTTTTTGGGCGTTGGTGGAGTTGATGATTTTTTGCACACGAATCGCCAGGCGTTCGTAGGCATCAGGCGGGGTGGGCGCTGCGGAAGAGGACTTTGCCACGGATTATTCCTTGGTTTGCTGTACGCACATACAGTATTTAACTGTAGGCTATTTCGCAACTGCTTAAAACTAAAGAAGTTCGTCTGACAGAAATTTGGAAGATTGGATGTAAGGCGGGGAGGCAGTGGTTGCGGGATTTACCGAGGAGAGCAGAGGCGGATAAACCGCCTCTGCTGTGATGCCCGCCGGAATCAATATTCCCAGAAGATGCGTTGCAGCTCTTTGCTGTCCTGGGTCTTGGTCAGGGCGACCATCGCTAGAATCCGCGCTTTCTGCGGGTTCAGGTCGAGGGCGGCGACCCAGTCGTACTTGTCGTCTGGCTGTTCGGCATTGCGCAGCACCATGCCGCCGGCGTTCACGTGGGAGGAGCGAATGATCTGCACGCCTTGCTTGCGCAGTTCCACCAGCGCGGGGACTACCTTGGAAGATACCGAGCCATTGCCGGTGCCGGCGTGGATGATGGCTTTGGCGCCGGCCTGGGCCAGGGCCTTGTAGGCGGTATCGCTCACGTTGCCGTAGCCATAGGCGATTTCGACGTCGGGCAGGCTCTTGATGGTCTTGATGTCGAATTCAGAGTCCATGGTGTGGCGCTTGGCAGGCAGGCGGAACCAGTAGGATTTGCCTTCGACCACCATGCCCAACGGGCCCCATGGGCTCTTGAACGCTTCGGTCTTGATGTTGATCATCTTGCTGACGTCGCGGCCCGATTGGATCTCGTCGTTCATGGTCACCAGCACGCCTTTGCCGCGCGCATCCTTGCTGCCGGCCACGGCCACGGCGTTGTACAGGTTGAGCATGCCGTCGGCTGACATCGCGGTACCGGGGCGCATGGAGCCGACCACCACGATGGGTTTGTCGGTTTTTTCCACCAGGTTCAGGAAGTAGGCGGTCTCTTCCAGGGTGTCGGTCCCGTGGGTGATCACGATGCCATCCACGTCTTTGTTGTCGGCCAGTTCGGCGACGCGGCGACCCAGTTGCAGCAGGTTTTCGTTGTTGATGCTTTCGGACGCAATTTGCATCACTTGCTCGCCACGCACGTTGGCGATCTGACTAAGCTCAGGAACACCGGCGATCAATTGCTCGATACCGACCTTGGCCGCCTGATAGGTCGCGCTGTTGGCCGCGCTGGCGCCCGCGCCGGCAATGGTGCCGCCGGTGGCGAGAATGACCACGTTGGACAGCTTGGTCTTGGATTCAGCCTCTTTTGCCTGGGCGGCAACAGGGAACAGCAGCAGCAGGGCTAAGGCGCCCGGAACAAAGTTCTTCAGTGCAGATTTCATTATTTTTCTCTCTGGTTTTTGATGAGTGCTGTAGCAGGTTCATCTAGAACACCCAGGCGGTACTGCATGCCACGGGCGCTGTGGAACAGCAGGATCTGTACCAGGCCGATTGTGTTTGTGGATATAAATTAAGTAGTTGATATATATGATTTTTTATTGTGATTTTGGCAGGGCTTTGCGAGTGTTCGTCCGGCTTTCCGAACAAGCTGAGCCGTTGCGTTCGGTTGCCCGAAAAAGGATGACGAATAAATCCTGGGTGGCGCGCCAAAGCCTGTCGTTTCAGAGAACGACCGGGCGCAGAAGATATTTAGCGACGCCGTGCCCCCGACGTGAAAGCAGGGCACGCACGCCTTGTATGAAAGGTAGTTTTCTTCCGTTGACAAATCTCGACAAGGTTCTCATAGTTTGAATAACGCAAACGTTTGCGAGATGTTTCACGGAGCGCACCATAGAGTCTCCTGGCAGCTCGTATCAGCCACCCAGGTGGGAGGGCCGCCGAAGCGTTTTTCGGTGCATGCGTTGCTCACAATAATCATAAGATCGGAGTGAACCCATGAAGCTGCCATTCGCTGGACGTCTTCTTGCTGTCGCTGTGCTTGCCGCCGCATCCGCCGCTTTACCTCTCTCCTCTGCATTCGCTGATGACGCCGCCGCCAAACCCAAGGTCGGCCTGGTGATGAAATCCCTTGCCAATGAATTCTTCGTCACCATGCAGGACGGTGCCAAGGCGTATCAGAAAGACCACGCTGCTGATTTCGACATGATCACCAACGGCATCAAAAACGAAACCGATACCAGCGCGCAGATCGATATCGTCAATCAGATGATCCTCGCCAAGGTCAACGCCATCGTTATCGCGCCGGCTGATTCCAAGGCACTGGTCACCGTGCTGAAGAAAGCCTCCGATGCCGGCATCAAGGTCGTCAACATCGACAACCGCCTGGACCCTGGCGTGCTGAAAAGCAAAAAACTCGATATCCCGTTTGTAGGCCCGGACAACCGCAAGGGTGCCAGGCTGGTGGGTGATTACCTGGCCAAGCAACTGGCTGCGGGTGACAAGGTTGGCATCATCGAAGGTGTGCCGACTACCACCAACGCCCAGCAGCGGACCGCAGGCTACAAGGATGCGATGGACGCTGCCGGCATGAAGATCGTGTCCATCCAATCCGGTAACTGGGAAATCGACCAGGGCCAGAAAGTCGCCTCGGCCATGCTGAGCGAATACCCTGACCTCAAGGCGCTGCTGGCTGGTAACGACAACATGGCCCTGGGCGCTGTCTCTGCCGTACGCGCGGCCGGTAAGGCGGACAAGGCCGGCAAGGCCGGCAAGGCGGACAAGGCGGGCAAGGTGCTGGTGGTCGGCTACGACAATATCAAAGCCATCAAACCGATGCTGCAGGACGGCCGCGTCCTGGCGACCGCCGACCAGGCTGCTGCCCAGCAGGCCGTGTTTGGTATCCAGAGCGCGCTCAAGCTGGTCAAGGGTGAGAAAGTCGATGCCCACGACGGCGTGATCGAAACCCCGGTCGAGCTCGTCATCAAGAAATAATCCTGGCAGCACCCAACAGCGTCCGCTCGCCCTGGGCGGACGCCTGGAGATTTTCCTATGTCATCTTCCGCCCCGAACGCTGTCCTCTCGGTCAGCGGTATCGGTAAGACCTATGCCCAGCCGGTGCTGTCCGACATCACCCTCACGCTCAACCGCGGGGAAGTGTTGGCGCTGACCGGTGAGAACGGCGCAGGCAAAAGTACGTTGTCGAAGATCATCGGCGGGCTGGTCACACCGACCACCGGGCATATGCAATTCAATGGTCAGGATTACCAACCCGCCAGCCGTACCCAGGCTGAACAGCTGGGGGTACGCATGGTCATGCAGGAACTCAACCTGCTGCCGACGTTGACCGTGGCCGAGAACCTGTTTCTGGACAACCTGCCCAGCCACTGTGGCTGGATCAGCCGCAAGCAACTGCGTAGCGCCGCGATAGAGGCCATGGCCCAGGTCGGCCTGGATGCGATCGACCCGGACACCCTGGTCGGCAGCCTGGGCATCGGCCACCAGCAAATGGTCGAGATCGCCCGCAACCTGATCGGCGACTGCCATGTGCTGATCCTCGACGAGCCCACGGCCATGCTCACGGCTCGTGAAGTCGAGATGCTGTTTGAGCAGATCACTCGCCTGCAGGCCCGGGGCGTGGCGATCATCTATATTTCACACCGGCTCGAAGAGCTGGCCCGTGTCGCCCAGCGCATTGCGGTACTGCGTGACGGCAAGCTGGTCTGTGTCGAGCCGATGGCCAACTACAACAGCGAGCAGTTGGTGACCTTGATGGTCGGGCGCGAGCTGGGTGAACACATCGATCTGGGCCCGCGCACCCTTGGCGATCCGGCCCTCACGGTCACAGGCCTGAGCCGCTCGGACAAGGTCCGCGATGTGTCCTTTGAAGTGCGTGCCGGCGAAATCTACGGCATTTCCGGCCTGATCGGCGCTGGCCGCACCGAATTGCTGCGCCTGATCTTCGGCGCCGATCTGGCCGACAGCGGCACCGTGGCCCTGGGTTCGCCGGCCCAGGTGGTGAGCATACGCTCGCCAGTGGACGCGGTCGGTCATGGCATCGCACTGATCACCGAGGACCGCAAGGGCGAAGGCCTGCTGCTGACTCAGTCCATCAGCGCCAATATCGCCTTGGGCAACATGCCGGAAATCTCCGGCGGTGGTCTGGTCAACAGCCGTGACGAAACGGCATTGGCCAGGCGCCAGATCGAGGCCATGCGCATCCGCAGTTCCAGCCCGGCGCAGTTGGTCTCCGAACTGTCGGGCGGCAACCAGCAGAAGGTGGTGATTGGCCGCTGGCTGGAGCGCGACTGCTCGGTGATGCTGTTCGACGAGCCCACCCGCGGCATTGACGTGGGCGCCAAGTTCGACATTTATGCCTTGCTCGGCGAGTTGACCCGTCAGGGCAAAGCGTTGGTGGTGGTGTCCAGCGACCTGCGTGAGCTCATGCTGATCTGCGACCGCATCGGCGTGTTGTCCGCCGGGCGCCTGATCCAGACCTTCGAACGAGACAGCTGGACCCAGGACGAATTGCTCGCCGCCGCGTTTGCCGGCTATCAGAAACGTGACGCGCTGCTCAACGACGCAGTGCTTAGGGAAACCCCATGAAAACAACCACTTCACCCGGTAAAGCGGGCGGCAACTTCTATGGCCTGGGTACGTACCTGGGGCTGGCGGGCGCCTTGCTCGTGATGATCGCGCTGTTCTCGGTGCTCAGCGATCACTTCCTGTCCTACGACACTTTCAGCACCCTGGCCAACCAGATCCCGGACCTGATGGTGCTGGCGGTGGGCATGACGTTCATCCTGATCATCGGCGGTATCGACTTGTCGGTGGGCTCGGTACTGGCGTTGGCCGCGTCGGCGGTGAGCGTGGCGATTCTTGGCTGGGGCTGGAGTGTATTGCCGGCCGCCGTGCTCGGCATGGGCTGCGCCGCATTGGCCGGTACCATCACCGGCTCTATCACTGTGGCGTGGCGGATTCCGTCGTTTATCGTGTCCCTGGGCGTGCTGGAAATGGCCCGTGGCGTGGCCTACCAGATGACCGGCTCGCGCACCGCCTACATTGGCGATTCGTTTGCCTGGCTGTCCGATCCGATTGCTTTTGGCATTTCGCCGTCCTTCATCATTGCGTTGCTGGTGATCATTGCCGCCCAACTGGTGCTGACCCGCACGGTGTTCGGTCGTTACCTGATCGGTATTGGCACTAACGAAGAAGCCGTGCGCCTGGCGGGTATCAACCCAAAACCCTACAAGATCCTGGTATTCAGCCTGATGGGCCTGCTGGCCGGTGTGGCTGCGCTGTTCCAGATCTCGCGCCTGGAAGCGGCCGACCCGAACGCAGGCTCCGGCCTGGAGTTGCAAGTGATTGCGGCGGTGGTGATCGGTGGCACCAGCCTGATGGGCGGGCGTGGTTCGGTGATCAGCACGTTCTTTGGGGTGTTGATTATTTCGGTATTGGCCGCTGGCCTGGCGCAGATCGGTGCCACGGAGCCCACGAAGCGCATCATCACCGGCGCGGTGATTGTGATTGCCGTGGTCCTCGATACGTATCGCAGCCAGCGCGCCAGTCGGCGAGGCTGACCCATGGCAACGATCAAGGATGTGGCGGCGCTTGCAGGTATTTCCTACACCACCGTGTCCCATGTGGTGAACAAAACGCGCCCGGTGAGCGAGCCGGTACGGCTCAAGGTCGAAGCGGCGATCAAGCAGCTCGACTATGTACCCAGTGCCGTCGCGCGGTCGCTCAAGGCCAAGACCACAGCCACCATCGGTTTGCTGGTGCCCAACAGCCTCAACCCGTATTTTGCCGAGCTGGCGCGGGGCATCGAGGATTACTGCGAGCGTAACGGCTATTGCGTGATCCTCTGCAACTCGGACGACAACGCGCAAAAGCAACGCAGTTATTTGCGTGTGTTGCTGGAGAAGCGCATCGACGGCCTGATCGTCACCTCCGTGGGCGGTGACGACAGTGGGCTGGCGGCCGGCTTGAATGCCGTGCGCACGCCCATGGTGATTGTCGACCGGGCGCTGGATGGCATTGATGTCGACCTGGTGCGCATCGACCACGAGGAGGGCGCCTACCTCGCAACCCGGCACCTGTTGGAGCTGGGCCATCGGGACATCGCCTGCATCGGCGGCCCTGCCCATACCCGCGTGGCGCAAATGCGCCTGGCCGGGTATCACCGTGCGCTGCGTGAGGCGGGGGTGGAACTGGCGGCCAGCCGCATCCGGGAAAGCGACTTCACCAGTACCGGCGGTTATGCCGCCGCCGTCACGCTGCTGGCGGAGAACCCGCCCAGCGCGATTTTTGCCAGCAACGACATGATTGGTTTCGGCGTATTACGCGCGGCGGCGGAGCGTAATATTCGTGTGCCTGGCGAGCTGTCGGTGATCGGTTTCGATGATATTCAAATGAGTCGCTACGTCTATCCGGCATTGACCACGGTGGGGCAGTCCATCGTGCAACTGGGCGAGATGGCGGCCGAGCTTTTACTGCGACGAATTGCGACACCCCAACTGCCGATCGATCAACGCATCGTGACGCCGAGCATCGTGTTGCGCGAGTCCACGGCGCCCGTCGCCGGTGTGTTCGCCCAATACCGCTGAACCGAATTGATGAGTACTGATGTATGCCAGCAAAAGTAGTGGTAGTAGGCAGTTTGAACATGGACCTGGTCACCCGCGCCAGCCGGCTGCCGCGTGCCGGTGAAACCCTGATCGGCCAAACGTTCACCACCGTTCCCGGTGGCAAAGGCGCCAACCAGGCGGTGGCGTCGGCGCGCCTGGGGGCTGACGTGGCGATGATTGGCTGCGTTGGCACCGATGCCTATGGCACCCAGCTGCGTGACGCATTGCGGGTGGAAGGCATCGATTGCCAGGCCGTCAGCACCGTGGACGGTTCCAGCGGCGTGGCGTTGATTGTGGTGGACGACAGCAGCCAGAACGCAATTGTCATCGTCGCGGGCAGTAACGGCGAGCTGACGCCGGCTTCGCTGCAGGCATTTGACACGGTACTCCAGGCCGCCGACGTGATCGTCTGCCAACTTGAAGTGCCGATGCCGACCGTGGGATACGCCCTCAAGCGCGGCCGCGAGCTGGGCAAGGTGGTGATCCTCAACCCGGCGCCGGCCAGTGGCCCGTTGCCTGCGCAATGGTATGCCTTGATCGATTACCTGATTCCCAACGAAAGCGAAGCCAGCGCCCTCAGTGGCGTGATGGTTGACTCCCTGGAGAGCGCCAAGGAAGCGGCGACACGGCTGATCCAGGCCGGGGCCGGCAAAGTCATCATTACCCTCGGTGCCCAAGGCGCGCTGTTCGCCGACGGCCACGGCTTCGAACACCTGCTGGCGCCCAAGGTCAAGGCGGTGGATACCACAGCCGCCGGCGATACCTTTGTCGGTGGTTTTGCCGCGGCATTGGCCAACGGTAACAGTGAAGCCGAGGCCATCCGCTTCGGCCAGGTCGCGGCGGCATTGTCGGTGACACGCGCCGGTGCGCAACCCTCCATCCCTACGCTGCACGACGTGCAAGGTTTTGTGCTCACATGAAAAAGACCCCTCTGCTCAATATCGCCCTGTCGCGCGTGATCGCATCCCTTGGTCACGGCGACATCCTGGTGATCGGAGATGCCGGTTTGCCGGTACCGCCAGGCGTCGAGTTGATCGACCTGGCGCTGACCCAGGGGGTTCCTGACTTCATCGGCACCCTGCGCGTCGTGCTCAGTGAAATGCAGGTGGAAAGCCATGTGCTGGCCGAAGAAATCCTGCTCAAGCAGCCGCCGGCGCTGGCTGAGCTGAACACCCTGACCGGGCAGGCCGCCCTCGGCGAGCGGCGCCTGCTCAGTCACGATGAGTTCAAGCAACTGACTCGCAATGCGCGGGCGGTTGTGCGGACCGGCGAATGCCAGCCTTACTGCAATATCGCGCTGGTGTCCGGCGTAACGTTCTAGCGTTTTTTACAACGACAAGGAGTGTTTTATGCAATGTGGTCTGCCAACCCTGAGAAACCTGTTCCGGAGTGTCCTGCTTTTGTCCGCGCTCACTGCCGCAAGCGCCCACGCGGCGGAAAAAGTCGACCTGATCATCGACACAGACCCTGGTGCCGACGATGTGGTGGCGTTGCTCTTCGCCATGGCCTCGCCGGAAGAACTGAACATCCGCGCGCTGACCACGGTCGCCGGTAATGTGCGCCTGGACAAGACCTCTCGCAACGCGCGACTGGCCCGTGAGTGGGCAGGGCGCGAGGATATCCCGGTATATGCCGGTGCGCCGGCGCCGCTGCTGCGCAAGCCGATCTACGCCGAGAATATCCACGGCAAGGAAGGTATTTCCGGCGTCACCGTGCACGAACCCAAAAAAGGCCTGGCCGAAGGCAATGCCGTTGATTACCTGATCAACACCCTGAGCACCGCCAAGCCCCACAGCATCACCATCGCCATGCTTGGCCCGCAGACCAACCTGGCGTTGGCGCTGACCCAGGCGCCGCAAATCACCCAAGGCATCAAGGAGGTCGTGGTGATGGGGGGCGCGCATTTCAATGGCGGCAATATCACGCCAGTGGCTGAGTTCAACCTGTTCGCCGACCCGATTGCGGCTGAAATCGTGCTCAAGAGTGGCGTCAAGCTGACCTACCTGCCGCTGGATGTGACCCACAAAGTGTTGACCAGCGAGGCGCGCTTGAAAAAGATCGCCGATATCAAGAACAACGCCAGCAAGGTTGTTGGCGACATTCTCAATGAATACGTCAAAGGTGACATGGAGCACTATGGCATCTCGGGCGGCCCGGTGCATGACGCCACCGTTATCGGTTACCTGCTCAAGCCTTCGCTGTTCAGCGGTCGTCAGGTCAATATGGTGGTGGACAGTCGCGAAGGTCCGACCTTTGGCCAGACCATCGTCGACTGGTACGACGGCCTCAAGCAGGAAAAGAATGTGTTCTGGGTTGAGAACGGCGACGCCCAGGGCTTCTTCGATCTGCTGACCGAGCGCCTGGCGCGCCTGAAGTAAACGTCTGTCGGTCGACGCTCGTCGGCCGGCGCTTATTCGCGCTCGGGGTCTTGCGCCCCCATGTGGTCGGCCGGGTATTTTTCGAATACCTGGCTGATGAACGCTTGTGCCGCCTGGGTGCCGAGTTCCTTGACCAGCAGGTCAATGCCGATGATCGCCAATTCCTCTGGGCTTCCGGGGCTGTAGGAGCTCTGTCCTTGGGGCCACTTGGCTTTGATGTCGGCTTGAAGCGTTACGGTGGTCATGAAAATCTCACGGGTTGAAAGTACTGGGCGGTGCACTGGAACGCGGTTCCTGCGGGCGCAGTTAACCATTTTGCGTGACGTTTGGCACTGCTACTTAGGCATGACGGAAGCGGTATGCGACACTGTCGCCCTGTTTAATTGCCGGGGAGCGCCGCGTGCAGATCGATTTGAACAACCCCGAGAACCTGACGCTGGCCGCCGTGCGCGAGTTGATCGCCAGTGCCAGCGATGATGAACACACTCAGTTACGGGTGACCAAAGCAGGGATTGCCTACATTTCTTCGGGGGTGGTGGGGGGTACCCATATCGATGGCCTGCTGTTTCGCCTGGAAACCTGGGCCAAGGGCTCCGGTTATGTCGGCAACGTGGCTGCCAGTGACGAGGTCTGGGTCATGCAGGTCTTCAACGCGTTGAAGCAGAACTGGCCGACGCCACCGTTTGATTACATCGATATCTACTGATTGTGTTCATATCTGGTCACGATTGACCGGGCGAATGCCAGTCGAGAGTCAGGCAGACTTGGTCGTCGGCAGCTTACGTCTTGAAACCAATCTGCCAGGCAGTTGTCGCACGATCTCTGTTCATTATTTCAATAGGAGGCTTCATGCCTTGGAAGCTCGCATCATTCGGTACTTTGTTGGCAGCACTCGCATTGGCGGGTTGCAGCACCCCGGGTGCCTCTGAGCCAGGCAAAGACGCCGCCGTGACCGATGCCGGTCATAGCCGCTGTGAGTCGAAGGCCGCCGAATTCACGATTGGCCAGAAAGCCTCGCCCCAGTTGCTGGAGCAGGCGCGCATGCGTGCCGGGGCACAGAACGCCCGAATCCTGAAGCCTAACGATATGATCACCCTGGAATATCGTTCCGACCGCCTGAACCTGAACACCGACGATAACCTGGTGATCACGCGCGTCAATTGCGGCTGATCGTTTCCAGGCTTTTGCGGTACTCATAAAAAACCCCGTCACATGGACGGGGTTTTTTTTAGCTCAGCGGAGAGTTACTCGCCGCGAACCTGTGCAGCTTGCATACCCTTTTGGCCTTTCTCAGCCACGAAGGAAACGGTTTGGCCTTCTTTCAGGCTTTTGAAACCGTCGCTTTCGATAGCTTTGAAGTGTACGAACAGGTCGTCACCGCCACCTTGAGGAGTGATGAAGCCGAAGCCTTTTTCATCGTTGAACCATTTAACGGTGCCGGTTTGGCGATTAGACATGGTGTATCTCCAAGAAACATATATTTTCAGTAGTGCTGTGCTGCTCAGGCCAACTGGGCACACCGGGGTATCATAGTCGAAATGTTCGGCTTGGGAGCCCCCCAAGGCACTGTTTGCGACTCAATAGTGTTGCCTTTGCTGCTTCGCTTGTCTGAAAGCCCCAATCTACGGGGCTTTGAGGCGAAATATAAGCTGGTAAAAAAAGCCGTAAAAGCCGCGTAATTTGTCAGAAAAGGCAGTTTTCGGGCTGTTTTTCCAACAAAACGGGCGTCTGATCAGGGGCTGTTCTTACTTTTTCTTCACGACTTTGCAGGACGAAATAGCCGCGACCGCTTTGTTTTTAAGCTCCGGGCTGGCGTTCTGGTTGGTCATGAGTTCCTTGATCTCTGCAGTGCTCAATTCGGCGTTGATTTTGTCGGCGCCACATTCGCAATGGGCTTTGGCGGTTTTGACGTCCACGTTCTGGCTGGCAGCTGCACTGCAGTCGCTGACAAAGCTGTCACGGGCGCCAGCTGGCCAGTTGGACGGAGCTGCGGCCTGCGCCCCAAGGGAGAGCAGGGTCAGGGAGGCGGCGAGAGCGAGGGTCGAGGTGAAACGCATCATGGGATGCTCCTTTGGGTCGAGTACGAACGGCGATTCTCAGTGGGTTTGAGGCCTGGCGTACAGCTCAAGTTCACTTTTGCGGCTGTAAAGGCTGGAATTTGCCTTTGTGTCAGGTGTGATCGGCGCGATGACCGTTCATCTGTGCTAGCATCGTGCGCCTGGCTGATTACGGGCGTGCCATTTGCCGCCTTGCCATGTTTCTTTTTAGCTCACTCCAGTCACTCTGGTTCGATTATCGGTTGGCCGAAAGGCTCCTGCCGCTGTAAGGCAGGCGTTCATCACTGAACGGCCTGGTGTTGGATCTTGTACTGGCTCATCCCAACCCACGTGACCTTTGGTAGGGGTCACCACTAGGAGAGGAGGCGCCATGCCAACTATTACTCTACCCGACGGCAGTCAACGTTCATTCGATCATGCGGTTTCCGTAGCCGAGGTCGCCGCATCCATTGGTGCCGGCCTGGCCAAGGCCACCGTGGCCGGCAAGGTCGATGGCAAGCTGGTCGACGCCAGCGACCTGATCAGCGCCGACGCCAGCCTGCAAATCATCACGCCCAAGGATCAAGAGGGGCTGGAGATCATTCGCCACTCTTGTGCGCATTTGATTGGCCATGCGGTCAAGCAACTGTACCCGACCGCCAGGATGGTGATCGGTCCGGTGATCGAAGAAGGTTTCTATTACGACATCGCCTACGAGCGTCCTTTTACTCCGGACGACCTGGCGGCGATCGAGCAGCGTATGCATGCGCTGATCGAGAAAGACTACGACGTCATCAAGAAAGTCACTCCGCGCGCCGAAGTGATCGACGTGTTCACCCGCCGTGGCGAAGACTACAAGCTGCGCCTGGTGGAAGACATGCCGGACGAGCAGGCCATGGGTCTGTACTACCACGAAGAATATGTCGATATGTGCCGCGGGCCGCACGTGCCGAACACGCGCTTCCTGAAGTCGTTCAAGTTGACCAAGCTGTCCGGTGCCTACTGGCGCGGCGATGCGAAGAACGAGCAGTTGCAGCGGATCTACGGTACTGCCTGGGCGGACAAGAAGCAGCTGGCGGCCTATATCCAGCGCATCGAAGAAGCCGAAAAGCGCGACCATCGTAAGATCGGCAAGCGCTTGAACCTGTTCCACCTCCAGGAAGAAGCGCCGGGCATGGTGTTCTGGCACCCGAACGGTTGGACCTTGTACCAGGTACTCGAGCAGTATATGCGCAAGGTGCAGCGTGACAACGGTTACCTGGAGATCAAGACCCCGCAGGTCGTTGATCGCAGCCTGTGGGAGAAATCCGGGCACTGGGCCAACTATGCCGACAACATGTTCACCACCCAGTCGGAAAGCCGCGACTACGCCATCAAACCAATGAACTGCCCATGCCACGTGCAGGTGTTCAACCAGGGTTTGAAGAGCTACCGCGAGCTGCCGATGCGCCTGGCCGAGTTCGGTGCCTGCCACCGTAACGAGCCATCGGGAGCGTTGCACGGCATCATGCGCGTGCGCGGCTTTACTCAGGACGACGCCCACATCTTCTGCACCGAAGAGCAGATGCAGGCTGAATCCGCTGCGTTCATCAAACTGACCATGGATGTCTACCGCGATTTCGGTTTTACCGAGGTCGAGATGAAGCTGTCCACTCGTCCGGAAAAACGCGTCGGTTCCGACGAGCTGTGGGATCGCGCCGAAGCTGCACTGGCCGCCGCACTGGACAGTGCTGGCCTTGCGTACGATCTGCAGCCGGGTGAGGGCGCGTTCTACGGTCCGAAGATTGAGTTCTCGCTGAAAGATTGCCTTGGTCGCGTCTGGCAGTGTGGTACCCTGCAGCTCGATTTTAACCTGCCGATCCGTCTGGGAGCCGAATACGTCTCCGAAGACAACAGCCGTAAACACCCGGTTATGCTGCACCGGGCGATCCTTGGCTCGTTCGAACGGTTCGTCGGGATCCTGATCGAGCACTACGAGGGTGCGTTCCCTGCGTGGCTGGCTCCGACTCAGGCAGTGATCATGAATATCACTGATAAACAGGCAGATTTTGCCGCCGAAGTTGAAAAAACTCTCAACGAAAGCGGATTTCGTGCCAAGTCCGACTTGAGAAATGAAAAGATCGGCTTTAAAATCCGCGAGCATACTTTGCTCAAGGTTCCCTATCTTTTGGTTATTGGAGATCGGGAAGTCGAGATGCAGACTGTCGCTGTGCGTACTCGTGAAGGTGCTGACCTGGGCTCGATGCCCGTCGCCCAGTTCGCTGAGTTCCTCGCGCAAGCGGTTTCCCGGCGTGGTCGCCCAGATTCGGAGTAATTATTATTAAGCGTGAAATGAGACAAGATAAACGAGCTGCACCGAAAGCCCCGATCAACGAGAATATCTCGGCACGCGAGGTTCGGTTAATTGGCGCTGACGGCGAGCAGATTGGCATCGTCTCGATTGATGAAGCGCTTCGTATCGCTGAAGAGTCCAAATTGGACCTGGTGGAGATCTCCGCCGACGCAGTCCCGCCTGTTTGCCGGGTGATGGACTACGGCAAGTCGATCTTCGAAAAGAAGAAGCAGATTGCTGCGGCGAAGAAGAACCAGAAGCAGATTCAAGTAAAAGAAATCAAGTTTCGTCCAGGGACGGAGGAAGGGGATTACCAGGTAAAACTGCGCAACCTGGTACGTTTCCTGAGTGATGGGGACAGGGCCAAGGTATCCTTGCGATTCCGCGGCCGTGAGATGGCCCACCAGGAGCTGGGGATGGAACTCCTCAAGCGGGTTGAAGCTGACCTGCTCGAGTACGGTTCGGTCGAACAGCATCCTAAGATGGAAGGACGCCAGCTGATCATGGTCATCGCCCCGAAAAAGAAGAAGTAATCAACAGGGCACGGCAGGCCTTCTGATTATGTTTATCAACTGAATGCGGAGTATCCGAACATGCCAAAGATGAAGACTAAAAGTGGTGCTGCTAAGCGGTTTCTGAAAACTGCTAACGGTATCAAGCACAAGCACGCTTTCAAGAGCCACATCCTGACCAAAATGTCGACCAAGCGTAAGCGTCAACTGCGCGGTAGCAGCTTGCTGCATCCGTCTGACGTGGCAAAAGTCGAGCGCATGCTGCGCCTTCGTTAATTTTTGGATCAAGAATAGAGGAAGTAACTCATGGCTCGTGTAAAGCGTGGCGTCATTGCCCGTAAGCGTCACAAAAAAATTCTGAAACTTGCTAAAGGCTACTACGGCGCGCGTTCACGCGTATTCCGTGTTGCCAAGCAAGCGGTAATCAAGGCAGGCCAATACGCCTACCGTGACCGTCGTCAGAAAAAACGTCAGTTCCGCGCTCTGTGGATCGCTCGTATCAACGCTGGTGCTCGTGTTAACGGTCTGTCCTACAGCCGTTTCATTGCCGGCCTGAAAAAAGCGTCCATCGAGATCGACCGTAAGGTTCTGGCTGATCTGGCAGTGAACGAAAAAGCGGTGTTTGCCGCGATTGTCGAGAAAGCTAAAGCCACCTTGGCTTAAGTACCCCCGACAGTCACCCTGGGTTACTCCTGTAGCCTAAGGTGGTAAACGTCATAAATAGGGGAAGAGCCTTCAAGCTCTTCCCCTATTTTGTATCTGGAGTCTGTACATGGAAAACCTGGACGCGCTCGTCGCTCAAGCTCTTGAGGCTGTGCAAAGCGCTGAAGATATCAATGCCCTGGAGCAAATCCGGGTTCACTACCTTGGCAAAAAGGGTGAATTGACTCAGGTGATGAAGACCCTGGGGAATTTGCCGGCTGAAGAGCGCCCGCAAGTCGGTGCGCTGATCAACGTCGCCAAGGAGCGTGTCACAGAGGTTCTCAATGCGCGCAAGGCGTCGCTCGAGGGGGCCGAGCTTGCGGCCAAACTCGCCGCCGAGTCCATTGACGTCACCTTGCCGGGCCGTGGCCAGGCCTCGGGCGGTCTGCACCCGATCACCCGGACTCTGGAACGTATCGAGCAGTTCTTCACCCATATTGGCTACGGCATTGCCGAAGGCCCTGAGGTCGAAGACGACTATCACAACTTCGAGGCGCTCAACATCCCAGGTCATCACCCGGCCCGGTCGATGCACGACACCTTCTATTTCAATGCCAACATGCTGTTGCGCACCCATACCTCGCCGGTACAGGTCCGCACCATGGAAGCGAACAAGCCGCCGATCCGCATCGTCTGCCCAGGCCGTGTGTATCGCAGCGACTCCGATATCACCCACTCGCCGATGTTCCACCAGGTCGAAGGCCTGCTGATTGATCGCGACATCAATTTCGCCGACCTCAAAGGCACCATCGAAGAGTTCCTTCGTGTGTTCTTCGAGAAAGAGCTGGCGGTACGTTTCCGTCCATCGTTCTTCCCGTTCACCGAACCTTCCGCTGAAGTCGACATGGAATGCGTGATGTGCAGCGGTAAAGGCTGCCGTGTCTGCAAACAGACCGGTTGGCTGGAAGTGATGGGCTGCGGCATGGTGCACCCCAACGTGCTGAGCATGTCCGGTATCGACCCGGAAGAGTTCTCGGGCTTTGCCTTCGGCATGGGCGTTGAGCGTCTGGCCATGCTGCGTTACGGCGTGAACGACTTGCGTCTGTTCTTCGACAACGACTTGCGGTTCCTCGCGCAATTTCGCTAGTCGTAACGAATCTTTAGGAGAGCAGGATGAAATTCAGTGAACAATGGCTGCGCGGCTGGGTAAGCCCGCAGGTAGATCGCGACGAGCTGGTTGCCCGTCTGTCGATGGCCGGTCTTGAGGTCGATAGCGTTACACCGGCCGCCGGTGTTTTCAGTGGCGTGGTGGTAGGCGAGGTGCTGAGCACCGAGCAGCACCCGGATGCCGACAAGTTGCGTGTGTGCCAGGTCAGCAATGGCGTCGAAACCTTCCAGGTCGTGTGCGGAGCGCCTAATGTGCGCCCGGGCCTGAAGATTCCGTTCGCGATGATTGGTGCCGAGCTGCCTGGCGACTTCAAGATCAAGAAGGCCAAGCTGCGTGGCATCGAGTCCAACGGCATGCTGTGCTCCCAGGCTGAACTGCAGGTGGGTGAGGGCAATGATGGCCTGATGGAGCTGCCGGCCGATGCGCCAGTGGGCCAGGACATTCGCGTCTACCTTGATCTGGAAGATGCCAGCATCGAGGTCGACCTGACCCCGAACCGTGGTGATTGCCTGTCGCTGGCTGGGCTGGCCCGTGAAGTGGGCGCGCTGTACAACGCACCGGTCACCCGTCCGGTGGTTGCTGCCGTGCCTGCGGTGCACGACGAAGTACGTCCGATCGAAGTGCTGGCACCCAATGCCTGCCCGCGTTACCTGGGCCGGGTGATCCGCAACGTTGATCTCTCCAAGCCAACGCCACTGTGGATGGTTGAGCGCCTGCGGCGCGCCGACGTGCGCAGTATCGACGCTGCTGTCGACATTACCAACTACGTGATGCTGGAGCTGGGCCAACCGCTGCATGCCTTCGATCTCGCCGAGATCAACGGCGGCATTCGCGTACGCATGGCTGAAGAAGGCGAGAAGCTGGTCTTGCTTGACGGCCAGGAAGTCGCCCTGCGCGCCGATACCCTGGTGATCGCTGACCATTCCCGCGCTCTGGCGATTGCCGGCGTAATGGGCGGTGAGCACAGCGGTGTGTCCGAAACCACTCGTGACGTGTTCCTTGAAAGCGCGTTCTTCGACCAGATCGCCATTGCTGGCAAGGCCCGTTCCTACGGCTTGCACACCGATGCCTCGCACCGTTACGAGCGTGGCGTGGATTGGAAGCTGGCCCGCGAAGCCATGGAGCGCGCTACCGGCCTGCTGCTGGAGATCACCGGCGGCGAAGCCGGCCCGATCACCGAAACCGTCAGCGAGCAATACCTGCCGTCCGTGGCGCCGATCACCCTGCGCGCCAAGAGCGTTGAGCAAATGCTTGGCCTGGTAATCGAACCTGTTGAAATCGAACAACTGCTGTCGGCTCTCGGCCTTGGCATTGCTGCCAGCGGGGAAGGACAGTGGCAGGTTGAAGTGCCAAGCCATCGTTTCGATATCAGCCTGGAAGTCGACCTGATCGAAGAGTTGGCTCGCCTGTACGGTTACAACCGCTTGCCGGTTCGTTACCCGCAAGCGCGCCTGGCGCCGCAGCCCAAGGCAGAAGCGCGTGCGCACTTGCCTGAGCTGCGTCGCCTGCTGGTTGCTCGTGGTTACCAGGAGGCGGTGACCTACAGCTTCATCGATCCTAAGCAGTTCGAACTGTTCAACCCAGGCGTTGAGCCGCTGTTGCTGGCCAACCCGATCTCCAACGACATGGCGGCGATGCGTTCGTCCCTGTGGCCGGGCCTGGTGAAAGCACTTTCCCACAACCTCAATCGCCAGCAAGACCGTGTGCGCATGTTCGAGAGCGGCCTGCGTTTCGTGGGGCAGCTGAACGGCCTGAAGCAAGAGCCGATGCTCGCCGGTGTGGTGTGCGGTAGCCGTCTGCCGGAAGGTTGGGCGCAGGGTCGTGATGCCGTGGACTTCTTCGACGTCAAGGCTGACGTGGAAGCGGTACTGGGTTTTGCCGGGGCACTGGATGCGTTCACGTTTGTGCCAGGCAACCATCCTGCGCTGCACCCGGGGCAGACTGCACGCATCGAGCGCGAAGGCCGTCTGGTCGGCTTTGTGGGGGCCATTCACCCCGAGCTGTCGAAAACCCTGGGGCTCGACCGTCCGGTCTTTGTATTCGAATTGGTGCTGGCTGAAGTCGCTACGGGCAAGATGCCTAAATTCAGCGAGTTGTCGCGCTTCCCTGAAGTGCGTCGTGACCTGGCCCTGATCGCCGACCGCGAAGTCGCCGCCACTGCTGTTATGGATGTAATTCGTGAAAATGCAGGGGAATGGCTGACAGACCTCAGGCTATTTGACGTCTATCAGGGTAAAGGCATTGATCCGCATAGAAAAAGCCTTGCAGTTGGCTTGACCTGGCAGCATCCATCGCGCACTCTTAATGATGATGAGGTGAATGCCACGACACAAAATATCCTCACCTCGCTCGAACAAAGGTTGAACGCCACGTTAAGGAAGTGACGTATGGGGGCTTTGACGAAAGCTGAGATGGCGGAACGTCTGTACGAAGAGTTGGGTCTGAACAAGCGCGAGGCCAAGGAATTGGTCGAGCTGTTTTTCGAAGAGATCAGACACGCTCTGGAAGACAACGAACAGGTCAAATTATCCGGTTTCGGCAATTTTGACCTGCGGGACAAACGCCAGCGGCCTGGCCGCAATCCAAAAACGGGAGAAGAAATCCCGATCACGGCTCGCCGTGTGGTCACCTTTCGTCCAGGGCAGAAGTTGAAGGCCCGAGTTGAGGCTTATGCTGGAACCAAGTCATAACGACGAGCTACCCGTCATCCCAGGCAAACGCTACTTCACCATTGGTGAAGTCAGCGAGCTGTGTGCGGTAAAACCGCACGTGCTGCGCTATTGGGAGCAGGAGTTTCCTCAACTCAACCCCGTCAAACGCACCGGGAACCGTCGGTATTATCAGCGCCAGGATGTGCTGATGATCCGACAGATCCGAGCGTTGCTGTATGACCAGGGGTTCACCATCAGCGGCGCGCGCCAGCGTATGTCGGGTGATGAAGCCAAAGACGACACCACCCAGTACAAGCAACTGATCCGCCAGATGATCTCCGAACTCGAGGATGTGCTGGTGGTTTTGAAAAAATGATTCAGGCTTTTAAAATACTTCCACATTTCAAAAGCTTGCGGTATATTCCTGATCGCTTCGTTGCGAAGCGAACCCAGTAACACGCCTAGTCGGGGCGTAGCGCAGTCCGGTAGCGCACTAGCATGGGGTGCTAGGGGTCGAGTGTTCGAATCACTCCGTCCCGACCATATTATTCAATGACTTAGCCGAACTTTTACCAGTTCGGCTTTTTCATGCGTAGGGACTTTTGCGGGGGATCATCCCAATTTCCTCCTCAAGATCGTCAGCGCTGGCCCGCGAGAGTCAGTTGCCGATACTTTGTTCGCAGCCTCAATCAGATGCTGCAGCTCCGGGGTAGAGTAGTGGCTCGTAATGCTGCCGTTCTTATGCCCCAACAACGCTTTCCGATCCTCCTCCGTCACGCTCGCTGTACGTAGCCTTCTGCCAAAGGTGTGCTTCAAGTCGTGAATCCTGATCGATCTGAATCCGGGGTGTGCTGGCGTCTGTTGGGCCTTCTCCCACTTGTCCGCTGCTCGCACCCTGGCTTTCTTCCAGGCCGAATCATTCATTCGATGCATCGCGGTTGGCACGAACTGATCTGGCTGTCCATATGGGAACACCAGGTCTCGGTGTAGGCCGCGTTGGCCATCGACGATGGACATCGCCACATTGTTCAGGATCACCAGTCGTTCATCGCCGTTCTTCACCCCTGCTTTTTCACTCTGCCTGCCGAATCCGGCAGGTATCAGAAACACGCTGGTGTTCAGGTCCGGCACCCGTATTTCCCAATCCCATCGCAACTTGCACACTTCCTGCTCCCGGCAACCCGTGTTCACCTTATAGAGGGCCATCCTCAACAGATGGTCGGGCAGCTCAGGGAACAACAGGGCCTGCTCTTCCCAGGACATCGGGTAGGGCTTGCGGCTCGACTTCTTCTCCTCAAGCATCGAGATCATCGGCACGCTCTCCATCCGCGGCCGCTTTTCAGCATCGCGCCACTTTCGGTGGCACAGGTTCAAGATCCTGGCCACACGCTGCAGGGCAATGTTGACCTTCCTGTTTGATACGCCTGGCTTGACCTTCCCTTTGTCCGTCTTGCTTGGCCGCTGCCGGTCCCGAATAAATGGGGCCAGCGTCCCGTCATCGATGTGCGTGATCTGCAGATCGCCGATGTACGGGTCAAGCTGTTCGATGTGGGAAGCGGAAAGGCCGATCGATGCTTGGTCTTTGAACTCCACCAGGAACCAGGTGGCAGCCTCACGCTAGGTTCGCACCTGGCGCACGCCGTATATCTTTTCCTGCCGCAGCTTTTCCGGCCGATGAATCAAGTACTGCTCGGCTTCTTCCCTCTCGCTTGCTCCAGTGCTTTCTTGAAGTCGGCTACCTCTGACGACCTTGTCGATGTGCCAAATCCCGTTTCTCTGGTAGAGGCCCGACATTGTTTTTTGCGCCATTGTTTTGCTCCTTGGCGCCCACTGCGGGGCGAATTGCTGTCCTGATCGGCCTGCTTTTCAATTGCCATGGACTCGGCCCAGGAATCCGCCCACTGATCCAGTTCGATCCGGTCGAAGCCAGCGCCCTGTTTCCCAATGGGAAATTCACGGACATTTGGCCTGACCGTTTTGTTAAATTCTTCCCGGCACATGCCCAGGTACGCAGGGGTCGTTGACGCTCTCAGGAAGCGCGGCGCGGTCTCTTTGGTTGGTAACGCAGTTGACTTGGCCATGGAATCATCACTGTTCGATAGAGGAAGTTGTTTGCACCGACTTCCTGACGGGAAAGGCTTCGCCTTCCCACTTGCCGGGTTTGCCACGTATCGCGCCGTGCAGGTCGTAACGGTGAGGCTTCTTGCTGGCGAATAGCTTTTCACACGCCTTTAGAAGGGCCTTCTCATCTTCTACTGCCAATAACTCCTGGCCGGCTATCGAGCCCACCTGAATCCAGCCGGATTATCGCGCCCGTAGTTTTCCGTTTTGAATAGGCGATAGCGGTTACGATGCCCGGTGCCGGGCGATGAGGTTTCGGTGTTCATGTAGAACGCGACGCCATCAAGACGCACTCGAAGTACTGTCTTAGCCATGGGGCGCACCACCTTGAAAGTGGTCGGCCAGTACTCGGCGTGCGTCGATCCCGCACGATGCTGACATGACGATTGGTTCGCTGCACAACAACTTGACTGTTCGCACATTTCTGATGGATATCGGGTCTACTCATTATCTTCAATGGCCATCCAGGCTGCGATTCTTGGACAGGGCGTTGTGTTGGCACAATATTCAATGATTGCCAACGCCCTAACGGATGGGCGTTTAATCATGCCGTTCGCCCAAGGGCTGCAAATGCCCTCGTCGTATTTTTTAGTGGGTGCCAAAGATGCTTTCGATAAAACTCACTGCCGTGACTTCCATCGGTGGCTGGTAGCTCGTGGGCGAGATCAGATGACAGTCAATGAGCAACTGTTGACCCGCCCATAAGTAAAAAAGAATCCGTATGAAGGCATTCTTGATCGATCGCTACGGCATGTAATGGGCGAATTTGCATGACGGAAGATTCGATTGCGCTCCTGAATTGCCCCCCGGCGAATAACTCGGCATCAGGGGAGTGAGGGATATACGGATTGCCCCAGGTACCGGTTGTCAGAACGTACCCGTAAGCCAAATTCAGTACGCTCCACGGCTGCGACCAGAACCGGACGCTCAACAGGAAACTGGTAGCGCTGCTCATGGTGGTTGAGGATCCTCATATGCTTCTGAGGGCTTAAGGCTCATCCCCATCCCCGATGGATGACAAGCTTATTACATTATTCATATATATTTTTTGCAGCATTTCTGAGCAGTCCCCGCCGAATTCGTATCTCATGAGCCCCTTAGAAATGAGCTTTAACGAGCTTATGTCCGGCAGGAAGGGGGGCGTTTTGGGTTTTTTTTGCTGAGGTGGCTTTCTATCTTATGCGGAAAGCCATATATTCGAAAAATCGTATATGAGCTGAGACTTCATCAGGACCGGCAACGCCCCTGTCCTGCCTGGTCAAAAATAAGCACTGAGAAATTCTATGGTCGACCATCTGACACCCACCGCTGTTTTCAAATGCCTGGCTGACGACACCCGTGTCCGCACCATGCTGCTCATCACCCGTGAAGGAGAGCTTTGTGTGTGTGAGCTGACCTGCGCGCTGAACCAGAGCCAGCCAAAAATTTCCAGGCATCTGGCTCAACTGCGTACTTGTGGGCTGTTGTCGGACCGTCGGCAAGGCCAATGGGTGTATTACCGGCTACACCCGAACCTGCCTGACTGGGTTCATCACGTGCTCACCACCGTGCTCGATAGCAATAAGCATTGGTTAAGCCCCGATGCCAGGCGCCTTGATGAAATGGGGGAGCGTCCCGAACGTGCAGTGGTGTGCTGTGAAAGCAAAACTGCCTGATTCCGCCCCTGGATTCTGTTCTTCCCCAAGCAGTCGAACGGTCACAGACAACAGCAACGGAGCACAACAACATGACTATCAAAGTAGGCATCAACGGTTTTGGCCGGATCGGTCGTCTCGCGCTGCGCGCCGCCTGGAATTGGCCAGAGTTCGAGTTTGTACAGATCAACGATCCAGCGGGTGATGCGGCGACACATGCACACTTGATCAACTTCGACTCGGTGCATGGCCGTTGGAACAATCAAGCCAGCGCCGAGGGCGACAGCGTCGTCATCGAGGGTAAACGGATCCATGTCACGGCCAACAAGGCGATTGCCGACACCGATTGGTCGGGCTGCGATCTGGTGATTGAGGCCAGTGGCAAGATGAAAACCGTCGCGGTGCTTCAGGCTTACCTCGACCAAGGGGTGAAACGTGTGGTGGTCTGTGCGCCGATCAAGGAGCAGGGCGCCTTGAATGTGGTGATGGGCGTTAACCAGCACCTGTTCGATCCGGCGCAGCATCGTATCGTCACCGCCGCCTCCTGCACCACCAATTGCCTGGCGCCGGTCGTCAAAGTGATCCACGAGAACTTGGGCATTCGCCACGGCTCTATCACCACGATTCACGACCTGACCAACACCCAGAGCATCCTCGACCAGCCCCACAAGGACCTGCGCCGGGCACGTGCCTCGGGGATGAGCCTCATCCCCACCAGCACCGGTTCGGCCACCGCCATTGCGGAAATTTTCCCCGAACTGCGCGGCCGCCTGAATGGTCACGCCGTGCGAGTGCCGCTGGCCAACGCCTCGCTTACCGACTGCGTGTTCGAAGTGGAGCGCGCCACCTCGGTGGATGAGGTGAATGCGTTGCTCAAGGCGGCGGCAGAAGGTGCGTTGAAAAATATCCTCGGCTATGAAGAGCGCCCATTGGTGTCCATCGACTACCGCACGGACCCGCGTTCATCGATCATCGATGCGCTGTCGACGATGGTGATCAATGGCACGCAAGTGAAGATCTATGCCTGGTATGACAACGAATGGGGTTACGCCAACCGCGCGGTCGAGCTGGCCAGGCTGGTCGGTTCGGCCGGTTGACAGGGAGAGATCATGAGCGCGTTGTCAGCCCTTTCCCCATCCGTGCGCCAGTACCTATTGGTGACCGGCAATTACTGGGCCTTTACCCTCACCGACGGCGCCTTGCGCATGTTGGTGGTGCTGCACTTTCACGCGTTGGGCTACAGCCCGCTTCAAATCGCCGTACTGTTTCTGTTCTACGAGCTGTTTGGCGTGATCACCAACCTGGTGGGGGGCTATCTCGGCGCCCGTTTGGGCCTTAACCGCACCATGAATATCGGGTTGGGCCTGCAGGCCGTGGCGCTGCTGATGCTGACGGTTCCCGGCGCCTGGCTGACCCTCCCTTGGGTGATGGGCACTCAGGCGCTGTCGGGGATCGCCAAGGACCTGAACAAGATGAGTGCCAAAAGCGCCATCAAACTGCTGGTACCGGATGGGCAGCAGGGCACACTCTACAAATGGGTCGCGATCCTGACCGGCTCGAAGAACGCGCTCAAGGGCGTCGGTTTCTTTCTGGGCGGAGCCTTGCTGGCACTGCTCGGCTTCCAAGGCGCATTGCTGGCCATGGCGGGGGTACTGGCGCTGATCTGGCTCAGCAGCCTGGTCCTGCTGAAGAAGGACTTGGGCAAAGCCAAGGCCAAGCCCAAGTTTCGTGACATCCTGTCCAAGAGCCGGGCAATCAATATCCTCTCTGCGGCGCGGATGTTCCTGTTCGGTGCCCGTGATGTCTGGTTTGTGGTGGCCTTGCCGGTGTACCTGAGCAGCGTGTTCGGCTGGGATTTCTGGAAGGTCGGGGGCTTCCTGGCGGCCTGGGTGATTGGCTACGGTATCGTGCAGTCCTTCGCGCCCAACATCACCGGCAAAAAGCGTGGGCAGGTACCGGATGGGCGAACGGCGTTCATATGGGCACTGGCGCTGGCGGGCCTGCCTGTGGCCATCGCCTTGGGGCTGACTACCGGGCTGTCGCCACAAGGGGTGCTGCTCGGCGGGCTGATGGTGTTTGGCGCGCTGTTCGCGGTGAACTCGTCGCTGCACAGCTACCTGATCGTGTCCTATGCCAAGGAAGATGGCGTGTCGCTGGATGTGGGGTTTTATTACATGTCCAACGCCATGGGGCGGTTGATCGGCACGGTGTTGTCCGGTTGGGTTTATCAGGTGTATGGGCTGCCAGCGTGCTTGTGGATCTCGAGCGGCTTCGTGTTGCTTGCGGCACTGATTTCGATCGGTTTGCCCAGGCATGCCGAGGCGATATGAAACAGGGGTGAGCCTCTTCGGTGCGCCGCACCCCGCCCAACCCCGACGACGCACTGCCAGGCCTAGACCTTGAAGCGCTCTACCAGCCTTTCCAGTGCATGGCCCAATCGTGCCAGCTCGTTACTTGACGTCGCGGTTTCTTCGCAGGCATTTGCTGTCTGGTCGGAGATGTCGCGGACACGGATCACGCTGCGATTGATCTCTTCGGTGACCGCGCTTTGCTGTTGCGCCGCCGTAGCGATCTGGTGATTCATGGATTGAATGATGGAGACTTTGCCCGTGATGTTCTCCAGCGCGCTGACAGCACGGTGGGTGCATTCCACGCTGCCTTCGCTGAGGACCATGCTGCTTTGCATGCCCGAGGCGACGGCATGCGTGCCGCTTTGTACGCCGGCGACCAGGTTTTCGATTTCTTCGGTGGAGCGCTGGGTGCGCAGTGCAAGGTTGCGTACTTCGTCCGCCACTACCGCAAAACCGCGTCCGGCCTCTCCGGCGCGGGCGGCTTCAATCGCCGCGTTCAACGCCAGCAGGTTGGTTTGTTGGGCCACGGCCTTGATCACGTCGAGTACGCCGCCGATCTTGTCACTCTGTTCCTGCAGATGCCGTACGGCCTCCGCCGACTGCTTGAGCTCCTGCGCCAGGCTCTGGATCTGCGCAATCGCTTCACCCACGATCTGCTCGCCCTCGCAGGCTTGCTGATCGGCGCTGGACGCGGCGGCCGATGCTTCTGCTGCATTGTGTGCGACGTCGTGCACGGTCGCGGTCATCTCGTTCATCGCGGTGGCGACATGGTCCGTTTCGACTTTCTGGTTGCTGATGCCTGCGTTCGTTTGCTCGGTAACCGCCGACAGCTCTTCAGCAGCGCTGGCAACCTGGATGACACCGGATCGAATGCCCTCGATCAACTCATGAAGATTGAGCATCATCTGCTGAAGACCGGACTGTAATTGGCCCAGTTCATCACGTCGGTCAACCTGCACCGGCTCGCTCAAATCTCCCCCGGCGATGCGGTTCACCGCCTGGAGTGCATGGTGTAACGGGTTGACGATTTGCCGTGTAATGACCCACGCCGCGAGTGTACCCAGCAGTAATGTCAAGGCCGCGACCAACCCCAGCGAGGTCTTGACGGACGCCGCGTCGGCATCGCGTTTGGCGTTCTGCGACTCAATGAGTTGTTGCGTCGTGTCGAGCAGCAGGTCACCCAACTGCCCCATGCGTGCGAACAGGGGGGCCTGGTCCACGTTGGGGGTCGCCAGGTCATGCAGCCGTTGCCCGTACTCCTTCACCGCATTTTCCTGCTGTTGAATCAAGGCTTGATCAAGCGGCGAGATGAAATGCGCCTTGATACTGTGCAGATGGGTCGCAAGGTCATTCAGGGTTTGCTGCAAAGGCTGATAGGCATTTGGTTGGGTCTGTGTACCGATGCGTAAACGAGTGATGCGCAAGTCTTTAGTGTAATCGCTGATCTGAGCAATTTTTTCAATCTTGAGGCCGCGATCGGTCAATGTAACAACGGCATACCAGCCGGTAGCGGTCAGCAATAATGCAAGCCCTAATATCAGCCCGAACCCCCAACTTAGTTTTGCGCTGACGCGAATATTGCTGATCCATCCGAACATACAGGCTCCAGGGAGTAACGTGGGTTGATTAATCATTGATGTCTTGATTGTCGAGCATGATCCACACCTTTAAAGAGGCGTCTTTTTCAATGCCGACTACACCGCGTTATGCTTTAGTCGAATAGTCGGGAAGAGGTTATTCCGGGCAGCGCGCTCCCAGGTCGGCAACACGTAAGAAATGCAGGGTACGCAGGAATGGTTCAGACCCCGATCGCTTTTTTCAGATACGAGAAAAGCTGGTCCTGGCAGGCTCTGTATTGGTTTTCCAGGTTATCGACTTCCCACATGCGGGCCAGCCATACCTCATCACATTCAGCCTCCAGATGATTGACGGTTGTCATCCACGAAACTTGAGCCTTGGCGGTCGCCTGGAGTAACTGCAATAGTTCGCCATTCACCGGTAGTGTTTTCAGTGTGGTTTTTTTCAGCGACATAAAAACCCTGGGATACATGCAGTCGTTAGGTGAATTTTATGCCGCGCACTATAAGGGCTCGCCCCGTGCAGCCATATTCGACTAATGGCTAACGAAAGAGTGTCTCAATAGTTGCGTATTAGTTTCAGGTATTCATTCGGTTTATAAAGCTTTTAATATTGAAGGCGCAATGCTTCACAACCAACGCCGACTCCGTGCTAATCCCCCGCGGCGCCACTCAAAAAAAACTGAACCTGGCCAGTTTTCCCGCAACCTAATGAGGCATAACACTGGAGGTGTCTTATGCAAACCCTGTATTTCTGGATCGGCCTGGCGGTCATTCTGGTGTTGCTCGACCTGTGGGTGCTCAACAGTGTATGGCGAAGCGACAACTCATCGACAAGCAAAGCGGGATGGACCGCGGTGGTAGTGCTGCTGCCTTTTGCAGGGCTGGCGATATGGGCCATTGCTGGCCCTCGCGGTGTCACCAAAGGCCCGTCCTCTGCAGAGCATAGCAAGGGCTGAAGCGAGGGCGGCATATGAAGGAACCAGCGCCCGGCGATCTGCGTGACCGCTGCTATCCGGTCCGGGAAGACATGGCCTTGCAACACAAGGTCTGGCGCTTCGAGCGCGTGGGCTGGTATGCATTGCTGCTGCTCATCGGGCTGACAGTGGCGGGCCTGTTCTCCAAGGGGCCTTTGAGTACTGCTGAAACGCGCAGTGCCGACGGCAGCTTGCGCGTGGAATATCAGCGGTTCCTGCGCAATGGGGCCTCCGATGTGCTGGTGATTCATATCGCTGGCAGGGCGCGTGAAGTGCTTGAGGTGCAGATCAAGGGCGAGTGGCTGCGTGGGTTCGAGGTTGAAATGCTCCAGCCACCCCCGATCAAGGCGAGTGCGGCGGGCGAGGGCGTGACATTTTGGGTGCTCGGCGATAACCACGGGCAGGCGGTGCTGCACCTGGCCCTGCGCAGCGACGGTGTGGGCCGCTTTGATACTCAGGTAGCACTGCCACAACACAGCGCATCCGTGCGCCTCTCTCAATTCATTTACCCCTAGGTGCGGCCATGGACTCGGTATTGCGCGCGGCAGCCATTTACCTGGTATTGATGGTGCTGTTCAAGATTGCTGGCCGGCGCTCTCTGGCGGAGCTTACGACCTTCGATCTGGTGCTGCTGATGGTCATCGGCGAGGCCACTCAGCAGGCGCTGTTGGGTGACGATTTCTCGTTGACCAACGCGGTTCTGGTCATCGCCACGCTCATCGCCATCGACATCGGTTTGTCACTGATAAAACAACGTTCACCCTGGTTCTCTCGCCTGGTGGACGGCGGGCCGACCGTGCTGGTAGAGCACGGCCACGTGCTCTACGAACGGCTCAAGCGGGTGCGATTAGACGAAGACGACATTCTCGAAGCCGCGCGTTCGGCCCAGGGCATTCTCGAGGTCAAGCAGATCAAGTTTGCGATTCTTGAGCGCAACGGCAAGATATCTGTAATCCCCTATGAATAACTGGGTACCTTCACACCGCACAGTGCACCGCCCTTTGTCGCAGT
Source organism: Pseudomonas sp. S1_G07 (assembly GCF_054668565.1). Lineage (NCBI taxonomy): Bacteria > Pseudomonadati > Pseudomonadota > Gammaproteobacteria > Pseudomonadales > Pseudomonadaceae > Pseudomonas > Pseudomonas sp. S1_G07. The sequence goes on along the minus strand of NZ_CP162778.1, from coordinate 4,939,291 downwards.
GTTACTGGTGATCCCGCTGCCCGGAATTGGGGCGTTTTCTGAGCCATTTGGTAGCACATTCCTACGCCGCCTGTGCGCAAGCCGCTCTGCCTGCGTGAGCTCTTTCATCAGAATCAAACACTTGGCTCGCGCTGCGGCAGTTGGCACGCATCCTGCTTTTTTGTATCTGTGGATAATTGGATACAAAAATTCAGAAGGTGCTGCCAATGCAATTTGCCCCTGCTTATGTTGACCGCCAGCCTCTGACCGCCGAGGAGGAGGCCTATAACTTCCTGCTTGGCGCCATTTGCAGTGGCCGCTACCGCAAAGGCGACCGGCTGATCGCTGAAGACATCGCCAGCGAGATCGGCATGAGCCGCATGCCGGTACGCGAAGCTTTCCGCCGCCTGGATGCCCAGGGCCTGGTGACCTTGCGGCCCAACCGTGGCGCCATCGTCAGCGGCCTGGATATCGACGAGCTGCACGAAGTGTTCGAGATGCGCAGCGCCCTCGAGGGCCTGGCGGTACGCGTCGCGGTCAGCCGGATTGGCGAGCGTCAACTTGCCGCGCTGGAGCGCCTGCTCGACGAGATGGATGACTACCGTGATGAAGGCGCCGCGTGGGTCAGTCGCCACCGTGCCTTCCATGAAAAGCTGTGCAGCTTCAGCGGCCGCCCGCGCTTGATGAAGCAGATTTCGGCGCTGTATTCGCTGGTGGAAGCGCCCATGCGCTTGTGGCTGCAACATAGCGAAAAGCCCCTCAGCGCGCGCCAGGAGCACGCGGTGATCCTCGACGCGATCCGCGCCGGCGACGCCGCCCGCGCCGAAGCGGTGGTGCGCGAACACATCGAAGGCACCGTGCCGGCGCTGATTCAATTCCTGCAATCCGAACAATAAGAAAACTGCTGTGTTTTGACGTTGAGTCCTGCCCCGTTATTTAACGAACTGGAGTGTCTGGTCATGCATAAACAACGCCGCGCCTTGCTGATGGCTGTAACCCTTGGTCTCTGTACGCAATGGGCGTTTGCCGCGCCCCAAGTGCCGGAGCGCCTGCAGAAAGTCGACAAGCTCACCTACTGCTCGGGGATGGATTCACCGCCCCTGGTGTCCTTCGACGAAGCCCAGAAACCGCGCGGGCTCACCGTCGACCTGGGCCTGGAAATCGCCAAGCGCCTGGGCAATAAAACCGTGCAATGGCGGGTGATTCCGTTCTCCGGGCTGGTGCCGGCGTTGCTCGCCCAGCAGTGCGACATGATCGTCGACCAGTTGTTCGACAAGCCTGAGCGCCGGCAAGTGATCGACATCGTCAACTACATGTACTCCAGCCAGTCGGTGGTAGTGCCCAAGGGCAACCCCAAGGGCATCAAGACCCTGGATGACCTGTCCACGCACAAGGTGGCGGTGCTCAACGGCTCCACCATCAAGACTCTGCTCGACACCCAGAACGACAGCCTGGTCAAGGCCGGCAAGCCACCGATGAAACTGGTGGTCTACAACACCGACACCGATGCCTTCCAGGCCCTGCGCATCAGCCAGGTCGATGCCTACGGCACCACCGTGGAAACCGCCGGCTACTACGCGGCGATGGCCCCGGAGCTGTTCCAGGAAGGCGTGCCCGCGTTCAGCCGCATCCTCACCGGCCTGGGCATGCGCAAGGACGATCCGCAACTGACCGCCGCCGTGCAGCAGATCATCAGCGACATGCGCAGCGACGGCAGCTATGTGCAATTGCTCAACAAATGGCATGTCAGCAGCGACACACTCGACTGAGGTTCTACAACGATGAATTTCAATTGGGATGTGTTCTGGCAGTACCTGCTGCAACCCAGTGGGGTGTACCTCACCGGGCTGTGGCTGACGTGCCTGATCAGCGTGCTGGCGATGTTGCTCGGTTGTGCGCTGGGCCTGGCGGCGGCGCTGTTGCGCTTGTCGAAGAACCCGCTGTTGCACCTGCCGGTGCGCTTTTACGTGTGGCTGATGCGCGGTACGCCCTTGCTGGTGCAGATCGTGTTTTTGTACACCGCACTGGCAGCGGGCGGGATCTTCCGCTTCGAAGACATCGAGCTGTTCGGCCTGATCGTGCCCGGCAATATCCAGGCGGCCATCATCGCCCTGGGCCTCAACGAAGGCGCGTACATGGCCGAAATCATCCGCGCCGGCATCGGCGCGGTGGACAAGGGCCAGTACGAAGCCGGACGTTCCCTGGGCATGGGGTTCGGCAAGCTGATGCGGCGCATCGTGCTGCCCCAGGCGTTTCGCGTGATCGTGCCGCCGCTGGGCAATGAGTTCAACGTGATGCTCAAGAACACCACCCTGGTCAGCGTGATCGGTGTGCAGGAGCTGCTGCTCAGCACGCAGATGATCACCTCGGCGACCTTCCGCGTCTTCGAGCTGTACCTGGTGGTTGCCCTGTACTTCCTGACGCTGACTACCCTGTGGGGCTTTTTCCAGCGCTGGCTCGAAAACCGCTTCGGCCAGTCCGACCGGCCTTCGGCGCCACCGCCGGCCGCCAGCCGCATGTTCGGGCGCAGCACCCTGAAACTGCTGAGGGGACGTTAACCATGGCGCACCAAAGTGAAGAGCTGATCATTGAGGCTCTGGATGTTCAGAAATCGTTCGGCGAGTTGCAGATCCTCAAAGGTATTTCCCTGCAAGTACGACGCGGTGAAGTGGTGGTGCTGATCGGCGCCTCCGGCTCCGGCAAGACCACCTTTATCCGCTGTATCAACCTGCTCGAAGACATCCAGGGCGGGCGCATTCGCGTCAACGGCCGCGCCATGGGATATCGCGAACGCGCCGATGGCAGTCTGGTGCGCGATTCGGAGCGCAACATCGCCCGTCAGCGCCGCGACATCGGCATGGTGTTCCAGCGTTTCAACCTGTTCCCGCACATGACCGCATTGGAAAACATCATCGAAGCGCCGATCCAGGTGCTCGGCGTGCCGCGTGCCCAGGCGCTGGAACAGGCTCGCGGCTTGCTGGCGCGGGTCGGCCTGGCGGACAAGGCCAGCCATTACCCGTCGATGCTCTCCGGTGGCCAGCAGCAACGGGTGGCGATTGCCCGTGCGCTGGCGATGAAACCTCAGGCGATGCTGTTCGACGAACCCACCAGCGCCCTCGACCCGGAAACCGTCGGCGAGGTCTTGCAGGTGATGAAGGAACTGGCCGAGGAGGGCATGACCATGGTGGTGGTCACCCATGAAATGGGCTTTGCCCGTGAAGTGGCCGACCGCGTGGTGGTGCTCGACCAGGGCGAACTCATCGAGCAGGGCCCGCCGGAACAGATTTTCAGCCACCCCAGCCATCCGCGTACCCGGGCGTTTCTCAGCCGCGTGTTATGACTTTTTTGAAGAGCCTTTGCCATGTTGAAATTTTCTGCTCACGAATACCCCTATCCGTCGCAACGCCAAAGTGTGTTTGCCAAGCGCGGCATGGTCGCGGCGTCGCAGCCGCTGGCGGCCCAGGCCGGTATCCAGATCATGCAAAAGGGCGGCAACGCGATTGATGCCGCCATCGCCACGGCGGCCGCCTTGACGGTGGTGGAGCCTACCGGCTGCGGCCTGGGCGGCGATGCGTTTGCCTTGGTCTGGTGCAAGGGCCAGTTGCACGGCCTCAACGGCAACGGCCACGCGCCGGCGTCCCTGAGTATCGAGGCGGTCAAGGCGGCGGGGCACGAGCAGATGCCGGTATATGGCTGGACCCCCGTCACCGTGCCGGGCTGCCCATCGGCCTGGGCCGAACTGTCGCAACGCTTCGGCAAGTTGCCGTTTGCCGAGTTGCTGCAACCGGCGATCAGCCTGGCGCGCGATGGTTTCCCGCTGTCGCCGGTGGTCGCGCATCAATGGCAGATCGCCTTGAACGAATTCAGCCCGCACCGCGACGACGTGCTGCGGGCCTGGTTCGACACGTTCCTGATTGACGGCCGCGCGCCACGCGCCGGGGAGATTTTCCGCAACCCGGCCCAGGCCCGCACCCTGGAAGAACTCGCCGCCACCCGCTGCGAAAGCTTCTATCGCGGCGCCCTGGCCGAGCGCCTGGATGCGCATTCACGCGCCACCGGCGGCTACCTGCGCGCCAGTGATCTCAAGGATTATCGCGCGCAGTGGGTGGAGCCGATCCACATCAACTACCGTGGCGTGGACGTCTGGGAGATCCCGCCCAGCGGCCAGGGCCTGATCGCGCTGATGGCGCTGAAAATCCTCGAAGGCTTCGACTTCGATCACCGCGACAGCCAGCAAACCTGGCATCGTCAGTTGGAAGCGATGAAGCTCGCCTACAGCGACGGCCTGCATTACATCACCGACCCGGCGCACATGCGCGTGGCAGTGGCCGACCTGCTCAGCGACGACTACAGCACCCGCCGCCGCAGCCAGATCGGCGAACAGGCGCAGCCACCCAAACCCGGCGACCCCCACGCCAGCGGCACGGTGTACCTGGCCACCGCGGATGCCGAAGGCAATATGGTCTCGTTCATCCAGAGCAACTACCACGGCTGCGGCTCCGGCGTGGTACTGCCCGACAGCGGCATCGCGCTGCAGAATCGCGGGTATGAGTTCAGCCTCGACCCAGCCCACGCCAACTGCCTGGCGCCGGGCAAGAAAACCTTCCACACCATTATCCCCGGCTTCCTCACCAAAAACGGTCAGGCCCTTGGCCCGTTCGGCGTGATGGGCGGCTACATGCAGCCCCAGGGCCATGTGCAGATGGTCATGAACCTGGTGGACTTCGGCCTCAACCCGCAAGCGGCCCTGGACGCACCGCGCTGGCAATGGCTGGGCGACATGAAGGTCGGCATCGAACATGGCGCTTCGCGCGACCTGGTCAATGCGCTGGCGCGGCGCGGGCACAAGGTGCAGACCGACAGCGACCTGACCGACTACGGGCGTGGGCAGATCATCCTGCGCGACCCGGTCAGCGGTGTGCTGTGCGGCGGCACCGAGCCGAGGGCCGACTCGCATATTGCCGCGTGGTAGGCGGGGCAGGGGCTAATGCCAGTCAGTTAAGAGATAGAACGAGCACACAGTAACCTGTAGGAGCGAGCTTGCTCGCGAAAAACGCCCAGGCAACGCGTTCATTCTCGATAAGCGCGGTGGCCCTGAGTTCTTCGCGAGCAAGAACTAGGCGTCCCCCTCGCTCCAAAAAGCCTTAACTGAACAGCATTGGGGCAAGCCCGCTCGCCACAAAAATGCGGTCGACTGAAATGGCTATACAAGACTCAGGGTCTTAGGGTGAAGTTTTAACCCTTTAAAATCAGCTCCCACAGTGGATCTGCGCTTAACTGACTGGCATTCGGGCAGGGGCGTGCGCCCCTGTTCACGGGTTATCGATGCTCGCTTTATGGTTTAGCTGATCGGCATTGGCCGAAGTCTGTCCCTTTTTTTCACCTCGCCTGTCATTCCAGGCAAGTGAACAAAATCGAGAGCTTTCCCAATGCCCGTCGTCGTCCCTTTGCACTTGCGCCCGTTGCTCAAACTGAGCCTGATGCTGAGCCTCAGCGCCAGCCCACTGTTCGTTCCGTTCGGCTTTGCCGAAGAGGCCGCCGCCAGGCGCAGCTATCAGGTGCCGGCCGGCAGCCTTACGGCCGCGTTGACCCGTTTCGCCGGGTTGGCGGGGGTCAACCTATCGGTGGAACCGGCGCTGGTCAGCGGGCGCAGCAGCAGCGGTTTGTCTGGCGAGTACGCTGTGGAAGAGGGCTTCGCGCGCTTGCTGCAAGGTTCCGGCCTGCAGTTGCAGTCGATGGGCGAGCAGGCGTACAGGCTGGTGCCGGTGCCGGACGGTGGCAGCCTGGAACTGGCGCCCACCTCCATCCTTGGCACCACCGGCCTGTACGACGGCGACACCTACGCCGGTGGGCAAGTGGCGCGCCGTGGCTCGCAAGGTTTGCTCGGCACGCGCGACTTTATGGATACGCCGTTCAGCATGACCACCTACACCCAGGACGCAGTGAAAAACCAGCAGGCGCGCACCCTCGGCGACCTGATCGCCAGCGACCCCTCGGTACGCGCCACTAACCCGGCCGGCGGGCGTTACGAACAGTTCACCATTCGCGGCTTCAGCCTGTTCAACAGTGATGTGTCGTACAACGGCCTTTACGGCGTGCTGCCCACCTACACCATCGACATGGAAATGGCCGACCGCGTCGACATCTTCAAAGGTCCCACCCAGTTGATCAACGGCATCTCGCCGCGCGGCAGCGTGGGCGGTGGCATCAACGTGGTGCCCAAGCGCGCCACTGACAAGGACATCACGTCATTGACCGGCACCTGGGCGTCGGACAGCCAGGCCGGTGGCGCGGTAGACGTGGGGCGGCGGTTCGGCGAGGACAACCAGTTCGGCCTGCGCTTCAACGGCGTGAAACAGGCCGGCGATACCGAATGGGACCACCAGAGCGTCGACCGTGAGATGGCCGTGCTGGGCCTGGATTTCCGTGGCGAGCGCCTGCGCCTGTCCACCGATATCGGCCACACCGAGCGGGACACCGATGCGCCGCAGGAGCGTGTGCAGGTAGCGGCCGCCGCGCCGGTGCCCAGTGCCAACGATGTACGCCGCAACTACGCGCAGTCCTGGAGCAAGGCGCGCACCAAGGACACCTTCGGTACGGTGAATGCCGAATATGACCTCAGCGATTCGGTGATGCTCTACGGCGGTGTGGGCGCGCGCAAAAGTAACCACGAGTTCCTTCGCCATGCGGTGTCGGTCAGTAACGCAGCCGGCGCGTTTATCGTCTCGCCGCGGGATTTCACCCGCGATGAAAACGTCCGCACCGCCACGGCCGGGGTACGTAACTGGTTCCACACCGGGCCGGTGAGTCATGAGGTCAACCTGGCCGCCAGCTATTTCTATATGGACTTCACCAACGGCGGTGCGCGTTATGCGAACGCATCGAGCAATCTCTACAACCCCGTGCAAACCCCGACGCCGTCCGTGGCCACGCGCCAGGATGCGAAGGTCTACACCGAGAACACATTCAGCGGCGTGGCCTTGTCCGACACCCTGGGCTTCTTCGATGACCGCCTGTTGCTCACCCTCGGCGCGCGCTGGCAGCGGGTGGTCGTGGACGACTGGAGCAACGGCATCAAAGGCAAGACCAACTACGATGAAGAAAAGATCTCGCCTTCGGGTGGCCTGCTGTTCAAAGCCACCGACAAGCTGTCGCTGTACGCCAACTACATGGAAGGGTTGAGCCAGGGCAAGATCGCACCGTCCACGTCGCGCAACGAAGACCAGATCTTCCCGCCGTTTATCAGTCGCCAGGTGGAAGTGGGCGCCAAATACGATGCCGGCGCCTTCGCCGTCACCGCCGCGGTGTTCCGCATCAAGCAACCGGCCTATGAGACCAACACCACCTCCCAGCTGTTTGGTCCCAATGGCAAGCGCCAGAACACCGGTGCGGAACTGAGCGTGTTCGGCGAACCCCTCAATGGCGTGCGCTTGCTCGGCGGTGTGATGTACATCGACAGCAAATTGAAGGACACCACCAATGGTGCCTGGGACGGCAACCGCGCACCGGCCACGCCCAAGTACAACGTCAATCTCGGTGCCGAGTGGGACGTACCGACCCTCGAAGGCCTGACCCTGACCAGCCGTGGCATCCACTCCAGTTCCCAATACTTGGACCAGTCCAACGTCAAGGAAATCGACGCCTGGAACCGTATCGACGTCGGCGCCCGCTACGCCTTCAAGGTCGACGACAAGCACATCACCCTGCGCGCGAATGTGGAGAACGTCGCCGACAAGCGTTACTGGAGCTCGGCCGGCGCATCGGATGACAGCGAGCCGGGGCTGACCCTGTCGACCCCGCGCACCTACCTGCTGTCTGCCACCGTCGACTTCTAATACTGTGTGACGAGCGGGCCTGACCCAATGCCAGTCAGTTAAGAAGGAACACTGTACCTGTGGCGAGCGGGCTTGCCCCGCGTTGGGCTGCGCAGCAGCCCCAAGACCATGCGCTGAGGAGTTCCTGATACACCGCATTTGACTTGATTGGGGCTGCTACGCAGCCCAACGCGGGGCAAGCCCGCTCGCCACAGGAGCCCGCTCGACACGGGTGGCGAGGCGTTGGTTGATGAGAATGTTTTTTGATCACACCGCCCCGATATGGAATAGTACCCGCCGTTTTCCCCAGCCATCCAGCTGGGGTGTTTTAACGCCAAGGTATTTTCATGCGAATGCTGCGCTCCATCCCCATCCTTGCCGCCTGCCTGCTGGCGTTGTCTTCAAGCCTGTCAAGTGCTGCCCCGATCGACCTCAACGACGGCCAGCACGCCGTGCATCTGCCGGATACGCCCAAGCGCGTGGTGGTGCTGGAGTTCTCTTTTCTCGACAGCCTCGCTGCCGTGGGCGTGACCCCGGTCGGCGCCGCCGATGATGGCGATGCCAACCGCGTGCTGCCGCGTGTGCGCCAGGCCATCGGCCAGTGGACATCCGTGGGCCTGCGTTCGCAACCGAGCATTGAGGAAATCGCCCGGCTCAAGCCGGACCTGATCGTCGCCGACCTCAACCGCCACCAGGCGCTGTACAGCGACCTGGCGAGCATTGCGCCGACCCTGTTGCTGCCGTCGCGCGGTGAGGATTACCAGGGCAGCCTCAAGTCCGCCGAGTTGATCGGCAAGGCCTTGGGCAAAAGCGCGCAGATGGACGCGCGCATCGCGCAAAACCGGGAAAACCTGAAAAAGATCGCCCGGCAGATCCCCGCCGGTGCCAGTGTGTTGTTTGGCGTCGCCCGCGAAGACAGCTTTTCCGTGCACGGCCCGGACTCCTACGCCGGCAGCGTGCTCGAAGCCATCGGCCTGAAGGTTCCCTCGGTACGTGCCAATGCCGCGCCTACCGAATTTGTCAGCCTGGAGCAGCTGTTGGCGCTGGACCCGGGTTGGTTGCTGGTCGGCCATTACCGGCGCCCGAGCATCGTCGATGCCTGGAGCAGGCAGCCGCTGTGGCAAGTGCTTGGCGCGGTGCGCAACCAGCATGTCGCCGAGGTGGATGGCGACAGCTGGGCGCGTAACCGCGGCGTGCTGGCGTCGGAGCAGATTGCCGAAGACGCCCTGGCGATTCTCAAGGGCGGTAAAGCCGTCGTGAGCCAATAAACATGGCGCGCAGCCTCGCGGCGGCGGGCATTGTGCTGCTCGGCGCCGGGTTGTTCTGGCTGTCGTTGTACAGCTGGTCACCGTTCACGATCACCGCGACCGATGCGTGGAATGGCCTGGCGCACCAGGGCAGCGTGGGCGGCAATATGGCCTACATCGTCGCCCAGTTGCGCGTGCCGCGCGCGCTGTGCGCGGCGTTGGTCGGCGCCTGCCTGGGCCTGGCCGGCGCGTTGATGCAGGGCATTACCCGCAACCGCCTGGCTTCGCCCTCACTGTTTGGCGTGACGGCGGGGGCGGCGTTGGGGTTGGCGGTGTTTTCCACGGGGTTGGTCGCGCCGCCGTTTGCCGGTGGCGCGCTGTTGATGACCTGCCTGGGTGGCGCGCTGGCCTGGGTCACGGTGTTCAGCCTCGGCGGCGCCTGGTCGCCGACCACGGCCCAGGGGCGCCTGGTCTTGGCCGGGGTTGCCGTGGCGGCGTTGTGTGCCGCGTTGACCCGGCTCACGGTGATTCTGGTCGAGGCCCAGGCGCAAAGCATCCTGAACTGGCTGGCGGGCTCTTTGGCCAACGTCGGTGCGGCCCAACTGCAATGGCTCTGGCCCTGCACCTTGATCGGCGGCCTGTGGGCGCTGTGGTGCGCGCCGCGGCTGAACCTGATCAACCTCGGCGAAGACGCCGCCCGCTCGTTGGGCGTGGGCATCGCCAGCCTGCGTTTACAGGTATTTGTCGCCAGCCTGTTGCTGGTCGGCGCCAGTGTCTGCGCGGTCGGCCCGATTGGCTTCGTGGGGCTGGTCGCGCCGAATATCCTGCGCCAGTTCCTCGGTAACGATTACCGCTGGCTGATCCCGTTGAGCGCGGCCCTGGGCGCGGTGATCGTGCTCGGCGCCGACCTGCTCAGCCGGGCCGTGGCCTTCCCGGTGGAAACCCCGGCCGGGGTGGTCACCGCGTTGATCGGTGCGCCATTTTTTCTGTTCCTTGCCAGGCGCGCCCTATGATCCACCCCCGTTTTCGCCTGTGGCTGCTGCTCGGCCTGTTGCTCCTGGCGACTTTCGTCAGCCTCAGTGCCGGCACCCTGTGGCTCAAGCCCGCCAGCGTGCTCGAGCGCTTGCTGGCCCACGATGCGCTCGACTTTGAAGTGTGGAACCACCGCCTGCCGCGCAGCCTGATTGCCATCCTCGCCGGTTGTGCCTTTGGCCTGGCCGGGGCGATTGTGCAGGGCGTGATCCGCAACCCGCTGGCCTCGCCGGAAATCCTCGGTGTGACCCAGGGCGCGGGGCTGGCGCTGACCGTGGCGATCATCAGCTGGCCGCATGTGCCGATTGCCTGGCTGCCGTTGGTGGCCTGCCTGGGCGGTGCCGGCGGCGCCTTGCTGCTGGCGCTGTACAACAGCGGCGTGAGTTTTTCCGGGGTGCGTTTCGCGTTGTCCGGGGTGGCGATTGCGGTGACGTTATCGAGCATCACCGAGTTCCTGATCCTCTCCCACCCGCTGGACATCAACACCGCCTTGCTCGCCCTCACCGGCAGCCTGTGGAGCCGCAATTGGCACCATGTGACGCTGCTGTTGCCGTTCCTGGTGCTGATGCCCCTGGGGCTGTGCCTGGCCAAACCGCTGAACCTGATCGCCCTCGGCGATGAAGCCGCCCACAGCCTCGGCACTGCGCTCGGCCGCACACGCTGGCTGGCGATGGCCTGCGCGGTGTTGCTCACCAGCCTGGGCGTGGGGGTGATCGGGCCGATCGGATTTATCGGTCTGGTCGCACCGCACATGGCGCGGCGCCTGGTGGGCGGGCATCACCAGTACCTGCTGCCGGCGGCGATGCTGATTGGCGCACTGCTGCTGGTGCTGGCCGACACCCTCGGGCGCACGTTGATCGCGCCCAGCGAAATCCCCGCCGGGGTGCTCACGGCGGTGATCGGCGCACCTTATTTTCTTTGGTTGCTGGCACGGTTCAAGGGCTGATGACATGAGTATTCTGCAAGCACGCGAGCTGGACATCGGCTATGGCGCCACACCCATCGTGCGTGGGCTGTCGTTTACGCCGCCGGCGGGAAAGGTCACCGCGTTGATCGGCCCCAATGGCTGCGGCAAGTCCACCTTGCTCAAGGCCTTTGCGCGCATGCTCAAACCCAGTCAGGGTGAGTTGAGCCTGGATGGCCAGGCCTACGCCAGTTTGTCCGCGCGCCAATTGGCCCGGCAGATCGCGTTTTTGCCCCAGGTGTTGCCGGTGCCGGAGGGCGTCAGCGTGCGCCAACTGGTCGCTTATGGGCGCAGCCCGCATAACTCGCTGTGGGGGCGCCTGAGTGGCAACGATCAGTTACAGGTGAGCCAGGCCATGCAACGCCTGGAACTGGACACCCTGGCCGACCGTGCCCTGGCGGACTTGTCCGGCGGCCAGCGCCAACGCGCGTGGCTGGCCATGGTGCTGGCGCAGAACGCGCCGGTGGTGTTGCTGGATGAACCCACCACCTATCTCGATATCAGCCACCAGGTCGAACTGCTCGACCTGATGGGCGAGCTGGCCGCCGAAGGCAAGACCGTGATCACCGTGCTCCACGACATCAACCAGGCCTGCCGCTACGCCGACCACCTGGCGGTGATGCATGGCGGCCGGCTGGTGGCCAATGGCGCGCCCGCGGCCGTGATCAGTGCCGAGCTGATGCGCCAGGTATTTCAGGTGCAAGTACAGATCCTCAGGGAGCCCGTGTCGGGCACGCCAATGTGCGTGGTTGAAAAAAGCGCCCGCGCCTGACGCAGTCAGAGCACCCTGGGTGCGGGCTCAGGCGTGGGCTTTCGGGTAAGCCTTCCTCGCCCAGGCAATATCGCCTGTGCTGAGCATCGAATTTCTTGAGTGAAACAGGTTTTTGTCCGTGGTCCATTCAGGATCAATGGAGTAATGCATGGCCGAGTCCTCGTCGTACGGCAAGAAATCGTAGGTGCCACCGCGGGGCAGGGGCAGGAAGTTGTTTTGCGCCTGTTGCGGTGTGAAGCGCTTATTGAGGCTCTTCTGGTCCCACGGGATATTGGCATCGGGGTGCTGGTGCGCGTGGTGGGCTCCCAGCATGTGCCCGAACTCGTGCAGCACCGTGTGCGCAAAGGAAGGCGTGGTGTGGTCCCGCGGCAGGCTCATGGTGGGCATCCCAGGCCCGGCGTTCAGTGCATCGTTGCCTATTGATGAGCGGCCACCTTCATCACCGGGCAGGTTCTGGGTGATACGCACATGCCCCTCTTCCCCGGACACGAATTCGAACTTGAGATTGATATGAGGCAACCATTCGCTGGCGGCTTTTTTGATAGCCAGTACGTAAGGATCATCCATTTCGTACTCATATAGGGCAATTTTCAGCGTGCTGTTCTGTGGCCAGTATTTTGCTGGCTCACCGATATTGCGCCGGCTTCTTGAGAGCCGTTCAGGCTGATGGGTACTGTCGGCGCTTTCGATTGACGGCGTGCGAGGCAACTGGGCGGTTACGGGATAGGGGTTAGAAGTGATCACGGCGTTTTCCTCTATGTAATCAAGGCTGTATCTGGTGCTTGATTCGCTCGGGAGGCAGTGAGCGTTCCATCTCGGGTGTGTGAAGTTATGACCGCCGCCGTGAGTTTGGCGCGATGTTATTGATTTAATTGCCCTCTCTTCCGGAACTAGCCTTGCAACTTCCAGTCGATTAACCGGTTAACCCAACTCCCCGTCATGGCGAACTACTGGCATTGTTCAGTAGTTTCAAATAGCCATACTTTCTCGCAACCAGATACTTCAAACCATGCCGTCAGCCCCTATCGATGCCTGCCAGATGCACATCCCGGACACCGCCCAGGTGTGCGCATGGCTGACCGCGCAGGCTGGCTTGAAAAGTGCCGACCTGGAACGGGCCCGGCGTTTATCCGCTGACGGCACTGACTTGCTTGGCCTGCTCACGCGCCTGGGGCTGGTCTCCGAGATCGAACTGGCACGCGCCTGGGCCGCGCTGCTCGATGCACCGCTGTTGTTGGCCGATGCCGCGCCGCCGTTGCTCGACCCATTGCCGGCATTGACCGAGCGTTTCATGCGCCATTACCAGGTAGTGCCCATGGGCTGGAGCCACGGCGGCCTGCGCGTACTGGCGGCCAACCCGGCGCAGTTGTACCCGTTCCAGGCCCTGGCCTATGCGTGCCAGGTGCCGGTGTGGCTGGCCATCGGCCCGCGCACCGAAGTCGACAGTCTGATCGAACGCTATTACGGTCAGGGCCGTTCCGCCATGGGCACCCTGATCGAAAACCTCGATGAGCAGGGCGGCGCGCTGGAAGACATCGAACACCTCAAGGACATGGCCTCCGAAGCGCCGGTGATTCGCCTGGTCAACCTGATCCTGCAACGCGCGGTGGAACAGCGCGCCTCGGATATCCATATCGAACCCTTCGAACACCAGCTCAAGGTGCGCTACCGCATCGACGGCGTGCTGCACGACGCCGAGGCGCCGCCGGCCAGCCTGTCGGCGGCGGTGATCTCGCGGGTGAAGATCATGGCGCGCCTGGACATCGCCGAACGGCGGCTGCCCCAGGACGGGCGCATCATGCTGCGCATCCAGGGCAAAGAGCTGGATCTGCGCGTGTCCACGGTGCCCACCAGCTTCGGCGAATCGGTGGTGATGCGCCTGCTCGACCGCCAGACCGTGCAGTTCGACTTCCCCAGCCTGGGCTTTGACGGCGAACGCCTGGCCAGCTTTCTCGATGTGCTGGAGCGCCCCCACGGCATCCTGCTGGTGACCGGGCCCACCGGCTCCGGCAAAACCACCACGCTGTACACCGCGCTGGCGCGGCTCAACACCGCCGAACGCAAGATCATCACCGTGGAAGACCCGGTGGAGTATCAGCTTGAAGGGATCAACCAGATCCAGGTCAAGCCCGCCATCGGCCTGGACTTTGCCGGTGCGCTGCGCTCCATCGTGCGCCAGGACCCGGACGTGATCATGATCGGCGAAATCCGTGACCTGGAAACCTGCCGCATCGCCATCCAATCCTCCCTGACCGGCCACCTGGTGCTCTCGACCTTGCACACCAACAGCGCCGCCGCGAGCATCACGCGACTGCTGGACATGGGGGTGGAAAGTTACCTGATCGCCTCGACCGTCACCGGCATCCTCGCCCAGCGCCTGGTGCGGCGCCTGGACCCGGCCACGCGCGCCGCCTTCGAAGCACCGCCGGCCTTGATCGCCGAACATGGCCTGGATCGCCTGACCGAGCAACGCCCGATCCTGCTCTACCGCGGCGATTACCACGGTCGCAGCGCCATCACCGAATTGCTGGTGATGAACGATGAAGTGCGCGGCTTGTTGATGCGCCACGCCGACGCCGCCACCCTGGAGCAGGCCGCGCGCCGCGCCGGTTTGCGCACCTTGTACGAAGAAGGCCTGCGCCAGGCCCTGGCCGGCGTGACCTCGCTGGAAGAAGTGCTGCGCGTGACCCGTGGAGACGGCGCGTGAGCCTGTTCAAGTTTCGCGCCCTGGACAGCCAGGGCGTTGCCCAGAAAGGCACGCTGGAAGCCGAGGACCACGCCGCCGCCGTGGCCGCCCTGCACAAGCGTGGCTGGTTGCTGCTGCAGCTCGAAACGGCCGGCAGCCCCTGGCTGCGCAACGCGCGCGGGCAGTTGAAGGGCGCCGCGCTGGTGAGTTTCACCCAGCAACTGGCGACGCTGCTCGGCGCCGGCCAGCCCCTTGAGCGCGCATTGAGCCTGTTGCTGCGGCAACCCGGCCCACCCCAGGTGCGCGCGCTGATCGAACGCATCCGCGAGCACGTCAAGGCCGGCAAACCGTTATCGGCCGCGCTGGACGAAGAGGGCGGCAGCTTCTCGCCGCTGTACCTGAGCATGGTGCGCGCCGGTGAGGCCGGTGGCGCGCTGGAAAGCACCCTGCGCCAACTCAGCGACTACCTGGAGCGCAGCCAGTTGCTGCGCGGCGAGGTGATCAATGCACTGATCTACCCGGCGTTCCTTGTAGTGGGGGTGTTGGGTTCGCTGGCGCTGTTGCTGGCCTATGTGGTGCCGCAGTTCGTGCCGATCTTCCAGGACCTCGGCGTGCCGATCCCGCTGATCACCGAGGTGATTCTCGCCCTCGGCCAGTTCCTCGACGCCTACGGGCTGTGGGTGTTGGCCGGGTCGGTGGCGACGCTGTGGGGCGTGCTCGCCAGCCTGCGTGAGCCACGCCGTCGTGAACGTTTCGACCGGCGCCTGCTCGGCCTGCGCGTGACGGGCCCGCTGCTGCAACGGGTCGAGGCGGCGCGCCTGTCGCGCACCCTGGGCACCTTGCTCAGCAATGGTGTGGCATTGCTGCCCGCGCTGGTGATTGCCCGGCAGGTCTGCAGCAACCGCGCCCTGCAAGCCCAGGTGGCCGATGCGGCGGAGTCGGTAAAAGCCGGCGGTACCCTGGCCAGTGCATTCGGTACCCGGCCGCTGCTACCGGACCTGGCCCTGCAAATGATTGAAGTCGGCGAACAGGCCGGTGAACTGGACAGCATGCTGCTCAAGGTCGCCAACGTGTTCGACGTCGAAGCCAAACGCGGTATCGACCGCCTGCTCGCCGCGCTGGTGCCATCGCTGACCCTGGTCATGGCCGTACTGGTGGCGGTGATCATGCTCGCGATCATGCTGCCGCTGATGAGCCTGACCAGCCATATATGAACCTTCAAGGAGCTAGACCGATGCGACATCTGCGCGCCAGACCCCCACGCCGCCAAGGCGGTTTCACCCTGCTGGAAATGCTCGCGGTGATCGTGCTGCTGGGCATTGTCGCCACCATTGTGGTGCGCCAGGTCGGCGGTAATGTGGACAAGGGCAAATACGGCGCGGGCAAGGCGCAACTGGCCAGCCTGAGCATGAAAGTCGACAGCTACGCGCTCGACGTCGGCGCGCCGCCCAACAACCTGCAACAGCTGCTGGACAAACCCGCCAACGCCTCCAGCTGGGCCGGGCCGTATGCCAAACCGTCGGACCTCAAGGACCCGTTCGGGCATGCCTTCGGTTACCGCTTCCCGGGTGAGCACGGCGCGTTCGACCTGATCTTCTATGGTCAGGACGGCCAGGCGGGCGGCGAAGGCTACAGCGCCGACCTGGGCAATTGGGAGTAACCGCGCCATGGCGCAGCGCGGCTTCACCCTGCTGGAGATGCTGGTGGTCATCCTGTTGATCAGCATCGCCGCCGGGTTGTTGGGGCTGGGCGTGCGCCAGGGGTTGCAGGTGGCCAAGGAGCGTCGTGCCGTCGGCCAGATCGTCGATGCGCTGCGCACCACGCGGGCTGCGGCGATTGTCAGCGGCACGGCGGCGCGCACCGAATTCGACCTGCCGCGCCGTGCTTTCCTGGTTCCGGGGCGTGCGCCGCAACACTGGCCGGCCGGGCTTGGCGTGACGCTGCACACCGCCGAACAGTTGGGCCCGGCCGTGGCGTTTTACCCCGACGGCAGCTCTACCGGCGGCCACCTGGTGCTGGCCAACGGCAGCCGACGTTGGCGCATCGATATCGGTTGGTTGACCGGCAGCGTGCAGTCCAAGGCGCTGCCATGAAGCGTCAAGCGGGCTTCACCTTGCTCGAAATGCTCGCCGCGCTGACGCTGATGGCGGTGTGCAGCACGGTGCTGCTGGTCGCTTTCGGCCAGAGCGCGCGCTCGTTGGCGCAAGTCGCCCACAGCGACCGGCTGACCCATGCGGCGCTCAGCGTGCTGGACCAGGAAACCTCGGGTCCGTTGGTCGAAGGGGTCAGCCAGGGCGAACTGGATGGCATCCACTGGCAACTGACCTGCGCACGGCAACAGGCCCGGCTGTTTCGCCTCGACCTGATTGTCAGCGAGGGCCCGCACCAGGCCCGTTTCAGCACCTTGAAGGCGCGCCTGTGACGCGCCGCGAGCAGGGCTTCACCTTGCTGGAAATCCTCGTGGTGCTGAGTTTGCTCTCGGTGTTGCTGGTGCTGGTGGGCGGGGCGTTGCTGGGGGCCAACCGAGCGGTGTCCAAGGCCCAGCGCTACACCGTGAGCCTGGATGAGATGCGCGCCGCCCAACAGTTTTTGCGCACGGCGATCAGCGAAGCGCTGCCGTTGGATGTCCCTGAGGATGACAGCCAGGCCGAGGGTTTCTTTCTGGGCACCGCCGAGCGCTTGCAGTTTGTGGCGACCTTGCCCGGCGTGCTCGGCGGTGGGATTCAGCGCTTCACCGTGCAACGGGTCGGGCAGGACCTGCAGGTGGCGTTCGCGCAGTTGGAGACCCACACCGACCGCTCCCGCGAAGCGCCGCAGGTGCTGCTGAAAAACCTTGCGCAGGTGCAGTTCAGCTATCGCGGCCTGTCGCCGCTGGGCCAGCCGACCGGCTGGATCAGTGCCTGGCCCTGGCCCAAACGCCTGCCCTATGCCGTGCGCATCGCCGCCAGCGTCGACGGGCCGGTGCCCTGGGTGACCCAGGTGATCGCCCTGCGCCTGAACCTGGCCAGCGCGAGTGTCGAAGAATGAAGCGCCAATGCGGTGCAGCCCTGCTGCTGGTGTTGTGGGTGCTGGCCTTGCTCAGTGTGTTGCTCGGTGGCCTCGCCGGCTGGGTGCAGTTGGAAAGTCGCCAGGCCCTGTGGTTTCGCCAGCACACCCAGACAGTATTGGCCGCCGAAGCCGGTATCGCCCTGGCCATGGCCGACCGGCGCTGGGTGGCCGATGGGCGGGACATGGCCCTGAGTTTTGATGACGCGCAGGTGCGGGTCAGCGTACGCAGCGAGCGCGGCAAGCTGTACCTGGTCAACGCCGAGGCCGAGGACCTGATGCGCCTGGCCCTGGCCTGCGGTGCCACCCAGGCCGAGGCCACGCAGCTGGTCAAGGCGCTTGAGGCGCGACGCAAGCAAGGCCTGGCGCCGTTTCGGGTGCTGGAAGAGGTGCGTCGACTGCCCGGCATGACCCAGGCGCTGTACAGCCAATTGCTGCCCGAGATGACCTTATGGAGCGACCTGGATCGCCCCGCCCCGGCCTTCGCCAGCCCGCTGATGCGCAAGGCGCTGAACCTGCCACGGCAGAACGCCGAAGGCATCGACCCCGGCGAGGTGCTGGTGGTCGACAGCCGCGCCACGCGCCCCGGCGGTTATCAGGCACGTCTGCAAGTCACGGTTTTATTGAGCCCCACGGAGGACAGCGCACAACCCTATCGGGTATTGCGGTGGCAAGAATGAATCGACTCGAACCCATTGCCCGGCACTGGCGCGGCAGCTTGCTGCAACAAGGCTGGCGCCTGTGGCTCGCGGAACTGCGCGCCTGTGTGCCGGGCTGGCTGACGCTCCACGAACCGCCGGAGCGCATCCATCATTGGCCGCTGACGCAGCCGGTCACGGCGAGCAACGCGCGCCAGGTGCTGATGCTCGCGCCTGACGCCGTGCTGCGGCAAACCGTGCAACTGCCCCTGGCCGCCGCACGCAATCTCAGCGCCGTGGTCGGTTATGAGTTGGACCGCTACACCCCGTTCGACGCCGAACAGCTGTACTTCGTCGCCCGCCAGGAACGGCGCACGCCCACCCACCTTGAGGTGACCCTGGTGGCGATCCTGCGCGAACGCCTGGACCAGATCCTCGGCGACTGCGCCGCCCTCGGCCTGCAGCCGCACCGCGTGGACGTGGCGGACCTGGGCATCGACCTGCTGCCCGCGCCGTTGCGCCCGCGTCAACGCCCGGCGGGCAAGGACCTGCAACGCAGCCTGCCGTGGCTGTGCGGTGCCCTGGCGATTGCGGCAATGCTGCTGTGGCTCAACGACCGCCAGCGCGTGCTGGACGCCATGCAAAGCAGCGTCCAGCAGCAAAAAGCCCAGGTCGCCGAGGTGCACGCGCTGCGCCAGCAACTGCTCACGACCCGCGGCGCGGCGCAGTATTTGAGCCGCCGCAAACTGGCGCAGCCGCCCCTGGCCGCGCTGCTCAACGACCTGAGTACCTGCCTGCCCGCCGACACCTGGCTCGACCAGCTGGACGTCAAGGACGGTGAAATCTCCATGTCCGGGCAAAGCGCTAAGGCCAGCGCGCTGATCACCCGCATCAAGGGCTGCCACAGTCTGGAAAACGCCCGCTTCGAAGGGGTGATCCAACCCGATGCGCGCACCGGCAAGGATCAGTTT
The DNA here is from genome assembly GCF_054668565.1 of Pseudomonas sp. S1_G07. Classification (NCBI taxonomy): domain Bacteria; kingdom Pseudomonadati; phylum Pseudomonadota; class Gammaproteobacteria; order Pseudomonadales; family Pseudomonadaceae; genus Pseudomonas; species Pseudomonas sp. S1_G07. The sequence goes on along the minus strand of NZ_CP162778.1, from coordinate 4,920,143 downwards.
GCCTTGCGTGCCCACCTACGCCAGGAGGCCGCCGATGCGCCGACCTCTCACACCCCGTGAACGTCGTGGCGCGGCCTTGCTGCTGTTGGCCATGGTCGTCGGCGCGGCGTACTGGCTGTTGATCGACAGCTGGTTTGCCGGGCCCCTGCGCGACATGGGCGAGCAGGCCGAGCAACTGCGCGAGCAGCAACAACGCTATGCCGGCGTGCTGCGCCAGCGCGATGCCCTGCGCCAGCAACTGGAACAGGCGCGCCAGGATCCGGCCAGCAATAGCAGCCTGCTGCCGGGGGACGACCCTGATGTGGTCGCCGCTGACCTTATGCAACGTCTCGCCGACCTGATCAACAGCCACGCCAGCCTCGGTGGCGGCTGCAGCCTCCGCCAGCGCAAGCCCATCACCCCGGAGCAGGATGATGGCGAGCCGTATCGGCAGGTCAAGGTCAGCCTGACCCTCGACTGTGCCATTGAACCGCTGACCGCGATCCTGCATGCGCTGGAATATCAGCCGCCTTTCCTGTTCGTCGATGAACTGCGCATCCGGCGCAGCCGCGAGGCACCCGCGCGCGGCGGGGCAGGGAAACTGGTGGTGAACCTGCTGGTGCGCGGCTACCTGCAACCGGCGCGGGTGGCACCATGATCGGCCCGTTGCGCCCCCTGGAATGGGGCTGGCTGGGGCTGGCCGGCGCGCTGGGCGTGCTGATGGCGGTGATCCTCAGCAGCATCGGCGATGAACCCCGGTGGCTGCCCGAACCCGTCGCGCGCGCCCATCCCACCGCCAGCGTGCGGGTGGCACCCAGCGTCGCCCTGGAAAACCTCGCCGCCACCTGGCAGGCGCCCCTGTTCAGCCCTGATCGCAGCCCGGACCGCGTGGTGGGCAACGCCCAGGTAACGAGCCTGGCCAACCTGACCCTGAGCGGCATCCTGATCACCGGCAACCTGAAAATGGCCATGCTCAAACAGGCCGATGGCCCGGCGTTGACCCTTCGCCTCGGCCAGACCCTGCCCAACGGCTGGCGCCTGGAACAACTCACCCCGCAATACGCCCGTTTTGCCCAGGGCGGCCGCACGCAGACCTTGAGCCTCTACGCCAAGCGCCTGCCGCCGCCGGCCAATCGGCCACCCATCACTTTGCCCCGCGAGCCCCTCCCTTGATCGATATGCGCACCTCAACGTTTTGCCTGGCCACCGCCCTCGTCCTGGGCGGCTGTGGATCTTTGCCCGAGCGCATGGACGCGGACGATGACCTGCTGCACGAAGCCATGCAGGGCACCGGCTCACAGCGCCCACCGACTGAGGCACCCGTGGCCGAGAGCCCGCAACCGGCGACCCCGGCACCGCCGTCGCGCCAGTTGATTCGTGGCAACCAGCAGTTCGTGCGCGCCCCCATCGCCACGCCCGATGCGAAAGAGCAGGGCGGCGACATCGTGTTCAATTTTGCCGACCAGCCCATCGAGGCCGTGATCAACAGCGTGATGGGCGACCTGCTGCACGAGAACTACAGCATTGCCCAGGGCGTCAAAGGCAACGTCAGCTTTTCCACCTCCAAACCGGTGGACAAGCAACAAGCGCTGTCGATCCTCGAAACCCTGTTGTCCTGGACCGACAACGCCATGATCAAACAGGGCAACCGCTATGTGATCCTGCCGGCCAACCAGGCGGTGGCGGGCAAACTGGTGCCGCAGATGCGCGTGGCGCAGCCCACCAGCGGGCTCTCGGCGCGGCTGTTTGCGTTGCGCTATATCTCGGCCACCGAGATGCAGAAACTGCTCAAGCCCTTCGCCCGTGAAAATGCGTTTTTGCTGGTGGATCCGGCCCGTAATATCCTCAGCCTGGCCGGCACCCCGGAGGAGCTGGCCAACTACCAGGACACCATCGACACCTTTGATGTGGACTGGCTCAAGGGCATGTCGGTGGCTGTCTTCGGCCTGCAACGCGCCTCGGTGGCCGAGCTGATGCCGGAGCTGCAGAGCATGTTCGGCCCGGACAGCGGCATGCCGTTGGCGGGCATGCTGCGTTTCTTGCCGGTCGAGCGCACCAATTCGGTGGTGGCGATTTCTTCCCAGCCGCAGTACCTCAGCGAAGTGGGCGACTGGATTCGCACCATCGACGAGGGCGGTGGCAACGAGCCGCAGATGTACGTGTACGACGTGCGCAATATGAAGGCCGCCGACCTCGCCAAATACCTGCGGCAGATCTACGGCAACGGCGCGATCAAGGACGACACGCCGGCCAAGGTGGCGCCGGGGCTGCGCACCACCACCTTGTCGTCGCTCAACGGCAACACCGGCGGTTTGCAAAACACCCCGCCAATGGCCGCCGACGAGCCCGAAACCGCGCCCGACGCCCCAGACGTCACACCGGATAAAAGCCTGGAGGCCGGCACCCGCATCACCGCGCAAAAGAGCAGCAACCAGCTGCTGGTGCGCACTCGGCCGGCGCAGTGGAAGGAGATCGAAGCGGCAATCAAGCGCCTCGACAACCCGCCGCTGCAGGTGCAGATCGAGACCCGCATCCTCGAAGTCAAACTCACTGGTGAATTGGACCTAGGGGTGCAGTGGTACCTGGGGCGTCTGGCGGGCAATTCCGCCAGTACCACGGTGGCCAACGCCTCCGGCAGCCAGGGCGCGTTGGGCGGTGGCGGGGCGGGGCTGGGGGCCACGGATTCGTTGTTTTATTCGTTCGTCAGCGCCAACCTGCAAGTGGCCTTGCACGCCCTGGAAACCAATGGCCGCACCCAGGTGCTGTCGGCGCCGTCACTGGTGGTGATGAACAACCAGCCGGCGCAGATCCAGGTGGGTGACAACATCCCCATCAGCCAGACCACGGTGAACACCGGCGACGCCGACACCACCTTGAGCAGCGTCGAATACGTGCAGACCGGGGTGATCCTCGACGTGGTGCCGCGCATCAATCCGGGTGGCCTGGTGTACATGGACATCCAGCAGCAGGTCAGTGACGCCGAGAACCAGAGCAGCAGCGGTGATACGCCGGTCAACCCGCGTATTTCCACGCGCTCGGTGTCGACCCAAGTGGCCGTGCAAAGTGGGCAGACGGTGCTGCTGGGGGGCTTGATCAAGCAGGACAACGCGGAGTCGGTCAGTGCCGTGCCGTATCTTGGGAAGATTCCCGGTCTGCGCTGGTTGTTTGGCAATACCAGCAAGTCCAAGGACCGCACTGAGCTGATCGTGCTGATTACGCCGAGGGTGATCACCAGCAGCAGCCAGGCGCGGCAGGTGACGGATGATTATCGCCAGCAGATGCAGTTGTTGCGCCCGGCCCGACACTGAAGGTTCGATCCCTTGCCAGCGCTCATTTCCGCCACCGGGCCCGATGCGAGCATTTTGAAAATTCGCCCACCCTTGATCTGGACGGCAAGGGAAGCGGGTCGGCTGCTTGATGCCTTGGAAAGCGCTTTCGCCGCGTTGTAGTGCCCAGGCCCCGTCTCGGCAAAGTCTGCTGGGGCGGGCCTGTTAAACGGTGGTTTGTACCAAGTAACCCTTATGTTTAAGCGCTGATGCACGGCTTCATGGTGGTGTAATAAATCCATGAGGAACCGATGCCTGGCACCGAGCAGCGGCTTGCACCGTCATGACCTCATCACTCATTCAGGACCGCATTCATGAATTTTCTTCGCCCCAAGTACATCACCTTTGACTGCTACGGCACCTTGACCAATTTCAAAACCGCAGCGCTGACGCGCGAGCTGTTCGCCGATCGCGTGCCGGCTGAGCGAATGGAGCAGTTCATCAAAGACTACGCGGCCTATCGCCTGGACCAGGTGATGGGCGACTGGCAGCCGTATGACCAGATTCTCAGCACGGCCCTGGCGCGTACGTGCAAACGTTGGGGTATCGAATACCGCGACGAAGGCCAGGTGTACTACGCGGCCGTACCGACCTGGGGCCCGCACCCTGACGTGCCGGCGGGCCTGGCGAAAATCGCCGACAAGATTCCCCTGGTGATTTTCTCCAACGCCATGGACGAGCAGATCATGTCCAACGTCGACAAGCTCGGTGCACCGTTTCACAAGGTCTTCACCGCCCAGCAGGCCCAAGCCTACAAACCACGTTTGGCGGCGTTCGAATTCATGCTCGATAGCCTTGGCTGCGGGCCGGAAGAGGTACTGCACGTTTCGTCGAGCTTCCGCTATGACCTGATGTCGGCCCACGATATGAAGATCAAACACAAAGCCTTCGTCGCCCGCGGGCATGAACAGCCCGCCAATGCTGCCTTCGGCTACCACCAGATCCCGGATATCGGCGGGCTGGCCGGGTTGGTCGGGCTTTAGTCTCAGGTCACTTTTCCGACCCCATACGGATACCCAGAACATGCCAGCACCTTTAATTTCCGTGCAAACCTCCACCGATCTACCGACGCAGGCCGATGTGGTCGTGATCGGTGGCGGCATCATCGGCGCGTTTACCGCCTATTACCTGGCCAGGCGCGGCATGAAGGTCGCACTGGTGGAAAAGGGTCGCATAGGCGCCGAGCAATCCAGCCGTAACTGGGGTTGGTGCCGTCAGCAGAACCGCGATGCGCGCGAGTTGCCGATGGCCACCAAAAGCCTGGAACTGTGGGATCAATTCGCCGCGCAAACGGGTGAGCAGACTGGTTTTAGCCGGTGCGGCCTGCTCTACCTGAGCAACAATGAGCAAGAGTTGGAAGGGTGGGCGCGCTGGGGTGAGTTTGCGCGTACCGTCAATGTGCAGACCCAGATGCTCACCGCCGAGCAGGCCGCGGAGCGCGGCCGGGCGACTGGCAAGGCTTGGAAGGGCGGAGTGTTTGCGCCCACCGATGGCATCGCCGATCCTTCCCGCGCAGCCCCGGCGGTCGCACGCGCGATCATGGCGCTGGGCGGTAGCGTGCATCAGGAATGCGCCGTGCGCGGTGTGGAGACCGAAGGCGGGCGATTGTCGGCGGTGGTCACCGAAAAAGGCACCATCCGCACCCGGCTCGCGGTGCTTGCCGCCGGCGCGTGGGCGTCCTCGTTCTGCCGCCAGTACGGCATCCGTTTCCCGCAGGCGACGATTCGTCAGACCGTGCTGTCGGTCACCGCGCCGAGTGAAGAAATTCCCAGCGCACTGCATACCGTCGGCGCGTCCATGACCCGTCGCTTCGATGGCAGCTACACCCTGGCGATCAGCGGTCGCGGGCGGGTCGACGTTACCCCGCAGTTGCTGAAGTTCTCCACGCAATTTCTGCCGATGTTCCAGCGCCGCTGGCGCAACCTCGCGCCGGGTGGGCTGGAAGGCTGGCGCGCGGGTCACGAAAGCTGGAAACGCTGGCGCCTTGACCAGCCCACGCCGATGGAGCGCATGCGAATTCTCGATCCAAGCGCGGATGCGTCGACGGTTGCGTTGACCTACAAGCGCGCGGTGGAGCTGGTGCCGGCCTTGCAGGGCACGTCAATCAAGGCGGCCTGGGCCGGGTATGTGGACAGCACGCCAGACGGCGTTCCCGGTATCGGCGAGATAGCCAGCCTGCCAGGGCTGGTGCTCGCGGCGGGGTTCAGTGGGCATGGTTTCGGTATCGGCCCCGGCGCGGGTCATCTGATTGCCGATATTGTCAGCGGCATGGCCCCCATCGTGGATCCGCAGCCCTATCATCCGGACCGTTTTCAAACGTCCGCCTGGGGTAAAGTGGCGGACTTTTGAGTGCAAGCCAAGGCCGTTGCGTGCCATACGCAACGGCCTTGTTGTGCTTACTCCTGAAGTTGGCCAAAGCCAATGATTGCCTTGGTTTCAAGGTATTCTTCAAACCCCTGCACGCCATACTCGCGGCCATTCCCCGAGCGTTTATAACCACCGAAGGGTGCCAGCGGGTCCCACGCCGGATAGTTCAGGTGCACCTGGCCTGCGCGAATGCGCGACGCTATGGCGCGGGCAAGCTCAAGGTCCTGTGCCTGCACATGAGCGCCGAGCCCGTACACCGTATCGTTGGCGATAGCGACCGCTTCATCCAGGGTTTCATAGGCGATGATGCACAGCACCGGGCCAAAAATTTCTTCCTGGGCGATGCGCATGCCAGACGCCACTTCGGAGAATACGGTCGGGCGGGCGTAGAAGCCTTTTGCAAAGCCCGGCACACGACCGGGCCCACCGCACAGCAGTTTCGCGCCCTCGTTCAGGCCGACCTCGATCATGGCTTGAACGCGCTCGAACTGTGCCTGATTGGCAATCGGGCCCAGCACGGTATCCGGGTCCAGCGGGTCGCCCACGATGATCGCGTTGGCGGTGGCGGCTGCCAGCGCTTCGACTTCGGCCAATCGGTCCCGAGGCACGATCATTCGGGTCGGCGCGCTGCAGGATTGCCCGACGTTGCGCAACGCCGACATCACGCCCAGCGGCACCGCTTTGGCAAAGTCCGCGTCGGGCAACAGCACGTTCGGCGACTTGCCACCCAGCTCCTGGGTCACACGTTTGACCGTCGGCGCGGCCGCCTGGGCGACCAGCGCGCCGGCGCGGTTGGAGCCGGTGATGGAAATCATGTCGATATCGGCATGCGCCGCCATCGCGGCCCCCACCACGGCGCCACTGCCGTTGACCAGGTTGAACACGCCCGGCGGCAAGCCGGCATCGTGGAGCAACTGGGCAAACAGCAGTGCACTCAGGGGCGACAATTCACTGGGCTTGAGCACCACGGTGCAGCCAGCGGCAATCGCTGGCGCGACCTTGGCGGTGATTTGATAAAGCGGCCAGTTCCACGGCGTGATCAGCCCGCACACGCCGATGGGTTCGCGCTCGATCGCGGTGCCGCGTTCAACCGTTTGAAAGCAATAACTGGACAGCACATCCCGGGCAACCCTGACGTGTTCGGCGGCCAGCGGTACTTGCAGGGTTCGCGCAAAATTGATCGCCGCGCCCATTTCCAGGCAGAGGGTCTGGGCGAACTGCTCCTTGCGCTCGAGGATCAGCGTGTAAATCCTGTCCAGCATTTGCACCCGCACCGCTGGGGCGCATGCCGACCAGGCGGGCAACGCGGCCCGCGCCGCCGCGACGGCGCGATCGACATCCTCGGCGCAGCCGCATGCGACCTGGGCCACGATGTCTTCGCTGGCCGGGTTGACCACCGGCAGGCTGGCCGCGACAGCGGGCGCCGTCCAGCGGCCGTTGATATAGAAAGAGTGAGCGGTGTGCGCATCGATGCTGTCGCTGTGCGACGCTTGTGTGGTCATCCAACTGGCTCCTTGGAACATTGACGGAGGCCGCGCACCGCGCGGCCCAGGCTCACTTCACCGCGTACATCTTGCGCACGTACACCGTGCTGTTCCAGGCGCAAGGTGCGCCTTTGGCGACGAATACGGTGTCACCTGGGTTGATCGTTACGTCCACGCCCTCGGCGTCCTGCAAGGTCATGCTGCCTTCGATCAGGTACATCAATTCATGCAATTTGTGCGGGCGGCCATGGCGCGCATAGGGCGTTGAATCCCAGATGCCGACGCGCAACTGCGTGTCGGCATCGTCGAACAGGTTGTTGGAGCGGCACTGCGGGGCGGCGCCGATCAGGATTTGCGCGTCCGGCGCGGCGGAGGGGTTGAGCAGTGCGCGCGGGTCGAGCCAGGTGAGGCCGGGGCGCAGCGGCGCATCGGGCAGGTCGACGGCGCAGAACGCCCATTGGCTGCCGGCGCTGGCCTGTACGCGCACCCGCGTGCCACGGCCGATCACCGCACTGTCACCGACACCCAGCTCCAGGCTTTGCCCTGCCGTATGCAGAGCGACCTGGCCGGCGTGAACCACCAGTGCTTCGCTGAAGGGGAACGCGTCGATCGAGGTGTCACCGCTGAATCCGACCAGGCCCGCAGACACACCGTCGTCGCCCTGCCAGGCGACTTGGCGTGTATCGCCAAATGGATCGAGCGCGCTCAGGGCCGTGTTGCGCAATGGGGTGGTGACGTGGCTGCCGTCGGCGCGAGCCAGCAGCAGAATGCCGGGAGATGACATGGTAGTGCTCCTGAATGAACGTCAGCCGATGGCTTGGGTGATCAGTGCGAAAGGGTGTACGTCGCCGCTGGCCCGAGGCGGGGTGCCCTTGGCCATTTGCGCGACGGTATCAACATGCTTGAGCCCGGCCTGTTCGAGCCAGTCGCCAAGGCCGCAATCGGCGGGGATATCGATGCGTACAAAGGCATCCGGCACCCGCGCGAGCAGCTCGGTGAGCATGTGCTTGGCCTGGTTGAGGTTCTCCGCCACGGCGGGGCTGATGCTGCGCCCGCGACCAAACGGGCGTAGCACGGCGAAGCCGCGTAACTGGCCGTCGCGCTCGATCCCTACGATGTGCTCCGTCTGCAAGTCGCGCAGCACTTCGCGGCGTTCCAGGCCGCTGGCGGCATTGGCCAGGGCCAGCAGCGCGGGGTGATCGTCGGTGGACAGCACACGGCAGGTTTCGCCGCTTGGCAACGCTACTTGGGCGGGCACCCGCACCTGGCCTTGATGCTGCTGCACCCGCCCGAACTCGACAAACCCCTGGCTGGTATACAGCGGCGTACCGGCAAGGGTGGCATTGAGGATTGGCGTGCGCCCTTGGCAAGCGTCCAGGGCTTTTTCCATTAAGCGTCGGCCAATGCCCTGGCCCTGGTAGTCATCGCTGACGATCACCAGGCCGATGGTGGCGTAATCGCCCTGGGGGCAGGCGAAAGCGGTGCCGATCAAGCGCTCGCCATCGAGCGCGACGAAGCCGGCGCTGACCCGTTGCAGCATCGCCCAGTCTTCCAGGCGATGCGGCCATTTCAGTTGCACCGACAACGCATGGGCGGCCGGCAGATCGGCCACGGTCATGGGCCGGTAAACATAAGTGGGGTGTGGCAGGGCAGACATGGCAAGCCTCCATTGAGCATTGTGTGCGTCATAGGGATGCCTGTATCCCACCTGATTAAAGGGCTGGCAAGAGGGCGCGCCATATTCGGTAGATTCGTGGTGCGGTGGGGTAATCGGACCATAGTTACTACTTAATTTCGGCCGATGGTCAGCAGCAAATGCCTCATGGGTTTATTTGCAGAAAGCCACTGCCGCAGGGAGTGCGCTCGATTGCGCTGGCCCACGACACTTTCTGCCGCTGCACAGCCCTGTGCTTGAGCCTTCCTGGCCCGCAAGGCCCATAAAAGCGCATAAATACAGGGGCCGCCCAAGCCTGGAGCGCGCCGCAAACTCTGCTGGCGCCGGCCGTAAAAACGGTGGTTTGTATTGAGCAGACGGTGTTTTTGACGCCATCTGCTGATTTCACAGTGTTGTAATGAGGCTGTGCTGCAACGAGGTGTTCGCGCCGCCAGGGCAGCGAACGCTGGTTACACTCAACTGACTTCAGGACCGCACTCAATGAGCTTTCTTCGTCCCAAATTCATCACGTTCGACTGCTACGGTACGCTGACCAATTTCCAAATGGGCAGCATGACTCGCGAGCTGTTCGCCGATCGTATCCAGCCGGCGCAGATGGACCAGTTCGTCAAAGACTTCTCGGCCTATCGCCTCGACCAGGTCATGGGTGACTGGCGGCCCTACGATGAAATTCTCAAGACTGCCCTGGCCCGTACCTGCAAGCGTTGGGGCATCGACTATCGCGAGGAAGGCCAACTGTATTACGACGCCGTGCCGACCTGGGGCCCGCATGCGGACGTGCCGGCCGGCCTGGCGAAAATTGCCGACAAGATTCCCCTGGTGATCTTCTCCAACGCCATGGATAGCCAGATCATGTCCAACGTCGACAAGCTTGGCGCGCCGTTTTACAAGGTGTTCACCGCCCAGCAGGCCCAGGCCTATAAACCGCGCCTGGCGGCATTCGAGTACATGCTCGACAACCTGGGGTGCGGCCCTGAAGACGTCCTGCATGTGTCTTCCAGCTTTCGTTACGACCTGATGTCGGCCCATGACATGAAGATCAAGCACAAGGCATTTGTCGCTCGCGGTCACGAAGTGCCGGCCAACGCCGCCTTTGGCTACCAGCAGATCGCCGATATCGGTGGGTTGCCGGCGCTGGTCGGTTTATAAGGTCAATAAGGTCGGCATTCTCGGTTGAACAGGAGCGGACTCGACATGGGCAGTGAATCGTATTGGCTCGACACCGCACCGGCATTTGCCGGCGCGCAGTTGGGTGACTTGCCCAGGCAGGTCGACGTGGCGGTGGTCGGCGGTGGGTTCACCGGCCTCTCGGCGGCAAGGGCGCTGGCCTTGCGCGGCGCCAGCGTGGTGGTGCTGGACGCCGGGCGAGTAGTCGGCGAGGCCTCGGGGCGCAACGGTGGGCAATGCAACACCGGAGTGGCCCAGGATTATGCCGGGCTGCACGCCAGCCTCGGGGCCGACAGGGCGCGGGCGTATTACCAGGCCTACGAAAGCGCGGTGCAGACGGTGGTGTCGCTGGTGGAGCAGGAACGAATCGCCTGTGACATGGTACGCAACGGCAAGCTCAAGCTGGCCGCTAAACCGATGCACTACGAAGGCCTGGCGCGTACCTGCGAGCTGATTCGCCGGGAGGTCGATGCCGATGTCGAGTTGCTCGATGCCGCGCAGACCCGCGCCGAAGTCAATTCGGCGCAGTTTCATGGCGCCTTGCTGCAGCGCAACGGCGTGCAGATGCACATCGGCCGTTTCGGTGTCGGCTTGGCCGAGGCGGCGGCGCGGCGCGGCGCGATGATTCACGAACATACCCTGGTCAACCATTGGAAGGCCCAGGCCGGCGGGTATCAGGTCAACACCGCCAAGGGTTCGTTGCATGCCGGCCAGGTCTTGCTGGCCAGCGGTGCCAGCCAGCACGGTGGCCTCGGCTGGTACCGTCGACGGATCGTGCCGGTGGGCAGTTTTGTCATCGTCACCGAAGTGCTGCCCCAGGCGCTGATCGAGCAACTGTGGCCGCGCCAGCGCTCCTATGTCACCAGCCGCATGATCGGCAATTACTTTCGCCTGACCCCGGACAACCGCCTGCTGTTCGGCGGACGTGCGCGGTTCGCCATGTCCGACAGCGTGTCCGATGCCAAGAGCGGCAAGGTGCTGCAGGCAGCGATGCTGAATATCTTCCCGCAATTGGCCGGGGTGAAGATCGACTATTGCTGGGGTGGGTTGGTGGACATGACCTCCGATCGCCTGCCGCGGGCCGGCCAGCATGGCGGTGTTTTTCACTCCATGGGCTACAGCGGCCATGGCGTGCAGATGTCGGTGCACATGGGCCAGGTCATGGCTGACGTGATGGCCGGCAACACCGCAGCCAACCCCTGGCGCGAGCTCCAGTGGTCGGCGATTCCCGGGCATTTCGGTAAACCCTGGTTCCTGCCGTTCGTGGGCGCCTGGTACCGCTTCCAGGATTATTTGCACTGAGTTTCACCGTCGTTGCGTCAACGTCGTTTGTGTTCCCAGGACGCTCCGGACATCCGTGAGCACTCGAATCTTCCGATTATCGACAGGTAGCCTTGCCATGACAGACAATAAAAATACTCCCGACTTTATCTCCGGCGAAGAAAGCCTGCGGGTCTTCGAACAGCTCAATCGCGGCATGTCGCGGCGCAATGCCCTGCAAATGCTCGGGCTGGCCGGTGTGGCCGCCGCCGGCGCCGGCAGCTTGTTCGGTGCTGCCGGCCAACTGTTCGCTGATGAAGCGCCGACGGCGGGCAAGGGCAAGCCGGGCGGCAAAATTCGGGTGGCCAGTGTGGCCAGCTCCACCGCTGACACCCTGGACCCGGCCAAGGGCGGCCTGTCCACCGATTATGTGCGCCAGTACATGTTCTACAACGGCCTGACCCGCTTCGACGTGCACATGACGCCGCAACTGGAACTGGCTGAACGTATCGACAATACCGACGCCACGTTGTGGACCATCACCCTGCGCAAAGGCGTGACCTTCCATAACGGCAAGCCGCTCACCGCCGCCGACGTGGTGTTCTCCCTGAACCGTCATAAAGATCCGGTGACCGGCTCCAAAGTCATGGCATTGGTGGCGCAGTTCGAGGAGATCAAGGCCAGCGGGCCGAACGAAGTGCAGATTCGCCTCATCGCGCCGAACGCCGAGCTGCCCTCGATCCTTGCCGTGTCGCACTTGTTGATCGTGCCCGAAGGGACCACCGACTTCAGTCAGGGCATCGGCACCGGGCCGTTCAAGGTCAAGGAATTCAAACCTGGCGTGCGCTCGATTGCCGTGCGCAACCCTGATTACTGGAAACCGGGCCTGCCGTACCTGGACGAGATCGAAGTCATCGCCATCAGCGATGAACCGTCACGGGTCAACGCGCTATTGTCGGGCGACGTACACGTGATCAATCAGGTTGACCCACGTTCCACTACCCGTATCAAGGCCAGTACCGGCCATCGATACGTCGATTCGCCTTCGGGCAACTACACCAATCTGATCATCCGCCAGGATCAGTTGCCGGGCAAAAGCCCTGAATTCACCCAGGCCATGAAGTGCCTGCTGGACCGCGAGCAGGTCAAGTCCGCGGTGTTCCGTGGGTTTGCCGTGGTCGGCAACGATCATCCGATTGCGCCCGGCTCACGCTACTACAACGCTGACCTGCCGCAGACTGCGTACGACCCGGAGAAAGCCAGGTTTCTGCTGAAGAAAGCCGGCATGGAAAGTATCACTATGCCGATAGCGGCATCGCCTGCCGCCACCTCCTCGGTGGACATCGCCGTGCTGCTGCAGCAGTCGGCGAAGCAGGCCGGCCTCAAGCTTGACGTCAACCGCCTGCCCACTGATGGCTATTGGTCCAACCACTGGATGAAGCACCCATTGAGTTTCGGCAATATAAATCCACGGCCGAATGCCGACGTGATGTTCTCGCAATTCTTCCAGTCCAAGGCGCCGTGGAACGAGTCCGGCTGGCAGAACGAGCAGTTCGACCAATTGCTGCTGCTGGCACGCGCCGAAACCGACGACGCCAAGCGCGGCAAAATGTACGCCGATATGCAGACCCTGGTGCATGACCATTGCGGCATCGGCATTCCGGTGTTCATCAGCAACATCGATGGCGTCGACCAGCGTCTGAAGGGCTATGCCACCAACCCGTTGGGCGGTTTCATGGGTTATATGTTCGCCGAGCAAGTGTGGCTGGACGCTTGAACTCAGTGAGGGCAGGGCAATGAATAGCACTACGCTGTGGTTGATTGGCCGGCGCCTGGGTGCCGGGGCCGTGACCTTGTTGATCGTGTCCATGGTGGTGTTCGCGATCACCGCGGTACTACCGGGGGATGCGGCGCAACAAGCCCTTGGCCAGTTCGCCACCCCCGAACAGGTAGCGGCGTTGCGCCTGAAGCTGGGGCTCGACCAGCCGGGTGTGCTGCGTTACCTGCACTGGTTGATGAACCTGCTCAGCGGAGACATGGGCATGTCGGTGTCCACCTCGACGTCGGTCAGTGAACTGATGGCGGGGCGGGTGCCCAACACGCTGATGCTGGCGGGAACCACGGCGCTGGTCTCGGTGCCGGTGGCGCTGGTGCTGGGCATCGGCTCGGCGATGGGCCGGGGCGGGCGCATCGACAGTTTCCTCAGCTTTGTCACCCTGGCCATGGTCGCCGTGCCGGAGTTCCTGGTGGCGACCCTGGCGGTGCTGATTTTTGCGGTCAACCTGGGCTGGTTGTCGTCATTGTCCTACGCCAGCGAGATCACCTCGCCCTGGCAATTCATGCGCACCTACGCCTTGCCGGTGATGACCCTGTGCTGTGTGATCGTCGCGCAAATGGCGCGCATGACCCGCGCCGCAGTGATCGACCAATTGGACAGCCCCTATGTGGAAATGGCGCGCCTCAAGGGCGTCGGCCCGATACGCATCGTACTGCGCCATGCGTTGCCCAATGCCATCGGGCCGATTGCCAATGCCATCGCCCTGAGTCTGTCGTACCTGCTGGGCGGGGTGGTGATCGTCGAAACCATCTTCAACTACCCCGGCATTGCCAGCTTGATGGTCGATGCCGTGACCAACCGTGACATGGCGCTGGTGCAGGCCTGCACCATGTTGTTCTGTGCCGCCTACCTGGGTCTGGTGCTGCTCGCCGACCTGTGCGCAATCCTCTCCAATCCGAGGCTGAGAAACCAATGAATACGCTCATTGCGAAATCCAAGCCTGCGTCCTCCGCCCTGGCGCTGGCCAAAGTCTCCAGTAGCCCGCCGTGGCTGGGGCTGGTGGGTGCGGCCGTGTGCGTGGCCTGGTTGCTGATCGCGCTGTTCGGCCCCTGGCTGGCGCCACACCCGGTGGGAGAAGTGGTGTCCGATAACGTCTTCGAAGGCTTCAGCCTCGCGTATCCGTTCGGCACCGACTACCTGGGCCGCGACATGCTCAGCCGCGTGCTGGTGGGCGCGCGCTTTACCGTCGGGCTGGCGCTGGTGGCCGCAGTCCTGGCCAGCACCCTGGGCACCGGGTGTGCGTTGTTGTCGGTGGTTTCGCCCAAATGGCTGGACGAAATCATCAGCCGCATCATGGACGCGTTCATTTCCATTCCAAGCAAAATGCTCGCGTTGATCATGGTCTCTGCATTTGGCTCCTCCGTCACGTTGCTGATCTGCACCGCCGTGATCAGTTATATCCCCGGCTCGTTCCGCGTCGCCCGCAGCATGGCGGTGAACATCGAAACCCTGGAGTACGTACAAGTCGCTCGCACCCGTGGTGAGAGCCGCTTGTACGTGGCGTGCAGGGAGATCCTGCCGAATATGCTCAACCCGGTATTGACCGACCTGGGCCTGCGTTTCGGCTACATCGTACTGCTGCTCGCCGGCATGAGTTTTCTCGGTCTTGGCGTGCAACCGCCTGACGCCGACCTGGGCTCGCTGGTGCGTGAAAACATCGGTGGCCTGAGCCAGGGCGCGCTGGCGATCATCATCCCGGCGCTGGCCATCGGCACATTGACGGTCGGCGTGAATCTGCTGATCGACTATTTGTCATCGCGACGTAGTCGACAAACGGGAGGCCATTGACATGAGCGAATTGATTCGCGTCGAAGACCTGCGCGTGGTCGCCTGTGGCGAGCGCGGCGAGGTAGAGATCGTCAAGGGCGTGAGTTTTGCCCTGGAGAAGGGCGAGGTCCTGGCGCTGATCGGTGAGTCTGGCTCGGGCAAGACCACCATCGCCCTGGCCTTGTTGGGTTATGCCCGCAGCGGCTGTCGGTTGGCCGGCGGGGTGGTGCGGGTGGGTGAGCATGACATGCTCGCCCTCAGCGAAAAACACCTGCAGAGCCTGCGCGGAAACCGCGTCTCGTATATCGCGCAAAGCGCGGCCGCTGCGTTCAACCCGGCGAAAAAACTCATCGACCAGGTGGTCGAAGGTGCGTTGATCCATGGCCTGGGTTCGCGTGCCGAACTTGAGGCCAAAGCTGTCGAATTGTTCCGTGACCTGGCCCTGCCAGACCCCGAACGCATCGGCCAGCGCTACCCGCACCAGGTCTCCGGTGGGCAGTTGCAACGGGTAATGGCGGCGATGGCGCTGATCAGCGACCCGTTGCTGGTGGTGCTCGACGAGCCGACCACGGCGCTGGACGTGACCACTCAGATCGACGTGCTGCGCGCGTTCAAACGCGTGGTGCGCGAGCGCGGCGCCACGGCGGTGTATGTGTCCCACGACCTCGCGGTGGTGGCGCAGATGGCCGACCAGATCGTGGTGCTCAATGGCGGGCAAATTCTCGAAAAGAGCGCGACCACACCGTTGCTCAAAGCCCCGTCCCACACCTACACCCGCAGCCTGTTGGCGGCTGCGCGCCCCGACAGCAGCATCCGTCCGCCTTGCGGCATCGCTGCGGATGTACCGCTGCTGACCATCAGCGGACTCACCGCCGGCTACGGCAACAGAACCCCCCAGGGCATGCCGTCGATCCGGGTGCTGGAAGACATTGATCTCACCGTACGCCGAGGCCAGGCCATCGGTGTGATCGGCGAGTCCGGCTCGGGCAAATCCACCCTGGCCCGGGTGGTCGCCGGCTTGCTGCCGCCGGCCCTGGGCCGCCTGGCGTTCGACGGGCAACCTTTAGGTGCGAGCCTGTCCGAGCGCACCCCGGAGCAATTTCGGCGTATCCAGATGGTGTTCCAGAATGCCGACACCGCGCTGAACCCGATGCACAGCGTGGCGACCATTCTCGGTCGCCCGCTGAAGATGTATTTCGGCCTCAAGGGCGCGGCGCTACAGGCACGGGTCGGCGAACTGCTGGACCTGGTGCGCCTGCCACGGGACATGGCCGAACGTCGTCCCGGCGCCTTGTCCGGTGGGCAAAAACAACGGGTCAACCTGGCCCGCGCGCTGGCCGCCAAACCCGACCTGATCCTTTGCGATGAAGTCACCTCGGCCCTCGACACCGTGGTCGGCGCGGCGATCCTCGAACTGCTGCGCGACCTGCGCCAGCAGCTGGGGGTGTCCTATCTGTTTATCAGCCACGACATCTCCACCGTGCGCGCGCTGTGCGATGACATTGTGGTGATGTACAGCGGCCACAAAGTGCAGGCCGGCAGCCGCGAGTCGTTTGCCGAACCGCCATTTCATCCGTACACCGACCTGTTGATCCACTCGGTGCCTGAGTTGCGCCAAGGCTGGCTGGAAAGCTGCGGCACCACGAGTGAGGCACTGCCGGCGATTGGCGAACGGGCCAACGTGCTGCAGCTGTGCACCTTTCTCAATCGCTGCCCGATGCGGGTCGACGGGCTGTGCAACCGCACCGCGCCGAGTCGCCGTACCCTGGTCAATGGCAGTGAAATGCTTTGCCATCACGAAGGCGAGCACCTGTTGCAAACCCAGCGTGGCCTGGCGCGCGTGGGCGTGGGAGCGTACGCATGACATCGCCAAGCTTGATGAAACCGCGTGTACTTCAAATCCTGCAAACGTTGATGGCCTTCGACACGGTGTCCTCGGTTTCGAACATGGCCTTGATCGAGTACGTGCGCGACCTGCTGCAAAGCCACGGCATCGAGTCGCTGATCGTCAAGGACGAAAGCGGCAAGAAGGCCAACCTGTTCGCCAGCACCGGCCCCAAGGATCGGCCGGGCGTGCTGTTGTCCGGGCACACCGATGTGGTCCCGGCGGCGGGGCAGGCGTGGACCTTTCCCGCCTTCGCCGCCACCGTGCACAACGGGCGTATCTACGGGCGTGGCAGTTGCGACATGAAGGGCTTTATCGCCCTGGCCATTGACACCCTGCTCGACGCAGCCGGCTGTACCCTGACGCGCCCACTGCAACTGGCCCTGTCCCATGACGAGGAGATCGGCTGCGTGGGCGTGCGGCGCCTGCTCGATGTGCTGCACCTGGCGCCGGTACGCCCGTTTCTGTGCCTGATCGGTGAGCCGACCAACATGCAGTTCGTGCTGGGCCATAAGGGCAAGGGCTCCTACCGCACTTACTGCCGTGGCCTGGAAGCGCATTCCTCGCTGGCGCCGCGTTCGGTCAACGCCATTCATGTGGCCTGCGACTTTATCGCCGCGCTGCGCGACAGCCAGCAGCAGTTGCAACGCCACGGCGCCCAGGACAACGATTACGACGTGCCTTACAGCACCGTGCACGTAGGGCAGATTGTCGGCGGCAAGGCGCTGAATATCGTGCCCAACCTGTGCACCCTGGATTTCGAGGTACGCAACCTGCCGGCGGATGATCTGGATGCGTTTCTCGAGCAGATGCGCGAGCGTGCCGAAGTCATCGTGCGTGAGGCGCAGAAGCTGTCCAGCGTGGCGGCCATCGAGATCGAAACCCTTAACGTCTACCCGGGCCTGGACACGCACCCCAGTGTCGAGGCGGTGCGTTTTCTCAAGCAGTTTGCCGCGCCCGGCACCGGCACTTCCAAGGTCTCGTTCGGCACCGAAGGCGGCCTGTTCAAGCAGCGGCTGGACGTGCCGGTGGTGGTGTGCGGGCCCGGCTCCATCGAACAGGCGCACAAGCCCGATGAGTTCATCGAGATCAGCCAGATGGAAGCCGGCGCGCACTTTCTGCAAGGCTTGCTGGGTTCGCTGACGGCCTAGCAGAGCCTGCCGTCCTGGGGCCAATTTCAGCACGGCACACTGCTGTAACCGTGCTTTCGGCATCCTCGTCCGTGGCACCTGCATAGACTGGAGCGTGTCTCGGATCAGGACTCGACCATGCTCAATCATCGCTTGCAAGACCCCAGCCTGTTGGCTGAACTCGCCTATGTGGATGGCCAGTGGATCGCCGCTGACAGCGGCGCTACCCTCGATATCCATGACCCCGCCACCGGCCAGCTGCTCGCCCGCGTGCCGGCCATGGATGCCATGGACACCCGCCGCGCCATCGAAGCGGCCGAACGCGCCTGGCCGGCCTGGCGTGCGCGCCCGGCAGCGGAGCGCGCGGCGCTGCTGGAGCGCTGGTACCAGGCCATGCTCGACAACCTCGACGACCTGGCGCTGATCATGACCTGCGAGCAAGGCAAGCCACTCAACGAAGCCAAGGGCGAAGTGCGCTACGGCGCCGGCTTCGTCAAATGGTTCGCCGAGGAAGCGCGCCGGGTCTACGGCGACACCATGCCGGCGCCCGGTGGTGATCGCCGCCTGCTCACGCTCAAGCAGCCGGTGGGCGTGTGCGCCGCCATCACCCCGTGGAATTTCCCCAACGCAATGATCACGCGCAAATGCGCGCCGGCCTTGGCCGCCGGGTGCCCGATCATCGTCAAACCGTCGGACCTCACACCGCTGTCGGCCCTGGCCCTGGCGGTGCTGGCCGAGCGTGTCGGCATCCCTGCCGGGGTGTTCAATGTGATCACCGGCATGCCCGCCGGCATCGGCCAGGAGCTGACCGGCAACCCGACGGTACGCAAGATTTCCTTTACCGGCTCCACCGCCGTCGGCCGCCTGCTGATGCGCCAAAGTGCCGAGCACATCAAGCGCCTGAGCCTCGAACTGGGTGGTAATGCGCCGTTTGTGGTGTTCGACGATGCCGATCTGGAGCAGGCCGTGGCCGGGGTGATGATCAGCAAATTCCGTAACGCCGGGCAAACCTGTGTGTGCGCCAATCGCATCCTGGTGCAGGCCGGTATCTACCAGCGTTTTGCCGCGCGCCTGGTGGAGGAAGTGGGCAAGCTCAAGGTCGGCAATGGCCTGGACGACGGTGTGAGCATCGGTCCATTGATCAATCCTGGCGCCGTGAACAAAGTCGCGCGGCATATCGACGATGCCCTGAGCCAGGGCGCGACGCTGCTGTGCGGCACGCTCCCCAAGGGCGACAGCCCATTCGTGGTGCCCACTGTGCTCGGTGACTGTCATGCCGAGATGTTGCTGGCCAACGAAGAAACCTTCGGCCCGGTAGCGCCGCTGATGCGCTTTACCGATGAGGCCGAGGCACTGGCCTTGGCCAACGCCACGCCCTACGGCCTGGGAGCCTACTATTTCACCCAGAACCTGCAGCGCTCCTGGCGCTTCGGCGAGGCTCTGGAATTCGGCATGGTCGGGCTCAACACCGGCATCATCTCCATGGAGGTCGCGCCGTTTGGCGGTGTCAAGCAGTCGGGCCTGGGCCGCGAGGGCAGCAAGTACGGGCTGGATGAGTACCTTGAAGTCAAAGCTTTTCACATTGGCGGGTTGAACTGATGGGGACTTGCCTGTGATATCCATGGGTATCGCAGGCAAGCCCGTTCCTGCAGCAAAGCCGACTTCAATAGCCCTTGTGGCGATCCACCTCTCCCACCATGTGCTCGCCGCGTTGATGCCGCCGAATATTCTCCAGCAACACCCCGAACGCACTAGCCGGTTGGGTCATCGCGGCGATATGCGGCGTCAGCACTATCTGCGGGTGGTCCCAGAACGGATGATCTGTGGGGGCCGGCTCCTCTTGCAGCACATCCAGCACCGCGCCACTCAATTGCCCGCTGCCGAGTGCCTCCAACAGATCCTCTTCCACCAGGTGGCCGCCACGGCCCATGTTGATCAGTGCCGCGCCCTTTGGCAGTTGTGCAAACAGCCGCCGGTTGAGAATGCCCTGGGTCTGCTCGGTCAAGGGCAGCACGCACAGCAGAATGTCGCACTGGCCGAGAAATGCTGGCAGTTGCGCCTCCCCGGCATAGCAGTCCACCCCCGTTAGCCGATGGGGGCTGCGTGCCCAGCCCGACAAGGCAAAGCCCATCGGCGCCAGCGTCGCCAGGATCTGCTGTGCCTGGGTGCCCAGCCCCATCACCCCCACGCGCCGGTCCGCTGCCGGCTGCAACAAGTGGGCCTGCCAGCAACGAGTGATTTGCTGCTGACGGTAGCGCAGCATGTCGCGGTGCAGGCTGAGCACCGCCCAACTGGCGTATTCGCACATGCCTCGGGTAATACCCGGGTCGAGCAGGCGCACCACCGGTAACTGCGGTGGCAAGTTGGAAAGGTCCAATTGGTCGACACCGGCCGACAAGGCAAACAGCACTTTCAGGTTGGGCAGCACCTGCATGAGGTCGTCGGGCGCCTGCCAGGCGGCCAGGTACTCGATGTCTTGCGGGTTGCCGATGTCGGGCCAGGCGCGCCATTCGATGTCGGGTGCGTGTTGGGCAAACAGGGTCTTCCAGTGTTGGCCGCGTACCGGGTCACTTTTATAAAGCAAGGCCATGAACATTTCCTGCTGGATGAAGGTAGCGATCATCATCCTTCAAATGCGGCGCAGGATCTGTCGAAAGACGGGGCCAAAACAGTTGATCCGCAGTTCTCACGGGCCAAGTTCGGCGTAGTTCGTTGCCTGCAGGCCGTAATCTGGACAGCATCGCAACCCGCTTTCGGTTGCCGTACTCACGGTGAGAAATGCCATGAATAGCCAAGTCGAAGAAACCCCTCATTTGCTCCGTCAGCGCGAACAGTTCGTGCCCCGTGGTCTGGTGACCGCGCACCCACTGGTGATCGACCGCGCCCAGGGCGCCGAGTTGTGGGATGTGGATGGCAAGCGCTACTTGGACTTCGTGGGAGGGATCGGTGTATTGAACATCGGCCACAACCACCCCAAGGTCGTTGCAGCGGTACAAGCTCAACTGCAGAAAGTGTCCCATGCGTGCTTCCAGGTGGTGGCCTACCGGCCCTATCTCGACCTGGCCCAGCGCCTGTGCGAAATGATCGGCGGGCAGGAGGCGTATAAAGCGGCGTTTTTTACCTCGGGCGCCGAGGCGGTGGAAAACGCGGTGAAGATCGCCCGCGCCCACACCAATCGTTCGGCGGTGATCGCCTTTCGGGGCGGCTTCCATGGCCGCACCTTGTTGGGCACCACGCTCACAGGCATGAGCCAACCCTACAAGCAGAACTTCGGGCCGTTCGCGCCGGAGGTGTTCCACACGCCTTACCCCAACGCCTATCGCGGGGTTACCAGCGAGGTGGCTCTCAAGGCGCTGGACGAGTTGCTTGCAACCCAGGTGGCACCGGAGCGGGTGGCGGCGATCATCATCGAGCCGGTGCAGGGCGACGGTGGTTTCCTCACGGCGCCCCCTGAGTTTCTTCAGGCGTTGCGCGCCTTGGCCGACAAGCACGGGATTGTGCTGATCCTGGATGAAATCCAGACCGGCTTTGGTCGCACCGGCGCCTGGTTCGGTTTCCAGCATGCCGGCATCCAGCCCGACCTGGTCACCGTCGCCAAAAGCCTGGCCGGCGGCTTGCCGCTGTCCGGCGTGGTTGGCAAAGCGCACATCATGGATGCGCCATTGCCCGGCGGCCTGGGTGGCACCTACGGCGGCAACGCGCTGGCCTGTGCGGCGGCGCTGGCGGTGATTAGCGCATTCGAGCAAGAACAGCTGCTCGAGCGCAGCCAACTGCTGGGTCAGCGCCTGCGTCAGGGCTTGCTCGATCTGCAGGCACGCTACCCGCGCATCGGCGATGTGCGTGGCACCGGCTTCATGCTGGCGATCGAACTGATCAAGGACGACACAGACCGCACGCCGGACGCCGACCTCAATCAACGGATCATCGACGAGGTGCGCGCCGGCGGCTTGCTGGTGATCAAGTGCGGCGTGCATCGCAATGTGCTGCGCTTCCTCGCGCCGTTGGTGACCACGCAGGCCCAGGTCGATGAAGCGCTGAAGATTCTCGACGGTGCCTTGGCACGGGTCTTGAACTGAGCCGGTGCCCGCTATGGGCCTAATGCAGCCTTGGAGGCTTGACCCCACATGGGACTGACAGATTATCGAGCGTTATTGATCGATTGCGATGAAGTGCTGGTGGATCGGGAGGCCGGTGTGTGGGCCGCGTTGCAGCCGCTGCTCGATAACCGTGGCGGGCAGCCGTCCAGGGCACAGGTGCTGGCCGAGTTCGACACGGTGGTCGCAACGCTTTATCCGCGCTTCGCCGAGCTGGGCTTCAGTGGCATGCTGTGTTTCGCCCATCGTCAACTCGCCGAGCGCTGGGGGCTACGCCCCAGTTGGGAGGAGGGCATGAGCTTTGCGCGTTCGGCCGCCAGCTGGGCACTGTTCGAAGATGCGCCGGGGGCGATGTTGTACCTGCGCAAGTTCTACCGCTTGCTGGTGCGCGGCGACCGCGACGCCGAGGACCGCTCGGCGTTATGCGAACGCCTGGGCATTGCACCAGAAGACTTCATTTCCCTGGCCGAAGACCCGCAATCGCTCAAGGATCACGTGACCGACGGGCAACCGATGTTGCATGTGACCGGGCCATCGGTCGGCGCATACGGCGCGCTGGACCGCTGTTTGATCGGCCGTCACCGCGTACGGCAGGCGTCTCCCTGTGCCGCGCATTACTGCATCAACAGCATGGCGGACCTGGTGGCTCAACATCAGCTGTCTTTACGGCGCTGATTTTGCTAGAAGATTGTCTTACAAACGGCAGTCGAGAGGTACGCGATGGAAGGGCAAGTGAAGCTGGACCGGATCGACATCAGCATTTTGGTCGAGTTGCAAAAAGACGGCCGCATGACCAATGTCAGCCTCGCCGATGCCGTGGGTTTATCGGCCAGCCCGTGCCTGCAACGGGTCAAGCGGCTCGAGTCGGCGGGGTACATTTCCAGCTACAAGGCACACTTGAACCTGGCCAAGATCACCGATTCGGTGACGGTGTTCACCGAAATCACCCTCAGCGACCACAAGCGCGAAGACTTCGCCAAGTTCGAATCCAATATCCGTCTGGTGGACGAAGTGCTCGAATGCCACCTGATCAGCGGTGGCTACGATTACCTGGTGCGCTTCATGACTCGCAGCATCCAGCACTACCAGGAAGTGGTCGAAAGCCTGCTGGACAAGAACATCGGCATTTCCAAGTACTTCAGCTACATCGTGATCAAATCGCCGGTCCTCAAGGATGGGGTGCCGTTGCGCAAGTTGCTGCGGCACTGAGGGGCATCACTCCGGCAAGTGCAATGCCTGCTGCTTGAGTTGCCGATACCCATCGTGCGCAGCCGATCAGCGCCAGAATCAGGCGGCCGGATCGGGCTGGCGATCAATCCAGTGGGTCTTGATGCCCTTGGCCCACGCCACCGTGTAGAAACAGCTCAACAGCACGATGCCCCATTGCTCGGCATTGATCGACGACCAGAACCAGAACGGCTGGCCCGCCATGCCGAACAGGCAGGCGTAGCGGCGCACCTTCAGGCGTTTGCTCTGGCTGAACCAGATGGCGACGACGCCCAGGGCGGCGATCATGATTTGTGCGATCAAGTGTTTTCTCCGTGCGTGTGGGGACACGGCGATCCCGGATGACCCAGGTGTCGGTAATGCATGTCGCCTCCTTTCGCGTTGAACCTCAGGTTCTGAACCATACCGGTGGCGATAGTTTGAATTTTCTACATGAGGTGCCGAAGCGCCTGCCACGCCATGGCGCGCAACGGGCGCAAGAAGCGCTGGGTGATTGTTTCATCGGGTGAAATACTGGATTGTAAATTCTGGCGATTCCATCGGTCAGTGCGACGGTGGAACATACCTGCCCAACTGATGAAAGGCCTGACGATGGACCGATTCCATGAAATGCAGGTGTTCCTGGCGGTGGCCGAGGAGGAGGGCTTTGCCGCCGCCGCGCGCCGCTTGAACACCTCGCCGCCCAGTGTGACGCGAGCCATCGCCGCCATGGAGCAACGCATCGGCACCCAACTGCTGGCGCGCACCACCCGCAGCCTGCACCTGACCGAAGCCGGCCAGCGTTACCTGGAAGATTGCCGTCGTATCCTCGCCGAGCTGGACGAGGCCGAGGAAGCGGCGGCAGGCAGTTATTCCATGCCTTGCGGCCTCCTCACGGTGACCGCCCCGGTGCTGTTCGGCGAGCTGTATGTGGCGCCGTTGCTGGGGGATTACCTGGACCGTTTCCCCCAGGTGAATATCAATGCATTGATGGTCGATCGTGTGGTCAACATGCTGGATGAGGGCGTGGATGTGGCCGTGCGCATTGGCCATCTGCACGAGCCGGGGCAGCAGGCGATCAAGGTGGGGGAGGTGAGCCGCGTGGTGTGCGCTTCGCCCGATTATCTCGACCGGCATGGCCGGCCCGAGCATCCAGAGCAGTTGCGTGAGGCCAGGATCGCCACGTCGTCGGCCAGCCAACTCTTGAGCGAGTGGGCGTTCGTCGAGGACGGCCAGGTGCTGACGGTGCCCATCGAGCCGCGCCTGGTGGTCTCGGCGAACAACGCCGCGATCAACGTCGCGCGCCTGGGCTGGGGCGTAACGCGGGTGTTGTCTTACCAGGTCGCGGCGGCGGTGGCGGCCGGTGAACTGGAGATCGTGCTTGAAGCCTTCGAACCGGCACCGCTGCCTATCCACGTGGTGTTTCACAGCAACGGTCGCGTGCCGGCCAAGGTCAGTACGTTTGTCGAATTTTTGAGCCAGCGCCTGGGCCAGGATGCTGCCCTCAACCCGGCCCTGAAGCGACGCGGCTGATGGAGCGTTATCGCGATATGCAGCTGTTTGCGACCCTCGCCACACAACCGAGCCTGGCGGCGGCGGCGCGCAGTGCGCAGGTGTCCGGGCCGACCCTGGTGCGGGCGGTGGCCCGCCTGGAAGCACGCCTGCGCGTGGCATTGCTGCAGCGCAGTACACGCGGTGTGCGCCTGACCGACGCCGGCAGCGCCTACCTGGCCGACTGTGTGCGCCTGCTGGCCGCCGTGGACGCCGCCGAAGCCTCGGCCAAGGGCTCGCACGTGCATGCCCAGGGCAATCTGCGTGTGTTCCTGCCGTTGCTGCTCAGCCGCTATGTAATGGCGCCGGTATTGGCCGGCTACATGGACCGTTACCCTGACGTACGCCTGCTGACGCATTATCACGACTACTACCCGAACCTGCATGAAGAGGGGTTGGACGTAGCGATCCTGGTGGGCGAGTTGCCCAACTCGTCATTGATCGCGCGCCCGGTGGGGCACGTGCGCCAGGTGCTCTGTGCGAGCCCCGATTACCTGCGCGCCCATGGCGAACCCCGCCACCCCGACGACCTCAGGCAGCATCACCTGATCGCCAGCGCCGATCCGCTGCATTGGGATTTTCCAGGCTACCCGCTCAAGGCCCGCGCGCGGCTGCGGTGCTCCACCCTGCAAGGCGCGATCAACGCCGCCGTGCAGGGCGCGGGGATGGTGCGCTGCCTGAGCTACCCGGTGCACGAGCATTTGCTCAGCGGCCAATTGCGCCGGCTGTTGCCGCACCACGAGGGGCCGCCGTTGCCGGTGCATGTGGTGTATCGCGAGGGCCGCAATGCGCCGATGCGGGTGCGCGGTTTTGTCGATCATTGCGTCAAAGCGTTGCGTGAACACCCGGCATTTCAGCTGGCGTAACCCTTACCGGATGCCGGGCGCCGCCGTCGTGGGTATGTACGCCACGCTGCCTCCCTGACGCGGCTTGAACAGCCGTTCGCCATTGTCCGGCTGGGTGGTGATCACCTGATGATCCACGCCCAGGTAGGCCAAGGGGGTTGGATCGTGCTTGGAAAACTGCGTGATGATAATCGTGCGCCGTGGATCGAAGTGCTCGCCACGGGTTTTGTCCAGCCAGGCCATGAACGCGGCGCTGTCGCCCTGGCGGGGGAAGTCCTGGGTTTCGCTGACGTAGTAGAACGGTGTGCCGGTGTTTTCCTGGCCTTTTTGCAAGTACATGGGCAGTTTATTGTCGACCTCCACCAGCACCAGTTTCCATTGGTTCCAGGGCGCGCTTTGCAGCGCCTGGGCCTGTACATCCTGGGCGAAACGAGTCACGCCGCCGTTGCCGGTGGACCAGGGATACGCCACGCCGACGATCAGCAGCAACAGCACGGCGGCGCCGGCAAAGCCCTTTTGCCAGCGCGGCCAGCTGGCTGGTTTTGTCGCCAGCCGTTCGCTCAGCCACCACGCCGCCAGCAACTGGGCGAAGGGCACCAGCGGCAGTACGTAGTAGCTGCGGCGGCTGCCACTGGCGGTAAAGAACATGAATAGCAGGCCCAGCCCCCACACCAGCCAGCGCACGTTGGGCGGGGTCTGGCGCCAGTGCCGCAGCGCCAGCCACAGGCCGAGCAGCCAGCACGGCGCCCAGGGCAGGGTGTAGGCGGGCAAGTAGATCAGGTAGGTGTAGATCGGCCCCATGTGGTCGAAGGGGTTGAAGAAACGCACCACATTTTCGCGGAACACCAACGCCAGGCCGCTGTCGCCAAAGGTCGGTGCGCCGTACCGGTGGGACAACACAAACGGCACCGCGTACACCGCCGCAGCCATCAGCAGCGCCAGCAACAGGCGCGGGTTGAGGTGGCGCTTGTAACGCTGCTCGCTGAGCAGGTGGGGCAGCAGCACCAGGCCGGGCAGCACGAAGCCGATCAGGCCCTTGAGCAGCGACGTCAGGGCCAGCAACAGAAAGAACACCGCATAGCGCCACAGCCGCGTGTCCTCGGGGGCGCGCCAATACCACGCGACCGCCGCCAGCACGCCGCACACGGTGAGGATATCCGCCGTGGCCACGCGGCCCCAGAATACAAAGTAGAACGTCGTCGCGAGCATCCAGCCGGCGATCAGCCCGGTGCCCTTGCGGAACAGGCGTTCGCCGATCAGGTACACCAGCCACACGCTCAACCAGGCGCCGATCACCGACGGCAGGCGCAACGACCATGGGCCCAGGCCACCCATCAGGTGCGCCACGCCGGTGATCAACCAGTAGGAGGGCAGGGGTTTGTCATAGTACGGCGCGCCCTTGAGGTAGGGGTCGAAATAGTCACCGCTTTGCAGCATCTGCAAGGCGATATTGGCCCAACGGGTTTCCGGGCCCCACAGGTCGCGCGCGCCCAGGCCGGCAAGCAGCAACAGGGCCGAGACGCCCAGCAACAGCAGCAGGGCGCCGCGTTCGGTCTTGCACCAGCGCAGTATCATGGCAACCTCGGGTATATGATCAGTTCAAGAAAGCCTTTGTGATAGCGCTTGCCTCCCGGCGGAAGCTGCACGGCTTCGCGCATTTCGCTGGTGCTTTGGACGCGCATCAGTACCCCCACCGAACCGTGTTGGCGTGCCTCCTTGAGCCAGTCCTGAACCTGTTCCAGCGCCACCTTGCGCTGCACCGAGCCTGCGTATTGCAGGCCGTAGCGCAGTTCGCCCTCGGTGTGATACAGCGCCACCTCCGGGCGTTGCAGGCGCCAGGCCAGGGCACTGGCACTTTCCAGTTCATTGCTGAGCAGGGCGTGGGTTTGCTGCAACTCGTCCAAGTGCTCCAGCACAAATTGGTCGGGCATTTGGTTATCGGCTATCTGCGCCGGCATGCTCGCCGGCAACAGCACTACCAGCAAGCCGATGCCCAAGGCCGGCATGGCCCACAGTGTCAGCGGGCGAAAGGCTTGCAGCAGGTTGGTGAGGATCCAGCCCAGCAGCACGATAAAAGCCAGCGACAGGCTGAACATCTCGGCGTGGCTGTTGCCATACAGCGGCCTGGCGATCTGCAGGTAGATCAGGCCGATCATGGTCGCCAGGCCGATCACGAAGTTGAGCAGGCCATTGAGGCACAGGGCGCGCTTTTTGCCGTGCTTGAGCAGGTCGCTCACGGTATGCCCCATCAGCAAGGCGAGGGGGAGCAGGCACGGCATGATGTAGGTTGGCAGCTTGCCTTTGCTCAGGCTGAAGAGCGCCAACGGCAGCAGCAACCACAGGGCGAGGAAGGTGATCGCTGGCCGGTGTTTTTCTTTCCAGGCCTGGTGCAGGGTGTTGGGCAGCAGGCCGGCCCAGGGCAGGCAGGCGACGACCATGATCGGCAGGAAAAACCACCATGCCCGCACGTGTTGCGCATCGTCGGCGCTGAAGCGGCGAATGTGTTCATTCCAGAAAAAGAAACGCCAGAAATCAGGTTCCCGCAGGTGGATGGCCCACACCCACGGCAGGCACACCAGCACGGCCACCGCCACCGCCAGCGGGCCGCAGAGCAGCAGTTCGCCGAGGCGCCGTTGCCAGAGCATGTAGGGCACGGCGATCAGCACCGGCAGGGTCCAGGCCAGGAAACCCTTGGTCATAAAACCCATGGCGCAGGCAAATCCGAGCACGGCCCAGGCGCACAGACGGCTGCGCAGGGTGGCGCTGTCGAGGGCAAACCACAGTGCGACGAAGCTGAGGTTGACCCACAGGGTGAATTGCGGGTCAAGGTTGGCATACCCGGCTTGCCCGGCCACCAGGCCAAAACTCAGGTAGAGCAGGGCGCAGGCGAAGCTTTTGCGTGGGTCATTCCACAGGCGACGGGCGATCAGGTAGGCCAGCAGTACGCTCAAGGCTGTGGTCAGTGCCGAAGCGAAGCGCACCCCGAACAGGTTCTGGCCAAATACGGCCTGGCCGAGGGCGATCAGCCAATAACCGGCGGCAGGTTTTTCGAAATAACGGATGCCCATGTAATGCGGCGCCACCCAGTTACCACTCAGGAGCATCTCCTGGCCGGCCTGGGCGTAGCGCGTTTCATCCGGTATCCATAAACCGTGCAGGCCCAGGGGCAATAGATAAAACGCGGCGATGGCCAGCAATAATATCGGCAGGGGTTTCAGACGGGTCATGAACACGCCGCTCCTTGACGTTTATACCTGGCGTTCAGAAGTAATGAAGCAGCAATGTGAGCCGTCAGAGCGTTCACTGAATAACCGAAGAAAGTCATGGCGTACTTAATAAAAAAAGACGCAACTGAACATGCCAGAACAGGGCTGTCTTTTTGCTGAACATAGGCCGCGGTGGCGCGGAGGAAGTGCTTAGAGTTGCTTGAGTACTGCCGGCCAGTCCGGGTTATTCATGATGCCCAGGGCCTTGAACGTGCCGTTGGGCAGCACCTGCACGAACAGCGCGCTGCCGTACTCGGGGAACCTGGCACGGGGGAAGCCCAGGGTGCTTTCGAAGTCGGCGATGCAGCCGCTATGGGTGACGAATACCAGGTTGCGCCCAGGCTGCTTGCGGGCGAGCAGTTCCTCGCCCATGGCCGAGCCGCAGATGGCTTGCTGGCTGGACGTCACCTCGGTCTTGCCGAACATGAAGCGTGAGGTCTGGGCCGTGCGAATGGCCGGGCTGGCGAGCACGTCGCTGCTTTCCATACCCAAGGTCTTGAAGGCTTTGCCGAGGTTTTCCGCTTGCTGGCTGCCATTGATCGTCAGCCCTTCCATCGGGCCCAGGCAAGGGTTGCTCGAACGGTCGCAGCGCTCCTCATGGCGCACCAGCACGATCAACTCGCCGTCGCGCCAAAGGGGCAGCACCGGGGAGTGCAGCAGGCGACTGCCCACGCCCAGGTCTAGTGGCGAGAAGGGCCACAGCAGGCTGCAGGCGAGCAGCGCGGCGACCACGATCATGCCCAGCCAAAGAGGCCTCAGACGCTTGAGAAGGGCGCCGCGCAAGCGGGGTTTGGTCAGAGTAAGGTCAACCACTTTATTCACCATGGGCGCTGTTGGCTATGTTGTATTCGTTAGGCGCAACCTGTTGGCGAATACCCGTAGTGCGACGAGAGACTGTCACGGGGCTGCTGTCGTTTCGCTGAACATGTGGCGGTTATAAGTTGGCCAGGCGCAGCAACTAACTAGTTGCCGGTACATGACGTTTGGCCGGCAATTTAAAGTGCGCAGGGTGGGCAGCCGGTGAAATCCATGTGAAAAAATTGCATGGCGCGGATGCACAGCCGTTATTCTCGATGGCGCCCCCTCGAACGAGCGTTCCCATGTTGCATGTGCAAGGTGTGTCTAAGAGCTACGCCACCCCCCAGGGGCCGTTAACGGTGCTGGCCGATGTCGACCTGCACTTGGCCGAACGCAGCAGCCTGGCGTTGATGGGCGAGTCGGGCAGCGGCAAGAGCACCCTGTTGCACCTGGTAGCCGGGCTCGACCGGGTGGATGGCGGCAGCATCCAGGTGGGCGAGCAGCGCCTCGACCAACTGAGCGAGGCGCAACTGGCCCGCTGGCGTCGCACCGACATCGGCCTGGTGTTCCAGCAGTTCAACCTGATCGGCAGTTTGCGCGTCGACGACAACCTGGCGTTCCAGGCCCGGCTGGCGGGGCGTTTCGACCCGCACTGGCAGGCGCAGTTGATTGAGCGCCTGGGTCTGGGCGACCTGCTCAAGCGTTACCCGGAACAACTCTCGGGCGGCCAGCAACAGCGGGTCGCGGTAGGACGGGCATTGGCGTCGCGTCCTGGCTTGCTGTTGGCCGACGAGCCCACCGGCAACCTCGACGAAGCCACCAGCGACGAGGTGCTGCAACTGCTGCTCGACCTGTTGCGCGACAGCCCCACCAGCCTGTTGATGGTGACCCACAGCCCGCGCATCGCCGCCCGCCTCGACCGCCAGGTAGTGTTACATCACGGCCGCGTTGTGCCTGTGGACGCCGGCTGACATGGCCGTGTTGCAGTGGACGTTGCGCGCGCTGCTCAGCCATTGGCGACGGCACCCGGTGCAGTTTTTCAGCGTGCTCACCGGCCTGTGGCTGGCCACCGCGCTGTTGACCGGGGTGCAGGCGCTCAACAGCCAGGCCCGTGAAAGCTACGCGCGCGCCAGCCAGTTGATCGGTGGCGAAGCCCAGGCCAGCCTCAGTGCGCCGGACGCTGCGAGCATCCCGCAAACGTTGTTTGCCCAACTGCGTCGCGCCGGCTGGCCGGTGTCGCCGGTGGTGCAAGGCCGGGTCCGGCTCAAGGGGCATGAAGAGGTGCGCCTGCAACTGATGGGCATCGAGCCGCTGTCGCTGCCAGGTAGCGGCGCGGTGGCGGGGCAGCGCTTGAGCCAGGCGCAACTGCTCGCCTTCCTGGCTCCACCGGGGCTCACTTGGATCGCCCCGCAGACCTTGCAGGCGTTGGGCTTGCAGGAGGGTCAGCAGCCGCAGACAGTCAATGGCCAGCGCCTGCCACCGCTGCACACGCAGCCGGATATGGCGCCGGGTGTATTGCTGACCGATATCGGCTTCGCCCAGCCCCTGCTCGACATGCCGGGGCAGGTGTCGCGCCTGCTGGTGGACAAGGCCTTCGCCGCCGGCCATCCCATTCCCCCCGCCGACCTGCAACTGCAGCAGGCCGAGGACAATAACCTGGCGCGCCTTACCGAGAGCTTTCACCTGAACCTGGATGCGCTGGGTTTGCTGTCCTTTGTGGTGGGGCTGTTTATCGTGCACGCCGCCATTGGCCTGGCCCTGGAGCAACGACGCGGGCTGTTGCGTACCCTGCGTGCCTGTGGGGTCGGCGCGCGGTTGTTGATTTTCAGCCTGGGCGTGGAGTTGGGCGCGTTGTCGCTGTTGGGCGGTGTGCTCGGCGTCGCCAGCGGTTACGGGTTGGCCAGCCTGTTGCTGCCGGACGTCGCCGCCAGCCTGCGCGGCCTGTATGGCGCCGAGGTGGCGGGGCAGCTTAGCCTGAGCCCATGGTGGTGGCTGGCGGGGCTGGGCTTGAGCCTGTTCGGTGCGCTGCTCGCCGGCGCCAGCAGCCTGTGGCGCGCGGCGCGTTTGCCGTTGCTGGCGTTGGCCAATGCCCAGGCCTGGCATGAGGCTCATGGGCGCTGGTTGCGGCGCCAGGGGTGGGTGGCGGCGGGCGCGTTGCTGACCGCGCTGTTGGCGTTATGGCTGGGCGATAGCCTGGCGGCGGGTTTTGTGTTGATGGCGGCGTTGCTGCTCGGTGCGGCCTTGGGGTTGCCGGTGTTGCTCAACGGGTTGCTCAAGACGTTGCTGGGACGCAGCCGCTCGGTGCTCGGCCAGTGGTTTCTCGCCGACTGCCGCCAGCAATTGCCGGCCTTGAGCCTGGCGCTGATGGCCCTGTTGCTGGCCCTGGCCGCGAATATCGGTGCGGGCTCCATGACCTCGGGCTTTCGCCACACCTTCAACCACTGGCTGGAACAACGCCTCACCGCCGAGCTTTACCTCAACCCGCAGACCCCGGCCCAGGCCGAGCAACTGCACACCTGGCTGGCGCAACAGCCGCTGGTCAAGACAGTGTTGCCCACCTTGCAGGTCGCTGTGCAAGTGCAGGGCTGGCCGGCGGATGTGTTCGGGGTGGTCGACGACCCCACCTATCGCCAGCACTGGCCCTTGCTCGAGGCCGCGAGCGAGCCCTGGGATCAATTGCAGCAAGGCGACACCCTGATGCTCAGCGAACAATTGGCGCGGCGGCTTCGCGTGACACTGGGGGACAGGGTGGTTATTCCCACGCCTCAGGGACGCTGGTCACCCAAGGTCGTGGGGATCTATGCCGATTACGGCAACCCCAAGGGCCATCTGCTGGTCAACGCGCAGCACCTATTGGCGCACTGGCCGAGACTCTCACCGGCCCGTTTCAACCTGCGTGTCGCGCCGCCCGACGTGGCGCCGCTGGTGCGGGAGGTGCAGCGTGCATTTGCCCTGGAAGACAGCCGTATCGTCGATCAACAGCAACTCAAAGGCTGGTCGAGCCAGGTGTTCGAACGCACCTTCGCCGCCACCGCCGCCCTCAACAGCCTGACCCTGGGCGTGGCCGGCGTGGCGCTGTTCATCAGCCTGCTCACGCAAAGCCAGAGCCGTCTCGGCCAACTCGCGCCGCTGTGGGCACTGGGCGTGACGCGCCGACAATTGATGCTGTTGAACCTGGGCCAGACCTGGCTGCTGGCGCTGCTCACGTTATTGTTGGCATTGCCGTTGGGGCTGTTGCTGGCATGGTGCCTGGACGCGGTGATCAACGTGCAAGCCTTTGGCTGGCGCCTGCCATTGCAGGTGTTTCCTTGGCAACTGGCGCAGTTGCTGGGGCTGGCGCTGCTGGCCACGTTATTGGCCTCGGCCTGGCCGCTGTGGCAGCTGTATCGCAGCCGCCCGGCGGATTTGCTTCGGACCTTTGCCCATGAAGATTAACGCGTTGCTGTGTGTCTTGATGCTGCTGGGGGGCTGTGACAAAGCCCCCGCACCGCAGCAGAGCTTCGCCGGCCTGGGCAGTGACGCGGCGGACTTTGCCCAGGTAGTGCCCGGCAAGGTCTTCAGTTTTCCCGAGGACCACGGCCCCCACGATGGCTTTCGGGTCGAGTGGTGGTACGTCACCGCCAACCTCAAGGATGCCCAGGGCAACGTGTTCGGCGTGCAATGGACGCTGTTTCGCAACGCCCTCAAGGCCGGGCCGACGCAAGCGGGCTGGCGGGACTCGACGGTGTGGCTCGGCCATGCCGCCGTCACCTCCGCCAGCCGCCACTACGCCGCCGAACGCCTGGCCCGGGGTGGCGTTGGCCAGGCCGGCGCACAGGCGCTGCCGTTCAACGCCTGGATCGACGATTGGAGCTTCGCCAGCCGCCCCGGCGCGGCCAGTGCCTTGGCGGATATGCAACTCAAGGCCAGCGGCAAACAATTCGCCTATGACCTGCACCTGACCTCCAGCCGCCCGCTGGTGCTGCAAGGCGACCACGGCTACAGCCGCAAGTCCGAGCAAGGCCAGGCGTCGTATTACTACAGCCAGCCGTTCTTTACCGCCAACGGCAGCGTCAGCCTTGATGGCAACGTCTACCAAGTCTCGGGCCCGGCGTGGCTCGACCGTGAATGGAGCAGCCAACCGTTGAGCGCCAGCCAGACCGGCTGGGACTGGTTCTCCCTGCACCTGGACCATGGCGAGCAGTTGATGCTGTTTCGTGTGCGGCAGCAGGACGGCGGTGGGTATCTCACCGGCACCTGGATCGACCGGCAAGGGCGCACACAGACCCTGCACAACGCGGATATCCAGCTTGTTCCGCTGGAGACCACGACCATCGACGGGCGCAGTATTCCGACGCGCTGGTCGCTGAAGATTCCCGCTAAACAGCTGGATATAACCCCTGAGGCCGTCAACCCGAACGCCTGGATGAACCTGAGCATTCCGTACTGGGAAGGGCCGGTGCGGTTTGAGGGCGGGGTGGGGTATCTGGAGATGACCGGGTACTAAGGCTGTTTCTGTAGGCGCTGTTTCTTCACCCGAGTAGGCAACTTCCTAAATTCAATTCAGCCCCCCCGCGCTTGTGTTCGGGCCCCAGGTGCTTGCCTATATTTCGACGCCATCCTCATTGCATCCTGGATGTAAGGCATGGCGCAGAGCTATATCAACGACCGCACAACGGACTACAACAGTTTGAAATCTCGCCTGATGGGCGGCACCCCGGACCAACAGCGCTCCGATCATTTTGATGTGCTGAACCGGCACCTGCGCCCTGGCTTGGTTGCGCCGGGGCAACTGGTGATTATTCCTGATACCTACAGCGTGAGCTGTTCGGCTGAAGAAGCCTGGTTGATGCGCCATGCCGAAGAGGTTCGGCGCAACCTGGAAATGAATACCTCGGCGGGCAGGGAGTTGCTCGGCAACTATGACTTGCTGCAGAGCTTCATGGCCAACGGTTCGATTGGTATCGGCAGTGCAACATCGGCCTGGGCGCGACATCTGAATGAGGTGGCGCAGACCCTGGAGGACATCGAGCGATTGCATCAGCGCTTGAAGGACGGTGCTTCGGACCGGGATGGCTTTATCCAACAGCGCCAGGCCTTGTTCCGGCGCTTGGATCTGCAACTGCAAGGCGCGGCACGGTTCGGCACGGGGTTGCAGGGCAATGAGTCGTTGAAGAAGGTGCTGGGGATTTCGACCAAAAGCTATCTGCATAAAGGCGAGATCGCGGGGTATGCACAGCGCATTCGGGAGACTGCGCAGATGTCGAAGTGGCTGAGTAACGGGACTTTCATGGGGATCGCGCTGGATGTGGGCGTGACCGGGCTGGAGATCAAGGAGGCGTGTGTGACGGGACGAGAGGCGCAGTGCAGGAGGGCGAAGTATGTGGAGACGGGGAGGTTGGTGGGGGGAGTGGCTGGGGCTGCTGGAGCTGGGGGATTAGGTGCTGAACTAACTCGTCGCGCATGCACCATTTTTTTAGGTGTGGCGACTAGAGGAAGTGGCGCACTGACCTGTGGAGTTATCGGCGGGGCTGCGGGAGGGTATATAGGTGGCAGTAAAGGCGGCGATGCTGGGGCGTTCCTGGGCGGAAGGATCATAGAGATCGATGGTGATTTGATATTTCAACCAGAAGGCGCTTAACGATGTCGTTTTTTCTCGTCTACACCCTTGTGATGATTATTGGAACGTTCGTTGTTGTGGGCCTGATGCTGTACGCCGGGCGTACAAAGCTCGACGAGCTGGAAAGTTATTTCAGTGAAAACGCGGAGGTTCGTAAATATTGGCAACGCTGGGAACGAAACCAGCAGCTCAACCGGCGTAATCGCATGGCGCTGTTGATTGACATCTTGCGCACGCCAAAACGCTCCGTGAAAGACGGTCTTGTGACCGAGGCAGAGCTAGTCGCCATCCCCCTGGCACTCAAGCGTTGGGCCGTATGGCCTTATCGGCTTGTGATGTTTTGGGCTGTCAGCTGGGGCTTTTGGGGCATTTGGCTCTAGAGGGAGCACGTTTTTTCCTGCACGTATTTTTCCTTAAGGCTACGTTCTTCTGAAAAAATACTGTACATACGTCCAGTCTTATCCTACATTCCATCCCAGGTGACCGGATGTCACCTGACCTTCAGTTTTTAACTATGGATGGATAAAAAATGAAATCGAAAAAAGCCTTTGTGCTGGGCGCGGCCATGGCGGCCTCCTGCTTCGTTTCGGCCTTTGCCCTGGCCGAGCAATACCCTCACCTGGCTGCGCAAGCAGCGCCTCCGGCGGTCAAGCAAGCGTTGAAAAACGCTGCGAAGATCAAGGCCAACAAGGCCACGGCTGCCCTCAAGCAACAACTGCAGGCGGGTGCCCAGTTGAAGAAACCGGTGTTGGCCGCCAAGGCGAAAGCCGACTCGGTGGTGGAAGACAACACCGCGCCGGCCAGGGTGACCACCGTACAAAAAGCCACTGCCCAACAAGCGCCTGCCGCGCAGGCGGCGCTGGTGCCGGGGTGTGAACAGACGCTGGACATCAACGCGCTCTACACGATCGATGGCGTGCAAACCGGCGACCTGCTGTGCTACCACTTCAACCTGCCGCAGAAAGCGCGGATCAACGTTTTGCTGGTCAACCAGACGGCGGGCACCGATATGTCGTTGTCGCTGTTCCAGGATGACGGCCAGGGCAATCCGCTGCCCCTGGGTACCTCGAATAATCCTGGCACTGGCGATGAAAGCCTCAGTGGCGTGGTGCCGGCCGGTGATTACTACTGGTTCATGGAAGCCAACGCGGCGGTCCAGGGTTCGAGCTTTCAGTTCGGTGTTGCGGTCGATACCAACCTCGATGCCTTCGAACCCAATGACACCCCGGACACGGCCTTCCAACTGCCGGACACCCTCAACTATATCAACGGTAATGCCGACAGCCTGGATGACGTCGATTACTTCGATTTCACCGCCGTCCGTGGCCAGAGTGTCGGTATTGCACTGACGGCCGATGTGGCCAGTGGCAGCACGCGTAACAAGTGGATCCTTGAGCGTTTCGATGGCGCTCAGTGGGTTACCGTGGGGGCCAACGTCCTGTCGACATCGATCCCGAGCCCGGGTGTTGGCGGTGTGGTCAAGGTGCGTGTACGGCCGAACCAGCATCCGAATGAGCCATGGAGCGCGACGGGCAAGTACAACCTGTCGTTTGGTTCCAACCCTCGGGTGAACAACCCGGATGTGAAGGGCGAGGCGAACGTGTTGCGCATCCCGTATTCGGCTTCCGACGTGGGCTATGGCTACATGACCACCCAAGCCTATCGGGACCTGACCTGGACCATGGGGCTGTCGGACAGCACCGGGGCACCGCTGGTGGGCCTGCACCCGATCGTCTATCTCGATCAGCGGATCGACCCGGCCAACGGCGATATCGTCTACAAGGCGTATTCGGCGGCGACCGGCAGTTCGGGGCAAGCGTCCGGCACGATCAATGTGGGCACCTGCTCGGGTGATTTCCAGACCACCTTTGTCGATTACGCCCAGGGCTACAAGAACACCTGGCGTACCGACTTCAACTACGGCGTGTGGCGCATGGAAGTGCTGGAGTACCCAGGTATCGGCGTGGGCGGCGACAACACTCAGTTCGTCAGCTTCGGCCACCTGTGCAAACAGACCTTGCTGAGCAGCACCAAGAGCTAAACGCGTTTAACCCATCGGGGCATACAGGCAGGCGCCTGTATGCCCTTTGGCGTTATTGCGCCAACGCCAGCTTCAACGGCAAGCGCGCCAGCTGAGCTTTACATCAGCGGGTCCCAGCGTTGCGACCAGTCGGTTTCAGCCTTGACCACCTCGCGCAGCAGTTCCAGCGCCTGCTGCAACACCGCCGAGTCCCGCGCCCGCGAGTACACCAGGTACGTCGGGAAGCTGAACTCCGGCGCTTTGGGCACGCGCTGCATCACGCCGCTGTCCAGGTAGCTTTGCACCACCCGCGTGCGGAAATACCCGGCGCCGCCGTGTTCGAGGATGTACTGCAAGGCCAGCGGCCCGAGGTTGAAACTCAACGCGGCGCGGGCCCGGTCGGGCAGGGCGGCGTCATGTTGCTGGCGAAAGCCCGGGCCCCAGTCGATATACACGTAGGGGGTCGGCTTGCTCACCAACTGCACCAGGATCAGCTTTTCTTCCAGCACCTGCTCCACCTGCAGCCCCGGCCAGTACTGCGGCTGGAACACCAGCGCGGCGTCGAGCACGCCCAGTTCCAGTTGACGCAGCAGGTACTCGCCCTCGCGGATTTCCGTGCGCAGGGCATGCCCTGGGATGTGTTCGCGCAAGGCCTGGGCCCAACCGAGCATCAACGGGTTGCACAGGCTGACCTCGCCGCCGATATGCAGCACGTTGCGATAGCCATCCGGCAACGGCAGGTCACGGCGCGCGGCTTCCCAGGTTTGCAGCAACTGGTTGGCGTACACCACGAAGGCCTCGCCGTCGGCGGTCAGCCGGGCGCCTGCGCGGTTACGCACGAACAGTGTGCTGCCCAGTTGGCTTTCCAGGTTCTTGACCCGCGCGGTAATGGCGGTCTGGGTGACGTGCAGTTTCTCGGCCGCCGCGGCCAGGCTGCCGCAGCGGGTGATTTCGAGGAAGGTGCGTGCCAGTTCGATGTCCATGAAGCCCCCGAGGATGAGTGGCGGACAGTGTAATGGAATGCGCTCGAAACGGTGGGCGCTGGAAGCTTTCCATCACGCGGCCTGTCGTTGCTGACGGGCTGGGCCGGCACATGAATGCGCAAGGGTCATTGCGCCTTGGCGTCCGTGCACACCGTCGACCGCGGTGGCTTGGCCCCATGCACCAGGTAGTCGCCCACCCACTGGTTGACGCAGGCACTCACGCCGCTGAACGACACCCCGTGCGCATAGGCGTCCTTGAGCTGCACGCGGCGGGCCGGAAACGTGCGTTCGAAGGCCCAGGCGGCGCCGGTGGCGGGGGTGCGGTCATCGAATTCGGCTTGCACCATCAGCAAACTGTCGAGTTCTGCAAGTGCCTTGTAGGGCAGCGGCGCGGCGTTTCTGTGTGGCCAGGTGGTGCATTGGAGGGTCTCCAGGGCGCTGCCGGCCACAGGATAGCGGGCGTGGGCTTCAGATGCGTTGGCCAGCCATTGGTCTTCGCTGGAGTAGGCCGAGTCGTTGCACAGGATCGCGGTTTTTACCGAGTCGCTGGCTGACATGCGCATGCGCCCAGGTTTGAGGGCGTTGGCCTGCAATGGCTCGCGTACGCGTTGCAGCAGCAGGCTGAACATCAATTTGGCCCGTTGTTCGATCTCGGCATCCGGGCTGAATTGATGGGCGCGGGCTCGGGCTTCGAGCGCCTGGTCATCGCTATCCGGGGTTTCCCGTAGCCAGCGGCTGAGCAGGTGGGCGCCCATCAGCCCGGTGGGGTCGCTGTAGTAGTGGTTATTGGAGCGCAACGCCGTGCGCACGCTGGGCAGCAGTTGCATGAACACCTGGCGCACCGCCGCAGGGGTGTCGCCCAGTTGGTAAAGGCCGGGATACAGGGCGGCTTTGTCGGCGACGAAACGATCGAAGATTTTCTCCTTTTCGTTGGCCACGATTGAGCTGGCGTGTTCGAAAGTGGAGGTCCAGTTGATATTCGAATCCAGCACCATGCGCCCCACATTCGCCGGAAACAGGCCGCCGTACCAGGCACCCAGCCAGGTCCCGTAGGCATTGCCCAGGTAATTGAACTGCAGTTCGCCCAGTTGCTTGCGCACGAACTCAAGGTCGCGCGCGGTTTGCTCGGTGGTGATATAGGGCGTCAGCGGGTGACGGGCGCAGGCTTGGACGACCAGCCTGGCGTTGTGGCGCACGGCGGCCAGGTTGGCCGCGCTGCGATCTTCGCTGACATCCCCTTGCGGCACGATCACCCCCTCGGAGCGGCATTCCAGGCGCGACCCCGGCAATCTGCCCAGGCCCCGTGGGGTGACTTCGACCACATCGTAGGTGTCGGCCAATGTGCGATAGGTTTGGCCCCAGTCGGGTTGCCGGGCGTAGTGCTTCCACACGCTTGCCAGGTGCACGGCGAACGCACCGCCGGCATCGAGCCCTGGCCCGCCCGGGTTGACGAATAGCGTGCCCTGGCGCGAAAGCGGCTGTTTGGCGCCGACGCGGGTGATGTCGAAGCGGATATTGCCACGCTCCGGGGCGGTGTGGTCGAGCGGCGCGGTGACGATGCCGCATTGGGTGCGTTCGATTACCTCCGGATCGAGACGTTCAAGCGCCGGTTGCATGCAGTCGAGCAACCATTCGATGCCGAACGGGGAGGGCGGCGTTTGCGCATGGCCGATGCTGGGTGTGAAGGTAGCCACCAGCACCAGGCTGCTGGTGACCATGACGCTTGCAGGCGGAAGGACGTTCATCTGCGATCCCGGTCAGTCGTGTGGGAATACGCAACCACGGCGGTGGCTGCGTATTCGGGGCGACTTTTTTACCAAGGACCATGGGGTTAAAAATGTAGGGGGATTAAACGCGGCGTGTAAGAAGTTTGACTTTTGTTTATCGGATGTCGGTTTTCCAGCCGCCACCCAATGCCTTGTACAAAGCGATGCTGGCCTGCAGACGCGACAGCCGCAGTTGCACGTTCAAGTCCTGGGCGGTGTACAGGGTGCGCTGGGTTTCCAGCACCGTGAGCAAGTCTTCGGCGCCGGCCTGGTAGCGGCTTTCGGCGATCTGGAAGGCGCTTCGGGCCTGTTGCAGTTCTTCGCTTTGCCATTGGCGTTGCTGGTCCAGGCGCGTGATGCTGCTCAGGGCTTTTTCCACATCGGCAAAGCCGTGGATGATTGCGCCGCGATAGTTGTACAGCAGCTCGTCCTGGCGTGCGCGGGCCTTGTCCCGCTCGGCGCTTAAACGCCCGCTGTTGAAGATCGGCCCCACCAGGCCGGCCGTCAGCGTGTAGTAGGGGCTGCGCAGGAGGTCCACGGCCTTGTAGGCATCGGAGCCCAGCGTGGCGCCCAGGGTTACTGCCGGCAGCATGGCCGCGCGGGCCACGTGAACATCCGCCTGCGCCGCCGCCAATTGTGCTTCGGCCTTGGCGATGTCGGGCCGGCGGCTGAGCAACTGGCTGGGCATGCCGGCGCCAATGCTCGGCCACGTCAGGGCCTGGAAGGGCTCGGTACCCAGGTCCAGGGCTTGCACCGGCTGGCCGAGCAGGGTGGCGAGGGTGATCCGGGAGTCCTCGGCCAGTTGCTGGATCAACGGCAGTTGGCGCTGCTGGCGAGCAACCAGGCTTTTCTGCTGGGCCAGTTCCAGGGCGGTGGCGGACCCGGCGTCGTAGCGGGTTTGCACCAGCGCCAGCACGTTGCGTGCATTGGCCAGGTTCAGTTCGGCGATCTGCTGGCGTTGGCGCGCGGCCAGGGTTTGTGCATAGCGGTCGGCCACGTTGCCAAGCAAGGTCAACTCCACGGTGGCCTGGTCGAACGCGCTGGCCCGCAGGCTGTGCAGGGCACTGTCGCGCGCGGCGGCGCGGCCGCCCCAGAAGTCCACTTCATAGCTGGCGGTGAGGTTGGCACCGAAACTGTCGACGGTATTATCGCTTGGCGTCGCGTCAAGATCCGGTCCCCCCGGCCCGCTTATGAGCTTCTGGTGGCTACTGGTGAGGTTGAACTTCACTTCGGGCAACAGCGGCGCGCCGGCAATCACCGCACTGGCCTGGGCCTGGCGCACGCGGGCCATGGCGGCGGCCACATCCAGGCTGTCGCGACGGGCCTGGTCGATCAGGCGGTTCAACTGCGGGCTGCCGAATTGCGCCCACCAGCGCTGGTGGGTGGCCAGGGCCGCAGGGCTCTCGGCGTTTTGCCAGGCGACGGGTGCGACGATACCGCTGTCGAGCGCTGGCGGCTGGCTCGCGCACGCGTTGAGCAGCAGGCACACGCTGAGCATGCACAGCTGCGTGGGGACGGATCGTTTATTCACTGGTCAACGCCTTTACCGGATCGAGCCGGGCAGCTTTACGGGCCGGCATGAAGCCGAATACGACGCCGGTGACCAACGCGCAGCCAAATGCGCCGAGCACCGCCACCAGGGAAAATTGCACCGCCACCTTGGCCAGCACCAGCACGCCGCCCATCAGCAAGGCCAGGGCGATGCCGCACAGGCCGCCGACCACCGAGAGCATCACCGCTTCGGTGAGAAACTGGCGCAGGATGTCGCGCTGGCGCGCGCCGGTGGCCATGCGGATGCCGATTTCACGCGTGCGCTCGCGCACGGTCATCAACATGATGTTCATCACACCAATGCCGCCCACCAGCAGGGAAATCGCCGCAATCGAGCCGAGCATCAGCGACAGCGTGTTCTGGGTGCGTGCTTCGGCCTGGATCATCGCCGCGTTGTTGGTCAGCTCGTAGTCGCGCTTGCCGTGGTGCAGGCGCTGCATCAGTTGATCGATGGCCTGTTCGGCCTCGCGGACGTTGCGCGCATCGGCGGCGGCAATCACCACGTATTCGGGGTTGTAACTGCCGAACAGGCGCACGCTGGCGGCGTTGTAGGGAATGGCAATGCGGTTGTCGCTGTCCTTGTCGCCGGAGCTGGCGCCTTTTTCCGCCAACACACCAATGACCTGGAACGGCACGTTCTCGATCAGGATGTATTGGCCGATCGGGTCGACCAGGCCCTTGAACAACTTCTCGCGCACGCGGTGGCCGATCACCGCCACCGTGGCCCCCGCGCGCTCGTCGGCCTCGGTGAAGTAACTGCCCTCGGCTACCGGCCAATTGAAGATGGCCGGGAAGTTAGTATCGTTGCCGCCCACGTAGGCCATGTAGTCGACGTTGCCAAAGCGCACCCCGGCCTCGGCGCCGTTGACCGGCATGATGCGCTTGACCTGCGGCAGCGCCGCCAGCGCCGCGACGTCATGGAGGGTGATGATCCCCAGCGGCGTGCGCGGGTTGGGCGAGGAGCCGCCCAGGTAGAGGATGTTGGAACCGAACGCGCCCATCTGCGCCATCACTTGGCGCTTGCTGCCTTCGCCCACCGCCAGCATGACCACCACCGACGCTACGCCGATAACGATCCCCAGCAAGGTCAGCGCGGTACGAAAGCGGTTGATCCACATCACGCGCCAGGCGGCGTGTACGGCGTCAACCAGCTCGGCTTTCCAGGCGCCGTTGTGTTCGGCGCCCGCGACCAGGCGCTGGCGCAGGTCAACGGCTTGCAGGGCCCCGCTCGCGGCGGTGGGTGCGTGCTGGCCGGCATGCGCCGAGTCACTGACGATCAGGCCGTCGCGGATCTCGATGATGCGGTTGGCCCGCGCCGCCACTTCGCGGTCGTGGGTGATCAGGATCACTACGTGGCCCTGGCCCGCCAGTTCGTCGAGCAGGGCCATCACCTCGGCGCCGCTGTGGCTGTCGAGGGCGCCGGTGGGTTCGTCGGCGAGGATAATGTGGCCGCCGTTCATCAGTGCGCGGGCGATGGATACTCGCTGCTGCTGGCCACCGGACAGTTGGTGTGGACGGTTGCCGGTGCGCTCGGCCAGGCCCAGGCGGGTGAGCAGGGCGTGGGCGCGGGCATGGCGTTCGGCGGCACTGATGCCGGCATAGATCGCCGGCATCTCGACGTTTTCCTGGGCTGAACCCGACGCAATCAGGTGATAGCCCTGGAACACAAAGCCGAACGCCTCGCGGCGCAGCCAGGCCAGTTCGTCGTTGCTCAGGTGCGCGACGTTTTCCCCGGCGAACAGGTACTCGCCCGTGCTTGGGCGGTCGAGGCAGCCGAGGATATTCATCAGCGTGGATTTGCCGGAGCCGGAAGCGCCGACGATTGCGACAAATTCCCCGGCATGGATCGCCAGGTCGATTCCGCGCAGCACGTCGACCTGCGGGCTGTCGCCGCCGCCGTAGGATTTGCGGATGTGCTTGAGTTCGATCAGGGGCGTGGTCAATTCAACCCCCCGTTGCCGTCGGCCGGGCCGATCAGCAGGTGATCGCCTTCGTTCAGGCCATCAAGCACCTGCACTCGCAGGCGGTCGCTGATGCCCAGGCGCACTTCGCGCTCTTCGATGCGACCGTTGCCGGTGACCACCCGGGCGATCTGTTTGCCGGCGCTGTTGGTGCCCGGCAACGCGGCGACCGGTGCGGTGAGGGCATCCTTGACCTGGCTGGCGACGAAAAACACTTGGGTGGTCATCTCGGCCATCAAGGCGTTGTCGTGGTTGTCCACGTCCAGCAGCACGGTATACAGCACCACACGGCCGCTGCCGCTCTTGCCGGAACTGTTGGGGTTGCCGCTGCCCTGGGTTTCATTCAACGGCTTGGGCGGGATCGGCAGGATCTGTCGCACTGTGCTGGTCCAGCGCCGGTTACCGCCGCTGAGGGTGGTGAAGTAAGCGCTCATGCCGGGTTTGACGTGGCCGATGTCGGCCTCCGAGACTTCCGCCCACACGGTCATCGGCGACAGCTTGGCGATGCGCAGGATCAATGGGGTTTGCTGTTGCGCGTTGAGGGTCTGGCCCTCCCGTGCGTCCACGGCGACCACGGTGCCGGTCATCGGTGCGTAGATGCGCGTGTATCCTAGTTCGGCTTCATCGCTGCGCAGGCTGGCCTGGGCCTGGAGGATCTGCGCCTGGAACATTTGGATGCGCGCCTGGGTCGCGCTCAGCTCGGCCTTGGCGGTCTGTACGTCTTCCTCGCGGGTGGCGTTGCCGGTGGCCAGGCGTTGCTGGCGCTGGTACT
The DNA here is from genome assembly GCF_054668565.1 of Pseudomonas sp. S1_G07. NCBI lineage: Bacteria > Pseudomonadati > Pseudomonadota > Gammaproteobacteria > Pseudomonadales > Pseudomonadaceae > Pseudomonas > Pseudomonas sp. S1_G07. The sequence continues at coordinate 4,875,854 of NZ_CP162778.1, read as the reverse complement.
TCTGGCGTGCCAGTTGGTGCCGGGCTTGCTGTTCCCGCAGTTGAGCCTTGAGGTTGTCGATGGCGTAGCGGCTGGCGTCGAGCTTGGCTTTTTGCGTGGCCGGGTCGATCTCCACCAGTAATTGGCCTTGCGTGACCGGGTCGCCGGCCTCGACATGGATCTTGCGAATCTGCCCGGAGGCCTGTGCGCCGACGTCGACATAGCGGCGTGGCTGCAGAGTGCCCAGGGCGCTGACGCTGCTTTCGATACTGCCGCGGGTCACGGTGACGGTGTTCAGGCTGTCAGGCCCCGGCGGCAACACTTGCCAGGCGGCGACGGCGATGAGGGGAATCAGGCACACACCCATGAGCAGGGCGCGTCGGGCGGGGCGAGAGCGTTTCATGCGTGGATTCCAGCCAGGACAGTGCAGGCGCGGTTGCGCGGAACTGACAGGTAAACGAGATAAATGCCCGGAAATTTAGGTGGTTACACACTCGGTTACAGCGTTTATGGAGAAAAAAAACCGCCCCGGATGCAAGTCTTCTTTAAAAGTAGATGAGAATTACTATAAATTGCACGCACTCAAACTGCCATTACGCAATCATCTATCTTTAGCACCCACAGGTCTGATGCCGCCACTCGGCGGTCGGGAGTCATGTTGGAAAACTACTATCGCGAGCTGGTGTGTTTCATCAACGCCAAGCTGGGCAACCGTCAGGTGGCCGAAGATGTGGTGCATGACGCTTATGTCCGGGTGCTGGAGCGTTCCAGCGACACCCCCATCGAACAACCCCGCGCCTTTTTGTACCGCACCGCGCTGAACCTGGTGATCGACGGCCACCGACGCAACGCCCTGCGCCTGGTCGAGCCGTTGGATGTGCTCGACAGCGAAGAACGCTTCGCCACGGGCGCGCCCCACACCCTCCACCACCACGCCGAGCGCCTGGAGATGCTCGAACGCGCCCTGGCGGAGTTGCCGGCGGCCTGTCGCGACAGCTTCCTGCTGCGCAAACTCGATGGCCTGACTCACCTGCAAATTGCCGAACGCCTGGGTATTTCCCGCGCCCTGGTGGAAAAACACATCGTCAATGCCATGAAGCATTGCCGGGTACGCATGCGTGAGTGGGAAGCGCACTGATCGCTGACCGATTAAATTTTATTTCACTGTCCTCGTTTCCTATCAACACATGACCTGTCGGCAGGTCTTGAAGGTATTCCCGCTCCCTCGCCAAGGAGCTTATCCAGAGGACACTGGAATGACACAGGCAATTGCTTCGCCCGCGGTTCACGACCTGATCGGTATCGGTTTCGGCCCTTCGAACCTGGCGCTGGCTATCGCCCTGCAGGAACGAGAGAGCACCCAGGGCAGGCTGGACGCGCTGTTTCTCGACAAGCAGGCCGACTACCGCTGGCACGGCAATACCCTGGTGACCCAGAGCGAGTTGCAGATTTCGTTTCTCAAGGACCTGGTGACCCTGCGCAATCCCACCAGCCCGTACTCGTTCGTCAATTACCTGAAGGCGCACGGCCGCCTGGTCGACTTTATCAACCTGGGCACCTTCTACCCGTGCCGCATGGAATACAACGACTACCTGCGCTGGGTGGCCGCGCAGTTTCAGGCCCAGGGCCGCTATGGCGAGGAGGTGCTGGCCATCGAACCGATCCTGCATCAGCAGCAGGTCGAGGCGTTGCGCGTGATTTCCCGCGACGCCCAGGGCGAGCAGCAGGTGCGCGCTACGCGCTCGGTGGTGGTCAGCGCCGGCGGCACGCCCCGGGTGCCCGAGGCGTTCAAAGGGCTCAAGGACGACAGCCGCGTGTTCCACCACTCCCAGTACCTGGCTCGCATGGCGCAGCAACCCTGTGTGCAGGGCAAGGCGATGCGTATCGCGATCATCGGTGGCGGCCAGAGCGCGGCCGAAGCCTTTATCGACCTCAATGATGGCTATCCGTCGGTACAGGTCGACATGATCCTGCGCGGGTCGGCGCTCAAGCCCGCCGATGACAGCCCGTTCGTCAATGAAGTGTTCTCGCCGGCCTTTACCGACCTGGTGTTCCAGCAGGTGGGCACCGAGCGCGAACGCTTGGTGGCCGAGTACCAGAACACCAACTACTCGGTCGTGGACCTGGACCTGATCGAACGTATCTACGGGATTTTCTACCGCCAGAAAGTCTCCGGCATCGCCCGCCACGTCTTCCGCACCATGGCTGTGGTCGAGAAGGCGGTGGCGGGCCCGCTGGGTGTCGAACTGACGCTGCGCAACACTGCCACCGGCGAGATCATCGTCAACCATTACGATGCAGTGGTGCTGGCCACCGGCTACGAGCGCCAGATGCACCGTGAGCTGTTGGCGCCGTTGGAGGCTTATATGGGCGACTTCGAGGTGGCCCGCGACTACCGCATCGTCACAGACGAGCGCTGCAAGGCCGGCATCTATATCCAGGGTTTCAGCCAGGCCAGCCACGGGTTGAGCGACACGTTGCTGTCGATCCTGCCGATTCGCGCCGATGAAATTGCCGCCTCGTTATACGAAAACGACCGTCACCGGGGCAAGGGCCGTTCGGTGCAGGACCGGCTGCTGGCCTCCGTCAGGTGACGAACTGGTGTTCAAGCTTCAAGCTTCAAGCTTCGAGCTTGCAGCTTGCAGCTGCGCCCTGATACTGTATAAAAAACCAGTATCAGGCAGCCCTCCATGCAGTTGATCGAAAAACTCAGCATCCTCGCCGATGCCGCCAAGTACGACGCTTCGTGCGCCAGCAGTGGCGCGCCCAAGCGCAGTTCCGAGGGCAAGGCGGGGCTGGGCTCCACCGATGGCATGGGCATCTGCCACAGCTACACGCCCGACGGGCGCTGTGTCTCGTTGCTCAAGGTGCTGCTCACCAACTTCTGTCTCTACGACTGCCAATACTGTGTCAACCGCCGCTCCAGCGACGTGCCACGTGCACGCTTCAACCCGGAGGAGGTGGTGGCGCTGACCCTGGATTTCTACCGGCGCAATTGCGTCAGCGGGCTGTTTCTCAGTTCCGGCATCATCCGTTCGGCCGACTACACCATGGAGCAGTTGGTGCGGGTGGCGAAGCTGTTGCGGGAAGAGCACGATTTTCGCGGCTATATCCACCTCAAGACCATCCCCGAAGCCGACCCGGCGCTGATCGCCGAGGCCGGGCGTTATGCCGACCGCCTCAGCGTGAATATCGAGTTGCCCACCAATGCCAGCCTGCAGACCCTGGCGCCGGAAAAGCAGATCGGTTCGATCAAGCAGGCCATGCAGACCATCTACACCGGCGAACAGGCGGTGTTCAACGAGCCGCGCGCACCGCGTTTCGCCCCGGCGGGGCAGAGCACGCAGATGATCGTCGGCGCCGACGACACCGACGACAGTACCATCCTCCATGGCGCCGAGGCGTTGTACGGCAACTACAAGCTGCGCCGTGTGTATTATTCGGCGTTCAGCCCCATCCCCAACAGCCCGAAAAGCGTGCCCCTGGCCGCGCCGCCGCTGATGCGCGAGCACCGCTTGTACCAGGCGGACTTCCTGTTGCGCAGTTACGGCTTCAGCGCGGGCGAACTGTTCGAAGGCCCCGGCCACCTGGCCCTGGACATCGACCCCAAGCTGGCCTGGGCGCTGGAACACCGCGAGGTGTTCCCCCTGGACCTGAACCGCGCCGAGCCCACCCTGATCGCGCGCATCCCGGGCATTGGCCTGCGCACCACCCAGCGGTTGGTCGACCTGCGGCGCGAACGCAAGATCCGTTTCGAAGACCTGGCGCGCATGCGTTGCGTGCTGGCCAAGGCCAAGCCGTTTTTCATCACCAGCGACTACCACCCGCAGCAGGCGGACAGCACCAGCGTGCTGCTGCGTGAGCAATTGCGTGACCGCCCGCAACCGCAACAGATGGGGCTGTGGGGGGTGATCAGCCTGGAATGCGACAACCTGTTCGGCACCTGGCGCGAGCAGGCGCGCTGGCTGCTCAGCCATCAGGTCGACCCCAGCCAGGTGAGCTGGGGTGAGGCCGAGGTGGCGGACCTGTTTGCCACCGACGAGCCGATTCCCGCAGGGCCTGGGCCGTTCCAGGCACGCATTCCCAAGGCGCTGCTGGCGTTGCTGGAGTCGGCCGCCTGTTACCACGGCGACCAGCGCTGGAGCCTGCTGTACGAAGTGTTGTGGCGGGTCAGCCATGGCGACCGCACGGCGATGCTGGCGGGAGACAAGCTGGGCAGCGAATTGCAGCGGCGCATCAAGCAGGTCAGCCGTGAAGCCCACCACTTGCATGCGTTTGTGCGGTTTATCGCATTGCCGCCGGAGGCGGGGCCCGAGCTGCCGGAATATGTGGCCTGGCACGAGCCGGCCCATGACATTCTAAAAAGCGCGAGCGCGCACTTTATTGGGCGCATGGGCCGCCACCGCTGGATGATCGCCACGCCCCTGGACGGGGTGTATTACGACGGCGAGCAACTGATCCACCAGCGCCAGTGCCCGCCGGCGTGGCAGCAACTGGCGCAGAACATCGAAGACCCCAACAGCGCCCTGTGGCTGACCTACTACAGCCACATTTTCAACCCGGCGCGGCTTAACCCCAAGGTGATGGAGGGGCACTTGCCCAGCCGGTTCTGGAAGAATCTGCCGGAGGGCAAGTTGATACCGGGGTTGATCAGCGAGGCGCGTACGGGCAAGCAGAAGGATGGGCAGGCAAAGCAGGTTGGCATCAGGCCGGGTAAACGAATTTCAAGCGGGCGCGGTTAAAAACGTGGGAGCGGGTGTGCTCCCACATTGGTATTGTGGCGTCTGCCAAACCGTCGTCAGCCAGGAGCAATCATGTCTACCGCCGTCCGTCTCGCCCAGCCCATCGATGCCGAGGGCATCAGCCAGATCATCCTGGCAGCCTTGCATAGCACCAATGCGCGGGATTACCCGGCGGATGTGATTGCGCGGGTGGCGAGCAACTTCACGCCCGAGGCGGTGCTGGACCTGCTCAAGCGCCGCGTGGTGCTGGTGGCGATTCAGGATCAGGTAATCGTCGCCACCGCCGCACTGGATGCCAACGTGGTGCGTTCGGTGTTCGTCAACCCGGCGCTGCAAGGGCAGGGTATCGGGCGGTTGCTGATGATCGAGATCGAATTGCGCGCCCGTGAAGCCGGGGTGACGACGCTGAGCGTGCCGTCTTCACTGACCGCCGAGCCGTTTTATACCAAAATGGGCTTTCACACCGTGCGCGACGTGTATCACGGCAACGAGCGCACGTTGGTTATGGAAAAGGCCTTGTCCTCGCGTCACCCCATCGGGCCGTATCGTGACCGTCAGCACCGCGCCCAGGTGATTGACTTGTGGCAGGAGGCGTTTGGCTATGACACCGCCCATAACCTGCCGAGCCTGTCGATCGATAAGAAGCTGGCGGTCAATGATGGGTTGTTCTTTGTGGCAACGGATAAAAAGGTTGTGGTCGGGACGATTCTTGCAGGGTACGACGGGCATCGTGGCTGGTTGTATTCGGTGGCGGTACGCGCGGACTACCGTCGGCAAGGCCTGGGCGCCTCGTTGGTGCGGCATGCGGAACAGGCGTTGAGCGCCTTGGGCTGCATGAAGATCAACCTGCAGATCACTGGGGGCAATGAGGTGGTGGTGGGGTTCTACGAGGCGCTGGGGTATGGGGTGGAGCCGAGGATCAGCATGGGCAAGAAGCTTGCGCAGAATATTCCCAAGGAGTCTTGAGTACGCTGCAAGGCAAATGGGGGAGGGGGCTAGCTGTGGTGAGGGGGCCCCAGGTTCACTGGGGATCCAGTGGGGCCGCTTCGCGGCCCAACGCAGGGCAAGCCTGCTCGCCACAGGCAATCACGCTGGCTGCCAGTTGATAGCCGCCACTGGCTTCCGGCTTAGACCTTGACGATCCAACCCTCTGGCGCTTCAACGTCGCCGGTCTGCACACCGGTCAGCTCTTTGTAGAGTTTCTGGGTGATCGGGCCGACTTCGGTCTCGCTGTGGAACACATGCAGCTTGCCGTTGTACTGGATACCGCCGATCGGCGAGATGACCGCCGCGGTGCCACAGGCGCCGGCTTCCTTGAATTGATCCAGTTTGTCGATGAACACTTCGCCCTCGACCACTTCCAGGCCCAGGCGGGTCCGGGCCAGTTCGATCAGCGACAGGCGGGTGATGCCAGGCAGCACCGAAGGCGACTTCGGCGTGATGAACTTGTTGTCGTGGGTGATCCCGAAGAAGTTGGCCGAGCCGACTTCTTCGATTTTCGAGTGGGTCATGGGGTCCAGGTAAATCGCGTCGGCGAAGCCGGATTTTTTCGCTTCCGAGCCCGGCATCAGGCTGGCGGCATAGTTGCCGCCGACCTTCGCGGCACCGGTGCCCTGTGGCGCGGCACGGTCGAAGGTGGAAATCTGGAAGTTGTGCGGCACCAGACCGCCCTTGAAGTAGGCGCCGACCGGGATGCAGAACACCGAGAAGATGAATTCCGGTGCGGTGCGCACGCCGATGTTGTCACCAGTGCCGATCACGAACGGGCGCAGGTACAGCGCGCCGCCGCTGCCGTACGGCGGGATGAAGCGCTCGTTGGCCTTGACCACTTGTTTGCAGGCGTCGATGAACGCGTCGGTGGGCACATGCGGCATCAGCAGCCGGGCACAGCTGCGTTGCATGCGCGCGGCGTTCTGGTCCGGGCGGAACAGGTTGATCGAACCGTCCTTGCAGCGATAGGCCTTGAGGCCTTCAAAGCATTGCTGGCCATAGTGCAGGGCGGTGGAGCCCTCGCTGATGTGCAGCACGTTGTCGTCGGTCAGGGTGCCTGCTTGCCATTCGCCGTTTTTCCAGACCTGGAGAAACCGCTTGTCGGTCTTGATGTAGTCAAAACCCAGCTTGTCCCAATTGATGCTTTCGTTACCCATGACACCCTCTATCTTTGGTCAAGTCGGTTTTTTTCTGAATGGGCGCAACAATACTTCATTCGCGGGGCCGTTCGCATCCCCCGCGTCCCTTGTAGGAGCGAGCTTGCTCGCGAAAATCGTCAACGATAACGCGTGAAACCAGAATGAACGCGGCGCCCTCAGGTTCTTCGCGAGCAAGCTCGCTCCTACAGGGGGGTGGTTATTTACAGGTGCAGCGCATGCCCCAGGGCCCTCAGCGCGGCTTCCTGCACAGCTTCGCCGAGCGTCGGATGGGCATGGATGGTGCCGGCCACATCTTCCAGGCGCGCGCCCATTTCCAGGCTCAGGCCAAACGCAGTGGACAGTTCTGATACACCCATCCCCACGGCCTGCCAACCCAGGATCAGGTGGTTGTCACGCCGCGCCACCACCCGCACGAAGCCGGTTTTCGACTCCAGGGTCATGGCCCGGCCATTGGCGGCGAACGGGAAGCTCGACACGATGCAGTCCAGACCGGCGGCCTTGGCCTCGTCCGGGGTCTTGCCGACCACCACCAGTTCCGGGTCGGTAAAACACACCGCCGGTATCGTCGCCGGGTTGAATTCGCGGTGCTTGCCACTGATCAGTTCGGCGACCATTTCCCCCTGGGCCATGGCCCGATGCGCCAGCATCGGCTCGCCGCTCAGGTCGCCAATGGCATACACATTGCGCATGCTGGTCTGGCAGCGGTGGTCGATCCTGATCGCCGCGCCGTTCATGTCCAGGCCCAGCGCTTCGAGGTTCCAGCCCTGGGTGTTGGGTTTGCGACCGACGGCCACCAGCACCTGGTCGGTGTCCAGCGACAACGTGTCGCCATTCGGATCGGTCACCTGCAGGCGGTTGTGCTCGAAACCGCTGACGCTGTGCTGGAGGTACAGCTTCACCCCCAGTTGCTTGAGGGATTCGACCACCGGCTGGGTCAGTTCGGCGTCGTAGGCCGGCAGGATCCGCTCCTGCGCCTCGACCACACTGACCTCGGCGCCCAGCTTGCGATAGGCAATGCCCAGCTCCAGGCCGATATAGCCGCCACCCACCACGATCAGGCGCTTGGGCACGCGGGTCGGCGCCAGGGCTTCGGTGGAGGAGATGATCGGCCCGCCAATCGGCAGCATCGGCAGGTTGACGCTGGTTGAGCCGGTGGCCAGCAGCAGGTGTTCGCACTGGATGCGCTGGTCGCCGACGTCGACGGTCTTGCCGTCGACCACCTTGGCCCAGCCGTGGATCACCTGCACCTTGTGTTTCTTGAGCAGCGCGGCGACGCCGGTGGTCAGGCGGTCGACGATGCCGTCTTTCCATTCCACGCTTTTGCGGATGTCCAGGGTCGGCACATCCACCTCGATCCCCAACTGGGAACCCTGGCTATGATGCACGGTTTGCTGGAACTGCTCGGCCACGTGAATCAAGGCCTTGGACGGGATGCAGCCGATATTCAGGCAGGTGCCGCCCAGCGCCTGGCCTTCCACCAGGATGGTCGGAATGCCCAACTGGCCGGCGCGAATCGCCGCCACATAACCGCCAGGGCCGCCGCCGATAATCAGCAGCGTGGTATGCAATGTCTGCGTCATGCCTTACTCCAGGAACAGGCTGGCGGGTTGTTCGAGCAGGCCGCGAATGGCCTGGATGAATTGCGCCGCGTCCATGCCGTCGACCACACGGTGATCGAACGAGCTGGACAGGTTCATCATCTTGCGGATCACGATCTGGCCCTTGATCACCATGGGCCGTTCGACGATACGGTTGACGCCGACGATGGCCACTTCCGGCAGGTTCAGCACCGGCGTGCTGACGATGCCGCCCAAGGCGCCGAGGCTGGTCAACGTAATCGTCGAACCCGACAGCTCGTCGCGGCTGGCCTTGCCGGTGCGCGCGGCGGTGGCCAGCCGCGCGATTTCCTCGGCATTGCCCCACAGGCTGCGTGCCTCGGCATGCCGCACCACCGGCACCATCAGGCCCACGTCGCTCTGGGTAGCGACGCCCACATGCACCGCGCCGAGACGGGTGATGACCTGGGCTTCGTCATCGTAGCGCGCGTTGATCTGCGGAAAGTCGCGCAGTGCCACGACCATGGCACGCACGATGAACGGCAGCAGGGTCAGCTTGCCGCGTGTGGCGCCGTGTTTCTCATTGAGGTGCACGCGCAGCTCGTCGAGGGCGGTGACGTCGATCTCTTCGACGTAGCTGAAATGCGCGGCGCGCCGGGTGGCGTCCTGCATGCGCTGGGCGATCTTGCGGCGCATGCCGATCACCGGGATCTGTTCTTCGTCGTTGCGCTCGGCGTAAGGGTTGGCTGCCGTCGAAGGTTTTGAAGCCCCTTGTTGCAGGTAGGCGTCGAGGTCTTCGTGCAGGATCCGCCCGGCGGGGCCAGAACCCTGCACCAGGCGTAGCGGGATACCGGCATCCAGCGCGTGCTTGCGCACGGCGGGGGAGGCCAGGGGGCGCTCGTCGGTATCGCGGACCACGGTGGCCTGTGTGGTTACGACGGGCGCGGGCGTGCTTTCAACCACCGGTGCAGGGCTGGCCTCGACAACGGGAGCCGCTTTCACCGCTTCCGCCACCACCGGCGCATCCTTGGCGTTGCCCGCACCCTCCACCTCAATACTGATCAAAATACTGCCCACGGCCATGACTTCACCCGGCTCGCCGCCGAGGGCAATCACCTTGCCGTGTACCGGCGAGGGAATATCCACCATCGCCTTGTCGGTCATCACATCCGCCAGCACCTGGTCTTCGACGACCATGTCGCCGACCTTCACATGCCATGCCGACAATTCAACTTCCGCGATGCCTTCGCCAATGTCCGGCATCTTGATAACGTGCGTGCCCATTCAGACCTCCATGACCCGTTTCAACGCCGCGCCCACTCGGGACGGCCCTGGGAAATACGCCCACTCCTGCGCGTGCGGGTAGGGGGTGTCCCACCCGGTGACGCGTTCGATCGGCGCTTCCAGGTGGTGGAAGCAATGCTCCTGCACCAGCGCCACCAACTCGGCGCCAAAGCCGCAGGTGCGGGTGGCTTCGTGCACCACCACGCAACGGCCGGTCTTTTTCACCGACTTGACGATGGTGTCCAGGTCCAGTGGCCACAGGCTGCGCAGGTCAATGACCTCGGCGTCGATGCCGGTTTCTTCGGCGGCAACCTGCGACACATACACGGTGGTGCCGTAGGTCAGGATGGTGACGGCCGAACCTGGGCGCACGATGGCGGCCACGTCCAGTGGCACGGTGTAGTAACCGTCCGGCACTTGCGCTTTCGGGTGTTTCGACCACGGGGTGACAGGGCGGTCGTGATGGCCGTCGAACGGGCCGTTGTACAGGCGCTTGGGTTCGAGGAAGATCACCGGGTCATCGTTTTCGATCGAGGCGATCAACAAGCCCTTGGCGTCGTACGGGTTGGACGGCATCACGGTGCGCAGGCCGCAGACCTGGGTGAACACCGCCTCGATACTCTGGCTGTGGGTCTGGCCGCCGTAGATGCCGCCGCCGCAGGGCATGCGCAGGGTCAGCGGCGCGGTGAACTGGCCGGCCGAGCGATAACGCAGGCGCGCGGCCTCGGAGACGATCTGGTCGGTGGCGGGGTAGACGTAGTCGGCGAACTGGATTTCCGCCACCGGGCGCAGGCCATAGGCGCCCATGCCCACCGCCACGCCGACGATGCCGCTTTCGGAGATGGGTGCGTCGAATACCCGCGAGCTGCCGTACTTGGTCTGCAAGCCTTCGGTGCAGCGGAATACACCGCCGAAGTAACCGACGTCCTGGCCGAATACCACCACATTGTCGTCACGCTCAAGCATCACATCCATGGCCGAGCGCAGGGCCTGGATCATGGTCATGGTGGTGGTGGTCATGGCGGTTTCCACTTCAATACTGTTGTTGTGATCGTTCATGTCAGATCCCCAACTCCTGACGCTGGCGCTTCAAGTGCTCCGGCATCTCTTTATAGACGTCTTCGAACATGGTCGCGGCGCTTGGAATCTGGCCGCCGGCGAGGGTGCCGTACTGTTCGGCTTGTTTTTGCGCCGCAATCACTTCGGCTTCCAGCTCGGCACTGACCGCCGCGTGTTCCTCTTCGGACCACTGGCCAATCTTGATCAGGTGCTGCTTGAGACGGGCAATCGGGTCGCCCAGGGGGAAGTGGCTCCAGTCATCGGCCGGGCGGTACTTGGACGGGTCGTCCGAGGTGGAATGCGGGCCGGCGCGGTAGGTGACCCATTCGATCAGGGTCGGGCCGAGGTTGCGCCGGGCGCGTTCGGCCGCCCAGGCGGAGGCGGCGTACACCGCGATGAAGTCGTTGCCGTCCACCCGCAGCGAGGCGATGCCGCAACCGACGCCGCGTCCGGCGAAGGTGGTGGCTTCGCCGCCGGCGATGGCCTGGAAGGTGGAAATGGCCCACTGGTTGTTGACCACGTTCAGGATGACCGGCGCCCGGTACACGTGGGCGAAGGTGAGGGCGGTGTGGAAGTCGGACTCGGCGGTGGCGCCGTCGCCGATCCAGGCCGAGGCGATCTTGGTATCGCCCTTGATCGCCGAGGCCATGCCCCAGCCCACACCCTGTACGAATTGAGTGGCGAGGTTGCCGGAAATGGTGAAGAAGCCGGCGTCTTTGACCGAATACATGATCGGCAGCTGGCGCCCCTTGAGCGGGTCGCGCTCGTTGGACAGCAACTGGCAGATCAGGTCCACCAGCGGCACGTCGCGGGCCATCAGGATGCTTTGCTGACGGTAGGTGGGGAAGCACATGTCGTCGATGTTCAAGGCCAGGGCCTGGGCGCTGCCGATGGCTTCCTCGCCAAGGCTCTGCATGTAGAACGACATTTTTTTCTGACGCTGGGCCACCACCATGCGGTTGTCGAACACCCGCGTCTTGAGCATTGCGCGCATGCCGCGGCGCATGATCGCCACGCTGACGCCTTCGGCCCACGGGCCCAGGGCCTGGCCCTGGTCGTCGAGCACGCGAATCAGGCCCTTGGCCAGGTCGGCGGTGTCGGCGGGTTCTACGTCAATGGAGGGTTTGCGCACCAGGCCGGCGTCGGTCAGGCGCAGGTAGGTAAAGTCGGTCTTGCAGCCTGGTCGGCCCGAGGGTTCAGGGACGTGCAGGCGCAGCGGTTCATATGGCTGGGTCATGGCTTCTACGCTCGATCTTGTGAATTTCTTGTAATGGGCGCGCTAGCTGACAGTCAGTCTTCGGGTAGAAGAAATCTTGTCCTACAACAATCATAGGCTCGGCGTAGAAGAATATTTATCTGTGTTTCGTTGCGCTCACGCTCATTTGCGGATAAAAAAACTGCATAAACATAATAAACAGGTGATTTTGTCTCATGCGCAAACTGGACCGTACCGATATCGGCATTCTCAACGCCCTGCAGGAGAACGCCCGAATCACCAACGCCGACCTGGCCCGTTCGGTCAATCTGTCGCCCACCCCGTGTTTCAACCGGGTGAAGGCCATGGAAGAACTGGGCCTGATCCGCGAGCAGGTCACGTTGCTGGACGCCGACCTGCTGGGGCTGCACGTCAATGTGTTTATCCATGTGAGCCTGGAAAAACAGAACGAACTGGCGTTGCAGCAGTTCGAAGGGGCGATTTCGGACCGGCCGGAAGTGATGGAGTGCTACCTGATGGCCGGCGACCCGGATTATCTGATCCGGGTGCTGGTGCCGACAATCCAGGCGCTGGAGCGCTTCATGATGGACTTTCTGACCAAGGTGCCGGGGGTGGCGAATATCCGCTCGAGTTTTGCGCTTAAGCAGGTGCGCTATAAGACCGCGCTGCCGTTGCCGGCGAATGGCATCAGCGTCGACGCCTGACTCAACGCTGGACAAAATGTGGGAGGGGGCTTGCTCCCGATAGCGGTGGATCAGCTTCAGATAAGCTCACTGTCACACCGCCATCGGGAGCAAGCCCCCTCCCACAGTTGGTTTTATATTTCAAAGTTGGTTGAGCGGAATCTTCAGGTAAGTCACGCCGTTTTCTTCCGTTGGCGGCATATTCCCCGCCCGCACATTCACCTGGATCGCCGGCAACAACAGCGTTGGCATGCCCAGCCCGGCATCGCGCTTCGTGCGCATGGCCACGAACGTCGCCTCATCCACCCCGTCATGCACATGGATATTTCCCGCGCGCTGTTCGGCCACCGTGGTCAGGCATTTTGCCTCGCGACCATCAGGCGGGTAGTCATGGCACACGTACAGCCTTGTTTCAGGCGGGAAGGCCAGCAGCTTGCGCATCGAGGTATACAACTGCCGCGCATCGCCACCGGGGAAGTCGCAACGGGCGGTGCCCACATCGGGCATGAACAGCGTGTCGCCCACCAGAATCAGGCGGTCGTCGATCAGGTAGGCCATGTCCGCCGGGGTATGCCCAGGCACATGCAGGGCCTGGGCCTTGATGGCGCCGATCTGGAAGACCTCATCCGGCGCGAACAGGTGATCGAACTGCGAGCCGTCGGCGCGAAATTCCGGTTCCAGGTTGAACAGGTTCTTGAACACGTCCTGCACCTGACTGATCGTCTGGCCAATCGCGATCTTGCCGCCCAGCTTGCGGCGCAAATAGGGCGCGGCGGACAAATGGTCAGCATGGGCGTGGGTCTCCAGCAACCACTGCACCTGCAAGCCATGCTCGTGCACAAAGGCAATCACCTTGTCGGCCTGGGCGGTGTCGGTGCGCCCGGACGCCGGGTCGTAGTTGAGCACCGAATCGACGATGGCGCAGGGGCCGCCGTCGGTTTCATGGACGACGTAGGTGTAGGTCGACGATGCCTCGTCCAGAAAGGCTTGAATCAACGCTGGCATGGCGGCTGTCCCCGGTGAAGAAAAAAGTGGTTACAAACAGTTTACGTTTACACATAATGTTTTCAGCTTAAGTGAAGCAAAGGACCCGAGGCAAATGCAATCGACTCTGAGTGAGGGCGAAGTCGCCCAGTTGCGCGCGTCGGCGTCCAAGGCCTGCGCCTTGCTCAAGGCCCTGGCCAATGAGGATCGCTTGTTGATCCTTTGCCAGCTGACCCAGGGCGAGCGCAATGTCGGAGAGCTGGAAACCATGACCGGCGTACGCCAGCCCACGCTGTCCCAACAGTTGGGCATTTTGCGCGATGAAGGGTTGGTCGCCACCCGTCGCGAAGGCAAGTACATCTTCTACGGGCTGGCCAGCCACGAAGTGATCCAGGTGATGAAAACCCTGTCCGGCCTGTACTGCGGCGCAGTGATAAAAAGCTGGGCGTGACGCCATGCGACAGCCACGGCTCGTACCCGCTGAGAGTGAAGGCAAGGTGGACTGAATGCTGCTGGCCAGTGTCTTGGGATTATTGATGGGCCTGGTCATGGGCCTGACCGGTGCGGGTGGCGGCATCCTTGGAGTGCCGGCGTTGGTGCTGGGCCTGGGCTTGAGCATGATCCAGGCCGCGCCGGTGTCGTTGCTCGCCGTGGGCGCGGCGGCGGCGGTCGGTGCGATTGACGGCTTGCGCCACGGCCTGGTGCGTTATCGCGCGGCATTGCTGATCGCCTTACTGGGCGCGCTGTTTTCACCGTTGGGCGTGTTCGTCGCCCACCAATTGCCGGAGCCCGTGCTGATGGGCCTGTTCAGTACGCTGATGGTGCTGGTGGCCTGGCGCATGTTGCAGCATGAAAAGGCCGAGGCCGGGCCGAGCGACCACGGCGCCGCGTCCTGGGGCCAGAAGAACTGCATGCTCAACCAGCAGACCGGGCGCCTGGCCTGGACCGCCAAATGCAGCGCCACTCTGGCGGCGTTGGGCGCGGTGACCGGCGCAGTGTCCGGGTTGCTTGGGGTGGGCGGTGGCTTTCTGATCGTGCCGGCGTTCAAGCAGCTCACCGATGTGCAGATGCGCGGCATCGTCGCCACCTCACTGATGGTGATCAGCCTGATCTCGCTGATTGGCGTGGCTGGCGCGTTGCAGGCCGGCGTACGTATCGAGCCGCTGGGCTGGGTGTTCATCGGCGCAAGCATCGTCGGCATGCTGATCGGCCGGCGCCTGTGTTCGGTGATCCCCGCGCGCGCCTTGCAGGTGGGGTTTGCCAGCCTGTGTGTACTGGTGGCCATCGGCATGCTGGTCAGCGCCGGTCTTACCTCCTGAATGGCGGGCTTGCTCCGCCATGTTGCTCCGCGTCGTTCTTTTAAACCTCATCCCATCGCATCCCCCCACCCAGTACCCAAGTAGCATAGGTCCCACCCCTTGGCCTTCGTACACTCATGCCTCAGAGGGGGAGCCCGTGATGCACAACAGTGAAGGCATAGTCAGTGCCATGTCCCAGGCCGCCGATCCGGGCCAGGCCGCCGAGGAATTGGCGCGGCAACTGCTGCACCCGTACCTGGGCTTCGTGCTGTTTTTCTGTTCGGCATCCTACGATCTGCAGGCCTTGGGCGACGCCCTGCAACGCGGCTTCGGCACGGTGCGCGTGGTGGGCTGCACCAGCGCCGGCGAGATCACGCCCCAGGGCTACGGGCGCAATTGCGTCACGGCGGTGGGCTTCAACCATGCACACTTTTCCATCGCCACCGAATTGATCGACCAGGTCGAGCACTTCAGCCTGATCGACGCCCAGCACATGGTCGAACGCCTGGTCGGCGGCTGTCGCAGCAACACGCTCGCGCCGATCAAGGGCAATACCTTTGCCCTGACGCTGCTCGATGGCCTGTCGAGCCGCGAAGAAATGGTGCTCGCCGCCCTGAGTGCGGCCCTGGGCGATATACCGCACTTTGGTGGTTCGGCCGGCGACGACAACTTCCTCACCCACACCCATGTGTATTTCAACGGCGCCTTCCACAGTGGCGCGGCGGTGGTGGTGCTGGTCAATACCTGGCTGGATTTCGAAGTGTTCACCACCCACCACATCCTGCCGCGCGCGGAAAAACTGGTGGTGACCGGCGCCGACAGCCCGTCACGCCGGGTGTTCGAACTCAACGCGGAACCGGCCGCCGAAGAGTACGCGCGGCATATCGGCGTGGCCGTGGCCGACCTCGACCACCGCATCTTTGCCGCCCACCCGCTGGCGGTGCGCATCCATGACCAGTACTACGTGCGCGCCATCCAGCAAGTGCATGACGACCTGAGCCTGAGTTTCTACTGCGCGGTGGAAAACGGCATCGTCCTCACCGTGATGAAACCCGGGCCGCTCCTGCCCAACCTGGAAAACCTGTTCGATGGCCTGCAATCACGCCTCGGCGAGCTGTTGCTGACCATCGGCTGCGACTGCTTCCTGCGCCGCCTGGAACTGGAAGACCGGGATGGCCTGGAACAGATCGGCGACTTCCTGCAAAGCAAGCGGGTGATGGGGTTCAACACCTACGGAGAACAGTTCAATGGCATGCATATCAACCAAACCTTCACCGGGGTCGCCATTGCCCGAGGGCGGCGCTGAACTGCTCGCCCAGGTGGCCCGCCTGCAGCAGGACAACCACAAGCTGGCGCGGATCAACGCGGCGTTGATCGAACGCATCGAGTCGGGGATGACCCAGGGCAATAACCCGTACACCACCTTCCAGCATTCGGTGGTGCTGGCCGAGCAAGTGCGCGAACGCACCGACGCGCTGAACCAGGCGATGGCGGAACTCAAGGCCAGCAACCACTTGCTGATCAACGCCCAGTTGCGCGCCGAAACCCTGCGCGGCGAACAGGCGGCGGCGCAGAAGGCCCAGGAAAGCGAGCGCTGGATTCGCCTGATCACCGACAACGTACCGGCGCTGATCGGCTACCTGAATGCCGACCTGGTCTACGAGTTCACCAATAAGGTCTACGAACAATGGTACTGCTGGCCGCACGGCATGATGCTCGGGCTGAGCCTGCGCGAAGTCCACAGCGAGCAGCATTGCCAGCGCCTGGATGCCTACGTTGCGCGGGCCCTGGCCGGCGAGAGCGTGACCTTTGAGTTCGCCGAGACCAACATCAATAACCAGGAGCGCTACATGCTGCGTTCCTATGTGCCGAATATGCTCGCCAGTGGCGAAGTGGTCGGCATCTTTGTGCTGATCCGCGACATCACCGAGCGCCGCCGCACCGCCGAAGCCCTGCACCAGGCCTATCAGCACCTGGAGCAGCGCGTGGCCCAACGCACCTCGGAACTCACCGCGCTCAACGACCAGTTGCTCAAGGAAATCGACGAGCGCCGCCGCATGGAAACCCGCCTGCGCGAAGCCAAGCTGGAGGCCGAACAGGCCAACCTGTCGAAAACCAAGTTCCTCGCCGCGGTCAGCCATGACCTGCTGCAACCGCTGAACGCCGCGCGCCTGTTCACTGGCGCTCTGCTCGAGCGCCGCGAGCCCCAGGCCACTGAAACCCTGGTGCGCAACGTGAGCAATTCCCTGGAAGACGTGGAAAACCTGTTGGGCACGCTGGTGGATATTTCCAAGCTGGATGCTGGCGTGATCAAGGCGGATATCGCGCCGTTCGCCCTGAGTGAATTGCTCGACAACCTGGCCACCGAGTACACCGAACTGGCCCGCAGCGAGGGCCTGGCCCTGCATTTTGTCGGCTGCTCGGCCCTGGTTCGCAGCGACATTCAGTTGCTGGCGCGGATTCTGCGCAACCTGCTGAGCAATGCGATCCGCTACACCTACAAGGGGCGTGTGGTGCTGGGGTGTCGACGCCAGCATCAGCGCTTGTCGATCCAAGTGTGGGACAGCGGCATGGGCATTGCCGAGGAGCGGTTGGAAGAGATCTTCCAGGAGTTCAAACGCGGCGATGTGCAACGCCCGGACCAGGATCGCGGCTTGGGCCTGGGGCTGGCGATTGTCGAGAAAATCGCCGGCATTCTCGGCCACCGTATCAGCGTCAGATCCTGGCCGGGCAAGGGCTCGATGTTCTCGGTGGAGGTGCCGTTGAGCGCCACTGCGCCCAAGTCCTTGCCCGCGCCGGCCATGAGCGAGCCGATGCTTGAGCGCCTGCAGGGCGCGAAGGTCTGGGTGCTGGATAACGACGCGGCGATCTGCGCGGGCATGCGCACCTTGCTCGAAGGCTGGGGCTGCCGCGTGATCACTGCCTTATCCGAGCAGGATCTGGCGCGGCAGGTGGACAACTACCATGCCGAGGCCGACCTGCTGATCGCCGACTACCACCTCGACGACGACCAGAACGGCGTCGACGCCGTCGCCCGCATCAATGGACGCCGCGGCCGCGCGATACCGGCACTGATGATCACCGCTAACTACAGCAATGAGTTGAAGCAACAGATCCGCGAGTTGGGGCACACCTTGATGCACAAGCCGGTGCGGCCGATGAAACTCAAGACCGCCATGAGCCACCTGCTCGGTCGGCCCTGACAACTGATCGTTCCCACGCTCCGCGTGGGAATGCCGCACTGGACGCTCTGCGTCCGCTCTTAACGGTCAAGACGGGTCAGCGGCGCAGGTACGAGCCGAAATCGATATCCCCGGCGCTCAGGATCGCCTGCACCCGGTTATGCACATTCAACTTGCGCAAGATCGCCGATACATGGGCCTTCACCGTGGTTTCGGCAATTTCCAGGGTGTAGGCGATCTGTTTGTTCGACTCGCCCTTGGTCATGCGCTCCAGCACCAGTAGCTGTTTGCGGGTCAGGGCTTGCAGCAGCTCGGGGGCGAAGCCGGGGTTTTCGTTCAGGCGCCGGTGTGTGCCGGCTTTCTGGGTACGAATGATGTCGGGCGGCAGGTACACATTGCCGTTGAGAATCTGCTGGATCGCCTCGGTCATTTGCAGGCGTGGCGAGGACTTGGTGATAAACCCCACGGCGCCGTAGGTGATGGCTTGCAGCACGATCTGCTTGTCCTGCTCGGCCGAGACGATCACCACCGGAATGGTCGGCGCCTCGTTGCGCAGGTTGATCAGGCCATTGAGGCCGTGCATGCCGGGCATGTTCAGGTCCAGCAGGATCAGGTCGAGGTCGTCGTGTTCCTGGGTCAGGGCCAGGGCGCTGTCCAGGTCGGCGGTTTCCATCACCTCGCTGCCGGGGAAACCGTCGCTGATGACGTTATGAATCGCCTCGCGAAACAGCGGGTGATCGTCGGCTATCAGGATTTTGTACATGGCCGTTCACCTTCTTGTTGTGGGTTTTTATTGAAAAGGTTCGGGTGTCGCAGCCATCACTGGCAGGTGGGCCGCTTCCCACGCATCCAGCCCGTCGCGATACCAATACACAGAGGTATAGCCCAGGTTGGCCGCACGTTTTACCGCGTTCCAACTCAGCCAACAATCGGAGCGGCAATAGAACACCAGCGGGCGTGTCAGGTCACCGTCGGTAAACTTGTACAGGTGGCGCACGAAGTAGCCCTGCCACTCCGGTGTGAGGTCGCCATCGCCGGTATTGGCCAGCCAATGGCTGCCGGGCAGGTTGGCGTGGGGTTGGTCTTCGATGAAACGGCCTTGCAACCATTGGCGGCGGTACACATCGATCAGCACCGGCGTCGGTGTTTGCTTGAGCAGGGTTTGCAGGGCAGGGGTGTCGACGATGGTCGCCCCTGGCAGTTGCTCGGGTGTGGGGCTGCGGTACAGGCTGATGCGGTAGCCTTCGGCGGAAAACAGCGCGGTATCGGCCTGGGCGTTGACGCAGAGCAGGCACAGCAACGCCAACAGGGGCAGTCGGGCAGGCAGCATGGTGGGGGCAATCCTTATCGTTATGCCGCCATTACACGTGAGTCCCGCTGCCTTGGGAATGCGACGATAGTCAGCAAAACCAGTACCAAAGTAGTAGTTTTGCCGCCATCAGCCCTGTTTGCGCAACGCCGCATGCTGGGGGTTGAAGGTCAGCACCGCCAGCAGCGCGAACAGCAGGGTCAAGCCCAGGCATACCGCCAACGCCAGGCCGGCGAAGCGTTCGTACAGGGCAAAACGCACCAGTTCCACGGCGTGGGTAAACGGGTTGATCGCGCACAGCCAGTACAACCACTCGCTGGAATCGCGCATCTTCCACAGCGGGTACAACGCCGACGACAGGAAAAACAGCGGGAAGATCACGAAATTCATGACCCCGGCAAAGTTCTCCAATTGGCGAATCGCGTTCGACAGCAACAAGCCCAGGGCGCTGAGCATCAGCGCCACCAGCAGCAACGCCGGCAACGCGAGCAACAGCCCCATGGCCGGCGGTTGCACCCCATACACCCAGGCAATCGCCAGGAAGCCGTACACCTGCAACAGCGAAATCAACGCCGTGGCCAGCAACTTGCTGCACAGCAAAAAGGTGCGCGGCAACGGGCTGGTCAGCAGCACGCGCATGCTGCCCATCTCGCGGTCGTAGACCATCGACAGCGAGCCCTGCATGCCGTTGAACAGCAGGATCATGCAGGCCAGGCCCGGGATGATGTAGACCTCGTAGGGGATGTAGGTGTCGTAGGGCTCGATCACCGAGATGCCCAAAGCCGCGCGGAAGCCGGCGGCAAACACCACCAGCCACAGCAGCGGGCGCACCAGGGCGCTGAGAAAGCGCGTGCGCTGCAACACAAAGCGCAGCCACTCGCGCAGCACGATACCGCGCAGGCATTGCCAGTAAGCGTTCATGCCGCGGCTCCCGCCGGCGTAGGACGGGTCAGCCGGGCGAACAGGCTGCCCAGGTCGCCATCGTGTGGTTGGACGAGCACGTCGACCTGCCCGCTGGCCACCAGGCGCCCCTGATGCAGAATCATCAGCGCATCGTCGGCCTGCACTTCATCGAGCAGGTGGGTGGTCCACAGCACGCTGATGCCGTGGTCGGCGCACAGGCTGCGCACGTGCTGGTTGAGGGCCAGGCGGCTGGCGGGATCGAGGCCGACGCTGGCTTCGTCGAGCAGCAGCACGCGCGGTTCATGCAGCAGGGCGCGGGCGATTTCCACGCGGCGGCGGTGCCCGCCATTGAGTTCGCGGACCTTTTCGCGGCGGCGTTCGGTCAGGGCCTGGCGCGCCAGTTCGGCCTCGACCCGCACATCGGTCTGGCGCCGCGACAAACCGTGCAGCGCGGCGTGGTAGCGCAGGTTCTGCTCCACGCTCAAATCCAGGTCCAGGGTGCTCTGCTGGAACACCACGCCCAGTTGCGTCAGGGCGGCGCGCGGAGCCTCGCGCAGGGAATGCCCGCCCACGCGGATGTCGCCGCTTTGCAGGTCATACAGCCGTGTCAGCAGGGCGATCAACGTCGACTTGCCCGCGCCATTGGGCCCCAGCAACCCGCAGAACTGCCCCGGCGCCAGGCTGAAACTCAACGCATTCAGCGCCTGGCGCGGGCCATAGGCGAAGCTCAGATCGCGCACCTCCAGGGCGTTCATGGCGTGACCACCACGCCCCACGGATAACGCCCGACTTTCACCGACTTGATCACCTTGAGGCTGTCCACATCGATCACCGACACATCACCGCTCACGCCGTTGGTGGCCAGCAGCTGTTTCTGGTCCGGGGTGAACGCCATCTGCCACACGCGGCGGCCCACCAGCAGGTAGTCGAGGATCTCGAATGTCCTGGCGTCGATCACCGCCACATGGTTGGCCGGGCCGAGGGCGACAAAGCCGTACTTGCCGTCGGCGCTGAGCTTGATTCCCACCGGCTGCACCTTGTCCGGGTGCACGCCCTTGATCTTGAAGGTCAGGGTCTTGAGCACCTTGCGGCTGGCCACGTCGAGGATGGTCACGGTGCCGCCGATTTCCGCCGAGGCCCACAGCTGCGAGCCATCGTGGTTGAACTCGACAAAGCGCGGGCGCTGGTCCACCAGGGTGCTGTCGGCCAGGGTCTGGGTGCTGGTGTCGATCCAGTGCAGCATGTTCGTGGTTTCGCTGGTGTTCACCGCCCACTTGCCGTCGGGGCTCACGGCCATGCCTTCGGGCTCGACGCCGACGTTGATCTGGCCGAGCACCTTGGCGGTTTCGGTGTCGATCACGGTGACCAGCGCATCGTCTTCGTTGGACACATACAGCCAGCGGTTATTGGGGTGCAGGGCGAACTGCTCGGGGTCTTTGCCGGAGGGCAGTTCCTTGATGATCGTGCGCGTGGCCACGTCCATTACCTGCACACGGTCCGAGTCGCTGGCGCAGATGTACAGCAGCTTGTTGTCATGGGACAACAACAGGCCGCGTGGGCGCTGGCCGACCTTGAGGGTGTCGGTGACTTGCAGAGTCTGCATGTCGATCAGGCTCAGGCTGTTGTCTTTCTCGTTGGAGACCCAGGCGGTACTGGCCACGGCGTGCCCGGCGGCAAGCAGCAGGGCGCATGAGAGCAGGGTGCGGCGCATGGCGGATTCCTTATTATTGTGAGGTGGCGATCAGGGAAAGCGGCAGGTCACCTCGGGCTTGTCATAGCCCAGGCTGTCCATTTCGTTGGTGGGGTGCAGGAAACCGTCCTGGGGCGAGGTGCTGACCAGCGCGCGGGGCTGCACGATGGGAATCGGTTGGCGCAATTGGCCGTTCCAGGCGCGGTAGCTGAGCTTGCGGCCCTTGAAGCCATCCAGCGGCAGTTGCTCGCTGAGCTCCAGTTGGCGGATCGCCATGGGCTCGACCTGGCGCAGCTTGTTCACCGCGCTGGAGAGGCTGCGCACGGCCATCCAGGCGGCGAAGTCGCGGTCGTTCATCCAGCGCCCGGCCAGCGCCTCGAAGCGTTTCTGCAATTGGGCGGCGCCGTAGGTCTCGACGGTCTTGTGCCAGCCGGTGGGCGTCAGGCCCTGGGTGCCGGCGACGGGGCGCGGGTACCAGGTCTGGTAGGGCACGTACTCGCCGAAGTCGCCGCGCTCGTCGGCCACCAGTACCACGTCGTATTCGGCGCTCTGGGTGAACAGCGGCATATCCGCCTGGGCGCTGCGGCGCTGGTCGTTATCGAAGCGCCAGGCTTTTTCCGCCACCAGTTGCACGCCGAAGCGCTTGGCGGCGCGGCGCAGGGCGGCGGCGTAGGCCTGGTCGTCTTCGGTGGGGCCAACGATCAGCAGCGCCTTTTGCCATTTGCGCAGCACCAGGAACTGCGCCAGGGCGTCGGCGAGCATCGCGCGGCTGGGCAGTGTATGCAGCACGTTGCCCAGGCAGTCGGTGCTGCGCAGGCGGTCATCCGGGCTGCCGGCGTTGAACAGCAGGCTGTCGGGCAGGGCGGCGCTGAGTTGACGCAGGCTGGCGGCGGGGGCGTTGACCACGAACAGGCGCAGGCCCTGGGCGTGTTGGGCCAGGGCGGCGGCGAGCAGCGCCTCGGGGCTGTCGACGTTGGCGGCGGTCAGGCTGTAGCGCTGGTTCAGAAACGCCCCGGTGCTGTTGCTGTCGATGATCGCCAGTTCGGCGCCACGCTGCCCGGCGTCGGCGGGCTCGGGAATCACATTCGAAAGCAGCGGCCCCGGGTCTGGTCGATAGCCCAGGTAGCCGATCCGCACCTGCAACGGCGCTTCGGCGGCCTGGCCGGAGGTGGCCCAGGTGATCGCCATCAGGCAGACCATGGCGTAAGGGGCGAGCTGGCGCATAAGGCACTCCATGACAGGTAGCGCCAGCATAGGAAGCGTTGGCCTCGCTGCAAATATGCAGAAAGTACCGCCGAGCCAGTACCAAGGTAGTAGCCCCGCGCACGCTGTGCGGTTTTAGCATGGAGCACCACAGGTCCCATTCACAGGAGTGACACAGCATGCGCGTCTTGTCGGCCCTGTGGCGGATCAACCTGTGGGTGTGCGGCTTCTTCGCCCTGGTCACCTGTGCCTGCACGGCGCTGTTGCTGCACCAGGCCCTGGCGGACGTGGAGCGCGAGTTGCAATCGGCCGAAGCGGTGGTGCACTACCTGAGCGAAACCGCCGAGCGTGACCCGGCCAGCCTGCAACCGAAGCTCACCGCCAGCCTGCGCCATGTGCGCGTGCACTGGCTGGCCCCTGGCGAAACCCTGCAGGCACGGTTGCCGGACGGCCTGGATGCCTGGCTCGGTCGGCTGCTGTTTGCCGAGGCACGGCGCAGTGCTCAGGTGCTGGACTTGCCGGACGGTCGGCGCGTGTCCATCGCGGTCGACCCGCGAGATGAGATCGACGAAGTCTGGGATTCCCTGCAACAACTGCTGGGCCTGTGCGCCCTGGCCCTGGCCGTGAGCCTGCTGACCATCCGTTGGGCGGTGCGCCGTGGCATGGGCGTGCTGGATGAACTGCTGCGCGCCCTGCAACAGGTGTGCGCCGGCCAGCTCAACGTGCGCCTGCGCAGTGAGGGCGCGCCGGAAGCGCGGCAACTGGCGCTGCACTTCAACCGCATGACCGATGCCCTGGAACAGGCACGCACCGATAACACTCAGCTCACCCAAACCCTGCTGGCGGTGCAGGAGCAGGAGCGCACCCACCTGGCCCAGACCCTGCACGATGACCTCGGCCAATACCTGGCCGGGATCCGCGCCCAGGCGTGCCTGTTGCGCCTGGTCACCGACCAGCCGCACCTGCTGGCGCCCACGGTGGCGCAGCTGGAGGATCACTGCGAGCACTTGCAGCAAGGCTTTCGCGCGCTGGTCCATGACCTCTACCCGGTGGCCCTGCAGCACCTGCCAATGGCCGAGGCCGTGTCGATGCTGGTCACGCAGTGGCAGGTCAGCCACGGCATTCCTTGCCAACTGCGGGTCGGTGCGGACCTGCCGGCGTTGTCCGGTGTCGACAAGACCCATCTGTATCGCCTGCTGCAAGAAGCGCTGACGAATATCCTGCGCCATGCCGACGCCAGCCAGGTGCGCGTGCGCCTGCAACATCACGGTTCGCGCCTGCGCCTGTGGGTGCGTGACAACGGGCGCGGCGCGCACACGCCCCAGCGTCCCGGCGTGGGCCTGTATTCGATGGCTGAGCGCGCGCGCTGCCTGGGCGGCGAACTGAAGATCCTCAGCCACCCTGGCGCCGGTTGGGCGCTGGCGTTGAACCTGCCGTTGGAGGTGTCATGAATATTCTGTTGGTGGACGACCATGCCGTGGTGCGCCAGGGCTATGCCAGCCTGCTGCGCGCATTGCTGCCGGCCATCGAGGTACGCGAGGCGGCCAGTGGCGAAGAGGCGTTGAGCCGGGTGCAGGAGGCGGTGCCGCACCTGGTGATCATGGACTTCGGCCTGCCCGGCATCAGCGGCCTGGAAACCACGCGGCGCCTGCGCCAGCGCCTGCCGCAACTGCGCGTGCTGTTTTTCAGCATGCACGACGAGCTGCCGCTGGTGCGCCAGGCCCTGGATGCCGGAGCCGCCGGCTACCTGACCAAAAGCTCGGCGCCCGAGGTGTTGATCGAAGCGGTGCGGCGCATCCTCGAGGGCCACGCCTACATCGAACAGGCCCTGGCCACCGAACTGGCCTACACCCCCAGTGACCAACGCTTGCAGGGCATGACCCCGCGCGAGCTGGAGATCTTCCTGATGCTGGCCAGGGGCACGCCCACCCGGGCGATTGCCGACCAGTTGAATATCAGCAGCAAGACCGTGTCCAACCACCTGACCTTGCTCAAGAGCAAATTGCAGGTGAGTTCCCATGCCGAGTTGGTGCACCTGGGGATCGACATGGGAGTGGTGCGGGTGGGGGCTTGCCCCTGATGGCGGTGGGTATCTACACAACTTTCAGACCCTGACACATCTCCCTGTGGCGAGCGGGCTTGCCCCGCGTTGGGCTGCGAAGCAGCCCCAAAGCCAGCCGCTATGGAGTGTCTGATACACCGCGCTCTTCTTTACTGGGGCTGCTACGCAGCCCAACGCGGGGCAAGCCCGCTCGCCACAACAAGCTCGCTTGCGACAAAAGTCCTATCTGCCGGACGTTCAGCGTTGTGCCGAAGTTGTGTGGATACCTGGCCGAGTTGGTGCACCTGGGGATCGATATGGGAGTGGTGCGGGTGGGGGCTTGCCCCTGATGACGGTGGGTATCTACACAACTTTTCAGACCTTGACACATCTCCCTGTGGCGAGCGGGCTTGCCCCGCGTTGGGCTGCGAAGCAGCCCCAAAGCCAGCCGCTATGGAGTGTCTGATACACCGCGCTCTTCTTTACTGGGGCTGCTACGCAGCCCAACGCGGGGCAAGCCCGCTCGCCACAACAAGCTCGCTTGCCACAACAGTCCTATCTGCCGGACGTTCAGCGTTGTGCCGAAGTTGTGTGGATACCTGGCCGAGCTGGTGCACCTGGGGATCGACATGGGAGTGGTGCGGGTGGGGGCTTGCCCCTGATGGCGGTGGGTATCTACACAACTTTTCAGACCCTGACACATCTCCCTGTGGCGAGCGGGCTTGCCCCGCGTTGGGCTGCGAAGCAGCCCCAAAGCCAGCCGCTAGAGAGTGTCTGATACACCGCGCTCTTCTTTACTGGGGCTGCTACGCAGCCCAACGCGGGGCAAGCCCGCTCGCCACAACAAGCTCGCTTGCCACAACAGTCCTATCTGCCGGACGTTCAGCGTTGTGCCGAAGTTGTGTGGATACCTGGCCGAGTTGGTGCACCTGGGGATCGATATGGGAGTGGTGCGGGTGGGGGCTTGCCCCCGATGGCGGTGGGTATCTACACAACTTTTCAGACCCTGAAAAAATCTCCCTGTGGCGAGCGGGCTTGCCCCGCGTTGGGCTGCGAAGCAGCCCCAAAGCCAGCCGCTAGAGAGTGTCTGATACACCGCGCTCTTCTTTACTGGGGCTGCTACGCAGCCCAACGCGGGGCAAGCCCGCTCGCCACAACAAGCTCGCTTGCCACAACAGTCCTATCTGCCGGACGTTCAGCGTTGAGCCAAAGTTGTGTGGATACCTGGCCGAGTTGGTGCACCTGGGGATCGACATGGTGGGTGGTGCGGGTGGGGGCTTGCCCCCTATGGCGGTGGGTATCTACACAGCTTTTCAGACCTTGACACATCTCCCTGTGGCGAGCGGGCTTGCCCCGCGTTGGGCTGCGAAGCAGCCCCAAAGCCAGCCGCTATGGAGTGTCTGATACACCGCGCTCTTCTTTACTGGGGCTGCTACGCAGCCCAACGCGGGGCAAGCCCGCTCGCCACAACAAGCCCGCTCGCCACAGGGGTTCCTGTTTGCTGCGCGACAGTGCTCCGTCGAAGAGGTCGTGGGGCCTCCTACATTCGAATGGCAGTGCTCTAACGATTCCAGGTGGTGGGGCAGTCCGTGCAGCCTTCCATGTTGGCGTCCTGAAAGTTCGCATAATGCTGGCGACTGCCGGTGAGAGTGGCCTGTTCCAGGTTGCTTTCGCCGAACTTGGCTTCCTGCAGATTCGCATCGCTGAGGTCGGCCCCTTGCAGGTCGGCCTTGCTCAGCCAGGTCATTTCCAGGTCGGCCGCGCGCAGGTTGGCGTTGTGCAGCTTGGCTCCCGAGAGTCGCGCAAATTGCAGGTAGGCGGCGCTGAGGTTGGCGTTTTCGAACTGTGCACCCTGAGCAAACAGCCCCCAGCCTTGCACGGCCATCAATGTGGCGCCGGTAAAGTCGGCCAGGCGCAGGTTGCTTTGTTGCAGGCTGGCGCGGGTCAGGTTGGCGCCTTGCAGCTGGGCCTTCTCCAGGTTGGCCAGGTCGAGGTTGGCGTGGCGCAGGTCCGCACCGCGCAGGTCGGCGCCGGCCAGGTTCATTTTGCTCAGGTTCTGGTTGCGCAGGTTGGCGCCCCTGAGGTTGGCGCCGGGGCATTGGCTGTGTTCGGCGAGGGTGCAGCCGTTGATGACCAGCGGCGCGTCGTCGCCGTCGTCGCCGTCGTCGGCGTGGGCCAGGGGTAGGGCGAGCAGGAGTAACAAGGGCAGGTAGTTCATCGCGGGACCTCTGATGATCCTGGGGTGACCGGGCTCACCACAAACAAAGGCGGCCCGGCATTCTCTGTGGGTTACTTCTGTGCGGTTTTCTGATCCCAGCTCGGGATCTTGAACACCCAGAACGACCCGCCCTGTGCCACCGGCTTGGTCAGCTCGGCCATGTCGCCACCCCACAACGGCACCGCGCCGCCATAGCCGACGGTCACGCCGACATACTGCTCGCCATCCTGCTCCCAAGTGATAGGCGGCGAGACGATGCCGCTGCCGGTCTGGAATTTCCACAGCTCCTTGCCGGTTTTCGCGTCGAAGGCCTTGAAGAAACCGTCGCCGGTACCGGTGAACACCAGGTTGCCCTTGGTCGCCAGCACACCGGCCCACAGCGGCAAGTGTTCCTTGTGCTCCCACACCACCTTGCCGGTGGTCGGGTTCATCGCCCGCAGGGTGCCGACGTGGTCGTCATACATGCGCTTGATACGGAACCCCATGCCCAGGTACGCCGAGCCTTTCTTGTAGTTGACCTCTTCGGTCCAGTATTCCTCTTTCCACTGGTTGCCCGGAATGTAGAACAGCCCGGTGTCCTGGCTGTAGGCCATGGGGTTCCAGTTCTTGCCACCGAGGAACGGCGGTGACACTTCCACCGGCTTGCCCTTGGTTTCACCTGGCAACGGCTTGGCCGGGCGCTGCCCTTCGTTTTCCACGGGGCGGCCGGTCTTCAGGTCGATATGGCTGGCCCAGGTGATGTTGTCGACAAACGGGAAGGCGTTCTGCAGCTTGCCGTTGTTGCGGTCGACCACGTAGAAGAACCCGTTGCGGTCGGCGTGGCCGGTGGCCTTGACCACTTTGCCGTCCTTGTCTTTGTAGTCGAACAGCACCAGTTCGTTGTTGCCGGAGAAGTCCCAGGCATCGTTCGGGGTGTGCTGGTAGAACCACTTCACTTCGCCGGTACTCGGGTCGACGCCGACCTGGCCTGAGGTGTAGAGGCTGTCGAAGTCGTGGGGGTTGCCGTCCTTGGACGTGCGTGCCCAGGTGTTCCACGGGCCGGGGTTGCCGGCGCCGACGATGATCGTGTTGGTCTCGGCATCGAAGCTTGCGCTCTGCCAAGGCGCGCCGCCGCCATGGCTCCAGGCTTCGACCTTGCCGGTTTCGGTGGTCGGGTCATCCGGCCACGACGGCGCTTTGACGTCGCCGGTCGGGGTGCTGTCCTTGCCGTTGAGGCGGCCCATGTGGCCTTCCACGAACGGGCGCATCCACACTTCTTCGCCGGTGTCCGGGTCGCGTGCAAACAGCTGGCCGACTACGCCGAATTCATCGCCGGAGCTGCCGTGGATCAGCAGCACCTTGCCGCTGACCTTGTCTTTGATCAGCACCGGGGCGCCGGTCATGGTGTAGCCGGCGGCGTGGTCGCCGAATTTCTTGTTCCACACCACTTTGCCGGTGTTTTTGTCGAGGGCGATCAGGCGCGCGTCGAGGGTGCCGAAGTAGATCTTGTCGCCAAAGATCGCCGCGCCACGGTTGACCACGTCGCAGCACGGGCGAATGTTGTCGGGCAGGCGGTGGTTGTAGGTCCACAGGCGCTTGCCGGTCTTGGCGTCGAGGGCGAACACGCGGGAGTAGGAGCCGGTGACATAGACCACGCCGTCGCTGACGATGGCCTGGGACTCCTGGCCACGTTGCTTCTCATCGCCGAACGAATACGACCAGGCCGGGGTGAGCTTGAACACGTTCTTGTCGTTGACCTGGGCCAGCGGGCTCCAGCGCTGGGCGTTGGTGCCCATGCCGTATTGCAGCACGTCCTGGGTGGTCAGGTGGTCGTTGGCGATGTCTTCCCAGGTGACGTTGCGGGTGGTTTTCGCAGGCTCGGCGGCGAAACCGGTCGCGCTCAAGGACAGGCTGCCGACCAGCAGGAAGGCCTGCACGGCAAGGCTCAAAGGTGAAAGGGCGGGTAGCGATCTTGTTCTTGTCATGGTTGCAGTTCCCAGTGGAGGTTTTGGCCTGCACAGGGTGTTACGCCGGGGCGCTGGGCGGATACGGAAAAAGTCCCGCTGTGGCCGGGAAGACTTCCCGAGGCGCCACTGTTTTAGGCGTGCCCCACAAGCCCTACTACCAAGGGAGGAGAGGGCGGCCACCAAAGCAGCATACGGCCCATGCACCGGGGTTTCTAAGATGATTGCCATAGCCTCTGCAATGAGGTTTTGCGTGCAATCCTGAGGGCAAAAATAATGACAACAAAACACAATGCCTGGCTCGTGGCTGGTCTGTTGGTGGGTGTAATCGGTGCCGGCCCTGCCTGGGCGCATGG
This sequence comes from Pseudomonas sp. S1_G07, assembly GCF_054668565.1. Lineage (NCBI taxonomy): Bacteria > Pseudomonadati > Pseudomonadota > Gammaproteobacteria > Pseudomonadales > Pseudomonadaceae > Pseudomonas > Pseudomonas sp. S1_G07. The sequence goes on along the minus strand of NZ_CP162778.1, from coordinate 4,846,058 downwards.
CAACGTGGTCCCGCAAGCGGTGGAAACCAAGGGCCTGACCTCGATCAAGGACGCCGGCGTGCCGGTGGACGGCGACGGCTGGGCGGCGGTGAACCCGTATCGCACCTCGCCCGAACATGACAAAGCGCTGGAAATCGGCTCGTCGGCCTACAACCAGAACTGCGCCGCCTGCCACGGCCTGGAAGCCAAGTCCGGCGGTATCGCCCCGGACCTGCGCATGCTGGATGCGGGCGAGGCCGGTGATGAGTGGTTTGTCGAGCGCGTGCGCCATGGCGCGGTGCGCGATGGCCGGGTGTATATGCCGAAAATGGCCGACTACCTGAGCCAGGAAGCCCTGTGGGCGGTGCGCACCTACCTGGACAGCGTGCACGTCGAGGAGTAAGCCATGCGCCTGTTCGCTTATGTGCTCGGCCTGGCCCTGCTGTGCTGCCAGACGGCACAGGCGCAGGTGCGCAGCTATGACCAGATGATCGCCGCCGGCGAGATCAAGGTGGCGGTGTACAAGGACTTTGCTCCCTACAGCTTCCAGGACGGCAGCACCCCACGGGGTGTCGACGTGGACCTGGCCGAGGCCCTGGCCAAGGCCTTGGGGGTACGGCTGACGCTGATCTGGGCGCCAGCCGGCGAGAAGCTCGACGACGACCTGCGCGACTACATCTGGCGCGGCAGCCCGCTGCACCACCAGCAACTGGCCGACCTGATGCTGCGTGCGCCCTACGACCACGCCTACGCGCAAAAACGCAACGACCAGGGCGAGCTGGAAAACGGCCATGTGGTGATGTTCGGGCCATACCAGAACGAACAATGGCAGGTGGCCTATGACCGCCGGCGCCTGGATAAAGTCGCCAGCGTGGCGGTGTTCGAACAGCACCCGATCGGCGTCGAAGTCGACAGCGTGCCGTCGTTCTACCTCACTTCGGTGTTCAACGGCATGCTCGCCGCCAAGACCCGTCACTACCCCGGCGTGCCCCAGGCCTTTGCGGCGATGAAGGCGGGCGAGGTCGACGCGGTGATGGCCATGCGCGGTGAAATCGACTGGCAGGTGCACGAGGCCCACGACCCGCAGCTGGCCCTGGCGCAAAACGCCTACCCCAACATGGGCAAGCAGCGCTGGGAGATCGGCATGGCGGTGCATGAAAGCAATCGCCAGCTCGCCTACGCGGTGGAGGAGGCGCTGGAAGGCCTGATCCGCGACGGCGCGGTGCAAAACATCTACAGCCGCTACGGCCTGCAGTACGAAGTGCCCGAGATGTATCAATAGGAGCAGGCGATGAACTGGCGATTGAGCTGCATATTGGCTTGCTGGCTGCCGCTGGCGGCTCACGCCGTGGAAGTCGACCCGGTGCCGTCGGTGATGTGGGCGTTCTATCACAAGCAGTTGCTGGCCGATGCGCCGTTTGTGTTCGATGCGCGGGTCAAGCTGCTGGCGCCGCCGTTCGCCGAAGATGCACGGCAGGTACCGCTGGAAATCGATGCGCGGGCGTTCAACGGCCATGTGGTGAGAATCCTGGCCTGGGCCGAGCTCAACCCGTTGCCGAAAATCGTCGACTTCCAACCCAAGGCCGGGGTGCTGCCGTGGCTGGCGCTGCGCATCCGCATCGAGCAGGCCACGCCGTTGCGCGCGGCGGTGCTGACCGATGACGGGGTATGGCACGTCGGCTCGACCCTGATCGACGCTGCCGGTGGCGGCTGCACCGCGCCGAGCGTGGTGCGCACCCAGCCGGGTTGGGAAGAGCATATCGGCGAGGTGCTCGGCGGGCGTTACCCGCGTGGTGACTTCAGCCGGGTGCGCGTGCAGGTGGCGCACCCGATGGACAACGGCATGGTCAGCGGCATCCCGGAATTTTTTATCAACCATGCGCAATTGCGTGGCCGGGACGATCAGGTATTGGCCGAGCTGGAGTTGTTCCCGGCGGTCAGCGAAAACCCCAACCTGGCCTTCGATATCGACGCGCCGGGCCCCACCCGCCTGGTGCTGCGCGACAACAGCGGCAATGAATTCGATGCGGCCATTCCCTGACCAGAAGGAGCGCGGCATGCGCTGGATTCTATTGTTGTGCCTGGGCCTGAGCCTGCCCGCCCTGGCAGACCTGGATTACGCCCTCAACCCCCGGCTGATCGCCGATGACACCTGGCTGCTCGAAGGCAGCACCGACAACTTCGCCAAGGCCAATGGCGGCAATATCGTCAACACCGCCTTTATCGTCACCGAGGCCGGCGTGGTGGTGATCGACACCGGGCCGTCGCGGCGTTACGGCGAAGCCCTGCGCCAGGCCATCGCCCGCGTGACCGACAAGCCGGTGGTGCAGGTGCTGATGACCCACCATCACCCCGACCATGCGCTGGGCAACCAGGCCTTCAAGGACGTGCCCATCGGCGCCCTGGCCGACACCACGCGCCTGCTGCACGAGCAGGGCGACAGCATGGCGGAAAACCTCTACCGCATGGTCGGCGACTGGATGCGCGGCACCGAAGTGGTGTTGCCCACCCAGGCCGTGGAACCCGGCGTGCTCACCTTCGGCCGCCACGACCTGCGCCTGCTGGCCCTTACCGGCCACACCGGCGCCGACCTGGCGATCCTCGACCAGAGCACCGGCGTGTTGTTCACCGGTGACCTGGTGTTCTACCAGCGCGCCCTGACCACCCCCAACAGCCCAGGGCTGGCGGCGTGGCTGGCCGACCTCGACACCCTGCAAGCCTTGCCCTGGACCCTGATCGTGCCTGGCCACGGCCCGGTGGCCGGCGACGCGCAGCCCTTCGCGCAGATGCGCGACTACCTCACCTGGCTCGATCAACTGCTGCGCGACGGCGCGGCCCACGGCAACGACATGGCCGAGATGATCCGCAGCCCCATCCCCGAGCGCTTCGCCGCGATCACCCTGAGCCGTTATGAACTGATTCGCAGCGTCAGCCACCTGTACCCGCGCTACGAGCGCGAGCAGATGCACCCGCTACTAAGGAACTAGCAATCTCGATACTGCGGTCAATTGTGGCAACGGCCCCTGCGTCCAAGAATCTGCACCAGACCGGGAAAATTTCCCGGGTATAACAAAAAACCGCAGAGGTAGCCGTCATGACCCAACCCGCACGTCGCCAACCCTTCGCCTTGAGCGTGTTACTCGGTGCCATCCTGTTGTCCGGCCAGGCCATGGCCTCGGTCACCGACGAGGACATCCTCCAGGACCCGAAAAACCCCGGGCAGATCGTCACCAACGGCCTGGGCGTGCAGGGCCAGCGCTACAGCCCGCTCGACACGCTGAACGTGGACAACGTCAAGGACCTGCGCCCGGTCTGGGCGTTTTCCTTTGGTGGCGAGAAACAGCGCGGTCAACAGGCGCAGCCGATGGTCAAGGATGGGGTGATGTACCTCACCGGTTCCTACTCGCGGGTGTTCGCGGTGGATGCACGCACCGGCAAGAAGCTCTGGCAGTACGATGCGCGTCTGCCTGACGACATCCGCCCGTGCTGCGACGTGATCAACCGTGGCGTGGCGCTGTATGGCGACCTGGTGTTCTTCGGCACCCTCGACGCCAAGCTGGTGGCGCTGAATAAAGACACCGGCAAAGTGGTGTGGAGCAAGAAGGTCGCCGACCACAAGGAAGGCTACTCGATCAGTGCCGCGCCGCTGGTGATCAACGGCAAGCTGATTACCGGCGTGGCCGGCGGCGAATTCGGTGTGGTGGGCAAGATCGAAGCCTATGACCCGAAAAACGGCGACCTGCTGTGGAGCCGTCCGACCGTCGAAGGCCATATGGGCTACGTGTACAAGGACGGCAAGGCCGTGGAAAACGGCATTTCCGGCGGCGAGGCGGGCAAGACCTGGCCGGGCGATCTGTGGAAGACCGGCGGCGCGGCGCCATGGCTGGGTGGCTACTACGACCCGGAAACCAACCTGTTGCTGTTCGGCACCGGCAACCCGGCACCCTGGAACTCGCACCTGCGCCCCGGTGACAACCTCTACTCATCCTCGCGCCTGGCGCTGAACCCGGACGATGGCACCATCAAGTGGCACTTCCAGAGCACCCCCCACGACGGTTGGGACTATGACGGCGTCAACGAGCTGATCTCCTTCAACTACACCGAAGGCGGCAAGGAAATCAAAGCGGCGGCCACCGCCGACCGCAACGGTTTCTTCTACGTGCTCGACCGCACCAACGGCAAGTTCATCCGCGGCTTCCCGTTTGTCGACAAGATCACCTGGGCCACCGGCCTGGATAAGGACGGTCGGCCGATCTACAACGAAGCCAGTCGCCCCGGTGCGCCGGGCAGCGAAACCAAGGGTACCTCGGTGTTTGTCGCGCCGGCGTTCCTCGGTGCGAAGAACTGGATGCCGATGGCCTACAACCGCGATACCGGGCTGTTCTACGTGCCGTCCAACGAGTGGGGCATGGACATCTGGAACGAAGGCATCGCCTACAAGAAAGGCGCGGCGTTCCTCGGTGCCGGCTTCACCATCAAGCCGCTGAACGAAGACTACATCGGCGTGCTGCGCGCCATCGACCCGAAGACCGGCAAGGAAGTCTGGCGCCACAAGAACTTCGCGCCGCTATGGGGCGGGGTGCTGACCACCAAGGGCAACCTGGTGTTCACCGGCACGCCGGAAGGTTTCCTGCAAGCGTTCAACGCCAAGACCGGCGAGAAGGTCTGGGAATTCCAGACCGGCTCCGGCGTGCTCGGTTCGCCCGTGACCTGGGAAATGGACGGCGAACAGTACGTCTCGGTGCTCTCCGGCTGGGGCGGCGCGGTGCCGTTGTGGGGCGGTGAAGTGGCCAAGCGCATCAAGGACTTCAACCAGGGCGGCATGCTCTGGACCTTCAAGTTGCCCAAAGAACTGGTCGCCAAGCACTGAATCTACGACCAAATGACAAGTACCCCCCTGCCAACGGCGCATTCGCCCGGCAGCGGGGGCTCTTTACTATCGGGTCATCGCCTGTTGACCGACAGGCCCGGACCCAGACAGAGGCTTTAACATGATCTACGCACAACCTGGCACCCCTGGCGCCATCGTCAGCTTCAAGCAGCGCTACGGCAATTACATCGGCGGTGAGTTCGTTGCGCCGCAGAGCGGTGAGTACTTCACCAACACCTCGCCGGTGACCGGCGAAGTGATTGCCGAGTTCCCGCGCTCCAACGCCGCCGACATCGACAAGGCCCTCGACGCCGCCCATGCCGCCGCCGACGCCTGGGGCAAGACCTCGCCGCAGGATCGCTCCCTGGTGCTGCTGAAAATCGCCGACCGCATCGAGCAGAATCTCGACGTGCTGGCTGTGACCGAAAGCTGGGACAACGGCAAGGCCGTGCGCGAAACCCTCAACGCCGACGTGCCCCTGGCCGCCGACCACTTCCGCTATTTCGCCGGCTGCATCCGCGCCCAGGAAGGCGGCGCCGCCGAGATCAACGAACACACCGCGGCCTATCACTTCCACGAGCCATTGGGCGTGGTCGGGCAGATCATTCCGTGGAACTTCCCGCTGCTGATGGCCGCCTGGAAACTCGCCCCGGCCCTGGCCGCCGGTAACTGCATCGTGCTCAAGCCGGCCGAACAGACGCCGCTGTCGATCATGGTGTTTGCCGAGTTGATCAATGACCTGCTGCCGCCGGGCGTGCTCAATATCGTCCAGGGCTTCGGCCGCGAAGCCGGTGAGGCGCTGGCCACCAGCAAGCGCATCGCCAAGATCGCCTTTACCGGCTCCACGCCGATCGGTGCGCACATCATGCATGCGGCCGCCGAGAACCTCATTCCGTCCACCGTGGAACTGGGCGGCAAATCGCCGAACATCTTCTTCGAAGACATCATGCAGGCCGAGCCTGCGTTCATCGAAAAAGCCGCCGAGGGCCTGGTGCTGGCGTTCTTCAACCAGGGCGAAGTGTGCACCTGCCCGTCGCGGGCGCTGGTGCAGGAGTCGATCTACGACGACTTCATGAAAGTGGTGATGCAGAAGATCGTCAAGATCAAGCGCGGCAACCCGCTGGACACCGAGACCATGGTCGGCGCCCAGGCGTCCGAGCAGCAATACGACAAGATCCTCTCGTACCTCAAGATTGCCCAGGAAGAGGGCGCCGAGCTGCTCACCGGCGGCGCGGCCGAGCGTCTGGAGGGCGACCTGTCCAGCGGGTATTACATCCAGCCGACGCTGCTCAAGGGCCACAACAAGATGCGTGTGTTCCAGGAAGAAATCTTCGGCCCGGTGGTGGGGATCACCACCTTCAAGGACGAAGCCGAAGCCCTGGCGATTGCCAACGACAGCGAATTCGGCCTGGGCGCCGGGCTGTGGACCCGCGACATCAACCGCGCGTACCGCATGGGCCGGGCGATCAAGGCCGGTCGCGTGTGGACCAACTGCTATCACCTGTACCCGGCGCATGCGGCGTTTGGCGGCTACAAGAAGTCGGGCGTGGGGCGTGAGAACCACAAGATGATGCTGGATCACTACCAACAGACCAAGAACCTGCTGGTGAGCTACGACATCAACCCGTTGGGCTTCTTCTAACCTGACCCTGTAGGAGCGAGCTTGCTCGCGAAAAACCTCAGGGCAATGCGGGGCATCAGGCACCCCGCGTTATCGTTGACGATCTTCGCGAGCAAGCTGAACTGGTCAAGTATTCTTGGACACCATTTAAGGTTCACGCCGCCAGTCTCTCCCTGACGACCGGAGACCGGTAATCGTTGTAACTGTGAGGCCTGGTGATGTTGTAGCGCGAGACATAACGCTGCACGTCCGCTCGGGCCTCATGTTCTGATGCGTAACCCGTCTCGGGCACCCACTCTGATTTCAAACTTCCGAAGAAGCGCTCCATCGGAGCGTTATCCCAGCATTCGCCTTTACGGCTCATGCTTTGCCGCAGGCCATGCTCCAGCAGCTCATTCCTGAACTTATGACTGGTGTACTGACAGCCTTGGTCTGAATGAAACAGCACCTCTTTAGGACGACCTCTGAGCTCAACCGCCATCCGCAAAGCCTCGCAGGTCAGCGTGGCATCGGAAATCATCGAAAACGACCAGCCCACGATCCGACGGGCGAACAAATCCAGAATCGCAGCAAAATACAGCCATCGCTTGCCGACCTTGATGTACGTCACGTCGCCACACCACACCTGATTGACCGCCGTGACATCAAACTTACGCTTGAGCACGTGCGGTGCCACCAAAGCTTCCACACCGGGCGATTTGTATTTATGGCGTCGGCGCTGGCGGCTGGCGATCCCCGCTTCGCGCATCAAACTGCGAGCCAAGTACCGGCCAATGCGATGCCCTTTCTCTTGCAGCTCCTTCGCCAAAGTCCTCGCTCCCGCAGAAGCCCGCGATGCTTTGTGATGCTTGACCAGCGCGGCTTTAAGCTTCTCTCGCTGAGGATTAGCCTTACCTTGGCGCTGACGCCAAGCGTAAAAGCTGCTGCGGTTGACGCCGAACGCCCGGCAACACCGATTAACGCCGTACTGCTCGTCCAGCTCATCGATCAGCGTGAATGATCTTTGGCGTCCAAAAGCAGGAGAGCACTGGCCTTCCTAAGAAACACCCTCCAGTGGTTGCAGCGTAAAACCAAACTCAGCCGCGCGTCGGTGTAGGCCTTTGACGACTCGCTCGCGATATTTTTGCTCATAGTGATCTGCTCCAGGGTCTTGATAATTCATGCCGAAACGCATGGCGTTGTAGAACAGGATCGCGATCTTTCGAGCGGTAGCCGTGACCGCCTTGGCTTTGCCGATTCGCGCCGCGAGCCGCCGATAAAACGCCCCCAATGCGGTATTGGTTCTGCCGACCGTCACTGCGGCTAAGCGCAGATGGGCGGTCACTCGATTTTTGGTCTTGCGGGTATGGGCCGAAAGTACCTTGCCGCCACTGATGCGACAGCCGGGTGCAAGGGTGAGCCAGGAAGTGAAATGGTGACAAGTCCGCCATCGACTCAGATCCGTGCCACACTCGGCGACCAGCCGAAGAGCCAGGTAGGGGCCGATGCCGTGGATCTGGGTCAGATCAACACCGACCAGTTGATAGAGCAAGGTACGTACATCGAAATTGAGCGCGTTGGGTTGCCGAGTGTTATGCCGTGGTTTTGGCAGCGGCTCAGCGGGCAATGTCTTTTCCTGCGAGAGCTTAATCAACGTTTGTGCAATCTGCTGGTCGCAAACCAGTAGCTGCGCTTGATAAGCGTCATACATGGACAGCGCCTGCGTCAAAGCGAAAACGTGCTCGGGCTGGTAGTTGCCGACCAGCGATGCCTCAATCACATCAACACCTGCCTTGCAGCGCTTGTCACTCAGCGCCGCTAACGAGGAGGGGTTGCGCTCGCCTGCGACGATGGCGCGAATTATCCGCATCCCCGACAAGCCGGTGATATCGGCCACAACGTGATGCAATTGCAGGTTCATGTGCGTGAGAGCTTTTTGCATGTGCTGAATATGCGCCGCGGCATAATCGAGATGACGCTCCCGCAGCCGCAAATAGCTGCGCAAAGCCGAAATCTCACGATCAGGGTGAAAGCTGGCTCGAAGCAGCCCACATGCATGGAGTCGTTGAATCCACTGTGCATCATTCACATCGGTTTTGCGCCCTGGCACCGCACGGGCATCACGCGCATTGGCGAGTACGACCTGAAGGCCGTGCGCTTCCAGTATTTCGTAAACCGGAATCCAGTAAACGCCTGTTGATTCCATGGCGACCGTCGTTATCCCAAGACTTACCAGCCAGTTGGCCATGCGCTCGAGATCGGCAGTGAAGGCCTGGAAAGTTTGAACGGATTCTTTGGCCAGGTCTGCAGGAACGGCCACCACATGAAAGCGTGAGCCAATATCAATGCCGGCTGCGTAATCATGAATAACCGGTAACCCACGCTGCTTCAGATCATGCTTTTTCATGAGCACCTCCAGTCAAGTTGAACTGGACGGGGACTCGGATCAAATCACCTTCCTAAACGGGGTCACGGAACGTGCCACCACTAACGGGTCCGCAGCTTCCCCTGGGTCAAGTTTTTTGACGGGGACTAAGCCTCCAAAAAGCCAGCGACCACTGTCCAGTAAGATCAGTGTAGAACGCAGTGTTTCTAATCCAATGGGCCGCGGAGCGCCGGGGAGGCGGTTTTTTAGGATTTCGATGTCCAGATCTTTCTCCCTGAGCAGGGCTTTGAGCCTCTGAATCTCTCGCTGGTCGGCGGTAATCGCCTTGGCGCCTACCGGCGTCGAGCCCAAACGCTCTTTGCGTACCTGATCGACCCAACGACGCAAGGCGGTAGGGCCTATATCCAAACTGGCACACACCTCGGTAACCGGCTGGCCTTCGTCCAGCACCATGCTGGCAGCCTTGAGCTTGAACTCACTCGAATAAGATTTACGCATATCCAAACACCTCAGATTTGGGCGCCATCATAGCGCCCGATTGAAGTGTCCAAAATCATTAGGCCAGTTCAAACTCGCTCCTACAGGGGGGCGACGGGGGTATGCCCGCTACCAATGCATGCGCCCAGCTCGTTCCAAAGTAGCATTCGCCCCTTTGACCCCCCATGCATTAATGCCTTTACCGGAATCTTCCGGCACAACAAGAGGACTCTCCCCATGTGGACCAAACCCGCGTTTACCGACCTGCGTATCGGCTTTGAAGTGACCATGTACTTCGCCAGCCGCTGATCCATCTCCGGCCAGCCGCGTGCTGGCCGGTGCCGTATTGGGCATGACCCTTTGGTCTGATTGCATTCGCCTCTGGATGGGTTAGTGTGGAGCGCATCTTCCAAAAATAATAACAACAGGCTTTCCAATGAGCCCCAATCTGAGCCTCCTGCGTAAATTCGTCTCGCCTGAAATCATCTTTGGTGCCGGCTGCCGGCATAACGTGGGCAATTACGCCAAGACCTTCGGTGCGCGCAAGGTCCTGGTGGTCAGCGACCCCGGCGTGATCGCCGCCGGCTGGGTAGCCGATGTGGAAGCCAGCCTGCAGGCCATCGGCATCGACTACTGCCTGTACAGCGCCGTCTCGCCCAACCCCCGTGTCGAAGAAGTGATGCTCGGCGCCGAGGTGTACCGCGACAACCATTGCGACGTGATCGTGGCCATCGGCGGCGGTAGCCCCATGGACTGCGGCAAGGCCATCGGCATTGTGGTTGCCCATGGGCGCAACATCCTCGAATTCGAAGGCGTGGACACCATTCGCGTGCCCAGCCCGCCGCTGATCCTGATCCCCACCACCGCCGGCACCTCGGCGGATGTGTCGCAGTTCGTGATCATTTCCAACCAGCAGGAACGCATGAAGTTTTCCATCGTCAGCAAGGCGGTGGTGCCGGATGTGTCGCTGATCGACCCGGAAACCACGGCCAGCATGGACCCGTTCCTGTCGGCCTGCACCGGCATCGACGCGCTGGTGCATGCCATCGAAGCATTCGTGTCCACCGGCCACGGTCCGCTGACCGACCCCCACGCCCTGGAAGCCATGCGCCTGATCAACGGCAACCTGGTACAGATGATCGCCAACCCCGCCGACATTGCCCTGCGCGAGAAGATCATGCTCGGCAGCATGCAGGCCGGCCTGGCGTTCTCCAATGCGATCCTTGGCGCGGTGCACGCGATGTCCCACAGCCTCGGCGGCTTTCTCGATTTGCCCCATGGCTTGTGCAACGCGGTGCTGGTGGAGCATGTGGTGGCGTTCAACTACAACTCGGCGCCGGAGCGCTTCAAGGTCATCGCCGAGACGTTTGGCATCGATTGCCGGGGCCTCAATCATCGGCAGATCCGTGGGCGACTGGTGGAACACCTGATCGCCCTGAAACATGCGATCGGTTTCCATGAAACTCTGGGCCTGCATGGGGTGCGCGTGGCGGATATTCCGTTTTTGTCCCAGCATGCGATGGACGACCCGTGCATCCTCACCAACCCCCGTGAGTCGAGCCAGCGTGACGTCGAGGTCGTGTATGGCGAAGCGCTCTGACGACCAGCAACAGGCACTGGCCGGGCTGCTGGGGCTGGGCAACCACTCGGCGCGCAAGAGCCATTACCCGGAACTCACCGCGCGCCTGGATGAGCTGGAGGCCGAGCGCAAGCGCTATATTCGCCTCAACGATGAACTGGAGCAGCGCGTTGCCGCGCGCACCGACGAATTGCTGGAAGCCAACCGCAACCTGCAACAGCAGATCGCCCAGCGCGAGCAGGTCGAGCAGGCCCTGCGCGATGCCCGCGACGCCGCCCAGGCCGCCAACCGCAGCAAAGACAAATACCTCGCCGCCGCCAGCCACGACCTGCTGCAACCGCTCAACGCGGCGCGGCTGCTGATCTCCACCCTGCGTGAGCGCAACTTGCCCAGCGTCGAGCAGGTGCTGGTGGAGCGCACCCACCAGGCCCTGGAAGGCGCGGAGGATTTGCTCACCGACTTGCTCGACATCTCGCGCCTGGACCAGGCGGCCGTCAAACCGGACGTGGCCCTGTATCGGCTGGATGAGGTGTTTGCACCGCTGGTCTCGGAGTTTCAGTCGGTGGCCCAGGCCGCCGGGCTGAACCTGCGTGTGCGCATGGGCCATTATGCGGTGCGCACCGACCTGCGCCTGCTCACGCGGATTCTGCGTAATTTTCTCAGCAACGCCTGCCGCTACACCGAAGAAGGCTGCATCCTGCTTGGCGCCCGGCGGCGCGGGGAGTGCCTGCGCCTGGAGGTGTGGGACACCGGGCGCGGCATTGCGGCCGACCGGTTGGAGGCGATCTTCCTCGAGTTCAACCAGCTGGATGTGGGCCGGGCCTCGGACCGCAAAGGCGTGGGGCTGGGGTTGGCGATTGTCGAGCGTATCGCCGAGGTGCTGGGCTACCCGATTGCCGTGCGTTCCTGGCCGGGGCGTGGCTCGATGTTCAGCATCGAAGTGCCCCTGAGCGCCGAGATGCCCCTGGCGATCAGCCAACTGCCGGTGCAACCGACCACGGGCAATCCGTTACCAGGCCGGCGTCTGCTGGTGATCGACAACGAAGTCAGCATCCTCGATAGCATGCGCGCGCTGCTCGGCCAGTGGGGCTGCGAAGTGGTCACCGCCACCGACCTGGCCGGCGCGTTACTGGCGTTGCAGGGCCGGGCGCCGGAACTGATCCTGGCGGACTACCACCTGGACCATGGGGTGGTGGGTTGCGAGGTGGTCAAGCACCTGCGCGAGCATTTCGCGCAGAAGATCCCCGCCGTGATCATCACCGCCGACCGTACCGACCAGTGCCGTCGCGCCCTGCGACGGCTGGATGCGCCCTTGCTGAACAAACCGCTCAAGCCCGGTAAGTTGCGGGCGGTGTTGAGCCAGTTATTGGTCTAGAGACTGATACCTGTCAACACGCCGTGCGGTGCCGTGCCTCATGCTCAGGGCCTGATCTGAAGGCACGGAGTACATCATGAGCGCGGCATCATTCAAATTACCCCTGGGCCTGGTGGTCGCCGTGCTGGTGATGGCCGGCGTGCTGCTGTTGCCACTGCCCGTCGGCTTGCCGGTGGCCGGGCAGCGCATGCTGGCGATCCTCGCATTCGCGGTGGTGGTGTGGATCACCGAAGCGGTGTCCTATGAAGCCAGCGCAATCATGATCACCTCGCTCATGGCGTTTTTGCTCGGTACCGCGCCGTCGCTGCAAGACCCCACGCACCTGATCGGTACCAGCCCGGCCATCAGCATGGCGCTCACCGGGTTCTCCAACCCGGCGCTGGCGCTGGTGGCGGGCGCGCTGTTCATCGCCGCCGCCATGACCCACACCGGCCTGGACCGGCGCATCGCCCTGGTCACCCTGAGCCGAATCGGCACCAGCACCCGGCGTATTCTGCTGGGAGCGATTGCGGTGACCATCCTGCTCAGCCTGGTGGTGCCCAGCGCCACCGCGCGCAGTGCCTGTGTGGTGCCGATCATGATGGGGGTGATCGCCGCGTTCGGTGTCGACAAGCGCTCGAACATCGCCGCCGGGATCATGATCGTCGTGGCCCAGGGCACCAGCATCTGGAACGTCGGTATCCAGACCGCCGCCGCGCAGAACCTGCTGACCGTGGGCTTTATGGACAAGATGCTCGGCCAGCGCGTGTCGTGGATCGACTGGCTGATCGCTGGCGCGCCGTGGGCGCTGATCATGTCGGCGGTGTTGCTGTTCCTGGTGCTCAAACTGCTGCCGCCGGAAACCGAGAGCATCCCCGGCGGCAAGGAAGCCGTGGCGCAATCGTTGGTGGACATCGGCCCGATGACCGGGCCGCAGAAGCGCCTGCTGGCTGTGTCGGTGCTGCTGTTACTGGCCTGGGCCACGGAAGGGCGCCTGCACAATTTCGACACCACCTCGACCACCTATGCCGGGCTGGTCTTCCTGCTGCTGCCGGGGATTGGGGTGATGACCTGGAAGGATGTGCAGTCGCGTATCCCATGGGGCACGGTGATTGTGTTCGGCGTGGGCATCAGCCTGGGCACGGCGTTGCTGACCACCCAGGCCGGGCAGTGGCTGGGTTCTACGGTTGTGGCCCACACGGGGTTGGATCAGGTGGGACCGTTGGGGGTGTTTGCAATTCTTGGGGCATTTTTGATCGTGATTCACCTGGGGTTTGCCAGCGCCACGGCGTTGACCTCGGCGTTGTTGCCGATTCTGATTGCGGTGTTGCAGAACCTGCCGGGGGATTTCAGCCGGTTGGGCATGACCATGCTGTTGGGGTTTGTGATGAGCTACGGGTTTATCCTGCCGATCAATGCGCCGCAGAACATGGTGTGTTTGGGCACCGGCACGTTTACGGCGCGGCAGTTTGCCAAGGTGGGGGTGTTGGTGACGCTGGTCGGGTATGGGTTGATGTTGGTGTTTGCGGCGACTTATTGGAGCTGGTTGGGGTGGATCTGATTTGGAGTCGCACAGCAAACTGGCCCGCTCGCCATCAGTTGCGTCCTCACCATCTGCCGCCTATGATTCGTCCCGTCACTGCAAAATCAGTGATCGGGTTTGGTCACCCGTCCAATGTCAGGCGCACAAGCGCCAACCGAAGTATTTCAGGCGCTTTTTTTGTGCCTGCGATAATGCTTCATGGTGGGCTGTGCGCGGGGCACTTTCGAGTGCGCCGGGTGCCTGACATCCCGGTTGACCAACCTGCGTACGGCCTGCCACCTTTCGTTTGGTCACGAGGCTGGTGGCTCCATCAATGTCAGGAGCTTCACCATGAAAAAAACGGCTCCCAATCCCCCTGAAGCAGCCTTCAGCCATCCGCTCTTTTGCGTTCGTTCGGACTTGAGCACGGAAGAATTGCTGAGCAATGCCAGTGAAATTATCGAGACAGCCGCGGTCACCGGGCATGAGGCTGCTCAACATATGCAAGGCGTTCATCGTGAGCAACTGATGACACTGGTGCAATCAGTTGAAATGGCGCAGATATTGGTCGAGGCGGCCTTGGGCCGCGAGTGCCCTGTAGCGTCCTGATCACGGTCCTCAAAACAAAGCAGATCAACTGCGGGAGCGGGCTTGCTCGCGAAGACGTCGGCCCAGCAAACATTGGCGTTGACTGACCCACCGCTTTCGCGAGCAAGCCCGCTCCCACAGTTTTGACCGTGCCGACTTCGATGATCACTTGTTCCTTCGAAATGGCAAGATGAACTCCGCTCAGGTTTACTACTCCCTAAGTAACCCCCAGCAACATCACCTGTCGGCTCATCCAGGTCATCGAATGGACAAATACACCCCCCGCACCTGGGAACCCCACGAGCGCCCGAGCCTGCCGGGTTCGCCGTCGACGCCGTGGCACCCCACGCACAAGCGTTGGCTGTATGCGCTGGTCGGTGTGCTGGTGGCCATCACCGGTGGCCTCGGTAACGCCCTGGTGATCGCCAACCTGCAATACCTGCAAGGCGCCCTCGGTGCGACCACCGCCGAAATGGCCTGGTTGCCCGCCGCTTATGTGATGACCAACGTGTGCATGAACCTGCTGCTGGTCAAGTTCCGCCAGCAGTTCGGCCTGCGCGCGTTTACCGAGGTGTTCCTGGTGTTGTATGCGCTGGTGACCTTCGGCCACTTGTTCGTCAACGATCTCAATTCGGCCATCGCGGTGCGGGCGGCCCATGGCATGGTTGGCGCGGCGCTGAGTTCGTTGGGGTTGTACTACATGATCCAGGCGTTCCCGGCCAAATGGCGTTTGAAGTCCCTGGTGCTGGGCCTGGGCACGGCGCAGTTGGCCTTGCCGCTGGCGCGGCTGTTTTCCGAAGACCTGCTGCAGATCGCCGAATGGCGCGGCCTGTACCTGTTCGAACTGGGCATGGCGCTGATCTGCCTGGGGTGCGTGTTTTTGCTCAAGCTGCCGCCGGGTGACCGCTTCAAGACCTTTGAGAAACTCGACTTCCTTACTTTCGCCATCCTCGCCAGCGGCGTGGCCTTGCTCTGCGCGGTGCTGTCCCTGGGGCGTATCGACTGGTGGCTGGAGGCACCCTGGATCGGCGTCGCGTCAGCCTGTTCCCTGGTGCTGATCATGACGGGCCTGGCCATCGAACATAACCGCGCCAACCCGCTGCTGATGACCCGCTGGCTGGGCAGCGGCACCATGATCCGCCTGGCTTTGGCGGTGATCCTGATTCGCATGGTGCTGTCGGAGCAGTCCACCGGTGCGGTGGGGTTCATGCAGATGTTGAACATGAGCTACCAGCAGATGCACACGCTGTACGTGGTGATGCTGGCCGGCGCCATCAGTGGCTTGGTGGTCAGCGCGCTGACGATCAACCCGGCGCACCTGCTGATGCCGCTGGTGATTTCCCTCGCGCTGATGGCCGCAGGCTCGGTGATGGACAGTTTCTCCAGCAACCTCACGCGCCCGCAGAACCTGTACATCAGCCAGTTCCTCCTAGGCTTCGGCGGTACGTTCTTTCTGGGGCCGACCATGGTGCTGGGCACGAAAAACGTGTTGGCCAACCCGCGTAACCTGGTGAGCTTTTCGGTGATGTTCGGCATTTGTCAGAACCTCGGCGGCCTGATCGGCGCGGCGTTGCTCGGCACGTTCCAGATCGTGCGCGAGAAGTATCACTCCAGCATGATCGTCGAACACCTGACCCTGCTTGACCCACGCGTGGCCGCACGGGTGCAGAGCGGCGGCTCGGCTTATGGCGGCATCGTCGGCGACCCGGAACTGCGCAACCTCATGGGTATTCGCAGTCTGGCCACGGCGGCGACCCGTGAGGCGAACGTCATGGCTTACAACGATGTCTTCATGCTGATTGCGATTATCGCGATGCTGACCATGGTCTGGATTTTTATCCGCAGTCTGTGGCTGATGAGCACCACCAAAGCAGCCACTTCCGTTCAACCCAGCGGCGCCACTTCATGACCGAACCGACCACCACGACCACCAACGCCATCGCCGCCACCCCTGAGGGCACTACGCCGCCCGGCGCCACGGTCACCGAGCCGCGCTCATTGCGCGTGCGCATCCTCTCGTCCCTGGGCTTTGCCGCGATTGCCATCGTTGGGGTGATGATCGTGCTGTATGCCTGGCAATTGCCGCCGTTCAGCAGCGCGGTGGAAACCACCGAGAACGCCCTGGTGCGTGGCCAGGTGACGATCATTGGCCCGCAGCTCAGCGGTTATGTCGTTGAAGTGCCCGTGCACGACTTCCAGTACGTGAAAACCGGCGACCTGCTGGTACGCCTGGATGACCGCATCTATCAGCAACGCCTCGACCAGTCGCTGGCGCAGTTGGCGGTGCAGAAGGCCTCGCTGGCCAATGTGGTGCAGCAACGCAACAGCGCCGAAGCGACGATCAAACTGCGCCAGGCAGCGTTGACGGACAGCCAGGCCCAAGCGCGCAAAAGCACCGCGGACCTGCGTCGCAACGAAGCGTTGATCAGCGACGGTTCGGTCTCCAGGCGCGAGCTGGACGTGACTCGCGCCGCCCATGCGCAGACCCTCGCGGCCGTCGCACAAGCCCAGGCCAGCCTGGAAATTGCGCGGCAGGATTTGCAGACGGTGATCGTCAATCGCGGTTCCCTGGAAGCGGCGGTGGCGAGTGCCGAGGCGGCGGTGGAGCTGGCGCGTATCGACCTGTCCAACACGCGCATCACGGCGCCACGTGACGGGCAGTTGGGGCAGATTGGTGTGCGGCTGGGGGCCTACGTCAACTCCGGCGCGCAGTTGATGGCCCTGGTGCCGAAGCAGCTGTGGGTAATCGCCAACATGAAAGAAACCCAGATGGACAAGGTGCAGGTCGGCCAGCCGGTGACGTTCACCGTGGATGCGCTGAACCACCGCAGGTTTCATGGCACGGTGCAGCATATTTCCCCGGCCACGGGCTCGGAGTTCAGCCTGTTGCAGGCGGACAACGCCACCGGCAACTTTGTGAAGATTGCCCAGCGCGTGCCGGTAAGGATTACGGTGGACCCGAATCAGGCCGAGAGCGAGCGGTTGCGGCCGGGGTTGTCGGTGGTCGTCAGCATCGACACCGCCGGGCGCCTGAAAAACTCACCACCCTGAGCCGGCCCCCTGTAGGAGCGAGCTTGCTCGCGAAGATCGTCAACGATAACGCGGGGTGCCTGACGCCCCGCATTGCCCTGAGGTTTTTCGCGAGCAAGAACTAGGCGTCCCCCTCGCTCCTACAGGGGGGTGTATTTCAGGCTGAAATCGAGGTGGGTGGATTGGCCTTGCTCCAGCAGTTTCAGGCCCGGCCTGCCCGGCAAGTGATGGGCATTCACCGGATGACTTACCGGCTCGATACAGAAGAACCCCAACCCCGGCGGGCAGTACAGCAGGAAATAATCGGCGCCGCTGGCCCGGCATTCCAGGGCATAACCCAGCTCCGGTTGTTCGATCCGGCAATGCCCGTCCCATTGGCAGAAGCCGTTGTCCACGAGGCCGTCGGGCAGGTTTTTCAACGTCCGGAAATCCCATTCGGCCGGCACCGCCGCCACCCCGGTCGGTAGTTTGGTCGCGTCACTCAGCCACACCTGCGCTGACTTGGCCTGCAAGCGTGTATTCGGCTTGCGCGGAAAGTACGGATGCAAGCCCAGGCCATGCCATGCGGCTTTTTCCGCCAGATGAGTCACGCGCAAGGCGATGCTCAGCTCGCCATTGTTCAAGCGGATCCGCTGTTCGGCGCGATAGGCGAACGGCGTCTCGCATACCATCTCCAGTACCACTTCATCCGCCGTCTGGCTGACCAGCTGCCACGCCTGCTGCCAGGCCGAGCCATGAATCGGCAGCGGATCGGTGAGGCTGTTCGGCGTGAGTGCCAACCACCCGTCGGGGTTGTCGAAACCGCCGTGGGCAATGCGGTTGGACCACGGCGCCAAGGGGTAGCAGCCCAGTTTGCCGGGCAGACCGGTGTTGATTGCCTGCTGGTCGTTATGCCGCAACAGCGGCTGGCCGGTGGCGCGCACGCTCCAATTGACGAGGCTGCCGCCGATATCGGGGGCGATGACCAGGTGAGTGAGTTGATCCTGAAGTTCAACGAAGTTCAAAGACACAATTGACCTGCCGAATGAAGTAGAACAAACACCAGTGACCACTGGTGTTTGCCAGGTTGGGTTTACAGCACCACGCTCGGCAACCACAGCGACAATGCCGGAATGTAGGTCACTGCCATCAGGATCAGGAACAGCACGGCATAGAACGGCAGCAGCGCGGTCACGGTTTTTTCGATACTCACCTTGCCCACCGCCGCGCCGACGAACAGCACCGCGCCCACCGGCGGGGTGATCAGGCCGATGCCGAGGTTGACCAGCATGATCATGCCGAAATGCACCGGGTCGACGCCGATACCGAGCACCACCGGCAGCAGGATCGGTGTGAGGATCAGGATCAGCGGCGCCATGTCCATCACCGTGCCGAGGAGCAGCAACATGACGTTGATGCACATCAGGATCACGTAGCGGTTGTCCGACAGGGTCAGGAACAGTGTGGTGATCTTCGCCGGGATCTGCATCAGCGTCATGATGTAGCCGAAGCTGGCAGCGAAAGCGATCAGGATCATCACGATGGAAATGGTGCGCACCGTGCGGTGCATCAGTTTGGGCAGTTCGTTCCACTTGTAGTCGCGGTAGATGAACATGGTCACGAAGAAGGCCCACAGCACGGCAATTGCGGCCGATTCGGTGGCGGTGAAGATACCCGAGAGGATCCCGCCGAGGATGATCACCATGGCCATCAGGCCCCAGAGGGCGTCGGCGGCGATTTTCAGCGCCTGCTTGAGGGGGATGACATCGCCTTTGGGGTAATCGCGTTTCTTCGCGAAGATCAGGCACAGCACCATCAGGCACGCGCTCATCAGCAGGCCCGGCACCACGCCGGCCATGAACAGCGAGGCAATGGACACCGTGCCGCCGGCCGCCAGGGAGTAGAGCACCGAGTTGTGGCTGGGCGGGGTGAGCAGCGCCTGCACCGAACCGCTGACGGTCACGGCGGTGGCGAACTCACGCGGGTAGCCACGGCGTTCCATTTCCGGGATCAGCACCGAGCCTACCGAGGCGGTATCGGCCACCGACGAGCCGGAAATCGCGCCGAAAAACGTCGAGGCCACGATATTCACCAGGGACAGGCCACCGCGTACGAAACCCACCAGCACCCCGGCAAACGCCACCAGGCGCCGCGACATACCGCCCTCGGCCATGATCGCCCCGGCCAGCACGAAGAACGGGATCGCCATCAGCGAAAACTTGTTCACCCCGCCGGCCACCTGGATCATCAGGGCCTGGAATGGGATGTCGATCCACCACGCGCCGATCAGCGCCGACAAACCCAGGGCGTAGGCCACCGGCATGCCGATCAGGATCAAGGCGATAAAGCTGCCCAACAGAATCAATGCGTCCATATCAGGCAGCCCCTTCGCTTTCTTCCACCAGGTCGAAGCGCACCACGCGCCGGTTGCTCTGGTCACCGAGCAGGAGTTTTTCCACCACGAAGATCAGCGTCAGCACCCCACCGATCGGGATCGGCATATAGGTGATGCCCACGCGCAGGGTGGGGATGGCGCTCATGAACTGGTTCCAGGTGGACAGGCATAGCTTGCTGCCCCAAATGGCCATGAACAGGCAGATGGTGCCCATCAGCAATTGTGAGCAGATGCCGACGATTCGCCGTTGGGCGGGGGGCAGGCGGTCGGTGACCATGGCCACCGACATGTGCGCGCCGGCGCGGTAGCTGGCGGCGGCGCCGATAAAGGTGAACACCAGCATCAGCAGGATGGCGGTAGGTTCCGGCCAACTGGAGCCGGTGCCGAGGACGTAGCGGGCGAAGATGCCCCAAGGGATGATCAGCGCGACGCCGAGAACCGAGAGGCCGGCGACCCAGATGCAGGTCATGTAGATGCGGTCGTTGATGCGCAGCAGTAGATTCTTCATGGCGTTCACCGTGACCGGGCGCGTCGGTACGAACCGCGCCGGGCCTTGTCAGGGAGGAGGGCGTTACTGAACGGCGTCTATACGCTGGATGATGTCGGCGTAAGGCGCGCCGTACTTGGCGCGAACCGCTGCGGTGGCGTCGTAGAAGGGCTTTTTGTCGACGGTGATGAACTCGACGCCGGCAGCCTTGAGCTTGGCTTCGCTGCTGGCGGACTTGGCATCCCACAGCACGCGTTCATCGGCCTGGGCGACCTTGGCGGCTTTTTTCACCATGTCCTGCTGGGCCGGGGTGAGTTTGTTCCAAGTGATTTTCGACATCACGATGGGTTCAGGCAGGATCAGGTGTTCGGTGAGGGTGTAGTACTTGGCGTTCTGGAAATGGTTGTGTTCCAGCATGGTTGGCGGGTTGTTCTCCGCGCCGTCGATCACCCCGGTCTGCAAGGCGCTGAAAATCTCGCCGGTGTCCATTGCGATGCCGTTGGCGCCCATGGCGTTGAACGCGTCGATGAACAGCGGGTTGCCTTGCACGCGAATCTTCATGCCCTTGAGGTCTTCGATCTTGCGCACCGGTTTCTTGGTGTAGAGGTTGCGCGTGCCGCCGTCCATCCAGGCGAGGGCCACCAGGCCGAACTCGGAGTCGGTGATCTTGGCGAGGATCTCGTCGCCGATCTCGCCGTCGATGACCTTGCGCATATGCGCCTGGTCACGGAACACGAACGGCAGGTTGAACACGTTTACGTCCGGCACCACCGGGCCGACGATGCCGAGGCTGACGCGGGTCATCTGCACCGCGCCGACCTGGGCCTGTTCGACCACTTCCTTTTCCGAGCCCAGCACGCCGCCGGGGAAGTACTTGAAGGTCAGTTCGCCGTTGCTTTGCTGGGTCAGGGCCTTGCCCATGTTTTCTTCGGCAACCACGGTGGGGTAGCCGGCGGGGTGGATGTCGGCGAATTTTATTTCCAGTGCCTGGGCGGCACTGCCGAGGGTGGCGACGAGTGGAAATGCAGCGGCCAGCAAGGTGCGTTTGAAGTCCATGGGATGTCATTCCTGTCTTGTTATTGTTGTGTTCAAGGCGCAGCGGTGCAGCTAGAGGGTGAAGCAGGGTTCGGGTAAGCCTTTGACGCCGGGGTTAAGGGCGAATACGCCGCCGGCGATGGAGTGGTCGCTCTGGTCGTCACGGATCGAGGTGACGAACAAGGTGTCCAGGCGACTGCCGCCAAAGGCGCACATGGTGGGTTTTTTCACCGGCACGCTCAGGGAACGGTCCAGGCGGCCATCGGGGGTGAAGCGGTGGATCAGGCCGGCGTCGTTGGCGCAGATCCAGTAGCAGCCGTCTGCGTCGACCGCGGCGCCGTCGGGGCGACCGGGGTGCGGGTGCATGTCGACGAACACGCGGCGATTGGACGGGGTACCGGTATCGATGTCGTAGTCGAAGGCCCAGATCTGCTGCACCAACGGATGCGAGTCCGAGACGTACATCGTGCGGCCATCGGGGCTGAAGGCCAGGCCGTTGAGGGTGATAAAGCCATCCAGTAGGGCATGAGGCGCCGAACCTGACGCATAGCGGTAGAGGATACCCTCGGCCGCATTCAGCCCCATGTTCAATACCATGCTGCCGGCCCAGAAGCGGCCCTGGCGATCACAGCGGCCATCGTTGAGGCGCATGTCCGCGCGCGGGTGCTCGACACTGGCCAGGGGCGTGGTGTCGAGGCTGCCGTCGCTGTGCGGGGTGAGCTGGAAAAAGCCGGTTTCCATGCCGGCGACCCAGTTACCCGTCGTGGTACGGGCGATACAGGCGAGCATCTGCGGGGCTTTCCACGCTGCCACATGGCCGGTGCTGGCGCTCCAGCGTTGCAGGCCGCCGTTGGGGATGTCCACCCAGTACAGCGCGTTTTCCTCCGGCACCCACACCGGGCATTCGCCCACGGCATTGCGGGCGTCGACGATCAATTCAGCAGTCATGGCCACTCATTCCCTTGGGTTGGTGTGAACTCAGTCACCGAATGGCCCGGCCGCGCAGAAGGCGCCGCCTTGATAAACCGCCGCCGGGTCATCGGCGGCCACGGGTGGCAGGGCTTCGACCTGGGCACGGAAGACTTCGGAGGTGTCCTTGGGCGCGTAGCCGAGGTGGGCGGCGTAGCGGTTGTCCCACCAGGTGTCGAGGTTATCCGACATGCCATAGACCACGGTATGCCCCACATTCGGGGTGTACAGCGCGCGTTCGAGCAGTTGGGTGAGGTCGTCGAAGCTCAGCCAGGTGTGCATCATCCGGCGGTTCTGCGGTTGCGGGAACGAGGAGCCGATGCGGATGCTCACGGTCTCGATGCCGTAACGGTCGAAGTAGAAACTGGCCATGTCTTCGCCATAGGACTTGGACAGGCCATAGTAGCTGTCCGGGCGGCGAGGGGAGTGAGCGTCGAGGGTTTCGCCCTGCTTGTAGAAGCCGATCACGTGGTTGGAACTGGCGAAGATCACGCGCTTGACGCCATGGCGGCGGGCGGCTTCGTAGATGTGGAAAACCCCGCTGATGTTCGCGCCCAGCACCTCTTCGAAGGAGCGCTCCACCGATACACCGCCAAAGTGCAGGATGGCGTCGACGCCCTCCACCAGGTGGTGCACGGCCTGTTTGTCGGCGAGGTCGCAGGGCTGAACTTCTTCCGATGCATCGGCAGCCGGGGCCATGTTGGCGATGTCCGACAGGCGCAGTACCTGGGCGTAGGGGCGCAGGCGTTCGCGCAGGACTTTGCCGAGGCCGCCGGCGGCACCGGTGAGGAGGAGGCGGTTGAAGGGAGCTGGGGTGGTGGTCATGGGGATTCCAAATTTTTTGTTGTAGGTTGTCGTATGACTGTGTCGAAGTATTGTTAGGGGACCCCAGGTTGTCAATGCTATTCCAGACGAGTGAGATTCAAATGTAGGAGCTGGCTTGCCTGCGATGGCGTTGTGTCAGGCAAGCCGGTGCTAACTGACCGACCGCTATCGCAGGCAAGCCAGCCCCCACACGGCCTTGAAAATGGCGTTCGCCGCGAAGCCCTACAGCAGGGAAATCGGATAGCTGACGAAAATCCGATTCTCATCGAACTCGTTGGTGCTGAAGTCTCGACGGATGGTCGCGTTGCGCCATTTCACGTTGAGGTTCTTCAGCGCACCGCTCTGTACGGTGTAGGCCAGCTCCGATTCACGCCCCCATTCCTTGCCATCGGTGATCGCGCCGGTGTGCACGTTGCTGCCGCTGATATAGCGGTTCATCAGGGTCAGCCCCGGCACGCCGAGTACCGCGAAATTGAAGTCGTGGCGCACCTGCCAGGATTTTTCCTTGGCGTTGTCGTAGCTGGAGTTGTAGCTATCGTTGGCCAGGGTGCCGCCGCTGGTGCCGTTGACGCGCATCCACACGCTGTTGCCGGTGAGCTTTTGCAGGCCGACATAGAAGGTGTTGCCGCCGTACTTGGCCGAGAGCAGGGCGAACGCGGTCTTGTTGTCGAGGTCGCCGGCCAGGGCGCTGCCGTCTTCCTTGCCGTTGAAGAAGCCGAGGTTGGCGCCCAGGGTCCAGTCGCCCACGGGTTGGCTGTGGGTGAGGTTGACGTACTGCTGCTGGTAGATGTCGGTCAGCTCGGCGTACCACAGGCCGACCTGGGTGCGTTTGTCGTTGAAGGTGTATTCGCCGCCGCCGAAGTTGAAGCGGTCGGAGGTGAACGCGGCTTTGCCGTTCATGAACATGTCTTCCATGCTCGCGTCGTTGCGTGGGCTGTTGCCACGGAACTGGCCGCCGTAGAGAGTCAGGCCGGCGATTTCATTGGACGTGACCTGACCGCCGCGAAAGGTCTGGGGCAGGGAGCGGCCATCGTCGGAGCGCAGGATCGGCAGTACCGGCATCCACTCACCCACTTTCAATTCGGTCTTCGACAGCCTGGTTTTCAGCGCCACGCCCAGGCGTCCGAAGTTATCGGCGGGGCGGCCGTCGTCGTGGATCGGCAACAACTGGGTACCGCCGGTACCTTTGCCGCCATCGAGCTTCTGCGAGTACAGGCCCAACACATCAAGCCCGAAACCCACGGTGCCCTGGGTGAAGCCGGACTTGGCATCGAGAATGAAGCTCTGCGTCCACTCTTCAGCCTTGCCTTGGGCATTGGCGGGGTTGGTGAAATTGCGATTGAAATAGGCGTTACGCAGGTTCAGCGTGGCCTTGGCGTCGTCGACGAAGCCTTCGGCGTGGGCGCCGATCGGCAAGGTGAAGGCCAGGCTGCCGAGACTGATAAGACCGAGACGCGAGGAGGAATTGCGGGCGAATTGACGCACAGTGAGGCTCCCTTGCTTTTGTTGTTTTTATTTTTGTCATACGTCGTCGTACAACATTAGCGCGGATATTTGCGGGGTTTCCGTTGGGTGTCAAGCAGTAGTTATACGATGACTTGCGGTTAGTGGATGTGAAACGTCAACGATAACGCGGCAAACCCGATCCCCCGCGGCGTCCTCGGGTTTTTCGCGAGCTAGCTCGCTCCTACAAAAGTTACCGGTCAGTGCCCATGCCGAGTGGGGCCCGTGGACAAGCCCGCTCGCCACAAAAACAGGGTCGTTTAAGTAACAAGTTAATTATTTAAAATCAATACCAACGCAGGTCTTCAACCCGCCATGACCATTGGCGGCAAGGTGCCCAGCAGGGAAACTGCCGCGACCGCTGCAATACCGAGCACCCACTCCAGCCCCACACTGGCCTTCAGGCTGCCCACGCGTTGTTCGCACTGCTCCAGGCGCACCCGGTTCAGCAGGGCCAGCGCCACCATGCCCAGCACCAGCATCACTTTGATCAACAGAATCAGGGCGAACCCACTGAACAACGGCGTGGGCCACAGTTGCCCGGTGAGCACGCGCACGTTGATCAAGCCGGTGACCAGCAGGCCGGCAACAAGCCCATAGCCCACACCGCTGAAGCGCCGCAGGATCGGCTCCAGTGCCGGACGCGGCGATTGCCTGAGGATCAGCACCAGCAACAACAACCCACCCAGCCATGCACCGACACACGCCAGGTGTACTCCTTGATTGAGGATCAACAAGTGCCCGTCCAGCCCATCGAGCATCGCGCCATGGCCAACGGGGGCCAGGGTTGCCAGCAACAGCGCGCTCAACGGCAGGCGCAAGGCCGGCCAGGGCTTGATCAGCGTAATCACCAGCAGCAGGTTCAGCAGCAGGTGCCAGACCCACACCTGGCCGAAGAAGGTCTTGCCCAGCACCAACTGGACGGTGGCCGGTTGCAGCGCGGCGTCCCAACTGCCGGCCATGCTGGCGGTGATCAACAGCAACCACGCCACCCCGGAAACCAGGCCTGTGCAGGCCAGCGCCCGGGTGGTGCGCAGCAGTGTGCGGTCCAGTAACGGTTGCGGTGCAGTGCCCAATAACCAGGGCCTGAACACGCAGGCCCCGAATATCAGCAACACCACGATGAAATGCACGAAGCGGCACAGCACCAGCAGCGTCGCCATCGGTTATTGGCCGACCTTGAACTGGTATTCACCGTTGCTCTTGTGGGTGTCGACCGACACCGCGTTCCACACCACTTTGTAGGTGCCGGCGGCCAACGGCGCGGCCGGCGTGACCACCAGGACTTTTTTGTCGGCGTCCGGGGTTTCCAGGCCTTTGATGGCGACTTCGGTGCCGTCCTTGCTCAGGGAGACCTTGGTAAAGGTCGCCTCGACGCCTTCGCTGAAGGTCAGGCGCAGGTCTTTGGGCGCGGTGACGCTGCTGTCGGCCGCCGGTGTCGAGCTCTTGAGGTGGGCATGGGCAAAGGCCGCCGAGGCACCCAGCAGGGAGGCGAGCAGGGCGACGGTGGTCAGGGTTTTCTTGATCAACATTGCGCAATACCAATCGACGAGTAGGAACGCGCAGTGTACGAAGTTTCGGCTGCGCCTGTCGCCCCGATCTAGAGCGGGTGGTAGTCTTTGAACCATGTAGTTGTCAGGGAGCCCTTATGGGCAATCACAAGATCGGAATTCGTCGGGTCAATGTCGAAAAAATCCTGCTCGCAGCGGAGAAAGTCTTCGCCGAGAAAGGCTATGGCAGCACCGCTATGGCCGACATCGCCGAACAGGCGCAGTTGCCGCGCTCCAACCTGCATTACTACTTCAGCACCAAGAGCGAGCTGTACAGTGCGGTGCTGTTCGACCTGCTGGATGTGTGGAAGCAGGATGCCCTGAGCTTCGAAACCTTTGACGACCCGCGAGTGGTGCTCAGCAGTTACATCCGCGCCAAGATGCAGCGTTCACGCACGCGGCCCTATGGTTCCAAAGTCTGGGCCAACGAAATCATCCACGGCGCGCCGACCCTCGGTGAAGCGCTGGATGAGAGCCTGTACGACTGGGCCAAGATGAAGGAAGCGAAGATTCGCCAATGGGTGGAAGACAAGCGCATCCTGCCGGTGGAGCCGTCGAGCCTGTTGTACATGATCTGGGCCTCGACCCAGCACTATGCCGACTTTGACCACCAGGTGAAGATTTTGAATGATCACCAGCCATTGTCGGATAGGCAGTTCGAGAAGGCGATTCAGACGGTGATCAGTGTGATTCTGCGCGGGATAGGGTTGGAGCCTTGAGTGGTGCGGTTGAGGAGCCGCTATCGGGGGGCAGGCCCCCAATAGCGGCCTGAAGGATTACACCGCCTCCCGATAGGGATTCCTCGGATCCTGCGTCCAATTCAAGAACGGCTTGCCCGTATCAATGGGCACCATCTCGATGCAGTCCGCCACCGGGCAGGTGATCTGGCACAAGTTGCAGCCCACGCACTCATCATCGATCACCTCATACTTATGCGTGCCGTCCGCCTGTTTCAAACTGGCGATGGCCTGGTGCGAGGTGTCCTCGCAGGCGATATGGCAACGCCCACAGCCAATACAGGCGGCCTGATCGATCTTGGCGATTACTTGGTAGTTGATATCCAGGTACTTCCAATCCGTGGTGTTGCCCACCGCGCGCCCGGCAAATTCCTGCAGGCTGGTGTAACCCTGACTGTCCATCCACCGCGACAGGCCATCCTTCATTTCTTCAACGATGCGAAACCCATGCAGCATCGCCGCCGTGCACACCTGCACCGCGCCGCAGCCCAGGGCCACGAATTCCGCAGCGTCGCGCCAATTGCCAATGCCGCCGATCCCGCAGATGGGCAGGCCTTGGGTCTGTGGGTCGCGGGCGATTTCCGCGACCATGTTCAACGCAATCGGCTTGACCGCCGAGCCACAGTAACCGCCGTGTGTGCTCTGGGTGCCGACCGTCGGCAAGGCGACCATGCGCTCCAGATCGACGCTGGTGATGGAGTTGATGGTGTTGATCAGCGACACCGCGTCCGCGCCGCCGCGATACGCTGCGCGCGCCGCCACGCGGATGTCGGTGATGTTCGGCGTGAGCTTGACGATCACCGGCAGCGAGCAATACGTCTTGCACCAGCGCGTCACCTGTTCCACATACTCCGGCACCTGGCCCACTGCCGCGCCCATGCCGCGCTCGGGCATGCCGTGGGGGCAGCCGAAGTTCAGTTCGATGCCGTCGCAGCCGGTGGCTTCCACCAGGGGCAGGATGTTTTTCCAGGACGCCTCGACGCACGGCACCATCAGCGAGACGATCAACGCGCGGTCGGGCCAGTCCTTTTTCACCTGGGTGATTTCCCGCAGGTTGATCTCCAGGGAGCGGTCGGTGATCAGTTCGATGTTGTTGATGCCCAGCACTTCACGGTTGGCGCCGTAGTGCGCCGAGTAACGCGACGACACGTTGACCGCCGCCGGGTCTTCGCCCAGGGTTTTCCACACCACGCCGCCCCAGCCCGCCTCAAAGGCGCGGACCACGTTGTAGGCCTTGTCGGTGGGCGGCGCGGAGGCCAGCCAGAACGGGTTGGGGGCTTTGATACCGGCGAACACAATCGAGAGATCGGCCATTACGCAGCCTCCACGTGAAGCATGAGTTGGGTGTGCATGGCTTCGGCTGCCAGCTTGCCGTGTTGCACCGCCTGCACGGTGAGGTCCTGGCCGAGGCTGACGCAATCGCCTCCGGCATAGACCCCAGGAATACTGGTGCGCAGCTGTTCGTCGACGAAGATGCGTTCGCCCACGCGATGCAGTTGCTGGGCCAGGGGATCGTGCAACGCCGCGTCGTCAAAGCCTTGCCCGATGGCCTTGAAGATCGCATCGGCGGCCAGTTCGAAGGTTTCGCCGGTGGGCAGCAGGCGGCCGTTTTCCAGGTGGGTGCGGGCCAAGCGCATGCCGCGTACGTGGCCCTGGTCATCGAGCAGCACGGCTTCGGGCTGGGCCCAGGTGAGCAGGCGGACCTGGTTGGCCTTGGCGATGTCCTGTTCGTGGTGGGTGGCGCCCATGTCCGCCAGGCCACGGCGGTACACCAGGTTCACGTCACGGGCACCGAGGCGGGCCATTTGCACGGCCATGTCGATGGCGGTATTGCCGGCGCCGAGCACGATGCAGCGGTCGGCCAGGGGCAGTTGGCTGAGGTCGTCTGCCTGGCGCAATTCGCGGATGTAGTCGGTGGCGGCGAGCAGGCCCGGAGCGTCCTCGTGGGGCAGCCCCAGTTGTTTGCTCGCTGCCAGGCCGAGTCCGAGGAACACTGCATCGAATTGCTGGTGCAGGTCACTCAAGGTGAGGTTGACGCCCAGGCGCTGGCCGTGACGAATCTCTATACCGCCGATCTGCAAGAGAAACTCCAGTTCCTTCTGGGCGAAGTCATCCACCAGTTTGTACTTGGCGATCCCGTATTCATTCAGGCCGCCGGCTTTTTCGCGCGCTTCGAATATCACTACGTCGTGGCCGTGCATGGCGCTGCGATGCGCGCAGGCCAGCCCCGCAGGCCCGGCACCCACTACGGCGATCCGTTTCCCGGTCGGCGCGGCGCGTTGGAACGGGTGCTCACTGAAGTGCGCGTTGTCCACGGCATAGCGCTGCAACAGGCCGATCAGCACCGGGGCGCATTCTTCGGCGTTGTTACGCACACAGGCCTGCTGGCACAGGATCTCCGTAGGGCAGACCCGTGCGCAGCTGCCGCCGAGGATATTGGCCGAGAGGATCTTCTGCGCCGCGCCTTGCACGTTGTCGGTGTGGATATTGCGAATGAACGACGGAATATCGATCTCGCTGGGGCACGCATTCACGCACGGAGCGTCGTAGCAGTACAGGCAGCGCGAGGCTTCCAATTGGGCCTGCCGGGCGTTGAGGGGCGGCGCCAGGTCGGTGAAGTGGCTGGCGAGGGTGGTGCCATCCTCATGGGGATGGGGGAGGTGGCTCAGGGTCTGGATCACGGGTTTGGCCTCACGTTTTTTTTGCCTCTGGCGGGCATTGATTGACGCAACCTGTAGGAGCGAGGGGGACGCCTAGTTCTTGCTCGCGAAGAACCTGAGAGCACCGGTGGGTATCAGGCTTTGCGCGTTCTTGTTAACGATTTTCGCGAGCAAGAACTAGGCGTCCCCCTCGCTCCTACAAGGAGAGGGTCAGCGGTTGACGGCAACGGGCCTGGAATGCTCCGCCCGCTTGCGCAACTGCTCGAACACCGACGGATACGCCGGCCGTTCCACATACCGCCCGGCACCGCGCTCGGCACGCAGGTCGCCATCGGCCCAGACCAGCTTGCCCTGGCTGATGGTGTGGCTCGGCACGCCGCGCACGGTCTTGCCTTCGAAGATGTTGAAGTCGACTTGCTGGTGGTGGGTGGTGGCGGAAATAGTGCGGGTGCCCTCCGGGTCCCACAGCACCAGGTCGGCATCGGCCCCCACGCGGATCGCGCCTTTGCGTGGGTAGAGATTGAAGATTTTTGCGGTGTTGGTGGAGGTCAGCGCGACGAACTCCTGCATCGACAGGCGCCCGCTGTTGACGCCTTCGTGCCACAACAGCGCCATGCGGTCTTCGATACCGGCGGTGCCGTTGGGGATCTTGCTGAAGTCGTCACGGCCGGCGGCTTTTTGTTCGGCGCAGAAGCAGCAGTGGTCGGTGGCGGTGGTGTGCAGGTTGCCCGATTGCAGGCCGTGCCACAGCGCCTCCTGGTGCCCGCGTGGGCGGAATGGCGGGCTCATCACGTAGCCGGCGGCGGTCTGCCAGTCGGGGTGCTGGTAAACGCTGTCGTCGAGCAACAGGTGGCCGGCGAGGACTTCGCCGTATACGGCCTGGCCCTTGCCACGAGCGTAGGTGATTTCATCCAGCGCCTCTTTGGTCGAGACGTGCACCAGGTACAGCGGCGTGCCGATGGTCTCGGCGATACGGATCGCGCGGCTGGCCGCTTCGCCTTCCACCTGCGACGGGCGCGACAGCGGGTGCGCTTCCGGCCCGGTGATGCCCTGGGCCATCAGCTTGCGTTGCAGGTGGTACACCAGCTCGCCGTTTTCCGCATGCACGGTGGGTACCGCGCCCAGTTCCAGGCAACGTTCGAAGCTGGCGACCAGGGTGTCGTCGGCGGCCATGATCGCGTTCTTGTAGGCCATGAAGTGCTTGAAACTGTTGATACCGTGGTGGCTGACCAGTTCGGCCATTTCCTCGCGCACCTGTTCGCTCCACCAGGTGATCGCCACGTGAAAGCCGTAGTCGGACGCCGATTTTTCGGCCCAGCCACGCCACTGGTGGAACGCCTCCATCAGCGACTGCTGCGGGTTGGGAATCACGAAGTCGATGATCGACGTGGTGCCGCCGGCCAGGCCGGCCGCGGTGCCGCTGAAAAAGTCTTCACTGGCCACGGTGCCCATGAAGGGCAGTTGCATATGGGTGTGGGGGTCGATGCCGCCGGGCATCAGGTATTGGCCGCTGCCATCGAGTAGTTGCGTGCCGGCGGGAATATCCAGGTCCGTGCCAATGGCGCGAATCAGGCCGCCTGCGCACAACACATCGGCGCGGTAACGTTCATCATGGGTAATAACGGTGGCGCCACGGATCAACAGCGACATGTCGAGTTCCTCACAGGCTTGACCGGCTTGTGCCAGTTCTAAGTGTTGTAATGCTGCTTGCCGATGGCGTGGTTAAATCCTGTCATCGGTGACAGGAATAGAAACTAGACCGAGTTTTATGATTGGGCAAGCAGATTTTTTATAAGTGTTTAGTTGTTTTAATTTATTGATTTTTAAGGATAAAAAATAAAAATCACCAAAATGTGGCGGTCTCTCACCATTTTGACGCACTTGACAGGTTCCAGATATGAGCAACATTTCTTATTGCAAATCAGACGCTTGAGATATGCCGCTTGACGGGGCCGGGAAATAAAAATAATGGTGTTGCACCAGATTGAGTCCTGACAGTGCGGGCAACTTCCACGTTATCCAGCCTGAGTGGCGTGGCAAGTACCGCAGGTTCAATCGGAAAGCTGATTAACATCAGCCAGTTATATAAGCGGTGTGGGTGGGGCGGCGGTTTTCGGCACGGTTATTGAGTGCAGTGACGGCTGGCCGGGCCCGTGATGTCATGTTGTTTACGAGGTACTCCGGCCACCTGCCTTAACCTGCGCAGGTGAGCAAAAATAATTCGAAAAAACCGTGGAGCGGCCATGCAACAGAACAGATCGCAAGTCATTGAGCGCCACGGGCTGTACGAACTCGACGCCGGCCCGGACGTCCTCGACAGCCCTCGCTACAACCACGACATGGCCCCGACCAAGGTGCATGAACGCACCTGGAACAGGTGGCACATCACCGCGCTTTGGGTCGGCATGTCGATCTGCGTGCCCACCTACACGTTGGGCGGGGTGCTCACCGCGTATTTCGGGCTGTCGGTGGGCGAGGCGCTGGTGGCGATTCTGCTGGCCAATATCGTGGTGCTGATCCCGCTGACCCTCAATGCTTTCCCCGGCACCAAGTACGGCATCCCCTTTCCGGTGTTGCTGCGTTCGTCGTTCGGCATCCTCGGTTCCAACGTGCCGTGCCTGATACGCGCACTGGTGGCGTGCGGCTGGTTTGGGATCCAGACCCTGTTTGGCGGGCTGGCGATTCACCTGTTCCTGGGTTCGATTTTCGACGGCTGGAAAGCGCTCGGTGGCACCGGTGAAGTGATCGGCTTCATGCTGTTCTGGACCCTTAACCTGTGGGTGGTGCTGCGTGGCGCCGAGTCGATCAAGCGCCTGGAAACCCTGTCGGCGCCGTTGCTGGTGGCGGTGGGGATTGGCCTGCTGGTGTGGGCGATGCCCAATGTGTCGATCAGCGAGTTGATGGCGATCCCGCCCAAGCGTCCCGAAGGCGCGAGCCTCACTGGTTACTTCATGGCCGGCCTTACGGCGATGGTGGGGTTCTGGGCCACCTTGTCGCTGAATATTCCTGACTTCAGCCGCTACGCCAAGAGCCAGAAGGATCAGATCCTCGGGCAGATTTTCGGCCTGCCGCTGACCATGTTCCTGTTCGCCGCCCTGGGTGTGGTGATGACCGCCGCGTCGGTGAAACTGGTGGGGGTGAGCGTGTCCGACCCGGTCACCCTGATCGGGCATATCCAGAGCCCGGTGTGGGTGGCGGTGGCCATGGCATTGATCATTGTTGCCACGTTGTCCACCAACACGGCGGCGAACATCGTTTCGCCCACCAACGACTTCCAGAATATCGCGCCCAAGCTGATCAACCGCACCACTGCGGTGATCCTGACCGGCTTGGTCGGGCTGGTGCTGATGGCCCATGAACTGCTGAAAAAACTTGGGCTGATCGTTTCGGATGTGAGCCTGGAAACTGTGTATTCCAATTGGTTGCTGGGCTATTCGAGCCTGCTGGGGCCGATTGCCGGGATCATGGTGGTGGACTACTTCATCACCCGCAAACAACACCTGGACCTGGCCGGTTTGTACCGTGACGACGTGTACCCGGCATGGAACTGGAGTGGCTTTGTCGCCTTCGGCGTGCCGGTGGTGCTGACCTTGCTGTCACTGGGCAGCGATGCCTTCAGCTGGTTCTACAGCTATGGCTGGTTTACCGGTTCGGCGTTGGGTGGCCTGTTGTATTACGGGCTTAACGCTAAGCGCGGGGCCCGCTCGGTTGCCGCCAAAGCCCCTTTGTAAATGCGCCCACACTTGACCGAATCGATCCATAAGAAAATGTAGCTTGAGGAGATCCTTATGAGCGCTGCCCTCGACGTTCTGCAATCGACCGATCAGCACATCAACCGCGACCGCTTGTGGCAGTCGCTGATGGACCTGGCCACACTCGGCGCCACCCCCAAGGGCGGCGTGTGCCGCCTGGCCCTTACCGATCTTGATCGCAAGGCCCGCGACCTGTTTGTGCAGTGGTGCGAGGCGGCCGGCTGCACCGTGACCGTCGACGGCATCGGCAATATCTTCGCGCGTCGCCCGGGGCGCAATCCCAACCTGCCACCGGTAATGACCGGCAGCCACATCGACACCCAGCCTACCGGCGGCAAGTTCGATGGCTGTTTTGGCGTGCTGGCGGGGGTGGAGGTGCTGCGTACCCTCAATGACCTCAACCTGGAAACCGAGGCACCCCTGGAAGTGGTGGTGTGGACCAATGAAGAGGGCTCGCGCTTTCCGCCGTGCATGATGGGCTCCGGCGTATTTGCCGAGAAGTTCACGTTGGCCGAGACGTTAGCCAAGGTCGACGCCGATGGCGTCTCCGTGGGCGATGCCCTCAATGCCATTGGTTATGCCGGTACGCGTGCGGAGAGTGGGCACAAGGTCGGTGCCTATTTCGAGGCGCATATCGAACAAGGGCCGATTCTTGAGGACGAGAAGAAAACCATCGGCGTGGTCCTTGGTGCCCTCGGGCAAAAATGGTTCGACCTGACATTGCGCGGCGTCGAAGCCCACGCCGGGCCAACGCCGATGCACCTGCGCAAGGACGCCCTGGTGGGGGCGGCGGCCGTGGTCGCGGCGGTGAATGCGGCGGCGTTGGGGCATCAGCCCCATGCATGCGGTACTGTCGGTTGCCTGCAGGCGTATCCCGGTTCACGCAACGTGATTCCTGGCGAAGTGCGCATGACATTGGACTTCCGTCACCTGGAACCGGCACGGTTGGATTCGATGATTGCCCAGGTGCGCAAGGTCATCGATGAGACCTGCGCCAAGCATGGGTTGACGTATGAGATGGAACCCACCGCCGACTTCCCGCCGCTGTATTTCGACCAAGGCTGCGTGGACGCCGTGCGGGATGCGGCGAATGGGTTGGGCCTGTCGAACATGGACATCGTCAGCGGGGCAGGGCACGACGCGATCTTTGTCGCCGAGCTTGGCCCGGCGGGGATGATCTTTGTGCCGTGTGAAGGCGGCATCAGCCACAACGAAATCGAAAACGCCGCGCCGGATGACCTGGCGGCCGGATGTGCGGTGTTGCTGCGGGCGATGGTGGCCGCCTCGGCGGCAATCGCCAGCGGCAAGCTGGCGGCCTGAAGGTGGGGCGGTTGATCCACTGCTGATGGGTCTGCCGCCATCGCAAGCAAGCCAGTTCCCTATTCACACATCAGCATGTGGGAGCCGGGCTTGCCCGCGATGCGGCCCTGAAGAGCGACGCGGCTACTGCGCCAGTATCCGATGATGACGACCCTCCTGCTGGCACTTCGCGTGGTGTCCCGTGCCTTTATGCGGCTCGGCGGGGGCAGCGGGTGTGACGTGGGGGTGATGGTACCGGCGGGTAATGCGCAGCACCCCCCACAACATGGCAGCGGCTACCGACAGCCAACCGCAGATCAACAGGAAAATCGTTGTTGCAAGGCTCATTCGGGCCTCCTTACGCCCCGCAGGGGCACACACAGTCTTCTCAATGGACAGTCTAGTCATCAGACGGTTGCCTGCTATTGACCAATGGTCGTGTCCTTTCAACTTCTTTGCTCTATCCCGGGCCGTTCATCCTGCCTTTGGGCTATACCCGCGGGGCTGAGCGTCCTATGATCAGGGCCCTTACCGGCAGTTGATCAAGAGAGTAAAACAGTGCGGTTACGGTCCAACCTTCAAACATCCCTGTTGCTGGCCTGCACCCTGTGGCTGGCGGCGTGTTCCGGGCAGCCGTCGAAACTGGCGGGCCTGCCGGAACGTGTCGAACTCAATGGTGTGCCGACCTTTCGCAGCGAGGCTTATCAGAGCGGTCCTACGGCATTGGCCAGCATGCTGTCGCAACAAGGCATTGTCATGACACCGGGGTTGCTGGATAAGCCACTGCACTTGCCGGGCGCCGAGGCGGATCTTGCGCGCAACATGCAGGTGCTGGCGCGTGAGTACGGGCTGATGGTGTATCCGCTGGACACCCAACTGACGGCAGTACTGGCGCAAGTGGCGGCCGGTTACCCGGTGATGGCGCGGATCGGTGGGCGGTTCTGGTCTGAAGCACACTACGTCGTGGTGGTGGGGTTCAACCAGCAGAAAAGCACGGTGTTGTTGCGTTCGGGCCTCGACCGGCGGCGGTTGATGAGCTTCAGCGATTTCGAGTCGGCCTGGAAAGGCGCCGGGCATTGGGCGATCCTGATCCAGCGCCCCAGCCAGTTGCCGGCCCATGTGGATGCGCAGCGCTGGCGCGACTCGGCGAACGCCACCGCTCAGGCCGGGCAGGAGCGGGCAGCGGCGCAGGCACTCAAGGTGTTGGCCGAAGTGCCTGGAGCCGGCAACCGGTAACGCGTGGGCTCACTCCGCGCACTGCAATGCGCCGCCGACAATCGATAGTTCTTTAAGGTTTTCACCTTCGCGCAGCACGAACAGCGCATCCATCCCGCGCTCCTGCGCCAGGCGGGGGCCTTCGATTTCGCCCAGTACCATCAGCGCCGTGGCCCATGCATCGGCAAGCATGCACGATGCGGCCACCACCGTGACGGCCGCGACGGTATTGCACAACGGTGCGCCGGTCGTGGGGTTGAGGGTGTGAGCAAGGTGCTGCCCCTGGATGTCGAGCCAATGCCGGTAGTCGCCGGACGTGGCGATGGCCGCATCGCAAAGCTCCATGACCCCCATCACTTCACGTCGGTCGCGACAGGGTTTTTCAATCGCCACCACCCAAGGCTGGGCCGTCGGCTTGACGCCTCGGGCGCGCATCTCGCCATCGATACCGACCAGGTAGCAGGTCAGCCCGAAACGGTCCAGGCAGCGTGCCAGTTCGTCGACGCCAAACCCCTTGGCGATGCCGTTGAGGTCAAGGTCAAGGGGCGCGCGCTTGCGCACTTGACACCGTTGCAGGTCCACCGTCAACGCAGTGTGGGCTGATCGGTGAACGCGTGGCGGCACGCTGGCAAGTGTCTGTTCGGTGATCGACGGTGCGCCGGGGCCGAAGCCCCAGGCCTTGACCCGATCACCCACGCCGATGTCGAAGGCTCCGTGGGATTGCTGGCTGACCCGTAGCGCGGCGGCCAACACCGTGGCCAGTTCCCTGGGGACTGACAGCCATTGCTGCTCAGGGGCGTTATTGAGGCGATTGAGGTCGGAGTCGGCTTTCCAGATGGACATCTGCCGGTCCACCCGGCCCACGGCCTCGGCCAGGCCACGGCTGATCGCAGCGGTGTCGATGCCGGCCTCGGTATAGAACACGGCGGTATAGCGTGTGCCCATGGTCTCGCCATTGAGGCTGTAGCGTTGTGTGTCAGTACACATCTTCACGGTAGCGTCCTTGTGCCTTGAGCGCCTGCACGCTCAGGTTGAGCGGCGCCAGCACTTCATCCAGGGTCTGCATCACGCCTTTGGCCATTTCACGACTGCCGCACACCAGCACCTGGGCGCCTTTTTCCATCAGCCGCCGCAACGCCAGGGCGTCGCTGCGCAACCGATCCTGTACATGGCTGTGATCCTGGGCCTGGGAAAACGCGGCGCGCAAGGTGGTCAGGCGGCGATCGGCCAGGTAACCATTGAGCTCCGGTTCGTAGAGGAAATCCGAAGCTGGGTTGCGCCCGCCCCAATACAAATGCATCGGGTGTTTGGCCTTGTTGTTGCGGATAAAACCGGCCAGGGGACCGATACCGGTACCCGCGCCGATCAGAATCACCGGGTGCGCGCCCGACGCCGGGCGAAATTGCGGGTTGGGCTGAATAAAAGCGTCGATCGACGCGCCGACCGTCAGGTCGTGCAGGAACCCCGAGCACAGGCCGCCTGCGTGTTTGCGCACGCAAATCTCCAGCACACCATCGTCAGCGCTGCTGGCCAGCGAGTAAAACCGCGGTATCGGGCTGCCCGGCGGGACAATGCCGACCAGGTCGCCGGCCTGAAAGCTCGGCAATGTTCCGGGCACCTTGAACCGCAGGATACGGGTCGGTGATTGCATGCGCTCGCCATAGACGGTGCTGCCGACCAGCACCAGTGGCTGGGTAGGCGGTGGCTCGCTGCTATGGACCAGTGTCAGTGCCTGCCCCAGGACGTCGCCCAGGTCGCGGCCCCAGCGCGCGAATGCTTGTGAGGAGCGGCGGTTGATGGTTTCCAGTGGCAACAACGCCACGCCACCGGCTTGCACCAGGGCGGCTTGCACCGCCTGGGCGTACTGACAGAAGTGCGCAAACTGCCTGTCGCCGAAACCCAGCACGGCAAAGGGCTGACCGGGCTTGATACCCAACCGGTTCAGCCGCTTCAGGAACTGCGAGGCGCAGGCGGGCGCGTCGCCGTCGCCGTGGGTGGCGGTGAGGATGAAAACCCGCTGCGCGCTGCGGTAGTCCCCGGTCCAGGTATTCATCGCGGCGCTATGAACCTGGTGCCCGGCCTGATGCAGCGCCTGGTGCAAGGTGTTGGCAAAACCCCAGGTGGTGTTGTTTTCGCTGCCCACCAGAATCACGCTGTCGGCGCAGTGGGCGAGGCTGTTATGGTCAATGTGCGGACCTGCCCTGCGACGACGCCACCAAAGCAGGATGCCGGTCGTGCTCAGCCACGCAACGCTGAGGGCACAGAGCCCGAGGAGCAGGCCCAGCCACCAGAGACCTTCACCGGTGTGCAATTGATAGATCAATTCATACAGGTGGTGCAGCGAACCGTGGGCTTGATAGGACAACAATGCGCCGTTGACCGGGTCCACGTAACCATCCCCCTGGGTGGTGCGCAGGGAAAACACATCCTGTGGGTGGCCGGGGCTCGGGTAAACCAGTTCGCGCAGATCATTCAGGTCGATGGCCCGCAAGGCTTGGAGGGTGGTCACCGGCCGCGCCGCGTCGACGCTGGTGCGGGCCGGGTAAGCCGACTCGGCTTGACTGCCGTCGGTGATCACCTCGAACGTGGTGGCGCACAGGTAGAGACCACTCAAGGCCGAGAGCAGCAGCCCGAGTACGGCCAGGCGCCCGACTTCGGCATGCCAGCGCTGGCTGAACGTGCCACGCAGGGGCCGCAACATGTTGCGCACGCCGCCCAGGCGACGGGCCAGCAGCAGTGCGCCAGACACTGAAAGCATCACCATGAATAACGCACCGACGCCGACGACCCCATGCCCCGCCGTGCCCATGAACAGCGAGCGGTGCAGCTCCTTCACCCAGCGTGAAAGGCTGGACGGCTCATAGGGCCCAAGCCCCTGGCCAGTCAGTGGGTCGACGGTTTGCGCACTGGCCTGGCCGTCCTGGGTGTAGTACACGATCACCGTCCCGGAGGGGCTGCGTTGGATCTGTTCCACCCCGTTGAAATGCTGGGCGATGTGCCCGGCCAACTGGCCAACGTCAAGTTGCCCGGCCGCGATTGACGTGCCGTGCAGGCGTTCCAGCGCCGGGTTGACGGACAAAACCGCCCCGCTGATGGCCATGATCATCACCAGCAGGGCGGCGATCAGGCCGGGCAGTGAATGGAACTGGCGAAGCATGTTCAGCCTCCGGAAATCGCAGGGACTACAGGTCGTAGGTAAAAGACTCGACATAGGTGTTGCCGGTGGCCGGCTTACCTGACCCGCCCGATGTCAGGGGAACACTGACATCGGCGCGGCTATCGCGTTTGTCTTCCACGGCGCCGTCGATACGGATCTGATAACCGGCATCGATCAACGTGTCGGCCAGTTCAACGCTGACGGTGAGGGTGCGGCCACTGCCGACGCTGGCGCCGCTGAGCCCGTCGAACTCGCTCGGGTTCATGCCGCTGCCGCGCGCCCAGTCGCCCAGGTGCCGGTAGTACTTGGTCTTCTTGCCGGCGACCCAAAGGGTTTTTTGATACTGGCCGTTGGCGTTGGTGACATAGATCGCCAGGTACGCACCGTTGCCGCTGTAGTTTTTGAGTTGGGTCGTCAGGGTCACTTCGCGGGCCTGGGCCGGCACTGACAAGGCAAGGGTGCCGGCGAGGCAGGTAATGGCAATGATCTTTTTCATGAGGATGTCCTGCTTGAGCGTTGGGGCGGGAGCCTGGACCTGCTGGCTGACAGCAACCTGAAAGCCAGAGATAAAGCTCGATCATTCAGATCCAGGGCGGTTGAGGTAATCCTGGGCGTCACCGTTGCCACGGAAATGAATTTCCAGCTTGCGCAGGCGCAAAGTGGCGGGGGCGTAGCGGGCTTCGATGCGATTGCCCTTACGGTCGGAGCCCTTCAGTTCGTAGCAGCCGTCGTCGACCTTGATGCGCTGTACGCTCCAGCCGTATTGCCGCTCCACCTGCTGGCGCAGGGTTTCGCGCGGTTGCCAGTCGCTGACCGGCTCGTTGCAGTCGTCATCGGCCAAGGCTTCTCCCGCGAGCAGGAGGCTCAGCAATGCGGTGGCGGCAATAAACGCTGATTTCATGATCTGTCTCCGGTCGGATCTGGCCTGTGCGGCTTACCTTAGCGGGCATTCCTGACAACCAGCTGAATCTTCAGATTCACGTCAGGTAAGGCGGCTAGGGTGCTGCACGACTACCATCACAGGGGGTGCCAGATGCGGGTTTTATTGGTCGAGGACGCGCCCGGGCTTGGGGACGCGGTGCGCGAACAGATTGCCGATGATGGCCACGCCGTCGATTGGGTGCAGCGACTGGACCATGCCACCAGCAGTGTGCGTTCCACGCTGTACGACTTGATCCTGCTGGACCTGATGCTGCCGGACGGTCGCGGCCTGGACTTTTTGCGCCAGCAACGGGCGGCCGGCAACGTAACGCCGGTGATTATCCTGACTGCCCAGGACCAGATTTCCGATCGTATCGCCGGCCTCAATGCCGGGGCCGACGACTATCTGGTCAAGCCGTTCGACCTGTTTGAACTCTCGGCCCGCGTGGCCGCCGTGGCCCGTCGCTACAGCGGCAACCCCAACCCGCTGATCAAGCTTGGCGAACTGCAGGTCGACCTGAACGCGCGCACCGTGCGGCGCGCTGGCGTCACCGTTGACCTGACGGCGCGCGAATGGGCGCTGTTCGAGGCGTTTGTGCAGCGCCCCACGGCGTTGCTGTCGAAGTCGCAGCTCGAAGAACGCTTGTACGCGTTTGGTGCGGAAATCGAGAGCAACACCATTGAGGTGTATATCAGCCGTCTGCGCAAAAAATTGGGGCGCGACCTGGTGGAAACCGTGCGTGGCATGGGTTATCGGCTGATGGCCGTATGAACGCCTCGATCAGCCTGCAAAAACGCCTGGGCCTGGGGTTGACCCTGGGCATGACCTTGCTGTGGCTGGGGGCAACCGTCGGCGCCTGGTTGATGTTGCAGCAGGAGCTGAACGAGGCGTTCGACAGTGCTCTGGAAGAAACCGCGCAACGCATCCTGCCCCTGGCCGTGCTGGAAATCAGCAACCGCGAGGATCCAAGCGCAGCCCAGCACATCTCCGGGCTGAAATTGCACAAGGAACACTTGACCTACCTGGTGCGCGATGCGCAGGGCCAGATCCTGATGCAATCCCATGATGCCAACCCGAAGATCTTCAACACACAACCGGCCGAGGGGTTTTCCACCACTGGAAAATACCGACTGTATGGCGCGAGCGCGCTGCGCAACACGTTGTTTATCGAGATAGCCGAGCCTCTGGCACATCGACGTGAGGCGGCGCGGGAAGCCGTGTGTGCCTTATTGATACCGCTTTTGGCGCTGATTCCCATCAGCCTGTTGGGCACCTGGCTGTTTGTGCGGGTCAGTTTGCGTAGTGTGTTGGCCTATGGCCGTGCCGTAGAGGCCCGCGGCGCGGGAGACTTATCGCCCATCCGCGTGGAGAGGTTGCCGGCGGAAATCGACCCATTGGCCGACGCGATCAACCACCTGCTCGAGCGCTTGCGCAAGGCATTGGAAGCCGAGCGCAGCTTTACCGCAAACAGTGCCCATGAGCTGCGCACGCCGTTGGCCGCGACGTTGGCGCAGATCCAGCGCCTGCGTCATGAAGCGCCGGAGGGGCCGTTGCGCTTGCGGGCGGCGAAGATCGAAAACGCGCTGCGCGAGCTGTCACGGCTTTCGGAAAAACTCATGCAGTTAGCCAAGGCCGAGGGCGGCGGGCTGCTGTCCGAGGTGCCTCAGGACCTGATTCCATTGCTGGCCCATGGGGTCGATGAGTGGCGGCACAGCAGCGCGCAGCGTATCCGGTTACAACTTCCGACCCAGGGCAGTGTTTATTCAGCGATCGATGCGGACGCCTTTGGCATCCTGCTGCGCAACCTGATCGAGAATGCCTTGAAGTATGGGGCTGCCGATCAATCGGTCGACGTCATCCTCACGGAGCAGGCGCTGCTGCGGGTCATCAATGGTGGGCCGGCTGTCCCGGCGCCGGTGTTGCAACGCCTGACCGAACGCTTTGTGCGGGGCGCCAGCGCATCCAGCGGCTCGGGGTTGGGCCTGGCGATTGTCAAAACCATTGTCCAGGGGAGCAAGGCGCGTATGACCCTGGTATCGCCAGCGACAGGAAGGGCGGACGGATTTGAAGTGGATGTCCAGTTTTTACCCGTGGCGGTGATTGAGTGAATCGTCTGTCGTGACGGGCGCGGTGGGTGGTTCGCGCAAAAAAAGCCCCGAACTCGTCGGGGCGTTTAGAGGCCGGCACGCTGGTTGCGTGTGTTGTTCAGCGACGCGCCTCAACCGCGTTCGGGCGGTTTTTCAGGTTCTTGTCGGCCTTGTAGCGCAACGCGACGTCCGGCACCGAGCCGCTCTTGCCGGTTTCGACCCAGTTGCGAATACGACTGGCATCGGCGAAGTGGGTGAACTTGCCGAATGCATCGAGGATCACCAGCGACACCGGGCGATTACCCATGCTGGTGACCAGTACCAGGCAATGACCGGCCTGGTTGGTGAAGCCGGTCTTGGTCAGCTTGATGTCCCAGTTGGCGCGGTTGATCAGGTGATCGGTGTTGGAGAAGCCCAGGGTGTAGTTGGGCTTGCGGAACGCCACGGTCTTTTCCTTGGTGGTGCTCAACTGGCTGAGCAGCGGGTAATGGCGCGCGGCGGCCAGCAGCTTGCTCAGGTCGCGGGCGGTGGAGACGTTGTGGATCGACAGGCCAGTGGGTTCGACGTAATGCGTGTTGGTCATGCCCAGGGCCTTGGCCTTGGCGTTCATTGCCGCGATAAAGGCCGCATAGCCGCCTGGATAATGGTGGGCCAGGCTCGCGGCGGCGCGGTTTTCCGAGGACATCAGGGCGATCAGCAGCATTTCCTTGCGCGGCATTTGGCTGCCGATCTTCACGCGGGAGAACACGCCTTTCATCTCTGGCGTGTCGGTGATGTTGATATCGATGTATTCATCCATGTTCTGCTTGGCTTCCAGCACGATCAGGCCGGTCATCAACTTGCTCACCGAGGCGATCGGCACCACCACGTCGGGGTTGCTGGCGTAGATGACCTTGTTGGTTTGCAGGTCTACCAGCATGGCGCTACCGGAGGCAATCTGCAGTTTGGACGGGTCGCGCGGGGCCAGGGTGGATTCGGCGGCGTGCGCGAAGGTGCCTGTGAAAGCAAAAAATAGGCTGACAAGAGAGAGACGAATTTTCACGCGGATGAACTCGCTAAAAAGGTAAGAAGATACCGTTCTGCAACGGGTTATATGACAAATGGCGTTACATTTTAGGAGTATGGAACAAAAACTGTCGAATGTTCTTCTAGAACCAGACGAAAGTGCTTAAAAACTAAGAAAAAACAGGTTTTATGCCGGGCAATAAAAAGCCCTGCGATAAGGCAGGGCTTTTTCAGTACCGCTGGTTATTAGCTGTGCAGGGTTTCTGCCGCGTACAGGGTATTTTCCAGCAGGCAGGCACGGGTCATCGGACCTACGCCGCCGGGCACCGGAGTGATCCATCCTGCGCGAGGCAGGGCGGTTTCGTACACCACGTCGCCGACCAGCTTGCCATCTGCCTGGCGATTGATGCCCACGTCGATGACGATGGCACCTTCCTTGATCCACTCACCCTTGACCAGGCCCGGCTTGCCGGCCGCAACCACCACCAGGTCGGCACGCCCGACGTGGCCGGCGAGGTCCTTGGTAAAACGGTGGGTCACGGTGACGGTGCAGCCGGCCAGCAACAGTTCCATGGCCATCGGGCGCCCGACGATGTTGGATGCGCCCACCACGACGGCGTCGAGGCCGTACAGGTCGACACCGGTGCTTTCCAGCAGGGTCATGATGCCTTTCGGGGTGCAGGGGCGCAGCAGCGGGATGCGCTGGGCCAGGCGGCCGACGTTATAGGGGTGGAAGCCATCGACGTCCTTGTCCGGACGGATGCGCTCCAGCAGTTTGGAGGCGTCCAGGTGCTGAGGTAGTGGCAGTTGCACCAGAATGCCGTCGATCGCCGGGTTGTCATTGAGATCGTCAATCAGGTCGGTAAGGGCCTGTTGGGTGGTGTCGGCAGGCAAGTCGTAGGCCTTGGAGATAAAGCCGACCTCTTCACAGTCTTTACGCTTGTGCGAGACATAAACCTGAGAGGCAGGATCGCTGCCGACCAGGATCACCGCGAGGCCCGGCGTACGCAGGCCTTGCTGGCTGCGCTCGGTGACTCGTTTGGCGATCTGCTGGCGCAGGCTGGCGGCGATTGATTTGCCGTCGATAAGTTGTGCAGTCATTACGCGTGATTAACCATCGAGAGGG
The DNA here is from genome assembly GCF_054668565.1 of Pseudomonas sp. S1_G07. Taxonomy (NCBI): domain Bacteria; kingdom Pseudomonadati; phylum Pseudomonadota; class Gammaproteobacteria; order Pseudomonadales; family Pseudomonadaceae; genus Pseudomonas; species Pseudomonas sp. S1_G07. The sequence continues at coordinate 4,801,970 of NZ_CP162778.1, read as the reverse complement.
GGAGGAAAAGTGCGCGCATTCTCGCACGCCAAGACGTGAGGGCAAAGGCGGTTGGTCTGCAAATTGGCCTAACCCCTTAAATAAAATGAATTTTTTTTAAAAAAGATTTGACGGGTTTCCGGGCCCTCTATACTATTCGTCGCACTTGTCGGGCACAGCCTAGCACTGGTTAAGAAGGCCGAGCAGAATGGTTGTTCTGCAAGGCTGGAAGCACTTAGTTTGTAATCCTCCAAGAGTACAGATTAATAAGGCGCCCGTAGCTCAGCTGGATAGAGCATCCGCCTTCTAAGCGGATGGTCGCAGGTTCGAGTCCTGCCGGGTGCGCCATTAGGCAGCTTTGGCACAAGTAGCGCTATATGGTGGGCGTAGCTCAGTTGGTAGAGCACGGGATTGTGACTCCCGTTGTCGAGGGTTCGATCCCCTTCGTCCACCCCATATTCTGAAAGGCGCCAGATTAATCATCTGGCGCCTTTGCTTTAAGAGCTTCAAGCGCGGATGTGGTGGAATTGGTAGACACACTGGATTTAGGTTCCAGCGCCGCAAGGCGTAAGAGTTCGAGTCTCTTCATCCGCACCAATTACAGCGTTGCCCGTTGGCATGAAGGGCAGGGTTGAACAAAGAAGTGGTTTGGTTTCTTTGTTGATGCAATATGGTGGGCGTAGCTCAGTTGGTAGAGCACGGGATTGTGACTCCCGTTGTCGAGGGTTCGATCCCCTTCGTCCACCCCATATTCGAAAGGCGCCAGATTTAACAGTCTGGCGCCTTTTTTGGTTTCAGCGGTTCGAAAGGTTGGCGGCTGCAGGTGTTGAGTCGCAACGTCAGGGCGTTTCATCGTATTTATGTGTCTCGATGATGCCGCGTTGTCTGCCCGCCCTCACTGCGGGGCGGCGCGCCGGGGCGATGAATGGCGGCTTCTTCTATATATAGAAGGGCGGCGCAGAGCCCTGGGGTAATTGGCTGTATTTGTCAGCGGGGCGAGGTGCAGCAGTGCTCTCGTACCGATAAATTGCCGGCTGTTTACGGGCGTATTTCCAGTAGGGTGACTTCTTGAGTTTGACCCACTAGAATGCATGCCCTTGATTGGGGTCGGAAATGGCCGGCTAACGTCTGTGCAACGAGGAATATCCATGCAAGTTTCTGTTGAAAATACTACTGCTCTCGAGCGCCGCCTGAGCATCACCGTGCCGGCAGAACGTATTGAGACTGCGGTCAACAAGCGTCTGCAGCAGACTGCCCAAAAGGCCAAGATCGCTGGTTTCCGTCCAGGCAAGGTGCCAATGAGCGAAATCAAGCGTCGTTTTGGTGCCGATGCGCGTCAGGAGGCTGTGGGTGACGTGATCCAGGCTTCCTTCTACGAAGCAGTTGTCGAGCAAAAGCTGAACCCGGCTGGTTCGCCTTCGATCGAGCCTAAGTCCCTGGAAGCCGGCAAGGACCTGGAATACGTTGCCGTATTCGAAGTGTTCCCGGAGTTCACCGTTGCCGGTTTCGACGGTATCGCCATCGAGCGCCTGAGCGCCGAAGTGGCTGATGCCGACCTGGACAACATGCTGGAAATCCTGCGCAAGCAGAACACCCGTTTTGAAGTGGCCGAGCGCGCTGCTCAGAACGAAGACCAGTTGAATATCGATTTCGTCGGCAAGGTTGACGGCGAAGCATTCGCTGGCGGCTCCGCCAAGGGTACTCAGCTGGTGCTGGGTTCCAACCGCATGATTCCTGGTTTCGAAGACGGCCTGGTTGGCGCCAAGGCTGGCGAAGAGCGCGTTCTGAACCTGGAATTCCCTGCTGACTACCAGAACCTGGACCTGGCTGGCAAAGCCGCCGAGTTCACCGTGACCGTCAACAGTGTTTCCGGGCCTAAGCTGCCAGAGTTGAACGAAGAGTTCTTCAATCAGTTCGGTATCAAGGAAACCGGTATCGAAGGCTTCCGCACCGAAGTTCGCAAGAACATGGAGCGCGAGCTGCGTCAGGCT